>NVWU01000011.1 GCA_002733765.1 Colwellia sp. | reverse complement strand
AAAAAGCTTGCTTCTGGCATATTCATGGCTATGTCTACCTATACAGTGTGTTTATATGTACAGTATAGTTCAATCCTGAGTTATCTGCATAGGCATGTATTTTAAATACTTGAATGTAAGTCATTTGAGGTAACTGTTCTGTTTAGGTTTTATGAGAATAGTTATCCTCAAGTTCTTTACTTAATAATGCGCTCATTAACGATCGTAAAGCGATAGGTTTTATTATTTTACGTAAATAGCCAATGTCTGCTTGCTTGGCTAGTGACATTAAGTTGTTATCTGTGGTGGCTGTAATGAGTATTGCTGGCAGAGAATAGTGACTCATTGCTCTTAATTGTCCAATCAACTCTATACCATTAGTTTTTCCTGTTGGATGTAATGGCAGGTGTTTCTCGTTCGCATACGCCTTACTGGAAAACTGTTCATTGTCACTTTGATGTCCAGTTAGTTGAAAATCAACTAACAAAATATCTATCTCATCCTCATGATTAGCATAAATTTCTTTGGCTTGTTGGGCATTTATCGCGGTAAATACATGACATTGCCAGGCCGATAATAACTCTGTCATTCCCGATAAAATATCTTGTTCATTATCAATGCATAGTACACCGACACCTTGTAAACTCATGCTTGCTGGTTGCGGAGCTTGCTTATGCATAACAGGTGGCAGGCAAACGGGAACATTGACACTGAATAAGCATCCGCGATTTACTTGTGATTTCAAATCAATTTTATGATTAAGGATATTTGCTAAGCTTTGAGCAATATTTAGTCCTAAACCAAGACCTTTTGGACCAATGGCGTTTGTAGTGTTTAGTTGAGTAAATTGTTCAAAAACTTCTTGTTGCTTACTTTCTGGAATACCGGGGCCATTATCAAAAACTTGAATTGAAAGTTCGCTTCCTTGTCTACGGCAACCTAATAATACTTTGCTATTTTTCGTATTACCAAAGCGGTGTGCATAACGAAAAGCATTACTAAGAAAATTTTGGATTATTCTTGAGAGTAACGTAATATCACTAGCAATATAAAGCTTGCTCGTTTTAAAATGAAAATCAACCTTGTATTCAGTTTTTAACGCATTGAATTCAGAGGTTAACATAGAGAATAAATAGTTGATTTCAACGGGGGCAATTGTTGGTGAAATATTACCGCTTTCTATGCGTGCTATTTCATTAAGATCAAGTAATAAGTTATTGGCAATCTCTAAAGAGTTATCAATTTGTTTTATTTGTTCCCGTTCTTCATTATTGACCCTAGGGCTTAATGTTATGGCGGAAGAAAATAACCGTGCCGCTGATAACGGTTGTAGTAAATCATGACTACAGGCTTTTAGGTACTGACTTTTCTTTACATGTGCTTGCTCTGCTTTGGCTTGTGCTTGAGCTAATTCATTATTTGCTTGTGCTAGCTCCCTGTTAGCTTGTTCTAATTCTGCCGTGCGATAGCGTACTCTAGATTCTAGATCGGTATTCTCTTCTTTTAATACTTTTTCTGTTTGACGATATTTAGTGATGTCTGAAAAAATCATGACAAAACCACCACCGGGAATAGGGTTGCCTTCTATATGAATAGTTTTACCATTTTTCAGCTTATATTCAGAATTATGGCGACTACCTTTCTTAATATACTCAATACGTTTTTTAACTTGTAAGTCAATATCTTTGGCAAAATAACCTTGCTGGCTTAAATTGAAATGTATTAACTGGCTGATAGGGCAGCCAATATAAATAAAATTATCAGGATAATTGAAAATATCTAAATATCGTCGATTCCAGGCTACTAGCTGCAAAGCACTGTCGATAACTGAAATACCTTCACTAACATTTTCGATAGCGCTTTGTAGCACTGTTCTGCTAAATTCTAACTGTTGGTTAGAGTTATCTTCAACTAACTTAGCAACTTGATCAAAAGCCATGCCTCGACCATTAACAGCAAGTGAGGTGACTAATTTTGCTGAAGCTGAGCCTAATACTCTAGCAAGTGTATTCTCAGCATGAAATAGCACGGCTTCATTAATGTCTTTGTTATTTTTACTATTATGGGAGCTATAAAATTGTTTAAAACATTCATCGGCTGTTTCTTTGCCGATAAATCGAGCCACTAAAAATTTTAATTCAATAACGTCTATCTTAGGTTGAATAGGTAAACTCCATTGGGCTTTTTTTCTTGTTTTATAGAAAAACTTACTTTGCATTTGTTCACGAATGCTTTGTCGTGTCACTAAAGAAACTAACCAAAGCATAATAATATTGATCAATAGCCCAATTGACGTGATTACGGTTGTTTTAGGTAAGTCACTTGTAGCAAGCGGATGATTATATATTCCCAGTTGGGGGAATAAATTAAAGACGAACCATACGATAAAGCCGCTACTTATGCCGGCAAGTACTCCCGAAAGGGTTGCTCTTCGCCAATAGAAAGCGACAAATAAGGCAGGACCTATTTGTGCAATTGCACCAAAAGCAATTTCACCTAATGATGATAATGTGTCAGGTGGGGATAATAGCAATAGGCCATAACTTAAAAAAATAACGAATAATACTAAGGCTTTACGAATGAGTAAAAGTTGAGATTGAAAATGATTAAAGTCATGGTGTTGTTTATTAGAGTACCTAAACATTAGTGGAAATACTATTTCATTACTTAGCATAGTACTTAAGGCTATAGTGGAAACTATTACCATAGAACTTGCTGCTGAAACTGCGCCTAAAAAAGCAAATAATGACAACCACAATTGACCGTTGTAGGCAGGTAAAAATAATACATAAGCATCAGCAGGTAATGAGTCGCCGTAGTTCATCTTACCTGCTAAACCTAATGGTCCGGCAAAAAAAGCAAAAATAATACAATATAACGGTAGCACCCATCGAGCGAGGCTACTATTTTTCTGCTCTTTAATCTCAACAAACATTACTTGAAATTGTCTTGGAAAACACAAAAATGCTGATATGCCAATAATCAGCAAACCAAATAACCCTATTAGACTATTTACATCAAATAGTTCTTCTAATGAAAGAGAATCTTTTGATAGGTGCCAAATATCTGCAGGGGAGTCATAAACAACAAAGCAAACAAATATACCCACCAATAAAAAAGCAATCAATTTTACCAGTGACTCAAAAGCTATCGCTATCATTACTCCTGGGTGGCGCTCGGTAATATCGATAGTGCGAACACCAAAAATAATAGTAAAAACGGCTAATATTGCGCTGACAATTAAGCCGAGTTGCCACATAGGTAAATCAGGTGTTTCTTGTAAAATTTGATAGGAATAAATAATCGCTTTTAACTGCAGTGCTATATAAGGCATTGTGCCAATTAATGCCACTAGCGTAATGACAATAGCTAAAGATTGAGATTTACCAAAGCGGGCAGACAGTAAATCGGCAATGGAAGTGATTTTAAGTTGTAAGCTGGTTTTTATAATCCGCTGAATAAATGGCCAAGCGAAAACAAATAATAATATAGGGGCTAAGTACACCGAAATATAAGTAAAAGAATTATTAGCGGCTTGTGCGGTTGTGCCTAAAAATGCCCATGAAGTACAGTAAACCCCTAAAGATAATGCGTAGATAATAGTTTGCTGTTTTGTTTTGAGTTTATTTCGGTATTTCCCGCCTAAATAAGCAATAAGAAATAATAAGCCAATATAACCAATACTAACGCTAACTAACAACCAATTTGCAAACATATAATTCTCTAAAACACTTACCTAATAGTAAATCTATCACATTTATTTAGTAAAAATCTTATCTATTTCTACAACTTAATCATTAGTACTTTACTTACTTTTTATCTAAGACTAAAGGACTAAGCACTAAGTGCTAATCCTTATTTCCGATTGTTACATTTTTGTACTCGCTTAATATGATTAAGCAAACTTTAGTTTGATAGTTAGCAAACATGAAATTAAAAGTTCAAATAAAAATACAAACAACAAGGGAAATATCCATGTTTAACAATAAATTTAAAAAATTATTACTTGCTTCATCTATACTTGTCGCCACAGGCGCGGCAAATGCTGGCTACGAGATTAAGTTATCTGAAGAAGATAAAGTGTCTTTTGGTGGTTACATCAAAGTAGATGCACGCTATGTAGATGGTGATGTTGGCTACCGCGATTTTTGGTTAGGTGCAGGTGTAGCCACTGCATTAACTGAAGACAAATCACAAGTTCGTTTGTTTGCCAATGAAACTCGTTTTAACATGAAATACACTCACGGCGAAGTGATGGGCTTTATTGAACTAGATTTCTGGGGTGGCGGTGGCACTGAAACTATTTCTAACTCTGCTAATCCACGTATTCGTCATGCTTTTATCAAATATAAAAATGTTACTGTTGGTCAAACATGGACAACGTTCATGAACACCAGTGCCATTCCTGAAACAGCAGATTTTGCCGGCCCGGCAAATGGCTTAGCGTTTATTCGTCAAGGTCAAGTACGTTATACCATGGGTAACTTCCAAGTATCACTTGAAAATCCATTTACGCTTGGTGGTGACGCTAGCATCGATGATGTGCCTGACGTGATTGCTAAGTATACCTTTAAAGGCGATTGGGGTAATGTTTCTGTTGCCGGCCTTGGACGTCAATTACATACTACATTAGGTAATACCGAAACAGGTGTTGGTTATTCTGTTGCGGGTCGTATTAAGACGTTTGGTAAAGATGATATTCGTTTCCAAGTACACGGCGGTAATGTTGGTCGTTACGTAGGTGTTGTTTCCGCATTTGATTTAGAAGGTGAAGAAGCAGAAGAAACTACTTCATACCTTGCTACCTATCGTCATTTTTGGACAGAAGATTTAAGAAGTACTGTAGCTTATGGTTATGCTAAAGCTGATATTTCTAAAATGGAAAGTACTCAATGGAGTGTTAACTTATTCAAAAACCTAACGAAGCAATTAGCGGTAGGTGTTGAAGTAGGTAATTTTTCACTAGATAGCGCAAATGCTGGCAAAGGCGCGGATTCTAACTATGGTCAACTAACTATGCGTTACGTACTTTAGTTGTACGCATTTTTAGTTAAAAAATAACTACCTTGCGTTAGTTAGCCTCCAACCGAGGTTTTTATGGGGAAGCTTTGGCTTCCCTTTTTTTAACTAAAATGTATAATTTTTCTATCGTAACGTTATATCCATTCAATTACTGCACTCTTCTCTTGGCTAAAATCACCCAACTACGTCTCCATCAATCCCAACCTATGACTCAATAGAGCATCTTACTTAGATTTATTTGCTCATCGAACAGTAAACTCAAAAACTGAATAAAACTGTATTATATTAATAACTTCATCCTGAATGGCTAAGCTACCACTACTCGCCAGATTAAAAAGTTTTTTTATCGAGCGATAATTTAACCGCGAAAAGGTCAACAAACCCTAAGAGATTTAAAAGAAGATGTGATGATTTTTGTTATTGATAGGCTGTTACTGATTCAGTACAAATTTTAGTTATAACTTACTCGATAGCCAGATAACATACTTAATGCAGTTTTATCTAAGCATAAAAAAAGCCAGTGATTATAGCTTTTAAAAAGGCTATCACTGGCTAAAGCATCAAAAGTTTTTAATCGATTCGATTCAATAAAAACATTGAATCTGTACACAAGAAGTAGCTTAGTGATTATGTGTCCTGAAGCATAATCACTAAGCTGCCAGCCTTGCTATTAGTCAAAACGCCTGAGAGAGCATTCACTTGCCTCAACCAATAAAGTAATGATAATCATTCTCATTTGTATCGTCAAGTGATTTTTAACTTATTTGATAATTAATTTTTAAAATTGAACTGCTACTATTTTTTCAGCTTAGCAAAGGCATCTGCAAAGGCGTTACCCATCGCTGCATTATCAATTTTTTTCTCTTTTGGCTTATGTTGTTTTCTTTGGTTAGACTTTTGTGACTTAACATTTGAAGTTTGCTGCTTTTGAATTGTCGCTTGTGGTTTAAAATTGGCACCCTGCTCACTAACGCTATCATTAAGGCGCATAGTTAAACTGATACGTTTACGGGCAACATCCACTTCTACCACTTTTACTTTAACAATTTCACCTGCTTTGACGAACTCACTAGGATCATTAATAAATTTATCTGTGATTGCTGAGATATGCACTAAACCATCTTGATGCACACCAATATCAACAAAGGCGCCAAAGTTGGCGACGTTAGAAATAACACCTTCTAATATCATTCCAACCGTTAAATCAGTCATTTTATTAATACCGTCAGCAAAAGTAGCGGTTTTAAATTCAGGTCTTGGATCGCGACTTGGTTTAGCTAATTCACTAATAATATCTTTTATCGTCACTTCACCAAATTGCTCTGTCACTAATTCACTAATGTTTACCTGTTTTAATTGCTCGTTATTATTTAATAAACTTGCACTATCAAGGTTTAATTGTTGAATAATTTTTTCAACAATTGGATAAGTTTCTGGATGCACGGCACATTGATCTAAAGGGTTATCACCACCACTAATACGTAGAAACCCTGCGGCTTGTTCAAACGCTTTTGGCCCTAAACGCGCCACCTTTTTCAACTGTTTACGATTAGTAAAGGCACCCTGTTCATCCCGAAACTGGACAATATTATTGGCCATGGTTTTATTTAAACCCGCCACACGAGTTAATAATGCTGCTGACGCGCTATTAAGATCAACCCCAACCGCATTTACACAATCTTCTACCACATCATCAAGGCTTTGGCTTAATTGGCTCTGGCTAACATCATGTTGATATTGGCCGACACCAATGGCCTTTGGATCTATTTTCACCAACTCTGCCAATGGATCTTGCAAGCGCCTGGCAATAGAAACCGCACCACGTAGTGATACATCTAAATCGGGAAATTCATTCGCGGCAAATTCTGAGGCAGAATAAACCGATGCACCCGCTTCTGAAACGATCATTTTTTTGACTTTTTTCTGCTCAAATTCACTAATAACATCGCTGACTAACTTATCGCTTTCGCGTGAACCTGTGCCGTTACCAATAGCAATTAGCTCTACCTTATATTGCCGACAAATATTAACTAAGGTGCGTACTGATTTATCCCAATGATTTTGCGGTGCATGAGGAAAAATAGTCGTGGTATGTAATAACTTACCCGTGTTATCAACAATGGCTATTTTACAGCCAGTACGTAAGCCGGGATCTAAACCTAGAGTAACTTTTGGGCCTGCAGGTGCCGCCATTAATAAATCGGTGAGATTTGTCGCAAATACTTTAATTGCTTGCTGCTCTGCTTGTTCACGTTGTTGACCTAACAGCTCATTACCTAAACTAATACTTAACTTACTTTTCCACGCCATTCGCACGGTATTCATTAAAAAATTTGCCGCCGCTTGCGCCTTATCTTGTGAAAAGCATCGTAAGGTTAAATGTTCACTGATGATTTGCTCTGCGCTCGAAACACTCGTCTTTTCTTGTCCTGGATCAACATCAATTTTTAATTGTAAAAAACCTTCATTTCTTCCGCGTAACATCGCTAATAGTCGATGTGATGGTACCGTTTTCAATTTTTCACTGTGATCAAAATAATCACGAAATTTTATCGCTGCTTGCTCTTGCCCTTTAACTAACTTAGCTGTTAAGTGCGCCTGCTTTAAGATGTGATTACGCAGCTTTTGTAGTAAATTGGCATCTTCACTAAGGCGTTCCGCTAAAATAGAACTTGCACCATCTAACACGCTCTTAACGTCATCAAAACCCGCCGATTTGTTGAGGTACGATAAAGCTTCTTGTTCTGGCTTAAGCTGCCAATGATTAAATAAACTGGTTGCCAGTGGTTCAATTCCTGCTTCGATAGCAATTTGCCCTTTGGTACGGCGTTTGGGCTTAAAAGGTAAATATAAATCTTCTAAACGGGTTTTGTTATCGGCATTGGCAATTTGCTTCGCTAGCTCAGTCGTTAATTTATCTTGTTGTTTAATGCTCGTTAATATGACCTGACGACGAGCATCTAAATCACGTAAGTAACTTAAACGCTGCGCTAAATGACGCAAATGATTATCGTCCAATCCTTGCGTTGCCTCTTTTCTATATCGAGCAATAAATGGCACCGTAGCCCCACCATCTAATAATGTGATGGCAATATTGATTTGATTAGTTTTGACGTTAAGTTCTTGAGCGATTTGTTCGGCAATGGCTGACATGAATTTACAGTTCCGGTTTTAGTGCTAGGTTTAGTGTTAGAGTATTTTGACTAGCGCAGATCATACCAGAAACTCACTTAAGCCGATATTGAACTTTAATTACAAACGTTAATAAAATAGTCAACATAAGTTACGGCAACGCTTTATATTATACAATTGAATGAGGTTAGAATATGATTAGCAAATCTATGCAATTAATCCCAAGGAATCAAATGAAGACGTTATTAACTGCACAAAACCAAGGTATCCCGCTTTTTATCTTTGAACAAAAACAACCTTTCGAGTCTTGGTTATCAAAACAAACAAAATTTAGCCAAAACTGGCTTAAACAAATAAACTTTTCCGGTAACGATTTAGCACTGATCCCTAATGAGCAAGGTGAATTAGCGCAGGCGGTTTTTATTGTTGATGATGCTAGTCACTTTTTTGCTTGTGGCGATTTGATTAAAAAACTTCCTACAGGGCAATATTTACTACATGCAGAAGCTCAGCACCACCAAGCTATTTGCTTTGCCTGGTTAATTGGCGCGTATACCTACACCCGTTATGTGACTACAAACCTGAATAAGGAGTCTTTGCCTGTATTAGCTGTTAATAATCAAACGCTAGTGGATAGCGCTATTAAATATGCTGAGGCAACCGCTTTAGTACGTGATTTAATCAATACGCCTGCTGCTGATATGATGCCAAAAAATTTGGCCAAAAGTACACAAGCACTTGCTGATAACTTTGGTGGTAAACTCAAACAAATTATCGGTGATGATTTATTAACTGAAAACTACCCTACTATTCATGCTGTTGGGCGCGCCAGTATTCACCAACCACGCCTAATTGATTTATCTTGGGGTAGCAAAAATCATCCAAAAATAACCTTAGTCGGTAAAGGCGTATGCTTTGACAGCGGCGGATTAGATCTAAAGCCTTCCGCTGGCATGCGCAATATGAAAAAAGACATGGGTGGCTCAGCGCATGTACTGGGTCTAGCCCACTTAATTATGTCGCATAATTTACCTATTAATTTAAGAGTGTTAATTCCTGCCGTTGAAAATGCGGTATCAAACAATGCCATGCGCCCCGGCGATGTGCTAACGACACGTAGCGGCCTAACAGTAGAAATAGATAATACTGATGCTGAAGGTCGCTTAGTTTTATGTGATGCGTTAACCGAAGCAGATCAAGAGTCGCCCGAGTTAATCATCGACTTTGCGACACTAACAGGCGCCATGCGAGTTGCTTTAGGGACAGAGTTACCCGGTTTTTTTTCAACCTGTGATGACATTGCAACGGGTATAACCAACGCGGGCGGTAAAATCAGTGATCCCGTTTGGCGTATGCCGCTTTATCAACCTTATACCGACTTATTTAAAAGTACCATTGCCGATATGACTAACTGCGCTTCAACGCCTTTTGGTGGTGCGATTACTGCAGCGCTTTATTTACAGAGGTTTGTTCGCAAAGAAACTAATTGGGTTCATTTTGATGTGATGGCTTTTAATGTTCGCACCTTGTCTGGTCGCCCTTTAGGCGGCGAAGCTTTTGGCATACGTGCGGTATTTGATTATTTACAAGCACGTTATATACCCATTCCACTTGAAAATGCATGATTCAGCTGGAACGGATATAAATAACGAATTACACCGGATGTAACGTAGAAGCAATAGTTGCGTTAACCAAAGTTAATATGCCTAGGAGGTGATTTTAATCCAAGTGGTATAATTGTATTCAAAAAGTTAAAAAAATGTTAACAATAAAATAAAGCCTCACGTTACACTGCCGTTAAACTTTATTTTTACTAGGGAAATAATATGACTAAAACATCAGGTGAACAAACTCGCAGAGAAGTAATGGGCGATGAATTTGTTGATCGTGCTTTAAACAATGCTGATGATTTCACCCAACCAATGCAAGATTACATCAACGACCACGGATGGGGTTCAACATGGCAAAGAGAGGGCTTAGATCGTAAAACGCGTAGTTTAGTAACCATTGCCATGTTAGCCGCATTAAAAGCACCGCAAGAGTTAAAAGGTCACATTCGCGGCGCACTCAATAATGGTGCAACAAAAGAAGAAATTCGTGAAGTGCTTCTACACAGTGCCGTTTATTGTGGCGCCCCCGCAGCACAAGAAGCTTTTAGAGCCGCCAAAGAAGTACTGTAGCTCAGCGCGATTTTTAGATAGAGTAAGCAACGAATACAAATGCCTTATTTAGTGGGTGAGCAGCTCACCCACTAATAGTATTTTATGACTGAATAAATTCACCTATCATTCGATAAGTTTCTTCACATTCACTTTTAACAATGCTATCAAGCAGCATGTAAGCATGAATCATCCCATCAAAAGTATGTTGCTCTACGTTAACACCTACTTCTTTTAACGCCTGAGCATAGGCAATACTTTCATCTCTAAGAGGATCACAGCCTGCGGTAAAAATAAGGGTTTGTGGCATACTTTTCGCCATTGGCATAAACAAGGGTGATGCGGGTTTACTCGACTCATTGTTTTGAAGGTAGTTATTAAAATACCAAATCATTTTTTCTTTTTCTAATAAAAATCCGGTGCCATTTTCTTCGGTAGAATCACAGCTCATAGTGTAATCAACACTAGGATAAATAAGGATCTGTTTATCTATTTTAACCGTTGAACTACCGATGTTATTGCTCGCCAATGTTGTACAAATAGCCGCGCCAGCACTGTCTCCCGCAATGATTAATTGCTGATTAAAGTTTACCTCTGATAAAACGTCTTGATAATTAGCTAAGGCATACTGGCTATCTTCAACGCCTGCTGGGTATGGAAATTCAGGTGCCAATCGATATTCCACCGCAATAACAATACAATTTCCAGCTTTTGCAATTTTTCGGCTAATAGTGTCGTATAGCTCAATACTGCCACACATATGACCGCCTCCGTGATAATGCAAAACCACAGGCAAGGCTTGTTCAGGAGCAGGGCTATATATTCTAACGGGAATAATGTGCGTAGAGGTAACAAAAGCACTTTCTTGTACAAAAGCTAATTCAGGCCCTTCGCCAATAAATACACTCAGTTTTTTAAGGTTTTCACGTACTAAGCTAGGAGTAAGTTCTACGCCACTTTCTTTAACTTGTTTAGCCGCTATATTTGCTAACTCAATAAATTCATTAAGCTTATCTGCTATTATGCCTCGCATGATGACTCCTGTTGTTTAGACGAAATTTTTGCTTTCTTATAGTTTGCCGTTTCTGGCAAAAAGAAGCTACCAATAAAAAATGTACTACTAACCACAGTGATTAAAGTAAAAGCGCTCGCAAAGTCACCCTGGTTAATATCAACTAGTCGACCAAAGCTCCAGAGCACTACCGTCGCAATTAAATAGCTGATTGAATAGAACAAACTAAACACGACCGTGATCCTTTCCCCCGTCATATTTGGTAGTTCATGAGGAATAGTTACCAGTGCAGTAATAGGAAAGAAGATAAAAAACCCTAAAGCCATGGCACAAGTAGTTTGCAACCATTCAGTATCGCCAAAAGATAAACCTAGCACAGTAAAAATAATCACTAACCCTGACCAACGTATAACAGGAACTCGTGCGAGAAACTTTTTACTATAGACAATTCCTGCCAGCGTCCCAATAATTCCTGAACCAATGACCAGCGCACTTTGGCTAATACCCGCTTTAGGATAAAAGGTAAATAAACAGATGTAAAAGGCTAGAATTCCTGAATAGGTTAACGCATAAATCCAGTTAAATTTATCTTTCAAACCATCGATGTAAGAATAACTTACTCTTGCTTCATCATCTTGTTGAGTCGCGGTATTAGTCTCTTTATCTTTCACTAACAACCAAGTAGCACTTAACAAAATACTCACTAAAGAAAATATTAATAAGGTATTTTGCCAGCTACCTGTTATCGTATTAAAATTAGACATCTGCCATAGAATAATACCAGTCCCCACATTAAACGCTACCGCATTAATACCATTAATTGTAGGTCGTTCTTCAGGTTCGAACCACGCCATAACAATGGGATTAAAATAAACAATCATAAATGCGCCACCAAGTCCCATCAAAAAGCGACTAACGAGTAGTAACTCATAATTGGGCGACAACGGCGTTAATAGCCCAACAGAAATCAAAATCCCAGAGATAAAGAAAGCCTTTTTTACACCAAGTTTTACCGCCAGCCAAGCCGCTATAAATGTGCCTACAATTTTAGCCAAGGTAACCGCACCGCTAATAAAGCTTGCTGAGGCTAGACTATCTATTTGCATACTTGCCATTATTTGGCCCATGCTCGCCGTACCGCCAACCCAAGCCATGGCAAATAAGGTATAACTAACGAAAACAAGCACTGCCACTAAGTATTTATTGTTTATTTTAGGTAAGTTCATTAAAAAGACTTCAACTATAAATTATCACTTTTAATCAGCTTAACTAAATAGATAACATAATTATGTACTACCTTCGTTCGCTGTGTTTTTTCTCAACGCATGTTATGGTATTGGTTATGCTGCCCCCATGTTACCTCAGCAATATTTAACTAAGGAATAATCTTTGTTAGTTTGGCTCTCTCTAGATACTTGGCTGATATCTTTACTCTCTATTACCTACTTATCACTACTTTTTGTGGTGGCCTATTGGGGACAAAAAGAAACCAATAAAAAGTGGCTTTCTCGCCCTTGGGTATATAGTTTATCGTTAGGTGTTAGTTGTACTTCTTGGGCTTTTTACGGCACTGTTGGTCAAGCGGCAACAACCGGAGCTTGGTTGGCCCCCGTCTACATTGGCTCTATTTTATGTTTTGTACTCGCCTGGCCCATGTTACTCAGAATACTACGCATTACTAAGCAGCAAAACTTAACCTCTATTGCTGACTTTATCGCTTGTCGATACGACCGCTCCCCCGCTATTGCGGCAACGGTTACTTTAGTTGCCTTATTAGGTACTATTCCTTATATAGCGTTACAGCTTCGCGCTATAAGTAAAAGCTTTGACCTACTCACTGGTTCGTATCAATCCGGCATCAGTACAACGTTTGTCATGACTCTCGTATTAATCATTTTCAGTATTTTATTTGGCGCCAGACAAGCAGCAATAAACAAACAAAGCCAAGGCTTAGTGTTAGCCATCGCTTTTAGTTCTGTGATAAAATTATTCGCACTTACCGCAGTTGGAATTTTTGCTACTTTCTTTGTGTTTGATGGCGTTGCTGACTTATTTACTCAATCGCAACGTACCGTAGATATACAGCCAACAAGTAACAGTTACTTTGCCATCTCTCAAGCCATACTTGGCATGATAACCATCTTTATTTTACCTCAGCAATATCATATGATGATGATAGAGAATCATCAGGAAAATGAACTAAAAAGTGCACGTTATTTATACCCATTATATTTAATTGCCATTAATATCTTTGTACTGCCTATTGCCCTTGCGGGACAACACTTATTTCCCGGTGGCAATGTTGACGCCGATACCTATGTCATTACTATTCCATTATTTTTACAACAAGCTTGGTTGGCTGGGCTCACCTATATTGGTGGCTTAGCTGCAGCAACCAGTATGGTTATTGTCGCCACTATCGTCTTAAGCACTATGGTAACCACAGAAATAGTTACCCCGTTGTTACTGCATTACAATAGTTTTGTCAGCAAACAAAAAACACAATTGTCGCATATGTTACTCAATATACGTCGGGGAGCAATTGCGTTACTTTTACTGTTAGCCTTTACTTTTGAGCGTGTAATCAACCAGCAAAACCATTTAGCCACCATAGGTTTACTCTCTTTTGTTTTATTATCGCAGTTAGCCCCATTAGTTATTGGTGCTCTATATTGGCGTAAAGCGACCACAAAAGCAGCCTTGGCAGGCTTAACGGTTGGTAGTATTGTTTGGCTTTACACCTTATTATTGCCTAGTTTACTGTCTGAGTCACTCTGGCTAAATACTGGGCCATTTGGCATTAATTGGCTCAAACCTTACACATTATTTGGCTTCAATTTACTTGACCATATTAGCCACGGGCTATTTTTTAGCTTATTAGCCAACAGCCTATGCTTCATTATTATTTCCTTACGAGGCCATCGTAGTGTTTCAGAAAAATTACAAGCAGAGTTGTTTATTTACAAACAACAAGGGGCTTTTGAACAAAACCTATCAAGTAAAGATTTATACCATTTATTACAACGCTTTATTAATAACGATGCTGCTGAAATATTTCTTCAAGATCATGCCAAGCAACTAAAGAGCTCCAAGGCCTCTGAGAAGTTAATTGACTATACCCGCTTACAACTTTCCAGTGTGCTCGGCTCAGCTTCTACCCGTATGGTAATGAAAGCCGTTACTACACAACAAACAATGCCACTACAGGACGTCGTGAATATTGTTGATGAAGCCAATAAGCTCTTTCATTTTAATCGAGAATTACTACAAGCTGGCGTTGAAAATATTGAACAGGGTATTAGTATTATTGATGCGGATATGCGACTAGTTGCCTGGAATAAACGCTACATTGAGTTACTTGGCTACCCCGCTAATCTAGTTCATGTGGGTAAGCCCGTTGCTGAGCTTATTAGTTTTAACGCCGAGCGCGGTATTATTATTGCGAGTAAAAATAGTATACATACTATCGAAAATGACGATGATTTTATTAGTCGTCGTCTTGAGCATATGCGCCAAGGCAATAGTCATCACTTTCAACGTGAAATGCCTAGCGGTATAGTGCTAGAAATTCGTGGGCAAGCCATGCCTGGTGGTGGCTTTGTTAGTACTTTTTCAGACATAACCAACCATATTGAAGTGGCAAAAACATTACAACAAGCCAATGAACATTTAGAACAAAGAGTTGCTGAACGCACCATAGAACTGACTAAGGCAAAAGCAGAAGCAGAAGCAGCCAATACCAGTAAAACTAAATTTCTAGCCGCGGCCAGTCATGATTTAATGCAACCTTTCAATGCATTATCGCTATTTACCAATATGCTTAACAAAAAAGTACAAGGCAGTGACTTAGCCGAATTAGCGACTAACATTCAACACTCATTAAGCGCAGCAGAAAGCTTACTAGCAGATTTGGTAGAAATATCTAGACTTGATAATAGCTCACAAAAAATTGATATTCACTGTTTTTCAATTGACGATTTACTTGGGCCTTTAGGTAAAGAGTTTTCTTTATTATCACAACAAGCAGGTCTACAATTTACTTATATAAAATCAACGTGTGTCGTTGAAACTGACCAAAGACTACTACGTCGTATAGTACAAAACTTCTTATCAAATGCCATAAATTACTGCCCTAAAAAGAATAGCAATGGCAAAGTATTACTTGGCGTTAAACATAAACAAAACCAACTAGTTATTGAAGTGTGGGATAACGGTCCGGGGATAGACTTGGCGGATCAGCAAACAATTTTCAAAGAATTTGAGCGCTTAAAACAAACGCAAGACAAATCTGGATTAGGTTTAGGGCTAGCAATTTGTGAACGTATTGCAAAATTACTCAATGTTGATATTGCGGTAAAGTCTACTCGAGGAAAAGGGTCCTGCTTTAGTATCACCTTACCTCGAAGTACAGTAAAACTAGCGCCAAAAACCATGATAGATACAAGCACACAAACTAAAACAGCAAGTGAGTTTATCGGCCTGCCCATTCTATTGGTTGATAATGAAGCCATCATGCTCAAAGCCATACAATCACAGTTAGAAGAATGGGGCTGCAAAGTGCTCGCGGTTAAAGACGAACAAAGCCTAACAATCTCACTCGAAAAACAAGACTTTACCCCAACGATAATTATTTCTGATTACCATTTAGACAACAATGAAAATGGCGTCGATCTAATACAAAAAGCATTGTCGAATCAAGCATGGCAAGTGCCCTGTATTATTTGTTCAGCTGATCCGTCAGAGCAAGTACGCGAGCACACCAATAGTGCGCAATTTTATTTTATGCGCAAACCAATAAAGGCCTTAGCATTAAAAAAATTAATGAAGCAGTTATTAGGGGGCTAACTTAGAGAGACGTTCTCTTGTGGAGCTAGCATTAATTGCTGATACACCAAACCGGCTTGAGTACGATTATAAACGCCCAGTTGCAATAAAATTGCCGACACATGTTTTTTAACCGTATTTTCTTTGATATCTAAAATACCGGCAATCTGTTTATTTAACTGTCCATCGGCAACTAAAGATAAAACGGTATATTGCTGAGGCGTAAGCTGTGCCAACTGTTGTGCTAGTTTTTTATGTTCTTGAGCTAACTTAGCATCACTATTAATAGGCATATTTATCGGTAACCAAGTATCACCTGCCAATACGGTATTAATTGCTTTTGCAATAATCTCTAAATCAACTGACTTAGGGATAAAAGCCGCAGCACCAAAATTAATAGCTTTTTGCATAATGTCAGGGTTTTCATCTGACGACACCATAATAACAATTAAATCAGGGTGGTGGTTTTGTAACTGAGTCAAGCCAGTAAAACCATCATTTCCCGGCATATGTAAATCTAAAAATATAATATCTAATTCAGGTGAACTCTCAATCACAGCCAGTAAATCACTGAAACTCGATGCTTCTTTAATATCTACATCAGGCATACAGTCAACTACTGCTTGCTTTAATGCTGTACGAAACAATGGGTGATCATCAGCAATAACGACTTTAGCTTGATTCATAACAACAGCCTTTTTTATGATTGAAAACTAAATACTCGATCAACACATCGAGTGTATGTGATTTATTATCAAAAAAAGAGCCGGTAAAAACCAGCTCTTTTTTTCAACATATAATAAATGTTAGAAACTATAACCAACCGTAAGTGCAACCGTTGAGGGGTCACCATAATAAGCAATTAAGCTATTGTCTATACTTTCATATGGATAAGCACCCACTATATATTCTTCATCAGTGATGTTTTTCCAATGAAGTGCTGCAGTCCACTCACCATCATTACTGTACCAGTTAACACCCAAGTTAAGTAAACCGTATCCATCTTGAATCAATACATCTTTAGTTTCTAGCAATTGATAATCACCACGATAATAATAATTACCATTAACAACAAAAGACCCTATATCTGTTTCAATATCGTAAGTAGCACCCAAGTTAGCTGTCATATCTGGAGTATTAGAAATTGCATAAACATCTGAAATATCGTCAAAACCGCCATTACCGTCATATCGAAGTACTTCAGTAAATTCACTATCAATATAACCAAAGGCAAAGTTAAAGTTCAGTGATTCTGTAGCCGCAAACTCTATATCAAGCTCTAAACCGATCGCTTCAGATTGGCCAATATTACCTAAACGTGTTTCACCTGCTGGGTTACTAGCGCTTTCAACAAGGCTTGTATATTGACGATCTTTATGTTCGAGTGCAAAAATTGTTGCATTAACACGTAATTTATCAAACCATTCACTTTTCACACCTAATTCAACTGAATCAACAATTTCAGGGTTAGCCGCTGGTTCGTTTGTACTAGCACGCGGATTAAAGGTACCTGATTTAAAGCCTTGAGAATAACTAGCAAAAATCATCATATCTTCATCAACTTGATATTCAACTCCTAGTTTTGGTGTAAAGCGAGACCACGTTTCATTGCCATCTAACACCTGAGTTTTCACTAAATCAGGGCGCACATAGCCAGGAATCCAACCTGAGTGAGGGTATACTATTTCTAAAAAAAGATCGTCGTACACACTGGCATTTTTTTCTTCTTCCGTGAAACGAGCGCCTAAAGTAAAGGATAATGCATCAGTCACATTATATGAGCCTTGCGAATATATTGCATAGCTTTCAGAGTTATTACAGCCACTTTTTTCATAAGAAACTGAAGTAAAAATAGCCTCATATTGACCACATGACTTACCGTCAAAATAATACACACCTGAAACCAAATTTAAATTATCACCGTTATAGTTCAACTGAAATTCTTGACTAAACTGTTCATCATCATATATAGCAGGTACATCAAACGTTTGTATTAACGTGTTATCAAAATCTATATTGGTCTCTGAATCATTTTTACGTGCCGCCGTAACCGATTTAACAGACCACTCATCATTAATGTAATATTCCGCCGTTAAGCTCCAACCGCTATTTTCAACCTTATTTGCCGTAGGCAAACTGCTATAAGAATCATAAACATTATCTTGCACTGCGCCACTAGGATTGGTAGTACTGGCTATTAAGCGATGCCCCCCTTTAGCATTTGAATCATCAACAGTTTGGTCATAAACAAATTTTAAGAACAAATCATCTGTCGGGGTAAATTCAACCGTTACTCTGCCGGCAAAAATATCTTTATTATAGTTTTCTGAATCTTGACCGCTTAAAGTCGTTCCAATAAAATCGCCATAACCATCACGCGTTAAACTTGCAAGAGCAAAACCAACATATAATTTATCATCGATTACTGGTATTTTACCGGCAACTTTGTAATCTTGGCGGCCATAATCACCAAACGTTCCTTGTAAATCAAATTCCATATCACCTGACATTTTTTTAGTGACATATTTAATGGCTCCACCAATACTGTTTTTACCGTATAAGGTACCTTGAGGGCCACGTAACACTTCAATACGTTCAACATCAATAATATCAAGTACTGCGCCTTGTGGGCGAGCAAAATAAACATCATCAACATAAATACCCACACCCGGTTCATAACCCCACAATGGATCTTCTTGACCAACACCACGAATAAAAGCAGTTAGCGTTGAGTTAGTACCACGGCTATTTTGCAAGGTTGTATTTGGCGAAAATTGTTGAATTTCAGTCATCACACTAATACCACCTTGAGCCAACTGCTCAGCACCAACCGAAGTTACCGCTACAGGAACATTTTGCAGTGTCTCTAGTGATTTACGCGCAGTCACTTCAATACGTTCAAGACCTGCATTTTGTGCCGCAGGGGATGCGTCCGTTGCTTCTTGTGCAAATGCTAAATTATTCGTTAAAGCCGCGGCAATAGCCAAGGCAATATAACTTCTATTTTTGTTGTGATGTTTCATGGGGAACCCTTATTAATAATTGTATAATGTTAGTAGTTAGTGCATTTTTATTTTGTTAGTGAAACTGTTTTGCCAACTAATAACACTGTATCGTATTAATTTAAAAAAATAATTAGCACTATAGTGCCATACTCAACCCATTGTTTTACATGTCTATTTTATTTGTTTCGGTTTATTGATAAAGATAACTGCCAAAAGTCAATGACATGTTTTACGGTACTTATTGGCGAGGCTAATACATAGTCTGATACCTCTCCACCATTTTCAACATGCGGATTGACCATAATGCCATGACCAAGATTACTCACTTCAATCAACTCTACTTGTGTTTCTTTAGCTGAGTTTTGCCAAAGAGTAACGGTGTAGCCTGACTTATGATTAATAATGGGATTGCTCTCTAAGGCTGATAAATTAGCCCATTGTTGAGCAAGCATAGATGAATTCAGAGGGTTAACAATACTATCGTTTTTCCCCGTCCAAACTGACAGTTTCGGCCAAGTTTTTTGTTTTGGATTGATTTTTTCTACTAGTGTTACCAATTCATCAACAGTTTGTGACGGACCATTTCTCATACATGAAATACCCGTAATTAAGCCGTCAGCACAAGGAAAAGGGATACCCGCCACCACCGCACCAGCAGTAAACAATGCCGGATAATTAGCTAACATGCCACTTGCCATAGCACCGCCAGCTGATAACCCAATAATATAGACCTCTTTACTACCCAATTGTTCTTTTAATCGGCTTATCATATTTTTTATTGATAAACTTTCACCTGAATCTCTAGTGAAATCATCTGCTGAATACCAATTAAAACAGCGTGTAATATTATTATTCAAGCCTTGTTGTGGTAGTAATAAAGCAAAATTATATTTTTTTGCCAAACCGAATAAACCACTCTGTAAGGCAAGTTCATCTCCCTGTTGAGCACAGCCATGTAACAGTACTACCAAAGCAGGATTTTCAATATCAGGCGTAAAATAACTGGCTTCAAGATCACCCGGATTAGCCCCAAATTTTTCTAGTTTAAGAAAATCAGCTTGTGAAGATAAGCTAACCCCTAAGGTTAGCAAAAAGGTTACCAGTGGTTTTAATATCGACATACGTTGTTTACTCAAATAAGTTTTGTTTATCATGACTGACTTTTAATGAACTTTTCAATGGCACTTTAGTGTAATACCAATTGAAGTAATGAATTGATCATTCAGCGAAAATTATTTTATTTGGTATAATACCATCTAGGTGTATCATGATAACTTTCTAGGTTAACAATTTTTTAATAACGAGTTAATGTTG
Source organism: Colwellia sp. (assembly GCA_002733765.1). Taxonomy (GTDB): domain Bacteria; phylum Pseudomonadota; class Gammaproteobacteria; order Enterobacterales; family Alteromonadaceae; genus Colwellia. The sequence continues at coordinate 160,573 of NVWU01000011.1, read as the reverse complement.
TGAAAACTAAATTAATTACCCGCGCTGGTTATGAAAAGCTACAAAAAGAACATGATCACCTATGGAAGGTTAAGCGACCAGAAATAACAAAGATTGTTTCTTGGGCAGCAAGTTTAGGTGATCGTTCTGAAAATGCTGATTATCACTTTAACAAGCGTGTTTTACGCCAAATAGACCGCAGAGTAAGATATTTAAGAAAACTGTTGCCCGATCTAAAAATTGTTGATTACTCACCGCAACAAGAGGGCAAAGTGTTCTTTGGTGCTTGGGTAGAAATTGAAAATGAAGTGGGCGATATTAAAAAGTTTAGAATTGTCGGCCCCGAAGAAATTTACGGGGATGCTAAAAGCTATATTTCAATAGATTCACCAATGGCACGAGCGCTTATAAAAAAAGAAGTTGATGATGACATTGGCGTAATGACGCCTGAAGGCGAAAAAGAGTGGTGTATTAACTCAATAACATATGAAAATAACACTTAAGAATAGACGAGCATAAAACACTCTTTACTCGCCTATTTTGCTCATTAACCATGAAATTTTTTGAGGTAAGCTTGAGTATGCTGGGTAATACTTTCATTATATGCTTTTTGCAAAGAAGGTAGCACAATACTATCGGCTTCACCCGTTAGTTCATCCATGAATACCTTTTTTGCTTCGGTGGCTAAAACTAACACCCCATCATAATTGCCATGACAAAAAGCAGCTAAATAACCTTTACCAAAAAAGATGTCATTTTCAGCTGCAGTTACTTCAATGCCATCAACATTCATAGCCTGTAATGTTGATAGCCATGTATCAATAACAGGCCGCCACCTGTTACTTTTAACTGATGTTGTGCCTAAGTTTAATACCGGTAAGTCTTGGCGTTCATGTCGCTTATAATTATAAGAATGATTATCATAAACAATGCATTCACCAAAATCTGCTTGTAGGGCTTCGACAATGGCTGCAACAATGCGGTAAAACTGTGCATGTTTAGCTTTACTCTTAGCTATCGCTTCACTCGATAAGGGCTGACGCCATACGTCTACGCCCCATGCTGTTTCATAAACACAATCATCGGTATTGCGATTTAAATCATATTCATAACGAGAATCATGAGCAATCAATGTAATAGCTTGATCTGCGATAAAACTGCCCGTGTGTGGGTCTTCTTCATAATAGCGCTGATTTTTATTAAGTAAACAATTAGCAATGAGTTCACTTCTCAGTGCACTACCATTATGAATAGCTGCTGACATCGCCGGCACATATTTATCAATTTTTAGGGTAAAAGCGCCACCATCAATGGTTGCGGTGAAAAGTGCTCGTTGGGCAATTTTATTGAGTATTTCTTGTTCTGATAAAAATATCATACTTTATTCCTTTATAGTTTGTATGAGTGGATACATCATCATTCACAATAGTTAATTATTAAACTGTACACCTAGCTGAATAGTTGCACCACATCTAAATTTAACCTTTTACGAATCTACTTTTTATTGCTACTTGGCAAGCATCTTATACTGATGGTGGTTTTTATAGAAAAAAGCACTATCTCATGACGCGACGTTTCATTAACCGCTCTTTAAAAGTTATTGATTCGGCACTTTCAACGTTAGTAATACGGTATTAGTGGAATCTAGCGCACACCATTTATTACTTGTAGGGTTATCTGCTCCGTAGATAACCATCAACATAAAAGCAATTAAAATGAACAATTTTTTAGATGTTGAATAAATCATAATTATCATTATTTTAGCGAAGTAAATTCAATGCTATCATAGCGTTTATAGCCAAGCGCATTCAACATACGGAATATTTAGTGAATAAAAGTATCATCACCAATTTAATCGCCTTTATTACAACACTTATCGGCTATATTTTAGAACAGCATCTCATCTTTACTGTCGGTTTATTTGCATTATCTGGCGCTATCACTAATTGGCTAGCGATCCACATGCTTTTTGAAAAAGTACCCGGATTATACGGTTCAGGCGTTATTCCTGCACGGTTTGAAGACTTTAAACTAGCCATTCGTCAACTAATGATGGAACAGTTTTTTACCAAAGAAAATATAGACCGTTTTTTATCCAGTAACTCAAGTGGTGCCTCCCCTATTAATTTAAGTCCGGTGATAGAAAAAATAGACTTATCACCTGCCTTTGACAGTTTAGTATCGGTGATAGAAAATTCATCATTTGCCCCCATGTTAGCAATGGTCGGCGGCACTGAAGCACTACAACCAATGAAAGAGCCATTTATTGAAAAAATGAAAGTCTCAATTCAAGAGATAAGCCAAAGCGAACAGTTTAACGCTTTATTACGCGACGAATTAGAACAACCCAATATGATTGCTAATATGCAGGAAAAAGTTAGCGACATTATAGAAAAGCGTCTTAATGAATTAACGCCACAATTAGTAAAAGAAATCATTCAAACAATGATCAAAAAACATTTAGGTTGGTTAGTCATTTGGGGTGGGATTTTTGGCGGTTTGATTGGTTTGATTGCAGCGATAACTAATAATTTTTAGTTCTGATAAAGACTTAGCCATATACGGGGAAAATTAGTCGATAATTATACGTAGAAAAACCTTAATTTTGACGCTATTTTGAGCTATGCTTGCCTCTTCAGCGTTTCTTTCAATTAAAGAGTTTAATTTATTAACATTGAACTTTTAAAGTATAAGGTAAATTTCAGTCATGTTTGCTAGCTTAAAAGCTTTACCTGCCGATCCTATTTTAGGCCTAATAGCTAAATACCGAGAAGATACTAACCCAAAAAAGATCGATTTGGGTGTTGGCGTTTATAAAAATGAAGCCGGTGACACTACCGTGCTTAGCTGCGTAAAAAAAGCCGAACGGTATCGTACTGATACCGAAACAAGTAAAGTTTATATTGGCCCAACAGGCTCGGCTTTATTTAATGAAGAAATGAGCAAACTAATTTTTGGTCATCATAAAGTTTTACTAGAAAACCGTACTCGCACATTTTCAACACCCGGTGGTACAGGTGCTTTACGTGTCGCTGCTGAGTTTATTCATTCTTGCAAAGCAGGTGCAACTATTTGGGTTTCAAATCCAACATGGGCTAACCATAACGCTGTTTTTGAAGCCGCTGGTCTAACGATTAAAACTTATCCATATTATGATTACGAAAATAAAACCTTAGACTTTGATGGTATGTTAGCGCAACTAAAAAAGGTATCTAGCGATGATGCGGTATTGCTACACGCTTGTTGTCATAACCCCAGCGGTATGGACTTAACTAATGAGCAATGGCAACAAGTTGCGGAAGTGGCAAAAGGTGTTGGTTTTACCCCATTAGTTGATATGGCGTATCAGGGTTTTGACTCTGGTTTAGACGAAGATGCTTACGGTTTAAGATTATTAGCTGAAAATGTAAAAGAAATGATCGTCTGTACTTCATGCTCTAAAAACTTTGGTTTATATCGTGAACGTATTGGTGCTTGTACATTAATTGCAGAGACCAGCAATAGTGCTGATTTAGTCGCTTCAGTATTAGCTTATGTGATTCGCGGCATATACTCTATGCCACCTGCACATGGTGCTGCACTCGTTGAAACCATTTTAAGCTCCTCAGAATTAACCACTGAGTGGCACAGTGAATTAAAAGAAATGCGTGACCGTATTAACGGTAACCGTCAGTTATTAGTAGACAAACTTAAAGAAAACGGTATAACACGTGATTTTAGCTTTATTACTCGTCAAAGCGGTATGTTCTCTTTCTTAGGGATAACACCTGCACAAGTTCAACAACTACAGGACAAATATAGTATTTATATGGTGGATTCTAGCCGTATAAGTATTGCAGGTATTGCTAACCGTAATGTTGACTACTTAGCGCAATCAATTGCTAAAGTACTTTAACGCTTCTACACATGTAATTCTAAACTGGATCTAAAATGGCATTGAGTACAACAAAAAATACAATACAAAGGGAAATACTGTGACTGTACCTGGTAATTTATTTATTCTTTCTGCGCCTAGCGGTGCCGGCAAATCAAGCCTGATCAATGCATTATTAGAACAGAAATCAAACCGGCCTATGCAAGTATCGGTTTCGCATACGACACGAGCTCCTCGCCTGGGCGAACAGGAAGGTAAACATTATCACTTTGTTTCCATTGCAACGTTCAAAAAGCAAATTGAAAAAAATGCTTTTTATGAATATGCTGAAGTTTTTGATAATTATTATGGTACCTCAGAGGCAGCCATAGATGATCAGCTTGCTCAAGGCATCGATGTTTTTCTTGATATCGACTGGCAAGGGGCGCAACAAGTGCGGATAAAAAAACCTGCCGTTACCACTATATTTATTAGCCCTCCCTCAAAACAAACCTTAGAAAATCGTTTACGAGGCAGAGGACAAGATAGTGAAGCCGTTATCGCGAGCAGAATGTCTAAAGCACAAGGTGAATGTTCACACTTTCAAGAGTTTGATTACATTATTATTAATGATGATTTTAAGCAGGCCTTAATTGACTTAACCACCATAGTTAACAATCAACGGTTAAGACGTAATCAACAAGTTGCACAACATAGCGTTTTATTAGATGAGTTAATTTGTTAATCATATTAAGTTGCTTCCCCTCAGCGGAAATTAAACAATTATTTAGCCGCTGAATAAGAAGTTCAAGATAATAAAAAATTAAAGCACGACGATTTTTGCCAGAACAAAGTCTTTTACTTGCTAAATGACCTATCGATCAGTAAAATGCAGCACTATTTTATAAATTTAGTTGGAGTGACCAAATGGCTCGCGTAACTGTTGAAGATGCTGTAGAGAAAATTGGTAATCGTTTTGATTTGGTGTTAGTTGCATCACGTCGTGCTCGTCAAATTGCAACGGGTGGTAAAGAACCTTTGGTTGACGTCGAAAATGACAAACCAACCGTATTGGCTTTACGTGAAATTGAAGCAGGTTTAATTACCGATGCTGTAATGGATACATCAGATCGCCAAGCACAAATTCAGCGAGATAATGCTGAATTAGATGCCGTTGCGGCAATTGTTGGTAGTCAAACACAAGAATTAGGTTAAACAAGTAACCACACTTGATTTATCCTTTAAACGCATAACTTCTCTCTGTAACCAATAGAGAAAAATTATGCGTTTTTTATTACCCCTTACTCCACTCTAAATCGCTTCATCATTTATACTAATTAGATTGACTAATGGTTCAAACTTTATAGAAATAAATTTTCAAAAATAAAGTGCTTCATTAAGCAATAGCTGTCTATTTATGCTTAAAGTAATAGTGTTATTGAATATTTAGACCATTTAAATAAATCACTGAGTTAATTTGATTGGTATTACTTTGCATTTGGCGCAAAGCCACGTATTCTATACTTATCTATACCCGTTCCACTTAAAGATACAGAATCCAGCTTGAACGGGTATATTCATTTTTTCTAGTTGTTACCATCAATTCGGAGTGATAGGTGTATCTATTTGAACCATTAAAAGAATTAAGCTCGACGTACCTATCAAAAGAGCAAGTAGACTTGCTCAAACATGCCTATGTTGTCGCAAAAAATGCGCACGATGGTCAAATGCGCTCAAGCGGTGATCCTTATATTACCCATCCTGTTGCTGTAGCACTTAATTTAGCCCAAATGAATCTAGACCATGAAACCTTAATGGCGGCACTACTTCATGACGTGATAGAAGACACTTCGGTTACTAAAGATGAGTTAGCAGAATTATTTGGTCATACCGTTGCAGAGCTCGTTGAGGGAGTCAGTAAACTCGACAAGCTAAAATTCGAAAATAAAGAAGAAATGCAAGCGGAAAACTTCCGTAAAATGGTTTTGGCGATGGTGCAAGATATCCGCGTCATTTTAATCAAATTAGCTGATAGAACCCATAACATGCGTACTCTTGGAGCTTTACGCCCAGATAAGCGCCGTCGTATAGCCCGTGAAACGCTGGAAATTTATGCTCCCATTGCCAACCGCCTTGGTATTCATGATATTAAAAATGAATTAGAATTACTTGGCTTTGAGGCGCTTTATCCTATGCGTTCAAGAGCACTAAAATCAGCAGTAAGTAGCGCTCGTGGTAATCGAAAAACCATTATTAATAATATCCAAACAGAAATATCGGCACGCTTATCTGAAAGTAATATTGACGCTCAAATTATTGGTAGAGAAAAACACCTATACTCTATTTACCGTAAAATGCTTAGTAAAGAGTTGATGTTCAATGAAGTTATGGATATATACGCCTTTCGCGTTATTGTTGGCGATAAAATAGACGACTGTTATCGTGCATTAGGCGCTATGCATAATTTATTTAAACCCATTGACGGTCGCTTCAAAGATTATATCGCTATTCCTAAAACCAATGGCTATCGTTCGCTACATACGTCGCTCATTGGCCCTCATGGGATCCCGGTTGAGATACAAATCAGAACCCAAGATATGGAGCAAATGGCCGACAAAGGTGTTGCTGCTCATTGGTTATATAAAGAAGGTGGAGGTAACGTCGATACCACCGCTCAAATGAAAGCTCGTCGTTGGATGCAAAGCTTGCTCGAATTGCAACAAAGTGCAGGCAGTTCATTTGAATTTATTGAAAATGTAAAATCCGATCTATTTCCAGAAGAAATTTATGTCTTTACTCCTGATGGACGTATTATAGAATTACCGATGGGCGCTACTGCGGTTGATTTTGCCTATGCAGTACACACAGATGTTGGTAATTCATGCGTAGGCGTAAAAGTTGATCGTAAGCCTTATCCCTTGAGCCGAGCATTAGATTCTGGACAAACGATTGAGGTAATAACGTCTGCCGCAGCTAGGCCTAACGCTACTTGGCTCAACTTTGTCGTAACGGCAAAAGCGCGTTTACAAATAAGAACCTACTTGCGTAGTCGTGAAAAAACCGAATCAAAAGCACTGGGGTTACGCTTATTAAGCCACGCGTTAGGTAACGTCTCACTTGAAGATATAAGTAAAGATAAAATCGACGCGGTAATACAGCAAAGTGGCAATAAAGATTTCGATGGCTTATTAACTGATATTGGCTTAGGTAATGCGTTAAGTATTGGTATAGCCCGACGACTTACCGATGAGTTTACTGAAGACAGTGAGTTCACGCCAACAAGCAATAAAGCCAAAATGCCGATTAAGGGTACTGAGGGTATGTTAGTTAGTTATGGCAAATGTTGTCGCCCTATTCCAGGGGATTCAATTTTAGCCTATTTAAGCCCAGGAAAAGGCTTAATGGTGCACCAACAAGGTTGTACAAACATTAAAGGCCATGAGCCTGGTGCTTTATTTCCGGTAAAATGGGATCGCGATATTGATAAAGAGTTTATTGCCAAACTTCGAGTAGAAATAATTAACCATCAAGGAGCCTTAGCACAGCTAACTAACGTTATCGCCAAGTGTGGTTCCAATGTCCATACCTTGAATTCGGGTGAAAAAGAAGCGGGCCTTTATATTATTGATATGGAAATCACCTGCCGTGATCGTATTCACTTAGCTAACATCATTCGAAAAATCAAGGTGATGGTTGATGTACAACGTGTTATCCGTAATAAGTAAGAAGTTATGAGTAGCGAGTTATCAGTTTCGAAAAAATTAAACAAATTAAATAGCAGGAAATAAAATGAAAAGTATTATATCAACAGATCAAGCACCCAGTGCTATCGGTACCTATAGCCAAGCAGTTAAAGTAAACAATACGGTTTATTTATCTGGGCAAATTCCACTTATTCCTGAAACGATGACTGTAATAGAGGGTGGTTTCGCTGAGCAAACTGAACAAGTATTTAAAAACCTTTCAGCGGTATGTGAAGCAGCAGGTGGCTGTATCAATGATATGGTAAAAGTGAACATTTTTATGACTGATTTAAGTAACTTTGCCACGGTCAATGAAATTATGGCAAAATATTTTCAACAGCCTTACCCTGCCCGTGCAGCAATTCAAATCTCTAAACTACCTAAAGATGTTGATATTGAAATTGATGGTGTTATGGAATTACCCAACGTCAACTAGACTATTCGTCATGAATCAAAATTTATGCTGCGCGGTATGCATTACTTGTCCACATCACTTATAGTAATAAGCTCAATGGACTCTTAACTTAACCGCTTGCCTAAACTTCATTCATTTAAGATATTAACTTTATTAATAACAAAGCCATGACTCCCAAAAGACTAGAACGCATCAATACCATGCTTGATAAGCGCCAACCAGACCTCACCGTGTGTATGGAAGGTATACATAAAAGCCATAATTTAGCCGCGGTAGTTCGCACCTGTGATGCGATTGGCGTTAGTGATGTACATGCCGTATGGAAAAGTGAAGAAACAGAAGTCCGTGGCGGTAGCGCTGCAGGTAGCCAGAACTGGATTGATGTTCATAATTATCATAAAACGGCTGATGCAATTGCCGCCATGAAAGCCCAAGGCATGCAAATATTAGTGACTAACTTATCTGATACGGCTATCGACTTTCGTGAAATTGATTACACCAAACCAACGGCTATTATCTTGGGGCAAGAGAAATTTGGCGCTTCCGATATAGCGTTGGCATTAGCTGATCAAGATATTGTTGTTCCTATGGTTGGCATGGTGCAATCACTGAATGTTTCAGTGGCCTGCTCAGTGGTGTTATACGAAGCACAACGCCAACGACAATTAGCTGGCATGTACGATAAACCCATGCTGAGCCACGAACGCCGACAACGCACGTTATTTGAAGGGGGCCATCCTATTTTTGCCGAAGCTTGCCAACGTAAAGGCTTACCTTATCCGGTAATAGATGAAGAGGGTCAAATTATTGCTAATGACATTTGGTGGCAAAAAATACAAATGGATAAAAAAGCTTGGCTGCATATTGATGATTAGTTACGAAGAGCGGTTTTAAACCAAATCATCATGGAAGCATTGACTAAACTTTCTCAAGTAGCTCTAACAACACTCAAAGGTGTTGGCCCAAGCATGGCAAAAAGACTAGAAAAACTGAGTTTATTGTCTGTACAAGATTTATTATTTCATTTACCGCTCCGTTATGAAGACAGAACTCGCGTATCCACCATTCGAGAGTGCCTTGTTGGTACGCATACTAATATCATCGGCGAAATAACCAGTAATCAGCTTACTCATGGTAAGCGCCGTATGATGGTAGTCAACGTAAACGACGGCACAGGCAATATACAATTATGTTTTTTTAGCTTCTCGGCTAGTCAAAAAAACAGCTTGAGTGTCGGACAGACTATTCGTTGTTATGGCGAAATAAAGCGCGGCCCAAACGGCTTTCAAATAGTGCACCCTGAATACCGTGCTTTAAACGATGATCGCGCTTTGACTCCAATAGAAGAAACATTAACACCGGTTTACCCAACAACTGACGGCTTAAAGCAGATTTCGCTACGCAACTTAACCGATCAAGCACTTATTCGGCTGCAACGTGGGCAAGTAGAGGAACTATTACCTAGTAATTTATTCGACGAGCAATATTCACTCGCGCAAGCATTAACCATCATTCATCGGCCACCGCCCGAAGCTTCTACCAGTCAACTTGAGTTGGGTAAACATCCTGCGCAATTACGTTTGATCAAAGAAGAGTTAATAGCCCATAACTTAAGTATGCTTAAAATTAGACAAAATAGTGATGTTCACCCTGCTATTTCATTAAGCCTTGAACAGGCGATTGGGCGCTATTATTGTGCTGAAAACGCTTATTCAGCTGAAGACTCCTTTTTAAAAACGCTTCCTTTTTCTCCGACCAACGCACAGACTCGCGTAGTAAAAGAAATAAAAAAGGATTTAGCTAAAGCTCATCCGATGATGCGCTTAGTACAAGGTGATGTCGGCTCAGGTAAAACACTGGTAGCAGCGCTAGCCGCATTAACAGCAATCAGCCAAGGCTATCAAGTGGCGCTAATGGCTCCCACCGAAATTTTAGCCGAACAACATGCCATTAATTTTGCCAATTGGTTTACTCCACTTGATATTGGCGTTGGTTGGCTCGCAGGAAAAACCAAAGCGAAAGCGCGTCGTTTAGCACTGGAACATATCGCCAGTGGCGAAATGCAAATGGTTATCGGCACCCATGCTTTGTTTCAAGCAGATGTGCAATTTAACAAGTTAGTATTAATTATTATTGATGAGCAACATAAATTTGGTGTTCATCAACGGCTATCGCTACGAGAAAAAGGCGTTTTTAATAATAATTATCCTCATCAATTAATTATGACTGCCACGCCGATTCCTCGCACGTTAGCCATGACTGCATACGCTGATTTAGACACGTCTGTTATTGATGAGTTACCGCCGGGACGTACACCAATCAATACCGTTGCTCTACCCGATACTCGTCGCGAAAATGTTATCGAGCGTATTAGAGAAGGCTGTACCAATGACAATCGACAAGCCTATTGGGTTTGTACCTTAATTGAAGAGTCGGAGGTATTACAATGCCAAGCAGCAGAAGACACCGCATTACACTTGCAAGCGCAATTACCTGAGCTAAAAATTGGCCTTGTTCATGGACGAATGAAAGCCGTAGAAAAGCAAGAAATCATGACTGATTTTAAAGCGGGTAAAATTCACTTACTGATTGCAACAACCGTAATTGAGGTCGGTGTTGATGTACCCAATGCCAGTTTAATGGTGATTGAAAACCCTGAACGTTTAGGTTTGGCACAACTACATCAATTACGCGGTCGTGTGGGTAGAGGCTCAATCGCTTCACATTGTGTATTGCTGTACAAAGCCCCGCTATCAAAAACAGCGACCAAGCGTTTAGCGGTACTAAGAGCAAGTAATGATGGTTTTGTTATTGCTGAAAAAGATTTAGAAATTAGAGGTCCTGGCGAGTTGCTCGGCACTCGCCAAACTGGCTTAGCCGAATTAAAAATTGCCGATTTAGTGCGCGATGGTTACCTTATCCCTGAAATTAAGCAAAAAGCATACTTATTATCACGCCAAAACCCTGAGTGCGCCCAAGCACTTATCCAACGCTGGCTTGGTAATAAAGAACGCTATTCAAACGCATAACCTTGTTATTTTTAATATAGTACAAATAAAAAAGCTACCAATCTGGCGACAAATTGGTAGCAAAAACATGAAACACACAAAGGGAATAAGTATTGTGTAATAAATAGGAACTTGTTATGCGATATAAACTTTCAAATTAAACTGATTGTTTTGTATAATCTCGCTGATACTTTCGACTTTTCGTGCTCATAATGCCAGCACGGTTAGCAAGCCGTGCTAATGCGCTTCATCCCAGTTATCACCTACGCCGGCTTCAGCAATTAACGGTACACTTAATTCAACCGCATTATTCATCAGTTCCACTAATTTAGCCGTTGCTTCTTCAACAATGTCTTGGTGAATTTCAAAAATTAATTCATCGTGTACTTGCATGGTCATTTTAATACGGTCATCATTTTGTTCAGCTAACCAAGCAGCAACCGCTAACATCGCTTTTTTGATAATATCTGCCGCTGTACCTTGCATTGGCGCATTAATCGCAGCACGTTCGGCTGCTTTCTTGCGCATACCATTTTTTGCATTTATGTCAGGTAGATATAATCGACGGCCAAATAATGTTTCGACATAACCTTGCTCGCTGGCTTGTTGACGAGTATCTTCCATATACGTCAATACGCTCGGGTAGCGTTGAAAATACTTATCTTGATACTCTTGTGCTTGATGACGACCAATATTCAACTGCTTGGCTAAACCGAATGCTGACATGCCATAGATCAACCCAAAATTAATCGCTTTAGCACTACGACGTTGGTCTGTGGTTACTTCATCAAGTTCAACGGCAAAAATCTCAGCTGCGGTAGCACGATGCACATCTTTACCTTCACTGAACGCAGTCACTAAGCCTTTATCATTCGATAGATGTGCCATAATACGCAATTCAATTTGCGAGTAATCAATCGCAACAATTTTATGATCTTTCGGGGCAATAAACGCACGACGAATTTTACGACCTAGCTCAGATCGAATTGGAATATTTTGTAAGTTTGGATCGGTTGATGATAAACGCCCAGTAGCGGTCACTGCCTGATGATAAGAGGTATGTACTCGTCCCGTTTTAGGGCTAACCATTAAAGGTAGTTTATCGGTATAAGTTGATTTTAACTTACTTAAACCACGATTTTCTAGAATCACTTTTGGTAGCGGGTAATCAAGCGCTAGCTCTTGTAACACTTCTTCTGCGGTAGAAGGGGCGCCTTTAGGTGTTTTTTTGATGACCGGAATTTTCAATTCTTCAAACAATATTTGTTGTAACTGTTTAGGAGAGCTAAGGTTAAAGCTTTTACCAGCTAAATTATGGGCTTCAATTTCTAACTCATCTAATCGCTGACCAATGCTTTGGCTTTGTTGATCGAGTAAATCACAATCAATCAACACGCCTGTTTGCTCCATTTGTGCTAATACTGGCATTAACGGTATTTCAATATCAGTATAAACGCTAAGTTGCTCTGGTAGTTGCTCAAGTGCAGGATAAATTGCGTGATGTAAACGCAAGGTGATATCAGCATCCTCAGCAGCATAATGCCCAGCTTTTTCAATCTCAATTTGATTAAAGGTTAATTGCTTCTTACCTTTACCGGCAATATCTTCAAAATGCACCGTTTTATAATCAAGGTATTTAAGCGCTAATGCATCCATATTATGGCGAGTAGCAATACTGTTATAACAATAGGATTCGATCATGGTGTCAAAAGCAACACCTTGTAATTTAATATCATAATGGCTTAGCACGTTAGCATCATATTTCAGGTTTTGACCAATTTTTTTAACACTGCTATTTTCTAATAAGGGCTTTAATTGTGCCAATACCCAATCTCTGTCGAGTTGTTCTGGTGCATCAGCGTAATCATGCGTAAGCGGTACATAAGCAGCCTTACCCACTTCTATGGCAAATGATAAACCGACAAGTTCAGCCTTCATATAATCAACACTAGTGGTTTCGGTATCAAAGGCAAAAGCATCACTGGCAGCTAATTTAGTTAACCAGTGATTAAACGCCTCTTTATCAAAAATTATATCGTATTCACTCTCAGCGACTTCCACTATGGCAACATCTGTCGATTCAACTACACTAACATTCGTTTTTCTCTTAGCTGTACTCGTTGCCTTTTCACCGCTACTGCCTTTATCTAAATCAGCTAACAAGCGTTTCAGTTCAAACTCTTGATAAAGCGCTCTTAACGCTTCGGTATCTGGTTCATTAGGCGCTAATTCTGCAGCAGTTTGCGCTAATTCAACATCACATTTAATGGTTGCCAGCTGATAAGACAACGGTAATTGCTCTAATGCATCACGTAGGTTTTCACCTATTTTTCCTTTCACTTTATCCGCGTTGGCAATCACTTCATCTAATGTGCCATGTTCTGCTAGCCATTTAACCGCCGTTTTTGGGCCACACTTCACTACACCAGGAATGTTATCCACTTTGTCGCCCATCAAGGCAAGGTAATCAATAATTTGATCAGGACGAACCCCAAACTTCTCACTAACACCAGCGACGTCCATCTCCACGTCTGTCATAGTATTAATCAAACGAACATGAGGCGTAACTAACTGTGCCATGTCTTTATCGCCTGTCGAAATGACCGTTTCAATCCCAAGTTCATCTGCTTGTTTTGCTAATGTGCCAATAACATCATCAGCCTCAACATCGGGAATAACTAAAAGCGGTAAACCCATCGCACTAATGATGTCGTGCAAAGGGGCAATTTGAGTACGTAAATCATCAGGCATGGGTGGACGGTTTGCTTTGTATTCTGGATACAACTCATTGCGAAAGGTTTTACCTTTAGCATCGAAAATAGCGATAATATTGCCATTTGGATAATCTTTTTTCAAACTACCCAGCATATTCAATACACCGGTAATTGCGCCAGTAGGCTGACCACTTACCGTGGATAACGCTTGTAGGTAAGGCACATGGTAAGCGCGAAATAAATAAGATGAGCCATCAACTAAAATAAGTGGCTGGTTTATTTTTGAAGAAGTCTGTAAAGATTTTTCTGGTGAAGTTGTCATAAGAATTGAGTCTAAACAATAAGATGGGCTAAGCATGCCACAAAGCGCGCTTTAGCTCTACTACACCGTGACAATTGACTCAAGCGTAATGTGGATAACTTTGTTGATAAGCACAAGGTGGTGCCAGAATAGGAAGCGTTATCATTCTGTTTGATTTAGCTATCCAATTGATTTTATTTAATTAAATTTTAGATGTAAATGTTTTTCGTATTATGTTTTTTACTTTTGTTTTTGTGGATAAATAAATTTATCATCGTTACTTTTTAATTGTACAAAAAAACAACTAGTAAAATAATGAGCTAAGAGACTATCAGAATTTCACGCTATTGCTAGTATATTATTAAACTTTTTTTTACTGCTTTTTACCTTTCACAATAACAAAAAAATATAAGCTAATACTGGCGTGACCTGGCAACTGTTCAACCAGTTATAATACACGGATTTTCTCTTAACCCTGATTTCATCAATGAATGCATCATGAAGATAAAGATAATTTGCCTAGTCATGTAATTCAAAAAACTTTAAACTTGAATAATTATAATCCTATAATATCCACCCTTATCTAATTAACGGAGAAATTAGATGCCTGTAATTAATTTTTATAAAAAATTATCTGCCTTCCAACGAGTGATCATTGCATTAATTTTAGGTATATCTACCGGAATATTTGTTGGTGAGCCAGCCGGTAAACTAGAAGTCATCGGCAATGTCTATATCCGATTGCTACAAATGACCGTTTTACCCTATGTACTTGTATCAATTATAGGTGGTTTAGGCCGCCTTGACAGTAACATGGCAAGTAGAATTGGTATGAGGGCGGTGAAGGTCATTCTTATCATGTGGACAGCAGTTATGTTAACCTTGCTGTTATTACCTTTAGCTTATCCTAACTGGCAAACTAGTGGCTTTTTCAGCACCAGTATGATCACTGAATCTGTAACCTTTGATTTTGTCAAACTTTATATACCTAGTAATATTTTTTCCTCGCTATCAGAAACTATCGTGCCAGCAGTCGTTTTGTTTTCTTTATTAATGGGTGTCGCACTCATTCAAGTTAAAAATAAAGAAACCTTATTAAACTTAACCACTAATGTCGGTGATAGTTTAATGAAAGTAGCCTCATATGTTGCTAAGTTAGCTCCCTTAGGTATTTTTGCCATTTCAGCCTCTGCAGCTGGCACGCTAGAAGTTGAAGAACTTGGTCGCTTACAGGTGTTTTTATGGGTATATATAACGGCTGCTGCCATCCTTGCTTTTGTATTACTCCCTTTAGTTATTCATTGGGCTACACCATTTTCTTATCGTGAAATATTATCAACCGCAGGTGAGGCCGCAATTACGGCGTTGGCGACAGGTACCGTGTTAGTTGTGTTACCTATGATTATTGAACGCAGTAAAGAACTACTCGCAAAGCATGGTATGGACTGTGAAGAAACCGATTCAACCGTTGATGTATTAGTGCCAACGGCTTATAGCTTTCCTAGTACTGGTACTTTACTTGGCCTTGGTTTTATCTTATTTTCAGCTTGGTATGTTGGCTCACCTCTGGGCTTTGAACAATATATTTCTTTTGTGGTAATGGGTGCACTAACAGCCTTTGGTTCAATGGCAGTCGCGATTCCTTTTTTACTCAACTTTTTTGACTTGCCTGCCGATCAATTTCAACTCTATTTGTTAGGTAGTGTTGTAACCGCTAGGTTTGCTACGGGTTTAGCCGCCTTGCATGGTTTTGTTGTTACTTTATTAGTGGCTTCTGCTGTATTAAAAAAACTAAAGTGGCATAAATTAATGCAAGCTATTGGTGTTCATTTAGCAATAACTTTTGGTGTAATGATTGCTGCTGGCTTTACCTTGAAAGCATTAATTCCCTATCAATACGAAGGCGTACAAACCTTTGAGTCAATGAAAGCAATGAACTCTGCTGTCAAAACAGTAAAATACAAGGAGCTAATGCCGCTTAGCAAAGCTAAACAACAACAGCCTAGGCTCGATGTTATTATGGCAAGAAAAGATATTCGTGTTGGTTACTATAAAGCTAGCTTGCCGTTTGCCTTTCGTAACAATAATAACCATTTAGTTGGTTATGACATGGAGTTATTGAATGAACTTGCGAAAGACCTTGATATCAATATCGCTCTAATTTACCTCAAATCAAATGAGCAAGAGGCTGAACTACTCAAAAATGGTGCGCTTGATATTATCATTGGTGGTCATACAATAACCCCTATGCATGCTTTAGAAGTATTATTCTCAGATGCTTATACTTATCATACTGCTGGCTTATTGATCAATGACTCTAAACGTGATGATTTTACTGATTTATATAGCATTCGAGCAATGAAAGAGCCCAATATTGGTGTAGGTAATAATAAGTATTATCAACGTATCACTGAAGATTATTTCCCTAATGCTAAAATTACTGAAATTAGCGATATCAGGCTATTTCTTAAAGGTAAGTATCCTGAAGTGGATGCTGTACTCCACTCTGCTGAAGTCGCCTCTGCGTGGTCAATGTTATATCCAGAGTTTTCGGCCATTATTCCTAAAGGCTTAAAGTTCAAGGCTCCTGTCGCGTTAATATTACCTAAAGGTCAAAATGATTATGCTAACTTTATTAACACGTGGTTAAAGCTGAAGAAAGACAGTGGTTTTCAACAAAAAGTATATGATTACTGGATATTAGGTAAAAACCCCAAAGCTAAAAAACCTCGTTGGTCGGTAATGAAAGATGTTTTAGGCTGGTTATAAAATGAAAGCTACTTGTTTCGATAGTGATTGAAACAAGTAGCCTTTTTTCTAGCCATACCAGTTTCATTAATTAGGTGATCTACTTTATACGCAAGAAAATTGCTCCTACATTATCTAATCAGCTGCATCCATGCAGCTGATTAGATAATGTTTAAATAAATAACAAAGAGTTGGCTGTTTAACCGTGAACGTTTGAAATGTTTTATTCATTCTTATTAATCCTTTTATTTATTTACTTCCTGTACATGTTTAAACACATAGAAGTTTATTCATTTCATCTTTACAAGCAAGAATGGCTTAGCAATTATTACCCGCTGAATAACATGCTCCACCATTCCTGCTAATGAAACTCTCGGTTTTCTTGACATAATTAAAACCTACTGGAGAGACCATTTATCTCAGTGTAGCTCACTTAAAACGGCTCTGACCCCTTTTATTTCTAAAAAGTTAATCAATAAATGTTAAGTCATAATTAGATAAATAACGTTGATAATATGTTTTATTAATTTTGCTATCTCTCATATATCGGAACGTTAATTTCTGAATAGAGGACATTGGCAAGTATTTCTCTAATACTTGGGGGTCAATAATATGTTTAGTTAATATGATCTCATTGCAATCAGTTAATATGCCACCATCAATAAGTTTTTTAAAAAAGTCATCATTAACATTATTCCCTGATAACAACAGTGACTCAGCAATTTGACAACCTTGAAGATCTTCAAATGTAAAATAATCAGAATACCAAACATCATCTATCACTCTTTTACTTACTAGATAAAAGTCATCTTGAACTTCCACTTTATTTAGCTGATTAGCAGATGAAAAGCCTAGTGATAATGCTGCACATTGTCGAGTATCAGGTAAATTTATGTTTATTTCATAATTACGTAATTGATCATTTTCCCACTCAAGACACTCACTATAGTCATTGCCATTTCGGTATAAGCGACTTAATCTACCATTATTACCAATGCCTAACTCCGAATTTTCCCAGCCTCTTTCATACTCTTGAATAAAATAACAATACTTATCTCTAAAATAATAAATGACTCCTGATAGAGGTAATCCATTATAAATTACTGCCCCCCACCATCTCGTTCAACAATATTATTTACATTAATTATCTCCGCATTAGGAATAGCAGGGAAAAAACGTCTGTTTTTCAGTAACCTTAATTCCTTCTTTACACTCAAATTTATTTACTACAACACTATCTTCATGCTCAATAACTAGACCCGTGAAAGGTTTATTATGTAAGATAGCTATATCATTATCGTACTCGATAAAGTCCTGTAGAGTAATTATATAAAATTGGTTATTCGCCATATTTAATAATCCCTGTAGTAATATCTGCACCAACTAATATGCTACTGCCAATCAAAAGGGTCAATCAAAAGGGTCAATCAAAAGGGTCAGAGTTATTGGTTTGTGATTTTTTCCTTATATTCCTTTGATTTTCTATCTCCACCACGCATTTGTGGTGATGAGCGCCTTCCTGTTTGCTGCTCTATTTGTTCTTTAAAGCGATTATCCCCTAGCACCCAAGCCTTATTAGTTGCATCTCGTATTTCTGCTAATTTTAACTTAGGTATATGTGCTTTAAATAGTGTTCTATAAGCAACTTTTCTACTCTCAGTATTATGACCGAGTACCTCATAACAATGATGTGCTGTTAGCAACTCTATTTTTTTATCTAGTGCATTACCTTGATAGCTTGACCACGGATACTTTGCTGGGTGAGCAACCATATCAGCTCTTACTGGATTAAGTTCTATATACCGACTCACCAACAAAAAATAGTGCTCACTATCAACTAATGTTGATTTATATCGACCTTCCCACAACGTGCCTGAGCGATTATATGTTTTATTGATATATCTCACATAATAGCGCCCTAATGACTGTATTAACTGACTAACACCTGTTTTAGTCGATGGCGTCATCAGTAAATGAACATGATTGGTCATTAGTACGTAAGCATGAATAGCCACATCAAATTTTTTCCCATATTCTTTTAATTTATCAAGATACACCGTGTAGTCTTGCTCATAAAAGAACGTTACTTGCCTATTATTACCTCGTTGCACCACATGTTGTGGGATGTTTGGCAAATTTAATCGGGGTAATCTTGGCATGGTTTTAAGTTTTTAAGTAAAAAAATCAGCATAGGATTTATTTTACTTAATATCAATAACTCTGACCCTTTTGATTTATCTTTTGATTGTCAGTGAAATTTAAACAAAAAAAATGCATCTATAAAAATAGATGCATAAAAACATGAAACACTAAGGGATAAAACAATACTGATAAGTAAGAGTCTCTTTTGCCAACTAAGTTCAATTTAATTGTGAAATAAAGTATAAAGTGTGTTTTTTACTTTATTAACATACTACAAGCGAGAGAATGGTATTCACCATAAGGGCATTAATTTTATTAGGCATATAAACGCTAACGCATAAAGATTTAGCTATTACTGATCATCGCTGCCGAAAATAACCACCTGATTACGACCATTATCTTTAGCTACATAAAGCGCATTATCGGCATCATTCATTTGTTTTGCAAGTGCTTCTCTGCTGTCAAATACCACACCAATACTGATAGTAATTGTAATTTGATTATCACCGCAGGATAAGGTTGATACGGAAATATCACGACGAAAGTCATCTAATTTATTGTACAATTGATCGGTATCTAACCCATGTAATAAAACGGAAAATTCTTCTCCGCCTAAACGAGCAGTTAATCCTGCACCAAAGTGCTTTCGCATATAAAGTGCCAATATTTTTAATGCTTGATCACCGGCATCATGGCCATAGTTGTCGTTTACTTTTTTAAAGTAATCAATATCTATCACTGCTAAACAATAATGAATATTGCGCTTAGTGTATTCGACAATACGTTGTTCCGCATTAGAGAAAAATGCTCGACGATTAAATAACTCGGTTAAATAGTCAGTATTTGCTGCATGCTGAATTTGAGCTATATTATTCAAGCTTTCAATATTTTGAGTAATACGACAATAAAACTCTTCAGGACAAAAGGGTTTACGTAAAAAGTCATCGGCACCATTTTTAATAAACCGCGCTGAATGAATACCATTACTTGCCCCTGAAATACCAATAACCGCTAATAGTTCACGAGAATACTTTTTACGAATCTCATTAGTTAGCTCTATGCCGTCCATTTCAGGCATTTCTAAATCAGTAATAACCATTTTAATATCTTTGTATTGCTTTAGCTTTTCTAATGCCTGCACACCATTATTGGCAGTATAAACAGTGAAATTACGGCGTTTTAATAACTCAACAATGTGATTACGCGCTGAAAATGAATCATCAACCACTAAGATGACATTTTGGCTATTGGTTTGTTGCCAATGTAATACGCGCTTTAAATACAAAAAAGCTTGGCTATTTTCTTTAGGAATGTAATCAATAACAGGTTGAGCAAGAATTTTTTGTCTGGTCAAATCATCCATTTTCCCAGTCATTACCACACTTGGAATATGATAGGACAGCACACAAGCAATCGCTTCACCATCCAGAGCATCAGGTAAGGCATAATCAATCGTGGCCGCAAAAAAATCAGTATCAACCGACAGAATCTCTTCAACTTGCGCTAATGTGGTCGCTAATACCACTTCATAATTAAGTGATTGAGCTATTTGTTTGATAACTGTGGCAATAGGTTTACTGTCTTCAACTACTAATAATCGTTGGGCCATATATAACTGCCTTCTTTTTATATTATTAACTTACACTGTTTGTAAATTGGCGTACTCAACCACTAACCACTTACTGCCAACCTCTTCAAAATTTACCTGAATTCGCGATTGTGCACCACTACCTTCATAATTCAACACCACACCTTCGCCAAACTTAGCATGAGCGACTTGTTGACCCAACTTAAAACCCGTATTAGCAAACGTTTCTAAGGTAAAGGTATTTGAAAACTTACCAACACTTTTGGGTCTAGAGACTTGGCTTTGCATCCGAATTTCTTCGACACAATTTTCAGGTAATTCTCGTAAAAAACGACTCGCTTTATGGTTTTTTTCTTGCCCATATATACGTCGGCTTTCTGCATGCAACAAGTATAGTTTACTCATTGCCCTGGTAATACCGACATAACATAATCGTCTTTCTTCTTCTAAACGCCCTATTTCTTCAACCGATTGTTGTGATGGAAACATGCCTTCTTCAAGGCCGGCAATAAAGACCAAAGGGAACTCTAAACCTTTAGCTGAGTGCATGGTCATTAACTGTACCGCCGCCTCAAATTCTTCTGCTTGTGATTCACCTGATTCTAAAGCTGCATGGGTTAAAAAAGCGGTTAAGGCTGTTTGTTCTTCCATTAACTCAGGATCACTTACAAAAGTTTGACAAGCAGTTACCAACTCATTTAAGTTTTCAATACGCTGCTCAGCACGTTCACCTTTTTCCGCTTGATACATTGCTTTTAAGCCCGAGTGCTGTATAACGAAATTGGCTTGTTGATCTAAATCTAAATCGGTTGAATCATCTTCTAATTGATCAACTAAATTAATAAAAGCAGCAATAGTTTTAGCGCTGCGACCTTTTAATTGTTGTGTGCTTAATAATTGCTGACAGGCTTGCCACAAAGTTACTTGCAAACTTCTCGCCGCATCACGTACTAGCGCAACCGTTTGGTTACCAATACCACGCGTTGGGGTATTAATAATACGTTCAAATGCCGCATCATCATCACGGTTATTTATAAGTCGTAAATAAGCTAATGCGTCTTTAATTTCTTGTCGCTCAAAGAAACGTTGACCACCATAAATGCGATATGGCAACTGTCCTTGCAATAAGGCTTCTTCCATTAAACGTGATTGCGCATTAGATCGATATAAAATGGCAACGTCATCAAGTTTACCACCATCATCGCGCCATTGCTTAATACGACCCGCAATAAAGCGCGCCTCGTCTATTTCATTAAAAGCGGTGTAAATTGAAATTTTTTCGCCCGCTTTATCATCAGTCCATAACTCTTTACCAAGTCGATTATTATTATTACTGATCAACTGATTGGCCGCATTTAAAATATTCGCCGTTGAACGATAATTTTGTTCTAATCGAATCGTTTTTGCATTGTCATATTCACTGGTAAAACGTTCAATATTTTCAATTTTTGCACCACGCCAGCCATAAATGGATTGATCATCATCGCCAACAATCATCACCTTAGCCTGCGCTTTACCTAGCATGGTTAACCATGCATATTGAATCGCATTGGTATCTTGAAATTCATCCACCAAAATATGACTAAAACGCTGTTGATAATGCGCGAGTAATTCAGGATTATTGAGCCAAAGTTCATGAGCACGTAGTAACAGTTCGGCAAAATCGACTAAGCCGGAACGATCACAGGTATCTTGATAGGCTTGATAAACCTTAACAAATAACGCTTCACTTGGGTCAAACTGGACATCAATGTGTTGTGGACGTAAACCCTCATCTTTTTTACCATTGATATACCAAACAAACTGCTTGGCTGGCCATTTTTTTTCATCTAACGCTAATGATCGAATAATACGTTTGATTAAGCGCAGCTGATCATCACTGTCAAGTACTTGAAAGGTCTGCGGTAACTTTGCTTCTTGAAAGTGCATGCGTAATAAACGATGCGCCAAGCCATGAAAAGTACCAATCCACATACCGTGAGTATTGCCATTAGTAACCTGCTCAACTCTGGCACGCATTTCAGCCGCGGCTTTATTGGTAAAGGTTACCGCTAAAATAGAATGGGGCGCGGCTTGCTCAACTTGCATTAACCAGGCAATACGCTGCACTAATACCCTTGTTTTTCCTGAGCCAGCGCCCGCTAATACCAACATGTTTTGTTGCGGTGCGCCAACAACTTCACGTTGTTTGTCATTTAAAGAGTCGAGTAATTCTGAAACATCCATCGCGGAAACCTTATTACACTATATGAAACGGAGCTAATGATTAAAATATTGCCAGTATAGCACTGGCTTTATATACAGCAAAGTGATTGTCGGTTTATTTTACATTTTTAAAAACATCTAAACGAGATAAAGTATAACTATTTGTAATACTAAGACAATTAAAATATGGTGTGATTTTTGCATTCTAACTTTAGAAAGCAAAATTAATTTACATTACGGAGATTACCTATGAAACATACTTTTTTAAAAGCTGCTTTTAGCGCCTCTTTGTTAATTAGTTGTGGGGCAGTGAATGCTGCTCTGATTGATTTATCTACATGGCAACATGATGGTCAAGGCACTTGGACTACACAAGGTGTAAACAATGATTCTGTGTTCCAGTCTGTTAACGGTCAGCCTACTGTTTTTTTCGAAGATGGCAGTAACGCAAGAAATACGGCTATTTCAGGAGAAATCACAGTACAAACTACTGGTGATGATGATTTTATTGGTTTTGTTTTGGGCTACCAAGATAATGAAGTAACAAGTAATGGTTCTGATTTTTGGCTAATTGATTGGAAACAAGGAAACCAACCCTCTGGTGGCTCAACTGCTCTAGCAGGCTTAGCATTATCCCATGTAACCAATGGCTCGGTTGAAAACTACTTTTGGGGGCATCATACAGGTATAAGCGAAATTGCCCGAGGTTCAAGCTTGGGCAACACGGGTTGGGCTGATAACACCACTTATAGTTTTGATATTATCCACACTGCTTCTCTTATCCAAGTAAAAGTAGATGGTAATATTGAATTAAGTGTCTCTGCAGCGCAAGCGGGTGTTGCTGAATTTAATGACGGTGCTTATGGCTTTTACAACTACTCTCAGTCAAGTGTTTTATACGCTGGATTAGAAGAACGAGTTATTGACCCGCCGTCGCAGGGCGTACCTGAGCCGACTACACTGGCTATTTTTGGTCTAGGGTTACTTGGTTTAGCCTCTAGAAAATTAAAAAATAATCATTAGGTCAGTATTTAAATCAAAGCACCAATATATACTTGGTGCTTTTTTATTCAAATAATAACCTAAGCTGGTTCACATTGGTTATTTCAATATGAGGAAGCACGGTGAGAGGCATACCAACATCATAACAAGACAGCCAAGCGGTCTGGCAACCAGCTCGCAATGCCCCTTGAATATCGGAACGACCACAATCACCAACATGCAGTAATTGCGACGGTTTTATCGCTAATTCATGGCAGGCTAACGTAAACATATCACTCGCAGGTTTTTGTTTAAGCAAACTGCCATCCATTTGCCAGCCCGCATGATAGATATATCGAAAGTGCTGTGAGATACCTAACGCTTTAGTATCTACATTACCATTACTGATGGCGATTAAGATGTATTTTTCGCTTAAATTGGCCAGAAGTTTTTTACTTTGTTCAGGAACAGTAAAATCGCTACGCAACTCTATAAAATAATCCAACGCCGCTTGCGCCTGCTGTTGAGCAATATCTTCAGCTAAACCAAGCGATATAAAACCTAATTGATAACTAACCAAACGCACTTGCACCACATCATGTGCTAAATCAGGTTGCTTTAAAATGGCTTGATGGCGAAAATTAGACCAAAAGTGCACATCCAAAAAATTCTGCTGTGCAGGCATAATATTATTTAAAATAGGTAAGGCCGAAAAGTAGGCTATCATCTTTTGTTCAATTGCCTGCATTACCGGCTTGTTACTGTATAAGGTGTCATCTAAATCAAAGCTAATCGCTTTGATTTCGGTTAAGTGGCGGTAAAATTTCATATGGTCCTGTCGGTCTTATTTCAGTGCGATTATCTGTTGTTAGCGTTTACTGATCGGTAGGCTAATTCAGACTAAAGCAATGTCAAACGGTGTCATTAAACAGCTAAATGCTGTTTCAATAACTTAGCCACTAAACGCTTAAATTGGCTAAGTAATAAAGTATCCATACGCGGATCAAAATGATGGGCATCATCACTACTAATGGCTAAAAACCCTAGATCACAATCATCATGTACTAGTTTTACTAATACCACGGAGCCGGCGCAATTATCAGAAAATATGAGTTGTTGCTCACTTTGCTGTAAACGTCCAAAGTAGTAATCACTGTTTGATAAACGGTTTTGCATCACACCTTGACAGTCGTTCTTTGACAAACTGTCATGGGCAATATCAACAGCGTTAACCAAACACAATTTAAAAGCGGATAAGGAGAGTAATTCTTTAGTAGTTTGTGTTAAACAATCCAGTAATTCATTTGCTGATTTACAGTCTAATAATCGCAAATATAAGTCACTATAAAGCATAAATAAATTTTCATTATGACTAGCAACTGACATTAATTGGGTAATTTCATCTTCTAAATTATGTACTTGCTGTCTCAATTGCTGTTGTTGCCTTTCAACTAAAGACACAGTACCCCGCTGATGATCCATTAATCTTAACCCGGTCATCAATTCATTATTACGATTAAAGAACTCTGGGTTATCTTGTAGGTAAGTGCTTACCAACTCATCAGTTAGCGGTAAATCATCAATACTTGTCACTGTTTGTTCATTTTTCATAAAAATCTTCTTCATATTTTGTAATTATATAGACAGCTGACCATCAAATACATGTACTGCCGGACCAGACATTTTTACTGGATGTCCTGGGCCTTTCCAATAAATTCTTAATTTTCCACCAGGTAACTCAACCGTTACTTGTCGGTTCAATTTTTTTTGCATTTGACCAATAACAACCGCAGCACAAGCGCCACTTCCACACGCCAACGTTTCCGCCGCACCACGTTCATAGACACGTAGTTTAATTTGGTTTGGCGCGACAATTTCCATAAAACCAACATTAGCCTGTTCAGGAAAACGTTCGTGTAATGACAATTCTTTACCTAAAGTAGCAACAGGCGCTTCAAGTACATTATCAACGGTTACCACACAATGAGGATTTCCTAAAGAAACAGCACCACAAAGTACCGTTTCTGATTCACTGCGTAAAATATACGTTCCTTCCGATTTTTGTGCGATAAAAGGAATTTTAGCCGGTTCAAATTGTGGTACTGGCATTGTTACCGAAACATTACCATCTCGCTCAATAAATAAAGTCATTTTGCCTGCAGCCGTAGTAACTTTAATTTTATTTTTATTACATAAACCTTTCATGCGCACAAAGCGTGCAAAACAACGAGCACCATTGCCACATTGATTTACCTCGCTACCATCCGCATTAAAAATTCGATAATGGAAGTCTAAATCGGGATCGTAAGGCGGCTCAACAATTAATAATTGATCAAAACCAACACCAAAGTTTCTATTAGCTAATTTAGCAATTTGTTCATTAGATAAATAAACATTTTGCGTTACATTATCTAGTACTAAAAAATCGTTACCTAAGCCATGCATTTTAGAAAAATTTACTAACATTATTGCAACTTCTCTATAGTATCTATATTTTTTTGTTGAGGCTCTTTTACCGTATTACTTTGTTTTGATTCTGGCCCAACAACTTGATATAGATCACCTTTAGAACCACAGGCGGAGAGTAGCGCACTCATTAATAAGCAGGTGAACAAAAAAGAAAAGTGTTTAATTGAATGCATGATTACCAGTTTTTGCCATGAAAGTTGTCTAAATCAAGCTTTGTACTTAACTTAGTTGTTATATTTATCTCAGTTGATTGGTATTATACTCACATGCTGATCCCCCAAACAACTAAAGAAAGCCAATGAACGATAGTCAATACAATTTAATCGCTGAAGATCTATTACTTGCCGTTGAAGAATCAATTGAAGAATGTGGTGTTGATATAGATTATGAAGGCGTTGGTGGCTTATTAACACTAACGTTTAAAAACAGCACTAAAATCATTATAAACAAGCAAGCACCTTTACATGAAATTTGGGTAGCAACTAAATTTAATGGCCACCATTTTTCCTTTAGCGATGATGTTTGGACCGATAAACGTGGTGGTGGTGAATTTTGGCAATTTTTATCCGCCGCAGTAAGCAAGCAGGCCGATACCGAAATAACCCTAACTGCACAATAGCATAAACTTTTGAGAACAAGACATATGACTACAGTACGAATAGCAACACGTAAAAGCGCCCTAGCCTTATGGCAAGCAGAATACGTAAAAGCACAATTAGAACACTTTCACCAAGACATTAATGTTGTACTTGTACCTATGACCACCAAAGGCGATATTATTTTGGATACACCGTTGGCAAAAGTAGGCGGTAAAGGTCTGTTTGTTAAAGAGCTTGAAGTAGCCATGCTTGAAAACCGAGCTGACATTGCCGTTCATTCAATGAAAGATGTACCCGTAGACTTCCCTGACGGTTTAGATTTAGAGGTGATTTGTCCTCGCGAGGATCCCCGTGATGCTTTTGTTTCAAATACTTATGCTAACCTAAGTGATTTACCTCAAGGTGCTATTGTTGGGACCTCGAGTTTACGTCGCCAATGCCAATTAAAAGCTAACCGACCGGATCTCGATATTAGAGATCTACGCGGTAACGTAAATACCCGTTTAAAAAAATTAGATGAAGGGCAGTATGACGCAATTATTTTAGCTGCTGCTGGTTTAATTCGTTTAAAAATGAGCGATCGTATTGCCCAAACTATAGAACCAGAAGAGATGTTGCCTGCTAATGGCCAAGGTGCTGTTGGTATTGAGTGTCGTATTGATGACGATACAATTAAAGCTTTATTAGCACCTCTTGAATGTAACACTACTCGTATCCGTGTACTAACCGAACGAGCGATGAATAAAGCATTAGAAGGTGGCTGTCAGGTGCCTATTGCTAGTTATAGTGTTATTTCAGCTGATGGTAAAGATGTTCACCTACGCGGCTTAGTTGGCGCAGTAGATGGAAGTGAAATAATTAAAAGCGAAATTACAGGCCCTGTTGAGCAAGGTGAAGTATTAGGTAATACCCTCGCAC
Organism: Colwellia sp.; assembly: GCA_002733765.1. GTDB lineage: Bacteria > Pseudomonadota > Gammaproteobacteria > Enterobacterales > Alteromonadaceae > Colwellia. The sequence continues at coordinate 132,910 of NVWU01000011.1, read as the reverse complement.
AAGAATTACTTAGCCGCGGTGCGGATAAAATTTTAAAACAGGTTTATGCAGACAACCAATAGCCTTTATCCGCTTAACGTTTTAGTTGTGCGGCCAACAAAAAAAGCGCAAGCATTAATCTTGTTACTTAATGAACAAGGTATCGCTTGCGTTAGTCAACCGCTATTCGACTATCAGCCTTTAGCTGATCACAAACAAAGTAAAAAACTGTTAACAACTGCCGACATTATAATTTTTGTTAGTGTTGCCGCCGTTGAATTTTCCCATGCTAACGTCGTATCGACACACTGGCAATATCAACATATTATTGCCGTAGGTAAAGCAACAAAAGCCGCGCTGCAAGCACTAACATGTAAAAATATACAATGCCCTTCTCAAGAAAATAGCGAAGGTATATTAGCCTTAAATATACTAAATGAAGATCTATCCAATAAAAATATCACGATAGTACGTGGTAATGGTGGTAGGGAACACTTGGCAATAGAGTTAATTAAGCGTGGCGCAACAATACATTATCTTGAAAGCTATCAAAGGGTATGGCGAACATTTCCTAAACATATAAACAAGCAATGGTATGAAGAAAAAATTAATTGTATTGTCGTTACCAGTAACGCACTATTAGAGAAACTTGTCGAATTAACACAAGTCACTAACCTAGCTATCGATAATGACATAACTAAACACTGGCGAGAGCAGTGTATTTGGTTAGTAGCAAGTAAGCGTATTGCCAGCCATGCCCAACAGCTTGGTTTAGCAAATGTTATACAGAGTGACGGCGCTAATGAACAAGCAATTAGTACTACGCTGCAAGCATTTATTGAGAATAAGCGTTAACCTATAAAATTGACTCTATTCACCATCTGTTATCTTCGAGGTATCTTAATCGAGGAAATGGTATGGGAATAACTAAGCTTTCGGATTAAGAAATTACCGAAATGATTCGCTTTCCAGCGTTTAATGAATAATTATTAAAATTCAATAATGGAATGAAAAATGACTGATAAAAAAACGCCATTAACCACTGAGTCAGCAAAAAACACTGACACCCAAGCACCTACCAAGAAAACAGCTAAAGTCACTAGCAAAGTAACAGCCAAAGAAGTTTCAACAAAAGAAACGGCAGACAATAATAAAAGTAAAGTGTCGAAATTAGCACTCGTTGCAATTGTTATCGCGTTAGGTAGTACCGCTGTTCACTATTTTTGGCAGCAACAACAGAGCCTATTATTGACAATAAAGCTTACTGAACAGATTGATAATAAAAATACGGCGACATTTAACCAATATCAAGCCCAAATAAAGCAGGCATTGACCGAGCAACAAAAAACGTTTGCTAGACAACTGCAACAAGTAACAACTCAAGCTAACAATAACAATCACGCAAAAATAACAAAGCTTGATGCAATGGTAATTCAACTAGAGCGTAAGGTTAAACAACGTCAACCCAGTGATTGGCTATTGCATGAAGCTGAATATCTCATCCGTATTGCATCTAGAACTTTATGGTTAGAACAGGACACCGCCGCCGCAATTGGTTTATTAAAGAATGCCGATGTTCGCTTAGCCGACTTGAACGACCCTACTTTTTTACCGGTTCGTGAATTAGTTCACCTAGATATTAAATCACTTGAATTGATGCCTACGTTGCAAACTGACGAGATTGTTTTAACATTGATGGCAATGAACAAACAAGTAGCAGAGCTGCCTTTAGCTATGGTGGATGTTAATGCTAACACGGATAAAAACAATACTGAATTGTCGAATGATATTAATGATTGGCAAGCCAATTTAAGCAAAACATGGGAAAAGTTCCTTGATGACTTTATTCGTGTTCGTCAAAGAACAGGAATGATTAAACCACTGATATCTCCAGAGCAACAGCAGCATTTAAGACAAAACTTAAATTTAAAAGTTCAATTGGCTTTATGGGCAGCGAGTGAGCGCAAAGCTGATATTTACCAGCAAGCGTTAACCGATATTCAACAATGGATTACTGAGTTCTTTGATCTGGAAGATGGAACTAATCAACATTTCCTACAATCATTAACTAACTTGCAAACAAAACGTGTTAGTTATGATTATCCAAATAAATTAAAATCGTTAACTGCCCTCAGAATAGAGCTGAGAAATCAATCCTTTGAACCTGAACAATCATCTCCTTTACCCAAACAACTGGATGGCGCTAAAGAAACACACCCAGAGACACAACCTAACGCAGTAAAGGCTGAACCTAAAAAACCATCCCCTTTACCCAAACAGAATGATGCTGAAACAACACCTACAGAGCAGCAATCTGACGCAATAAAGACTGAACCTGAAAAATCATCACCTTTACCCACACAGAATGATGCTGAAACAACACCTACGGAGCAGCAATCTGACGCAATAAAGACTGAACCTGAAAAATCATTGCCTAAGCAACCGGATGTTCAGCCTAACGTTGAGGGCATAATATGATCCGTTTTATTGCTATCATTATATTATTTTTTGCTGTTTTAGCCCTTAGCCCACTATTGATTGATGAAAAAGGCTATATTTTAATTGCTATGGGTGAAACCATTATCGAGTTAACCATACTTTCAGCACTGATAATGTTATCTCTCTTCACTATTACCGCTTTTATTCTCTACAACGTACTACGTGGTAGCTTAAATATAAGCTTCAAAGCATTTAATATTTTAGCCTTTGCTAGCAGAAGGCGTGGCATTGCCAATTTCAACAAAGGCCTCGCTGCCTATATGTTAGAGGATTATCAAGGCGCAGAGCAGCTATTTGCTAAAAGTGCGGAACCCGCTAAACGCCAACAAAGCGCTTATTTACTTGCCGCTGCAGCTTCAGCAAAACAAAAACTTGATACTAACACCAATCACTATTTAGCCTTATTAGAACAAGAAACTGCAAAATTAGCAGTGTCCGATTTAGCCAGTGTTATTGTAAAAATAAAACTGTTAATGAATCAAGATTCAACCGATGCATATAAAAAAGCACGACTATTAATTGATGAAAACCATAAGAAAATTGGTCACGATGCTCGATTATTAGCACTGGAAGTTGATTTATGTTTAATTGAAAAACGCTTTGAGTCGGCGGTAGATTATTTAAATATTGTCCGCAAAGAAAAAACAATTACAGATGAAACAGTACAAGCATGGGAAGCAAAAACTTATTATGGCGCATTTAACCATATTATCAGTAAACAAGACCAAAGAAGTTTACTTAATTATTGGCAGTCACTTGGCCGTAAAGTAAGAAAACGAGAAGCGGCTTTATTTGCTTATTGCCAGGTATTAGCTGAGCAAAACATCAATGAACCATTAATCAAGCTCATTACCCCTATGTTGAAAAACAAGCCTAATGACCGTTTTCTTAAACATTTACGCTCATTATCAATTAAGCAGAGTGAGCCGTTGATAGCCTTAGTACAAAAACATCTTCATAGTAATAGCCAAAATCCGCAATGGTTAAGTTGTTTGGGTCATTTAGCCCTAATGAGTGGGCAATGGTCAATGGCAGAAAAAGCCTTTGGCAGTTTAATTAAACTTGAAGGTCAACAATACGATAAGCAAGATTTACAAGCTTTCGCTAAAGCCCTAACAGAAGAAGGTCAACACCAAGCAGCAAATGAAGTGTGGGTTAAGGTTCAAGCCTATAGTTGAATTAAGGTACCTTTAAATAGATCACAACGGAATATAAATCTTTAAACCGTAAATGTTCAACAACCTTAATAACGTCAACTTAGACCAATTAAAATAATAACTTAAATTGGTCTATACCCGTTCCACTTGAATATACATGATTCAGCTGGAACGGGTATAAGACGTACGTTAAGCTATTTAAATGAAAGCAAAAGCATCCGCATACATATGCTCAAGTAATGCACCATGCTCAACGAAGTCACTACGAATAGCACCTACCATCTCAAAGCGTCCCGCAAGGTAAATATCATAAGGCTCTAGGCTAATAATGTCATGCATGACAGCTTGATGGACTAAGCCTGTTTTCCCTTGCCACCTTTCGTTAGCATTTTCATCTATATTTTCAATAACGGGAATAAAGTTAGCGTGCGGTAGCTTAGCAATTATTGCCGCTGTTTCTTCAAGTTCATAAGCGGCAGTTAACTCACGCAAGCCCCAATACACCATAATATGACGTTGTGATTTTTGCTCTGCTAAGTACTCGAACATTGACTTGATATAAGAAAATCCTGTACCTCCTGCTAACAATAGCAATGGACGTTCACTCTCGGTACGTAACTGAGCTTTACCTGAAGGTATTTCGATAGTGACCGATTTATCATCTGCTTGTGCAGATTTGATACATTCTATCACCTGCATGGGATAGCTATCAGCAATAAATGCGCCTATTTGCAATTCAATCAAGTCACTATTAGGTGAACTGGCAATAGAAAATGGACGTTTATCTTCATCACTCATCACAAAGTTTAAATACTGCCCAGCAATGAAATCTACTTTTTCTTCGGGTTTTAACAGTACCTTAAACACATGAGCCGTAAGTGAAGTTAATGACACTATTTGACAGCTAATTGTTTTCATTAATATATCTCTTTAATTTAATTATTTTCTTCAGGGATAATAGCTAAATCATCCCAAATATCATCTATCTGTTGCTTTATTTCGTCAGTCATTTCAATGGGGACGCCCCATTCTCTATTTGTTTCACCCGGCCATTTATTCGTCGCATCTAATCCCATTTTAGATCCTAAACCTGAAACTGGCGAGGCAAAATCTAAATAATCTATCGGCGTATTTTCAATTAGCACCGTATCTCGGCTTGGATCCATACGCGTCGTCATTGCCCAAATCACATCTTCCCAATTTCGTGCATCAATATCATCATCACAAACGATGACAAATTTAGTATACATAAATTGTCTCAAAAACGACCAAACCCCCATCATTACCCGCTTAGCGTGACCTGCATATTGCTTCTTGATAGTGACAATAGCTAAACGATAAGAGCAGCCTTCTGGCGGTAAATAGAAGTCTTTAATCTCAGGAAACTGCTTTTGTAAAATAGGTACAAACACTTCATTTAATGCCACCCCTAGAATTGCAGGTTCATCTGGAGGCCTTCCTGTGTATGTACTATGATAAATAGGATCTTTACGCATAGTAATATGAGTAACGGTAAAAACAGGGAAATCATCAACTTCGTTGTAGTAACCAGTATGATCACCATAAGGTCCTTCTGGCGCGGTTTCTTCGGGATCTAAATACCCTTCTAAAATAATTTCTGCCGTTGCTGGCACTTGTAAATCATTACTTATGGATTTAGTCACTTCCGTTTTAGAGCCACGTAATAAACCGGCAAAAGCATACTCTGATAAAGTATCAGGCACTGGTGTTACTGCTCCTAGAATGGTGGCAGGATCTGCCCCTAAAGCAACAGAAACAGGATACTTTTTACCTGGGTTAGTTGTCTTAAATTCTTGAAAATCTAAGGCACCACCACGATGAGATAACCAACGCATAATAACTTTATTTTTAGATAATACCTGCTGCCGATAAATCCCTAAATTTTGGCGCTCTTTATGAGGACCTTTGGTAATCGTTAAGCCCCAAGTAATTAAGGGTGCAACATCGCCTGGCCAGCACGTTTGAATCGGCAATTTGGTTAAATCAACCTCATCACCACTGAGCACGATTTGCTGACAAAGTGCTTTTTTAATCACTTTAACGGGCATATTAAGCACTTGTTTATAAATAGGAATTTTACCTAAAGCATCACGAAACCCGGTTGGTGGCTCAGGTTCTTTAAGCATAGCCAATAACTTACCGACATCACGTAAAGCGCCAACATTTTCTTGTCCCATAGCAAGCGCTACTCTATCTGGTGTGCCAAATAAATTAGTTAATACTGGCATAGTATGCGTCTGACCATTTTCATCTACCGCATTCTCAAATAATAATGCAGGTCCTTTAGCGCGCAGCGTACGGTCGCTAATCTCAGTCATGGCAAGGTGAGTTGAAATAGGTGCAGTGATACGTTTCAATTGCCCTATTTTTTCAAGCTGACTAATAAAATCTCTTAAGTCTTTATATTTCATAAATATTCCAGTATAAAGCAAGAAAAGTGTCGAGTAGAGCAACACGCTGTTCTCGCTACTTTCATATACTCGTCACTTATTTACAAAAAAACCAGTCGTCGACTGGTTTTTCAATAACACTAATAATGTAGTGTTTTATTTTCGCTTCATTGAATCAAAAAATTCATTATTGGTTTTAGACATCGCTAATTTATCAATAAGGAATTCAATAGCGCCTACTTCATCCATTTCATGAACGATTTTACGTAAAATCCACATTTTTTGTAATTCATCAGGCTTAGTAATTAACTCTTCACGACGGGTACCACTACGATTAATGTTAATTGCTGGGAAAACGCGTTTTTCTGAAATCTTACGAGAAAGATGCAACTCCATATTACCTGTGCCTTTAAATTCTTCGTAGATAACTTCATCCATTTTAGAGCCCGTTTCAACTAACGCAGTAGCAATAATTGTTAGACTACCACCTTCTTCAATTTTACGCGCCGCACCGAAGAAACGTTTAGGACGATGTAAAGCATTAGCATCAACACCACCCGATAAAATTTTACCTGACGAAGGAATAACTGTGTTGTAGGCGCGGGCTAAACGAGTAATCGAATCAAGTAAAATTACCACATCTTTTTTATGTTCAACTAAACGTTTTGCTTTCTCAATCACCATTTCTGCCACTTGTACGTGACGACTTGCTGGTTCATCAAAGGTAGAAGCAATAACTTCACCTTTCACCAAGCGCTGCATTTCAGTTACTTCTTCTGGACGCTCATCAATTAATAATACCATTAGCTCTGCATCAGGATAATTATGAGCAATGCTTTGTGCTATATTTTGCAATAATAAGGTTTTACCCGCTTTAGGTGGTGCAACAATTAAACCACGTTGGCCTTTACCAATTGGCGATGCTAAATCAATAACACGCGCGGTAATATCTTCGGTAGAACCATTACCACGTTCCATGGTAAGTCTATCGATAGGATGAATGGGGGTTAAGTTTTCAAATAAAATCTTATTACGGGTATTTTCAGGGCGATCAAAATTCACTTCCGTTACTTTTAACAAGGCAAAATAACGCTCGCCTTTTTTCGGTGAACGAATTTTACCTTGAATAGTATCACCCGTTCTCATACTAAAGCGGCGAATTTGACTTGGTGATACATAAATATCATCTGGGCCGGCTAAATAGGAAGAGTCGGCAGAGCGTAAAAAACCAAAACCATCTTGTAAAATTTCTAAAACGCCACCACCAAAAATATCATTATCGTTTTCGGCATGCTTTTTTAAAATAGCAAAAATTATGTCTTGTTTGCGGGTTCTAGCAAGGTTGTCTAGCTTCATAGTTTCAGCTAGTTTAACCAATTCATTAATGGATTTTTCTTTCAGTTCGGTAAGATTCATAGGGGGTTTCTTAAACTATTTTAAGTGGTTATGTCCTGGCGATTGCCGATGACAGTTAATTTTATATGTGTGTTTATAATTTTCTTACCTAATAAAAAAAGCTAATACAGTAGCGAAAAAAGATAAGAGAATAGGGATATAGAAATGTTCTTTGATACTCAGGGACTAAACTTAGCATTAAAAGTTAACTAGGTAAAGTCGCCAGTTAAAATGTAAGCAATTATTTTTAACGCATGCATAAAAAAACCTGAAGTAATTTCAGGTTTTTAAAATATTTAGTGATTAACGCATTAAAGGTTTTTATCTAAAAATTCTTTTAATTGAGTTTTTGATAAGGCGCCAACTTTAGTGTCAGCAATTTCGCCATCTTTAAATAATAACAATGTTGGAATTCCTCGTACACCGTACTTAGGTGGAGTATCTGAGTTTTGATCAATATTTAATTTACCAACCGTAACCTTGCCATCATATTCTACCGCTATATCATCAAGAACTGGTGCTATCATTTTACAAGGACCACACCATTCCGCCCAAAAATCAACTAACACTAAACCTGAGGCTTTTAAAACATCGGCTTCAAAACTATCATCAGTTAGCTGAACAATTTTATCGTTCATCTCATTCTCCGTTACTTATGGCAATTGTGCCACGCTATTTAATTTCAATATTATACATTTATGAGGCTAGCTTGCCTATTTTTCAAGTTTGTTTTCTTTTATATTCACTTAACGCTGCTAAAGTTAGTTATTAATTAATACCAATTAAAATAATGGATGAGTCAATTCAGAGCTGTGTCAGGGAAGTTAGAACAAGCAGAATTTGTACGTATATAGTCACGTTATCACTTTCCTGACAAGCTTCCACTGGCGAGTTTAAAAGGTTCATAGCAGCGTTATTGATTTTGACAAGGGAGTAACCATTCTCTTAAATCAATGTCTTGCCTCTATACCCAAGTGAACTCAAAAAGCGGATTTTAGGACAATTGATCGAGCCATATACAAGGCACATCTTTTTATTAATGCTGCTCCCTTAAAAAAGGATGCAACGAAGTAGATGGTTTGCTCAGTTGTCCCCGTAGGGTTGGTTTAAAAACGTTTCTAATTCCAACTAAAACCTGCCCTTTGAATTCACTTTGGTATGTACCTTTTAATTCTCGCTGAATGATCAATTCATTACTTCAATTGGTATAGCTATGGTGTTAAGCTACCGCCATGAAAAAAACACACTTAACAGAAACAAAATTCGCTGACTTAAATCTTGCTCCGCAAGTAGTGACCGGATTAGAAGCCATGGGCTTCCAACATTGTACGTCCATTCAGGAACAGTCTTTACCTATATTGCTTAAAGGCACTGACATAGCAGGCCAAGCTCAAACAGGCGAAGGTAAAACCATTGCGTTTTTAGCCGGAACTTTTCATCGGTTGCTACAAGTAGAAGCACCGACACATAATCAACCTCGTGCGTTAATTATGGCACCAACACGTGAACTTGCTATTCAAATTCATCGTGATGCTATCGAAATGTCAAAAAGCACCGGACTACGTCTTGGTATTGTTTATGGCGGTGAAGGTTATGAAAGTCAACGCTTAGAATTAGAACAAGGTGTCGATATTTTAATTGGCACCTGTGGTCGCTTATTAGACTATTTAAAACAAGGCATTTATAACTTAAGCAATATTGAAGTTATCGTACTTGATGAAGCCGATAGAATGTTCGATTTAGGTTTTATTAAAGATATTCGCTATATGTTCAATAAAATGCCTCCTGCGACACAGCGTTTAAGTATGCTGTTCTCGGCAACATTGTCCTTTAGAGTGAAAGAACTTGCTTTCGAGCATATGAATGATCCAACCAGTGTAGAAATTGCACCAGAACAAAAAACCAATACACGCATTAGCGAAGAGTTATTTTATCCTTCTAATGAAGACAAAATGGCTTTATTACAAACGTTAATAGAAGAAGACTGGCCTGAAAAAGCCATTATTTTTGCCAATACTAAGCATGTTTGTGAAAAACTTTTTGATCATCTGGTTGCTGATAAATTAAGAGCAGGATTATTAACTGGCGATGTTCCCCAAAAGAAGCGCCTGAAAATACTAGAGCAATTTAGCAAGGGTACTTTAGATATACTCGTGGCTACGGATGTTGCCGCTCGTGGTTTACATATTCCATCGGTTACGCATGTTTTTAACTATGATTTGCCCGATGATTGTGAAGATTATGTGCACCGTATTGGTCGTACTGGTCGTGCCGGTGAAACTGGACATGCGATAAGCTTAGCCTGTGAACAATATGTATTTAACTTGCCTGCGATTGAAGAGTACATTGATCACTCATTGCCAGTAACAAAGTACTTACATGAAGCGTTGCTTGATGACTTACCTAAACCTCCTCCACGCCAACGCCGCCATAAACCTGGTGGTAACCGACAAGGAAGCCGTGGTAACTTTAGACAAAACGGCAACAGCAATTCTCGCCCTCGCCGTTAGTTCTTCTTTGCTTTAAATGACTATACAAAAAAAAACACCACAGCAGAATGCGGAATATACAAATTCTCATTATGCTGTGGTTGATTTAGGGTCAAACAGCTTCCATTTACAGATTACTCAATTAGTTAACAACCAAGTTAAGGTTGTAGCCAAAATAAAGCAAAAAGTCCGCTTGGCTGCAGGTTTAAATAATCACAATGAATTAAGCCCGGATGCGATTAACCGTGGTATTGCTTGTTTAACCTTATTTTCTCAACACCTCGTGAATATCCCTGTAAGCAATATTCGAATTGTTGCTACTGCTGCGTTAAGAATAGCGATAAATCGTAATGATTTTTTAACCCTGGCTAATGAAATTTTGCCATTAGATATCAAACTACTTAGTGGTGAACAAGAAGCCAAAACAATCTACAGTGGTGTTGCCCATACCTGCCCAGGTTATTGTGATAAAAAGCAATTGGTTATTGATATAGGTGGCGCAAGTACTGAATTAATTATTGGTCAAGGCTTTGATGCGAAACATGCCATTAGCGTAAATTTAGGCTGTGTTAGTTTTAAAGAAAAGTTTTTTGCTGACAATTTATTAACGGATAAAAACTTTGCCGCTGCGATTACTGCAGCAAGTAAAATCATTACTCCAATATCCGTGGATTTCCTCAATTTAGGTTGGCAATCTGTTTTAGGTAGATCTGGCTGTATGCAAGCGTTAGCCGAAATTCTTCATGACAGAAAACAACCAATCATAATCACTTCAGCTTTTTTACAAGAAATAAAACAGGCACTTATTCACTGTAAAACTATTGATAATATATCGTTTTCAGGATTAAGAGCCGATAGAGCACCCGTGCTCGCTAGTGGCTTGAGTATTCTCATTGCTTTATTTGAGGTTTTTAACATTACCGAGCTAACACTTTCGACTGGAGCGCTTCGTGAAGGATTGCTCTATGAGATGCTTCCTCCCCGAAATTCGTAGCTCGTAGCTCGACACTTTACGGCTGTATTGTAGTTAGGTGTTGGTCAAAGCGTAACGTATTGATTTGACGGTGAGTGTTGGTGGTGTGATAAAAGCGAGCATCACAAGCATGGATGCTTGTGCAGAGCCCCATGGATGGGTTTATGCGTCTCGCTTGTTTACTCACCAACACTAAACGATAACAGAGCCCACTTTACTGTTTATCCTCTTTCAGCCACCTTGCCACTCGTTTGGCAAAATAGGTCAATATACCATCAGCACCTGCACGTTTAAACGCTAATAAGCCTTCCATCACGCAAGGTTTTTCAGCTAACCAACCATTTTGAATGGCTGCCATATGCATGGCATATTCACCACTCACCTGATAGGCATAGGTTGGTACTTGAAAGGTATCTTTAACACGGCGTACTATATCTAGATAAGGCATTCCCGGCTTAATCATCACCATGTCTGCACCTTCACTAATATCCTGTGCAACTTCATGTAAGGCTTCGTTACTATTAGCGGGGTCCATTTGATACGTGTGCTTATCACCACCTTTTAAGTTACTCGCCGATCCAACAGCATCACGAAATGGTCCATAGTAATTAGAAGCATATTTGGCTGAATAGGCTAGTATTTTGGTATTAACAAAACCCTGTGCTTCTAACCCTTGACGAATAGCACCAACACGTCCATCCATCATATCTGATGGCGCAATAATATCAGCACCCGCTTGCGCATGTGATATTGCTTGCTTAACTAATATTTCTGTTGTGATATCATTTAACACATAACCTGTCGCACCCGCTTTATTGTTATCGTCTTCACTTAAAATACCATCTTGGCCATGGATGGTGAACGGATCAAGCGCTACATCGGTGATAACAGCTAACTGTGGGAATTTTGCTTTCAATGCTCGAACCGTACGTTGGGCTAAACCTTCTGCATTGTATGCTTCTTCAGCCATTAACGATTTTTTATTACTCGGTGTCACTGGGAAAATAGCAATGGCAGGAATACCTAAATCAACTAACTCTTGTGCTTCTTCTAACAATAAATCAATACTTTTTCGCTCTACTCCAGGCATTGAAGTGATTTTTTCACATTGGTTTTCACCCTCTAAAACAAATACCGGATAGATTAAATCATTTACCGTTAATTGGTTTTCCGCCATTAATCGACGCGTAAAATCATCTTTACGCATACGGCGCATACGTCGTGCAGGATATTGACCAAAGGTTGACTGGTTGTTGTTATTCATAGTTTTCCCTGAAAATTGATACTAATTATTCAATACTATCTTATATATGTCCATTACCTCAAGGTGCAGGCTTTAGCTAAAATAAGAAGTTCGTAATAGGGTTTTATAGTGATGCAGTAGTCTGATTACGTCCGTTATTCTTCGCCTCATAAAGTGCTTTATCCGCTCTCGTAAATATCTGTTCTGGCTGTACTTCACTTTGCTGTACATAAGTAAATAGACCACTACTAATTGTTAATGGTATTTCAATACCTTTATAAGTACATGCTTGATGTTCAATACTTTTTCTTAAGGATTCAGCCAAAGCCATTGCACCTTTTGCATCAGTATCAGGTAATATTACACAGAACTCTTCTCCACCATAGCGAAAAGCCATATCACTACTGCGTTTTAAACTTTGTTTGAGATGATTACTAAGCCAAACTAAACAGTGATCACCAGCGAGGTGTCCATAACTATCATTAACGACTTTAAAATAATCAATATCAATAATGATCAAACTTAATGGGGTTAAATTACGTTTACTACGACGATATTCAGCAAGAATTTTCTGGTCATAAAATCGACGATTAAATAATCCTGTTAATTCATCTAAGGTATTTTTTTGCTCTAATTCAGAATTAGCTTCTTCTAGCTCTTGCAAAGCAATATGCAACTCCAAAGTACGCTCTTGAACTCTTTCTTCTAATAAATCCTGGCTTTCTTGTTGCTGATTTAACAAAAGTTGATAAGAGCTTTCTGCTGATAAAATAACTACATTTGCGTTAGCTAATTGACCTTTTAAAACTTTTTTCTCTATTAAATATTTTTGATAAAATGTATAAATAATAATTAACATTACCACCAAGCAAACGATAAAACCGATGGTTAATCCTTGAAAAAACAGTTCATTACATTGATGGGTAGGGTCAGTCACAGCTAGTTTCTTTATAAGTTAAAAACTTTATGGGCATTCTTGCTAGTTTGACAAGCTATTTCATCGACGTCAATAGCTGTTATATCCGCAATTTGTTGAACTATATAGGGTAAGTAGCTTGGTTCATTACGACTACTTTTAGGACGAGGTCTAATTGTTCGAGGAGTTAAATAAGGCGCATCTGTTTCAATTAATAAGCGGTTTAATGGAATTAATTTAATGATATCTTGTAGTTCTTTTCCTCTACGATCATCACAGAGCCAACCCGTAATACCTATATACATGTTGGCTGCTATACACTGTTCTAATTCTACTTTATTACCGGTAAAGCAATGGGCAACCATCGCGGGAATTCGATGAAAAAAAGGCTTCAGTGCCGCAAACCAAGGAGAAAATGCATCACGTTGATGCAGAAATAATGGCATATTAAGCTCTGCTGCTAAGCCAATTTGTTCTTTAAAAACTTTTAATTGTTGTTCTGGTGCAGAAAAATTACGATTAAAATCTAAACCACACTCCCCTATGGCTTTAACTTCCGGTTGTTCTGCTAATTGGATTAATTGTGCTAAATAATCATCATTTACACCATCAGCATCGTGAGGATGAACGCCTGCTGTGCTAAATAGCGTATGAGGAAATATCTGTTGGTAATATTGACACAAAGCTAAGGCCTGCTGACTTTCATGTACGCTTGTACCTGTAATCAAGAGTTTTTCAACGCCTTGATTTTTTGCGCGAATAATCAGCTCATCTCGATCTTTATCAAAACGTTTATTGGTTAAGTTCACACCTATATCGATCAGCATAATACTAAAAACACTTCATTATGCGAGTTTCAGAATTCCTAAGCGTATAATGCTCGAGGCGCATTTTTTTATTAATAGTTATTTCCCTTAAAAACAGATGAAACGATGAATTTTTCTGATCAGACGCCCCTACACAGGGTCCTCTACCTCATCTTCCTCTTTATGATATAGCGAGGCAATAATAATGCCGATTTCAAACAACAGTAACATAGGAATAGCTAACATAGATTGCGAAATAATATCAGGAGGCGTTAATAGCATACCAATAACAAAAGCACCGACGGCCATATAAGGACGTTTTTTTCTTAAGTCATTTGGGCTAGTCACACCCGTCCAGCATAATAGGATAACCACAACAGGTATTTCAAATGCGGCACCAAAAGCAAAGAATAATTTTAAAACAAAATCTAAATAACTGCTAATATCGGTAGCAATCACTACCCCCTCAGGTGCAACCGATGTAAAAAAAGCAAAGACTACTGGAAAGACAATAAAGTAAGCAAAAGCGATACCACTATAAAACAACAAAGTAGACCCAAACATCAGTGGTGCAATCAATCGTTTTTCATTACGATACAAGCCTGGTGCAACAAATGACCAAATTTGATATAAAATGTAAGGCATAGCAAGAAAAATAGATAAGACGATGGTGAGTTTAAAAGGAGCAAAAAAAGGCGATGCTACATCCGTTGCAATCATTTGTGAGCCAGCGGGCATAGTTTGCAACAAAGGTTGTGCTAAGTATTGATAAATATCTTGAGCAAAATAGGCTAAACAACAAAATACCAACAAAATACCTAACACTGCGCGTAATAAACGTGTTCTTAGTTCAATTAAATGGTCAAAAAGCGTCACGTTTTTCTCTAATGCTAAGGGCTCTGCTGCCATTGACTCTGAGGATTTTGAATGTTGTTCTACCGATGAATTCATTTGTCCTGCTTAACTTCGTGCTCAATATTCGGGGCGCTTTTTTGAAGCCCATCCGATGACTCAATATTTTGAGTCGCATCTGCCTGAGTATTATTGTTCGGTTCAGCACTAGTGGCTTGTTCTATAGAAGATTGACTTGCTAATGACGTCGAAATAAATGAGTCCATCGCACTTTTATCGATCTTCTTAAATGGTTCATTGACCATCGCAGCAGCTTCTTTCAACGACTTAACCGATTCCGCAATTTCAGGGCTTAGGTTAGCCATGTTTGCCTGCTCTGCTTTTTTAAGGTTTGCATGTAGTTCATGAATTCTTAGCTCTTCTGAAAGCTCAGATTTCACCGAATCACTAAACTTACGTACACCTGTGACCCAACCTTTAAGGGTTCGAATCGCTACTGGTAGACGTTCAGGGCCAAGTACCACTAAACCCATAATACCAATAAGTGTTAATTCCCAAAAACCAATATCAAACATTAATTACGCCTGACTGTTTTCTTTTTGGCTTTCTTTAGATTTGCTAGCTTCGTGTGCAGTAGTACTACTGTTATCACCTAACGTATCTGAATTTTGCTCTACTTTGCTGGCTGAATCTTTTTCAGCTGAGTCTTTTTCATCACCTATTGCATTTTTAAAGCCTTTTACAGCCGAGCCTAAATCGCCACCTAAGTTACGCAATTTTTTAGTACCAAACAATAAAACGACAATAACGGCAACAATTAATAATTGCCAAATACTGATACCACCCATAACAAACTCCTAAAATCTAATTACTGCTATTATACCAAATCTATTAAATTTATTCCTGCTTCAGCACTAACTTAATAGATTTGACATTATATACTCAAATGAGGCCAGTAAACGAGTAAAAGCATACACTCATTAATGAAATAATGCGCCAAAACAAAGTTTAAAATAGACGGTTCATTAAAAAAAGGATATTCACAATTTTTATCTAGTTTTTTAAATATATAGTAAAGCTATATTTTTCTGATTGAGACTATGACCTGAGTTCAAATTACAGGCATAAAAAAACCGACCTTAGTCGGTTTTAAAATATGAGGCTAAATTAACACTAGAGCACCATAGTATTTTTCAGCTTATTTAAAGCATTTTTTTCTAATTGTCGAACACGCTCAGCTGAAATTTGGTATTTATTGGCTAACTCTTGTAACGTTGTTTTATCTTCGCTTAACCAACGCGTTTTAATAATATCTTGGCTGCGATCATCTAGCGCAACTAATGCCGAAGATAAACGGTTATTAGCGTGACTTTTCCAGTTAGCATTTTCGACTTCAATCGCTAAGTCTGATTGTTTGTCTTCTAAATACTGCGCCGGTGAAAAGTTACCTGCACTGGCATTATCGTCGTCATCAGAAGAAAGCTCAAAAGCTTGATCATGACTGCTCATGCGGTTTTCCATTTCCAAAACATCTTTGGTACTAACACCTAACGTTTCAGCAACAGTATTGACTTCATCATTACTAAACCAACCCAAGCGTTTCTTATTCTTACGCAGATTAAAAAACAATTTACGTTGTGCTTTAGTGGTAGCTACTTTTACGATTCGCCAGTTTTTCAATACATATTCATGTATTTCTGCTTTGATCCAATGCACGGCAAATGAGACCAAACGCACACCCACTTCAGGATTAAAACGCTTAACGGCCTTCATCAAGCCCACATTACCCTCTTGTACCAAGTCAGCTTGTGCTAACCCATAACCAGAATAACCTTTGGCAATATGAATAACAAAGCGTAAATGCGACATAATCAGCTGTTGCGCAGCTTGTAAGTCATTCTCATTATAAAGACTAGTGGCAAGATTATGCTCTTCTTCAGCAGTGAGCATAGGAATGCTATATGCTGATTGCATGTACGATTCAATACTACCACTTTGTGGTAAAATAAGTTGCATTGTATTACTCATATATAAAAACCTCTTTTCTGAAACCTTTTACTTGTTTTTCGCTCGATATTTTAACATAAAATGGGTGTTTTAACTACCTACACCATACATAGAGCGCCAAGTGCCGACAAACATTATCTTAATAGAAAGGACGAAACAAGATGATCTTACATTTATTTAGTGAAATATTTGTTAAAATTTGTTAACTCGGTCTTTTTTTATGGCTCTGTTGTAGAACACTGTTGTCACCCATAGGCCGCCACTAATATTTCCTGTTTATTGAGCTTTGCGTTACTTTCCCTAAACCAAGCGAGATAATTTGATAAATACTTTGTGGCCACTCCTTTCATCTTTCCGTTAACCCATCCCTTAAAGTGAGCTATTGCTCCGTTCACTGTTTGGATATGATAAACCTTATCTATCACCCTCAATTTACCGTTTATTAGTCGTTTATGATCACAGTTTTTTTCTTTCGCAATCGTCACATATGACCATGACCCATCACTACATAATACTGAGTTTTCCGTTATATTATCCGTAAGGTTTGCCGCTATTTCTGCTGTAGTATCAGCCGATAATATAGGGTTAATCATATGGTTACTACGATCAATAGATAAAAGTACGCTGACCTGTCCACCTTTAGTTCTTTTATCAATATTGCCACCCCGTTTTCTGGGTTTAGTTTGCTTTGTTAATGTGTTCGATCCTTTTTCTGAGTAGGCAAGGAAAAACTCATCAACTTCAATAATGCCAGATAATTTATCGTGATTGTTACCCGATTGAGCCTTCAAGAAACGATGACGCCATAGAAAAGCAGTTCTAAGGTTAATATTACAAATATCGGCGGCTTCTCTTAGGGTTAGTCTTAACATCATACAGCGTGCATATTCTTCCCATAAGTGACTCTTATGTAGTTTAGCGAGTGGTGTATTGGTCTTATTATTAAAGGTTTTAAAGCACCCCTTACAACGATAGCGTTGTATTGAACCAGACTTCCCCCATTTTTTTAAACGGTTAGAATGACAGTGTGGGCATTGGGATAGCGCATCGAAAAGTGGCTGGATTAACTCATCCGTGCTAATTTCAGTGCCTAATGCTTGAATTGACTGGTGAACTACCTCTCTTTGGGCTGGTGTCATAGAGAAAAGTGCTTTAGTGATTAGATTAAGCTTACTTACAAATGATTTAGTCTTCATTGCTAGTACCTTCAATCAGTTAGGTCTTATTTACAAGTATAGACAACAATTAGCTACAACAGAGCCATTTAAAAATGCTGTAATCATTTCAATGGATCAAGCGCTTACTTATGAATCATTTTTAGATAGATAAAGGAGAAAGTTATGTCTATTGATATTGAGCAGTTAATTACCGATATGAAAGGTGCTATATCACAAGTAATAAACCAAGACGTGACCGCTTTGCGAGGGTTTTCTGAACGGCAATTGAAGGCTCTTGCTAAACAAGGGGAGATAATCGCTGCGGGTGTAGTATCAGGAGACATTGACGAAGACTTACGAGATTTCTTTTTAGATTCTCTTGAGGATATGGCGCTGAATTTTGCTAAAACACTTAGAGGACTTTTAATGGTTACCATTGAAAAAGTATGGAATGCAATTATTGGTGTTTTATGGAAGGCAATCAGCTCGGCAACGGGCATTAATCTTGCCGCCCCCTCTGCAGATTAATAAAGCGAACAAAACCAGCATAGGGTCAGCAAAGCGACCCTATGCTCGGATGTTATGCATATAAACATGAAAATGGTTAATAGTGAATGACGAGCAAGTACAGAAGCGATTCAAAGTAACTTTTAATAAAGCATCTAAGGATAGATCGAAAAACACAACAAAATTATTGGCTTTATGGACTTTTAGAACATTAAAATAATGATAAAAAATATCATCCTATATTTTTTATCTGCTCACGCTACTTATTTAACAATTATTTATCTTCAAGTAACTCAGTTAAACAGGTAACTTGTTCTATTAATAAAGCTACTTGTTGCTCTAACTCTGTTACTCTCTGCGCTAGTTGCTTATTATTTTCTGAAGAGGCAGCATCACTTTGAATACTGTTATCGTTAGACTCAACCAAGTAGCTTTCATCAATATCTGAGAATAAATGTACGTAGCGGGACTCACGCTCAAGTTTTTTAACCAGGGGTTGGTTGCTTAAACTTTGCAATTGAGTAAGGGCTGTTTCAACTTCACTTACATCGGTAAAGTCAGCTAAACGATTAGTGCGAGTTCTTAATTCACCTGGTGTTTGAGGCCCTCTGAGCAGTAGTACACAAATAATGGCTCGTTGCTGAGCTGTAAACTTCAAACTGCCAAATTCGGTATCACAAAAAAGATGAAAATATTTACTTACTCGGCCTGAAGCTTTGTGATCCACCATTAACTGGCTCATTTTTACCAGTTCATCAACACCGTTTTGTACCTCACCATCTGCAAGTGACATGACTGGATCACGATTACTTTTTTGATTGCAGCCGGTAGTAATAGCGTTTACAGAAAGCGAATATTGCTCTGGTGTTGTGGTTTCTTTTTCTAGCATTACGCCGATAATGCGACATTGCTCTGCGGATAGGGTAATCATATTGAAGGTATCCTTATAAAATTTCTACTGATGTTATAGCAAGCAATAGGTACCTTTACTACGTAATCATGTTTAATTACACATAAAAAAAGCCATCGTTTCATGATGGCCATTTAATAGACAAAATTCGTTGGGTAATAACTATTCTATATTCGCAATCTGAATCTTGAGTAGTAAGTAAAGCGATAATTTTTCATCACTATTTTCGTAACAGAGTTTAATTTAGCCGTGTATTTTTTTCTGGGTATAGTCATTGATGTCACTTAACGTTTGATGCTTACAGTTAATTATTAGAATAAGCCTTAAAAAGAACTTATGAAGTCATTATTTCTAGTTTATGGGTAAGGGGTTCATCCCTTCCTTTAGGCTGTCTCTTATACACAAATCCTAGATTGAAAAATTTGAGATTTTTTTGAACTAAATAAATTTACTGCGATCAGATCAGGAGGTACATAACAAAAGTGACTTAACTGATGATAGATAGTAGCAACGAGTGGGCAAATACCCAATTTGGAACAGCAAATCTAGGTGACCCAAGAAGAACATCTCGCTTGGTAAAATTAGCAGCAGCACTAGTGAGAGAGCCAGGAAAGCCTATAGTGCAAATAACTCACTCTCCTGCGGATATGGAAGGTGCATATCGTTTTGTTCGTAACGAAAAGATTCAAGCGAAAAACATCGCTGATCAATACCAACACTTATCCCCATATTCACTGATAAAACCAGGCTTGAGTAAACTCCACTTGTTACCAATACTCCTAATAACATCTTTAGGAGTGACTGAACGCTCAACCCTTAAAGACCAAGCAAGAGCATTTGTATCCCAGTCTGCAGGTTTACAATTATTGAACCTATCTTTATCTATATATCTCATCCTGAGACCTTCATATCAGCAAGTATGTTTTTTATCATTTTCTTGCGAGCTTCTACAGATGCTACCTCTTTGCCATATTCAAGATATTTACTTCGAGCAATTAAAAATTGGCGATAATCTTCATCAGGATGAATATAACCATATCCTAACACCTCCAGCTTCGTATTCAGCTGTTCAAGCCGCTCGGGATCGACGTTGGTAACAACTAACTCCCGCCGTTCTCTAATGAGGCTTTGAGTATCGTTGTCTAACGTCGTTAACATTCCAAACATGTCACTGGTTAAAATGCCATTGACGTTCATTCCCCTAGGGCTTTTATCGGGACTCTTTACTGATATTTTCTGTGTCTCATAGCTACGTTTTACCACCTGAATTTGCTCTTGCTTTAACTCTGCAATAGACAACGGATGATGGGTGGTCATTATGATGTGGCTTTTAAAACCTTCAGGAATAAATATTTCCAAAAACTGATGATACTTAGCAGCCCAGTTCGGGTTTAAGTGAGTGTCGGGTTCATCAAGTAAAAATAACGCATCTCGCTTCGCGGTAAATTGCAATAAACCAAAAATAGTTAACAGCTGTTGCTCACCCTCACTAAGCTCAGAGAATACAACTTCTTGTAGAGATTTAGTT
This sequence comes from Colwellia sp., assembly GCA_002733765.1. Classification (GTDB taxonomy): domain Bacteria; phylum Pseudomonadota; class Gammaproteobacteria; order Enterobacterales; family Alteromonadaceae; genus Colwellia. The sequence continues at coordinate 112,081 of NVWU01000011.1, read as the reverse complement.
TGTTTAACTTTAATTTCAACACGCTCTAACACACCTGAAAGATAAGTTGCTTCTAATATTTTGAAGAGATCTTCAGGTCGCATATTGCGTGCTAGTTGGTCTAGTTTTGCTTTAGTCGGCAAGTAGAAACTCAATGTTTTTTTTGTTTTTTGACGACGAGATAAATCATTTAATATGGGTTCTACTGTTTCAACAGAGCCAAGACAATGCTCTTTAATTAATTCGAGAAAGTCACGAATTGCTCCTGTAGCTCCCCAAAAATCATTCACATCGCTATTGCCCCATGATGGTTGAGTTAGTACAAAAGTAGCTGATTGAAAGCTTTCTATTGATAGTTCTCGCTGAAGAAACTTTTCTGCTTGAGGAAAGCCGCGAGCAATAAAAAAGGCAAGTAATGAAAACTGGCTATGAAAAGGTTTAGCATAAAAGAATGGTCGAATATTATCTCGAATATTTGAGTCTTCTTTTATCACTTCTAAATAGAATTCTCGGCGTTTTTCATAAAACAATGATTCTAATCTATCACTTGGGCCGGAATAATAAGCAAATACATTTCGTGGAAGGTAGGGAGATAAACCATATTGATCACGTTTAACTTTAGCTATATTAACAGGCAACCAGTCCGTTATAGCTACACCCGAGTTATACTCCTGATATTTAATATCATAGTAGGGTTCATTGTCTTTATCGGTAATTATATGCAGCAAAGTTTCCACCTCGCCATCACCTACTTTATACTTTATATCATAACTAAATACTGGTGGTTCGCCAGAATCCAACTGCTTAAAAATATGTACCAGAGCTTCGATAATATTAGACTTACCCGTACCATTTTGACCAATAATAACAGTACGATTTTCCTCAGCATTTAACTTTAACTCAATGCCTTGAAGGTTTTTAAACTCTGATATGATTTTTAAGTAGATTAATCTCATAAGGTCAATGTTACGGCTTTCACGCCATCCTTGCTGGTTTCTGCTATTTTATTGTCAGCTAACAATTTTGCTATTTCGGCAAAAACATCGGGCAAAGATAAATCATTAGCTAATTTATCAAATATTTGCTGTGGACTGAGTGCCCCCTCTGTAGCCAATACCCGCTCGATAGGATTACTTAGCTCCTTTGCAAGCTTTACTATTTTTTTAGTAACAACTTTTTTTATTGTTTTTTTCTTTCTAGTTGTTTTATTTTTAACGGCAAGTGCTGCACGCTCTTCTTTAATTTTTTCAAGTAAGGCCTCTGCGGAATTTTCGCCGGTGATTAAATCAGGGTTTTGTGCCCGCCATTTAGCGGTGAGTTCGCCGCTAAATGCTTTGGCTAATATTGATTGAGTGAGGTTATTAACCCGTTCTTGAGCTGCGTTGACTTGGGCTTCAACATTATCTGCATAGCCAAATAGTTCTTCTACGTGGCGGACGATTTCGGTTTGCTCGACAAGTGAGGGAAGTTCACAAACAAAAGCTCTCATTTTCTTTATCCCAAACGCTGCTTGAGATGTTGAATTAGATTGTCTAGCGACCTCCTCCATTGTTGTTGGTGAAGACAAAAAATATTGTATAAATTTAGGTAAAGAAACAGCAGTATTAGGTTGAATTAAAATTACATTTGCCGACAAGGTATACTCTATGTCGATTGGTAATTCAGTTGCTTTCCCAAGCGTACCTATTTTTCCAAAAACAAAGTCACCTTTCTTTAATTGATAACGAGCTTTATGCTCAACGAGTACATCATGTGAGACTTTTCTTGCACCTTCAAAGTTAATAGTGCCGTCACTTTTAAGATCACCAATACTCACATATGGAACACCACCTTCGACAGCCTTTGGAGTTCTATGACTAGGTTGTGGATCTATAATATTAGCCGCTTCCTGTAGCTTAATTTTTTTCCATAGTTTAGATTCATCGCTTCGCCACTTCTCCGTCAATTCTCCACTCACCGCGGCGGCGAGAACGGATTGGCGGAAGCGCTTTAGGATGGTGGGAATAGCATCGAGGCGGGCTTTGGTGCTTTCGACCTGCGCTAATAGTTTGTCCAATTGAGTAACAATTTCTTTTTGTTCAGCTAGTGGTGCTAAGCGAAATGGTGCAGATTTACCATCCGAAGTACCAAGCCTAGGCATATTTACGCCATGGCTTACTTCATCCACATAATGTAGGAATTTAGAACATTTTAGCCAATAAAACATATATTTATTCAAACAAAATGGTTCTGAATTTATTGGAATTATCTCTGTAGAACAAACTCCGTCTTCAATGGCAACAATGACCTTATTCAAGTATGGGCGTAATTTACCGTACAAAACATCACCTTTTTTAAAGGTGTTTTTTGTACTTTTGAAAGGTCGTTCAGATGCGGTTACAAGCTTCAGTAATTTTGATGAATCTTTTTCGATATCTTCTAGCTCTAATATCCAAGAGTCCGGTTCTACATCTGACAAAACACTTTTAACAGCCTTACCATAATCGACAATACTGCCCAACTTTGTATCTAACCAGCCTTTAGGTAGTACTTGGTTCATTACTTCACCTTATCAGTTAACGAGGCTATCAAAGATTCAAGTCCTGCCAGTGCGCCTTTCAGCTCCGTCATAGCTTCACCGGCTAGTTCTTCAGGTGTTCCTAAATCAGCAGCATCAACACTGTCTTTATCCTTAATCCAACTGATATCGAGTGAATCACCTTTAGTATCACGAATGAAATCACGACTAAAACACTGCCAGCGGCTGAAGACTGCATCATTCACCTTATCTTTTTCGGTGAAACTCCATTCGCCTTCCTTGCGAGTGTTTTGTCCATTGGCATCTTCGCCAAAAACAAGTTCAAATGGTTTAAGGTGGCTTTGACCAAAAGGTGTGCGTTTACCAAAACTTGGCATATTAGTACGTAGATCATAAAACCAAGTATTGTCGGTGCAGTTTTCTTCTTGGTGCTTGTCTTTGACGCTGCCTTTGGTAAAAAATAACACATTGGTTTTAACGCCAGCAGCGTAGAAAATACCCGTTGGCAGGCGCAAGATAGTATGCAGATTACATTTATCCATTAAATCGCTGCGCACGTCTTTACCGATACCTGCTTCAAATAATACGTTGTCTGGCAGTACCACGGCAGCGCGACCACCGGGCTTTAAGTTGCGGTAAATATGTTGCAAAAATGCCAATTGTTTATTGCTGGTGGGAAAGGTTAAATCGTCGCGAGTAATAGAGGCGTCGCCACCTTTAGAGGTACCAAAAGGTGGGTTGGCTAGGATAATATCGGCTTTAGGCAAACTAGCACCTACTTGCCCTAACGAGTTCCCTAAATGCACCACACCTTCATCGTCACCTTCCATGCCGTGTAATAAACAGTTCATTAATGCTAAACGGCGGGTTGATGGTACTAACTCGACACCGACAAATGCTTCATTCTTTTGAAAATTAGCTTCTTTGGGGATTAAGTCCATGTAATCATCGCTCAAACCTTTCATGTAATGATCGGCGGCAATTAAGAAACCTGCAGTACCCGCGGCGGGATCTTGAATAACCTCACCCGGAGTTGGTTTAATACAACGTACCATAGAGTCAATTAAGGCACGTGGAGTAAAATATTGACCAGCACCTGATTTTGTTTCATTGGCGTTCTTTTCTAACAAGCCTTCGTAAAGATCGCCTAAACCGTCTTTAGTGACACTAAACCAATCAATTTTATCCAGTGATTTTATTAGTTGCTCAAGGTGACGCGGTTCACGCAACCGAGTTTGTGCATCGGCATAAATGGCTAAAATTAGTGGATCATTATGAACGAAATCGCCTTGGGCATCTTTACCAGTCGACAGTTTATATAATATTTGTTTGTAATCATCGAGCAGGTTCAAACCTGATTTTTTTTCTATGTCTGTCCAGCAACAACCATCGGGCAAGGGATGTTTATTGAATAGTCCCGCTTCGGTTTTTTCATGCACCATCTTTAAAAACAGTAACAAGACTAATTCGGTAACATAGTCGCTGTAGTTAATGCCGTCATCTCGTAATACGTCACAAAGATTCCACAGTTTTTGTACGATGTCGTTGTTGTTCATTGGTCTTCCTAAAATATGTTTAAATCGTGTTTAGTTCGTTTATTTGACTGTTTCTGCAATCTATTATTGGCGAGCCATCAGCAGTGATAATAATGACTGGTTGATGTAGTAATTGCTTCGTCCTACTTTTTCTTTTGTGAGTAGGCCGATTTCAACCAGTTGCTCTAAGTATTTAGTTGCGGTTAGTCGACTAACATCGAGGTCGTTAACCATGAATTCTATTTTTGTGTAAGGGTGGTTGAATAAATTATTAAGTAGTTCTTGCCGGTAAATTTTTGGTAATTGCTCGCGTATCTGTTGTTTAAAATTTTGCATCAATTGTTTGATGTTTTTGATCAGTTTAATGGTAGCTTGGGCGGTTTGTACTATGCCCTCTAACATATATAACAGCCATGGTTCCCACTCGCCGTTGTCGCGCACCGCTTGTAATTTTTGATAATAATCAGTCTTGGTTTGAATTAAATAACCACTTAAATAAAGTACCGGTAGATCTAGTAAGTCTTGTCCTACTAAATACAACATATTGATGATGCGACCGGTGCGACCATTACCATCGTAAAAGGGATGAATACTTTCAAATTGATGGTGAATAATAGCCATTTTAACTAGAGGGTCAGCATCACAAAGCTGATCATCATTAATGTATTGAACAAGATTATCCATTAACTGAACGATATCTTGTGGGTGTTGCGGCGGGGTGTAAACCACTTCGCCCGTTTGCGCGTTCTTGAGTTCAGTGCCTGGTAACCTTCGAAAGCCAGCTTTGTTATTTTCTAGCGTTTTTTGAATCTCTAGGATGTCAGCTAAGCGAATAAGTTTACTGTCACGAACTAAAGAAAAACCGGTACGCAAAGCAATAGCATAGTCTTGTACTTCTTTGGTGGCAGGGTTTAATGCAGCTTCAGTGAATAGTTCAGCTTTGAATAATTCATCGTGAGTGGTAATGATATTTTCAATTTCAGAACTGTGCTTAGCTTCTTGCAGCGTTAAGGTGTTGATTAAGATCGCTTCATTAGGGATGGTTGCCGAAACCCCTTTTAATTCGGCTAAATAGCGATGAGCTAGCGCTGTTTGTTTTAATACTGCGCGGGTTTCCCATGCTTCAATATTGGGCAACGGTAACTCAGTAAGGTTATGGCTCATTAGTGTCTCTTTGAGTATAGGTATAGAATTATCGATAGTTTATACATATTAACTAAATGTGTATATAAAAATGGTTTTTTTATACATATGGTGGCGTTATGTATAGATAAGTGCTGTTTCCTATATCCGTTATAAAACAGCACTTATTCTCCGCATTAGGCTACTTCCCATATGTAGCTACTCATTTCATTGAGTACAGTATCAAGCTGATCTTCTAATACGCTATTAAAGCGTTTGGCACCACCTTGGTCAGCGAAACGTTGGTTAACAAAATTCCGATCAATAACAGCTTCGTGCACCAGCTGTTTAGCTAGACGTTCAAGCCATTTTCGTTGATTTGGATTCCAGCTATGCTCACTATAGATTCGTGACATTGCTATTTGTACCCGTTGCTCAAATGGTATTAGGGCTTCTTTTAAAGCTGCTTGCCTAATATAGCCGATAATACTGGCAGCGATGTCTTGATTACTATTATTTCGCCAAGCAGTTTGTAAGTGAGTGGCACTGAAACCCGCATCATCAAGTAGTAACTTCACTTCTTTGAGTTGCTCCCTGGTTAAATCTTTCGGTCTATTAACCACCACAGAAAGTGCGGCAGACTTGTTAATGTTATTTAAAATAAAGTCATTAAAACTGTCTAAATAGTCTGCAGGTTTTTCATGAATACCATAGGTTTGCTCTCGTCCTAGAAACTCGTCTTTTCCTTGATAAATAATTGGCATCTGGTCTGAACCAACGATATGCCTTACTTCAGCCAGTTGATCTAATAAACTACTATGTTTAATTAAAAATACTGCTGCGTCTTTTGGTCCCAACTGATGAAGATGCTGGTGAAGTTTGTCTGGAGCCACTCCCCAACTAGCCTCTAATTGACTCAATTTATCTTTAAGCTCAGGTTTCGTTTCTGCTTTTTTAGTCGCTTTTCGCATTACGCGCATTACTTTCTGGCTTAGCTGATTTAATACATCGTCAGCATGGGACGTTGCCTCTTGTTCACCTGGTGTATCAAGCGCTTGCTCAAGGTGCTGTGGATCGGTGAGTTCGTCCATCAGCTGCTCTAAGGTGATATTAGGATCTTTACTGATAGGCTTCATGGTGTTTACATCTTCTAAAGCACTATAGAGATCTACGGGGTCGTATATTTTAAATGCCGTTTTTCCAATTTCATCGCAACGCCTAGTCGCACGGCCCATCATTTGTTCGTATAAAATACGCGATTTCACTCGGCGTAAAAAGACTAGGTGACATATTTTAGGAACATCGATACCTGTTGTTAGCAAGTCAACGGTGATGGCAATATTTGGGTAGCGTTCGTTTTTATATTTGCGAATCAGCTGATTAACCTTATCGCTTTCACCTGTTATTTTAGCGACCGCGGCTTGATTATAATCATCTTGATACAAAGCTATAAAAGCTTTATCGAGCGCCGTTTTAACCATATCTGCATGTAAATCTCTGGTGCAAAATATTAAGGTTTTTTCGTCGCTAAAGGGGTCTAATTCTTTAACCAATTGTTCGCAGATAACATTGTTAAATTCCTTGGTAATCACGCGGCTATTAAATGATTCGATATTAAATTTAACTTCATCTTCCAGCTCAGATGTTTCAACTTCACCTGTTTGGGTGTTGATAACCGAAACCGTTTCCCCTTTATCAAAGGTAATACCATTTTTACTCAATAAGGTTTCATATTTTATTGGTGGTTCATGGTCGGTTAACCAGTCGGCTGCAACAGCCTCACGATAAGTATAGGTATAAACGGGTTTGCCAAATATATCACTGGTGTGTTTTGCTGGTGTTGCGGTTAAACCAATTTTCACAGCGTCAAAATAATCTAATACTCGTCGATAAGAAGATAAATACTGGCTAGCATCTCGGTTAGCTACTTCACCTTCAGTCATATCTTTGTCTAACGCGTAACCACGGTGAGCTTCATCAACAATAATACAATCGAACTCATCTAATGGCGGCGGTGAATCAGAGATAAAAATACGGTTAACCATAGCCTGTACCGTTGCTACTTTAATTCGCGTTTCTGCTTCAGTTGCCATGTCACCTAATTGCGCAATATTGTAAATTGAAGACAGTGTTTTATTTTGTTCAAGTTGCGCTTCGTCAAATGCGTCACTCGCTTGGCTTCCTAAGGCTGTTCTATCTACCAAAAACAAAATGCGCTTAAAGCGCTCGGCCTTTAGAAAACGATACATTAAACCGATAATGGTACGGGTTTTACCTGTGCCAGTTGCCATCGCCAGTAAACAGCTGGTTTTACCATGTTCTAATGCTGTCTCCACCGCCTGAATTGCTTTTTCTTGATAGTCACGTAAACCTAAATAGTTAAAACCTTCTTGCTGAAGTAGTTGTTCTGCCGCTTCTTTCCTACGTGTTAGCTTATCAATTAAGCCATCAGGTGAATGAAAGCTTTCTAATGGCCTAGCTGCATTACTTGCTCTACGTACATCACGAAACCAAGTACCAGAGAGTTCTTTGATATTTTTATTGAAATTACGACCATTAGAGGAATAAACAAAGGGTATATGATAATGACTGTCTGATTCGTCTGCCCAAGCAACGGTTCGCCCTTCATTAATCCATGCTCCTGTTATAGGTGAATGGACCTTAAAACCTTTAGAATAACGTTCGGCTTGCGGTATTTTTCCGGCAACATTGGTGTTTTCTTTTTTAGCTTCAACTACTGCAATGGCTGTTAACCCACAAAATAATACATAATCTGCGCGACCTTTTTTACCTTGATACAATGTAGGCCATTCGGCGATAGCAATGTTTTTACCTTTTTCAGGACGAGTACCGCTGGCGTAGGTTAATAATTGGGTATCTGCTTGCCAACCAACATCGATTAGTTGTTGGTCGATGATAATTCGTGTGAGTTCTTCATTAAGCTCAAAGTTACTACTGGCTTTTTTAGTGCGTTTACCAACCTGTTTTCGGGCAGCTGTAACTTCTTTGTCTTTTTCTTTAAGTTGTAATTGCAGTTCTTTAAGTCGCAGGTCAAATGCTTGTTGTTGCTCAATAATAGTTTGTTCATGAAATTGCGCTTGTTGCGCTAATGTTCGAGCTTCAACATCCATTTGCTCAGCAAGAACGGCATACTCTTCTTTTTCTTGCGCTAATAAACTTGTCAGTTTTTGGCTGTTATCAATTTGCTCGTTATTTTCGAACAACTGATTTTGTAATGTCAGTATTTCGGTTTGCAACAGTCGTAGCTGGTGGCTAGGGTCTTCTGGTAAAATGAAAGGTCCAGGCTTAAAAGTCTGCTTGAGATCAGCAAAAGAACGATGGAACCAGATTGCTAGTTCACGTGCCAATTTTAAGCCGTCTAATGCTTCTTTATGTTTAGTTTTAAACTGATGATTGGCTCTGTTGCCTTCAACTCGTAGTGTATAAAATAATTGTTTTATTATTGGTTCAAGACTTATTGCACGATTTATTCTATACAGTAAATCGTGCTGACTTGTCGCATCGTCAAACTCAACTCCAGAACGGGCAGCAATATCTTGCGCCAGCGCTTCACCTAGCTGACGTAATTTCATCAGAGTGGTATTGGGATCGCTAGCAAACACCTGTTCGGCTGTACTCGCCAGCTGAAAATAAACAGGGTCATGCTGTTTTAAAAACTCAAAGTTACTGTCCCTACTAAGCATTAGATGTCCTTTCTTATTCTTCAGAAAAATAGTCTGTATCAATAGTTTTAATTTCAAATACTTGCTTAATGCTGACACCTAGGTTGTGTTCGAGCATAAGTTCAGTGAGCCTTTCACCATCAATTAACACAATTCGCTTTTCAATCATGCCGGTAAATTCTTGTGCTTCTTTACTAAAACTGCTGGTGGTTATAAATACACCTTTTTTAGCTCTATGCATATCAAGTGCGCCAGCGAATGCTTGCAAGTCTGGCCGCCCTACGGTTTTATTGGTATAGCGTTTTGCTTGAAGATAGATCATCTCGAGACCTAATTTATCTTCTTTAATAATACCGTCAATACCACCGTCTTGGCTATATTGTGTTGCCTGACCGGCATCTTTTCGTGAACCGCCGTAGCCCATAGCGACCATTAAATCGACCACTAAGTTTTCAAAAAACTCTGGTGATGCTTTCAATATGGTATCGAGAATATCAGCAGTTAAAGCAGAATTTATTGTTTCAAACGCTGTTTCAAGTGTTTCTTGCGGGGTTTGCTCATTACTTGAATTAGCTAAATCGTGTTGCAGTACTTCAGTTTCGTCTTTATTACTTCTCATTTTAAAAGCAATGAAATCGCTGAATTGACTGAGATATCTATTATCAATCTCTTTACCTGAAGCTAAGGCTTGTGTGCCTATATCAGTAATGTTGCAGTAAGCGCGTTTAGGTTGTTCAATTAATCCCGCTTGGACTAAATATGTCTTAGCCCAGCCTAACCGATGATAAGCATAGGTTTGCTTGCCACTTGGAATTCGCAGTTGAAGTTGCTCAGGAGTTAAACCTAATTGATTATAAACCTTAGTATCAATGTCTTTTAGCCTAACAACACAACCATCAGCTAGTTCGCGCAACAATGGTGTCATAAATGATTGGTAATTTGGTACAGACATATAAATCCTTTTTATTGATTTGCATTATCATCTATTAAGTAAAATAAGCTAACCATTATTACTATTGACCTTATTTAGTCTGTAGTGATATTACAATAAATAAAGGAGCTTAACAAAAAAGCTTAGCTTTAGGTTTGTACTATTTTCGTTCAAAATGTATTCAATACTTCAAAAAGAAAGGTAATGGATTTTACCGATCGTTGTATTTTCAAAAACGTATGCACTAAACTTCAACCTTTTTGAAGCACCCCTATTTGCAAAACTCATAATCGATTGAAATTTAAGTGATTGTTGTTTTTTATACTTTGTTTTAATCAATTTACACTGCGAAAAGCAACTGCGAAAATTGCGAATTTGGATTAAAAAATTAGTGTAAAACTGCGCATTTTCACAGTTAACAACGAATAAATAATAATCAAAAAGTAATTATCTCACCTCTTAAGCCAGTTCTGTTACATGATTTTCTTTTAAGATATTAGTAGCAAGTAACTTACTGGAATGGAGCTGAATCTTAGAGTTTGATTCTTGGAAGTGTTTTGGCTTTTGATACGCCGCTATATTACTTTCATATTTAAGTTCTTGTTGTTTGGTTCGGTGAGTTATCACAGGGTCAACGAGCAAGTGTTCATTGTTTGAATTACCCTTATATTTAGCTCTTAACTTAATCTCATTACATAAATAACTGTTAGCTGGCTTATTATGCTCCTTAGTGTGATTTTTAGTGAGGTAGCTTATACGGTATATCGCTGGATTGATTGAGGCTTTGTCTCCTCTGTGTATCATGTAATAAGGCTTATCAACAAAGTAGACGCTACCTTGGCAATGTTGTGCCCAATCTGCTTGAAGTTGAATAAGTATATTATGAGGGAGCATAGCCTTATGACCACTCAACAATAATACTAAATGATAATGTTGTTTGTAAGGTTTGTCTGGTTCGTAAGCTTTGGTTTGTTCTCTTGCACAGAAATAACCCACCTTACATTGATATTGGTTTTCTAGCTTGGCGATGAACATTTTTAGAAATAAGCTCGTGACTTTATTATCAACACTGAAAGCTTGTGGGTGTAGATCTATTCTGACTAAGAATACTCTTGAGTAATAAGACAGCATGATTTCAAATAATCGAAATACACGTTTTAATGCGACTGTATTTTGAGTGCCCTTTTTAGGTTGATAAACACTATAGAAATGATTTAGATAGGCGAAAAGAAATGAATTATTATCTGTTATTTTAAACATTATAAATTAAGGTATTTCATTAATAAGAATATTTGTTTAATGACTATAGAGCTGGCTTTATATTATTAAACGTCCGCTGAAAAAAGTTGACTGTTTGATATGTATAACCAGTTAAAGTAAGGGGTTAATTATTTCTCAAGCCTTATTTTTATGCTCTAGCTGCGTCAAAGTGCGTCATCGTTAGATATAAAAAAGGCAGGTTGCCATACCTGCCTTTTGATTACTGATTAACGCTGGCGTGATAAATTTCGCTCAAGCCACAATTGAACATCTTTAAATCGCCATAATGAACGTCCATTTTGTATAATTGCAGGCATTAGGAATTGCCTTTTTTTAACACGACGAGCTAACGTTGAACGGCTTACTTTTAGTATCTTTTGAATTTCTGGTTTACCAAGAAGACGGTTTTCATCAATGTATTGCTCAATAGGGTCTGAAAAATGTGTCTTCATGATGGGTTGACTACTTATCTTTCCTTGATCCATAAATTTATTTCACTTAATAACCAACACACCGTGGTTCCTGAAGGGTGCAATTTCCGACGTTTTGGAAATAGACCTTGTTGTTCCATCGTCCATGCAGCCGTACGACAGACGGATGTTAATTGCCTTCTCTCTGATTCTCGAATAAGGCGTTCGGTCGGTTCTGTAAAGGGTTGGTCATGTTTGCTCTCGTTTAATTAAGTTAAGGAGAGAATATCTATGAATTAAGGGGGGTAATATTTGGTAGTGCTAGCATAACTAGGGGTTATGCTAGTGGACGGTAGGTTATTTCGGTTTTATAAGAAATGTTGATTAACATCTTGTGCCGAAAAAGTTTTATTCATCCATTGAGAAAGCTCTTCCTCTGATGGTTTACCCTTTGGTGGCCTACCACCTTTAGACTTCTTATCCATAGCTTCGCTGAAATAATATTGCAAAGTACTGGTAGCTAAACTTTCTTGTCTGTATTTGGCTAACAAGTTAAATGTAGCTAATGCCTTATCTGGTATTGGCGCTGAATAAATGCGTTTATCTGATTTCATTTTGTTGTTGATATTAACGATTAGCAGTTTAATTCTATTATTCACCTCGTTAGATTTATCACCGCCAGCACTTTGAGACTTTTTGATTATTTCGTTATCCCTTAATGCCTGAATGTTTTCGACACTTTCATTGTAAACTCCGATTTTATCACCTAATAAAAGAGCATCTGTTAATAATTGACTTAAGTGAATAAAAGCATCAGTATCATTAGCAAGTTTGCTGCTTAATACATTGAACCTTGTGATTAAGGCACTTTTTTGCAATCTCTCTTGTTATGCCAAGCCCAGATAACAAGGTACGATAAGTTCGGCGCATGTCATGAGGGGTAAAATCATCTACACCAGCCTTACCAAGGAAGTTTTCATAAGGTTGTTTTTTACTATCAACTTTTTTTCCAAGTATTTTAGCGAGTGCATGGTTGAGGGTATCATCAGAAATATAGCCTCTGCGTTTACTTGCTCTTCTAGATGGAAACACATAGTCAGATCCACAAGATCTGAGATGAAGCTCCTCAAACCACGGGATGATACTGCCAGGTATGGGGATGTTTATCGCAACGCCAGTTTTACTTCGCTTAACCGGTAGGCTCCAATCTTGCTTTTCAAAATCAAACTCTTGCCATTTTGCGGCAATCAATTCGCCTTTACGTACACCAAGAGAAACAAGTAATGCTAAAGTTAAATAATTATCTCGCGTGAATATGTCTGAATTATCGCGTAGGACTTTAAATGCAATGGCAAGTTCTGGTTCACTAAGTGCTCTATCTCTACTTTTTTCTTCACCGCCAGCATCAGCTATTTTAAAAGGACTTGCTGGATTATAAATCATCAGACCTAGCTTACATGCTTCGTTAAATAGCTGTTTCAAGCATATTAATGTTTTGTTGGCGACTGCTGGGCGTTTACTGGAGACGATTTTATCGATAATATTTTGAATGTCTATTGGAACAACTTGTGTAATAGCTAAGTTACCGATATGAGGTTTAATTTCATTAATATAGTGGCGTTTATTGGCAGCATGACTTTTGATTCTTTTGCTTAATTTTGCATACCAAATTTCAAATAAATCATTAACTGTTTTTGGTTGGCCGTTACCCAGTCTATTACGTTCAGCTAAGGGGTCTTTACCTGTTTTGGCAAGCAGTTTTATTTTTGCAGCGTCTGCTTTTGCTGCAACTAATGGCATTGTTGGGTACAGGCCACCTTCTATAGTCATAAAACTGCGTTTACCATTAATGGTGTAGCGAACTTCCCAGTACGCCAGCCCTTTGGTTTGTACGCGTATATAGAGACCATCACCAACGGGTTTTCTTGTTTTACTCCTGTCCGTATAAAAGCCTTTATTTGCTTATCATTCATGATGCTAGCCTAAAGTGGTTACTAAATTTATATGCAATGGTTACTACTTTGGTTTAGTAACCAGTTGGACATGTACTTTAGCAAACTATTACGAACAAGAGCAAACAGCAATTATAATTAAGTGATGATTTTTAAAGGTTTATGGGCAGGCGTTAACTGGTACGAACGTTATTCTATATTCGCAATCTGTTCACGCATTTGCTCAATAAGCACCTTTAACTCAACCGCACTTGCAGTAACATCAGTATTGATTGACTTAGAGCCCAGCGTATTCGCTTCACGATTAAACTCTTGCATCATAAAATCTAAACGGCGACCTTGTGCGCCACCTTTTATCAATATTTTTTTCGTTTCACTGACATGACTAGTTAAGCGATCTAATTCCTCAGCAACATCCATTTTTTGCGCTAATAATACTAGCTCTTGTTCTACGCGAGTAGAGTCTAGATCAATGTTAGCATCGGCAAATTTATCGGTAATCCGTTTACGCTGCCACTCAATAATTTCGGGCATAAATTTCTGTACTTTATCCGCTTCGCTGCTGATAGCATCAAGACGTTGTTCAATCATCACTTTAAGATTTTCACCTTCGCTAGCACGTGCACTTATAAAATCTTTCAGTGCTTGCTCAAAACCCGCCAACAACTCAGCCTGAATAACAGAAACATCAGCTTCAGCGGCTTCCATCACACCTGGCCAACGCATCACTTCTAATGGATTGATTTTACTGTTTAACGTCTGCTCGTTAATCCAGTTAGCATGCTGAATTAACTGTAAAGCTAACTTTTCATTGAGTGCTAAATCATTTTTGGCTCCAGGGTTAGCATTAAAGCGTAAATTACATTCAACCTTGCCACGGTTTAACTGTTTGCGAAAACGCTCCCTTAATAAGGGTTCAATACTCCGAAACTGTTCAGGTAAACGGAAATAAGTTTCTAAAAAACGTTGGTTAACACTGCGAATTTCCCAAACTGCATTGCCCCAATCACCTTTGACTTCAAAACGTGAAAATGCCGTCATGCTGTGGATCATAATAATTACCTGAAAAATGGCTAAAAAATGGTACTCAAATATATCGACATCTCTATTAGTATGCCCGCTTCGAGGTTTTTGATTGAAGCAAGCATGGATTCCCGACTAAGTGACTACGGGAATGACGATAATAGGACTCGGTGGATTAATACCAGTGAATTAAGCTAATTATGCCTGTTTCTGAGCCTGCTGCCAATGATATTTAATATGCTCTGCAACACGAAAGGCATTGGCGTATATAGTAAAAGTATAAGGCACACTACCCCCCGTAGGCATAAATGAGCCATCGGTGACGTAAAGGTTATCTACTTCATGGGCTTGGCAGTTTTTGTTTAATACTGATGTTTTTGGATCATCACCAAAACGACAACCACCTGCCATTAAGTTCGTTGCAGGATAACTGCTCACTGAAGAAGAAATATTTTTTGCTCCTAAAGCAACGAGGAGTTTTTCGGCTTTTAGTGATAGGTATTCACCTACTTCTAAATCATGCTCATGATAACCAATACGCACTTTAGCAACCGGATCGCCCCACTTATCCGTCACTTTATTATCTAACGCAACAAAGCAATCATCAGTAGGCAACCAGTCATTAAATACCTCAAAGCGTAAGGTTTTATAGGTGGTAAATTCTTGCTTGATACTTTGTTTTAATTCTTCTCCCCAAAGTAATTTGTCTTCCCCTTCATTATCAATACCCCATTGTGTACCACTAGCTCGGGCAATAGGATTTTGATGAAATAAGAAATCAATGGTGCCACCTTTGGCCTGACCGTTCATATTGGCACCAACAAAAGCTTTGTCATCAATTTGATACCAGTCTTGCAATGCTCTATTTACAAATGGGCCAACAACTTTTAATTCTTTTACCTGTTGCGCACTAAGTTGTTCATAAATAAAATCGCCACTACCTGTGCCTCCAGCACTAAACAGTAAATTTTTACCTACTTGACCATTATTATTAGCCAAACCATACGGAAACTTCTCTCCTGTGGAAGCCAATAACAATCGAGAGGTTTCTACCGCCTGACAAGCAACCACATAAGTTTTTGCACGAACACTTTGCTGACGGCCTTGAGCATCATAATACTGAACACCAGTAATTTTACCTTTATCATCTGTTACTATTTTATACACTTTGGCATTCGGCTTAATAGTACAGTTACCGGTTGCAACCGCATGATTAAGTAAGGCAGCTCGCCCACCGCCCTTAGCACCCGACGAACAACCATAACTACTACAATAGCCTGAGTATTCACAACTATGTCGACCCATTGCGGGTTGCGACAACACCGCGCGAGGTACTGGCACTGTATGATAACCAATTTTATCTGCGGCTTTATCTATCCATGACGACATAGGTACTTCAGCGATGGGCGGATATGGAAAATCAGTTGAGCGCGGTTCTTGGTGAGGATGTTCAACGACACGTCCTGAAACTCCTACTTCGCGTTCAACCATGGCGTAATAAGGTTCAAGTTCATCATAACTAATGGGCCAATCGACGACATTAGCCCCTTTTATCGCGCCAAATTCAGACTTCAAACGAAAATCTATCGGCTTTAATCGATGAAAATAGCCACTCATAAAATTTGAGGAGCCGCCGACTACCGTACCATTCCACCACGTCCAGCCAGAATCACTCGTTTTTTCTCCTTGCCAGAAAGCATTACCTTCTGCATCTTCGTATTCTTCTTCAATAACATGCTGCTCATCACTAAGCTTTGGGTTATAAGCATCATGAATACTGATGGCTAATTCATCTTTAAAAAATTCTTTTTCTGTTAGCCATGGCCCCTTTTCTAATACTAAAACCTTCGCGCCTGCTTTAGCCATAGTGTAAGCAACGGGTGAGGCGCCAGCACCACTACCAACAATGCATATATCATAAGTTATGTTTTTCATGCTTTGTTTGTTCTCTTAATTAGCGGAGTATTAGCAAGACGAGTATTACTTTTTACAGGCTCTATTGCACGAATAGCAATTTGATTTTTTGCTTTACCACGTAACGGCAATTCAAAATATCGTTGTCCTATTTTCGGTAATGGAAATCCTCCTTGATGCTCAAGCCATTGCCAACCAATACCGTCAGGGTTACCACCATAAGCAGGTGGAGCCAACATGGCTTCAAATATATAGGCCAATAAAGTTGATAACCAATTAGAGCCTGCGCTCGAATTGCTGATCCCACGAAGTGTTACTTCTTTTTGTTTAATTGATAATTGTACAAAAGGCTTTCCTTGCTGACTTTGAGCAAAGCCATTCAACCAGCCAACCCCTTTTATAATGAATTCTTTTTCCTCTTCTTCTGTTGGTTGCACTGTCATTACTTGATACAAATAAGCTAAGGCATTAATGCTTTTTGCACTTGGGCTAGCCTCAGTTGATGCTTCCGACTCAGGCAATAAGTGCATAAGCGTGGCTTCAAGCGTTAACCAGGGATCGGTTTTTCTCAATTTATTTAGCTGTACAAGCGCTTTTTCTTGCTGTTTTGCTGACAGTGGCATAACAGGATATACCGCAATGGCCGTAGCGCCTGCTGCAGACTTTAAAAATCGACGACGAGATTGATTATCTTCACTTTTGTTATCACCTTTTTTCATAAACCAAAGGGGGCTTTGATAGTTTTTATCGAAAAATGATTTCAAGTGATACTCCTTATAGCTTTGGTAACGTTGCTTTACGTTGCCATTGATTCAAAAAAGTTAACCAATACTCTTTGGAGTAACCGTTATTATCTTGTAGTTCAGCCGTATCTTTCGACAATAACATTTTGCCACTTGCCGTAGAAACATACATATGAGGATAGCCTAAAACTGGCGGTAATGACTTCATAAAAGATTCATTTTCATTAACATCACTGACGCTGATTTTTAATAGTACATACTTGTTATGCAGTGCTTGATAGACGTTAGGGTTTGCTAATAAGAAGGCATCCATTTTATGACACCAAGTACACCAATTTCCCCCGATCTCAATCAAAACATTACGATTGGTTTTTTTAGCGAGTATTAAAGCAGCATTGGCATCACTAAATGGATCACGTTGATCATCATAGACTTTACTATACTCCGGTAGTTCGTATTCTAAAGACAAGTGAGATAACAAATTATCATTAACCGACTCGGCATAAATTGGACTGACATAAAATACAGCAACATTCACCATTAAAGCCAATACCACTAATAAAACAGATTTCATTCTTTTCTCACTATTGAAAATATCGCATTAAATTACGATCTACTGGCAAGATGACCTTTATTGTCTTAACTATATTTCAAAAAAAGTGTTGAGGCATTATAATACCGCCAATTATTATTATTAAGCTTATTAAAAGGGTCACATTATGCGTCCAAGCGGCAGAACATTAGGGCAAATTCGCCCAGTAACCATTACTCGTCAATTTACCGCTCATGCTGAAGGCTCGGTACTTATTGAATTTGGCGACACTAAAGTTATCTGTACTGCTTCAGTTGAGCAAGGTGTACCACGTTTTTTGAAAGGCCAAGGTAAAGGTTGGATTACGGCTGAATATGGCATGTTACCGCGCTCTACTCATACCCGTATGCGCAGAGAAGCAGCAATGGGAAAACAAAGTGGCCGCACCTTAGAAATTTCACGTTTAATTGCCCGAGCGTTACGTGCCGCAGTTGACTTAAAAGCCTTAGGTGAGAATACTATTTCAGTCGATTGTGATGTAATTCAAGCCGATGGGGGTACACGTACGGCTTCAATTACCGGTGCTTGTATTGCTTTAGTTGATGCGCTTAATTATATGCGCGCTAAAGATATCATTAAAACTAATCCACTTAAGCATATGATTGCCGCTATCTCTGTTGGTATATATAAAGGCGAAGCCGTCGCTGATTTAGATTACGCAGAAGATTCAAATGCAGACACTGATATGAATGTCGTTATGACAGACACAGGTAAACTTATTGAAGTGCAAGGTACTGCTGAAGAAGAGCCTTTTAGCTTTGAAGAAATGCAAGCAATGATGCAGCTATCTAAAGATGCCATCAACGAGTTATTCGACCACCAAAAAGCAGCATTAAGCTAAAATATATAAAGTAATTTGGAGAAAAAAATGAAAGATTATCAACGTGACTTTATTGAGTTTGCTTTATCTAAACAAGTACTGCGCTTTGGTCAGTTTACGTTAAAATCAGGCCGCACTAGTCCCTATTTTTTTAATGCTGGTTTATTTAAAACCGGTGGTGATTTAGCCCGTTTAGGACGCTTTTATGCTACCGCACTGGTTGATGCTGCCATTGACTTTGATTTAGTGTTTGGCCCCGCTTATAAAGGTATCCCTATTGCCACCACCACCACGGTAGCATTATTTGATCATCACAACCTTGATGTGCCTTATTGCTTTAATCGCAAAGAAGCAAAAACGCATGGTGAAGGTGGCAGCTTAGTTGGCGCTGAGCTTACCGGAAAAATCATGTTGGTTGACGATGTGATCACTGCTGGCACAGCAATTCGTGAATCAATGGAAATAATTAAAGCACACGGTGCCGAACTTTCAGGGGTATTAATCGCCTTAGACCGCCAAGAAAAAGGCCAAGGTGAATTATCAGCCATTCAAGAAGTTGAGCGCGATTTTGGTACTAAGGTAATTGCTATTGTCACCCTCGCTGACGTAGTTACTTTTCTTGAAGAAAAGCTTACCGGCGATAAGGCTACAGATGCTGAATTAGTCGTAAGTTTAGCCAGTATTAAACAGTATCGCCAAGACTACGGGATTTAAACCGTTTTATAACACGTTATTTGTTTCAATAAAAAAACCTGCGATTGCAGGTGTTTTTATTGATTAAATGAAAGTAAGTGTCATTAAAATTAGGCCGTTAGTTCAAACTGGTAAGTAACAGGTTTTTCATAAGCCTGCATTATATTTGAATAAAAAGTCTCAACTCTGACAGCGCGCTGCAACACCTCATTAGATTGTGTTGGTGCAACAGATTCTTGCGCGGTCAGTGTTTTATTAATAAAAGCATCAAACCGTTGTTCATCACCTGATTCACTTTCAGTTATTTGATCTGAATCAACCGCTAATAAACCATCATCAACGGCCTTTGGGCTACCTTGTATTTGTAATTCAGATTGTGCTTGTAGAATAATCTGTATCGCGTTAGCGGCAACCTGAGTATCTTGTACTGAAGGGTTGGCAGGCGCCAATGCCGCTGCATGCACTTTTTGCATTTTTGCAATCGTTGCTGTGGGGTTACCTGCGACCGTAGATAGATCTACCGACACTTCACCGCTCACCGCATATTTTTTGCCATCAGGACCTGTTTTAAAAGAATAATTAGGCGCTCCGGTAAAAGATCCCCCTACCGCCGCATGTGCTAATTCATGAGAACGAACTTCTTTATCTCTGCGCTGTAATTCATTAATAACACGCTCTTGTTGAACGTCTTTATTGTGAGAGTCACTTTCAGATAAATTGTTCGTGCTTTCATCATCTTGTGTTTCATTTATTGCAGAATGTTGAGAAGAATTTTTGTTCTGCTCTTCTTTGTGTTCGCTTTGTTGATCGCCTTTTTGCTCTGAGATAGTATTGTTCGCTAATTCTGCTTTTTCTTTTAGGCTAACAAAATCAATATATTCACTATTTTGAGCTGGCGTTCTTCCCCGCTCTCGATCAGACGACACACCTTTTTCTGCTGCCGACTGAGCCAGTGCTGCAGGCTGAGTGATAATTTCTCGTTGGTTATTTTCACGACGCAAGCTTTCCGTGTGCGGATTAAGCACAGTAGGAACAGATAAATTAGGCGCTTGCGGAGTAATATTCATAATAAGTTAGATCATAGCCAAAAAATTAAGCGGTTACATCAAGTAAAGTGCCAAGTACTTCATCAGCGGTCTTAATGACCTGCGCTGATGATTTCGCTTGAAATTCAGCAACTTTTAAATCAACAATTGATTGATTCAAATCAGGTATTTTTTGCTCGTTATTCACTGCCGTTTGGCTAATTTCTGTCTGAGTAATAGTACTTTCGTCACGACTAGCACTCGTTTCAGCAGCTATATTTACTGCGGCTTGATTAGCTTCGTCCGTTGCTTTTTGGAAACCCTGTATACCTGAATTAAATGCTGATTGTATTTCCATTATAACCCCCTTATTTCGCCCACCTTGCACTGCTTAATTATTAATCAAAACAATAAAAAAGTAAAGCGTAAAGTCGTATCATACACTGAGTAAATGATTAAAAATCAACGAACAAATTTAGTTAATAGCCAATTTATTAATACTTGAGTGAAATCATCAAGGTGCGAAATAAAAGGCGCATGAGATGCCCGTTCAAAAATATGTTGATCACTATTATGCTTAGCAAACTTAGCAACTTGCTCAATAACGGATTTAGGCACCAAACTATCTGCACTGCCATATAAACGTAAAAAAGGTTGATTTATATCTATTAACCTTAAGCGGTAATCACTTGTTTCTAATAATTTTAATGACTCATCTAAAGTGTTTTTATTTGCCATATCATGCTGAAAGACTAATTGACTTATTTGTTTAATATCTTGGCGAACATGTGGGCTACCCATCGCTTGTAACTTTAGAAATCCATTAATAGTTTTTTCAGCATCTATTTCTAATTGCTGATGAAAAACATCAAGAACGTGTGGCTTTATCCCCGGCCATACCAGCTGATTAACTACCTCTCCTTCAATAACTTTTGCTATTTTTTGCTCAAGAAATCGTGGTGAACTTGCAACAGTAATTAAACCTAGCACCTTTTCAGGGAACATTAACGCCATTTCAGTAGCGACTAAACCACCTAAAGACCAACCTAAATAAATTGCCGGTTGTTCTACCGTATTTGCAATATGCTGACAAATATTAACCAAAGAATAAGGACTGATTTCTTTATTAACATTGATGCCAAAGCCAGGCAAATCAATGGTTATCACATGAAAAACATCAATCAACTCAGTAGGTAAACTCGCAATCAATGGTTGCCATATAGCCGAATTCAAGCCCCATCCATGCAGTAAAACAATAGAAATAGATTGTTTTTTTGGTTTAAGGTAAGTGGTAAATTGAAGCGTTTCTGCCATGCTTATCTCTTAAGCAGTAAGTGAATGAATACTATTTTACAAAATGGATGATAACAATGGAATGGCTAGCGTTAAGCAAACTGAAAAACAATTGGCAATCACAAATTCATATTTACTATCATCGCATTCGTCTAGTTTTTGCTCAGTGTGACTTATGCGGCAATGCCACCCAACAACAAACACTCATATGTTCGACTTGTTTAGCTGATCTGCCGCTATTCAAACAAGAAATTATTCAGGGTGATTTACTTAATTGGCCAGCAGTAAACAGAAGCTTACCGAATATTCATTTCGATCATTTATTTTGCCTCTCACCATATTTAGCGCCATTCAATCATTGGCTGTCACAATTAAAATACCAAGGTCGTTTTGAGTTAGCCTCATTATTCGCTGCTTTACTTGCAAAAAAATGGCTAGAAACACAGTCAATATCATCCGTAGATCTTGTTTTAAGTGTGCCACTGCATATCAGTAAATGGCAACTACGTGGCTATAATCAAGCGCATTTAATTGCCAAGCCGTTTTCGCAACTGTTGCAATTACCTTATCAAGGCTCAGCCTTAGTTCGCATTAAAAAAAATACCAGCCAAGTTGGACAAACAGGCACACAAAGGCGTAATAATTTAGCGAATGCTTTTGTCTTACCGCAACCGTTACCTGAAAAGGTTAAACATGTAATGCTGATTGATGATGTATTAACCACAGGTAGTACCGCCAGCGAAATCAGTAAACTGTTAAAATGCAAAGGTGTTGAAAAAGTAACTGTCATCACTGTTTGTTTAACGCTACCAAAAAACTAAAATTATTGATCTTGAGTACTAAGAATTTTAGAAAAAAACAACTTATTATCTGGTGATTCATTACGAGAAAGCTAAAGGCCAATGGGGATAATTTATTAAGTTGAGTCGTATAAATAACACCCACAATACAGTTTAATTGATCAGGCTTTAAATGACGTTGGCCTATTTTAAATACCAAAAATTGCTTTAGTAATACTTTTTCAGGTTAAAACAAACCTTGGTGGATAAGTAATTTTGCATCTGTGCAGCATATAAAAATGAAAATAATTAAAATAAAAGCATAAAAATAATTAGCACATCACAAGATTGCGGAGTAAAATAGATATACTTGAGTAAAATACTCAAGTATATCTATTTAAGAACAAAGAGAGCCCTGTATTATGATCACTATTTCACCTACCGCCCAAGAGCACTTTGTCAAGCTGCTATCCCAACAAGCAGAGGGCACACATATTCGTGTATTTGTTGTAAATCCAGGTACAGCTAAAGCTGAATGTGGCGTTTCATACTGCCCTGCTGATGCAGTAGAGCCTGATGATATTACATTACCTTTTGATGGCTTTTCCGCCATGATTGATGCGGACAGTAAAAACTTCTTAGAAGAGGCCGAAATTGATTTTGTGACCGACCAAATGGGCTCACAACTTACCTTGAAAGCCCCGAATGCAAAATTGCGTAAAGTCGCTGATGATGCTTCACTTTTTGAGCGTGTCCATTATTTTCTTCAAGCAGAAGTTAATCCACAACTTGCCGGACATGGCGGTGAATGTACTTTAGTTGAAATCACTGATGACGGTTATGCCGTATTACAATTTGGTGGTGGCTGTAATGGTTGTAGCCAAATAGATGTAACAGTTAAAGATGGTATTGAAAAACAATTAGTTGAGTTAATGGGTGATGAAATTAAAGGCGTCAAAGATGCCACTGAACATGAACGCGGTGAACATTCTTACTATTAAGCCTTCATTTCTTCCTCGGGCTCAGAGCAAGTTCCCTAAAGTGAGCTGGCATAGATGAATAATTTACTCGCTAAATTAGGTCAAGATCCAAAGCGTAGCTTAGCTATATTTTTGCGCGGGCTTGGCCTTTTTACTTTAGGTCTGTTCTTTATTGCTCTAGGATATTTTTATCATCATTTATGGCAAGTTGTCGGTGTTGTTATACTCGTATTTGCTTGCATCATCGCGGCCTGGGGTTATCTAGGCATTTTTGCTAATCGCTTATTAGTTATTTTGAGTAAACGTTAACCCTTTATACAACCCCCTTTCAAGAGACCGCTCTTGAGAAAATATATACCTAAACCATCCCAATACGCCGCATTCAGCGAGAATTAAAAAGCTTATAGACAAAGCATTGATTAAAGAGAATGGTTGTTCAGGAAAATATGCTCCTTCATTCTTTAATAAGCGAGCGCTTGTCGAAATCAATAACGTAGTATATATGCCCTTTAAGCTCGCCCTACTGGGCTTCAGAGCAAATCATGCTCATCGTTGCATTTGTATTTTAAGGGAATGACCATTAATAAAAAAATGCGCCATGATCAATAATTACTGTGTAGTCCTGAAGCTCGCATCTTGAAGAGGCTTTGGTATACACCCTTAAAAGTTAAAAAACACCTGATATAAAATAATTGACACCATAACAAATAAAACATAATATAAATGCAAATCATTCCTATTTATATTAGCGTTCGCAATAAATCATGTTGTCTTTTATTAACCTTATCCTCAATGGCGGTGCCGTCATTTGGTCTTTAACTTTATGTTCAATAATTGCGGTTACTGTATTTTTTTATAAAGTATGGCAATTTTGGGGTGAATTAAAATTATCCGATAGTAACGCCGATAATGCCCGTAAACTCATTGAAAAAAACCAACGTAATGATGCTTTAAAACTAATTGAGAATAATAGTAATCCACGTGCCCAATTAATATTTCAAATATTACAATTATTTGATAATTCACTTTTAGACCTAAATGCCGCAAAATCTGAATCAATTCGCCTCGCACAGCTATTAATTGCGCAACTAAACAGTTATTTACGCGTATTAGAAGTGATTGCCATGATTGCCCCATTGCTAGGTTTACTCGGCACAGTTTTAGGTATGATCGAAGCTTTCAAAGCAATGGAAGCTGCTGGCTCGCAAGTTAATCCTGCTATTTTATCAGGTGGTATTTGGCAAGCATTATTAACAACAGCCGTAGGGATGGCAGTTGCAATTCCGGTATCAATAGTTCACAGCTACTTAGAGCGTAAAGTAGAAATAGAAACAGGTAAAATTAGTGATGATATTGGTTGGTTATTTACGTTACAAACAAGTATTAACCATAAAAATATTCATCTACAAACAGTAGAGCCTACCGCGACATTACAAAACGCCTCATGAATAGCTCATTGAATTTAACCAATGATGTCAATTTTCTGGCCTCATCTAGAGTTAAGAAAACCATCAGCTTAACCGCGTTAATTGATGTGGTTTTCATTCTATTAATGTTTTTCATGCTCACCTCAACTTTCATCAAATGGCATAGCGTGACCTTACAAA
The DNA here is from genome assembly GCA_002733765.1 of Colwellia sp. Lineage (GTDB taxonomy): Bacteria > Pseudomonadota > Gammaproteobacteria > Enterobacterales > Alteromonadaceae > Colwellia. The sequence goes on along the minus strand of NVWU01000011.1, from coordinate 87,222 downwards.
CGTCAGTCGCGGGTAGCACAATCACAAGTGATGAAGTGAAAACCCAATTAATAATATTACATGAAAATAATGAGTTTTCTTTGCTAGTAAATGGGGGTAACGCAACCAATAAAAAAGAGCAAAAATTTAGTACTTTATTAACATTAACCTCTCAACTTGCTCCCAACATACATACGGTATTAATTCCTGAGCCTCAAATAAAAGTGCAAAAAATAATCGATACGTTAACGCAATTAAAAAGCGCTGGAATAATGCAAGTAACGCTAGGCAATGTACTGAATACGCAGGACAACCAATAGCGATGGAGCAGTTATTAATAAAGCCATTAAAGAAAAAGTCAGCTGATGATGCGCTTATTCCATTAATTAATATTGTATTTTTATTACTGATATTTTTTATGGTTGCAGGCTCAATACAGCCCTCAGTACCTGTTGACGTTAATCATCCTATTGCAAGTAATATTGACAACCCTATTAAAGCATTGCCAGCACAAATATTACTTACCCAAAATAATGAAATTTATTGGAGTAATAAGAAAATTTCATTAACGGAGTTACAGCAAGTATTAACACAACAAGTGCCGACAAATATCAATTTACATACCGATAAACAGGTAACTGCAATCGATTTAGATACTGTATTGAATGTTATTAGAGAACATAAAGTACAAGGCATTAATTTAATTACTCAAAAATCGATGGCAAATTAAATGGTTAGTCGTCCATGGTTTCGCTGGGTAGTTATGCTAACGCTTTCAATGGTGTTTCATCTCATGATAGCCGTAAGTTATTTGTCATATGCAACTCCTACACAGGTTGGTGGTGCAACAGGTGACGGTGAAAGTGGTATTGATATAGGGTTAGGCCAAATAGGCTCTTATGTTGATATGACTAATCAGCTATTAAAAGAAGAATCTAAGTCTAAAGAGAAACCTAAAGATAAGCCTAAAAAAATAATACCGAAAAAGCCAATTAAGGCTTCCGTAATAAAAAAAGAGGTTATCAAAAAAAATGAGCTCCTTACAAAGCAATTAACGACTAAAAAGTTACCACCAGCCAAAAAGCAAGGTGACTATATCGTGGCTAAAAAAACTTTATTGCCGATTAAAAAAGAACGAATAAAACCAGAAAAAAACGTTACTAAAGAAAAGCTTACAGATAGTGAGCTAGTAAAAGAAAAAGCTGAAAAACAATCTTCATCTGTTGCTAGCATTAAAGCCACTGGCAGCGGTAAGCAAAAATCAACTGGTGGCTTTAAAGGCAGTAATCAAGACTATTACACTCACTTAATGGCTTGGCTTAATCAATATAAACGCTATCCCATTGAAGCTAAAAAACAAAAACAAAAGGGTATTGTTCATCTGCAATTTACCATAAACCCACTGGGTAAAATACTCAGTAAAAGCATAAGAAAAAGTTCAGGACATTCGTTACTGGATCAATCGGCGCTCACTATGTTAGCGCTGGCTGAACCTTTACCGGAGCCACCTGAACAACTTAAAAGAGAGCGCTTAACCTTGGTGATACCAATTGACTATTCACTGATCACCAATCATTAATCTTTATATAGGAAAAAACATGAAATCTCGCATACACAAACCCGTACTAAGTTTACGAAAGCCAATCATTGCACACAGTAAAAGTGCTTTATTGTTAAGTACCACAGCATTATTAGTTAGCGCTTCTATTAATGCAAATGCACAACAAAATGACGAACCAATAGTGCTTGATACCATGCACATTGAAGAGCGTACTAGTGATACTAACCCATACGCTGAAGCGGGTGCTCCATACAAAGCTAAAATTTCAGGTGATAGTCGTCACGTTAAACCATTAGCCGACACCCCACAAACCATTAGCGTATTAACGCAAACAGCGATACAAGAATCAGGAAAAACTGATTTAAGTGAAATATTAGCAGCACAACCAGGGATTACCTTAGGTACAGGTGAAAACGGTAATGCTTTTGGCGATCGCTATATTATTCGTGGTCATGAAGCACGTAGTGATGTATTTGTTGATGGTTTACGTGATCCAGGTATGACTACCCGTGAAAGCTTTGCCGTTGAACAAATAGAAATAACGAAAGGACCAAGCTCTACTTTTGCTGGTCGCGGCACTACTGGTGGCGCAATTAATGCGATAACCAAGCAAGCAAGTACCGAATACAACTTTAATAAACTACAAGCGGGTTTAGGGACTGATAATTACCGTCGCATTGCTTTAGACAGCAATATTAAAATTAATGATGATACCGCTATACGTGCAAATTTATTATACAGCGAAAAAGATGTGCCTGATCGTGCGCCAGCAGATAAAGAACGTACCGGTATTGCACTTTCAGGTAGCTATCAAGCAACCGAAAAATTAAACTTTATTGCCGATTACTATTATTTAGATGCTAAAGATTCTCCAGATTTAGGATCATTGCATACACCAGGTTCTACAACAGAAATAGTTAAAAATCTTCCTGCTTATGTACAAAATGAAGATTTTCTTAATTCAAAAATTAATGTAGCTACTTTGAGCTTAGGCTATGATTTTAATGACACATTAAGATTAGATAATACGACACGTTATGGTACTACTGATAATGGCTATGTCACTACAGGTGCAATTAATGCTACTCGTTCTGACACTGACCCCATTGCTCCTGGTGCTGCAGCAATTTCACTTGATAACCACCAAGGTTGGCAAGAAGTTGACTATTTTGTCAACCAATCAAATATTTTTATGGATGCCAATATAGCCAATACTAAAAACCAATTTGTATTTAGTATTGAATATTCAGATATGAATGTAACGAATGGTAATTATAAGTTAACGGCTAGTAATACACCTGATGATTCAGTAACAACATTTTATCCTGGATATGGAGATTACACTCGAAATTATTATTATATAACAGATGGTAATGGTAATTATCTTGATAATATTAATAGTAAAATAGGTCGTCAAATTACTAAAATCGAGCAAGATTCTGATTTTTCAGTAGAAACAATATCATTATCAGTAATGGACACTATTACCTTTAATGAACACTGGTCGTTATTCTTAGGACTACGTGTTGATAGTTTCGATTATAAAAATGAAATAAGTGGTCGAAATGCAGGATTATACGATTATTCTGATACTTTATTTAATGGCCATATTGGTTTAGTTTATAACATCAATGATGATGCTAATGTTTACGCGACATACAGTACTTCAAGTAACATTAATGGTGGTGAGTCAGACGTTGGTAGTAGTTGTGGTTATGGCGGCCTATGTGGTAATACTCAACAAGTTAAAGGTAGCAAACCAGAACAAACTGAAAACATTGAATTAGGGTCTAAATGGAATGTTTTAAACGACAAATTATTACTTACCGCTGCCATTTTTCAAATCACTAAAAGTGATGTTATGGAAAGTATTGGTGATAGTGACTATGAAGCATTAGGCAGCTTAAACACAGGAAAAAACCGCGTTAAAGGTATTGAGGTATCTGCGGTAGGTAACATTACTGAAGAACTTAGCGTGCAATTTGGTGCTGCTTTAATGGATTCAGAAATATTAGAAACTGAAGCAAAAGATCGCAGTGGTAATCCTGTAGATATTGATGGTAAACCATTAGCTAATTTTGCTGATAACAGTGCTTATTTCCAATTACGTTATCAAGCAACCTCAAAATTTGCTGTTGGCTCAATAGTGACTTATTCTAGTGAAAGCTATGTTGGTCAACCTGACAGCCCAGCAGGTAATTATGAAATACCAAGTTACACCGTACTAGATTTATTTGCTAGCTATAAAGTTAATGAGCAACTTAACGTACGTTTGAATATTGGTAACGTCACTGATAAAGACTATTACCTTGCAGGTTACCGTAATGGTGCTTTCGTTTATATTGGTAATGCACGTAACGCACAATTAACAGTAGAATATGGTTTCTAACGGTTAATTTTATAATATAAAAACGAGCACAAGCTGACAAACATTGGCTTGTGTTCGTGTTTTATATAAACAATACAGTACACAACCAATCGAAACATCATGATTAAGACAACCAAACTACGAGAAAAATTAACTCAAATCCCCACTGACGTTGTAAGCCCTAGTGACTATCAACGCTTATTCAAAGATTTTATCCCTCACGATATATTTGAATATATTGAAGGCGGCGTTGCTGACGATTTAACATTACATAGTAATCGCCAAGCGTTTGACAACATAAAGTTAAAACCTAAAATATTAAGTGACTTTAGCCAAGCATCAAGTCAATGTAACTTACTTAATCAAACATTCAAATATCCAATATTACTTGCGCCTGTCGCCTATCAAAAATTAGTTCATCCACAGGGAGAACTGGCAACAATTGAAGCGGCTAATGTAATGAATGTAGGCTTTATTACTAGCACATTATCATCAGTATCCATGGAAGATATGGCAAATAAGCTCTCCACAAATAAATGGTTTCAGTTATATTTTCAAGAGTCAAAACAGGCCACTCTATCATTAGTAAAACGAGCAGAACAAGCTGGCTATAGCACACTCGTTATTACCATAGATGCACCGATTAATGGCTTACGTAATCGCGCCCAACGTGCTAACTTTCAAATGCCAAAAAATGTACAAGCAGTTAACTTAGCGCCTTATGCTGGTGTTGCGCCACAAACGTTAAACCCCGATCAAAGTATCATTCTAAACGGCATTATGGCTAATGCCCCCACTTGGGATGATATCGCTTGGCTACAAACTCAAACTCAGTTGCCTATTTTACTTAAAGGTATCATCAATGCCGATGACGCTGAACAAGCAAAAAATATGGGCTTAGCCGGTGTTGTCGTGTCAAACCATGGCGGCCGTACACTTGACGGACTACCCGCCACTATTACCGTACTTCCTGAAATACGCCAACGTGTCGGTCAAGATTTCACCCTGTTATTAGATAGCGGTATACGTCGTGGTTCAGATGCATTTAAAGCCATAGCACTGGGCGCAGATGCAGTATTAATTGGTAGACCACAACTACATGGTTTAGCCGTTGCCGGTGCGCTGGGTGTTGCACATATGTTACGGCTATTTATTGAAGAATTTGAAATTACGATGGCATTAATGGGTTGTCCTACCATTGCTGATATCAAACCTAATTGTATTTACCCTCAAGCCACATCTTATTAATTTAAGGAAAAAATATGCTACTTACTATTCCCGAAATTCTCAGTAAAGATGAAGTTCAACAATTTAAACAGCACTTGCTTAGTGCGCCATGGCAAGACGGCAAGCTTACCGCGGGTGGTCAAGCTATTCATGTCAAAGCAAACCAGCAACTTGATGGTAACGCTGAGCTCACACGCCATTTAAGTCAAACCTTGTTAACTCGGCTATCAACACACCCAACGTTTATTTCTGCGGCATTACCGAATAAAATATTTCCGCCTAAATTTAATCAATATCAACATGGTGGCCATTATGGTTTACATGTTGATAATGCCATTATGTCACTTGCTAATGGTCAGTCTTTACGTACCGATGTGTCCGCAACACTGTTTTTTTCTGAGCCTGAGGATTATGAAGGCGGTGAATTAGCAATAGAAACTCAATACGGCGCGCAAGAAGTCAAACTAAATGCCGGCGATCTTATTGTTTACCCATCAACCAGTTTACATCAAGTAAAACCCGTAACCCAAGGCAGTAGAATTTGTGCTTTTTTATGGGTGCAAAGTTTAGTGCGTGACAGTCAACAACGAGAACAATTGTTTGAACTTGACCAATCAATTCAAGTATTAACCAGTGAGCGTGGTGCCGATGACTATGAAGTTAAACGCTTAAGTGGTATTTACCATAATTTAGTGCGATCATGGTCAAACTGTTAAATTTAAAAATATTAAACCCCGTATGATTACGTTTATTAGCAAACATTGGTTCACTATTACGCTGTTATTACTCACCGCCATTGCTAGTTTATCTCTTTGGCCTGCGGCACAATTACCCGACGTACCAGGCACAGATAAAATGCATCATTTTATCGCTTACGCGGCATTAATGTTTCCAACGGCATTAAGACAACCAAAACATTGGTTGATAATAACCTTAGCTTTTGTTGCGTTTAGTGGCGCAATAGAATTAATACAACCTTATGTAAATCGCTATGGTGAATGGTTAGATATGGCCGCTAATGCTTTTGGCTTAATTTGTGGCTTTGTTGTAGCGAAAATAATGGTATTTTTTACTACTAAAAAAAATGCTCCTATTCAATAAAATCAGACCGTAACTTGACAATTATCAATATAATTTTTTATTAACCGACTACACTAGTCTTTAGCGTTCGTAATAATTACTCATCAATTAATGGCCTCATTATGCAAAAAGTTCGACACCCCCCTCAACGTTTATGGCAAAAAATCACTGCTATTATAGCTAAACTGAGCTTTGCCTCTGCCGCCATTGGTGTAGTACTGACACTAATTTATGGTGATGATGTCAACGAAGCCAATAAAGCCGCTATGGGAGCCACTACTTTTATCTGCTTTGCTGTTGGCATAGTATTGAATGTTATGGGAAGTACCAGTATTCCTAGCTTAAAACCTGATCAGGATTAGTTTTGCTGATAGCATTATTAATTTTTAACACGATAATGCCATACTAAAGTGACTCCCCTCGCGAGCATCAAATTATACTTGCTCAGAACCACCCGCTAAATTAAGTGCCGTATCAATAACGGCGGTACCAACTAATTCTAATAATGGCACAGTGATATTTGATAAGAACATCGGTAATGCCAGTAACCCAGTAACAATAGTTGTTTCTGTTGATCTATATTGATATTTATTAACAAGAAGTGTTTCCTATTAACGCAAAAGGCGTTATTTTATATCACTGCTATTTTATACTGTCGCTATCATAAGAGAAAACCTCATGAGAACTAATTTTTTAGTCATTTTTTTACTTTTATTTCACTTTTCCAGTTTCGGCGCAGTCATTTTACAATACCATCACGTTAGCGATACCACACCAAAAAGTACGAGTATCACACCTGAACAATTTTCGGTACACCTCAAGTATTTACAAGAAAACAGTTTCAATGTAGTCCCGCTATCACAACTAATCAACAACATAAAAAATCAACAGCCATTAAAAAACAAAACCGTTGCGATTACTTTTGATGATGCTTATATCGATATATTAACCAATGCTAAACCGCTACTTGATAAATATAACTACCCATACACTATTTATGTAAATCCTGGCATTATTAATCGCAATGAAAACGCTCTTGTTACAGGAATAAATTCACATTACCTTTCATGGGCGCAATTAAAAATGTTGGGCGATGAAGGTGTAATCATTGCCAATCATGGCTTTGAACATGATTCATTAACACGAATCACGGATGGCTTATCTCAACAACAATGGCTAGCACAACAAACGACATTACTATTAAAAGCTGAAACCATTATTAAAGAGAAAACCGGACAGAGTTGGCATTACTTTGCTTACCCTTACGGTGAATATAGCCCTGAAATACAATATTGGCTTAAAGAAAATAATTTTATTGGTTTTTCTCAACAATCAGGGGCAATCGGTTTGTATACAGATTTAACAAATGTGCCCCGCTTCCCAGCTTCTATGCCTTATGACAAAATTTCAGGTTTACGAGATAAACTCAATGCATTGCCTTTTAATATTAAATTACAAGGTGAACAAGCTAAAACCATTGTTAAATTCAAACAAACTAAAAGTATTACCTTCGATGTAGAAACGGATGATTTTTATAAATCGGGTTTGCATTGTTACATATCAGGGTTAGGTAAACAGAAAATTACTTGGCAAGGAGATAATCGTTTCACTATTAATTTTAGTGGCGATTTACCGATAGGCCGAGTACGTTGTAACTGTACTGCCGCGAGTATTAGTAAACCTGGACGTTATTATTGGTATTCAAAACCATGGTTTGTTTTAAAAGAAGGTGGTGAATGGTATCACTTATAATGACTAAGCGAGCAACGAGTTAATAGCTACGAGTTACAAAGAGAAACAGCTGAACTGTAGTATTTTGTTACTCATCGCTTACTTTATCCTTACCTTAATACAGTGCGACTATTTTTTGGTAGTCACTCAACAGTTTATCGCTATCAATACTTGGCACTGTTCCGACAGCTTGTTCTGGCTTAAAAATAGCGGCGACTTTACCGGCCGGATTAATTAACACCAAAGAAGCACTATGGTCTACCAAGTAATTATCCCCTTCGCCACTTATCGCGTACATAAGCCCCATATTGCGTGCAAATGGAAATAACACCTCGTGCCCCGCGCGTAATGCGATAAATTCACGATTAAAATAAGCAATATATTGCGCCAATTTTTCTTGGCTATCACGTTGAGGATCAACACTGACTAATAACACTTGGCTATTAGGAGCAATCGCTTTCAAATCATCATAGATAAAGTTTAAATTTTGTAACGTCGTAGGACAAATATCAGGGCAGGAGGTATAACCAAAAAACACTAGTGACCATTTTTTATTGAGCTGATCTTTAGTAAAAGCTTGTCCATGATGATCCATTAATTCAAAAGGTTTGACCACTCTTGACTCTTGGTAATATAAGGCATGCTCAGGTGAGGGTAACTTAGTAATCACTTTAAAGCTAATAACACCAATAACCGTAGCGGCTATCGCTATAAAACCAAAAAAAATTTTATTCATTGATATACCCATGTTACCTCAGCCGATAGGCAATAAATAATGATCGAGCAATAAAATCACAAACAATAACAGTAGATGAATGATTGAAAATTTAAAGGTTTCCATCGCGGTGTTCTCATCGGCATGAAATTTAAGTTTCCACGCATATGCAAAAAACATCAAATTTAGGGTGACTGCGCCAATCAAATATAACCAATTACTCATGCCAACTAAATAGGGCAATAAACCAACCACAAACAATAATACCGTATAAAGCAATATTTGAGTTTTAGTAAAACTAACACCGTGGGTTACGGGTAACATGGGAATATTTACCTTAGCATACTCATTTTTTCGATGAATCGCTAGCGCCCAAAAGTGAGGCGGTGTCCAAGTAAAAATCAACAATACTAATAATAAAGCATTGGGATCAACTTGGTTAGTCATTGCCGTCCAACCAAGTAAAGGAGGAATTGCGCCTGCCAAACCACCAATAGTGATATTTTGTGGCGTTGCTCGCTTCAAATATAAAGTATAGATGAAACTGTATCCTACTAAGCCAGCTAAGGTTAAATAAGCCGTTAATGGATTCACAAAAACCATAAGTAAAACAAAACCTAACAAGGCAAGACTACAAGCAAATACAATAGCATTATTCGTGGTAACTCTACCTTCGGGTAAAGGGCGATTATGAGTTCGCCCCATAATGGCATCTATTTTTTCATCAACAATATGGTTAATTGCCGCTGCCGCTGAGGACAACAAGCCAATACCTAACATGGCAGGTATAAACAGTTGCCAAGGCAAGCCTCCAGGTACCGAGAGACTCATACCAACCACCGCCGTCAGTACTAATAATGCAACAACTCTAGGCTTAGTGAGATCATAATATGCACGCCATTTTGGCATAATTACTGGAGCCACTTTTGTTTCATTCATCATTTCATCAGACATAAGTTTTTCCTATATTTTTCGACGTAATCGGTAAGTTAACGCGATTAGTGTCAACATTAAACAAGCCGCAACTAAGTTATGCCCGACCGCAATAGATAACGGTAGTGAAAACAAAACGTTACTTACACCTAGACTTACCTGAGTGATTAAGGCTAAACCGACGACAACAGCAGACGCTTTAAATGTTGATGTTTGTGCTTTAAAGTAAATCATTAACAATAACCAAGTTAGGTATATTGTAATAGCAATAGCGCCAAATCGATGTACCACATGAATGGTCACTCGTTCATCATGGGATAGATGCCCAAATTCATAGCTTTCTCGCTCTGGTGGTATTAAAGCAAACGAATTATCAAAATTTAGTTGCGCTTGCCATCCTGATTGGCAAATAGGTAACTCTACACAACTCAACGCGGCATAATTTGAAGATGTCCAACCGCCCAAGGCTATTTGCCCAGTGAGAAGCACAATACCCAACAGGGCAAATCGACCATATTTTTTGATTGAAAAATCGCTGCGATTTATACGATGCGGCTTTAAACGTAAATACAGTAGAAATAATAAACACAAGGTAGTAAAACCACCCAATAAATGGCCCATAACCACTATTGGCATAAGCTTCATAGTTACTGTCCACATACCTAATGCCGCCTGAAAAATAACAATAACAAGAATGAGCAGAGGTAAACGCAAAGGTGTACCTTGAGCACGATTTTTAACAGAAAGAAAAGCAATTGCTAGGATCAATAAACCAAGCACCCCGGCAAAATAGCGATGGATCATTTCATTCCACGCTTTATCTGGTTGCACTCGGCTTTGAGGGTATATTTGTTCTGCTAAAGCAATTTGCTCTGCGGTTTCGGGAACATCAATCAAGCCATAACAAGTAGGCCAATCGGGGCAACCTAACCCTGCATGAGTTAATCGAGTATAAGCACCTAAAGTCACCACCACCAAGGCCAATAAAATACTGACAAAAACTAATTTTCTGACCACATGATTGTGTTGTAAATAAAGGTCATCACTCACGTGCTAGCCCACCTTAGAATATTTAAGCAGTTTTTTCATATCGGCCAGTATTTGTTTACCAAATTGTGGTAACTGCTCAATATCTTTAGGTAATTGGTGACTTAAAAAAACATTACCTAATGGGTCAACAATGAATACTTGCGATTTAGCGATATGTTGCTTTGCTTGTTCAGGCATCGCAAGTAGCTGCCATTTACTTTTTGACATTTTTTGACGTTGCTCACTAGACAATTCATGTTGATATAATGCCACGGGGAAAACTCTTGGCATCTCTTTGCCCAAAGCAACATAAGTATTGTGTACAGCTTCAAGTGTTTTCTGACAATTACTAGCACAATGCTCAGGCAGACTGTACATGATAAGCCAATGTTGCTCAAAATCAGTCGTCTTCAAACCTAATTTTTCTAACGTTAATTCATTGGTTAATAATGTCCCCTTGTTAGTCACCCCCATGTCTAGCCATTGCTGCTCTAAAGCAAATTTAGCCAAAATAATAGGTAAAGCAAAAGCCGCTAATACCAGCAATAAACTACGGCGACTTTTATTTTGGTTATTGTTATTTTCAGGTGATTCTACGGTGCTCATACTACTTAGGCCTCTTTTTTCAAAGGTGAATTATTATTTTGATTATTTTCACTTTTTTTTCTAGCGCCAAATTTAGCCCACACCATTAATATGATCCAAGCAATAGCTAAACTAAACCATTGAAAAGCATAAGCTCGATGTTTTTCTGGTGGCATAACGATGGGTTGCCAATTTTTTTCAAATCCTACCTCTGAATTTTTCTCGACATAAATAACAAAAGGTAATAGCTTACGATTAATTAATGTCGAAAACTTATCCAACTCTACTTGCTGAATTCTCAATGGCCATTGCACATCACTGAAAACTTGTTCTTGCAATTGAATCCCTACCTCAATTAAACGTACATTCCCATGAATATAATGCTTACCCGATAGTGGTTTTATTTTAGGTAACTCTTGCCTGTTAATAGAGCCTTGCACCCAACCGAGATTGACCAATACTGCATATTGTTCAGCCATTAATACTTGATAGACTCGATAACCTAAGCGGCCTTTATTCACTTGATTGTCTAATAGAAAGGTGGTCAGTTCATCAAACACCCCTTCAATTAGTACTGGCATGTCATTGATATTTTCATTCACTGCCAGTAAGTTTACTTGTTGTAACGACAGAGGATTTTGTGACTTAAGCTGCTCAATTCGAGCTAAGCGCAACTCTTTTTCTAACGCTCGGCTATTTTGCCAAAAGCCAAGCTTTACTAATGCACAAAAAACTAGCACAGTTAACATTAACCACAAAAAATTCATTTTGTTACTACTTGACACTTAAAGGTTACTTCCTTACAACGTGTTGATACATACTTAACTATAGACTTAACTTTATAAAATTATGGACATTTATTTTGCTATTTAAAATTGTTATTGTCGCTATGCTCGCTTTCATGGTTTACAACTTATTCCGTGCGCTCCTGATAATGAATAAAAATGATCCAAACAAACCCTCTATGAGCAAATATATTGGTCGACGGTTAATGCTCTCTGTCGCCATTGTAGTATTACTACTTGTTGGCTTATTAACGGGATTAATCACCCCTAACCCTCGACCTTATTAAATTTTTATTCTTTCTCTACCCTTACTGCTTAAAAAGTCTATTGCCTCTTTAGCGGAGTGACATAAATTTAATACTTTTTTATCACTTTAATATGTTCATGCTAAGATAGATTCACTAGAGCAAAGCGAAGGCACGGAGTTGACGCTAGTCAATGAGTACCTTCAATGTAGCTATCATGTATTTAGCAACGCAGAACCATTAAAGAATGTAAACGAAGACAAATAGAAGCACCCACACAACGTCAACGAAATGCCAATACCAACTAGCCGCTTGAAAAGCAAAATGACTATCCGGAGTGAAATGGCCTTTTAATATTCTAAAAAACATCACAATTAACATAATACAACCCAGTGTGACATGCATACCATGAAAGCCTGTTAGCATGTAAAACGTGTTGCCGTATACGCCACTAGTTAAGTACAATTGCATTTCATCAGAATAACCATGAGAGTACTCTAGTACTTGGAAAAACAAAAAAGCTAAACCCAAGAAAATAGTTAATCCTAACCATGCTTTTAATTGTGGACGTTTATTTTGCTCTAAGGCAACATGAGCAAAGTGAGCGGTTATCGATGAGGTTAACAATAAAACCGTATTAATTAAGGGTAATCCGAACCAACCCATACCGGTCGTTTCAGTACCATCGGGGGTTTTTAATAATGGCCAAGTTGCACTAAATTCCGGCCATAAAACAGCTCCTGTCATCTCGTTATTACCTGCACCGTCTAACCAAGGCACTGAGAAAGTTCTGATATAAAGTAACGCACCAAAAAAAGCGACAAAAAACATCACTTCTGAAAAAATAAACCAACTCATGCCCTGTCGAAAGGAGTGATCCATTTGATGACTATATTTTCCGGCCATCGACTCATTAATAACATTTTGAAACCAACCAAAAAGCATATAAATAACTAACGCGATACCCGCTAAAAGCAAGTAACCGCCATAACCATCAGTGGTGGGGTTTTTACCAAAATTATCACTAACATAATTACCAGCGCCAAAAGCAATCATAAACAAGGCCACAGCGCCAACTATTGGCCAATGGCTTTGTGCTGGTACATAATAACTTTCATATTTTTTTGTTGTCATTTTTGTTCCCTTTCCTCTTATCTTAGATAAGAGCCTTAATATTACGCTGCTATGAACCCACTTTTGCGCTAATGTCATATAAGGTATAAGACAACGTTAGCGTGGTGATTTCACTTGGTAAATCAATATCAACATAAAACTGCAAGCCCATTTCTACTTCTTCACCTGCTTTTAACGGTTGTTGCGTAAAACAAAAACATTCAATTTTTTGAAAATAACCTGCGGCTACTCCTGGTGAAACTGAAGGTACAGCTTGTCCAACGATATCGTGTTTCGATTTGTTTTTAGCATAAAAACTAACAAATTTTACTTCACCGGGATGAACAGATATTTCATTAATTTCTGGCTCGAATTGCCATGGTATTCCTTTCGCCATTCGAGTAATAAATTGCACGGTTATTGTGCGTGAAGTATCAATACCCTCATCTTTATAAATAACGCCCACTTCGTTGGTTTTACCGTTCAAGCCGGTAATATCACAAAACACATCGTATAAAGGGACAAGCGCAAAGCCAAATCCAAACATAGCAAACACAACCAGCACTAGCTTTTTAATAACTTTGCTGTTATTTGGTTTATCTGTGTTTTGCGCTGAGCCTTTATCCATTTCTAGTCAATCTTCGGTGGTGTACTAAACGTATGATACGGCGCAGGGCTTGCCACCGTCCATTCCAAACCTTCTGCACCATCCCATGGTTTAGCTGGCGCTTTCTTACCCCCCTTAATACATTTGATCACCACAGCTAAAAAAATCAACTGCGATAAACCAAAAGCAAAACCACCAATACTGACCCATTTATTAAAATCAGCAAACTGCAAAGCATAATCTGGAATACGACGAGGCATACCAGCTAAACCTAAAAAGTGCATTGGGAAAAACAATAAATTAACTGAAATGAGTGAACACCAAAAATGCCATTTGCTCAAACTATCGTTATACATATGCCCTGTCCATTTTGGCAACCAATAATAAGCGCCAGCATAGATAGAGAATAACGAGCCCGTGACTAACACATAATGAAAATGGGCAACGACAAAGTAAGTATCATGATACTGAAAATCAACGGGAGTCATCGCTAGCATCAAACCAGAGAAACCACCGATAGTAAATAAAATAACAAAAGCGATAGAGAACAACATCGGCGTTTCAAAGCTCAGAGAGCCCCGCCACATAGTCGCTACCCAGTTAAAGACTTTAACCCCCGTTGGCACTGCAATTAACATAGTGCAATACATAAAGAACAGTTCACCAAATAACGGCATACCTGTGGTAAACATGTGGTGCGCCCAGACAACAAATGACAGCAAGGCAATCGAACTAGTTGCATAAACCATCGAACTATAGCCAAACAACTTCTTACGTGAAAATGCAGGAATAGTTGTAGAAACAATACCAAAAGCAGGCAAGATCATGATGTAAACTTCAGGGTGACCAAAGAACCAAAAAATATGCTGGAACATTACTGGGTCTCCACCACCTGCGGCATCAAAGAAACTGGTGCCAAAATAGGTATCGGTCAATAGCATAGTAACCACACCAGCCAATACCGGCATTACGGCTATTAGCAGGTAAGCTGTGATGAAAAAAGTCCACACAAATAATGGCATTTTCATGTAAGTCATACCTGGAGCACGTAAATTCATAATGGTAACAACAATGTTAATTGCCCCCATAATGGACGAAATCCCCATAATATGAACAGCAAAAACAAAGAATGCCGTACTACCATTTGAGTAAGTGGTAGATAGCGGAGCGTAAAATGTCCAACCAAAGTTAGGCGCGCCGCTTTCCATAAAAAATGAACTAAGTAAAATAGCAAAAGCAAAAGGTAAAATCCAAAAGCTCCAGTTATTCATGCGTGGCAAAGCCATGTCTGGCGCACCTATCATCATAGGTAGCATCCAGTTAGCAAAACCGGTAAAGGCAGGCATAATAGCGCCAAACACCATGATCAAACCATGTACTGTGGTTAACTGATTGAAAAAGTCTGGCTCTACAATTTGTAGACCCGGCTGAAATAACTCAGCACGAATTACCATCGCTAATGCACCACCAGTTAAAAACATAATGAATGCAAACCATAAATATAATGTCCCTATATCTTTATGGTTTGTAGTATATAACCAACGCTTTATTCCAGTCATTTTATAGTCGTGATGATCATCAGTATGCGCGTCATCAAGCGATTCATTTATTATTTCTGTTGCCATGTTTTACTCCTCGCTTGCCGCTTTAACATCTGAAGTTTGCACTATATCACCGGTGTCATTACCCCAAGAATTTCGCTCATAAGTAACTACTGCGGCAATTTCGCTCAAACTTAACTGTTTACCAAATGGAGGCATCATGCCTTTGCCGTTTAGCACCAAAGATATATGATCAGCAATAATGCCTTGGGTAGCAACAGCACTTCCTTTCAACGCAGGAAAGGTCGGTGGCAAACCTAAGCCCGTAGGCTGATGACAGGCAGCACAGTGAGCCATATAAATTGCCTCACCTAATTGCATCAATTCCTCTTTAGACATTGATGAACTTAAGGCCGCTTGCTCAGCATCTGCGGCTTGCGCGGTTAATTGATGTTGCTCATTAAGCCAAGAGTCATAATCTTCAGGAGATTTCACTTCAACGACAATAGGCATAAAGCCATGGTCTTTACCACAAAGCTCGGCACATTGGCCTCGATAAATTCCGAGCTTATCTACATTAGTCCACGCTTCATTGATAAAACCGGGATTAGCATCTTGCTTAACGGCAAAAGCAGGAACCCACCAAGAATGAATAACATCGTCAGAAGTAATTAAGAAGCGGACTTTTTTATTGGCGGGGATAACTAAAGGCTTATCTACTTCAAGTAAATAGTTTTTGCCCTTGTGGGCTCCATTACCGTTAAAGCTGCCATTTTGATTTTCATACTGTTCTCGTGGCGTTGAAAGTACCGAATAGTATTCAATGTTTTCATCAAAATATTTGTAATGCCATTTCCACTGTGAACCAGTGATTTGAATAGTGACATCGGAATCATCATTGTTTTCCATGTCAATTAATGTACTTGTTGCCGGAACAGCCATTGCAATTAAAATGACGATTGGAATAGCCGTCCACAGTATCTCTACTTTAGTGCTCTCATGAAAATCAGCGGCTTTCGCGCCTTTAGATTTACGATGAAAAATCATAGACCAAAACATTGCGCCAAACACAATCACACCAATGGCAGTACAAATATAGAGTACCAGCATATGTAGTTCATATACTTCTCGACTAACAGCCGTTACCCCTTCAGTCAGATTTAATTGTGTATCTGCCCATGCTGAACTAGAAAATATAGTCCCTAAAAATAGCCAAGCCCCCGCCAACCAATTTTGGTTACCTCTGCTCACTCAACCTCTCCTCTATCTATTAAAAATAGAAAACAGAAACGCAGTAATGTACATCACAACTCATTGAACTGAATGTCTGTTAATTTAGTTATTAAATTAACCGACGTGAAATAGCGCAACTTAACTGACTAAGCAAATATCCAGCGCATTAACGTCTTTTTTACTCTTGCATATTGTTATTTTTTGTTCGATTTCAATTCTAGAATCACTCAAAACTTGATCTAGGTCAAACAATTTTTTAACTGTGAATAAATAAATAGTAATAATTTCAATAGAGTAAGAACTCTAAGATAAGACGCAGGCTTGATGGGTATAGGCCAAAGACATTTTCATCATTTATAAAATGAATATTGTAAAAATATCCTCTTATCCTTAAATGTTAACCACAATATCACTTCTAAAATGAAGAAAGCGCTTGAAACAACCTTATCGAACTCCTTCCTTTTAATCTTTCCATTAAGTTTACCCTGTGAATAATGACAATATTTGACTCAAAAAACTCCATAGATAACGGCTAACTAAACCCATCTAAATATGAAGTTTTAGCTTGGCTAAATGGACCATTAAACGTGAAAGTGAATACTTTATTTTTATTGACTAAGCATATTCATCAGTATTAATAGGCATTTAATCAAAGTTAGGTATAATCTAATATAAACTTATTATAGAAAAATTTATGTTTGCACTACTAATTTACCGAATAGTATTACTATTATTTTTACCTCTTGTATTGTTGGCATTATTATTTCGTTCAATCAGTAACCCACAATACCGCCAACGACTGAGTGAACGTTTAGGCTTTATTCCAAAACCATATAAAAAAAATGGCATTATTGTACATGCCGCCAGTGTTGGTGAAGTCATTGCGCTAACGCCTTTTATTGAACAGCTATTACAAACTTACCCTCAACTACCAATAACATTAACCACCTTTACTCCGACGGGATCAGCGCAAGTAAAGAAGCAGTTTTCATCACGAGTACAACATTGCTTTTTACCTTTAGATATTCTCCCTTGTACACAGGTTTTTTTAACTCGATTACAACCTAAGCTCATGATTTTTATGGAAACAGAGTTATGGCCAAACCTAATTAACCAATGTGCTAAAAAACAGATAAAGCTTTTATTAATTAATGGCCGACTGTCTGCTAAGTCAATGAAAAACTATAAAAAAATAAGCCCGCTGATTACACCAACACTCAATCGGTTTGATAAAATACTATGCCAAAGCCAAGATAATTTAACAAATTTCATCCAACTAGGCGCAAACAATGAGCACTGCTTTGTATCTGGCAACCTTAAATTTGATATCAGTATCAATACTAATATCTTAGACAAACAAGCTCAGTTAACAAAGTTATTACCTAAACACAGGCAGCTTTGGTTAGTCGCCAGCACTCACCCAGGAGATGAAAAAATTGCTTTAACGGCATTTAAACAAGTTAAAACTCTATTCCCAACGCTACTTTTAGTACTTGTACCTAGACACCCTGAACGTTTTAATTCAGTGGAAAAACTTTGTTCTAGTGACGGTTTTTCACTGGTTAAGCGTAGCGAAAATACCCCTATAGAGTCACAAGATATCTGGTTGCTTGATACGCTAGGTGAATTAATGGCTGCCTATTCATTAGCCGATATAGTCACCATGGGTGGCAGTTTTAGCCAGATTGGAGGACACAACCCGTTGGAACCAGCCTTGTTTAAAAAGCCCATTATAGTGGGTAGCGATATGAGTAACTTTACTGAGGTATTGAAACAGTTAAAGCAACTTCAAGGCATAATCCAACTACCAGTAAGTTACACCAGTACGGGGCAAGCATCTCAGCTAGCCGAAATGGTAATTAAACTACTACAAGATACACCAAAAGCAGCATTACTAGGCAAGCAAGCCCATCAAGTTGTAATGAATAATCAGGGCGCGAGTGATCGAACAATGTCACAAGTGCAGGAATTAATATCATGAATAGCAGCTCACAGCTAAAAACTGTTCAACAAAATAAAAGCTATAGTATCTACGATAGCGATGAAATTAACTCATTTGACTCCAACATGCTCGATGTTAGCTACTGGCAACAAGCAAATGCTATCACGGGCTCAGCACAAGGGCGTGGTACTACTTGGTTTGTTAAATATACTAATGAAACAGGCAAACAGGTAAGACACTGGGTATTACGCCATTATTATCGTGGTGGCTTAATAGGTAAAATAATCAATGATAGCTATTGGTTTACTTCACAAGAAAATACCCGAGCAGTGCGTGAATTTGTTTTGTTAGGTTATATGCAAAATTTGGCACTACCTGCCCCCAAGCCTATTGCTTGTCGAGTTATTCGCCACGGTTTTTTTTATCATGCTGATTTACTGAGTAGCCGTATTGAAAATGCACAAGATTTAGTTGCATTATTATCCAAACAAACATTATCAGCGGCATTGTGGAAAAAAATAGGCATAACAATTAAACGTTTTCACGATAATAATATTTATCATCATGATTTAAATGCTCACAATATTTTGATAGATAAAAATGATAATGTTTTTTTAATCGATTTTGATCGCGGAGAAATTAGAAAAAATAACCAAGCAAATTGGCAACGAGCTAATATGGCAAGATTACAACGCTCTTTTTTAAAAGAGCTAAATAAACTGCCTATATTTCATTATCAACATGATAATTGGCAGCTATTGCTTGAAGGTTATCTGAGTCATTAATAATACATTACGCAAATAGTCTGGCACTCGCATTTTGATATGACATGGAAAGTAGTGTTTATGGCTTTTATACTGTGCCTAAGGCATCCTGATAACGTTGTTGATACATATCCCGGGCTTTAAGTAATTCAGGCAAAGAAGCCTCTGTCGTGTATGGGCGTAAAATAACTAATATCTTCAATACACCTTGATAAAATACAGAATCATTAATTTCATTTACAATATTTTGCGTTTGATAAAAGCTCAGCCAGAATGTATTAATAAGACGTAAAATACTCACCATATCTGCTAGCTCCTCATCCTCAAAATTTATAATGTTTTCAGTGCGCAGTGAGATAAGTAACTGGCTAACGCGATCAGCGATAGCATGCTGCACCTCTACATATTTTTCACGAAGACTTGGATTTTTATCAAGTAATACTGGTAAGTTACTATAAAAAAAACGAAATTTCATCGTCATTTGAAACACCGCATCCATGTATAAAATGATGGTATCAAGCGGCTTAACTTTACTGCTTACTTGTGGAAAAGTTTCAAGAAGTAAATTACTCGCATATTCTTCGTATATAGATAAAATAATGTCTTCTTTATTACGAAAATGATAATACAAATTACCCGGGCTTATACTTAAATGTGCGGCGATATGATTGGTAGTAACATTTCGCTCTCCCTGCTCATTAAACAATGCAATACTCGCCTGAATTATCTTATTACGGGTCTTCATATTTTTACTTCTTTCCGTTGATGATAATACCCAAGTAAACTCGATATTAAAATTCACTTGGGTATAATCTAAAAATTAATCATAAGTTTTCTTATCATACTACCAAAATTCATCAAATTTAAAGTATTTTGAGTAAATACTTTAATATTTAATGATCTTTTTTAAATGTCTCTCTTGTCAAAAACTTACCTAAGCTATTACAATGGCAATCAGAATAACAATAGCGACTAAGGTTAGTGTATAAATTATGAACATAAGAGCAATTTATCCCGGCACCTTTGATCCCGTTACTAATGGACACTCTGACTTAATAATTAGAGCTAGTCGATTATTTAGTGAAGTTATTATTGGCGTCGCTTCAAACCCAAGTAAAAAACCTCGCTTTTCTCTTGAAAAAAGAGTAGAAATGATTGAAGCAATCACCACAGAATTAGACAATGTCACTGTCATTGGTTTTAGTGGTTTACTAGTGGACTTTGCTAAAAGCCATCAGGCTAAAGTGTTGATACGTGGTTTGCGCGCAGTGTCTGATTTTGAATATGAATTTCAATTAGCAAATATGAACCGACGGTTATCACCTGACTTAGAAAGTGTATTTTTAACACCCGCTGAAGGTAATTCTTTTATTTCATCAACGTTAGTAAAAGAAGTGTCTTTACATAATGGCGATGTCAGTCAATTTGTTCACCCTTTAATTAAAGCCGCACTTGAACAAAAACCGAGCTGAATTAGTTTTTCTGGCAATTAGGGCAATAGACTGAACTACGGTTTGATTGCCTAATTTCTAACAACGTCTCTTTACAGGTCAAACAGGGTTCGCCTGCGCGACCATAAACAAAAAGTGATTGAGCAAAGTATCCGGGACGACCATCGGCTTGAGTGAAATCTTTCAAGGTTGTACCACCTTGTTCAATCGCAGCACTTAATACTTGTTTAATAATGTCTGTTAGGTTATTAAAACGTTGCTCGCTGATATCCCCTGCTTTTACTATTGGTAATATACCGGCTTTAAACAAGGCTTCATTGGCATATATATTTCCCACTCCAACCACAATATGATTATTCATTAAAAATGTTTTTATTGGTACTTTTCTATTTTTTGCTTTACTAAATAAATAACCATGCGAAAAATCATCACTTAACGGCTCAGGGCCTAGCTTACTTAATAAACCTTGTGCATCTTGATGCCCTGCAAGCCAAAGTACTGCGCCAAATCGACGAGGGTCATTTAAACGCAATGTTATGCCATTTTCAAAAATCAACTCAAAATGATCATGTTTAGCAACCGGTGTATTTTGCTTAATTACTCGAATGGTGCCCGACATGCCTAAGTGTAAAAGTAAAGTACCGGTAGAAAAACGCACTAATAAATACTTAGCCCTTCGATCTACAGCCATCACGCTTTGACCAACAATACTCTGTACATCATCAGGAATAGGCCAACGTAATCGAGCATTACGCACAATGACTTTACTTACTTTATTGTCAATAATATGAGGGCTAATGCCTAAGCGGCACACTTCTACTTCAGGTAATTCTGGCATAATAATGTCTATTTATTGATTGGGGATTAGTTGATGAGCGACTGCTGTAGGTAAAGCTAACCACAAGTTATTTTGTAAGTTAAACACTAATAGTTGATCAACAAGAGGATACAGCATATAAGCTAACTCCTCCTTGCTTGTCGCTGTATTGATTAAGACCTCAACACCTTGCAGCCCTTCAACAAGTATGTCATCAGCTTGTACTAAGCCGCTGGTCTGCTGCCATGCTAACATCAGTTGCTCTATTTGTTGATTACTTAAATCTACCAACAAGCCTTGGCTGGTCATTTGCCATGCCCTGCCAACACGTTCAAATGTTAACTGTCGCTTGTCTGAAAAGTTAATAACTAACGTTAAAATGACACTATGTTCAGGTAAAAGGTGCTTGTCGCTATCACTATCGCCTTCAGGAAATAAACGATCATTGGTGCCATTTATGAGTAAAATAATAATCATGACTGAAAAAATAATGACATTATTCCAGCCTGTACGAGATAGTTTCATAGACCTAACGTAGATAATTGAATATTTAAAATATGTATCCCTTTATCATACTGAATTTTTGACAATAAAAAACCCGGTAAATACCGGGTTTTTAATAGAAGTTAAAGTTAATTACTTAATTTTAGCTTCTTTATAGATTACGTGCTTACGAATGGTTGGATCAAACTTTTTGATTTCCATTTTTTCAGGCATAGTCTTTTTATTCTTATCGGTAGTATAAAAATGACCAGTACCGGCACTAGAAACTAAACGTATTTTATCGCGCATAATAATTCCTTAATTATTTCAAAAGTTAACGCTAGGTTAAACTTTTTCGCCACGGGCACGGATATCAGTTAATACTGCATCAATACCTTTTTTATCGATAATACGCATTCCTTTCGGAGTTAAACGTAATTTAACGAAACAATTTTCGCTCTCAACCCAAAAACGGTGAGATTGAAGGTTAGGTAAAAAACGACGACGAGTCGCGTTTCTTGCGTGCGAACGGTTGTTTCCAACCATTGGCTTTTTGCCTGTTACTTGGCAAACTTTAGACATATGAGTACTCCAAATTAATTTCAGCTCGAGCTTATTTCTTCTAAGGGTATTCCCCAAGACCGTCGCCTTCGGATCCTTAAAAAGGTGGCATATTATAGAGAAACTGAATTATGAATGCTAGCCCTAAGCGTAAAAAGCTAACAAATAAACTAAAAAATAGCTTTAGTCTTTATTAATCAATAAATTATAACAGGTGTAATAACAAAAAACCCACCATATAGGTGAGTTTCTGATAGTTTTTCGATACTTTGCCATTTTGAGTTGCCAACAAATCAGGAAAAAGTAAGTCGCTTTAGCCAATATCTGATTCAAATAATTTTTTAATTTGCTCTTCTTGTTCTTTATTTGATAACTCATCAATTAAGATACGAATAATATGAGACTTAGCGAGATCGGTACCCTCAGACAATTGTTTTAATTGCGCTATAGTATTTTCACTTAACGTAAATGTTGCTCGTCTGAAAGGCTTGCTTTTCACACCCGACGATTTTTTTCGTTCTATAAGGCGCTTAGCGTCATGTATCGCCTGTTTAAGATTCATTTTACCATGATTTTCATTGCTTACTATTTGCGGTGCACCTTTTGCATAGTTATCCGCATCAGCAATAAATTCATCAATAGTAAAATGCTCTTTAACATTTTCCTTCGAATGGGGTCTGTCCTTGCTTTTCTTTAGATCAGTTAAACTCATGGGCATTATCCGGTTTCATCGCCATTAGCTCTTCAGCGATGGCTATCATTTCGGTAGCAGCTTTACCATCGGGATCAATTTCAATAACCGATGAACCTAGCTCTTCACTATCGTCATAAACATTACGGTTATACGTCAAAGCATTGAGGACATTAATGCCATATGAAGTACAGACTTCTTTAGCTTCTATAATTCGACGCGCTTGGTTAGGCAATGATGGACATTGAGTCATCACAAAAGAAGCCAACATTTTCGGGTTAACCATTTTACAAGTACTGAGCATATCTTCCATATGAGGCACTGTTTTTAAATCACGTCGTTTAGGCCTTAATGGAATAACAACATGATCTGCAACTGACATTGCCGCGCGTAAAGCTAAATTATCTTGACCACCACAATCGACAATAACATAATCGTAATGCTGGGCTAAACTAATCAAATCATTACGAATTTTTCCGTAAAGTTGAATACAATTAATCGCTGGAAGAGATGGATCACTGTTACGAGCCTGTATCCAATCTGATGTGGTGCGTTGGGGATCACAATCAACCATTAAGACTATGGCTTTTTTATTTCGTGCGAAATATACCGCTAAATTTTGCGCCAAGCAGCTTTTGCCACTACCACCTTTTTCGCCACCCACTAATATCATCATATATTTTTCTTCCTAAATACTACCCAGCGCTTACTTAAAGACAGAAAGCTAGGTCAAGTGTTAATTGTAGTCCAATTTTAACAAAAGCTCTTTTTGCAACCTGTTGGAGAAATATTAAGCGTTTTTATCAAGTACTAAAGCTATCTCAAACCAACCGGTATCTTGTTTGATGCAACGTAAAACTTTGCCATATAATTTTTGATTATGCGCAGACGCTGATTTGAAAAGCACTGTTACAGCGGTTTCTACTGGTAAAGCAATGTCGCAGTCAAGCTTCAAACCACCTCTAGCAAAATCTAAACAGATAATTTTCTTGCTGTTCTCTTGGCCATTTTCATCTTTCCACATAATATCCACTAACTCTTTTTCCATATCCAAACGAAATGAACTACGGCGTTCCGACTCATCAAAACTACTATCAGTCATAAGAGGATCCTTTTATTGATACCCGCTCCACTTGAAGGTGCTCACTTTAGAAAGTCTGAGCGATTCATAATCAAATGGAAATGGTATGTACGTAAATATTTAATATCTTCTAAAAGTAACTGTCATTGAACTATTTATCAACTTAAATCACTAATCCCATTGGAATATATCCGTTCCACTTGAAAATGCATGATTCAGCTGGAACGGGTATTATCATAAAAGCTCACCACGTTCTGCAAAAGAATAACACTGAGACCCTGCAACTATTATGTGATCTAACACACGAATATCAATCAATTGTAATGCTTGCTCTAGTTTATGTGTTATTTGCTTATCGGCAATACTTGCTTGTGCTATCCCCGACGGATGATTATGAGCCAAAATAACAGCGGCGGCATGATGTTTTAATGCCTGTTCCACGACGACTCGGGGATAAACCGCTGCAGCATTGATCGTACCAAAAAATAATCGTTCAAATTTAAGCACATGATGTTGATTATCTAAAAAGAGTACGGCAAATACCTCTCTTGTTTCATGGCGTAGTTCGCTAATCAAATAATCTCGTGTGGCTTGTGATGAAGTTAAGGCACTACCTTGTTGAGCTAATTGTTCAGCCAAATAGCGTTTTGACATTTCTAAACAGGCTTGAAGTTGAACATATTTAGCACTACCTAAACCATGCTGTTGACAAAACTCATCTTGATTAGCACGAAAAACATTGGCTAAGCTACCAAAGCTCAATAGTAAACGTCTTGATAAATCAACGACATTACAACCTTTGACACCTGTTCTTAAAAAAATGGCCAGTAATTCAGCATCACTTAAGCTTACAGCGCCTAATTTGAGTAACCTCTCGCGCGGGCGTTCCGCACTTGGCCAGCTTTTCAAGGTTTGATTTTTAAATTCATTGCTTATCAATATGTCAGGTTTACACATAGTGGCTTCCTTGCTGTTTTTGTGGGTAATTATTTTTAACTCTTTTTTCAAATAGAACAAATAAATGCTATCTTATTGACATTATTTATAAGTTTAAGATTAGCAGATTATGCAAATTCTTCAGGACAAAAAAATTGTTCTTGGTATCAGTGGTGGTATAGCCGCTTACAAAATTCCAGAATTAGTACGCCGATTAAAAGATCAAGGCGCAGATGTACGTGTAGTCATGACCGAAGGTGCTAAAGCGTTCATCACGCCATTAACCTTACAAGCAGTGTCAGGCAACGGCGTTGCGGATAGCTTACTTGATACTCAGGCTGAACTTGCTATGGGGCATATTGAGCTAGCAAAGTGGGCTGATTTAATTATTATTGCCCCGGCAACCGCAGATATCATTGCCCGCATTACCGCAGGGTTGGCAAACGATTTACTAACCACATTGTGTTTAGCAACAGATGCCCCTATTGCCCTTGCGCCCGCCATGAACCAACAAATGTGGCATGCTATAGCGACACAAGCCAATGTTGCTACATTGAATGAACGTGGTTACCACCTTTGGGGACCAGGCAGTGGCGAACAAGCGTGTGGTGATATTGGTTTAGGCCGCATGTTAGAAGTCAGTGAGTTAGTCAATTTAAGTAGTGATTTTTTTGCGGATAAATATTTACAAGGCCAGCACTGGGTGATTACCGCTGGCCCAACCCGTGAGGCAATTGACCCGGTGCGCTATATCTCAAATCATAGCTCAGGTAAAATGGGTTATGCTATTGCTCATGCTGCCTTGCGAGCGGGTGCTGACGTTACGTTAATTTCAGGCCCAGTAGCGATTAGTGCGCCCATTGGTAGCAAATTAATATCAGTTATTAGCGCTAAAGAAATGCACCATCAAGCACTTATCTATGCCAAAAAGTGTACTACTTTCGTTGCTTGTGCCGCAGTAGCTGATTACCGAGTTGCAAATATTGCCGAGCAAAAAATCAAAAAAACAAATGATGTCATGCAACTTGAGTTAGTCAAAAATCATGATATTGTTGCCGATGTTGCCAGTTTAGCTGATAAACCTTTTATTATTGGTTTTGCTGCAGAAACAGAAAATGTGGAACATTATGCGCGAGGTAAATTAATGCGTAAAAATCTTGATTTAATTGCCGCAAATGATGTGGCAAAATCAGGACAAGGTTTTAACAGTGATAATAACGCGTTAACATTATTTAGTGCTATTGATAAAACTGAAATCGCGTTAGCCAATAAGCAGATTATCGCTCAAAAATTAGTCTCACTAATTAACCAACATTATTTAGCGAAGCAAAGCTAAACCATATTGAACTGAGCTAAACAATAAAAATTATCAAATAGAGAACATTTTACTATGGCCGTTAGCCCGAAAATCACACAAAAACCTGCGCAAAAAATCAATCGCAAACAACAAATTTTAGAGTGCTTAGCACTAATGTTGGAATCAAGCCCAGGCCAACGGATTACTACGGCAAAGCTAGCGGCGAAAGTGGGTGTATCAGAAGCCGCATTGTATCGTCACTTCCCATCGAAAGCGCGTATGTTTGAAGGCTTAATTGATTTTATTGAAGAGTCAATTTTCTCTCGCCTTAATTTAATTTTAACCGACCACAAAGAAGCCCTAGTGCGCTGCCATCATATTTTACATGTATTGTTAATTTTTGCTGAGCGTAATCCTGGTATGTGTCGTATTTTATCAGGTGATGCGTTAATGGGCGAAAATGAACGCTTACGTGTCAGAGTCCATCAATTTTTTGAGAAACTAGAGTCTCAATTCAAACAAATATTACGTGAACGAAAATTACGTGAAGGTAAAACCTTTAGTATCAGCGAACAAGCACTTGCTAACATTTTAGTTTCATTTGCTGAAGGAAAAATTTGTCAATATGTTCGTTCTGGTTTTGATAAAAAACCAAGCAGTGACTTTAACGAACAATGGCAATTTTTAATGGCCAGTAAATAATAAGCCATTACCAATTAAGATGCATTTTGATCAAATGCTTCATCAATGGGTTTATGCCGCATTTATCGTGATAATTTACACGTCATCTTGCTGTACTTAAGTCTAACTTATAATCAAGAGAGTCTCTTATGAGCACATTATCACAACTTAAACCGGCTAGCTTGTGGCAATTATTTGAAAAAATTTGCAGTATCCCTCATCCATCTAAGCATGAGCAAAAAATTTCTCTTTGGATCCAGTCGTGGGCCAATGAGCTTGGTTTAACTATCAAAGAAGATGCTATTGGTAATTTATTTATTAAAAAGCCAGCCACTCCTGGCATGGAAGATCGCCAAGGTATTATTTTACAAGCCCATATGGATATGGTTCCGCAAAAAAATAATAATACTGAACATAATTTTCAAACCGATCCTATTCGCCCTTATATTATCAGCGAAAACGATGGTGACTGGGTGACTGCTGATGGCACAACCTTAGGTGCAGACAACGGTGTTGGTTTAGCCTCTGCATTAGCGGTATTAGCGAGTAATGATATTCCACACGGCCCTTTAGAGGTGTTAGTCACCATTGACGAAGAAGCGGGCATGAGCGGTGCATTTGGCTTAGAAGCGGGATGGCTTGACGGTAATATTTTAATTAATACCGACTCAGAACAAGAAGGTGAAGTTTATATGGGCTGTGCTGGCGGCATTGATGGCTCAGCCACTTTCGCACTAGAATTTGAAGACGTGCCCAATAATTATCAAGCCTTTAACTTATCACTCTCTGGATTAAAAGGTGGCCACTCAGGTGTTGATATTCACACCGGTCGCGCCAATGCCAACAAGGTATTAATACGCTTTTTACTTGATGCCAGTAATCAATTTGATATTCGTTTAACCGAACTTAACGGTGGTAGCTTGCGTAACGCAATTCCCCGTGAAGCAAATGCTAGCTTTGTCGTGGCTAAAGACCAAGTAGAGCCATTAAAAACAGCCTTAGCGTTATACATATTAACTATCAAAGCTAATTTAAGCGCCATTGAAATTGATATTGATATGCTATTAATTTCACCTGAAGATTTTGAAAAATGCTGGAATAAAATAACACAAATTAATATTTTACGTGCCCTCAACGCATGCCCTAATGGTGTTATTCGTATGAGTGATGATATTGAAGGCATAGTAGAAAGCTCATTAAACCTTGGCGTAATTCACACCCGCGGTAAAAAATTTAATGCCTTAATACTTATTCGTAGCTTGCATGATGATGGCCGTTTAGAAACACAGCGTACCGTACAGTCTGTGTTTGAATTAGCTGGCGCTGAGATAAAATTTAGTGGCGCATACCCCGGTTGGCAGCCTAATACTGACTCAGCTATTATGAAAACGGTACGTGATACCTATCAAGAATTATTTGGTAAAATACCTGCCGTAATGGTGATTCACGCAGGTTTAGAGTGTGGTTTATTCAAAACGGCTTACCCACACTGGGACATGGTTTCGATTGGGCCAACCATTAAGTTTCCTCATTCACCGGATGAGAAAATTGAAATAGCCACGGTTGCGCAATATTGGCAATTACTCGTTGCTGTATTAGCTAAAGCCCCAAAAAATAGTCTATAAAAAAATGATTACTGGTTATTAACAGACCAGTAATACACCCTTTATCAACAAGAATGATTCTCATTAAGCTTGACAGTGGTAGTGCTTTTCATTACGCTCTGTGCCAGTATTCTTCATGAGCCTTATTAAAGGCTAAAAGCAGGTTTTATGTCACCAAGCACAAATAAAATAGTTACCCTTCTTTTCACTACCATAGCTTTATTTATTACTGCTTTTACTAGCCTACTCGCTAACGCTACAGAAGAGGTTAATGTTTATTCTTATCGTCAACCTTTTTTAGTAAAACCTCTTTTTGATAAATTTACTGAAAGCACAGGTATCAAAGTAAATGTTGTTTTTGCTAAAAAGGGGATGTCTGAACGATTAGCAAGAGAAGGTGAATATAGCCCCGCAGATATTTTACTAACAACTGACATAAGCCGCTTAATAGAACTGCAAGAGCGCAATCTATTACAAGTGAATAATTCAGCTATTTTAACCAGTGTTATACCAAGCCAATACCGTTCAACCGACAATACTTGGTTTGCATTAACCACGCGTGTGCGCAATATTTATTCCGCTAAGCGCTTAGGCGCAGTGAATATTAATTATGAAGATCTTGCTGATGAAAAATATAAAGGCCGAATCTGTACTCGTAGCGGTAAGCATGCTTACAATGTTGCGTTAGTCTCATCGATGATAGCAGAACATGGTGAAGCAGAAACATTGGTATGGTTAGAAAAATTCAAGGCCAATTTAGCACGTAAACCTCAAGGAAATGATAGAGGACAAGTACAAGCAATTCACCAAAACCTTTGTGATATATCGTTAGGTAACAGTTACTACTTCGGTAAAATGCTAGTGGATAAAAAACAAAAGGTTTGGGCTGACGCGGTAAATATTAACTTTCCAAATCAATCAAATCGCGGTGCACATGTCAATATTTCAGGCATGGGGTTAGCAAAGTATTCACCTAACATTAAAAATGCAAAAATGTTAATGGACTTTTTAGCGTCTAAACCTGCTCAACAACTTTATGCCCATACCAATATGGAATATCCTGTTCGCACAGACGTTGCCCCATCTGCCTTAGTTGCATCTTGGGGAAAATTTAAAGCCGATAAGCTTTCTTTAGAAATTATTGCAAAAAATAGACAATTAGCGTTAAAATTAATTGATAGAGCACGCTTTGATCTATAACCTTCCTATAATCTTTATGTAATTTTTTAGATATTATTTTGTGATCACCAAACCCCAGAATAGACGTTGGCGAAGCACTAGTTACCTAGTTGCATTAACACTAATGCTGCCTTTATTGGTATTAATAAGTGAAGGTATTAGTGCTTCTACAGACTTATTTTCCCATCTATGGCAAACAGTATTACCCGACTATATAAGTAACACCTTATTATTAGGCACTTTTGTCGTACTATTATCAGTGTGTTTTGGTGTTATTTCTGCCGCATTAATCGTGCATAGTAATGTTGCAGGTAAAGCTATTTTACGCTGGCTATTAATGTTACCACTAGCAATGCCCGCCTATTTAGTCGCTTACCTTTATACCGATTTGTTTGATTATGCGGGTCCGGTGCAGCGTACGTTAAGGTTATGGTTTAACTGGCAAAACTTTAATGACTATTGGTTTTTTGATATTAGAACCTTAGGTGGAGCAAGCATTATTATTGCTTTAGTGCTCTTTCCTTATGTTTATATGTTAGCAAGAACGGCATTTGAGCTTCAAGATCAAAACTTATTAAAAGCAAGTCGATTATTAGGTTTATCCGCCAAACAGAGTTTTTTCAAAGTGGCCCTGCCTTTAGCGCGCCCTGCAATTGCTGTTGCAGCAAGCCTCGTACTAATGGAAACCCTTGCTGATTTCGCTACCGTACAATATTTTGCCGTAAACACCTTAACAACAGCCATTTATGATACTTGGCTAGGCTACAGTGACTTAGCTACCGCCAATGCACTCGCCAGTATATTAATGCTATTCATTTTATTTACCATCGTCGCAGAACAGCGTGCCCGAGCAGGACAAGCTCACCAATCAAATCGCATTAATAAAATACACCAAATTATTATACTTTCAAATACCGCCCAAATATTTGCCAGTGGTTTTTGCTGGCTCTTAGCTATTACAGGTTTTATTTTACCCTTTATATTATTATTATTAATGGCGTGGGAATATAGCACTATCGAACAGTTTTTTGCATTAATCCCATCAGCAACGAACAGTATTAACGTGGCTTTTTGGGCGGCCAGTTTATCGGTGGTATTTGCATTGCTTTTTACTTTATTTAAGCGTTTAAGTACTGATAAATGGCGCTATTTACCCATGCAAATATCAGGTTTTGGCTATGCAATCCCCGGCACAGTATTAGCTATGGCCATGATGTCAACCTTTGCCCCTATTGACTACATGATAAATGACATTGCAAAATTTTTTAATTATTCGCCCCCTGGGTTAATTCTTTCAGGTTCAATTTTTGCCATTATATTTGCTTATACAGTGCGCTTTGCTGCCATTGCCAATGGCACCATTGATAGTGGTATTAAACAAATTCCTCGCTCTATCGATTTTGCCCCCGCAAGTTTAGGTGTAAACTTATCTACAATGCTGACAAAAGTTCATTTACCGTTATTAAAACCCTCTATTTGGGTGGCGTGGCTGTTAGTATTTGTTGAAGCAATGAAAGAATTGCCTGCGGTATTATTATTAAGACCTTTT
Source organism: Colwellia sp. (assembly GCA_002733765.1). Classification (GTDB taxonomy): domain Bacteria; phylum Pseudomonadota; class Gammaproteobacteria; order Enterobacterales; family Alteromonadaceae; genus Colwellia. The sequence goes on along the minus strand of NVWU01000011.1, from coordinate 55,454 downwards.
AATTTTGAAACCCTGAGCACAAAAATATACCAACTTATTTCTGATGAAATGTTAGAACAAGGAGCTTTAGGAGCCATTTTTATTGTGCTGCTCGGCTTGTTGCCCATCATTTGGCTAAACAGAAATAAGGATAATACTAGTCAGTAAAATAAGTTAGGAATGAACGTGACCGACATACTCAATATCAAAGATCTTCGTGTTAGCTTACAAGGTAAAACTATCTTATCTGACGTTCAGTTAACGTTATCTAAAGGGGATATCCTTGGCTTAGTTGGGCCAAGCGGTTGCGGTAAAACAACGCTGTTAAATACTATTGCCGGTTTTATCGAGCAAGAGCAAGGGCAAATTTTAATTGGCAATAGCATCGCCATTACCCCTGGAAATAATGTCGCACCACAACACCGAAATATAGGAATGATATTTCAAGACTATGCTCTTTTTCCGCACCTAACCGTTGAACAAAATATTTGTTTTGGTATTGATAAATTAGCAAAAAAAGAACAACAATCAAGGTTGAATAACTTAGTTAAATTACTTGAATTAACCAACCTAGAAAAACGTTTTCCTCACCAATTATCTGGCGGACAACAGCAACGCGTTGCTATTGCCAGAGCTCTAGCACCACAGCCTAAATTGTTATTACTTGATGAACCCTTTTCAAATATTGACGCAAGGCTACGCAATGAATTAATGCTGTCCATGCGACATTTATTAAAGTCTCTCAATATTACCGCTATTTTTGTTACGCATAATAAAAATGAAGTATTTACCTTTGCTGATAGAATTTCAGTAATGCACCAAGGAAGTATTTTACAAACAGGAAGCCCTGCTAGTGTATGTCAGCAACCAATAAACTGGCAAGTTGCAGACTTTTTGCAGTTAGGCAGTTGGATCCCCCTTAAAGTACAGTCATCAATAACATATCAAACAGCTTTAGGGGAAGTATCATGCCTTAATAAAAAAGTAAGTAGCGCGAAAGAGGACAAGATCCAACAATTGCTCTTAAAGCCTCATTATATTGAAATTTGTCCAACCTCTACCGCCAATGTTCAAGTTGATCACATAACAATCACCGAGCAGGGTTTTCATTACTTATTTTCTAGCTTAACACCTAATACTGAACTTGCCTTCAAGCAATTAAGTTACTATAGCAACGAGCTATATTCATTAGGGCAACAAGTTGCTTTAACAATTAAAACACATAATTTTATTGTTTTTAATAAATAAGCTCGGCTTAATAAACCTTTCACAACTCAAATTTAATACCCTCTAGTATAAAACCTTTTGACCTTAAAAAAGAAAGTTTCAAATAAACATTGCACAACCAAATAGCAATGATTATCATTCGCACCTGTATATTCACACTAATCTCAATAATTCATCATTAAGTATGTAATTTGAACGGATTTGTACGCTTTTATTCCTCTTCAAAAAATAAGGTTTAACTACGGTAATGAACTGTGTCATTAAATTTAAAACTACTTTGTACAGTAGCTTATTTTGCTCATTTTTAATGCTTTCTGTAAATGCCCAAGAAAGCAATATTGTCGCTAAAAATATAGACGAAGAGAAAATAGAAAAAATAGAAGTGTATGGCGTTCGCCATCGATTAACCAGCTCAGGTGCATTAAAAGACAATATAGCAAAAACTGAATTGTTGACTGATGAATTTATAGAGAATATCCAAGCAGCTAGCTTAGCTGATGTTATCAAAAATGCTATTGGTATTCGGGTTTCTAATGAATGCTCAATGTGCGGTGCTAAACGAGTGATGATCAACGGTATGAAAGGTGAGCATACCAATGTGTTAATTGATGGCATTCCCATGCATACCATGATCTCCGGTTTCTACGGCATGGATTCAGTTGCCGCAACAGGCATAGGTTCAATTGAAATAGCTCGCGGTGCTGGTGCTTCACTAACAGCGCCAGAAGCAATTGGTGGCACAGTAAACATGGTCACTAAAGACGCCACAGAAAACCAAGTACAAATAGATTTTTCAGCGGGTGAATTAGGCTATAGAAAAGCCTCAATTATGGCTACTGGCATAAGCGATGACAATAATAGCCACCTAACTTTAGTAGGACAGTATGATAACCGAGACCAATTTGATGGTGATGGCAATGGCGTGAGTGAAAACCCTCAACTAACCAACTCCTCCTTAACAATATATTTTTCTCAAGATTTTAGTTACACCGACAACTTGCGTATTCGATACAACCAAAGTAATTCAGAAGTATTTGGCGGCCCTGTTTTAGGTGATACCGCTTATAGCATAGCCGATGCTTTATCGAGCGTTGCCTACGGAGATTCAGCACAATTATTTACTAATAACGATGTTCGTAACCGCTATATAGGCTTACCTTGGGAAACCACAGAATGGGTAAAAACTACCCGAGAAGAATTTTCTGCCAACTGGTTACACGAAGTTAACAGTGATTTTAATGTTACCTCCAGCTTAGCCTACATAGATCACTTACAAGATTCCTTTTACGAAGGTGTCGACTACCGCGCTGATGACACTATGTTTTACGCAAGTATTCGCGCTAATTACTATATCAATGATAGTCATTTAATTACGTTTGGTGCTGATTTACGTAATGAAGAAATGCGTTCAAGTTCACGTGCTTTATCGATGCTAGATAATTATGTTGAAGACAGTTTTGATTACGTTACCAAAGGCTTATATATTCAAGATACTTGGACACCCCATGAAGATTTCGAATTAGCCGCAGCATTACGTATTGATAATATCCAAGCCGATTTTGTTGATGTTTCTAAACCAGGAACAGAAATTGACAAAACACTATTTTCACCTCGTGTCGATATGCGCTACATACATACCGAACAAATAACGTCTCGCTTATCCTTTGGTCAAGGCTATCGAGCACCGCTATCTTTCTTTGAAAGCGACCACGGTATTCTCGATGCTGGCAAAGGCTATATAGTGGCAGTAGACCGACCTGAGCGTTCCAATAGTATTACATACTCACTTAACTTTGATGGTGAAAAGCTCAGCTCAACCTTCTCTGCTGCCCACACAGCAGTTGATCATCTAGCCTCACTTGAGCATAACGAAGCAGGCACACCGGTACTTACCCAGCTAGATGAAACCGCTTCAGTTACCGCTATTGATCTAGCTATCAACTACCAATTATTCGAAGAATTAGCCTTGTCTGCCATTATCGAACAATATCGCTACAATGAAACGTTCAAAGAATCATTTGCCATAGCGCCCGCTGAAGAGCGTATTACTTTAAGTTCAGATTGGGATTACAACGGCTGGGATATTATCGCTTCGGCAACTTGGGTGGGTAGTAGAGATCTTACCGACTATAACTATGAAGGCTATAACCGCAACGACGGCACAGCGAAAAAATCTACTAGCGCAAAGTCATACGTTACGGTTGATGTAAAAATAATCAAAGAATTAAGTAAAGTATTAAAAGTCTATATTGGTGCCACCAATTTGTTTAATTACAGCCAAGCTGATGACATGGATAGCCCATTAATGTTCCATGAAGATGGCAGTTATGATGTGATTTATATTTATGGGCCATTACGAGGCCGAAACGCTTATGCTGGGCTGCGCTATGAATTTTAGCCTAGCAATAAAGGTGCTAGTATTTTGCTTATCCGCGTTTACTGCTTTAGCAAACGCTGACAGCATTTATCAACAATCGATGGTGAGATTAAATGCCCAAAACAGTTCTGCACCACAAATACAAACACTAGCCAACTATCAGGGCAGCCCTCTCTTAACCGCTTTTTTTATGCCCAATTGCCGTTGGTGTCAACGACAACATAAAGTATTAAAAAAAATTCAGCATACCTGCCCCACAATACAAACCGTGATGTTAGGTGTACAGGGCAGTAAACAAAAGTTACGTCATGAACTGATGCGTGAAAAAAATACTTTTCCAGCCTATGTAGCCAATAACAATATAGTACAAGCGATAGGAGCCAAAAGCCCTGTTCCCATGATGCTACTGTTTAACAGCCAAGGAAGCCTCGTTTTTAAAACGATAGGCTATACCTCTACAGAAAAGCTAACTGCGTTATTAACACAGCACAATATAAAAGTTTGTCTTACATAAATTGTAGATAAAATGAAGGAATAAATATGAACAACTTCTCGGTAAAATCATTCTATCGTTTTTGCATAAATAGCAGTAAAGCCTTACTGCTTACTTTACTGTTAACAGCTTGCGGTGGTGGAAGTGGTGAAGCGCCGGCGGGGAGTAAATTTAACCCTAATTTATCTTTTGAAACAAGTTACACCGTAAATGAAGGTGAAAGTGTCATTATTACTTTTAGCTTAGATAAATCAACACTTCACGATGTTAGTTTTGATTTTGTCACAACCACTGACACTGCACGAGACGGTGAACATTTTCATACAGCAAACGGCAATATTACTATTGCCGCAGGAGAAAAAATAGCGACAGTTACCCTCCAAACCATTGACAATAGTATTGCTCAATCACTAAGCAGATTTTCATTGCACATTAGTAATATAAAAGGAGCCAACACCAGTGATAAAGAGCTAACTATAAAAATTAACGACAACGAGCCTGAACTAAGTTTTGATAACAAACATACCGTACAAGAAGGCAGTAATGTTATAATTAACTTAACACTTTCTGCTCCTGCCACACACCGTGTTGGTGTTCATTACCAAGCTAATGATGGTACAGCAAAAGTTGATCTTGACTATAAGGCAACTGAAGGCGTTATCTTTTTTGAACCAGGTGAAACAAGCTTATCAGTTAAACTTAATACCTTACTTAATTTTACCACACATGATAATTTAAACTTTTATTTCACTGTTACTGAAATAACTGGTGCTAGTACGGCATTAACACAAAGTTTAATTCTCATTACAGACAATGAACCAGAAATTAGCTTTCAAAATAGATTTTTAATTGAAGAAGGTAGCCCTGCCGTAATTACTTTTACTTTACCTAGAAGCATTAACCATACCGTCTCACTAAAATACGAAACATATACCAATGAAGAAGATGATAATCACGCCAAGGCAGGTTTAGATTACCAACATATTTCAGGGGTAGTAAATGTCATCACAACCTATAACGATGACGGCGACATTATTTATCAAACTCGCATACCTGTGTATACTTTTTACAAAAAATTAGTACAAAGTGATCGGGTGTTTTACTTCAAAATAGTAGAATTAAACGGTGCTGCTGTTGATACCAATATTGTCACTATTACCATCACTGATGCCGTTGAAAATACCACGTATGGCTTTGAAAAGTCACATACGCTAGCATCATACCAAGCAGGTATTGTGTCAATAAAAGTGACAAAATCCATCGCCACAAGTAATACATTTACCGTGCCCTTTGAAATATCAGGCACTGCAAATGCAGGAGCTGACTACACGATTATTGGTAATACCGAAACACTCATCTTTGAATCAGGACAAGAAAGTACCAGTATTTATATTAACGTCATTGATAATGGTTTACCGCGCAGTGGCAGCACAATTCACTTAAACCTATTACACGCCGGTGATGCCGAGCTAAATGACACACCGTCACACGATATTATTTTAATGGGTGATTTAGCCTTAAACGATACCGGTGCACTCACCGGTGATGACGCAAAATATGGGCGAGACAGTGTCCAAGCATTAAAAAATGACCTTAATGATGGTTTAGCTGCATTTTCATTTACCAAACTTGATTATCAAGGCAACAAGCTCAGTGATAACAATAATAGTTTCTCTTGTGTTGAAGATAACGTTACAGGCCTTGTCTATGAGAATAAACAAGACTCTCAAATAGCCTATAACGCCAGATTATCAAATGATGAAATATCTCGGTTAAGCAAGCCATTAAACCAAGTTACTTATCAAGATATTTATAACATCTTCAAGCAAGATGTTAATGGTGAGACTAAAAGCGATTTCACTAATATTACCGGACGTGATTGGGATGGTTTTTCAGCGCAAGAAAAAACACAATCTGCCTTTAAACAAACCGTAATATTAAGTGAAGAAGAATTCAAAGATTTACTAAAAGATAGCCCAAGAGAGGTTGGCGATACATTAAAATACACGTTTAATGCACCATTACAATTTCAACACACAAACTGGCGAAGTAAAAGCCACAGCTATTACTGGTTTAATACCGATAATAACGTTAATGGTGGACGAGACGGCAGTAAAGGTGAATTTACAAGCTCTACTGCACCTATTTCTAGGCTTTGCGCTTTCCCACATAACGGCATGATTAATTATGTCAGCGGGCTAAAAGGTTGTAACAGTGCCAATTATCTTGAAGTAATGAATAACCTTGCCGTATGTGGTTTTAGTGACTGGCGCTTACCTAAAATTGAAGAGCTACGCTCCATCGTAAATTATGATATTAATTCACCCGAATGGGATGCACGATTTTTTCCGCTAACCAATACCTCTGGTGATTATTTAAGTGCTAGCCCAAGTGTTAATAATAATGCCACGGTATGGTGTGTTAGCGGTAATACTGGTGAAGTAAAACTATGTCACAAACAATTTCCTAATTTAATTCGCGCCGTAAGAGGAAACAATTAATGCATTTTAATAACAATAAAAAAGCAGTAAAAAAAACTAAAACGCTCATTTTATTAACTGCACTATGTTATTTGCTAAACAACCAACTAGTTAGTGCACAAGAATGTAAAACTAGCAGCATTGCAAGTAGTAATGATCCGCAACAGTTTGTCATCAATTCACAGACAGGCACGGTTATTGATGCACGAACAGGCTTAGAGTGGGCAATATGTAGCTTAGGTCAAACATGGCAAAGTGGTAATTGCGTTGGCGTGCCTGAACATTTTTCTGACTACACTACAGCGCTTAGTAGCGTAACAACATTCAAAATTAACAATGCTCAATGGCAAGGTTATCGATTACCCAATATTAAAGAACTTGGATCAATCGTTGAACATAGTTGTAATGAGCCTGCCATTAACCTAAATACTTTTACTGGCACTCTTAATGCAGTTTATTACTCATCAACACCAGATAACCAAGGAAATTTACACTTTTCCCCAATACTGGGCGTGAAAATAATTGACTTCACCAATGGTACCGAGTTTGTGCCTGATGTTAGTAAATTCCGTTATGTAAGATTAGTGCGTAGTATTAACAATTAACATGGTTATGTAATTAACAAAGCAACGTACTAATTTATCAGCAAAATTTTCAATACCACCTACACTTATTGTTAACACAATAAAATTAGGTGATATCTATGTCAGTAGCTTTCATTAAAAAAGCAATCAAATTTTATGCTCATTGTGCCTTATCTATTGGGCTATTTATGACGAGCAGCATAGTGATAGCACTCGCTATTACGGCTTATGTTATTCACGCTTCAATAAAAGTCTAACACTCCCAATTAAAACTAAGTACCACTTAGTTTAGTAAACGTTTACTAAAAACTGCAAATAAACCTCAGGCCAAAGCAAACGATAACCATTATCATTTGCATTTGGTTTGTCGTGCTGTATAATTTCCACACCTTATTTTGGCAATAACGTCAAATAACAAAGCCAAAGCTGTTTTCATCATGAATTATAAATTTACCAGTGCCTTGTTAGTCTCAACAATACTTGTGCTAATGACACTGATTTACCCTACTCCACTACAAGCACAAGAAGAGAGTTCTCCCTTAGGTAAGCTAGAAGAAAAACTTAATAAAGTCAGTCAATACTACCAAGAGATTGATAATAAAATGAATAATCGCCCACAGGAAAGGGCTGATAAATATATACAACCAAACCCCAAACGAGATCCCTTCTCTTATACCGATCAAATGTATCGTAATCAGCAAAAGCAAAATACAGCAAATTCAGGCAATAGTTTAGCCTCAAACGCTTTACTATTAGCTACCACTACGGCATTTACAGCCGATGGCTTACCTATTATGAAATATCGAGGTTATGCAGAATCAGCATCAGGTGAAGTAATTGGTATTTTAGAAATTCTCGGTATGGGCGTTTACACCGTGAGAATTGGTGATCAAATTGGCTTACACGACATTGTAAAAGAATTAGTACTTATTGTTGAAGGTGTAAGCCGAAACAATATTATCATCACAACAGGTAAGCTTGGCAAAAAATTAGTGGTTCAATAATGTTAACAAATCAGAGTTACTTCAAACTACTTATTGCGGCCTTAGCATGCCTAGTAATAAGCTCAGTATCAGCCAAAGAAAAGGAACAAAAAATTCCCTTTATAGAATTTAAACAAGCCAAAATTCAAGATGCGGTAGGTTTGTTGGCTGATATTGCCGACATCAATGTGGCCGCCACCCTTGAAGCTAGTCAGCGCACAGTAACTTTTCGCATGAAAAAAACCAGCCCAAAAGGAATTATTGATACCATGGCCCGAGTCTCAGGGCTTTGGTATCGCTATATGCGAACAACAGACAGTTATTTATTGATGACCGCTGAACAGTACCAAAGCGATATTGTCGTTTTTCGTGATGATTTAGTACGAACATTTGAGCTGCGTCATCAAAATGTTGAAGCGGCGGCTAAGACTATCCGAAACCTTTACGGCGAACGCGTAATATTAACCTTAGAATACAAAAATGATGACTTTATTGGTTTACCCTTTGAAGAGGTTGAAGATGCCATTGTTTCCAATGTAAGCAGTAGCTCGTCTAATAATAGTAGCAGTAACAATAGCAGTAACAATCAAAGTAGTAATGGTCGAAATAATAATATAAATAGTAACCAAAATAATAATCAACAATATGGTCAAAATAGTAATCAACAGAACACCAGCAGAGGTGAAAATGGCACGGTTGCAGGTGAACAACTGGCAACCTTAGGAAGTTTTGTTCAAAAAAGCAGACCGCAAAATTTACTAACCTCAGGGCAGCTAAATAGCTTACAGGGTCAGCAAAGCATTCAAGATCAGCAAGTCGCTAAAGTAACGGATGCCCAAACACCGATATACATCACTACAAACCGTATTCATAATTTACTTTTTGTTCGTTCTACTGACGAAGGCGCTTTAAAAGAAATAGCTGAAATAATTAAAGTCAGTGACAAAGCAACGCCACAAGTGCTATTTGAAATGGAAATAATTGAAGTCACAGTAGGTGATAGTTTTGATCAAGAGTTTGATATTAGCTTTAACAGCGCAGGACAAATTGACAATTTTAATATTCAAAGCACTGCTGATGACGCCGCAACTACCTCTCCTTTTGATATCACCACCGATAATTTTGGTGTTAACCTGTCAGAGTCAGTAAGCGCCAATTACGCCCTACCACTAGCAGCAATATTACGTGGTGAAAACGTGCATGCTTTTGCTTCTAATGCCGCCGGTGGTATTTATAGGTTCATTAATGATCAAGTCAATGCCAAAGTGGCACTATTAAAGAAAAACGGTCAGGCGCGCACTTTATCAAAGCCGGTAATACTTGCATCAAATAACAGGCAAGCAAAAATATTTATCGGTGATGAACAAATTATTGCTACCGGTATTGGAACCAATACTTCAGATACAATATTAGATAACAATGGAAATGCAATTATTACCGGTGGCTCTACACAAGTAGAAACCGAGCGTAGAAAAATAGGCACCACCCTTTATTTAATGCCCAGTATTAATGCCGATCGCACCATCACTATTGATATTTTGCAAGATAAGTCAAAAGTGGTTCGCAATGGCACACAATTACCTTATTTTGACCAAGATGCACAAGAAATTAGACATCAAGCAATTGACTCAGTTAATCAAGCAAATATAAAAACCGTAGTTATTGCCAAAGATGGTTTAACCATAGCGCTTGGTGGTATGGTCAGCAGCAGTACTTCCTTAGAAACATCCAAAGTACCTCTATTAGGTGACATCCCTTTTCTAGGAGAACTATTTACCCAAGTACAAGAAGTGAATAAATCATTCCAATACATTATGTTGATTACACCACATATCATCATGACACCAGAAGAAGCCGCGGATAAATCACGAAAAATATCAGGCTTTAATTACCATAAAAATGCCGATCATAGTGACGAAGAACCCTACCCTGATTATGGTTTTGATCGCTACATTGATCTGACTAAATTTGCCATTAATGCCATGAATAATAAACAAACTAAGCAAACAATAACCAATAAAAATATAATCTCGGTTAATGATATTAAGGGCTCAGCATCAGCGATTTTTCCCATTCATGGTATTAGCGCCAGAGCGAAAGCGGTTTGGCAGCAAGACAATTTGTTTGTTAGTGCTTTTAAGTTGCGTAACCATACACCTGTCGCACAAACAGTAACCAACAGCACCCTGCATGGTAATTGGTTATCTGCCACCATTATGCAAGAAGAATTAAGGCCTTTTGCTGAAGAAGGCGACACAACTTGGCTTTATTTAGTGTCCGACAAACCCTTTCAACAAATCATTGAACAAATAAAGCCTTAGTACGCAGGAGTACCAACACAATGTCTGTATTTAAAAGTGCCTTAGTATTAAGCAGTTTACTACTCAGTGCTTGCCAAACCACAAGTATACGTGAACTAAGTGAAAGTGAGCCCAACAAAGCAAAGTTAGCGCAACAACAAAATACTGGCGCAGTAAATAATGAATACCCGACAGTACAAGAAGACCACTTGCGTATGTATGTTTTTACTTCTTTTGAACCAATACATGAAAAGCAAGCAGAGCGAGATGGTTATTTTATTGATTTTAAAGTAAAGAAAAAAACAGTTAGCAATAAAAAAAGTACAGAGGAATAATATAACTCAGCAACGTCATTCCCGTAGTCACTTAATCGGGACTCTCGTACAATAAAGCTGAGACCTCCGATTAATACACCACGGAGGTGACGATGGAAAATCAAACCGTCATTCTCGTAGTTACTTAATCGGGAATCTCGCGCAATAAAGCTGAGACCTCCGATTAATACACCACGGAGGTGGTGATGGAAAATCAAACCGTCATTCCCGTAGTTACTTAATCGGGAATCTCGCGCAATAAAGCTGAGACCTCCGATTAATACACCACGGAGGTGACGATGGAAAATCAAACCGTCATTCCCGTAGTTACTTAATCGGGAATCTCGCGCAATAAAGCTGAGACCTCCGATTAATACACCACGGAGGTGGTGATAGAAAATCAAACCGTCATTCCCGTAATCACTTAATCGGGAATCTCGTGCAATAAAGCTGAGACCTCCGATTAATACACCACGGAGGTGACGAAGAAATAAACATTTTAAATACAATCAAGTAACAAGGAACAATCGTGCCAAACACTAACAACTTAGCACTTAACGACGCACAATCATTAACAGATAATATACTTGCTCAACTTAACAGTGTTATTTTAGGTAAAAGTCAGCAAAACAAAGTGGCACTTACCTGCTTACTCGCCAACGGCCATTTATTAATTGAAGATTTACCCGGCTGTGGTAAAACTACCCAAGCACACGCATTGGCCATTACTTTAGGGTTAGATTTTAAACGTATTCAATTTACCAGCGACTTACTGCCCTCAGATATTTTAGGCGTATCCATTTTTGAAAAAGAACTCAACAAATTCTGCTTTCATCAAGGGCCTATTTTTTCACAACTAGTACTCGCCGACGAAGTAAACCGAGCCACACCAAAAACGCAAAGTTCATTGCTAGAAGCCATGGAAGAACGCCAAGTCAGCAGTGAGGGAAAAACCTTAATATTACCTAAACCATTTTTTGTTATTGCCACACAAAACCCTTCACAACAAATTGGCACCTTTGAATTACCCGAGTCTCAGCTTGATCGCTTTTTATTACGCATATCACTAGGCTACCCTGAAAAAGCGGCTGAACGTCGCTTATTTAAAGGCGAAAGCGGCCGAGGTAAATTAGACACGCTTACCCCCGTGATAAAAGCCGAACAACTCATGGCATTACAACAAACAGCCAAAGCCATTCATTTAGCCGATAGCATTATTGATTATTTACAAGACTTGGTTGCCTACACTCGCAATAGCAATTTATTTATTGCTGGGCTGTCAACTCGCGCTTGCTTAGGCTTAATAGACGCGGTTAAAAGTTATGCCATGATACAAGGGCGTGAATTTGTCATTATTGAAGACGTACAAGCCATATTTCCTTATCTGGTTGCTCACCGCTTACAGTCAACCGGCGAATTAATGAATAGCGATGATATTGGTCAAAGCATTATAGAAGCGATAGTAGTGACTTAATCAAATGCCTAACCAAGCGATAAAGCCTCAAGCCATGTTGACAGAGCAAAGTAATACCCCCTCAACAACCATCACTAAACCACTCCGTTGGCAATTAAAAATAACCCGCTTTGGTCTAAGCTGGTTACTAACTAGCATTATATTTTTTATTCTCGCGGCCAATTACAGTAATAATTTATTGCTATTTATTGCGCTACTTTTACTGGCCGTCTTAATTAATGTCCCTTGGATTACGTGGCTGAACATTCGCAAACTAAACATCCAAACAGTTGATGTAAAACCCATTTACGCTCAGCAAAAAGGCGCTATTAACATACAAGTAGTCAATACATTAGCCAAATTCACGCCCGGCGTATCCGTTAGCATAAAAGGCTATGCATTTAACAACACACCAGAAACACCACTACCATTAAGCCAATATGCGCTTAATAACACCTCAGTTGCCATTAACCCATTAGCTCGCGGCTGCTTTGCGTTAAATAAAATACAACTAAGCTGCAACTATCCGCTTGGTTTATGGCAATGGCACAAAAGATCAACCAGTAAAGCAAGACTATGGGTTTATCCCGCTCCGCAAGGAAAGCTAGCCCTACCCAAGCCCAAAGCCAAGCAAGGCACTTACTTAAAACGAGAACAAGGAGATTTCTCTCATGTGAGAACTTATCAACGTGGTGATAGTTTAAATCATATCGCCTGGAAACAAATGGCACGTACTGGCGAGGTAATGACCAAAGAGTTTGACGGCGGCGAAGGCTTAAGACAAACCGTATTAAGCTACCAAAACATCAAACACGGTGATATTGAATCTCGTTTAAGCCAATTATGCCGATGGATACTAGACAGCCATAAAAAACAATTAAAATACGCCTTAGAACTACCTAATAAAACCATTGCCGCTGGACAAGGCGAAGCACACAAAAACTTGTGTTTGCAAGCGCTTGCGCAGTTCGGTTTAACATTACCGCCTACTGAATTGCCACAACAAATCAATGAATAAAATCACCCTAAATCTACCCGCAAGCCTATTAATATTCATGGGTTTCAATACCGTATTAAGCTTAATGAGTTTACCCTTAAGCTTTATTCCGTTAATGATGCTATTTAGCCTCATCGGAATAACGACTTTTACCGCACTAGCAAAAGCAAAACCTAACAAAAAAACAAACACCTACATAATACGTTTTAGTGCCTATTTATTGGTTATAGTCACATTACTGCTTATTTGGCTACGCTTAGAAATTCCGTCACTTATCGCTGTATCAGCAATACTAACAGCGCTTTCTTGGGCAAAAATGTGTGAACTAAAATCCAGCCGAGACGCTAGATTTATCTGGTTATTGTCTAGCGTATTACTTGCGTTACACATGCTTATTTTAATTCAATATCAAAGTATTATTGCGCTTATTGGCTTCTTATTACTATTAATAACAGCCGCAGCATTTAACCAAAGTATCACTAAACGTTTTTTCACTCTCAGCAATAAATTATTCTTTACTCACCTCTCTGTTCTACTGGCATCAAGCCTACCTTTTGCACTTATTTTATTTGTTACCTTGCCCAGAATTAACTTACCCATGCAAGAATTAGGACTAGCAATGGGTTTGCCTATCGCGATAGAACCCGAAAAAAATCTAGCAGCCAAAGGTTTAGGCAAAGAGCTTAATTTTAACGACATTGGCGAGCAAGGTCAGTCTGACTCACGCGTATTACTCGCCAGCTTACCTAGTGACTTTGTACAAAGTAGTGAGCAACCACTCTACTGGCGAGGCCCTGTTTACTGGCGCTATACCGTTGAAGGTGTCGACAAAAACAGTGAAGAAAAATGGCAATTACGTGAAGACTTTTCTATTCGTAGTAAACGACAATACAATGGCTTTGGCTCAAATAAAGCCCTAGCAAATATGACCAGCAGGCGTGACAACACCATAGAATACAACGTGATATTAATGCCCCATGGTGAATACTGGTTATACGCCCTTGATTTACCACAAACCTTAACGGGCGAATCTTATCTTTCGCAAGATTACCAACTACTGAGTATTCGCACCGTTAATACGATGTGGCGTTATAAAATAAAAAGTAGCCTCAACTATCAAATATCAGAAAAAGAACCCCAAGCCCAGCTAACGTTAGGATTGCAATACCCCACGAACAACCCAAAAATAAAAGCATTAGGCCAACAATGGGCACAGCAATTTGTTAACAGTAAACAAGCAGCAACCGATATTATCAAACAGGCTGAACTATTTTTTAAACAAGGGCAGTACCTTTACGCCAATAATAATCAGCCCTACACAGGTGAAAACCAGCTTGATCAATTTATGTTTAACCGTAAAGTGGGTTACAGCCAACATTACGCCAGCGCGCTCACCTTATTACTGCGTGCTGCAAATATTCCGGCAAGATTAGTTGCCGGTTATCGCGGCGCTGAAAAAGTAGGTTTAACTAATATGGTCACGGTTAACGAACATCACGCCCATGCATGGGTAGAAGCTTATGTGCCGTTTGAGCAAACAGTCACTGGGCACTCAACAAATAACACATTAAATCAACAAGTCACTGGCTATTGGCAGCGTATCGACCCCGCCCTTTGGTTAACTGATTTATTTAGCAGCAATGCAGAAAAAGATGTCGAACAAAACCCAGAGCAAGTATCCGAGCAAAAAAGCTTAACAACAACCGAGTACGCCACCAACAATCAATCCAAAAAACAAAGAATGCCGCCGAGTAACAAAAAAACCAAACAACAATCAACAAGCTGGTTAGATAATTTAAATCAATGGACTTTAGAGTTTGATGCCGAAAAACAGAGTACATTGGCAGGTCAACTAGGGATCAAACATTTACTTTGGTGGCACCTTGTTGCTATTGCCTTGACCTTATTATTATTACTTTCACTAAGTATTTACGCATCACTGCGTTATCTTAATCGCGGTAAAAAGCTATCGCTACATGTGCAGGTTTATCATAAATTGTGCAAAAAATTAGCAAAAAGAGGCCTAACTCGCTTTTCTTATGAGGGCGCGCAAAGCTATTTTACCCGTTGTGGCCAACAACAAACGGAGCAAAAAGCTTATTTCACTAAACTTGAACAATGTTATTTACCACTGTGCTTTGCCCCGTTAACGCCCCCGCAATACCAAATAAAACTGAAAAAGTTCAGGCTTTTAGCGGCAAGAAAATACTGATCAAAAATATCATCACCGCCTAAGAACACCCATACCGTCACCTCCGTGGTGTCTTAATCGGAGGCCCAGTGATTGCAGGAAAAGCAACCACGGGAATGACAGATGTAGAATAAAAACTAAAACCACTAAAAAAAACCAATCTAAATCAATCAACTCAAATCTAAATGAAAAAGATTCTTATTTGCACTTGACATAATTTAAATTTAATTCATAATACGAATCATTCTCATTTGACGTAATTACTCCAATAATTATTTCAAATAATAAATCTGGTAACAATCAGAAGAAAATTGAAATTATTATGACGCAAACAGCATTACAATCTTTAGAGAAAAAAGCCAATAAGTTAACCGAAACACATGCTGATATATTTGAGCATATCGCTAATTTATATACCGAGTTATTTAATCATGACGGTTATGGTGATTTTCGCGTTGAAATGAAAATATTACGCCGCGGACAAAAAGAAATCATTATTCACTGCGGTAAACAACACCGTTATGTGGTTGACTGCGATGAAGCCTTAAAAGCAGAACATCCATTAAAAGCATTATTGAAACGAGATATTTTGTCTTAACGGAAAGTTAAAAAATAGAAGTCACGATAAATACAACGTCATACTCGAAGTGGCTAAAGAGTACGTCATTCACTCCGTCATTCCCGTGGTGTTTTAATCGGGAATCTAAAGAATACAGACCTCCGATCAAGTAATCACGGAGGTAACAAAAAAAGAATTTTTTGAAATCGTTCCAAAGGTTTTTTAAAGGGAATATTTCAAAACAGTACATAGGTGCAAAAGGAATAGCACTGAAATGATGCAGGCGACATGCCTGATCAAAGGACGCGCTAACAAAAACAATGACTGTTCGGGTCGCCTGCCTCTTTGGGAGAGGTCGCCGCTTGAGCCATACCCTATTCACATATAGAAAGGGTATAACTACAGTCTTCTTAACAATCATTGTTTTATTTAACTAGGCCCACTTACCATTAGCAAAAACTAACCACGCTAATGACCGCCTGTTAAATAGCAAAAAAAAGGATAAACAACATGTTTAACAACAAATGGGCTAAAAGCCTAACTCAAAAATTCAGCCAAGTTCAAGCTAGCGACATTGCAGATACTGAGCTTAAGTCTAAGTTTTTAAAACTTAAAGCAGCAAAACAAGCGGGTTTCACTTTACTAGAGCTATTAGTTGTTGTTGCAATTTTAGCCGCAATCGCTGGTACTGCGTCAATCGCCCTACAAGATACTGATGCCCGTGCTTCTGCTGCCGCTCACGTAGCCATGATGGATGAATTAAACAAAGGTATTCGTACTTTCCGTGTATTGAACAAAAATGCGTTACCTACTAACTTTGATTCACTAATCCAGACTTCTGCTGGTGATGGAACAACGACTGCAGCTATTCTTACAACTGCGGCGATTGAAGATATCGTTTTAGTCGATTTAATAGAAAGTGCTGCGGAAGGCTTAAATGGTGGTGGTATTGACTCACTACGTTATGTTGGTACTCACTTAGATGCTGATGGTACTGATACTTCAAATACTTGTGCTGGTATAGCGGGTGTTGCTGCTGCTGATGCTGGTGCAGGCCCACAAGCTATTGTTGCAAGCCGTGGTAATGCCGTGGTTGCTGGTAACGTATTCTTAAACCCTGCTGCAAATGGTTGTGGTTATGGTTTCGCTATTGAAGACCAAGATGCTGTTGCTACTGGTTTCCAATTCACTACATTACCAAAAGTTGCAATCTGGACTGGTGGTTACGAGCGTGTACTAGGCCAAGACGGTGCACAATTTGATGGTACAGACATAACATCAGATGGCACAGCTCTAACAGCAGCAGTTCCAACTGCACCACTATTAATGGCTGTTGGTTTAGGCCCATCATCTTCATTATTTAACGCTAATGATTTAGGTGGTATGACTACTGTACCTGTATATCGTCATGTATCTGAAACTCAATATAACCGTTTTGTTGCTTTATTTAACATTGGTACTGTACTAACAGCTACTACTTGGGAAGCTTCAGACCAAGTAACATTAACCGCTATTGTAGATGGCGCTGGTGATACTAAAGAAGAAGAGTTAGGCGAATGGGATGGTACTCGTAACACTATCTAAGCTTTCCTAACTTAGGCTTTGTTTAACTTAACTTAGCCTAGCTTAAAATAGCGAAGTAAATTTAACGGATGATACATTGTAAGTTTATCGTCTCCGATAATTATGATGTTGCTGCCCTACAGGGAATAATGGGTTTTCAAGGACGATGTAACGGAGTACATCAAGCAAGTAAGAACGGTCGGCATTCGCCGACCTTTCTTATAATACTTTTTTATTTCGCAAAGCAGTACCGCAGTGTTGCTTTAGCGTTATAAAGAGGTGTTATAAGAAAGGGTAAACCGAGATTCAGGAGAATATGCTCCTGCATTCTCTAATAAGTAGCATCCATGCCACGTCCGATTAATACACCTCGGGAATGACGGGGTTGGGACAGGACAATAATATCGTCACCTCTGTGGTGGTATAAAGTACCGTCACCTCTGTGGTGATATAAAGTACCGTCACCTCCGTAGTGTCTAAATCGGAGGTCTAGTAGATACAAACTGAGATTCCCGATTAAAATACCTCGGGAATGACAGAGGCTAAACACTTCGGGAATGACAGGGGCTAGATATATCTAAAAGACAGGGGGCTAAACACCTGAGAATGGCAAATTATAAACACGTAAAACGAATATTTAACCATTATTAACGACACAACAACACCAACAATTAGAAGTATCATGTATAAAAAAATCCTTACCGCCCTGCTTGCCTTATTACTTATTTTTTCTGCCTCCGCTTTTGTTTGGCAAACTTTTAGTACTAGTAGTGACCAACAAAATGACATATTGGTGAGCAAGGTAGACTTAAGCTGGCAACAAGGCAGTAAAAGCGTTGATTTAGACCGATACATTGCCAGTAATCAAGTCTCACAAAATATTTCCGACAAAAAACAACGGATAATGCTTGAGCCTGAATTAATTCATTTTCATGGCATTTTACAAGCCCCGATTACTCCTAGTAAAGCAAGCTTAGTAACCGATGCTTTATCCGTTTGGGGTATATCACCTTTGCCTGAAGTGGCTTTTAGCACCTATATTCGCACACCACAAAGCCAAGTAATTGCCGTTTATGTAGAGAACGTTATCGCCAGCCATATCTCTAGCTATTATCAGCCAGAAACGGTATTAGAATTTCAAGCCTATCGCTTATATAACTACGCCAAAGGGCCAAGATTACTACTAGTCGGCGTTAAGCCCGCCAACGAAACAATCGCTGTTGCACTTACCGCTTCAAAAAAACCTCACATGAAAAAAACGCCACCAAGGCAAGTGAATAGTCATGAGCAATAGTGCTACTAGCCTAGCCTCTTTAAAAGAAAAATTATCACATTTTAAATTGCCTGAGCTTAGCTCTAGCGGTTTATTAGTGTTTCAGTCAGGCAGTTTTGGCTTAAGAGCAGCGTTATTTAAAGCCGATAAAGACTATGCCAGTATCAAGGCCATAGCTGAATCAAGACAGGTTGACTTTACCCGCGCCATTGCTGAAATTCACCAAACATTAATAAAACAGCACAGCAGTATACCCAGACGTTGCATACTCATTAGCCCGTCATTACTAATCAGTACACTTTCTTTACCGGTTAGCCCATTAAAGCCCAAGGCTAACAGTGATATGCAAGAGCTTATTCGCTGGGAAATAGAAGGCGCAACCGCAGACGATAATAAACAATGGTTAATTGGCTCTATGTTGGTTGAACGGGGTTATTTAACCTCAAGCCAGCGGGAAGAAATAGTAACAGAGCTAGAGCTACGCCAAAACCAAGACGGTGAAGCAGCCATGACCCGTTTTGGTGATTTAGCAGTAGAATTAGAATACTTAACAACCGCTCAATTACAAGAATGTTTTACGCTACAAAATAAATTAATAGAACTAGATCAAGATACCACTTTTGGTTATCAAGCCGAACTCACTGAAAATCCTCTTGATAGTCAATTTTCTGGTTTAAGTGACGATGTACTCAGCACAAATAATGATAACCAAAGTGAACATCAATGGTTAATTGCTGGACTTGGTAGGGCTATTCGTAATCGTTGGTACGGTGCCTTTGAGTTAAATGGTTTAAAATTAGCACGCTTTTATCCTGATAATGGTGCTAGTTACGCCGCCCTTGGCCTACGTACCGATGAAGAAAACCAATGTTTAATTGAAGTTCACCCTTCCCATTTGGTTTTTCTTTCTGGCAGCCCCAGAAACTTAAAAATAGTAAAAACCAAAGCCCGTCACGATGGCAATTTAACTCTAGACGAAGTATTAGCGATATGCCCCGACAATATTGCCAACATCAGTGACAACTTATATTTATATAGCCCCGACGATACTTTAGACGAACTTAGCTTTGCCTTGGCAGAACACCTTAATATTGAAGTTCGTGCGCTAGTACAAGCCCAGCCAAACTTTAGTTTGCCTGAAGGTTTCTCTAGCAACCGTTTGTTACCTTTTATTGGTATTGCTAACCACTATTTAAAATTTAGCGAACAAGGCCGTGCATGCTCAGTTGCAGCCAAAGATAAAGAACCCCCTTTATGGCAAAAAATGTTGCAACCTAAAGCGTTAATGGCAATGGCTGCCAGTATAGTGCTAGTAGTAGCGGTGGGTTTCATTATTTGGATGCAAATGAATCTAGCCACTCAAGAGCAACGTTTAGTTGAGCTAAAAACTCGCTGGGAAACTGAAAGCAAAGTAAAACAACAATACGGTAAGGTAGCAGCCGAATACAAAAAACTCGCTACTAATATTGAACACATTAAAACAGAGATAGCCCTTAATAAAAAACTCAATAATTATATATCAAGCCAATTATTACCTGGCGCAACTAACGTACCCGGCGCCCTGTCGGCTATCGCCAACGCAATTAATCAAGGTGTATTAATTGAACAGGTAACAATGCAATTAGATGGCATAATCATTGATGGCAGAGCATTAAAAACGCGTAATGCCAGTCAATTTGCTCGTCAGCTTAATGAAAATTTAAAGCCGTGGAATTTTCAAGTGGGCGACACTCATTCAAGTGCAGCCAAGGAAGAAACCGCAGACGGCGTATTTATTGATTATAAAATGCACATAGAAGTGGGTCGTCGCTATTTTGTCGAAGAAAAAAACCAAGTGAGTAACAGCTCGGCTAAAAATTCCAATAACAAGGAGCAAGGTCAATAATGTTTTCATCATTACAACAAAAGTTTAAACGTTTACCCGCCAAAGATAGAAAACAGCTCATTATTCTGATTGCTTGTATTATTATTTCAGCTTATGGCTTTTTTGCTGCCTTGTTATGGCATGACATGTTTAAGGCAGAAAAAATGGCCAACCGTAAAGCTAACCGTATTGAAACCCGCATAGGTAAAATAGAAGAGCCTACATTTAACAGTGCCATTTCAGATAAGAATTTGGTCAAATTACAAACTGAACTTGCTAGCTCAACCGAGGCTATTAGCAAATTGACCAGCAAATTTATTCCTTTTAATAATGCCGACCGTTTACAAACACTTAAGTTAGATATTTCTGAATTAGCTGACGATGTTAATGTAAAAATTAAGAATTTTGAAGTACTCGGGGCAAAACTAAAAGCCCATGAAGAAGAGTTAGCTGAATATAACGACAACCGTAACCAATACTATAAGCGCCCCTACTTTTCTATTGAAGCAGAAAGCCGATTTTATCCCTTATTAGCTTTTATTCAGGAGTTAAGTCAACTAGATAATATAGCCATCGTACAAAAGATAACGATAGTCCGTGGTGAGCAAAATAAGTTGATTATTACCATGAAAATTTTGGTGTAGATAACGGTAACTGACATAGACCTCCGATTAAGACACCACGGAGGTAACGAAAATAATAACAAGGTATATTTAAAAACAATGGCTGCAGCATTACAACTTATTGAACTAATGGACTTATGCGTTGAGCTAAATGCATCAGATTTACATTTAAGTGTCGATTTACCTGCTATTTTTCGTATCAACGGCAAATTAAAACGCTATAACGCAGCGATGAATATTAATGAGGAAGAAGAATTTATTTTCTGCCCTGAGTTGATGGAAAGCTTAGCGCAATCATTAATGAACCAACAGCAATTAGCGATGTTTGCACAAGACTCTAATTTAGATTTAGGTTTTAGCACTGACGGTGGTTATCGCTATCGCATTAATATTTACCTTGAAAAAGGTCATTATGCACTGGCCATACGTTATTTAGACGGTTCATTTCGCACCATGCGTGAATTAGGTCTACCACCACAAATAGATTATTTTGCCAATTTAAAATCTGGCTTAGTGTTAATTTCTGGCGCAACAGGTAGCGGAAAATCAACCACCTTAACGGCCATTTTAAATAGCATTAACCAAACACAAGAAAAACACGTACTCACCATAGAAGACCCTATAGAAGTAGTGCATAAAAACGCTAAATCTATTTTTCATCAACGAGAACTATACACCGACGTACCCAGTTTTGCTAATGCCGTAAAAGCGTCATTACGTGAAGACCCCGATGTAATAATGGTAGGCGAAATGCGTGATTTAGACACCATTCGCGCGGTATTAACCGCAGCAGAAACCGGCCATTTAGTGTTTAGTACTGTACATACCAATAATGCCGTTGGCGTAATAGAACGCTTAGTAGGGAGTTTTCCCGGTGATGAGCAAATAGTTGCCCGCCAGCGTATTGCATACGCATTAAAAGGGGTGATAGCGCAGCAATTATTACCAACAGTCAATGGTAAAGGCCGAGCAGTCGCCATAGAAACATTAATTGTTAATGCCGCTGTTGCTAATTTAATTGAATCGTCTAAAACTAAACAGATTTATTCGGTAATGGAAAGTGGCTCACGCCAAGGTATGCAAACACTCGATCAAGCCTTGGTTAAGTTAGTCAAAAATAAAAAAGTAAATGAGCACGATGCCAAAGCAATATGCAAAGACAACGAGACTTTTACTCGCTTATTAAATTTATAGCGGGCGCTTAACTATGAATAAAAATAAAACCAAAGAATTACTAGAACTTAGAGACTTATTGAATAATGTTATTAGCAATACCGATAAATACAACAAGCAAAAAGATAAGTCACCAACAACACTAAATGAGTTGTCTGCATCATTAAAAGAGTTAAATACACTGAGTACGGATAAAAATAATTAAATTAACAACAACAGACCTCCGATTAAACCATCACGGAGGTGACGATAAGAAGAACACCGTCATTTCCGCGGTGACAGCAGTATAAACATAAAACAGAGGCAATAATGGCGGCAGCCGAGGCAGTATTAATTCAAGCAGGTATACAGTCAGGGTTGATTGATCAACGCCAGTTGGCTGATCTTCAAATACAGGCTAAACGAGCCCGTAAACCTGCACTTGATTATATTACTCAGGCAGGACGTTTTCCTACCATGGCGCTGTATCGTGCGCTCGCTATTATTAAAAAACTGCCCTTTGTTGAACGTAAAGATTTAGATATTGACCTTAGTTTAGTTAAAAAATTCCCACAAAACACCTTAGAGCGTAAGCACTTTATACCCGCTTATTATCAAGGTAACTTGGTGATGGTATTAACCAACCCTGATGACAGATCACCACAAGAATTAAGTAAACGCATATTAAACCAAGTCAGTGATTTGGTGGTCAGTGATACGGGGTTAGTTGACGGTATTATTGAGCGTGCTTTTAGCCACACCAATAATGCCAATGTTGATGCCATCGGTTTTTTCAATAAGCTGATGAAAGAATGTTATTTGCGCCATGTAACCGACATGCACTTTGAACCCGAAGAAATGGGGATGAAAATACGATTGCGGGTTGATGGCAAAATGAGTGAATACGAACGCCCAGTGTCACTTGGCCTACGTGATCCCTTAGTATCACGTATTAAAGTATTAGCCTCACTTGATATTGCTGAAGCCAATATGGCACAAGATGGTGGTTTTTCTTATCGAGTCAGTGACTGGGACTTAGACGACGTAGATATGCGTGTAGCAACCATACCTACCCGTTGGGGTGAGCGTATTACTATTCGTATTTTAGGCCAAGACACGGCTGATTTATCATTAGCACAATTGGGCATGCCTAAAACCATACTCAGTAGTTTTCAAGCGGCGATAAGTAAGCCTTACGGTATTATTTTAGTCACCGGCCCGACGGGATCAGGTAAATCAACCACCTTATATGCCGCTTTACGTGAGCTAGACTCAGACAATTTAAACATACTTACCGTTGAAGACCCTATTGAGCAAGTAATTGACAATATTAGCCAAGTACAAGTAAGCGAAAAGGTGTCTTTTGCCAAAGCGCTACGCTCATTTCTACGTCATGATCCTGACGTCATGCTAGTAGGCGAAATACGTGATAAAGAAACCGCAGACACGGCACTAAAAGCGGCAATGACCGGTCATTTGGTGTTATCTACTTTACATACCAATGATGCCGCAGGCGCAATTAACCGCTTAGTTGATATTGGTTGCCCTCGCTATTTGGTTTCATCAACCTTAATCGGTGTGGTAGCACAGCGCTTAGTCAGACGTTTATGCCCACATTGCAAAACAGCTTACCAAGCAAGCGAGCAAGAACAAAAAACCTTAAACAATGAAGAAACACAATTAACATTACAGAAACCGAACGGCTGTGCGCAATGCTTAGGCAGTGGTTACCGTGGTCGTGTCGGTTTATATGAAACCTTATGGTTAAATGACGATTTAGAAAGATTAATAGCTGAAGGCGCCAGTGAGGCTGAATTAGTTGCCTCCAGTAAAAAAAGCGGTAGCTATTATCGTTTATGGCAAGACGCAAAAAACAAAGTTTATGAGGGCTTAACGTCAATAGACGAAGTAATGCATTTATACCAAGGCTAGTAATACGTCATTCCCGAGGTGTTTTAATCGGACGTGGCATGGATGCTACTTATTAGAGAATGCAGGAGCATATTCTCCTGAATCTCAGCCTGTAATTACTAGACCTCCGATTTAGTAACCACGGAGGTGACGGACGGGAACACCACGGAGGTGACGATAGAAAAGTTAACCCGTCATTTCCGAAGTCAAAGGATTAGTCATTCCCGTAGTATCTAAATCGGACGTGGCATGGATGCTACTTATTAGAGAATGCAGGAGCATATTCTCCTGAATCTCGTGCAATAAAGCTGAGACCTCCGATTAAGTGACCACGGAGGTGACGAGAAAAATAATAGAAAAACATGGCGTGTGGTCACCGAGGGGGTGACAACGTAAAGCGCCTCGACTATAGCGAGGTAAATAATACCAAAAGGTATTGACGTTAATTTTGTTTAATTACGTAAATAACTCAAACAAAGTTAGTATTAACAAATGGAGCTATAATGGCTAAGTTTACCTACAAAGCCCTAGATCAGTTGGGCAATGAAACCACAGGCACCATAGAAGCAGGTAGTGAAAGTGAGGCAAGAAGCACTCTCAGATCCAAAGCACTCTATGTATTAAAATTAAAAACTGGCGGTGAAAAACAGTCATTAATGGCACTGTTTAAAATCGTATTAAGTTACCTTTCGATTAATCGCTATAAAAAAGCGAATACTGCCGATCTTGTTTTGTTTTTCAGACAAGTCGCCTTAATGCTGCGAGCGGGTAACACCTTAATGCAAGCCATTGAAGCTATTTCACAAATGACGCTAAAGGTAAGGTTTAAAAATGCCTTGATACGCATGTTGGTGTCTATTCAAGGTGGGTCTAGTTTTGCGCAAGCCATTGAAAAAGAATCAACCATGTTTCCACCAATTGTCTCTCGATTAATTGCCAGTGGTGAAGCCAGTGGTGAGTTACAAGTCATACTAGAACGGCTGGCCATAAACCTTAACCGCAGTGCCGACATTAAACGCCAGTTTGTCACCGCCATGTTCTACCCTACTTTCGTTACTATCGCCGCTATTGGCGTTATTACCTTTTTAGCCCTGAGCGTAGTGCCAAAATTTGCCACCATGCTTGAAGGTAAATCATCCCAACTACCTGCATCAACACAAGCTATGATGGATGGCTCTGCTTATATGGTAGATAACGGCGCGATGATTTTTTCCACATTAGGCATAACCCTATTTTTAATTTTAGCCTCCTACACCACGGCAAAAGGCAAAAACATTATTGATAAGATGCTTATTCGCATGCCATTAATCGGTAGCTCTATTCAATCATCAGCCATGGCACAGACCGGGCTAACAATGGCGCTGTTATTACGCTCTGGCTTAACGGTATTAGAAACCTTAAAAGTACTCGCTTACATTATGCCTAATACGGCTATGTCGTACTGCTTCACCAAAGCAGGAGAGAAAATTCTTTCCGGGCAAAGCTTAGCCGCTGGTTTAAACCAGCCACTTATTCCGCACATGGTACAACACATGGCAGGTATAGGTGAAAGATCGGGTGAGCTTGACCAAGTAATGGACGAATTAGGTAATTACTTTCAATCGCAAACCGAAGCCAGATTAAAAATGATGATTGCCATGATAGAACCAGCGATGACCGTGATTATTGGCGGCCTAGTTGGCTTTGTTTATTACGCCTTCTTTAAAGCGATGATGCAGGTTTCTGCTGGCGGCTAATAAATATAGACCTCCGATTAAAAAACCACGGAGGTGACGAAAAGAATAACACCGTCATTCCCGAGGTGGGTTAATCGGACGTGGCATGGATGCTACTTATTAGAGAATGCAGGAGCATATTCTCCTGAATCTCAATGAAGCAAACACTATTATAAAATTTAAACAGTGACCAGACGTGTGGGGCGTAGTCATTTGTTATTACAAACAAAAACGGGCTGACATCCCCATAAGGACACAAGAGTATGCAATTCGATTTAAGCCATTTAAGTATAAATCGCGATGATATAGAGTTTTCAATAAGCGACCCTATTTCCGCCGCAGTAGAGCAAACCGACATTAACTTTCAAGACATGGACGCCCGTAGTTTTTTAAATAAAACCCTACTTGATGCGGTAAAAGCAGGCGCTTCTGATATTCACTTAGAGCCATATGAACGCGAATTTAGAATACGCTATCGAGTAGACGGCATATTACGAGACGCCAGTGCGCCACCAAAAAACTTTGGGCAACTACTTAGTATTCGTTTAAAAGTTATTTCAGCATTAGATATTTCTGAGCACAAAGCTACCCAAGTAGGCCGTTTTAGAATGGCATTAACCCCTGATTTTTCAGTCGACTTTCGCGCTAGCATAACACCCACCTTACATGGCGAAACCATTGTATTGCGCTTACTGTATTTACCAGAAGAATTACTTGAGCTAGAAAATTTGGGTTTAAGTTATGAACAAGTTGAAACTATTCATCAAACTATGGAAACCATGAACGGCCTAACCTTAGTTTCAGGGCCAACCGGTAGTGGTAAAACGGTCACCTTATATACCCTAATGAAAATGCTCAACATACCAGAGCGTAGTATTTATACCGTGGAAGATCCGGTAGAAATACACATGAATGGCATTAACCAAGTGAACGTCAATGAAAAACAAGGGGTAACCTTTGCCAGTATTGCCAAAACCATGCTACGCCAAGATCCAGACGTAATTGTATTAGGTGAAATGCGCGACAAAGAAACCGTAGACACCGCCGTAAAAGCGGCCCATACCGGCCATTTGGTATTATCTACCCTGCACGCTAATGATGCCGCTAAGGTTATTCCTAGATTGCGTAACTTAGGAGTAGATGGTTACGACATTGCCTCAACAGTAAATTTAATCATCGCGCAGCGACTTTTGCGTAAATTAGATCACGACAGCAAAGAAAGCTATTTACCCAACAAAAAAGAGCTTAAAGATGCAGGCGTTCTATTAGACCAAAATAGATTAAAAAAAGCTAAAAGCAATAACAGTGAGCCACAAGATATTGAGGTAAATGAAGAACGCTATCGCGCTCGTGCTAGCCGTAAAAACCCGTCAGGTTATCGTGGTCGAGAAGGTATTTTTCAAGTAGTCCCCATGACCAAACAATTAGCACAAATGATTATAGACGGTGCCACTGATATTGAAATAGACCAATACTGTCAAGCTCAAGGTTATAAAACTCTGCGCGATATGGCACTCGATAAAGCTGACAAAGGCATTACCGACTTAGCTGAAGTAATTCGTGTGCTTGGCCCTGCTCGTGACTAACATCAATTGGAATAAAGCACCCGTTAAGGAAAAATAATGAGTACTAAAATTAAATTAAAAACAAAAGTGATGGCAAGAAGCCGACGGGCTTTAGCCTTTTTGCTAACAAACGATAATTCGCCAAATAATACTGCTCCTAAAAAGTCACACAAACAACAAGGCTTTACTTTAATAGAGCTACTGGTGGTAGTTAGCATTTTGGCAACTTTAGCAGGATTAACCTCAGTCGCCATGGACGGTTATCAACAAGAGTCTGAAGAAACAATTACCCGAGTAGAAATGCAACGCATTGCTAATGCGATTCGCAGGTTTAAAGTAGATACGGGTTATTGGCCGAAGAAAGAATCGGCTTTATTAACTTCCATTACTCCAAATTATACTGATAGTGATAAAGCTAATTTCTCATTTTTATTTAAAAAACCAGATGCATCAATACCTGATTGGACACCTGAATATGCCATTGGCTGGCATGGCCCTTATGTTGATTTACCTGCCATACGCTCAATTGCGGTTGATGTTTTCAACCCAGATCTAGGCTGTTCTGGCAATGGTAATAATATACATACTGCTGCAGTACAAGCAGTTGCTGGAAATCGAATGAATGGCTTAATCGATCGCTTTCAACAACTAAGAGAAAAAACTCCGGGTACTACATATTGCGTACTTACCCGTGAAAAAAAGGATCCCTCAAAGTTTAAAGTAGCTGAATATTCAGCTTCACCTTATTTGTATGAAGCTGATTATTCTGATGCAAATAATACTCCTTGTTCTGGTGCAGATGGGTGCGTAGCCTTACGCAGTTTTGGTTCAGATGGTGTTGATGATAATGGCGCTGATGTATCAGATGATATTGTTTTTGTACTACAAGTAAACTAAGCCAAGGTGAATAACATGAAAAATAACTTACAAAAGTGTAACAGAAAAAATGCGGGTTTTACCTTATTAGAACTTGTAGTAGTCGTTGCCGTAATGGGCTTAATCTCTAGCATGGCTATGGATGTTTATACCGATAACTCCAACCAAAAACGCTTTGAAGCAACCAAACAACGCTTAGCTGAAATTAAGTTTGCCATTATTGGCGATCCTATGATGCGTGTTGGTTCGCAGGCAGTGTTGAGTGGCTATTACAATGATATGAATAGATTACCTGAAACATTATCTGAATTGGTTTATCAATGTCATGATGCTTCTTCTTATATTGGTGTAACTGCAGTAGATCAAACCGCTTGTGAGGCTACATCAGGTAATATATGGGAGATAAGTTGGCATGGTCCTTATTTAACTAATATCCAATCTAGTGGCAGTAATTTAGTTTTTCGCGATGCTTGGGGTAATAAAAGTGCGAGCACAGATGGTAAATATGGTTGGACTTATACTCTTATAGATACTGATTCAGATTCAACTAATGATACTATTCAAATTCAAAGCAGTGGTTTAGGCGCAGGAAGTGGTGACTATGAAACTGATTACCCTTCAACAGGCAATTTAATTCATAAAGTAGATTTAGACCGAATTGACCATTTAAAAGGTTTAACAACTACTTCTGGTTACTGTATCAATACCTCAGTCTCAGATCACACCATTGATTCAACATATAGTGATAAGGATCTGTGCAACACCGAAACTGACCGTAGTTGGGCTGCATTCCCGTAGCGACAGCATTCCCGTCATTCCCGAGGTGGCTTAATCGGGAATCTCAGCCAGTAAACGCTAGGCCTCCGATTAAGTGACCACGGAGGTGACGGCAAGCTGAAACCTCGGAGGTGACGAGCAAAAAAACACGCAGCGGAGGTGACGGTAAATCCTAAGAGGTAACAGAGAATATTACTTCGAAAGCGACGGAGAATAATTAAAGTAACAAGTTCAAATAAGAGAGGAATACAAATCTTGCCATTGAGGGTTATATCTCTCAATAAGCTCTATTTTCCATGAACGGTTCCATTTTTTAAGTTGTTTTTCCCTTGCAATAGCAGAAATTATTTCACTGCATTGTTCAATATAAACCAACTTATTGGTATTGTATTTTTTACTAAAACCATCGGCCACATGATTTTTATGCTGCCAAACACGTTTTATTAAGTTACTAGTAACACCTATATATAGAACACCATAAGGCTTGTTGGTAACAATATATACACAAGGAGCTTTGGTCATAATTTTCTTATGGCTAAAGATATAAAAGATAGCACAGGATTATTTAATCGTGTACTTAATCAGATATATCTCAGTAAGTACGAGACCTCCGATTTAGAAACTTCGGAGGTGACGGTAAAAGCTCGTCATTCCCGTAGTGTTTTGAGCGGGAATCTCAGCCCGTAAACGCTAGACCTCCGATTAAGTGACCACGGAGGTGACGGGGAGATAAACAAACCACAGAGGTGACGAGCAAAAAAACACACAGCGGAGGTGACAATGATAAATATAACTAGGGTATCACGGCCGCATAAGCCGTAAATAATTTTTAACAAGACTAGGAAATTCTATGTCCTTTACAATTAACTTAGCAAAAAAAATAGCACTGGTGAGCAGTATTTTACTGCTCACCTTAACTACCACATTAACGGCATTCACCGCCAGTGCTAAAGGCGATTTAACCAAGCAAACACCAATCGAAATTAAGGTGATACTAGGCGATAAAAACAATGCCATGATGTTTTCACCTTCAACCATTGAGTTTGAAACCGGCAAGCTATACAAATTGGTATTAGAAAACCAAGGGCCGGTAAAACACTATTTTAGCTCTGACGGTTTATCGCAATCGGTGTTAACCCGTAAAGTACAGGTTAATGATGCTAGCGGTACGCCAATAGCTGAAATTAAAGGCACTATTCGTGAAATTGAAGTATATCCTGGGTTTCAAGCGCAGTGGTGGTTTGTGCCAGTAAAAGCAGGCACTTTCAATGATTTACGCTGTAGTATTAAGGGTCATACAGAAATGGGTATGAAAGGCACTATTATTATTAAGTAACACGTTGGCAAGCTAAATAAATAAATTAAAAAATACATTAATGATACCAAACAATATTTTATATCAATAAGTCGCTTACTATCACGTTATAAATTAACAGGAATTTTAATTTTGAATGATTTTAACTATTTTGTAATCGCCCGCAGCATTCATGTATTAGCCGTCGTACTGTGGATTGGTGGTGTTGCTTTTATTACCTTAGTGTTACTGCCTGCATTAATTAAGCTAAGTGACAGCCAGCAGCGTATTGATATGTTTGAGCAGCTTGAAAACAAGTTTGCTTTTATTGCAAGGTTGTCTACCTTAGCAGCCGGGATTTCTGGTTATTATATGCTAGAATTTCTCGATGCATGGCATCGCTATCTTGAGCCTAGTTTTTGGTGGCTACACTTAATGACCTTTGTTTGGTTTGTATTTACCTTAGTATTATTTGTGTTCGAACCTTTGTTTTTACATCGCTGGTTTCTTGAACAAGCGAGAAAAGACAGCGACAAGGCCTTCTCTCTTATTGTTAAGATGCATAAATTCTTACTAACCTTGAGCTTAATAGCGGTTTTAGCTGCGGTAGCTGGCGCGCATGGGTTAGTGTTATCAAGCTAAAAGTCCGTTATTTAATACGCTAAGTGAGTAGTTTTGTTTTTGCTGATACATTTCTTTAGCTAAATAATCACGTAATTGCTGGTCGGCTATTGGCTTTGAAAAATAATAACCTTGCATTGAATTACATTGGGCGCTGATTAACCAATTTAAAGCATGAATAGTTTCAACACCTTCAGCCACTACTTTCATATTTAAGGCATGTGCCATGGTGATTATTGCTTTAACTAACTTTTGTGAATCTTGGTTGCCTCCATCAACACCCTTGATAAAACTGCGATCTATTTTGAGCACATCAATAGGGAAGTCTTGCAATAATGATAACGAAGAATAGCCGGTGCCAAAATCATCAAGAAAAATTCTGATGTTAAGTGAGCGTAACTTAATTAAATTATCTTTAACTATTTGCTTATTATCTATCAAGGCTGACTCTGTTAGCTCAATCGCCAATAAACGTGCTGGTATTTTATAACGTCGTAAAGCCTCTTCAATTTGTATCACAATTTGTGAGTTTTCCAACTGTAAAGGAGAAACATTGATACTTATATAAGGACAGGCATCTTTGCCATAGAGCCTAAGCCACTTTGACAAACATTGACAAGATGTATCGATAAGCCAATAACCTAACTGATGAATTAAGCCCGTTTCTTCCGCAACACTAATAAAGTCATCTGGATATATCATGCCTTTTTCTGGATGTTGCCATCTACTTAGCGCCTCAAAGCCTAATAACCCCTTTGAGCTATGTATCGGCTGTAAATAAAGACTTAATGCTCTATTATGTATGGTGTCTGCCAGCTCATTTTCGATACATTGCCGATCAACTAAACGCTGATACATATTGGCCTGATAGAAAATAATTTGCCCACGGCCAAGGCGTTTAGCTTCATACATAGCAATATCAGCATTTCTGATAATCTCACTTACACTGAAATTGTTGTCTGTAATCAGAGCGACTCCTATACTAGCGCCAATGCGAAATTTGTCTTCGTCAATAACATAAACTTGCTCAAGTCGTTGTAAAATTCGAGTGGCCGTAGTAGCAATAGTATTAGCACAATATCCTTGAGCAAGGATCACCGCAAATTCATCACCACCAAATCGGAATAATAAATCATCGTCTCGAACACTTTTTTTAAGCCTATGCGCCACTTGCTGCAACAGCTTATCGCCAACCAAATGCCCCATAGTATCATTCACTTTTTTAAAATGATCTAAATCGATAAAAAGCAAACTAAAGCCATCATCATTACGCCGCTCTTGTAACGGTTGTAATTTATTTAATTCTCGAGTCAACGCCTGTTTATTCAATAATTGAGTTAAATCGTCATGATGTGCCTGATGTTGTAAAGATTTAGTGCGTTCATCTACCAAAGAGTTGGCCCAGCGCACTCTATTAATACTTGCCCATAAATAAAGACTCAGGCCTGATATAATCATCAAGATAACTAAGGCGGCGGCATAAGCATAATAATGACTTCTCGCATCCTGTGTATTTTTATTAAATTCAATTAACCAAAGTTGGTTGGCAAAGGGAATGTTTGTTTGCAAACTAATCAAGGCGGTTAATTGCTCACAATTTTTATGGCATTCTTTACGCCACTTTGAGTCATAAATTTTATGATTTTTATCACCCGAGTTATAAATGGTCAATTGCTCATGATTTGAGCTGGTGATATTTCCCCACATTGAATCTATTAATTGATTCATCATCACTATACCGACAATATAACCACGCAAACCGAATTGCTTAGCGTTGTCAGTAAAAAATACCGGTAATAATAACCTTAACCCTAATTCATTTTGATCATTATGAAAGCTAACACTGGATATTTTATGGCTATTAAGCGCATTGGACATTTTGCCGCCTAGCTTGCAATCACTGCTTAATTCCAAGCCAGACTCATGGCCAATAATATCTGCTGGTTCGGCGAAAAGTACGGGATAAATCAGTTCACTAGGTTTAGTAGAACATAAAGAGTTTTCCGCTTTCATTATTCTAATTTGATAATCAAAAAGGCCATTTAGTCTAACTTTCTGTTCAAATTTTAACAAGTCAGCTCTGTCAATAGCGGGAGCCCACTCAAGACCTTGCATGCCCGTATTGGCAAGAAAATCATTGGTAATTAGTCGTGAAAAATCTTCCTGGGTTATTGGCGTTTTAATATCAAGCATACTGTGAGTAGCTAAAAACACTTTGTCGATGGCTGAAACAGCCTGAGTTAGACTTGTTACCTTGTCTTTAAAACTAGATTCAAATTGTTGTCGACTATGCTGCTGCTCGTAATAATTAACAGTAGTAAAGGCTAAAAAGGAAACAATGACTCCGAGTAGCCACAGTAAAATGATAGCGCCATAGCGAATAATAAAATGGTTAATGTTTTTGCCTTGAATCGCGCTAAAGTTCAACGGATTTACCCTAAATAATTGTAATAAACTCTACTGTACATAATAGCTTAAAAGTGCTTTAATGCAAATAGTTATCATTTAGATTGGTGAGTTAGGAAGCTTTTGAAAAAATCAGCAAGTACTTTAACTGTTATAACTATCATGACATTAGCTCATCCTATGTACAGTATTGCCAATGATAATGTGGTTAATGTTTACTCATTTCGCCAAGCAGAATTAATAACTCCATTAATTAATGAATTTACCAATAAAACAGGTATTAAAGTAAATTTATCTAGTGGTAAAGCTGACAAACTGATGCAGCGTTTAATCAATGATGGTGATAATAGCTTTGCTGATGTATTACTGACAGTAGATGTGGCTAGGCTTGAAAAAGCCAAGAGATTGAACTTAATTCAGCCGATATCCTCACCTTTATTACAGACTAATATTCCTGCCGCACTTAGAGACCCTGATAACTTTTGGTTTGGTTTATCGCTCAGAGCACGAGCAATTTTTTATGCAAAAAATCAAGTTAACCCAAATGAAATAACATCTTATCAAGATTTAACAGCAAAAAAATGGCAAGGTAAAATATGCAGCAGACAAGGGAGTCATTTTTATAATGTGTCTCTCATAGCAAGTTTCATTTACCGTTATGGCACAAGTTGGACCCAGAACTGGGTGAGTAATTTTGTTAATAATTTAGCCATGCGCCCCAATGGTGGTGATAGAGATCAATTAAGAAAAGTAGCCAAAGGTGAGTGCCAAGTTGCGATAGCGAATAGTTATTATTATGGCGCTCTGTCTGCGAGTAACAAAGAAAGTGATCGAGATGTTTATCAAAAAGTTGGAATTATTTTTCCAAAAACGGCAACTATAGGCACCCATATCAATATTAGCGGCGCAGCCCTAACGAAATCTGCAAAAAATAAAGTTAACGCGATCAAGTTTATTGAGTTTTTAACGACGAATAAAGCACAAGAAATTTATGCTAATAGTAATTATGAATATCCAATTAATCCTGATATGCAGACTAGCCAATTATTAAAATCATGGGGCAAACTAACTGCCGATACAAATTCAGTACTACAATTAACTCAATATCATCCACAGGCCAAACAAATTATTAAGCGCTATTCTTGGTGATTTAGGTATACTTTTTTAGCTACCCGACATAACGACCATAAGGTTCTTAATCAATATCGTTATAATAGTAGTTTCAGGGATTGATATCGCAATAAACATTCCCCCATCATCGTTTGTAAACTTGATGGTTTTGGCTATTTTTTATTGCGCATCTCGACAATAGTCAGTTTAAAAAACGCATATATCCAAGCTACTTCAATGGATATAATATTGTGCACGATTAAACCAAGCTATAAATTATTTATAAAATCAATTAATAATTTACGATCGGCTTTTGTTAATTGCATGTAATTTTTCTTGGTCGCTTCAGCTTCTCCACCATGCCATAAAATAGCTTCTTCAACATTACGCGCTCGGCCATCATGCAAAAAATTGGTATGGCCGTTTACTGCTTCAGTAACACCTATTCCCCATAAAGGCGCAGTACGCCATTCTTGCTTCATGGCTTCAAAATCACGGCGACCTGATAAGCCTTTACCCATATCATGTAACAACAAGTCGGAATAAGGGCGAATTAATTGATTCTCCAAACGAGAAATTTCATGCTCCCCTGTCATTACCAAGGATTTATGGCAGTTTTCACAGCCAATTTGATGAAATATTCCCTCACCTTTTTGCACATTAACATCATCCATATTTCGTCGATAGACTACACCTAATAATTGTAGGTAGGTAGTCACATCAATAAGCTGACCTGGGCTTAATTCATAATCTAAGCTGTCAGTTGCGTCAAGGCATGCTGTTTGTTCGGGCTCACAATTTTGCCTTGCCTTATGTCTGGTACTTTGGTCGTCATGGCGATATAAAAATAATGGGTTATTTACCCCCATGTCATTGTATGCAGCAGCGGCTGATTGTTGACGAATATCAAATGCGTTGGCTTTCCATGAAAAACGTCCCATAATTTTTCCTCCTCGCTCAAGATCCCAAACATAATTCGGCCGCCCCGATATACCATCATTATTTTTATCTTCTGGATCAGCCCAAGCGAGTATTGTTTCCTCAGGAATAGCTTCTAATAAGCCTAAACCGTGTACTGGTGGTGCCATACGTAATTCAAATACTGCATCTTTTGGCATATCACCATAGGCAAGCTCAGTGAGTAAAAATTCAGGTCGGCGTAATGAATATATTGTACCATCAGGAAATGAGCCTATCTCTTCAAGCCAGTTAATACGTACCTTAGCCTCAGGCTTGACTCCTTCAATAGCACGATCACCTATTTGATGACCGTAACCTTTAGGGCTTAATGGTTCTCCATAAGGCCCAACGCCTGGAACAGATACGCGAATGAATCCACCATTAATCATTTCATTAGGCCCTGCTGGTGGCTTTGCCCTACCGTCACCAACATGGCAACTTTCACACGATACGTTATTAAAAATAGGACCTAAACCATCAGCATTATAACTGAAGCCTGGACGTTCTGCGGGGGCGTATGGGCGCTCAAAAATGCCGTCACCACGATCAAAAGCTGCAGATAACCCCCATGAAAGATTAGGTGCCTCTTGTTCAAATGCTTTCTCTTTAGAATGGAAATGGGTGAGATCTCCTGCACTTAAACTTTCGGGTAGTTCCTTCGCTAAATACCCCATATCGGCATCACCATAACCAGAATAGGGTAAAAAAATACTCGTATAAATTTGATTACATAAGACGATTAAACTTATTGCTAAAATAAAAAAACTAAAATTCAGCAACGTAAGTTTTCTTTTTTTACTCGTGGCTAAATTGTTTTTTTTCTCAGTATGACTATTTGAATTAGACATGGCTTTATTCACTTGCTCCTGCATACGCACCATCGCCTAAATAACTCTTTTGTTTACGCGTTAAATAAATTCTAAACAGTGCTAAACATGTGCCAAAAACAATTAACCATAAAGCATAACCAAATAATAAACTTAGGTAGGTAGATTCTGTTTCAATCCAAACACTGAAGAAAAAATAAGCATACCAAGAACCACCAGCTAATACGGGACCAAGCCACATACTTATTTTACGATATTGCATAGCAAAAGCATTACAGACAATAACGGCAAAAATGGTTAATCGAATAAATAGCTCTGGATTGTCAGTCCAATAAATAAAATTATTAATATGATAGTTATATAAAACTGTTGTTAACTCAGAAACCATCACCAACACCATACCCACACGCAATACGCTATAAACAATATGCATCATAATATTTTGAGATTTATCCGTGCGCCCTTTGGCTACGACATAAAAATAAAATGTCATCGCAATGCTAGAAACCCCTAGGCAAAGCCCTACAGTGTAGGTTCGAAAAAGGCTAGCAAGATAATATATTTCAAGTTCAGGCATGAGAGGATATGATAATAAAAAAATTTACCGTATTTTATCAACATTATCCACACTAGTAAATAGAAATGATAATGATTTTCATTTAGAACAATGGATAAAATTGTTTCCCAAGCATATAAATAACTGCCTGTAGGAATTGTTATCTGCTATTATTCCGTTAGATTGACTAAATAACATCTAAGGAAATATTTTATGATTCAGCCACAAAAAATAATAATAGCTGATGATCACCCATTATTTAGACAAGCACTATTAGGCACATTAAAACCCAAACTAAGTAACACTAATTGGTTTGAAGCACAAACAATCACTGAACTTGAGCAACAATTACAAGAACATAGTGAAAGTGACCTTTTATTACTCGATTTAAATATTCCAGGTGCTCATGGTTTTAGTACACTTATTCATGTCCGAAACCATTTTCCTCAAATTCCCGTGGTTGTTATTTCTGCACATGAAGACCATGTTACTATTAGCAAAGCGATGAAGTATGGGGCAGCGGGATTTGTACCAAAATCGACGCCTGTTGATGATATTTTTGCTGCGATCATGACCGTTTTGTCTGGTGATATTTGGCTACCGCCATTATTTCAAAACAGTAAAGAAGATCATGAGAATTGTGATATTGCCTCACGTGTTGCCAGTTTAACTCAACAACAATACCGTATATTAATGATGTTTGCCCAAGGCTTACTCAATAAACAAATTGCCTATGATCTACATGTTTCAGAAGCAACGATAAAAGCACATGCTACCGCAATTTTTCGAAAATTAAATGTACGAAACAGAACTCAAGCAGTTATCGCTATTGCGCAATTAGACCTATCAGAAGCTGGATTTAAATAAACGCTAGGCGTAATTTATTACGCCATTTTTCAGTCTAAAACCTAACCTACTACCCATAATCTTTTTGTAATTTTTGCGCTAACTTAGCACTCATCATCGCTCTAAGTGAGGCCGGCTTAACCAATTTACGTATAAAACCAACATCAGCATTTTTTGCCTTATTCTCAATTCCATGCTCTGTAGTCGCCGTAATTAATATCGCAGGTATATAACTATGACTCTCTCGTCGTAGATCGGCAATTAAGGTTAAACCATCTGCTTGCTGGCCTGCCAATAACCCTGATTGATAACCCAATTGATAATCAACTAATAAGATATCAATCTCATTTTGATGATTAGTAAACTCTTGTATTGCTGTTTCACGCGAATCAGCAGCAAAAATATTACATTGCCATGCCGACAATAATTCCACCATACCACTTAACACATCGGGATCATTA
Source organism: Colwellia sp. (assembly GCA_002733765.1). GTDB lineage: Bacteria > Pseudomonadota > Gammaproteobacteria > Enterobacterales > Alteromonadaceae > Colwellia. The sequence goes on along the minus strand of NVWU01000011.1, from coordinate 17,117 downwards.
TCAATACACAGCACCGTAATACCTTTTAAACCCATGCTCATCATTGGTATTGCTACTTTTGGCTTCACCATTAATTGAGCCGCTTTCTCTACCGCAATAGAGAATTTACAACCCTGCATTTCTCTCGACTGTAAACTTAATGAATGTCCTAATAAATGTACTAATGATTGAGTAATGTTTAGACCTAAACCTAAGCCTCTACCTGCCTGACTATTAGGTGTGTCTAATTGAGTAAATTGTTCAAAAACCACCCCCTGTTTTTCTAAAGGTATTCCAGGGCCATTATCTAATATTTGAATAAAAACCTGATCATTACACACGCGGGCACCCAAAAGTACTTTGCCCGGGCTAGCATAACGAAACGCATTACCGACTAAGTTTTGAATAATTCGTCTTAATAAATGTTGATCCGATTTAACCCATACTTTGGTTGCCACTAACCTAAATTCAACGTGTTGCTCAACAGCCAGAACAGAAAACTCTTGTGCTAGATTTTCAAACAAATCATTTAAGGCGAACACTTCAACATTAGGTTTAATATTACCGCTTTCTAAGCGAGCAATTTCGGCCAAATCAGCCAGTAAATCATTCGCGGCTTTAAGAGATCTATCAATATTATCAACTTGTCGTTGTTGCACTGGCGTTAAATTATTTTGCTCTGTTAATGCTGAGGTAAATAAACGGGCAGCTTCCAAAGGTTGCATTAAATCATGACTACAGGCTTTTAAATATTGGCTTTTTTTAATATGGGCTTGTTCAGCTTTCTCATGCGCTTTTGCTAATGCTTCATTGGTTTTGGCTAAGGTGAGCGTACGCTCATACACTCGCGTTTCTAAATCTAAATTCGCTTCTTTTAATACTTGCTCGGCTTGACGATAAGCAGTGATGTCTGAAAACAACATAACAAAACCACCATCAGGTAATGGGTTACCTTCAATACGAACAGTTTGACCATTGGCTTGTTGTCGCTCAGAGCTATGGGGACTGCCTTTACGCAAATATTCAAGACGTCTAAATACTTGATTATCAATATCACCTGTACCACAAAAGCCCCGTTCAACGTTATGACGAATTAACGTTTCAACAGGACACCCAACATAAACAAGATCAGAAGGAAAACTGAATAAATCTAAATATTTTTTATTCCATGCGACGAGTTTTAAATTTTTATCAACAATAGAAATACCTTCACTGGCATTTTCTATCGCACTCTGTAATAAGTTTTGTGAAAATTGCTGCTTTTGACTAGAAGCATCTTCAACTAATACCGCTAATTCATCTAGGGCAATATCCCTACCATCAAGCGCTGAAGATAATACCAAGCGTGCGGATGACGCTCCCATTACCATCGCTAAGGTATTTTCAGTATGTTGCAGTAACAATTGATTATAAGTGACATTACCCAGTTGTTTTTTATTATTGGATGAAAGAAATAAACTAAAACTCGATTTCGCCTTAGGCTCACCAACAAAACGAGAAGCCAATAACTCTAATTCAATCACATCAAGTTGACGTTTCTTCTCTACTCTCAATAAGGTAGGTGATTGCCACTCTAAAAATAATGAAGCTTGCACCCGCTCTTGTACGCTTTGTCGACTTATTTGTGACAACGCCCACATCACGATAATATTAGCGGCTAAACTAAATAAGGTTGCCGTTGTTTTAGCGGGTAAAACACCTTCAGCAAAAGGAGAAGCATACAAACCGAATTGTGGTAAAAAATTCAAACTCAACCATAAAATAAAACCAATTAATATTCCCGCATAAACGCCCATCAAACTGGCTCGTCGCCAATAAAAAGCGACCACTAATGCAGGCGTAAGCTGTGCAAAAGCACCAAAAGCAACTTCGCCTAATGAAGATAACGTATCTGGCGATGCCATAACAAAAACACCGTAGCCCGACATGATAATAAAAAATATTAAAAACTTACGTATGTTTAATAAACGTTGCCTAAAATTATCATAATTGGTTTGAGCTACCTTTTGTCGACGATAAAGCAGCGGAAAAACAATTTCATTACTCAGCATGGTACTTAACGCAAGAGCCGATATGATTACCATAGAACTCGCTGCAGACACCGCACCAAGAAAAGCAAACAAGGTTAACCACGTTTGTCCTCCAACACCTGGCAAGAACAATACGTATGCATCAGAAGGGACCGTATCACCTAATAATAATTGTCCCGCCAAACCTAACGGAGCGGCAAAAAAAGCAAAAACGAGAAGATAAAGCGGAAATACCCGTCGACCTAACCAAGTATCTTTTTGATCTTTCAGTTCGACGACCATCACCTGAAACTGCCTTGGTAATGATAAAAATGCAGCCATAACAATCACTAGCATCGCTGACATAGCACTAATATTATCAACATTCATTTGCTGTTCAAATTTTAAACTAGCACCTGATTTCTGCCATAGCTCTATAGGCGAGTCGAACAAAGAAAAACAAACAAATAAGCCCACCGCAAGAAAAGCAATGAGTTTAACTAAGGATTCAAAGGCAATTGCCAACATTACCCCAGGATGTCGCTCGGTAACATCAATGTTTCGAATACCAAATAAAATGGTAAACACCACCAAGACTAAACTGACAACTAAACCAATGTGCCAACTAGTAAGACTTTGATCAATTTGTAACTGCTGAAAAGTATAGACCATCGCTTTTAATTGCAAAGCGATGTAAGGCATAGTGCCAACAAACGCAACAATAGTAACGATAATGGCAAGATTATGTGATTTACCAAAACGCGCTGCCAGTAAATCAGCAATAGAGGTCAAATTTAATTTTAAACTAACGCGAATAATACGTTGAATAAATGGCCAAGCAAAAACAAATAACAGTATTGGCCCAAGATAAATAGGTATGTGTGATAAAAAGTTAGTGGCAGCTTGCCCTGTAGTTCCTAAAAAACTCCATGAGGTACAGTAAACTCCCAACGTTAAAGCATAAATAACACCTTGACCTTTTTGTGCTAATTGATGCTTATATTGATCCCCTAAAAAGGCGATGAAAAACAACAAGCCAATGTAAAGTAAACTGATACTGACTAATTGCCAATTGGGAAACATAACCACTCTCTATTAGGGTAATAAATTGTACTAAAAACTTAGGGTAAATTGTTCTGAAAAAATTAGCTAGCCATACCAATATAAGCAAGAGAATGCTTTTATATATATACGACTTTTAGCTAGCTTCTGATTATCTGCGGCTTAACTCTATCTAATTTCAACGATTTTAAATCGACAAAATAGAATGCTATTTGTTACACTTCGCGCCAACCAAGGGGAGCAGTATATATTAGCCGGTATTATAAGGCTAAAATTAACTGCTGAGATGCGATTAAACTAATTTATTTAAATTAAGCGAACCCTTTGAACCTGGACGGGAATTTATTACTTATACCAACCTCACTAAATACGTGATCATTTATACTGGTTAAAAGAACCAACTACTTCGTTATTTATTTAATAATTAGAACAACTAGTTATTAAATAAACACCCCGTATTTGGCCATTTTTCCTGCATATAAAGTAGCTCACCTAATTAATGAAACTGGTATTTGATAAATTATTCGGCGTAGGAATGGTTAGTACATCAACAATAAATAACCTCCCAGTGCCGGATCCCATAGTATATTTTACTAATGAGATCTTTATGAATTTTACTAAATCTACACTAACACTCGCTGTTTCTTCTGCATTAATTTTTAACTTAAGCGCTAGCGCTAATGAAAAACCAACAACAAACACTACGATTGAAGTGATTACCGTTAGCAGTGACTTTCGTCAACAAAATTTATTGAAAACAGCCGCTTCTTTATCGGTATTAACTGACATCGAAATAAAACAACGTAATGCCCAACATCTTGAAGAGCTTATTGCCATTAGCCCTAATGTAAACTTTGCTAGCGGCTCTCAACGGGCACGTTATTATCAAATTCGTGGTATTGGTGAGCGTAGCCAATTTAAAGAACCAATCAACCCTTCTGTCGGTATGATTATCGATGGCATTGATTTCACTGGCATTGGCAGTATTGCCAACCTTTTTGATGTGCAGCAAGCAGAAATATTCCGTGGCCCTCAAGGTACTCGCTTTGGCGCTAATGCTTTAGCGGGTATGATCAATATCACCACTAATGCGCCAACAGAAGAATTTGAAGGCGCGATTAAAGTAGATGCGGGTAACTATGATAGCTACGGCCTAGGTTTAGCACTTTCAGGCCCTGCTTCAGACACGGTTAATTATCGCCTAGCGGCTAATCAATATAAAAGCGATGGTTTTATTGATAATACCTATTTAGGTAAAGAAAATACTAACAACCGCGACGAAACCACCGTCAGAGGTAAGCTATCAATAGAGGCCACTGATGAACTTATTATAGACTTAGCAGCTTTTTACTTTAATTTTGACAATGGTTACGATGCTTTTTCACTTGATAACACTCGTGAAACTCTTTCCGATCAACCAGGCGTTGATAGTCAAAAAACGTCAGCCTTTTCTGCTAATTTTACTTATCAAGGTTTTGATGCCTTCACTCTAAAAGCATTAGTAAGTAGTGCAGATTCTGATCTCGTTTATGGCTATGATGAAGATTGGAGTTATGTGGGAATTTCTGATCCTGCCAATATTGAAAACCAAGATTATGCTTATTGGGAATATTCATCTCAAGATTATTATTTTCGTGATAAATCAACACAAACATTTGAGTTAAGAGCGCTATCAAACGACAGTAGCAAGTTATTCAACGGTTCAACCGATTGGGTTGTTGGTCTTTACATTAAAAAGGATGATGAAGATTTACAACGTCAGTATACCAAGCCAGAAAAGAGTTTCGCTTCAAGCTTTGATACACGCTCTATTGCTGTTTATGGGCAGCTTGATAGTCAACTGAACGCACAGTGGTCATTGAGTGGCGGACTACGTATTGAACAACGTAATGCAGATTATGTTAAATCAGATGGTTTTACCGACAACCTTGACGATACGATGGTTGGTGGTAAGTTAGTCCTTAGTTATCAACAAAGTGATAGTAGCTTCTGGTATGGTTCAATCAATCGCGGTTATAAAGCCGGCGGAGTAAATACAGATGGTAGTTTACCTAATGAATTACGTAGCTTTGACCCAGAATATTTAACCAACTATGAGTTAGGTTATAAAGTGTCACTACTTAATAACGATGCTTATGTTCGTACTGCCATATTTTATATGGACAGAACCGACATGCAGGTAAAAAGTTCTAAAACTATTGCCAATAATGATCACAGTACCAGTTTTGTTGAATACTTAGGTAACGCTGCTTCAGGTAACAATTACGGCCTTGAAGTAGAGGCGGCATGGCAAGTAAATGACACCATCAACCTTTACGGTTCTTTAGGTTTACTCGATACTGAATTTAACCACTTTATTACCGCCGATGGCCTGTCATTAAGTGGTGAAGAGCAGTCTCATGCACCACATTATCAATTTAACATCGGGGTGAATTATCAACCAAGCGATGCGTGGCTATTCAATATATCACTCGACGGTAAAGATGAATTCTATTTCTCTGATACACGATATTTTGATTATGATGATAATGGTTCGGTCGAACTTGACGAGGCTATCCCTGAACAAGATGTAAAATCAAAAGCAATGGTATTACTAAACGCCTCAATTACTTATTTAGCTGATGATTGGCAAGTGAAACTTTGGGGTCGTAACTTAACCGACAAAGACTATGCAAACCGTGGATTTTATTTCCCTAACGACCCGCGTGACGGTTATGTGCCGAAGCAATATACGTTATTGTCTGAGCCATTAGTTTTTGGTGTCACGGTCGACTATCAATTTTAAGCTTAAATTTATCTATACGCTCAGGACAAGCAAGTAGCTTTTGTTTAGCTTGAGCGTAAGCTAAAGTCATTAAGTAAATCAGAACAATTAAGGAAGTTTTATGAAAATCTCAATTGAACTAAGTTTATATCCACTAGCCATGGATAACTTCAAAGATGAAATATGGGCCTTCATCAAGCGCCTTCGTCAAGTTGATGGTTTAAAGGTTGTCACTAATGGTATGAGCACGCAAGTATTTGGTGATTACGACTTAGCCGTAAGTAATGTAATGCGCGAGATTAAACAAGTTCATAGCACTACCAATGCCGCTGTATTTGTTTGTAAGTTTATTAATGGTGATCGCTCAGTAGTAGAACCAGAAAGCTAATGGCTGACTTATTTGCTAGCATTGTTGACTACCTAACAACTCTCCCTTGGCTTGAGCTTGTCGCTATGCTACTTGCCCTTGCCTATGTAATTCTAGCTGCACAAGGTTCTCTGTGGTGTTGGCCTGCCGCTTTTATTAGCACCGCTTTATACACAGTGATTTTTTATGATGTTCTGCTACTAATGGACAGTGCACTTAATGCTTATTATTTAGTGATGGCTGTTTATGGTTATTGGGCTTGGCAGAAAAACACATCAACAGATTTTGGGCAAAATCAGCCACAGAAAACAGTTCCTTTAGCGATAATTTCTTGGTCAGCTCACTGGCATGTAAAGGCTTGTCTTATATTAGCGGTAATTTCCATGGTTTTAGGTTATGTCATGGCTAATTATACGCCTGCAGCCTTTCCTTACCTTGATACTTTTACCACCATTTTTGCGGTGTTCGCTACTTATTTAGTCACTCAAAAAGTACTGGAAAACTGGTTGTATTGGATCGTCATTGATGCCGTTTCTATTTACCTTTATATAGAAAAAGGCTTAATACCTACCACCGTATTATTTATTATTTATGTCATAATTGCTGCATACGGTTACTTCAAGTGGCAAGCTATCTATAGACAAGCTAAAGTGAATAAAGTTGATTTTTCTGACATTGTTGCTGGGTAACCACGGTGAAAAACTCACTCAGCGCTTTGCCTTGTTTTATCCAAGTAGAAAACATTTCAACAATATCATCGGGGTTAAGTCAAAGCTGTTTTAAAATCAGTGCGGATAACCAGATCTATTTTGCTAAAACCATCAGCGACAATACAGAAGTATCAGTAACAATATGTGCCAGTAAGTCTGGCCTTAGCCCCAATGTTATTTACCATGATCAGCACTGGCTTATCAGTAACTTTATTGACGCTAACAACTTAGCTCTAAACGCACTAAGTATCGATGAAAAAATACATCATACAATTAAGTTAATGGTGCAATGTCATCAGCTAAATATCAAACCAGCTGAATTAGCAATCGAAGACATTGTTAACTCACTCGTTAGTCACTCTCATTACTCAACATTACAAAAAACAGCACTGTTAGAGCTTGCTAACTTGATCATAATGCCACTAAACGACAGTAGAAATGGTGTTTGTTGCCATGGGGATTTGAACTTTAGCAATGTGTTAATTAATCAAGCGCAAAGCACTTGGTTAATAGATTATGGATGTGCTTGTACTGCACCAATTGAATATGATTTAGCCATGTTTATTGCAGTAAACAATCTAACTAGTAATGAAGTTACAATAATTATTAAGCAATATGAGCTTCAATCATCGCTAAATGTTGATCCACAATTGCTCAATCACTATCTATTGTTTTGTTACTTTATGAATGCCTTGTGGTATTTCAATGCATATAAAGAAACAATGCCTATTGAAAAAAAACAAGTGCTATTAAAACAGACTAAAAAACAGTGGCTCGCACTTCAATCCGCATTAAAAGTTGATGATTCGCCTCTACTTAGCCGTTTGAGTAGTAAACTCACTAATATATTGGCCACCTTTGATCTTAATAATCAAACGTAATTTATAGCTATCACCTTTATTACTCACTAAGCTACGTAATGGTGTTTCATTACGCCAATAATAAGGGCTTTTTAGCATACCTAATGGGTATGGTGTCGCTTTATCATGTTTATCCACTAAAAACAGTGTCGCGGTATCCAATGGAAAAGTAGAATTAATCTCTGTAACACCACCTTCATCAGAAACATTCACTTTAAAATCACCTGATTTAAGTACACAGCTTTGATTAATTATATCGCAATGCCCTTCCGCTGCTAGTTGAATGATTTTTGTTTCAGCAGCTAAGTTTTCATTGTAGTAATCAGCACCAACGTAACCTAATACAGCAAGGAAAGGGGCAACCATAAAAGCGACTTTAAGATGTCTATTCATAATATTTTCTATTTATTTTCTATTTATTGTAACAGGAGGGTAATTTAACAGAAAAGGCTAGACGACTCTTTAAAAAATTGTCGTCTAGCCTTTATTTCTCAGATTTTACTCAATATTTAATAATTAAATGTTGAGCTAATAATCTTAGTGATCATGTGCTGCTGGAGCATCACCTGGTGCACGCATATTTTCTACCATGTCAACAATGTGCTGTGGACATGGGCCAGTTACTTGAAGTACAGCGAACGCTACACCAAAGTTAACTATCGCACCCACTACACCAAAGGCGTTAGGAGAAATACCTAGGAACCAGTTAGGACCCATATCACCTAAGAATGAAGTACCTGGAATAAACATAATACCTTTATGTTGGAATACATACAGCATAGTTATACCGATACCAGCACACATGCCTGAAATTGCGGCAGTGCCACTCATGCGCTTAGAGAATATACCCATCATTAATGCTGGGAAGATACTTGATGCAGCTAAACCAAAGGCTAGTGCAACCGTACCTGCAGCAAACCCTGGAGGGTGTAGCCCAAGATAACCAGAGACCAATATTGCTAAAGTCATAACAACACGACCAGCAAGTAACTCATTTTTCTCACTTAAGTCAGGGACTAATACGCCTTTCATTAAATCATGTGAGATAGATGAGGCTATGGCTAACAATAAGCCCGCCGCAGTAGATAACGCAGCCGCTAGGCCACCAGCAGCAACAAGTGCGATAACCCAGTTAGGTAAGTTCGCAATGGCAGGGTTAGCTAGTACCATAATGTCACGGTCAACTTTAACCATTTCATTTGGAAGTAATACTATTTCTTTGCCAGATATTGCGCCTGTGATGGTTACAGGTTGATCTGTTTTATTAGATGTATACTGAATTTTGCCATCGCCGTTTTTATCTTCAAATTTCAATAAACCAGTTTTTTCCCAGTCTTTGAACCATTGTGGGCGTTCATCATACACAAGGTACTCACCTGCTGAAGGTTCAATGGTACTCATCAAATTAAGACGAGCCATAGCGCCAACTGCTGGAGCAACTGTATAAAGTAAACCGATGAAAACAAGTGCATAACCTGCTGATTGACGTGCCGCTTTTACTGATGGAACAGTAAAGAAGCGCATAATTACATGAGGAAGACCCGCAGTACCAATCATAAGAGATAGCGTGTAAGCGAACATATTCAATGTTCCGCCTAAGTTAGATGTTGTATATTCTTTAAAACCTAACTCAGTAACAACCAGATCTAATTTATCAAGTAAGTACATACCACTACCATCGGCTAAAGTACTACCTAAGCCTAATTGTGGAACAGGGTTACCCGTTAGTTGGAATGAAATAAAGATTGCTGGAATGGTATAAGCAAAAATCATTACTACGTATTGCGCGATTTGCGTATAAGTAATACCTTTCATGCCACCTAGTACAGCGTATACCCAAACAACAAACATACCTATGCCTAAGCCTAGGCCGTAATCAACTTCTAGGAAGCGGGAGAAAGCAACACCCACACCTTTCATTTGACCGATGATGTAAGTTAATGATGCAATGATTAAACAAGCAACCGCAACAATACGTGCAGTTTTTGAGTAATATCTATCAAAAATGAATTCAGGTACTGTGAACTTACCATGCTTACGCATGTAAGGTGCAAGTAGCATGGCTAATAATACATAACCACCTGTCCAACCCATTAAGAAAACTGAGCCACCGTAACCTAAGAAAGCAATTAAACCAGCCATTGAGATAAATGACGCTGCACTCATCCAATCGGCACCAATTGCCATACCATTTTGTAATGGGGTGATACCACCGCCCGCTACGTAAAAATCACTGGTTGAACCCGCACGAGCCCACCAAGCAATTGCGAAGTATAAAGCAAATGTGCCAAATACTGCGATGTAAGTATAGAGTTTTAACTCTTCCATTATTTACTCTCCCCATCATATTTTATATCAAGCTGATTCATTTTGTGACCATACCAAAAAATCAAGCCAAGAAATGAATAAATAGCACCTTGCTGTGCAAACCAAAACCCAAGTTTATACCCACCTAGTGAAATTGCATTTAGCGGCTCTACAAGTAGTAAGCCAAAACCAAATGAAACTACAAACCAGATTGCGAGGCAGATCAATATGATACGAGTATTCTCCGACCAATATGTTTCTTTATTTTCCACAATAAGTCTCCTAGCGACGTTATTTTAAATTATATTACGAAATCAGCGTTTTAATATTATTGTTACGCCAATATTAATGAAAAAGCACTTAATGTAATAATTATCTAGAAAAAGTGTGGATATAGATTGCTGTCAATTACCTTATAAATCACAAGACAGAGACAGAAATCCATAATCAACTTTTACTGTCGCTAATTTACCAAGATTTGTTTTTTTCGGGTATTACACTTTAGTCTAGATCACTGACTATATTGGGTTTTTCATACGCATTATCTACTAAATAACCTTGAATTGATGGGCTTTCTAGCGCTTACCATATTTCAACTTCAACTTTAGTCTATATTGCGATGTCAATGGTTGACTGTAAAGAGCTAGCACTCTAAATTGATAACCAATGCCAATAACTAATATAAAGGGTATTAAACGTAGGTATTACTCAGCCTGATGGCTCAAATGCTACCTACAGGATCTTCTAGATGCAGGTAGACACTAATAATGGATATTGAACTTTCTGAAATCTCAAGCTTTATACAAGGTATTCCTCCTTTTGACACTTTACCAAAACCTTCACTTGCAAAATTAATACGAGAGTTAAGTATTAACTACGTACGTAAAGGCGAAATGTTACCTCCCAAAGGTATCAATGAACCACGTTTATATATTGTTCGTAAAGGCGCTCTCAGCTGTATGACTCACGACGGTGAGCTGATTTCTCGTTTAGGAGAAGGCGATTTATGCACTGAATTTTGCAAACAAATCTTACATATACCAAACGATATTGAACAAAGAGCACCACGACAAATACAATCTGACGAAGACTGCTTAGTTTATAGCCTTGATTGCAAAGTGATAAGCGAGCTTACTGAGAAATTTCCAAGTATTGATGACTATTTCAGCTACAACTCATCTCAACGTCTCAAACAAAAAATGTCTAAGGTTAATGAAGAGGCCGTTATATCGTCTTCTTTAATGAATACCTCAGTAAGTGATTTTTATCACTCACCTGTAGCAGGTATAGATGCTACCCAGAGTATTCAGGACGCAGCAATAAAAATGACCGAACATGGATACTCTTGTTTAGTAGTGCTTGATAACACCAAATCAATTGGTATTGTTACTGACAAAGATATCCGCCGTCGCTGCGTCGCTGCAGGCTTACCTATTACTGCCTATATTAGTGAAATAATGACTCAGAATATGAGTACGATTGATTTAAAAAATAATGCTTATGATGCACTGATGCTCATGACTTCAAAGCGCATACATCACTTACCTGTAACAAAACAGGGCGAAGTCGTTGGCATGGTGACCGTCACTGATTTAATGAATAATGAAGGTCATAATGCCGTCAATTTTTCTAGTATTATTCATAAAGCGAAGAGTTTAGATGCACTAATAGAAATCAGCATATTGCTACCAAAATTACAAATTCGCTTAGCTAAACTAGGTGCGAGTGCTGATCATGTAGGTAAAAGCATCAGTGCTATTACCATGGCATTTACTAAACGCTTAATTGAAATGGCCGAAGAGAAATATGGCCCCGCACCTGTTCCCTACGCCTGGCTTGCAGCAGGTTCACAAGCGAGACAAGAACAGTTAGCGCATTCTGATCAAGACAATGGCATTATCATTTGTGATTCTATGAAGCCCTACGATGATGCTTGGTTTGAAAGTTTAGCGCATTTTGTTTGTGATGGTTTAGCGAGCTGTGGGTTTATTTATTGCCCTGGCGATATAATGGCAACCAATCCCAAATGGCGTCAGCCGACAAAAGTCTGGCAAAAATACTTTGATGGCTGGGTTGATACACCAACTCCCCAAGCGTTATTGAACTCTAGTGTATTTTTTGATTTAGAGACCATTTGTGGCGATGCTAGTTTACTTGATACGGTTCGAACTAACCTACTCAGAAAAACGACAAAAAGTAGTTTGTTTATCGCCCACTTATCCAAAAATGCTTTAGGCTTACGCCCCCCGCTTGGCTTTTTCCGTGATTTTGTTTTAAAACAAAATGGTAAACATAAAGACACCTTAGATCTTAAACATAATGGTATTGCTCCTATTGTTGATCTCGCTCGTATTTATGCACTTTCTCAGGGAATTAGCGCGGTTAATACGATTGAACGTATTAAGCAAGCGGCAGGCTCTGCTGCTATTTCCACATCGTCAGCAGAAAACCTCATAGATGCTTACGAGTTCTTAGGATTTTTACGAGTTAATCACCAAGCAAACAGGTTGGTAAAAGGGCTTGAGCCAGACAACTACTTATCTCCCAAAGAGTTATCAAAATTAGAACGTGAACATTTGAAAGACGCCTTTAAAGTGATCAAAACTTTACAAGATTCTAGACAGGCGAGTTTCTAATGGGCATATACTCATGATACTTCAAAATGTCTGTTTCAGGACGCTTGAGCGACTCATGATCAAGGCGCTTGTTTTTATTAATGGTTGTTCAGGAGAATATGCTCCTGCATTCTCTAGTAAACTACATCCATGTAGTGTCCTTAAAAAAAGGAGCAACAATGAGCGTGATTTGCTCATACGTCCCCGTAGGGCGAGTTTAAAAGGCTTATATGCAACGTTATTGATTTCGACAAGGAAACAACCATTCTCTTTAATCAATGCCTTGCCTCTAAACCTTTTAATTCTCGTTGAAACGAGTATTTCGAGGTAACATGAGTATGCATTCATTAATTAACTACTTAGTCGGCTATGAAACCAAACGTAAAAGACTATTAAAGAAAGTGCCAAAGGGTCCTTTACACGATTTTTTGTCTGTACCTTTTCCTGCACTTGATACGCCCATAGATGAGCTACCGATATTAGCAGTAGATTTTGAAACCACAGGCCTTGATGCCAAAGCCGATAAATTACTCAGTGTTGGCTTTGTTTTATTAGATCAAGAACAAATAAAACTTAATTCTAGTTACCATCAGATAATTAAAGCCAAAACACAACTTGAAGAAAGTAACGTTATAATACATCAAATTACTGATGCTCAAAAAGAACAAGGACAACCGCTAGCCACCGTAGTAGAACAACTATTAAAAGCGTTAGCTGGCAAAGTAATGTTAGTGCATTTCGCCCGAATTGAACGACAGTTTTTACAACAAGCTTGTCTTGAGCTTTATGGTTTTATGCCTGATTTTCCTATGATTGATACCTTGGTTGTTGCTAAACGAAAACTTGATAAACGTGATGTCGCTTACGATCCCTCTGAATTGCGTTTATCAAATTTACGGCACCAATTAAAACTACCCGATCACCATGGCCATGATGCGTTAAATGATGCCATTGCCACAGCAGAACTATTACTCGCTCAAATGGCAAACAGAGCGAATACTGACAACATATTACTCAAAGATATTATTTTATAAGTGGTGAACAAAAAATGTATCTTAATAAACAGCAAAAACATAATCAGGTTACATTTTTTCTGATTTATTTATCGCTAAAAAAATATTATGAATAATTCTAGCGTGCTTTTTGCCACAATAAACGATTCAATAGGCCAGAAAATCATCAGCAATGCTAAAAAAGTTAGCTTACCCGCTAGTAGCATTGTTTTTTATCAAGGTGCAAGTTGTGAAAATTACCTGTTGCTAACAAAGGGCGTTATAAAGGTATTCACTCGCGCAATAAATGGCCGCGAGATTCTGCTTTATCGTGTCAATAAAGGACAGTCTTGCATGCTCACTACTACCTGTCTACTTGCTAACAATGACTACCCCGCAGAGGGCGTAACAGAAACAGATATTGAAGCCCTAATGATCTCCTTAACTGAATTTAACTTAGGCTTAGCACAATCTCCCAGCTTTCGAGAATTTGTTTTTAACACCTACGGCCAGCGGTTACGCGACGTTATTAGCTTGGTTGGCGATATCAGTTTTAATCGTATTGACATTCGTTTGGCGAAACAACTGCTTAATCATGCTAACCAACAAAATCGTTTAACGATAACCCACCAAGCACTTGCTTTTGAATTAGGCACTGCTCGCGAGGTGGTTAGTCGCCAATTAAAATCTTTTGAAAAGAGAGGCTTACTCCGGCTAAGTCGAGGGGAAATTCAGCTTGATAACCAATGTGCTATTGAAACTCTAGCAGGTACACCACTAATTTAACGACAAAACGTTAGACTTAACCATTCATTATTCATGGCTCTACACTTATTCTATTATTGTGACTTTGTCACTGTTATTGCTTTTTATTTAGCGTAAATTGGCGTTGAAATAATACCTATGGGTATAACTTAACTCTTAATTAATTTACTTGGAGAATCACCATGAAAAACATTGGTAATCTAGACAGAGTATTACGCCTTTTAATTGGCGTTATTGGTGTGGGCTTAGTATTTTTTGGCCCACAAACTACTTGGGGCTGGTTAGGTTTAGTACCACTCTTGACTGGTTTGATTAATTTTTGTCCTTTGTATAAAGTGCTTGGTATCAATACACTATCCTCAAAACCTTAAGTGATTTATACCAATTGAAGTAATGAATAGATCATTCAGCGAGAGTTAAAAGGTATAGAGGCAAGGCATTGATTGAAGAGAATGGTTATTCCCTTGTCAAAATCAATAACGCAGCATATACACCTTTTAAACTCGCCCTTGGGAGCTTGTCAGGAAAGTGATAACGTCACAAATTTGTTTGATATAGAACGACTATAGTCGCACAAATTTTGCTTATTCTAACTTCCCTGACATAGCTCTGAATTGACTCATTCATTATTTCATTTGGTATTATTAACCACTTACAAAAGAATAATAAGGCGACCTTGTGCGCCTTATTAACGATAAAAGTTCAACTAAAGTCTAATTGTTTCATTTCGCCTCCCTCGTATGCTAAGGTTGCCAAGTTAGAACCCTAAGCAGTAAAGGTAATATAATGAATAATCAAACAACTACCGTCATATTTTATGCGCTTATTAGTGCAATACTCATAGCTATTTTTCATTATTATGGCGCGAGTCTTTTTAATTCACCTTTGCAAACCGCTTTCGGAATAGCAACGTTAAGTTTTTTATTAATTTTTTTTACCGTGAAACAAAACCAACTTAATTCAGGTAATGAACCAGAAGAACAACCTACTACACCGTTTACAAAAATTGGTGAGGAAATAGGTGTCAAAGCCAGTGAGTTGGCAATAAACTCAGCAGAAATAAGCTTTTTTTTAGCGCAATTAAGTAGCGCAATTGAAAGTTCCAGTGAGGATGTAGATCGCCTTGCAACCGCTGCAGAGCAAATGTCTATTAATAGCAAACAAATAAATGATAATGCGAGTGTAGCCTCGCAGCAAGCCAACCAAGCAATGAGTGCTAGCACAGCAAGTTCGGAGCAATTAACTGAGAATATAACGGTCGTTAATCAACTTAATGAATCCGTGAATCACGCTTCTGAAAAAATAAAGTTACTGAAGCAAAAAGCATCTGAAATTCAAAGCATAACGGACGTCATTGATGGCATATCATCTCAAACCAATTTATTGGCATTAAATGCTGCCATTGAAGCAGCTAGAGCTGGTGAACAAGGTCGAGGTTTTGCTGTGGTCGCTGATGAAGTTAGGGCTTTAGCTGCAAAAACAGCCGATGCAACTAAACAAATTGGCAAGATGTTAAATCAAATTAGTAATGAAACCAACGAAACAACGGCGGTAATGACCACCATTGTGCAACAAACTGATAGTGTCGTTAATACCATGACCGATCTATCACAATCATTCGCTAACATTGACCAGTTAATGACCGATTCATCTGCTGCCAGTGATCACATTAGTCTTGCTTTACAAGAGCAAGATTTAGCGGCGGCTGAAATATCCTCTTCAGTGGTCAATCTACATGATTTTCTTATTGATAAAAGTAAAGAAACCCTCACTGTATCTAAGCAGGCACAAACACTTTCTAATGGTACTGAATCTATTTTTGTTCATCTGGCTGAATTTGAAGGAAATACTGTACTTGATAATATGTGCCGTCAGGCGGAATTAGCTGCAATTCAAGTCGGTGAATTATTTGAACAAAGTATAGCCAATGATAAAATTTCACTGCAGCAACTATTCGATTTTAATTACAAACCTTTAGGTAATACCAAACCGCCAAAATTTACTACCAATTTTGATCAGTTTACCGATAGAAATTTACCTGGCATCCAAGAGCCTCTACTACAAAATTTTCCTGAAATGATTTATGCCGGAGCCGTCGATATTAATGGTTACTTTCCTACCCATAATAAATGCTTCTCCAAGCCACTAACCGGAAACGTTGAAATAGATATGATGAATAGCCGCACTAAGCGCATGTTTAATGATGCAACAGGCATTCGTTCTGCTCAACACACTAATAAATTTTTATTACAAACATATAAACGTGATACAGGCGAAATTATGCATGATGTTTCAGCCCCCATTTTTGTGCAAGGAAAACATTGGGGTGGTTTTAGAATTGGTTTCAAGGCCAACTAAACTATTGATAGCGAGAAAACCTTTACTTTTCTACTAAAATTTATAATAAACAATAATATCTTAGACTTAGGTCTAATTTCTTTTCAAGACAATTAACCCTACCTTATTACCAGAAATAATAATAAACATCTCTTTGACGTTAAATTGAAAAATTGATGTAATAAAACATAAGCTAAAGAGACAAAGAGCTCAGCTTTACAAATAAAACACAACAAAAATGGGAACAAACAATGTTTAACAATAAATTTAAAAAATTATTACTTGCTTCATCTATACTTGTCGCCACAGGCGCGGCAAATGCTGGCTACGAGATTAAGTTATCTGAAGAA
>NVWU01000030.1 GCA_002733765.1 Colwellia sp. | reverse complement strand
AAATAATGGTAATGCTGATATTGCAACATTCACAGCGGGTGGAAATATCAATGCATTTATTAATGGTGAGTTTGTTGCAGGAACTATTGAAAGTACTGCAGGTACTATTGAACTTGCTGTTACAGGTGGTGCAACCATCGACACTGCTTCAGGTAATACTGGTCTTTCTATGAATGTCGACGGTGAAAATCTTATCGCCAGTACGTTATTAAGCGAGGCAGGTTCAATCAGTATTGAGGCAGCTAATGATGCAACCATTACTGAAATAACGGCAAACGGTTTAATTGATTTAACGGTTGGACACAACCTTGATGTGACCACTGTCACCAGCACTGCAGGTGCCATTGATATCGCTGTTACAGGTGATGTAACCTTCGATACCGTTTCCGGTAATACTGGTATTTCTCTGGATATCGAAGGTGAAAATCTTATCGCTAGTACGTTATTAAGCGAGGCGGGTTCAATCAGCATTGAGGCAGCTAATGATGCAACCATTACTGAAATAACGGCAAACGGTTTAGTTGATTTAACGGTTGGACACAACCTTGATGTGACCACTGTCACCAGTACTGCAGGTGTCAATGATATCGCTGTTACAGGTAATGCAACCATCGGTACTGTTTCAGCTTCTAGGAGCATTACCGCGAAAGTAGCGGGAGCAACATTAACATCGAATAAGTTATCAAGCGATGCGGGTTCAATCAGCATTGAGGCTGCTAATGATGCAATCATTACTGAAATAACGGCAAACGGTTTAATTGATTTAACGGTTGGACACAACCTTGATGTGACCACTGTCACCAGTACTGCAGGTGCCATTGATATCGCTGTTACAGGTGATGTAACCCTCGATACCGTTTCCGGTAATACCGGTATTTCTCTGGATATCGAAGGTGAAAATCTTATCGCCAGTACATTATTAAGCGATGCGGGTTCAATCAGCATTGAGGCTGCTAATGATGCAACCATTACTGAAATAACGGCAAACGGTTTAATTGATTTAACGGTTGGACACAACCTTGATGTTAATTATATTAAAAGCAGTAAAAATAGTGTGGTAGTTATGGCCGGTAATAATACTTTCCTAGGCAATGTGAAAGCTAAAAATTTAGTTAGTATAAATACTCAAGGTAATGTTTTAAATGTTAACTTGATCAAATCAACTGATGCACAATTAAGAGTAGGGAGTAAAGATGGTCAAGTAAATGTAACAACCTTAGCAATTAATGATTCTCTACAAGTTGAAGGGGATTTAATCAATCTTGGGAAGGTTAATATAAATACTCAAAACCATTACTTAAATGTGAGCTTTATCGATGCAAGCGAAACAAAATTAAGAGTAGCGCATGAAAGTGAACAGGTAGATGCAATATCCTTATCATTTGAAAATACGTTAAAGGTTAGAGCTGATGTAGTTAATGTCGCTAAAATTATTGATAATGACGGAGTTAATTTAACGTTGGCACTTTTAGACAATGAAAAAAATAACGCTCAAATTATTACCATGAACATTAAAACATACGCTAATATTTCACCAGGTACCTCTATGTTTAATAAAGAATTAGTGGAGGCAAAAACAGACAGTATAGATTTTACATCTTTAGTTATTGGTGACATTTTATCTTTAACTGCAGATGATTTAAAGCTTATTCAACAGAGACTGATATCAAGATAAATAATATGAGGTCTTCTTTTCATAGCAACGCTCATTTTTATTAAGGATAGCGTTGCACTGACCCTTTGAATTCACCAGTGCCTTTTTTAAAGTTTTTTTCCAACTTATTTTAAAAATATTTTAGGCTGACTTTTATTTGTTTTGATATTACCTTTAAGTTTAGTTTTTACCATAAATAGAATGCAATGAAAGTTTTACTCCAAAAAACTTTGAGTTATACTAAATAAATAAATAAATGGATACTACTTGTTAAAATAGGATGATAATGAAAAGTAAGACTTTAAGTATCAAATTACGGTTAACCCTAATATCAACAATTTTGATTACATTTATTTTAATAGCAAAAGGTGCTTATGACTACAAAGTAGTTAAGTCATCATTACTTTCTGAAGCTAATGAAAGTATTGTGTTGGCATCAGAACGATTGAAATTAAACCTTCCTGCAGCTATTTGGATGGATTTATCCGAACAAATCATCAAAATAGGCACGTCAGAATTAAAAACTCCTTATATCTACGCTATTAAAATAATGAATACTGAGGGGGAAGTTAAATTTTCTAAAAAAAATCAGGGAATCAAAGGTAAAGAATCAAAATACTCTTTAGTCTCTATTGAATATGGAGAAAAAACAGTTGTCGGTGATGTTGTGCTCAGTATAGACCAACAAACGATTGATAAAAAAATTACGACAGCATTATTAGATATTATTATTGAAGTTGTGCTTGTTAATTTATTGTTAGTCATTATCCTTTATTTTGTTATTGGCGCAATAGTAACGAAGCCATTGAATAAAGTCATTAAAGCCGTAACAGATATTGCTCAAGGAGAAGGAGACTTAACGAAAAGGCTAAATATTGATTCTCATGATGAAATAGGTCAATTATCAGGACAAATTAATTATTTTATTGATAAAACCCAAGAAATGATTAAACAAATTATCACAACAACCCAGCTGATAAGTGATACTTCATTATCTGTAAAATCTGATGTTACTACGGCAAATGCTTTATTTGAAAAACAATACACTGAAATAGATATGTTTGCAGCAGCTATTACCGAAATGGCAGTTAGTACTAAAGATATTTCAGCAACATCAGAGCAATCATCAACTTCAGCGTTTCAAGCAAAGGAACAAGCAAATGAGGTTGGCTCAGTGGTTAATAAGTCTATGTTATCCGTGAAAGATTTATCTTCTGATTTAGATAATGCTGGTCAAGTTATCAGTGAACTAGCAACTACAGTTGATAAGATGGTAAGTGTCACCGATGTTATTAAATCTATTGCAGACCAAACTAATTTACTTGCATTAAATGCAGCAATTGAAGCTGCTAGAGCTGGCGAGCAAGGTCGAGGGTTTGCTGTCGTCGCTGATGAAGTACGTGCTTTAGCTAGCAGAACTCAACAGAGTATAGAAGAAATCAGCAAGATGATTTCTGATTTACTAAAAGGGACAAGTTTGGCTGTTACTGTGATAGAAAATAGTAAAATAAAAGGAGAAAGCACAACTGATACAATGCAAAATTCGGTTGAGTTTATTTCAGATATTATTTCAGCTAGTGATAATATTAGTGATATATCACAGCAAATAGCCACTACTGTAAAAGAACAGAGTGATGTAACAGCGTCGTTAGACATAAGTATAAATAGTATTGTTAGTAACGGGCAAGAAAGTAATGAGTTAATCAATCAAATTAATATTAAAGCCAATGAGTTAGATGATAATGTTAATGACTTACAAGTACTGACCAACCAGTTTAAAGTTTAATTTTACCTCGATAGAATAAACACAAGCAGTAAAGTTTTTTAATATTACCCGAAAGGGCTCTGCCATCATTATGATTGTCGATGGGCTATGCATGTATAAATATTATGCTTTGATGGGATTGAAATCACTTTATACGGCGTTAAATAATTTTTCTTGCCTAAAATGTTTTTAATTATCACTACCATTCTACACTTTGATTAGTAACGGTACATAATCAATCCCTATTTTATTAATGAATACAATCGCCTTATAAATATTGATAAACTATCAACCAATATTCATTGATCGGCTTTTTATATTGATATAAAGTCAAAAATAGTTAGTCGTATATACTTTATTAATATTTAATAAAAATAATCATAGAGTTAAGTGATCGGGTTATCTATATTGAACAGTGATTTTTTGCCATTTAAAGAACAGATCAAAGTTTTAATGCAAATATTATTGTATTCTCCCACTCTGCGTTTTTTTATTTGTAGGTTTTCGGAACTGTAGCCATGAAAAAAATACTTTTATTGAGTTTATTTCTTATTTCTCACTTATCTTTTGCTGATAATAATGAAATTGAAAATTTAGACTTTGAATCCCTTTTAGCTACTGATGTACAAATAACCTCAGTAATGAAGAGGACCAATAAAGCCTCAACGACCCCTGCTTCTGTTTATGTTATTTCCAATACTCAAATGCTCAATGCTGGCGTTACCTCAGTTGCGCAAGCATTAACATTAGCACCAGGCATTCAAGTCAGAAAAATTGATAACAATAAGTGGGCTATAGGCATTAGAAATTCTGCTGGTCGATATACATCAAAATTACTTGTCATGATCGATGGACAAAGTATCTATAACCCTTCGTTTGCTGGCGTGTACTGGGAAGCGTTAAATGTGCCCATTTATGATATAGAGCGAATTGAGGTTATAAAAGGTCAAGGCGGTCTCTTATGGGGCAGTAACGCGACTAATGGCGTTGTAAATATCATCACGAAACTATCTAACGATACTCGTTCAACCAAAATATCCCTTAAAACAGGTACAACACTTGATTACGAGATGAGTCTTAGAGTTGGTGGCGATTTAAATGTTGCTGAAAATAGCAGCTATCGGTTCTATATTAATAGTCAGGCTAACGATAAATCTGATCTCAGTCGTCAATGGACGCCTAAAGATGAGGGCGAAAAAGACTCTTTTGGCACGAGATTTGATATTGCTTTTGATGACAAT
This sequence comes from Colwellia sp., assembly GCA_002733765.1. Lineage (GTDB taxonomy): Bacteria > Pseudomonadota > Gammaproteobacteria > Enterobacterales > Alteromonadaceae > Colwellia. The sequence continues at coordinate 41,438 of NVWU01000030.1, read as the reverse complement.
ACATCGCTATTGATTCAAGGGGATTATACTGAAATAAAAATGGGACAAACATTGGAGTTGGCTGATCCTGTAACATTTGCTGGCTCCGAAGTCACTCAATCACAAAAGCGAAAACACACCTTATTAATGTTACGTTTGGAAAATAGACTTTCCAATCGTGCTAACCAAACACTACAAGCCTCATACGCTAAGCAAACAGGTGAGCAACCGTACTACATGGAAAAATTTCAAAGTTATGATATTGACTACCAAATAAATATGCTAATGGATTTTGCTCAAGTGGACATTGGTGCAAACTATCGTTACGACAAAACACCTTTTGTCGGAAGTCAGTACTTAAGTAGCGAAAACGAGACCGATAACATTAAAAAATATGGTGTTTTCGCTCAAGTAAATTTTACACTGATTAAAAATGAATTAGATCTCATCATCGGTGACAAGTCCGAGCATAATAGTTTAACAGGTTGGGAACATCAGCCATCAATACGTTTTGCCTGGCGAGTTGACGATTCGCAATTTTTATGGGCTTCTTTCTCTCAAGGTGTACGTACGCCCTCGTTAATTGAGTATGATTATAAGATACAAGTTAATGGTTTTAAAGTTGGGGCTATTTTTGAAACAGGCAATGAACTTGTTGACAAGACACGTATAAAAACGTATTTACGTGGTGGCAATCAACTACAATCAGAAAAGATAGCCTCAACCGAATTTGGTTACCGCTTACAACAAAATACGTGGAATTTAGATCTGTCACTATTTTACTCTGAAGCAAAAAATACTCTCACCATTACCCCTACCGCAGACCCTTTGCTTGCTCCATCAATAATGGCATTTTTACAAGTTGCTGACTTTAACGGTTTTTTTGAGTATGTTCAAAATCAAATGGTAAGCTACAAGTTGAATTCTGATGGTAAGCAAAGCACCTACGGTGTTGATATTATTTTAAATTGGCAAGTTAATCCATCGGCAAATATAACTTTCGGTTTTAACTATGCAAGGCAAGAGGAAGATAATGTAAGCAACGATTTACTAGGGTTTAATGGCTATATTAAACAAGCATTTTTTTCATTAAATAAGAAGATTAATAAAACGAATAGTTTAATGCTTCAAAGTCGTTGGGAAGATGGAAGTATTTATAAAACTGAGGATTTTATTGCGGTCGATATGAGTTGGAACTGGCAATATAATCATTATATAACCGTGTCACTTACTGGGAATAATTTATTAGAGCAACATCATTTAGAATATGCTCGTAGCAATGATACTTTTGATGTAGGAACATATATCGATCGTAGTTTTACTTTAGGGATGATAGTCGATTTTTAATAAGGTACCAATAATGACATATCGCGTCATTCTTATCATTTTACTTACTGTTTTTGCATCACTTCACACTAATGCACAAACTTCTCAGCGGGAGTATGCGTTAAAAGCCGGCTTGATATTCAACTTTGCCTTGTATAGTCAAAGCTCTCATTCAGTGCTGGCCGATATACCTCATTATGTTATCTGTAGTTCATCTAAGCCTTTTATTGATGTAGCACGAAGAATATTAGCACATAAAAAAATTAGGCAACGTGATGTGAAAGTACAACACATTCAGTTGTTACTGCCCGATAGTCAACCATGTCACATCATCTTTTTCGATAACTTAAAGTCGTATTCACAGTACCAAACCTCCCACGATATTGAACTAACATACACAATGTTAATTGGTGAAATCTCAAATTTTATTGACCTAGGTGGTCATATTAATTTTATTCGTATTGGCGGAAAAATTCGTTTTGAAATTAACCCTGAGCAATTACAAGCAAGTGGTATTAAAGTTAGCTCGAAAGTTATTCGTTTAGGCAAAGTGAAAATGAGGAATAACTCATGATCATGTTATTTAACTCACATACCGTTCGAAATAAATTTTTATTAATTTTAATGCTTATTGCCGTGCTATCAGCCTCGGTGACCGCTGGTGTATTAATTTATTATCAATCTATTGATGCTAATAAGTCTCAACAAGATAAATTAGTTTTAATGTCATCTGTTATTTCGCCCAGTTTAACCGCAGCAATAGTATTTAATGATATTGATACTATTAATGAGTTAATTATGCCAACGGTAAAAACTGAAGGTGTGTTTGCAACTTACGTTTACAACAATAAAGGTGAATTAATAACAAAGATTCATAGGGATAATCTTTATGTTAAGCGTCTACAAGTTGAAGATAAAATAGAAACCTCATTAGTATTAGGGGGCGAGATTCAAGGCACATTAATATTCTATGTCGACAGTTCAGTGGTTGATGACAAAATGTCATTTTATAGAAAGCTTGTTGCACAATTACTTATTGGCACACTCTTTATCAGTTTAATTCTGTCAATTATTCTCAGTAGGTTAATTACTCGCCCACTTTCACAGCTGATAAACATCGCAAAAAAAGTTAATCAAAATAATGATTATACCATTAGAGCACCCTATCACTCGGCCGATGAAATTGGAGATTTAACCAATTGCTTTAACGCAATGTTAGATACCGTTGAAAATCGAGAGCACGCCCTTGAATCAACAGTCATCGAGAGAACAAAAGCACTAGAAGAAGCGAATAGACAATTACATCATCAAGCGCATGAGGATACACTTTCTGGCCTACCTAATCGTCGTTCACTTTATGCCTTGCTCAATGCAAATGTTGATAAGAAGAAAAAATTCTGTTTGTTATTTATCGATTTAGATGGCTTTAAGCAGATTAATGATTCTCTAGGGCATGACTATGGGGATATATTACTACAGCAGGTAAGTAGACGTATTGTTAGTTGTGTCAGAGCTGATGACTTTGTTGCTCGCTTAGGTGGAGATGAATTTACTATTGTTTTAAATGGCTTAACTAATGAAATACACATAGACCAAATAATTCACAACATACTTTCGTCGTTTGAGATCGCCTTTTCTTTAAAAAATAAAAATATTTTCGCTTCCGCTAGTATTGGTGTAACGTTATATCCTCGCGATGGTAATAATGTAGATACATTAATAAAAAATGCCGATCAAGCTATGTATGAATCTAAGCGTAGAGGTAAAAACAGATCTCATTATTTTACCCAAGAAATGTCGCAGCAATTAATTAATAAAAAAGAAAAAATATCTGACTTACATAAGGCATTAAAAAACAATGAGTTTACTATTTATTATCAACCAATATTTAATTTAAAAAATAATAAAGTTGATAAAGCCGAAGCACTCATTCGTTGGCAACACCCAACCAAAGGATTAATACTTCCGGATGACTTTCTTGGTACAATTGAAGAAGAAGGCTTTATGGATGAGCTAGGTTATTGGGTTGCTAATCAAGTATTAATAGATAGATTGAAATGGCAGCAGTTAATGTCGGCACCCATGGAAGTCAGCATTAATATTTCGCCTTCTCAATTTAGATCAAAAAATAGTTTACTGCAAAAGTGGCTAGCTGAATTTGAAACTAATTCGCTACCCGCTAACGCTATTGCCTTCGAAATTACTGAGCATTCGTTAGTTCACGATCATTATAAAGTGCGAACAATACTCAATGATATTCGCAACAAAGGCATTCGCATTGCCATTGATGACTTTGGTGTTGGTTATTCATCTCTGTCATATTTACAACAGTTAAACTTAGATACTCTTAAAATTGACCGATCGTTTATTGATAGATTAACAAGTGATAATCGTAGCTACGGACTTTGTAAAGGCATCGTAACCATAGCCCAAGAGCTTAATTTAATGATAGTTGCAGAAGGCATTGAAACCCGAACACAACATAAGCTCGTTACTGAGCTTGGTTGTCATTATGGTCAAGGCTACTTGTATGACAAGCCGATGCCAAGAGAAGAGTTTGAACATAAATATATCACTCAACACCTATCTACTTGTAAGTTAGAGCAAATACCATAAGTTATTATTGATAAAGTGGTAATGGTAAATTAAAATTGTAAAAGTATTAAGTCGCTTTTTATTGAGCGTGTCTGTAATAGAAATAAAAAATTATTAATTTCAATGTAAAAATGTTTTTAGCCAATGCAGAGTGAATAGAGGTTGCTAGTTTATCGTTTCCTTTGCTGTCTAAATCTCTGTCAATATACTTTAAAGAGACCCTATGAACTTACTAAATAATTTAGTGTTTAAACAAAAATTAATATTACTTGTGTTAATACCACTTTTAGCAACACTCTATTTTAGTTTGAGTAACTTAAATGCGTTAACATCAAAGCAAGGGCAGCTTGAAGATATTCAAGAACTTATTTCTCTAACGGTCGTTAATAACGCACTTGTTCACGAGTTACAAAAAGAGCGTGGCGCCACTGCTGTTTATCTTGGCAGTAAAGGAGATAAATATTCTAATGAGTTAAAAGAGCAACGCAAACTTACCAATAAAGCGCATATAAACTTAAATGCAAAGTTAAAAAGCTTTTCTTCTAGTCATGATAATGTGAATAATATTCTTTCAACGATTCAAAATGGATTATCAAAATTAGAAAGTATTAGAGCTCGCTCAGATGATTTATCAATCCCACTAGATAAGGCTATTAGTTACTACACTACTCAACATCATAATATGCTTAGCTTAACTAGCTTCCTTTCAGTCATTAGCCCAACAGAAACAGTCGGTAATGCCATTGCGTATTATGTTCTTTTAGAAGCTAAAGAGCGAGCAGGTATAGAACGTGCCATTGCTAGCGGTAGCTTTGCCGATGACACCTTTACACAATTCCAAAAATTTATAAGCCTTGTTGCTCTACAAGATAATTATTTAGAGCAGTTTAGCGCTAAAGCGTCAACGAAAGCCGTGAACTTGTATAAAAATACATTAAATAATGAGGCGGTGATCGAAGTCAATCGAATGAGAGATTTAGCCGTATCTGTTGGTCAAAATGGTCCTTTTAATGTTGATGCAGGAATATGGTTTAAAAATGCTACCGCACGTATTAATTTATTAAAAGATATTGAAAATGTAGTTGCTGATGAGTTCATTTCTGATATCGATAAATTACTCAGTGAAGCAAGTAACAATGTTATGGTTAATTTGGTTGTTATCATATTAACTTTTATTCTTACTATTTTTATTGTTTACGTTATTTTGGCAAATTTAATTAAACAATTGAATGAAATTTCAGCAACGATGGAAAAAGTGACTGAAAATAATGATTTAACAGTACAAGCAGGTGTCTTTGGCACCGATGAGTTAGGTAATATTGCCAAAGGATTAAATAAGACATTAAACACATTTTCTCATGCAATCACTGAAATTAAAAATAGTAGCGTTTCTCTTGCTGCATCGGCACAGCAATCATCGGTCATTGTAAATAATAACGTAGATAGTCTACAACAGCAGCGTGATGAAACTGCTCAAGTGGCAACTGCAATAGAGGAAATGTCAGCGACGGTGCAAGAAGTATCTCGCAATGCTAATGAGGCTATGTCATCGACACATCAAGTGAATACTAAAGCGATAGAAAGCCAGACTGTTGTAGGAAATTCTTTAGAAGCCATCAATAAGTTAGCATCAGAAGTATCTGAAATAGGTTTACTTATCTCAGGGCTGCATTCAACTGCGTCTAATATATCAAATGTTATTGGTGTAATTAAAGGTATTGCCGATCAAACTAACCTGCTTGCCCTAAATGCAGCGATAGAAGCGGCAAGAGCAGGGGAGCAGGGTCGAGGTTTTGCCGTAGTAGCTGATGAGGTTAGGACTTTAGCTCAACGCACTCAAGACTCCACAATTGAAATTGAAGAAATTATCAATCAATTACAAAATGAAGCCAACAATGCGAACACGATGGCAATAGCTACTCAAAAACGGGCAGATGAAAGTATTGGCGGTGCACATCAAATTGAATTATCACTAACAGGTATCGTAACAGCGGTATCGGATATCAATTTAATGATAGAACAAATTGCGACAGCAGCAGAAGAGCAAGTGAGTGTTACAGAAGAAATCAATAAAAATGTCAATGATATAGATAAAAAATCTGCTGAAGTAACATCAGGAGCACAGGATGTATCTCTGGCAGCTAACGAACAAGTAGAGATAGCGAATGACCTTGAAAAATTGGCAGCTAAGTTTTTAGTGTAAATAAGTGGGCGTTTACTTACATGGAGTGCCATAAGTAAACGCTGATAGATCAGTTGACTTTATAAATTTCTTATCTCAAATGATTGAAATTGAAAAGAGTGCTTTGAAGTGATACTAACTGCTAAGCAAGTACGCGGCTTTTCCTTGGTCGTAGATGAAATGGGAACACTGGCTTAGCGAACACAATAGTCACCAGAGAAATTGAAAACATGGTTAATTTATTTACCTAGGGTACAGTACGGGCTATTCAACTGATGGAAGATATTAATGATATGAATAGCCAAATTGTTAGAACAGCTGAATAGCAATAACTCCAAAATATTGTGTTAGTTAAGTTCTGTATTCGGCATTAATTTTGACGTAATCATAACTAAAGTCGCAGCTCCATATAGTAGCATCTTCATTACCACGATGAAGCTGCACAGTAATATCAATTTCTGCTTCATTCATGATAGCTTGCCCTTCTTCTTCTTGATAATTTATGGCGCGGCCACCTTTTTCAGCTACTAATACTTCACCAAAATAAAGTTCAAGTTGTTCGGTATCTAAATCATCTAAAGATTTACACTCTCTTGAGGCATAACCAATAGCAGCAAGTACGCGGCCTAAGTTGGGATCAGAAGCAAACATTGCAGTTTTAACTAATGGGCTTTTACCGATAGAAAAACCAATAGCTTTTGCTTCTTCAATGCTTAATGCACCTTTAACCGTTATGGTTAAAAATTTTGTTGCACCTTCGCCATCACGCACAATGGCTTTAGCCAAATACTGCGCTGTTTCAAGCAATGCATCATATATAGCCTTAAAGCCTTCATCGTTACGTTCGTTAATCACGGCTGTCTTGCTTTTTCCGGTAGCAATAACAATAAATGAGTCATTAGTAGAAGTGTCACCGTCAACAGAAATACAATTAAAAGATAAGTCTGCTATTTCTTTTGTTATTTCATCTAATAGTGACTGAGTAATATTGGCATCAGTGGCGATATAACCTAACATGGTAGCCATATTAGGGTGAATCATACCTGCACCCTTGGATATACCGGTAATTGTTACCTGTTCGGTGCCAATTTGTACCGTAGTCGAATAGGCTTTTGGCGCAACATCGGTGGTCATAATAGCCCAAGCAGCATCAGCCCAGTTATTGGTGGTTAAATTAGCTACGGCATGTGGTAAGCCTGCTAATAGCTTATTCATTGGTAAATGCTCTAAAATCACCCCCGTTGAAAAAGGCAATATAGACTCAACAGGAATAGCCATTATTTCAGCTAAACTCTGACAGGTAGTCTGTGCATCTAACATGCCTTGTTCACCCGTGCCAGCGTTGGCATTACCCGTATTGATCACTAATGCTTTAATACTCGTTCTATCATTATTTTTCACGGTCACTAAATGTTTTTTACATAATGTTACTGGCGCGGCACAAAAGCGATTCTGGGTAAATACGCCCGATACTGTACTGCCTTTGGCAATTTCAATAACGAGTAAATCTTTACGATTTGGTTGTTTAATATTAGACTCGGCCCAGCCTAGGCGAATGCCTTGAATTGGCGCGAGTAAAGCAGGGTTTATTTCAGGTAAATTGACAGGCATAAAAAATTATTAATAACAAAAAAGTAGGTAAATATTACGCTTTTATGATTTTTTATGCAAAAGCAATATTCTTCATAAAACAATCTTTTCAGCAGGAATAGCTAAATAAGTTTCAATATTACCTTTGGAGTACACCTTAATTTTGAGCAAGTTTAATTCAAAGGTAAAATAGGCGTCAATAATTATTGATTTTTTAGCGCTTGTTATTGCGTGATGATTGTCTTACGAATCTGGCTAGTACACTCTGCTAACACAATAGCGCCAGCGGTTGAAACATTCAAAGAATTCCCCATACCAAACATGGGAATGTGTATTTGATGATGACTTAGTTGTAATGCAGCTTCACTCACGCCTTTGCGTTCATTTCCTAATACCAAAACGCAAGGAGAAGTGTAAGCAACAGCTTTATAGTCAACTGACTGATGACATAGTTCAACACTAAAAATAGTATGCCCTTCATCTAATAAGCTTTGTAAGCTTGAGGTGGTACTGTCGCTATATTCAATGCAAACCCATTTAGCTTCATTTCTAGATGCTTTTTTTAGTTTTTTATCTGAAATAGTTAGCGCACCACAAACAATAATTTTTTCAATAGCGAATGCATCAGCTAAGCGAATAAAAGCACCAACATTATAGCTATTAGTGACATTATCTAATACCAGTATCAGAGGGAGTTTAGGCTGATTTAAGTATTCATCTCGAGTAGGTTTATTTTTTCTAATATCTTTTTTACTAAGTTGCATTACTGAATTCATTTGTTCTACTCTTGTTAAATATAGTACTTAATGTTTGATTACGATCAGGCTAATCTTGGCCTGACATAGTGGGGTAAACTACTTTAGGCCGTGTTTTGTGTAGTCACCTTGAATGGTTAATTGAATAATCACGGGGGTATTTGATGTGTTGTTCCAATACCAGCCATGAACGCCTGAAAATGGGGCTGTGAAACTACCTTTCATACTATTTAATGTTGCTATGGCATAACTTTCAAAATAACCGGTGGTGTCGCCTTCTGGTTCGCCGTGTAAATCAAAGTACAACGCTGCATCATTAGTTACCCATTGGTAAGTTAGCTTTTGATATTGCTGCATAGTAAATTTATATTCAACACCACTTTGTGCAGGAACCATTATTTTAATTGTTTTAACAGCCTTATTCGCGTTCTCAGATATTTTTTCTAATGAAGAGGGCGTGGTAATGCTTTTCTCTCCCTTGTTAAATACGGTTAAGCCTAAGGTATGACCAATACCGGTAGGATCAATATTGTATTCAGCAGGCAGTATAACGGTGATTAAGGTAATGACAGCGAAAATCATGCTAAATAGGGTGTATTTGAAAAGTGTTGCTTTGGTTAGTGTAATGGTTTGTTGTTGCATAAATCTATCTCTAATTTCTGTTTATAAATTCAATTTACTAATTGTTGTCTAGGTTAACTAATAAAATAACCCGTTAACTGGTAACCCATCAACATAAACCCAGCACTCATCAGTAAGCAGTTAGTAGCCTTGGCAAATTGAGTAAAACTGCTGTGTTTACGCCAGAAATTAATCATGAGTAAAATGAATGCTAGAGCCGTGAACTGCCCTAATTCAACACCAATATTAAAAGCAATTAAATTCGCAATTAAGCCGTCTTCAGGTAATTGAAATTCTTGTAATTTAGTGGCTAAACCGAAGCCGTGGAAAAGTCCGAATATCAGCACGGCTAATTTTGCATTGGGCGACTTACCAAATATAGATTTAAAGCCTCCTAAATTATCAAAACCTTTGTAAACTACTGACAATCCTATGATTGCATCAATTAAATACGCATTAACTTGAACATCGCCAATGACACCAAAAAGTAAGGTTAAACTATGTCCTAGGGTAAACATGCTGACATAAAGTAAGACATCACGGCTACGGTATAAAAAAAACAATACGCCGACTAAAAACAATAGATGATCATAGCCTGTGATCATATGTTTAGCGCCGATATACAAAAAGGGTGTAATTTGCATACCGGTATTTTGTTGTAAAAATGCACGGGTATTCTCATCAACACCGTGTGCAAAAGCCTCAAGAGGTAAGCCTAAGGCAAGTAAAATAATAAAGCTAAACAAGCAATATTGTTGAAGACGATTAGGCATTTATTGCCCCTCAAGGTGATGTTTTAGATTATATTTTAGGTAATTCAAAGCATTTGAAAAAATTAAATATATCAATTATTTATAACCGCTACTTTATTTTACATGCTTATCAAATAATATTAATGAATACTTGACCTGTGTGTTAGACATAGGTGTAAGCTTAAATCGTTCACCAAAGCGAACTTAAGTAATAGCCAGTGTTTCATGGAGTCAAAATGAAAGTAAATGAACTAGCAGAAAATCTAATGATTACCGCAGATACTGTTAGGTATTATACCCGAAATGGTTTTTTGTCTCCCCTTAAAAATGTTGATAATGGTTATAAATCTTATAGCGTGAAAGATCAAAAAAGGCTGAGCTTTATTGTAAGTGCTCGGCATTTAGGTTTTTCTGTTAATGATATAGCAAAAATCTTGAGTGAAGCCGATCAAGGTCACAGTGCTTGTGAATTAGTCAGAGCATTAATAGAGAAAAAATTAATTGAAACAGAACGTCAATTTCAAAAAACATTAGCCTTAAGAAACCGATTACAGTCAGCAATAGTAGATTGGCAAGATAAACCGAACAAAGCACCTACTAGCGATATGATTTGTCATTTAATTGAAGGTTTTTCTGATGAGTTAACTAATACCAAATGAAGTAATGAATGATCTATTCATTACTTCAATTGGTATAAATATCATTCACGGTCGGTTATGGAGGAATAAATGAAAAAATCACTGTCTAAAAAAAAGTCATTAACAACAAAGTTAAACACCTTAGAGCTTATTATTGAAGGGGCAGGGTGCGCCAGTTGTGTTGGAAAAATAGAAATGGTTTTAAGTGAGCTGAACGAGGTACAAAATGCTGAAATGAACTTTGCTTTAAGAACGGTAACCGTTACTTTTATAGACAATAAGAGTGTTGACTCAGCCCTACTAATACAAGCAATAGAGTCTATCGGCTATAACGCAAAAAGTGCCCAAGACAGTAGTGATGAAGAGCTACTGGATGAAAAAGAAATTGCCGAGAGAAAATATTATCAAAAATTGATGCTACAAATGTGGGTCGGTTTAGGTTTAGGTATGCCGTTGATGATTTATAGTTTACTGGGTGGCCCTATGACAGTTAACTCTGCGCTTGAGCGTAGCGTATGGTTATTCATCGGTTTAATGTGTGCAGCGGTAATGTATTTTGCCGGTAAGCATTTTTATATTGGCGCATATAAATCATTTATCAACCATAGTGCCAATATGGATACTTTGATTGCGTTAGGTACAGGAACCGCTTGGTTATATTCTATGGTGGTGGTTATTAACCCTACTATTGTACCGGAAATGGCACGACATGTTTACTTTGAGGCGACGGCGATGATTATAGGTTTAATCAACCTTGGTTTAGCACTTGAAGTTAAAGCGCGAGGCCGTACAAGTGAAGCCATTAAACGGTTAATTGGCTTACAGGCTAAAACGGCAAGAGTTATTCGTGACTCACAGGGTAAGCGACAAGAAATTGATATAGCAATAGAAAAAGTACAGCTAAACGATGTTGTTCGAGTACGCCCAGGAGAGCGAATTCCTGTTGATGGGGTTGTGGTCGAAGGTTCAACCTCTATTGATGAATCAATGTTAACGGGTGAGCCTATGCCGGTTCAAAAAATCAAGGGTGATGAAGTAGTTGCCGGCACCATCAATAAAATTGGCTCTATTATTTTTAAAGCAACGCGTGTTGGTAAAGATACCGCGCTTGCTCAAATTATTAATATGGTGAAACGTGCACAAAATTCTAAGCCGCCCATTGGCCGTTTGGCAGATGTTATTTCAGCATATTTTGTGCCAGTGATCATGATTATTGCCATCGCTAGTGCGCTTATTTGGCTTAATTTTGGTCCCGATCCTAGAATTGCTTTTGCGGTAGTGTCAGCGACCACTGTATTAATTATCGCTTGTCCTTGTGCTTTAGGTTTAGCAACGCCAATGTCGGTGATGGTAGGCGTTGGCAAAGCTGCCGAAGCAGGGGTACTTATTCGCAATGGTGAAGCGTTACAAACGTCTTCTAAAATTACCGCCATGGTGTTAGATAAAACCGGCACCATTACTTTAGGTGCCCCTAAAGTAACTGATATTCATGTGTTTAGTGAGTTAGATGAAAATAGAATTTTAAGCTTGGTGGCAAGTTTAGAAGCGGGCTCTGAACATCCGTTGGCACAAGCTATTGTTGAGTCGGCTAATGAGAAAAAACTATCCTTAAATAAAGTTGAAGTTTTTAAAGCACTTGCTGGACGGGGTGTAGAAGGAATTGTTGACAATAACAAATTAGTTTTTGGTAATAAAAAATTAATGGTAGAACAAAATATTACCTTAACGAAAGAAATTATAATTTCAGCTCAAACGATGGCAAGTGAGGCAAAAACACCGATGTACTTTGCCGTTAATGGCGAATTAGTAGCACTCATTGCCGTAGCCGATCCCATTAAAGGAGACTCTATTTCTGCGATTAAACGCTTACAAGATAACGGTATTCGTGTGGTCATGCTAACTGGGGATAATAAAGCTACCGCCAAAGCCGTTGCTGATAAAGTGGGTATAACAGAGTTTTTTGCTGAAGTACTGCCAGAAGATAAATCGGCTAAAATTGCTCAGTTACAAGCGCAAGGTGAAATTGTTGGAATGACTGGAGATGGTATTAATGATGCTCCCGCCTTAGCACTTGCTAATGTCGGTTTTGCTATTGGCACTGGCACTGATGTCGCTATCGAAAGTGCTGATATCACTTTAATGCGTGGTTCATTACATGGCTTGGCAGATGCTATTGCGGTGAGTAAAGCAACATTAGCGAATATTAAGCAGAATCTTTTTGGCGCGTTTATTTATAACCTTGCGGGAGTACCATTTGCTGCCGGTATTTTATATCCATTTTTTGGTTTATTACTTAGTCCTGTTATCGCGGGTGCGGCCATGGCTTTTTCGTCATTAACCGTGGTTAGTAATGCTAATCGATTACGTTTTTTTAAACCACAAGATCATTAATTGTTTCTGGCTATTTGTAGCAAAGAAAGAAAAAGGAGAGCGAGATGCTCATTGTAAATGTGATAGGCCTTGGCTTAATAGGCCTAATAATTTGGTGGTTTTGGTTATATAAACCAAAAGCTATGCAAATTAAAGAAGCTGTGAGTGATAATGAAATTACCATTGTTGTTGAAGACGGCGTGTATCAACCTGCCAATATATCACTTAATGAAAACAGTGCTATTCGCCTACGCTTTATCCGTAAAGATGCTAGTCCATGCGCTTCAACGGTATTATTTCCTGATTTAGATGTTAGTGCGGAATTGCCGTTAGACAAACCATTTATTGTTACATTACCAACAATGAAAAAAGGTGAATATAGTTTTCATTGTCAAATGAAAATGTATAACGGAAGTATAGTTGTTAAGTAATAAGCACACAGTTAAATCACTTTTATAGGAGAATATCATGACAGACTTTGATCACAGAGTAGGTGTTAAAGAAATTAATTTGGTAATAAGAACTTTAAAGCTATCAGGAATTACGGATGTTAATAAAATGATGATATTAACTGAAATTGATAAAAAATTTGGCATTGATGCCGTTTCTTTTGAGGATGAAACACATGAATTGCATTTAGCTTATGATGCATCAAACATCAACTTGGAGGGCATTGAAAACATTATTAAAAAGCATGATGCCGATGTCGCTGATACTTGGTGGAATCATGTTAAGGAAGATTACTATAAATTTGTCGATCAAAATGTGAAAGATAATGCTGAGCATATTCCGTGGAGTTGTCATAAAACACGGCCAGGTGCAGATAAAAAGTAACGGTTATCGCACTGACTCAATAAGTGATAAATTAACAATAAAAGCGAGCTTTTTTAAATAGTATTTATATTATGCTTGAGCGGATATTTTTGACGAAACTACTTTCAATAAAAATTGATTTGGCTATAGTATTCAAAATTACTCAGCAATATTTGAGTCTTCTTTTCAATTTGGTAGAATCAAAGGCGGCAGTAATTATAATATTATTTATTTACCGTTTGATTTTTTAATTACAATTTAAAGAAAGTAACATGACAGAACCGCTCCCTATTTCAATCTATGTTTGTGATGACTTAACCAAACAATTTGTTAAGATTAATTCGATCACCAATAAACTTGTAGCACAGTTTAACTTTCAAGCGATGACGGCTAATTGGTATGGTGACGAAGACAATATTCCTTTTATCCAGCTATTGTTAGAAACACCGCAAGGCTTTATTAATCAAAAAGAGCAGCAAAAAGAAAAGCAGCAAACTAAGCAAGTGCAAACAGTTAAAACTCATTCAGACGATGTGTTTAGTTTTATTGATGATAAAGAATCACAGCTATTAATTTATACCATAGCGATTACCGAATCTGAGCAAGTTTTATTAGCACAACAAGCAAAATTACTGGCGGGTTTATTGCAAATTAAATTACAAAAAGTTCTCAATATTATTGCTAAACAGTTAAACCTTAAGCCTATTTAATTTTATTTACTATGTCTATAAGTCGCGGTCGACTCGATCGTTTTATCAGTGAAAAATGCCAAATTAACCGGAAAAGCGTTCGGCTTTTACTGGCACAAAAACGCGTGAGTGTTGACGGGGTTATTGCCTTAGATATTGCCCAAGCAATTAACAAATTTTCACTTATTAAATTTGACGGGCAAATTATTCAGGAAAATCGAGCTCTGTATATTATGTTGCATAAACCTGTCGGTGTGGTGTGTGCCACGAAAGATGACAAACATAAAACTGTGATTGATTTACTCTGCTTAAAACTAACACCAACAGAGAAAGCAAGTTTACATATAGTAGGGCGTTTAGATTTGAACACTTCAGGTTTAGTGTTATTGACTAATGATAGTCGTTGGTCTGAGCAATTAATATCACCAATAAGTAAGGTAGATAAGCACTATTTAGTCACCTTGAAAAACCCATTACATCATGATTATATTAACGCGTTTGCCAACGGAATGTACTTTGCCTATGAAAACATTATTACCAAGCCGGTAAAGCTTAATATTATTTCTCAATACTGCGCAGAAGTTGTATTAACTGAGGGGCGTTACCATCAAATAAAGCGAATGTTTGGACGATTTAATAACCCTGTTATGGCATTACATCGAACATCAATAGGATCGTATATATTGAATGAAAATTTACTTGTCGGTGAAAGTAAATTTATTAACATTAATAAGAAATAATATTGTGACCTACCTGTGATTTTTTTCGTGTTTATTTCATAGAGCTTGCGCTGAATCAAAGAATACTTTTGTTGCATTCGTTATTGTTGGTATCTATGCGTTAATAGTGATGTGACCGTGTAGATTACAGTCAAAATTTACTAGCAATAGTTAAGATTGCTAGTTATGATTAAATTAATAGAATGCTGCCGCTTTTAGGTAAATACTTTAAACGAGTAAAAACATGAGTGATGATGTTTTAATCACCCCCAAACAATACGATATTATTGCTGATATTCAACAACAAACCTTAGAAAAGCTTGTTACTAATGCTCCTGTAGTGGAGATTTTAAACTCCCTTTGTTTATTAGCTGAAAGTATTTTGCCTAATGCTGTTGCTTCTATAATGATGATTGATGCAAGTGATGGTTTATTAAGTGTAATGTGCGCTCCTTCAATTCCCACCGTCGGTCATAAAGCTTTAGCTAATTTACAACCTGGGCCATGTGGCGGTTCATGCGGCAATGCGGTTTTTCATAATGAAGCGCAATATGTGCAAAATACCTTTGAAGATGACCGTTGGAAAAATCTCCGTCATGTCGCATATGACTTTAATATATGCGCTTGTTGGTCAATGCCTATTAGTAATGAGCATCAAGAAGCGATAGGTTCTTTTGCCTTATCGTCATTTGAACATAGAACACCTGCGTTATTTCATAAAAAATTACTCGAAACTTGCTCTACTATTGTTAGCATTGTTTTAAAAAGAGAGTTAAGAGAAAAACGATTAGTGTTACTTTCTACCGCACTTAATAATGCCTCAGAAGGCGTCGTTATTACCGATAAAAATAACCATATTGTAGAAGTTAACCCTGCCTTTGAAAAAATATATGGTTTTAGTGAAAGTGATGTTTTAGGTAAAAATCCTAAAATTTTATCTTCGGGTATTCAAAGTTCCTTATTTTATCAACAGTTATGGCATGAACTGATAAGTAAAGATCAATGGCGTGGAGAAATAATCAATAAGCATCAAAATGGCGAGTTAGTGTCTCAATGGATGAGTATTACCGTTATTAGAGATGAGCATGGCGTAATACAAAATTATTTGTCTATAATCAGCGATCTAACAGAATTAAAGTCTGCTCAAAAACAAGTTGTTGAAATGGCATTTTATGATTCAATAACGCAGTTACATAATAAAACCTATCTTGAGCAGCAAATACTGGCTAATGAACAAAATTATTCGCTGCTTTTACTTAATATTAATAACTTTAGTTATATAAATACTGCGTATGGTTTTAATGTTGGCGATAAAATATTAACCGCTATTGCTAAGACTTTAGTAAATAATTTTTCTCCTCATGAAACATTTAGGCTTAATTCTGATGAATTTGGCTTATTATTTGAAGGCGAAATCAATATCGCTGAACAAATAGAAGTTATTCAACAATATTTTTATAAGACACTTATTCAAGTTGATGATATTTCTCTACATATTGCTTTTACTTATGGTGCAGCTCATGGGAAAGAGCACTTATTAAGTAACTGCACCGCAGCATTAAAGAAAGCAAAAAGCTTAGGAAAAAACCGTTATCATGTTTTTGATGTTAAAACTGAGCTTGTTAATGATTCAATACGCGAGGGGTTTATTGCCAGTAATAATTTATTACATTCAGCGTTAGAACTTGATCAGTTTACGCCTTACTTTCAAGGTATATATGATAATAAAAATCAAATAATAGAAAAATTTGAAGTACTCGCTCGTATTGTTAAAGGCGATGAAGTCATCTCGCCATTTCATTTTTTAGCGACGGCAAAACTCTCTGGTTTATTGCCTGAAATTACCCGAGTAATATTAGATAAAAGCTTTAAAATTATGAGTAATAATGATTATACTTTTTCAGTAAATATTACCGAGGATGATTTAAGTCAAAACTATCTTTTAGCGTATTTAGCAGAAAAAACGGCACAATATAAAATACAGCCACAACGTGTTATTTTGGAAATATTAGAAGGGGTTAGTGCTACCGGTAAAAAAAATCATATCAAACAGTTGAATGAATTAAAAGCTAATGGCTATTTACTTGCTATTGATGACTTTGGTACCGAGTATTCAAATTTTGAACGCATTCTTGAGCTTGATATTGATTACTTAAAAATCGATGCTAAGTACATTAAAAATATTGATATCAATGACAAAAGTTATGAGATCACCCGAGCCATCACTTTTTTTGCTCACAATGCGAACATTCCTTGTGTTGCTGAATTTGTTCACAATGAGCCAGTACAAGCCGTTGTTAAAGCATTAGGTATTGATTACTCACAAGGTTACTATTTTAGCGAACCATCACCATTTCCTACAACTCCCAAACTTTGAGTGTAGTTCAGGTTATTTAACGCCAAATTAATGTAAGACCAATTAAATTAGTTAATAGGTCAAATTTTAATGAGAAAAAATGTTCAAGAACAAAGCGTTTGATTGGTATAAATGCGTTGTTGAAGGAAAGTCGTCATTCTAAAGTATTGAAAAAATGGTTATTTAGAAAAATATACTCTGGATAATTATTTCTGTATTATCTAATAAGGTCTTTTCTGTACCGCCTGTGATCTTTAATAGGCAAGCTTCTCTGTAGTATTTTATAACGGGGTTTTCTCTCTATTAAGTTTGTTAATAAAAAGCTACTGGCTCTTAAACTTTGTTATATACTGTTGAGAATATTTACTTTTAATTAAAAATAATTAAGCGATTTTCAATATGAAATACCCCTTTCTTTTAGCTACTTTTATTGCAATTGTGTTAACTGGCTGTTCAAGTCATGATAATACTTGTGAAGATATAACTTTAGCCTCAGAGCAAATTCAGCAATGCCAAGCATTACAGCGTCAAATAATTAATGCCAAAGGTAAACTTATAATCCGTACTGAGCTTGAACGTAGATACCAACAAGACTGTATTGATATTCGCTACTATCGAGATGAAAAGCAATCTGCCATATGCGGTAATAAACATCGCGTAGAAGACATTAGAAAACACGCTGAACAAGAAGCTAATCAAAATTAAGATTAACGTCAATTTTCTGATCAAAGTTTATTAATATTTATGTAGTAATGAATGAGCCATCTATATGACGATGGTGACTTAATTTATTATGATCAACTTCAGGGGCACTGTGAGTAGTGCGGTAAAAAGGCCATAGAAACGATGCAGACTGACACTGTTCAAATATTAGAAGCAGATAAATCTAAAGAGTTACTATTGTTAAAGCAACAATATAAAAACTTGCAGATGCGTTATACCGCGCTATTTGGTCTGAATCATTTATCACAAGAGTGCGAAGACTTAAATGATTTTTATCCACAAGTACATCGTACAGTTGCTTCTTTAATGACGGCATATAACTTTTTTATTATTAGTTATGATCAAATTTTTTCTACTATGGAGTTTGTTTATTATGTTGATGAAAAAGATAAAAAGCCAGAAGGCATTATTGATTGTAGTGATTTTTCGGGATCATTGACTCATATTGTTATTGAATCTAAGCAGCCATTATTACTCACACCAGCATTAGAAGAACAACTCGTAGAAAACGATAAAATTAAGCGTCATAGCACCACGGGAATTAACTGGCTAGGTGTTCCTTTATTACATAATGATTTAGTTATTGGTGTTATGGTCGTGCAAAGTTATAGTGAAAATATACGCTATACCGAACAAGATTTAAGTATGCTGACTTTTGCTGCACAGTATGTGGTTGGAGCTATTATACGGTTAGAAGATAAAGAACGTTTAACAAATGCTGTTCACGTTAGAACGCAAGAATTAATGATGCAAATTCGTGAACGTGACAAAGCTAAATTACTACAAGAGTCCTTGTATCGAATATCAGAATTAGCGAACGATACTAGCTTTAGTATCAATGTCTATTATTCCAAAGTGCATAATATTATCGGCCAATTGATTCATGCCAAAAACTTTTCTATCGCTAAGTATGATAAAGAAAGTGACACCATTGAATATGTTTATGTGGTTGATGAAGAATCTATTCAACCGGAAGGTTTTTTTCAAAAGCAAGAATTACCTGATCCTTTTTCTAAGCTAGTTATACGCCAACAAAAAACACTCTTATTAAGTAAGCAAGAGATAGAAATTTTATCTAAAGAGGATCATACCCGAAAACCAACTGCTAATGAGCATTCATGGTTAGGGGTTCCCCTAATATATTCAGGGCAACTATTAGGCGTAATGGTTCTTCAAAGTTATACCAACCTAATAAGCTATTCTCAGCAAGATAGTGAATTATTGAATTTTGTTTCTAATCACGTATCTGCTGCAATAAAACGTCGAGAAGCTTCTGATATAGAAAGAGAAAGTCATGGGAAGCTAGAGCAACAAGTTAAACTTAGAACGCTGGCGTTAGAAGAAGAAATTGTTCAACGTAAGCAAGCAGAAAAAAGGCTCAAACACACAGCCTCACATGACAACCTAACAGGTTTGCCAAATCGAACCGTATTTCTTGACTTATTAAACCATGCTATTGCGTGTAACCAACAGAAGCCGGATCTTACTTTTGCTATTTTATTCTTAGATTTAGACCGCTTTAAAATTGTTAATGATAGTTTAGGTCATCATGCGGGGGATATATTATTAAAATTGATTGCTAGGGAGCTATCTACTATTGTGCGTAGTAAAGATACTGTTGCTCGGTTAGGTGGTGATGAGTTTATTATCTTAATAGAAGATCTTGATAGTAATAAAGAAGCCTTTGATATAGCCCAACGTATAACTGATTTTTTACAACAACCTTTTACCATTGATAACCAATTAGTCTTTACTAGCACAAGTATCGGTATTTTATTTAGTGATGCTCGCTACAATAATGCAGATACTATGTTACGTGATGCTGATACGGCCATGTATCATGCTAAAGATAACGGTAAAGGGCGCTATGAAGTATTTGATGCCAGTATGCGCCAAAGAGCTCAAAATGCACTCTCATTAGAAGCTGATATTAGAGAGGCAATTGAATGGCAAGAGTTTATTCCTTATTTTCAGCCTATTATTAAATTAGAAAACGGAGAGTTGAAAGGTTTTGAAGCATTAGCTCGTTGGCAAAGTACTAAGCGTGGTTTTGTTTTTCCTAACGATTTTATTCCGCTAGCAGAAGAAACTAATCTAGTTCAAGCAATAGATTTACAAATTGTAAAAAAAGCATGCCAACAATTGAAAGCTTGGCAAGAAAAATTATTACGACATGATCTTTATGTTAGTTGTAATTTATTTTGTAGTCAGTTTTTTAATGCTACGTTACCTAATGATATTGAAAAAATATTAAGTGATACCGGCTTGAAACCAGAACACTTACGAGTAGAATTAACAGAAAGAGCGTTATTAGAAAATACAGATATAGTGTTAACTAATATGAAAGCCTTAAAAAAATTAGGGGTAAAAATACTACTTGATGATTTTGGTACAGGTTATTCTAGCTTAAGTTATTTGCATCGTTTTCCTATCGATGTGCTAAAAATTGATCGCTCGTTTATTACTAACGTACATGAGCATGAAAATAATAAAGCGATAATAAAAACGATTATCGATTTGGCGGTCAACTTAAATATGGAAACGGTTGGAGAAGGTATTGAAAATAGCGAAGATGCACTATTGTTAAAGAAAATGGATTGTTTATATGGGCAGGGTTATTATTATGCTAAACCCATGGCGGCAAATAAAGTGGAGCAGTATATCCTTGCCAATACCCCCAAATTAGAAGCAAGACATTTTAGCTTTTAAATTCTGCGATGGTTACTGTGGTTTCAAATCTTTTGCCCTGTCGGTATAGCTTGAATATTAATGGCGTATTTGGTCTTGTTTCTGCAATGATATCTAAGGCTTGGGTAATGCTACTAATTGGCTGATCTGCAATTTGGTAAATCACATCACCTACTTGTATATTTCCTTTATAAGCCGGACTATTAAGCGTGACGGACTCAACTAAAAAACCTTTTAAATCGGTTAAATAGCGTTCAGCAGAGATACCTAACCAACCACGAATTACAATGCCATTTTCAATTAACTGGTACATGATTTTTGCGGCTAATTGATAAGGTACAGCAAAGAAAATACCTTGAATATTTTGTTGTGGGTTTGACTGAGTAAACTTACGAGAGTTAATACCTACCAATACACCGTTACTATTAATCAGAGCGCCGCCAGAATTACCATCATTAATGGCTGCATCCATTTGTAAAAAGTTTAAGTAATTTGTGTTACTTAAACCACTGCGCCCTGTGGCACTAATAATACCCTGAGTAACCGTTTGGCCTAAATTTAACGGGTTACCAATGGCCAAAACAATATCACCAACTAATGATTGTTGATGAAGATTTTGAGGAATAACGGGTAAATTCGTTTTATCCACTTTTAGTACCGCTAAATCAGTGATTAGATCAAAGCCAATTAGCTCCGCAGGATATTCTCGACCACTTTGTAATAATACTTTAATAAGATCAGCATTTTGAATAACATGCATATTAGTTAAAATGTAACCGCTGCTATCCATAATCACGCCTGAGCCTAATCGTGTTGCTTTTATTGCGCGCTTACCATAACTTGGACTTGATTGAATAGCTTCAGAATAAATATTAACAACAGCAGGGCTAGCTAAACTGACTGCTTTAGCATAAGAGAGTGGTTGAGGAGCTTTTGTGTCCCTGTTCAGTAATTGCTTAATAAAATTATTATCATTTAAGCTAGGTAGTAACAATAGCAAGGCAACTGCGAATAACACACCATAACTGATAGAGTTTACAATATATTTTAACGCAGGCTTTAGCTTCAAAAGGGATACCCAATGGTACATGACGTGATGATTTATTTGAGTTTAACACAAAAAATAACAGTGATTAAAAATAAAAAGCTGATTTTAAAGTCAGCCTTTACTTAATTTACATTTAATTTTATACCCATTAAATTAATTAATGGTTTAACTTTATTTCAATATAAGTAATGAGGGGAGGTTTTAAACATAAATAGCTTGATTGGTCTTAATATAAATAACACTAATCGGTATTACCTAACCATCAAGTATTGCGAATAATTATCACGAATGATATTAAGAGCAAATACCCCTTTTTTATCTTTTAGATAATTACGTAGCTCTGCTATATTATTGATACGAGTGCGGTTTATTGCAGTGATTAAATCATTTGCTTGTAAGCCGACAAGTTGCGCAGGTGAGTTTTCTGCGACAGCGACAATAGTCACTCCGCTATTATTGTTATTATTTTCTAATTTTGCCCCTTCAAACATGCGGTGAATATTGGCAGCGGCAACACTGCTCGCTTGTGACTGTTTTAATTTAACGTTAAGTTCTTGTTCGTTGCCATTGCGAACGATAGTTAATTTAACTTTTTTTCCTGCGCCAATAGAGCCAATTTTACCGCGTAATTCGTTAAAGGTTTTTACTGATTTACCATTGACCTTGGTAATGACATCACCAGGTTTGATACCGGCTTCATCTGCAGCAGAATCAGGAAGAACTTGTTCAATAAAGCCACCTTGATTTGTTTTTAGCTCCATCGCTTTCGCTATTTCGCTATTTACGCTACGGCCTGAAACACCTAAAATACCACGATGAACTTCACCAAATTCGATAATTTGCTTGGTTAAGTTATGCATCATGTTACTAGGAATGGCAAAACCAATGCCTACATTACCGCCATTAGGTCCTAAAATAGCGGTATTAATACCGATGAGTTCACCACGTAAGTTCACTAAAGCGCCGCCTGAATTACCACTATTGATGGCCGCATCAGTTTGAATGAAATCTTCATAATTTTCAATATCTAAACCACTGCGACCTAGCGCACTCACAATACCTGAAGTAACGGTTTGCCCTAGACCAAAAGGGCTGCCAATGGCGATAGCAAAATCGCCAACACGTAACTTATCTGAATCTGCGATGACAATTTCGGTCAAATCATCAGCATCAATCTGCAATAAGGCGATATCGCTATCGGCATCGGAGCCTATTTTTGTTGCTTCTATTTGACGACCATCTTTAAGGGTGATAATAATTTCATCTGCTTGCTCAACCACATGATTATTAGTAACAATATAACCTTCTTTAGCATCAATAATTACGCCTGAGCCTAAACCGCGAAAAGGTCGCTGCTGTGATCTATTTGGATTCTGATTAGGCTTGCCAAAAAAACGAAAGATATCAGGAATACTGTGTTTTACTTTATGAGTGCCTTTGACCGCAATACTGACGACAGCAGGGGTAGCCTTTTCAAGCATGGGGGCAAGGCTAGGCATCGTTTGGCCTTCAACACTTGTTGGCCAAATTGAAAACGCATGCGCGTTTGGTATAACTAATGAGTTAGAAAATAATACAGCGCCAAAAATAGCAGAAAGTGGAACAAGCGATGATTTTTTCATATGGAAGAGTGTCCTAAAATGTAAATGTTAAACAGATAGACTTAAACATATACATTAAGTTCACAAATGCCCTAAAGGCATTTGTAACACTTTATTGCTGAAGTATCGTTAGTTTTATTAAATTAGACATTTGACGTTTGTTTTTGCTTTTCATCAGTAAACAGGCCACTTGCTTCACCAGAATAATCTAATGGTGCTTCTGTGACAGTGTCACTTTTTTTATCGGTTTTCTTTGGGTGTCTTAGCCCTACGGTTTGGGCTAATTGATCTTGGGTTTCTTGTGAGAAAAAAGGCATCGCATCAGTATCATTCGTGGTTGCGTGTTTTAATAACTGTGTGCTTTCTTGCATTTGTTTCATTGCTGTTTGGCAGGTGCCATTCATTTGCTCTAATAATTTTGCTGAGCTTTCAAGGTGGTCAGCAACATCGAGTTTATATTGACTTAATGCCGCCTCACTTTTATTAACCTGTTCTGTTAACTTACGTTGTTCTTGATTTGATGAAGATAAAAAGTGATTAGCAATAAACCCTAAAATGGCGCCGATAATGAAAACAACTAATGCGGTTACTACGGTCATAAGATTACCTTAAAGTGAGATGGAAATAAAAATAATGAATCATTCAATGTTAAACATAACGCTGTTATGATTTACAATAATATATTGCTAACGTTTTTATTTATAGCTTTAACTTGCCCATATTAGAAATATGTTGGCAATTTCTTTTTTTCAAGCCACTAATGTTCAAATAATCATGATTAAACTTTCTCCAATTGACAAATATACACAAGATCTAACCAAAGATGATTTTATTTTTGATGCAGCGCAAGAAAATGCGGTTAAACATTTGCAACGTTTATATGAAGAATTGCAAGTTAAGCCTCGTAAAGTCTCTAGTTTTAAAAAAGTATTAAATCGCTGGAAAAAAGTGTATGCGAAACAAGAAGCCAAGCCAATTAAAGGCCTATATTTTTGGGGGGGCGTAGGTCGAGGGAAAACTTATTTAGTTGACACTTTTTATGATTGCCTGCCTTTTGAAAATAAAATGAGAGTCCATTTTCATCGGTTTATGCATAGAGTTCACCAAGAACTTAAGGGATTAACGGGTCAGTCTGATCCACTAAAAATTATTGCTAAAAAGTTTGCCAGCGAAACGCGAATAATTTGCTTTGATGAGTTTTTTGTTTCTGACATAACAGATGCCATGATTCTAGGTACTTTATTTGAAGAACTGTTTTCACATAATGTTACCTTAGTTGCCACCTCGAATATTATTCCTAATGAACTGTATCGTAATGGCTTACAACGGGAGCGTTTTTTACCCGCGATTAAGTTGATTAATGAGCACACTGATATCATTAATGTTGATAGTGGGGTTGATTATCGATTACGTACATTAGAGCAAGCTGAAATTTTTCATTATCCACTTGATCAACAAGCAAATGACAATTTGCATCATTACTTTAAACAGCTTTCTTGTGAACCAGGTAAAGAAGGTATTGAAATTGAAATCAATAATCGCCAATTAGCCACGGTATGTGTTTCTGATGGCGTGGTTTACTTTGATTTCTCAGTATTATGTGAAAGTGCAAGAAGCCAAGGTGATTACATGGAAATAAGTCAACTTTATCACACGGTATTAATGGCTAATGTTAAACAAATGGGACGCGAAAGTGATGACAGTACTAGGCGCTTTATTGCCTTAGTTGATGAATTTTACGAGCGTAATGTTAAGCTCATTATGTCAGCTGAATATCCACTGGAAGAATTATATACGGGTGGTAATTTAGCGTTTGAATTTAGACGTTGTTTAAGTCGCTTACAGGAAATGCAATCCCATGACTATTTAGCGAGTGAGCATTTACCTTAAGCAACGTTGCAATAGAAAAATAGTCGAGTTGCGAAGGGAGGTTAAATTATCCTTTCGAAACTCGAAATATCTTTAGTATAGAAGCGTGTATAACTTACGACGGAATTTAGTGGCAATAACATCACCATCTGGTAATGCTTTTAATACATCTAAAAACAGCTCTTTACTTTTTTCTTTTGTTTGTGCTTCGCCACTTTGAACTAAGCGAAATAACAAGGTTAATGCTTCTTCATGACGATTAACTTGGCTGTATTGTGCGGCTAATTGATGTTTAATTTCTATATCATCAGGTTTACTGGTAAGTTGCGCTTCTAATGCTTGAATTTCTGGTGAGTTAGCTGCTTGGCTAGCAAGTTCAAGTTTAGCGACTAATGCTTGGTAGTAACTATCTTGGTCAACCATCATTATAGTCTCTAATAACCCTTGTGCTTCGTCGGTATTTCCCGTTTGAATGTAAACATCAATTAACACTAGTTTAATATCGGCACGCTCTGTATCAAGTTGATAAGCTTGATTTATCGCACTTTGCGCTTCGGCTAACTTATTTTCAGTTAATGCTGCTTGTGCTTGAGCAAGTAACAACTCTTCAGCTTTAGGTAAATGTTTATCTAAAAAGGTAGTAATACTCTCATCAGTTTGTGGTCCTGAAATACCATCAAGTGGCTGGCCATCTTTTACTAAAATAGCGGTTGGTAAGCCTTGAATAGCAAATTGTTGTGCTATTTGTTGTTGGTTTTGACAATCAATAGACGCCATCAGCATTTGTTCACTAAAAGGCTGTATTTTTGCTGCTAATGTATCTCTTAATTGAATACTTTCCGGTATTTGTTCTGCCCAAAAAGCGACTAAAACAAGTTTGTTTTTTGATTCTTCCAATACTACTTGTTGGAAGTTTTCTAAATTAATTTCAATCATATTTGAATTCATAGTATGTCCAGAATAATAAGTTTTTCTAATATTGATATATATCCGCAATCATTCAAAGTGCTGAATGTTGGGGTGGTTGGATATAAGCTAACCTAATACAAACCATAGTAAGCCAACACCTAAAATTAAACGATAAACAACAAAAGGCATCATGCCTAGTTTATTTAACAAGATAAGAAAATAATGAATACAGGCGTAGGCACTAACAAAGGCAAGTAGGCTACCAAGCCCAATAGCTTGCCAGTCAACCGTTTCTGTTGATAACACTAACTTGAGTGTTAAATAACTACCTGCCATCGCAATAGCAGGAATAGATAATAGAAAAGAAAAGCGTGCTGCATTGTCTCGGCTTAACCCTAATATTAAGCCAATAGTCATGGTGATGCCTGAGCGAGAAGTGCCAGGTATTAATGCTATTGCCTGTGCCAAACCAATAAGCATAGCCCCCTTAATACCAAGTTTATCCAGTGGCTTATGCTCTTTTCTGTGACCTGCTTTGACATCAGCAAAGCCTAATAAAAAGCCAAACAATAAGGTTGTGGCGGCAATAACTAAGGCTGAACGTAAGTGCTCTTCAATAAAGTCTTTCCCTAATAAACCAAATAAGCCAGCAGGAATTGTGGCAAAAAGAATCCACCAAGCTAATTTACCATCAAAAGAGTCATTGTTTTTTTCTGGACCAATATTAATTGTGCCTAACCAAGCAACAGACATAACGCCTAATTCTTTTCTAAAATAGAGCATTACGGCTAATAAAGTGCCAACATGTACAGCAACATCAAATGCTAGCCCTTGATCTTGCCAACCTAATATTTGTGACGGTAAGATCAAATGAGCTGAGCTTGAAACAGGTAAAAATTCAGTTAAACCTTGTAGTAATGCTAAAATAATTATTTCTAATGTAGACATAGACTGTTATTTTCTTCCTTTAATTTAAGAGTATCTGCTGTTTTTTATACCGTTTGCTGACTAGTTTAGATAAGTTACGAGTAATAAAACCGAGAAGTTACTCGCTACTTGATGTTTTGCTCTTTTACCAACAATTGTCCACTATTTTTAGTTGTTGGTGATTTTTGTCATAGTTTTGCCAAAGCGTATAATAATTTTGTTTTATTATGGGGTGTACTACCTGTGGCGCCACTTCACTTAATGGCCATAAGACAAAGGCATTTTTATTTATTTCATTGCGGGGTAATTGTGCGGGCGAATCGATAATTAACTTATCATAAAGTAATAAGTCGAGATCTAACGTGCGTGGACTAAATTTTTTAACATCGTTAGTACGACCATGACTGAATTCAATACTACGTAATTTTATGGCTACTTGTTCGACACTCAGTGACGTTTTAATCCCTATAACCATATTTAAAAAAGCGTTACCACTAAAACCAACCGCTTCACTTTCAAATAGTGATGAAAGTTTTAGCTGTTCAAAAGGTATGTCGAATGCAATAGCAAGGGCGTTAAGTCCCTGTTGAACATTATATTCGCGCTCAACATTACTGCCTAATGAAATATAAATATCAGCCATTAACTTAATTTTTCTTGATTGAGTTGGCCTCGTTCAATTTCAACCCCTACAGTCGCTGCATTATGTACAGCACCGGGTTTTCCTATGGTTAATTGTAACCAAGGGATATGAAATTTTGCCATTAAAAATGCAGCCATACGTTCAGCTAATGTTTCTATTAAGTCAACAGGGTTATCATTGGCAAATATTTCAATGGCTGTAGATATTTCAGCATAATCTAACGTTTTTGCTAGTTCATCATTTTTTGCCGCTTTGGCAGTATCCCATGCCATAGCAACATCAATAACTAAGGTTTGTTTGATTTCTTTTTCCCATTGAAAAAAGCCAATTGTTGTTTGAATATGCAAACCTTTGATAAAAACTTTATCCATGATTTTTCCGCTAAATTATCTGTTGAAGGACTTATACCAATTGAGGTCATTAATTGACTAATTCATTATTTCATTTGGTATTATTACAAAATAAAAGCTGAGTTTACCTGCGCTAGTGTAGAAAAACTAGCAGATAACAAGATACAATGAAGAATAATGTTAATTTTTTGAAAAATGTAGATTGCTATGTTGCTATTAACGCTTGCTATGATTGTTGCTGCTTATCTAATAGGTTCAATTTCGAGTGCTATTTTAATTTGCAAAATGCTTGGTTTGCCCGATCCCCGTACCACAGGTTCGCATAACCCTGGGGCAACTAATGTTTTAAGGATTAGCAATAAATTAACCGCGGCTACCGTGTTGTTTTTAGATGTTTTAAAGGGAACGATTCCTGTCTGGGGTGCTTACTTTTTATATGCTCATTTTTTAGAAAGAGAGCCATTATACTTAGGCATTATTGGTGGTGCTGCTTGTTTAGGACATATGTATCCATTATTTTTTAATTTTCAAGGTGGTAAGGCTGTAGCCACGGCACTAGGAACATTGCTACCGATAGGTTTTGGTTTAGGTGCTTTACTTATTCTTACTTGGATTGCCGTAGCTAAATTAACTAAGTACGCAAGTTTAGCTGCAATCGTTACCGTATCGATTGCACCGCTTTATGTGTTTTTT
The DNA here is from genome assembly GCA_002733765.1 of Colwellia sp. Lineage (GTDB taxonomy): Bacteria > Pseudomonadota > Gammaproteobacteria > Enterobacterales > Alteromonadaceae > Colwellia. Next base: position 12,602 of record NVWU01000030.1, on the reverse strand, counting down.
TTAAAGCCAATTTATATGTACCCTACGTTGATGTTGAGTGCGTTAATTATTTTTCGCCATAAAGATAATATTATTCGTTTGCTTAAAGGGACAGAAAATAAGATCTCCACTAAAATTAATTACCCATAAATGGCTATTCGCTTTTTAGGAACTTCATGAAAAAATTATTATATTTAAATTTATTAGTTTTGGTTTTAGCTCTACAGGTTGTCTTTGCGCAAGAATTCCCCCCTGCCAGTATTAATGTTGAACGTGCAGTAGTGACTGAATTATCACCAGTCGTTTGGGTGTCAGGTACAGTGGTTAGTCAAAATAATTCTAAAATAGCCGCCGAAATTTCAGGGCGATTAATCAGTTTATCTGCGATTGGCGCGCGTGTTGACCAAGGTGATGTGATTGCAAAAATTGATGATAAACAGTTAAAAATTCAAGTAAGGGAAGCGCAAGCTAATCTACTTAATAGTAAAACGCATTTACGTTTTTTAGAAGCGGAAGTTGTTAGAAAAAAACAATTGTTTAAACAAAAACTGTCACCCGAAACTGAATTAGAGCAAACGATATCAGAGCGTGATATTGCCCAAGGTAATAGGACTGTTGCCCAAGCACGATTAGACAAAGCTAAGCAAAATATGTCTTACACACAATTAAAGGCACCTTTTTCAGGTATCGTTACTCAGCGTATCGCTAGCCTTGGTGAATATGTTGAGAATGGTAGTGTTATTATTCGCTTAGTAGAAATAGCCAATAGTGAAGCCAGTGTTTTTGCACCTATCGTTGCTTTTCAATTTTTAAAAGAAGCTAAACAGCTGTTAGTTAAATCATCACTAGGCTCAGGTTATGCCGTAATTAAAGCGACAGTGCCTGTGGCCAATGCTCGTTCTCATTTGATGGAAATACGCTTGGATATGTCAACATTTGATTGGCCAATTGGTTTGAACTTTAAAGCACAAGTCGCTAATGGCCCAAGTGAAATGCTATTAGCAGTGCCTCGTGATGCTTTAGTATTACGCCGTGATAGCACGAGTGTTTTTCGCGTTACTGAAAGTGAACAAGGCGCAACGGCACACAGAATTACCGTTACTATTGGCGTTGGTATGGGAGAATTTGTAGCGGTTACTAGTACCGACCCCGATAAAAGTATACAAGCGGGCGATTTAATTATTATTCGTGGTGCAGAGCGTTTACAGGATGGTCAAAGCGTAGCAATAAAAAAGAATAATCATGAACTCATTTCTCATTATAGCAGTACAAAAAACAAGGCACCTGATAGTAAAGGGAATAAGCCATGAATTTAACGGCTGCTGCTCTTAAAAATCCTACCGCGGTTATTGTTGCTATTTTATTAGTGGCGTTATTTGGTGTTATCAGTGTATTTCAACTGCCCATTCAATTAACGCCAGATATCAGTAAGCCTGAAATAATAATTTCAACTGATTGGCGCTCAGCGGCACCTGAAGAAATAGAAGCTGAAATAATAGAACGTCAGGAAGATGTGCTTAAAGGCTTGCAAGGGCTTGAGTCATTGATTTCATCATCTGAACAAGGGCAGGGTGATATTACCTTACGTTATCGAACTGGTATTAACTTAGAACGGGCATTAATTGACGTAATGAGTGCGTTAAATCAAGTGCCTAATTATCCTGCTGATGCGACAGAGCCAGTAATTTCAGTTGGTGGTAATAGAACTTTTACTGCGATTGCTTGGTTTGCGTTAAAACCATTACCAGGTAATGAGCGAGATATTGTTAGCTATCAAGATTATGTTGAAGAAGTTATACAAACTCGAATAGAACGCGTTGCGGGTATCTCAAAAACTAATGCTTTTGGTGGTTTATCGTCTGAATTACGCATAACATTTGATCCTTATAAAGCGGCGGCACTTGGTTTAAATATTCCATCGCTAGCATCAACGCTAGCAAATAATAGTGATACTTCTGGTGGGTTTAATGACGTGGGCCGGAGAAAATATACCTTACGATTTTCGGGTAAATATGGCGTAGAGCAATTAGCTGAAATGATACTCGATTGGCGTGATGGTCAACCTATATTATTACGTGATGTTGCTAAAGTAGAACTTAGCTTACGCGATAGAGTGGGTATTTTAACTTTGGATGGTGATCCTGCTATTGCAATGAATGCTCAGGCTGAGCAAGGAGTTAATGTTATTGCCGTGATGGACGAACTCAAAGCTGCTATGAGGGAGTTAAATGCGGGGCCACTCAAGCGAGCTGGTCTTGAAATGATACAAATGTCAGACGAAACCATTTATATCAATCGTTCAATGAACTTGGTACGCAATAATTTATTAATGGGGGTTGCCTTGGCAATCATCGTTTTATGGTGGTTTTTACGTAAATTTCGCGCCACATTAATTGTTGCGTTAGCAATACCTATTTCATTAGTTGTTACGCTTATTGTTATGTTTATTACTGGCAGAACGTTAAATATTATCTCTATGGCCGGTTTAGCTTTTGCCGTTGGTATGGTGCTTGATGCAGCTATTGTGGTATTAGAAAATATTGTTCGTTTACGTGAAAAAGGTGAAAATCCCGAAAAGGCTGCATTAAAGGGAGCTACCCAAGTCTGGGGAGCATTAATTGCATCAACAATTACTACGGTTGCTATTTTTCTGCCAATTGCCTTTTTAGATGCTGTGTCAGGGCAATTATTCGCTGATTTGGCGATTACTATTGCTGTTGCTATTGTTGCTTCATTGATTATTGCGGTAACCGTTTTACCTACAGCAGCACGTCAATTATTGACAGAAGTCAGTGCTGTTGATCCTCACGCGCATTGGTGGCGTAATATTACCCAAGGTATTATGCGAATTACCAGTACGCCAACAAAACGTTTCGCTTGGGTGTTTGGGTTAATGTTTGTTTCATTTGTGGGTAGTTGGCTGTTATTTCCCAAAATTGATTATTTACCCAAAGGCAATCAAAACCAATTTCAAGCATTTATCTTACCACCACCAGGGTTAAGTTATCCCGCTGCTCGCTTTGAAATGAGTGATGAAATCAATCGCCGTATTAAGCCGTATTTAACTGGCGAAAAAGAACCTAAAATTGCCCATACTTGGATGGGTTTTTTTGGCAGTTTTGGTTTTATGGGAGGGCGTACCGAAAATGCGGATGATATTGGTGAGATTATCCAAATTATTAATAATGAGTTTTTGCAAGGCTTTCCCGATACTATCGCTTTTGCTTCACAATCGGAAATATTTAGAAACTTAGGTGGTGGACGCCGTATTGATGTTGATATTCAAGGTAATGATGTCGATACACTACTCAAAGCGGCACAAGCAGGCTATGGTGCGATAAGCCAAGCATTACCTGGGGTACAAATTCAACCTACACCGGGGTTAACCTTAGCTGAGCCTGAATTACGTATGATCCCTAATGAAAGGCGTATGGCCGAGGCAGGGTGGAACCGTTCACAAGTTGCTGCTATTACTCGCACTTTAGGAACAGGCCTATACGTTGGTGATTTTTTTAATGGTCAAAAACGACTCGATGTGTTTTTAAGATCAACTGACTGGCAGTCACCTGAAGAGCTAGCCGCAATTCCTTTATATACCCCCAATGCTGATGTGCAACCTGTTGGAGAGTTAGTTGATATTGTTAGAACTGCAGGACCAAGCTCTATTAGACGTGTTAATCGTCAGCGTACTATCACCTTGCAAGTAACACCACCTAATAATTTAAGCCTAGAAGAGGCGATATCCATTATAAAAATAAAAGCTGAGCCAGCAATTCTAGCGGTATTAGCCAATGATAGCGCGAATGAAAGTGGTAATGTTGCGAGTGTAAATTATCGTGGTACCGCCGAAGCATTAACGGAAGCGTTAACCAGTATGGGACAAAGCTTTGCTTTAGCATTGATCATCCTCTATTTATTAATGGCGGCGCTATTTCGCTCATTTAAAGACAGTGTATTAGTGGTACTGACCATACCGTTAGCAACAATTGGTGGTATTGGTTTTTTACAATTAACTAATTTAATTATATTTCAACCGTTAGATTTACTAACCATGATCGGTTTTATCATTTTGCTGGGTTTAGTGGTTAATAATGCGATCTTATTGGTGTACCAAACACGTACAGGAGAAAGTGAAGGCCTCACTCGACATGAGGCCGTAGAACAAGCGGTTCGGCTAAGGTTAAGGCCTATTTTAATGAGTACTTTGACCAGTATATGCGGCATGCTACCGCTATTATTGATTCCCGGCGCAGGCGCTGAACTTTATCGTGGTATTGCTGCTGTTATTGTTGGGGGGATGAGTGTTAGTACCGTTTTTACCTTGATTTTCCTACCAAGCTTATTGCAAATGGGGAAAAAGGCACGAGTTATTAGTGAATAACGAAGAGTTACTGAAATACCCGTGTTGAGTATTTCCCCGTAACTTGCGAGCAGTGATTTATTTTATCGCAGGCAAAGACTCTAACGACCAACGCGGGTTGGCTTTAAAGGTTAAATCTGCGTCAGTACCTGCTTTTAATCGTTGTAACCCGGCATAAGCGATCATTGCGCCATTGTCGGTACAAAACTCTGGTCGAGGATAAAAAACACTGCCACCGAGTTTTTTGGTGGTAACCGCTAGTTTTTCTCGCAGGGCGGTATTCGCACTTACGCCTCCCGCGATGACTAAACGGTTTAAATTCTCTTGTTTTAGCGCTCGCTTACATTTAATTGCTAAGGTATCTATGACGGCTTGTTGAAAAGCATGGGCAATATCGGCGTGGGTTTGTTTTAGTTCTATTTCCGTTAACTCAAGACATTCTTTTCTAACTAAAGTGCTAGCAGCGGTTTTTAAACCACTAAAACTGAAATCTAATCCTGGTCTATCTGTCATTGGGCGTGGTAATTTAAATCGTCCTGCAACGCCAGATTCAGCCATTTTGGCCAGTGCAGGGCCGCCTGGATAATCTAACCCTAATAACTTCGCTGTCTTGTCAAACGCTTCTCCTGCTGCGTCGTCGACTGACTCACCCAGTAATTTATACTGACCAATAGCCTCAACGCGTACTAACATGGTGTGGCCACCTGAAACGAGTAAAGCAATAAAGGGGAACTCTGGTACCTCATCTTCTAGCATGGGAGCGAGTAAATGACCTTCCATATGATGTACTGGTACAGCAGGCAAATCCCAACCGTAGGCTAAACTTCGGCCAATAGAACAACCAACAAGTAATGCTCCTACAAGCCCAGGGCCAGCAGTGTAAGCAACGCCGTCTAAGTCTTGGGGTGTCAAATTGGCATCTTTTAATACCGCTTTAATTAATGGAATAGTTTTACGCACATGATCTCGTGAAGCCAGCTCAGGAACAACTCCGCCATAATCAGCATGTACAGCAATTTGGCTATAAAGTCTGTGTGCCATAATGCCTTGAACGTCATCATAAATGGCAATGCCGGTTTCATCACAAGAAGTCTCAATACCCAAAATACGCATACAATTTTATCCAAAAAATAGAAAAGCTAAAAAACGCGACGATTTTAACCTTTTTGCTTCATTATCGCTAGAGAATTTCTTTCACTCGTGGCAATTTAGTCTTTACATTACGGTGTAGTTAGCAGTAGAATACGTCACCCATTTTTAATAGAGCGGGTGTAGACAAGATTTTGTTAGTTTACCATAAACTTTCATTTTGAAGTCAGACGCCGATTTATATAGATTCATACTAAGGTAAATAAGTACATGCCAGTAATTAAAGTAAGAGAAAACGAACCATTTGACGTAGCATTACGTCGTTTTAAACGTTCATGTGAGAAAGCAGGTATTCTTTCAGAAGTTCGTCGTCGCGAATGTTATGAAAAACCAACTTGGGAACGTAAACGTAAAAAAGCAGCTGCAGTTAAACGTGCAGCGAAAAAGATTTCTCGTGAGAACGCTCGTCACGTTCGCATGTACTAAGATTTCTTCTAAGAAGAACCTTAGTTACTTTCCTCAAATTTAAGCGAAGATCTGATTAATATGTCACTTCTAATACAACTTAAAGATGAAATGAAAAATGCTATGCGCGCTAAAGACAAATGTCGTCTTGGTGTTATTCGTATGGCATTGTCTGCGATCAAATTAGCTGAAATTGATCATAAAACCGAAGCAACAGATGATAATATTATTGCGATATTAACCAAAATGGTTAAGCAGCGTAAAGAATCTATCAAAATGTTTACCGACGGTGGTCGTGATGAGTTAGCCGCTAAAGAAGCTGAAGAAGTGAGTGCTATCGAGTTCTTTCTTCCACAGCCTTTGACTGATGCAGAAATTAAAGATTTAATTGATAAGGCGATGAACGAAACTGGTGCGGCCTCAATGGCTGACATGGGTAAGGTTATGGCAGTGTTAAAACCGTTAATGCAAGGCAAAGCTGATATGGGTGCTGTAAGCAGCCAAGTGAGAGCAGCTTTAAATTAATATAGGTTAAAAATCTTTAATAAGCCGTAATGACTTAGGTTGTTACGGCTTTTTTGTCACTATTTTTTACTACTGAAATGCAAAAAAATTATTGTAACTTATTCACCTAATTTGTGTAGAATATCTTATTATCGTTTAAATTAGGTGAACTTTTAACCATATGGCTGGACGTATTTCTCGACAATTTATTGATGATCTGCTTGCGCGTGCCGACATTGTTGACATCGTAGATTTACGTGTGCCTTTAAAAAAAGCCGGTAAAAACTACCAAGCTTGTTGTCCCTTTCATAATGAAAAGTCACCTTCTTTTACCGTAAGCCAAGATAAACAGTTTTATCACTGTTTTGGTTGTGGCGAACATGGCAATGCAATTTCATTTTTAATGGAATTTGACCGTCTTGACTTTGTTGATGCTATAGAAGAGCTAGCGAACCACTGTGGTATAGAAGTCGTTAGAGAAGAAAATAATGCTAGCCCTGCTGAACAGCGCCGGCAACAGCAAGTTTATCAGCAAAAACAAGATGATTATGAATTGATGAACCAAATCAGTCGCTTTTATCAACAGCAATTGAAAGTAGCCGCTGATAAAGAAATCGCCATCAGTTATTTAAAAGGTCGAGGTTTAAGCGGAGAAGTAGTTAAACGCTTTGGCATTGGTTATATCAGTGATGGTTGGGATGGCATGATGAAAGCTTATTCACGTAATGGCCAAGCTAATCAGCAACTTGTTGAATTAGGCATGGCAATTCAAGGTGATAAAAGCCGACCGTATGATCGATTTCGTGGTCGTATCATGTTTCCTATTCGCGATAAGCGTGGTCGAGTGATAGGTTTTGGCGGGCGAGTATTAGGAGATGAAAAACCTAAGTATTTAAACTCCCCTGAAACACGTGTTTATCATAAAGGCCAAGAGTTATATGGTTTATATGAAGCTAAGCAAGCGAATAAAAGCCTAACGCGTTTAGTGGTTGTTGAAGGTTATATGGATGTGGTGGCATTAGCACAACATGGTGTTGATTATGCGGTTGCCTCGTTGGGTACCGCAACGACTCCCGAACAATTACAAACGATGTTTCGTACCGTTAAAGAAGTGATTTGTTGCTATGACGGCGACCGAGCCGGGCGCGATGCCGCTTGGCGTGCCATGGAAAATGCGTTGCCCTTGATTCGTGATGGCTTCTCGTTGAAGTTCGTGTTTGTCCCTGATGGTGAAGATCCTGATTCGTTAATTCGTCAGCAAGGACAGCAGGCGTTTGAAAAAATTCTTGATGAAGCGATGCCTTTATCTAAATTTTTGTTTGAACAGTTGATGATTCAAGTCGATATGAGTTCATCAGAAGGACGAGCTAGTTTTGTTGAATCGTTTAAACCGTTACTGGCAAAACTACCTGATAGCGTATTAAAAGATGGCATAATTAACGATGTTGCTAATAACTTTGGTACTGGTAGTGAGCAATTTCTAATTAAATTTCGTAAAACGGTTACAGGCATGGGATCAATTAAAAAGCCTAAAGTGAGTACTAAAGTCACACCAGTTAGGTTAGCCATTGCATTATTGTTAGAGCATCCCCATATAGTTAAATCATTAGGAGATATTTCTGCATTACAGCCGTTAACAATTCCCGGTGTTGATTTACTAACCCAATTACTGGAGTTATGTCAGCAAAACCCGGCTATAAAAACAGCGCAATTGCTTGAATATTTTCGTGATACAGAGCAAGGTAAACAACTGGCAAAATTAATGTGTTGGCAACATCATACTGAAGCAGAAGCTGTACAGGATGTTTTTCTTGATAGTATTGAAACATTGCTGAATGATTTTGTTGAACAACGTGCCGAATTTTTGTTGCAAAAAGCACGAACAGGGCAGATGTCACAGCAAGAAAAACAAGAGCTACAAGCAATACTCAATGCTTAATGTAGCGTAACGACTATACTTGAGTAAGATAAAGTATTTAACACAAAAAAAGCAGACACTTTTTAGTTGGATTGAAGACTGGAAATAATGCAGAAAACTCGCTATAATTTCCCGCTTTATTTGTGCAGCTTTTGCTATTCAATTTTATAAAATATTGTTTGAATAAACCATATTACCAAACATAGGTGGACACTCGTCAATGGAACCAGCCCCTCAATCTAGATTGAAAGATTTAATAACCAAAGGTAAAGAGCAAGGTTATTTAACGTTTGCACAAGTTAACGATCATCTTCCTCAAGATATTATCGACTCAGACCAAGTCGAAGACATTGTTAGTATGATCAACGACATGGGTATTCAAGTTTTTGAAAATGCCCCAGATGCTGATACGCTAATGATGAGCGAAGCGAATACCGATGAAGACGCTGCTGAAGCTGCTGCGCAAGCACTTGCTACTGTAGAAAGTGAAATTGGTCGTACAACTGATCCTGTTCGCATGTATATGCGTGAAATGGGTACTGTTGAGTTATTGACTCGTAAAGGCGAAATTGTAATCGCCAAGCGCATTGAAGAAGGCATTAAAGAAGTACAACGTAGTGTTTCTGAATATCCACCCGCCATTAATTTTTTATTGGACATGTGGGATAACTTTGAAGCAGAAGAACTTCGTTTAACTGACATTATTGTTGGCTTTTTAGACCCTGATGCTGAAGATGAAGACATTCCTGCTGCAGCTACGCACGTAGGTTCTGAGCTTTCTAAGGATGAATTAGCAGCGGAAGATAAAGATAAAGCTGATTCAGACGATGAAGATGAAGAAGAGGAAGATACTGGTCCTTGTCCTGAACTTGCTAAAGAGAAATTCACTGCTTTGCGCGAAGCTTATGAAAATGCAAATAAAATTATCGCTCAAAAAGGCCGTGGTCATAACGATGCTCAAGAAGCCATTGACGCCGTTGCTGAAGTATTTAAAGAATTTCGCTTAATTCCTAAGTTATTTGATAAGTTAGTTAAAAACATGCGTAGTGTTATGGATAGATTACGCGTACAAGAACGCTTGATCATGAAGCATTGTGTCGTTGGTGCGGGTATGCCTAAAACCACCTTTATTAAAATTTTCCCTGGTAATGAAACGTCTAAAGACTGGTATAAGGCAGAAACAGCCGCAGGACATAGTTACTCGGCCAAACTTGCCGACATCGAATTAGATGTTGAACGTTGTATCTACAAATTAAATATAATTGAAGAAGAAACCTTCTTAAATATACACGGCATAAAAGATATTAACCGTCGTATGTCAATTGGTGAAGCGAAAGCGCGCCGTGCTAAAAAAGAAATGGTTGAAGCTAACTTACGTTTAGTTATCTCTATTGCTAAAAAATACACCAACCGTGGATTACAATTCTTAGATTTAATTCAAGAAGGTAATATTGGCTTGATGAAAGCCGTTGATAAATTTGAATACCGTCGTGGTTACAAATTTTCAACTTATGCAACCTGGTGGATACGCCAAGCAATCACGCGTTCAATTGCTGACCAAGCGCGTACTATTCGAATTCCAGTACATATGATTGAAACCATCAATAAATTGAATCGTGTTTCTCGTCAAATGTTACAAGAAATGGGACGTGAGCCAACGCCTGAAGAATTAGCTGAACGCATGATCATGCCAGAAGATAAAATTCGTAAGGTATTGAAAATAGCCAAAGAACCTATTTCAATGGAAACCCCTATTGGTGATGATGAAGATTCACATTTAGGTGACTTTATTGAAGACGGCAGTGGTGAATTACCGGTTGACTCAGCTACCTCTGAAAACCTTAAAGGGGCAACACACGAAGTACTTGCTGGTTTAACTGCCCGTGAAGCAAAAGTGTTAAGAATGCGTTTTGGTATCGATATGAACACCGATCATACCTTAGAAGAGGTTGGTAAACAGTTTGACGTAACACGTGAACGTATTCGTCAAATTGAAGCGAAAGCACTGCGTAAATTAAGACATCCATCTCGTTCAGAGCAACTAAAAAGTTTCCTTGATGGCGAGTAAGTAATATTTTGTTTACGTAATAAAAAAGAGTAAGTTAGTTTTCTAACTTACTCTTTTTTTATTTTTTATGTGAAAAGTCAGGGGATATAATGTCAATTCAATTACGGTTAATTAGTTTTTTATGTTTGCTTTTTATTTCAATAGCGGCGAGTGCTAATGAAAATAGTAATGTTGAAATAACGCCATTCATTGGTTATCGTTTTGGTGGTGATTTTGACGCAATGAATGATACCACTGAACTAACGACTAACATCAAGTTAAATGAAGACACTAGTTATGGCTTTTTGCTCGCATGGGATTATGACAGAAAGCGTCAAGGTGAATTACTTGTTAGCCATTACACTAGCCAGTTCTCGCAAAGGGTAAATGCACTAGCCAGCAATGATAACTTGGCTATTACTTATGTACATATTGGCGGTAACGTCCCTATTTCTGACGGGGTAGTGCCTTTGTTTGTAACCGGAGGACTAGGGTTAACTCATTTTTCACCTGATGACTCACTATTAAGTAATGAAACTCGTTTTTCGTTGAATGTAGGGTTAGCCACGAAAATTCTCGTATCTGAGCAAATTAGCTTACGGTTTGGTGGACGAATATACGCAACCTTCTTTAACTCAGACAGTCAGATATTTTGTAATGAAGCACATTGTGCAATATCGATATCAAGTGACTTATGGTTACAAAGTGAGGTAAATGCAGGTATTACTTTTTCTTTTTGATTTATTTCCCCCTTTAGCTGTTCAACAAATGAGCTAACAGTAAATAAAGACAAAATATTATTGCTCAGTAGGTGACAATAAAATAAAAAATGCTTATACTGCACGCGCTTTGTTGAAGTGGTGTTAGAATTATTTCAACAAACTATGTTTTTAGAACATTGTCCCAACAAATGAAAATGGGCCTTTAGCTCAGTTGGTTAGAGCATCCGACTCATAATCGGCAGGTCCGCAGTTCAAGTCTGCGAAGGCCCACCATTTTCACTTCCAAGCAAGTCCAAAACACCCCTTAAAGCCAGATAAACCCAAGGTTTTAAGCTGTTCACATTTTTTATCTTTTTCATTGGTACATCATGGCAAAACAAATTACTCCTTTAACTAATACAGAAGTTAAACAAGCTAAGATTTGTAATGATGTGATGGACACCTTAGCACCCAAAGTTTGGCATTTTGAGCCAAACTTAAGATCGGTGTTAAATTTAATGAGGTCGTTCATCATGAATATTAAAGTTGTCGGTATAGATTTAGCTAAAAATGTTTTTCAAATATGCGTTTTATTGAAAGATAATACAATCCAGCGAAATTATAAGGTTTCCAGAGCTAAGTTCTTGCACAGCACAAGACAATTACCCGCAGGAACTTTAATTGCCATGGAGGCATGTGGCACTTCTCATCATTGGGGACGAATATTTCAAGGGCTAGGGTATAAAGTTAAACTTATCCCCGCACAGCATGTAAAACCATTTGTCACTAATCAAAAAAACGATGCTAATGATGCACTTGCTATTTGTGAGGCGGCTTTTCGACCTGGGATACATTTCGTTCCCGTAAAGAGTATTGAACAACAAGACATAAAAGCATTACGTTGCGTACGAACTCGCCTTGTTCAAAATCGTACCGCGACCGTTAATCAAATACGTAGCCTTGCGGCAGAATATGGGGTTATATTTCCTCTAGGGCGAGTGAAATTACATGGTAAATTACAAGACGTTTTAGAAGATGCTACTAATGGGCTTTCTTTTGTACTTCGTGGATTACTTAATCGATTAGGTGATGATTTAAAGTTTTTAGATATGGGTGTTGAGTCAAGTGACCGTGAAATTAAAGCGCTTTGTAAATTGCACCCAAGATATAAAGCTTTGCTGTCAATTCCTGGCTTTGGTCCTATTGTAGCTGCAAGTTTTATGAGTGAAGTTGGCAGTGGTGAGCAGTTCAAGAACGGGCGACAAGTATCCGCTTGGTGCGGGTTAGTTCCAACTCAGTCAAGCTCAGGAGGTAAGATACGACTGGGCAATATAACGAAAAATGGCTGCTCTGAGCTTAGAGTGTTACTTATCCATGGGGCACGAGCAGTAAGCCGCTTTGCTGCGAAAAGAGAAGATACATTAGGCAAATGGTTTAATTCATTATCATTACGACGAGGTAAACATAAAGCTATTGTTGCGTTAGCAAATAAACTTGCTCGGATTGCATGGCATATATTAACGGGTAAAAATGAAGAGT
>NVWU01000010.1 GCA_002733765.1 Colwellia sp. | reverse complement strand
GCACAATACCTCAATGCTAAGAGTAGAAAAGAATACAGAAGTTAGTAGGTAGTGCGGAAATAGAAAAGAACACCATTACCGCGGAGCGGTTTAGTTCAATGTGCGCTAAGCGGAAGCTTCAAGTTACTAAATTAATACTTCGGCTTCTAGCCGACATTAGCTTATGTGCATACTTGATCATTTTTAGACGTATTTTAGCCAAGAGTTTATCATGGGCTGTGAGACGGGTTTAAGCTCATTAGTCGCCTTGTTCAAATAATTGAGTATACTCAAAAATAAATATTGAGTGTCAGAACTTTTTACAATTTAAGATCTGTTATTTTTAGTAAATCGTTAAGCACTTAATGTATAATGATTTTTATTTTTTGGCGTGATTTATGCTTCTGCCATGTCACACCAAATGTGAATATATGAAAATTAAGGAAATAGTATGAGATACAAATTACTGAAAACACAATTACTTTGTTTGTTACTTAGTGTTAGCGGTATTGTTAATGCCACTTTAATAAATGTAACTTGGACAGAGTCACAAACCGTTAGTTGGGTGGGTCAGGTTGATACAACACTCAATAGATTGACTATCAGTGCTCTATCGGACAACGTAGGTGGGAACGCATTCTGGACACCAACCAACGCAATTATTTTTGACGCCGTCCAACTCCAGGGTGGGACCAACCAATCTAATTTAGTATCTTATAACATAACAGACGCATGGAACGGAGTAATAGGCACAAACTGGGGATTTACTTCAGCTTTAAGTAAAAGTGCCATTAGTTGGAACGAGGGAGCTTTCACAGCACATAATGCTAAGTTAGGATTCGGAATTAGAGTGTTTAATGATCTTTCAGTCGACACAAACGTTGGCACAGAGTTTTTTGGCTACAACCCATATACAAGCAATGACAATGAAGCGTTTGGCCAAGGTACCGCGACCTTTAGTGTGGTTGGGCCTGTTGACGTACCCGAGCCAACAACCCTTGCTATTTTTGCATTAGGAATGATTGGTTTAGCATCACGTCGATTTAAGAAACAATCTTAATAATTTAAAAGTTAAGCATTTATTAAAACATCAATTGTAATTATTGGTGTTTTTTTATCTACTGATTGGTAATTTAGGTTGTTTCACCAGTAAACTACCACAATAGGATTAAGTATCCTTTGTTATGCCATATGCTCAAAACTCTTCAGACACTTTAACTTAATTTATAACACTACTAACCTCAGTTAAGTATGCAAAGGCTAACGTCCGCTATCGTATCAGAGAAGACCATTTTGGTGCTGATTTAGGGTGTTAGAAAAGGTCTTGTTTGTTAAGGTTTTTAGATATCAGCCAGTACACAAAACCTATCAACAGCCCATCATAGAAAGGCTGATGTCTAAAAGGCTCACAATGAGGAAACCGCGGGAATTGAACTCGGTGCTATGGGGATTGCTTGATTGTACTTTGCTATTGGTGGGTAAAATTGTTTCTCGGAACTACTTTACGTTGCGTTAATGTATTTTTCACTGTGATACTTTCCTCTTATACTGCTTTAGTTTAGCCTAGTTTCGAACAGTTTGAGCAAATCGAACAATACTAGCCCTTATCAACCATTGCCGATAATTTAATCTTGCCTATCTACCACCACTAATTCAGGCAGTAAAGGCGGTGCACGTGGTAAATATAAATGAAGCAATACGTCTGTCACAATCATCCCTGCACCACAACAAGGACAAACAAAGGTTGGTGTTGGCTCATGCGCTTGTGCTTCACTCGATAACGCTTTATCCAATGGTATTATCGGTGCGTTAACGTTCAATAACTGCCGTGCTTTATTCAAGTTCTTCTTACGACCTGTGTTCGCGGTCAAGCCGTAATGACGAATACGGTGAAACCCACTTGGTAAGACATGCAGTAAAAAACGTCGAATAAACTCATCGTGTGACAGCGTCATGGTGCGCTGCCTATTCTGCTCCTTAACGCGATAGTTCTTCCACTTAAAACTCACCGTTTCCTTATCCATAGCAACCAGTCGAGAATTCGCGATGGCAACCCGATGTGTGTATCTCGATAGATAAGACAATACCGCTTGTGGCCCTGCAAAGGGTCGTTTGGCATAAACGACCCAATCCATTTTGCGTTGATTATTGAGCCACGCCAAAAAGGGTCTTTCCTCCTTAATAGGTAAATAATCACCAAAGAACAGTAATTTACTCTGCTCGTACGCTTCACGTAATCCCTCAAGATATAGCCGTCGAAACAAACGTGATAACACACGCACAGGTAAGAAGAATCCCGCTTTACACGACACCCATTTCTCCCCATCAAGTGATAAGCCGCCACCCGGTATAATCCCATGCACATGGGGATGATGTGTCATCGCGCTGCCCCATGTATGCAAGACAAAGGTAACACCCAGACGAGCACCTAAGTGCCTGGTATCAGCGCCGATAGTTAGCAGTGATTTTGCCGCGGCTTTAAGTAACAAACCATACATCACTGACTTGTTGTAATAAGCCAATTCACTGATAGGTTGTGGCAAAGTGAAGACAACATGATAGTAATCAACAGGCAGTAATTCGGTTTGCCGTGCGGCTAACCAGCGTTTCGCTGCGCTAGCTTGGCACTTCGGACAATGTCGATTGCGACACGAGTTATAGGCAATTTGAGTATGCTCACAGGCTGGACAATGCAAAACATGACCACCGAGCACTTCACTACGGCAATGTTCAATACCCGACATCACTTTGAGTTGCTCTAAACTGACATGACCTGCATGCGACTTACGCCAATGTTGGCCGTGTGCTCGAAAGACATCGGCCATTTCCAGTGTTGAGTGAGGCATGAACGGCTCACTTCACGCCCTTTACTTTCTTTTTTTTAGGTGTAATCGTATCTAACGGACTGATAACTTCTTTGAGTAAATCTGTTGCCACCTGTGTATAACGCGCGGTGGTATTAAGCTGAGCATGACCCAACAATACTTGAATAAGTCGAATATCGACTTTAGCTTCGAGTAGATGAGTCGCAAAGCTGTGACGTAACGTGTGCATCGATACATTCTTGTCAATATTAGCGGCATTAGCGGTTTGCTTACATACTCGACTAAGATGACGCGAGGTCATATGATTGATAGGGTTCAATCCTGGAAATAACCAACCGCCCACAAACATTTGTCCCTGTTGATTAGCAAAACGCCACCAATCTCTCAGATGCTCAAGCAGTACAGGTGATAACAAGGCGTATCTATCACGGCTACCTTTACCTTGCTCCACACGTAATGTCATACGTTCACTATCAATATCACTGACCTTTAAGGAAACGACTTCGCTAACACGCAGGCCTGCACCATAAGCGACAGCTAAAGTCGCTTTGAATTTAGGGTGTGTTGCAAAAGCCATAAAGCGTTTAGCTTCTTCTAAACTCAATACCACGGGTAATTTACGTGCAACCGTCACAGGACAAACCCGTGCAACCACCTCTGGTTTGTCTAAGGTTATCTGGAAGAAGAACTTAAGAGCCGTGAGCGTGGCATTAACGGTGAGTCCAGAGACACCGTGATTGACCATGAAAAGTTGAAACTCACGTAACTCCTCTTGGGTGATTGTTTTAGGTGAGCGTTGTAAATAGTCACAGAGTTTATTAACACCACGGATATACGCAATTTGTGTTTTAGTGGCGAGTTTACGCATAATCATGTCTTCGTTAAACCGTTTGCGTAGTTGTGCTGAAAAGTATGGGCTGATGTTCATAGGATATTCTCCAATCTAAGATGAGGCGACATGCCTCAAAACTTAGTGTAGGAAAAAGTGAATGTGTTATAGGGATATGCGGTGCTTGCCAAGGACACCATTACCGCGGAGCGGTTTAGTTCTTTGTGCGCATTCCTGACATTACAGGTAAAAATTTTGCCATATATTTTCTAATGAATTATTAAGGTGTGTTACTAAGACCTCTTAGTAATTTCCTACTATTTATAAAAAAGTTACTGTTTACGGTTTCTAATATGTTGATACTATGGGATATTGATATAAATTAAATGTTACTTATGGTGCGAAGGTCTCTAAGACGTATCCATAATAAATTGTTGGACATTTATCTCTCATGCTTCGACAAGAGATAAATGCTTAATTGTTAGCTATACAAGGATGTCACTATGCTGAATATCACTCGAACAGTATCAATCTTAGTTTTATTTATTTGCTTTAATAGTAATGCTGAGAATATCAATATCTTGAAAATGTATAACCAATTTACTGCTGTTAGTGCTGCTTCTGGTAAATGCATGACTCCGCAAAAAGATGAATTAACTGCCTTTCTAGCCAACTACCAAATGGTTACAACTCTAATGTATCAGGAAATAAAAAAAAGAAAACCTGACTTTACCGAAGAGCAGGCAAAGAAAGCTATAAAAATGGGAAGTAGTAAAGTCACGGCTGCCGTATATAAAGTTATTGAAACAGAAAGTTGTAACAGCCCTAAAATTCAAGGTTTAATTAAGAGGTTTCATGTTCAAGCTAAATGGAAACCGTCGGCGTAAAGTATAGCTATAAGCAAATTAACAGGACAAAAAATAGTTGGTTTTTGCTCCTGTGTCGCTTATTTTAACCAACTATTTTTTGCCCATTATTTGGGCGTTATAAGTCATCGATATATTGCAGGAAGCAGATGAAAAAAAATCTATTAATGTTAGTTTCTCTTATTTTAATTGCGTTAGCTTCTCATTATTATGGGGTCCATCGTGGTGCTAAAGCAGCCACAGATGTCCTTACCCTTCAGCTCGGAATGAAAGCAGTCGATCAAATGGTACTAAATTCGGCATTGTTGCTATCACTTAAAAATGAAAAATCAGAACAGGCTCTAAAAATTGTTCAACAATTCGTTGAAAATGATGTAAAGCATCTTGATAAGATAGAGGAAATGCTTGAAAAGCTTCCACTTGATGAATTTGATAAGAATATATTTCAAATAAGTATTGTTGAAGCGAGAGAAAATCACAAATTCGTAAATGACTTATAAGCTGTTTAAGAAGGACAATTTACTCGCTGGCGTTATCGATACAAAAACTAATGCGAATTCAATTCTAGTCGGTTAGAGCTAAGGTCGGCTTAGTGGCATAAGTGAATATTGTGTAGAACATCTAAATCTCATTTTCTGTCGTAAATCTCATTATTTACGGCGATCAACAAGTGTTCTGTTATTTTCTGATGTTTGAAGTTATTGGGATGCTTGCTTTATATCCATGCCACTTCAAGATGCTAAATCTTACGTATTGAAGTGTCGTGGGCATATAAAGGCTTTATAAAGGCAATAGAGTTATGTTAAAACCAGTTTACTAATTAGAGGTAAGTGACTGTGATTTATTGATAAATTATTTCAATTTATCAATAAAGGTTTGTCTAAACTTAGCGAGTTTAGGTGAAACAATTACCTGACAGTATTGGTTTTGTGGATTATTACTAGCATAGCCTTGATGATATTCTTCACCAATATAAAAATGTTCGGCAGGGCATACTTGTGTGACTATTTCTTGCTCGAATATCTTTGCTGATCTCATTTTTCTAATATTTTGTTCAGCGATAGCCTGTTGAGATTCATTATGATAAAAAATAGTAGAACGATACTGGCTACCAATATCGTTACCTTGTCTATTTAATTGGGTTGGATTGTGCAAGGTGAAAAAAATCTCAATAATTTCTTGGTACGTAATTTCCCGCGCATCAAAATTTAGCTGCACAACTTCAGCATGACCACTGTTGCCAGTGCAAATATCTTCATAAGTAGGGTTTTCAATATGGCCGCCCATATACCCTGAAATTGCAGAGTGAATGCCTTTAACTTGGGAAAATGCCGCTTCTATACACCAAAAGCAACCGCCCGCTACAGTGGCGCGTTGTAGGTTGTGTTTGTGGGTTATATTTGTCATTTTTATGATTTCGCTCATTACATTCGTTAAAATTAAAGATAGTATATACTCAAGCTACCTCAGACGTCTTGAAACCCGCATCTTGATATGGCTCAAGTATAATACGCTTAAACTATATAGACCTATCAAATAAAGAATTTATGTCACCATTTTTCAAAATAAATAATACGCAAATAAACCCTAAAGTGAACCATCAAATTCACCTAGTACTTGTCTTGCGTAGTGCGGCTATTGTTATTCAATTATTCTTGATATTGTTTGTGAATTTCGGTTTAGCATATGAATTGCCTTGGATGCCATTATTTAGTGTTATTGGTTTAGAGCTTGGCTTCACTTTTATCAGCTTTATATTTTATCGTAACAAAACACAAATAAGTCAGCGGGCGCTGTTGATGCAAATTTGTGCTGACATTCTGTTTTTATCGCTTTTACTGTTTTTTAGTGGTGGAGCAACCAATTCTTTTGTGTCGTTGTTGTTAATTCCTATTGCGATTGCGGCAGTTACCTTAACGTCTACTTTGCTAGCGCTAGTCGCCTTTTTAGCGATACTGTCTTATAGCGTTTTATTATGGTATTTACCCATGAGTGTTATGCACGGTAATATGCAAGGGCACTTTATTGGCATGGGGATTAACTTTTTATTTTCTGCGTTAGTCGTTGCTATTGTGGTAGGAAAAATGGCGCGTAGCATTAATCAAAGAGAATTAGCCATTGCTGCTTATCGAGAAAACTTATTAAAACAAGAGCAAGTTACTTCTTTAGGGGTTGCTTCTGCACAAGTCACTCACCAACTTGCCACACCAATTGCAACGGTGCAATTACTGGCTGATGAACTTAGCGAAGACTTTCCTGATAATGATATTATTAACGATATGCAAAGCCAGTTAGCACGTTGCGGTGATAGCCTTGATGCTTTTCGTGCCATGGTGTTCGATATTAAAGAGCAAACTATTGTGGCGACAAATGTTGGAGATTTACTTAATAATTTATTAGATAATTTGCGTGTTAATCACCCTGAAATAAATGTTGAATTAGTTGAGCAACAACCAACGAATACCGAAATAATGGCAGATGCGGCTTTATTGCCTGCTATTTTGAATTTAATTAATAATGCTGTGCGGGCAACGAAAGCAAATAGCAGTAATGAAATTACCTTAATAAGCCAAGTTGATGCTGAAAATTGGCAATTTATTATTCGAGATTATGGTGTAGGCTTTACTCTAGAAAAGCTTAAACAGCTAGGTGTAAACCCTGTTAATAGCGAGCAAGGTTTAGGTATGGCGGTGTTTTTAAGTCATGCGAGTTTAGAGCGTTTAGGTGGTAAATTAGCCTTGACCAATCATCATCAAGGTGGCGCTTTAGTCACTTTAAGTTTACCGGTAAGTAGATAAAAAGATGAAAAAATTATTGATAGTTGAAGATGATATTATTTTTGCTAATACCTTAAAACGGCGTTTAACCAAGCATGACTTTGATTGTGTTCATGTTGAAACTAACTCTGAAGCCTTGTTAGCTTGTCATCGACACAAACCTGATTATGTTTTATTGGATATGAAGTTGTCGCAAGAAACCACGTTAAATATTATTACACCTATCCGTCAATTGCGCCCCAAAAGTCGTATTATTCTACTGACGGGCTTTGCTAGTATTGCTACTGCCGTCGATGCGATTAAATTAGGCGCAGATGATTATTTAACTAAGCCGCTTGATACACAAACCTTATTAGCGGCACTTAATGAAAGTAAAGCTTGTGACATTCCCATCAATACCGAACTAGATGGCGAAACACTATCAGCAGAACAAGTACAGTGGCAGCATATCCAACAAGTATTAAAAGCCAATGACGGTAATATATCGGCCACCGCTCGACAACTGTCTATGCACAGAAGAACGTTACAAAGAAAACTACAAAAAAAACCTCAAAGTACGGCCTGATCTTTTATCAATATTAGGGGATAAATGGTAGGTTTTTACGGTTAAATTTAGTTTACTATGGCGCTTTTAGGCACATAACGAGAGAGTAGTAGTCAGCTATTAGAAATATATGATAGTACCTCTAATAACTGGCCATAATTACTATACCATTACATATTGGCGAAAATTTAATGCTGTTTACGCTTTACTATATTTAAGAACCGCTAATATTAATCATAACTAGTTGAACTTCCTTGTTCAGTATTACCACAAAACTCCCGAAGGGCGAGTACCTAATAAAAGGTAAAGGCTTACAAGCTGCCTTATTGATTTTGACAAGGGAATAACCATTATATTCAATCAATGTCTTGCCTCTAAGCCTTTTCATTCTCGCTAAGTGGTGCATTCATTAATTCAATTGGTATTATTTTGGGCAATCATAAATTCATCAAAAAATTCAGTTAATTCCTTGTGAGCCGTGAGTGGTAATATATTAGCAATGTGTTGATCAGGTCGTACTATAACCATGCAACCCATTGAGCGATCTATGTTTCTTAACTCAAAAATATCGTTACCTTCTTCAGCATGAAACACTTTTTCGTAGTCTCTCAGCCCATATTTTCCTTTGGCTGGCCAGAGAAAGTTAGGCATGTCTTCAATTGATAGGTCTTGTTGCTGAAATACAGCATAAACATCAAATACTGAGTCTATATCGGTGCCTTCAGGGGTATACTTTCGTACGGGTGAAGACTCAGAGTTCGTAATAAATTGTACAAGCTTATATGACTCAGAAGAGCTTTCTACCGGGTTTTGTTTGTTGCCAAAAATGAAAATACGCCAGCGACCATCCGCTTTATTCAGATGCCCTAAATGCTGTCGGTAACCATCGGCTACTCGAATAGCCTCAGCGGAATGGAATCGTTGACCAATCTTAAAGCCACTAGCTAAATGTTGATTCACTTGACCAGTAGATATATACGACGGGTAATACTCGATAGCTGTGCCAGCAACAAAGCCATTTTGTCTAGCCATGAATTTCTCAATATCAGCCGTATTGGTTTTAGCTTCAGGTGCATCATTGTCTGATGAAGGGCGAGTAGCTACTAATTTTGACAACTCTCTATCTGCCTCTATTAACTGAAATGCAACTTTACGTCGCTCTGAGGAATACGTCTGTAGTAATTCTGGCTTACATTTACCTTGTAAAACAGCAGCAACTTTCCAGCCCAGATTAAAGGTGTCTGGCAGTGATGTGTTTAACCCCCAACCTCCTTTAGGGCTATGGGTATGGCAGGCATCGCCAGCAACAAATGCACGAGGTATAAGGTTTTCTGGATTATCAACGGGTGTGTCATCAAATCTCTCTGCTACTCGTTGTCCAACCTCATAGATTGACCACCAGGCAACTTCCTTAACGTCTAATTTATAAGGGTGCATAATTTGCTGTGCTTTTGCTATGACATCTTCGGCTTTAAGGTTAAGGTCTGACGCGCGTTGATCTTCACCCAATAGAGCAAGCTCTACATAAAACCTGACTAAATAACCGCCTTCTCGCGGAATAGTCATGACAGCACCGTGTTCTTTTGATTGGATAAAGCTCTTAACTCTAATATCAGGAAAGTCTGTTACTAACAAAAGATCCATCACACCCCAAGCTTTGTTTGCTGAATCACCTTCTAAAGGTATTGATAGGCCTTTACGAACAGCACTTCTTGCGCCATCACAACCGACAACGTATCGGGCTCGAACCGTTTCAATTTTGGCTGATTGAGGGTCATCAATTAACTCAAATTTTGCCGTAATAGGGTGTGCGTTTAAATCCTGCGTTAGGTTAGAATCAACAGCTAATTCAAGTAACCGACGACTGTAATGGGGAACAAGGTTTGTTACTGAGTTCTTCATGCCTTCTAGTAATAATTCATGAAGTCGTGCCTGGTTAACAATGCCATGGGCAAATTCAGACAGGCCAATTCTCGCGTCAGCAATTTTGTGGGTACGCTTTATGTTCTCAGGTTTTATGTTATCAGGCTCCCAGAATGTATTCTGGTTTAGCTTGTAAGATTCTTTGACAATCATTTCACTGCTGTTAAAGCCTTCCATAATTTCAATTGTGCGACAAGATATGCCATCTGCGCGTCCAAAAATCAAAGGACCTTTTTCTAAATCAACGATACACGTTGTAATGTCAGTGAACTCCGATAGCTGCCTTGCCATCGCTAGCCCTGCGGGGCCACAACCTACAATTAATACATCAACTTCTTTTGGAAGGTCTACAATAGGTAGAGTGGGGGCTGGTTCCCGAACTGAATCTGGAATTTGATAATTACCGGGTTTAAAACCATTTAAGTGGTACTGCATTTTATAGTTCTCCTAATTTTACAAATATTGTATTTTAATTATACAAGGCTATGTTATTAATGATTTTTCACCTTGTTTAGTTATGACTACTTGTTAATTCATTGGTAATAACTGAAACTGCTTACTGTAAATTCAAAGTCGTAATTATGACCTTTAGGCGCGTTGTCAATTCCGATAAGGCACGATAGAAATTTTTACCATTACATTCGGTGTTAGACATTAATACCAATTGAAGTAAGGAATAGATCATTCATTATTTCATTTGGTATAAGTATCGTTTCCAGGTGAATTAATTTTATCTTTTTAATTTTACACTGGATAAACTTAACGCGTTAACCAAGTATAGAGAGCATTAATTTTTTGGAAAGATAATTTCCATTGCTTTAATGGTACTTTTCATAGATAGATTGTTGCCAAAGATAAAGTGGAAATGATAATGAATTGTTATTATTTACCGTAAAAACTGTATTTTTACGAAAAAACAGAATGAAGTATGCAGGATCTTTAAATTCAAGTTTATAGCCTATTTCAGTCATTGAGATTGATGAAAAAGATAGTGTTGTGGTTAAGTAATTCTGGCCACTAATATGTATTTTCTAACACACCATGAGGGCGAAATCGCTAAAGTCTATAATCTGGCAAAGTTAACTTCCAAAATTGAAAGCAACCGGAAACAACGAGCTTGCAGTAGGCACCGAACCACCAAGTTAGATTGATTATCCCCTCGACTGGAAAATTAGCCACAATTGCCGCCAGTTACAATGTGGCATTGGCATTACTTCAAAGTACCATTCGCTGTCGTTGAGTCTATTCCCCTTATATACAATGCTGATATTTATGGTGTATGTTTATGAATAATATGTCTCAAAACTCCTAGTTGCTTCAATATCTTGATGCTGATAAGCAGTGATATCGATGTTGCTATCCAGCCAAAGGTTATCCAGATGCCGATGTCCTGCATTTTGAGCGTAATGGCACTTTGCGTTGCTATGGGTAACAGCATCAGGCTGAACACAGGATCCAACCACCACAGTTGCTTAGTATGCAGCACGATCCAGGCAAACTCGTTAATTTTTTCGCAATATTTTTCAGCGTGTACTTGGATATGGGATATCATACGAGACAAGTAAATCATCAAGGTAAGGATGATCAGCGGGGCGACGATGGGAACCAATTGCGCAGGTATTGAAACGCCAAACAGGGTAACCTGCTGACTTCGACTTAATTCTTCTGCGGCTAGTGCTTGAACATATAGCTCACTATCCGTCAAGGGGCGGTTGGCGATCTCTCGCCATACGTGCTCAATGCCGAAAAATGGATGGAAACCGTCAGGGCTAGCCCCAAGCGCAGGATACCTTTCTTGTAACCAGATCAGGATGCTAGTGCCGGGTATTTTACTTGAGTAAGGGGTAACACTGATGTCTTCAAATACAGTATCTTGTCCAGACTCAATCAAGGTATGTACGTCGCTAGAACGTGCATCTCCCCAATCACCTCGCACTCTTACTACCATATGTGCCGTCACCAGCTGTGATGATCGTTTGGGCTTTAGACTGCCGCCTGTGCTAAGTGAAGTGGAAGCTGTTACCTCTAATCTTGAGGCCAATAATACGTGATTATACCTATTATTAAAAAATGCTGCCAAATAAACATGTTGCCATAGTGCCTCATGGGTATTTTCTGGGCTAATGGCGTATAAAGTGGCAGGGGTCTGTGCTAGTTGGGATTGTGTGAATCGTACTATATCAAGTGGTGTTAGAACTTTCAGATCCAGCATATTTGTCGGAACTTCTTCAGCAAAATAGGCCTGATGCGGATTGTAATAAACCTCACCATAGATACTGATTAACAATTCAGGATTGCTGACTTTCTTGTGATGACGTTTGATATAGGGGATCAGGTTTTCCCAGGCATTTTCAATCGGTGTATTGATCGTACCAAACTCCAAGTATGGGTTGGTCTCGTTCAGGGTTTTGACTTCGGATTTTCTCAGCTTTTCATCTAGCCAGAGCGGGTAATCTTCCCAGCTAATATTGATCGCCGTTTCCACCTGTTTTAGCGCTAGGCTATACAGATTATTTGTGGGTCGCACAGATAACGCAAATAAACTGAAAACAACAGCGCTGAGTAACACAAAAAATTGCGCACGTCGGGCCAGATGGAGAGATTCTTCAAACATGCCATTGCTCTGGTTATTTTTCTTGTCTGTAAGTATAGACAAATATCGGCATGTCATTAACCTGATCAAAACCAGTGGCTATAGTGCAATTACCTAGAGCCGATTAAAATTAGCGGCTAGTATAGTATTCCCGCTCCATGCTTCCAGTGGCAAGGATGGCCTTGTCTTCAAACATCTTAAATCTCTGCCCCATACAAATTCCCTTCGAAATAGACGATATATCCGTTATCTTCGAAACGATTATAATAAACTTATGTGGGATAGGTGGTTTATTCGTATTTAAATTTCTATCGTATTTATCAGGTTAAGTTTATTTTTTTAAACAAGTGAAACTGTATATCTTCTCTAATTAGTTGCCCCCATAACTAGAGGCTTCTAACTGGTTGACGACCTCTCAATGTCTGCTAGCCAGCTTTATGAATGCTCTCATGAATGGCAATTTTTTCGCTCAACGTTGCCGTTAGTAAATCAAAAGCTAAGGTATACTTTGTGTAGGTTTGTAGATCATCAGTGTCATGATCTACGCCGTGATGATGATGTTCTAATGGGAACTGATGTCGACAAAGCCCTCAATGAAGAAACCGCGGGAAGCAAGCGCCTATGGGGAATCTATCTCTGTGGGTGTTGGTTGCAGGGTGATTTTTCTCTTAACTTGCCTAGATTGACCGCTGTAAGTCACAACCTTATGATTTTTCTTCATAAATACTCCCACTTTTGTTGATGTGCTAGCGCCTTCTCAGTGAGCAAGACATAACTATCCCTGACATCATACCGTCATTTTTTTCAACGCCATTCTTTCTATGGGGTTAATAATTCTCTCTGGTGGAGCGCGAGGATAATTTATCCCAACAAGCAACTCAATGATCACCATTGGCGCATGACATTCAGGGCATTGTAAAATGTGACCACCGAGCACACTGGTTCGACAGTGTTCAATGGCTGACATGACTTTGTATTGTTGTAGCTTAAATGGCCTGCATGTTCATTACGGTAATGTTGACCGAAAACTCGAAACACATCTAATGTTGACCAAATGCAACTGAAATAGTCGCAAGTCTTCAGCGGTAGCATTCACGGGAGAGTGTTGCAGGTAATCACAGAGTTTAGAGATGCCTCTAACGTAAGCCACGAGACTATCTGAGCCGAGTTTACGCAAAGTGACATCGTCTTCAAAACGTTTAAGTAATTTAGGTGGGAAATAAGTGCTAAGGTTCATGAGATTAACTCCTCTGGTTGTAGGCGAAATACCTGAGGAGTTAGAGTAGTAAAAAGCACAAATGTTATAAGGAAATTCAGTGTTAGCCAAGAACACCATTACCGCGCGAGCGGTTTAGTTCTTTGTGACAAAAGTTAGCGTTGCATTGGCTAGTTGAACTCTCAGCTTATAGCTGCCGGTCAGATAGACTAAAACCATGCGTTTAGAATCGGTAGTTATAGTCTGAGATAATACACTTTAAGTTGTTACATTTTAGTGTATTATCGCTAAATATGTTCATTAAACCGCACTAAAATACTTATCTCATTCATTAGAAATTATAAGCGACATGTTGATGAAACCTCACAATAAGTTCTTCTTTGTTAGGTTCCATCTCTAGTTCCGTAGCCATTAATTTTATCGCCTGCTCTATTTGATTGAGAAAACGGCCAAATCCGTGTTCGGTTTGGTTTTTATCAGTAGCCACAAAAACTAACTGTACGTTATCAACTAATTCACTCGCATCCCATTTGCTGATAATACCACAAGGGTTTTGTTCTGGGTTGTAGCCAAGCATCTGTAACTCACCCATGCGAGAAGTGATTTCGTGAATGCTATAGCGAACAATGGGTACTAAACCATTGGCTATTAAAGCGCCGTTATTTAAATTATAACGCTTTGCTGACTGGGTGAAGGTATCGGTTAAATAAGTATAAAGCGGGTTGTACGGATCCGTTGAATTTGGATCTACATCAACCATATTGAGTAGTCTATTGGATATGGGCAAATTAATAATTACATAGGTCATCGCACTATGAAATTCAGGTAATGTTACCTGTTGGCTAGCATAACGATGAATCATAGAGCGCAATTTATGTGTTTGTGTTATTGAGTGTTCATTATTAGTTTTTTTACTTTTATTAAGCTTATTTTCGTTAAATAAGTCATAAGTAATATGTTGGTGATCGCGTAGGCGAATATCACTTACATCAATAGTTGTTTTGTGAGCAAAAGCTGTTACTAATTGTGATGTTTTTGCATGAAAGCCAGCTGCATTATCTCTAATATCTGTGCCTGTAGTCAGAAATAATAACGATATTTTTTTTGCGCGTTTATTGGCATCAAAAAAAGACTTTTTTAATTGATGACTTTCAGGATTATAATAAAATAAAATTTGTTGATTGGTTTGCCATTGGTGCATCTCTTGACTAAAGCGCACTCTAGTCAGTTTATCATTGGCAATAAAAAGACAATTTTCTACTTCAAAAAGTTCAGATAAATCGAATAACACTTTGGCTAAGTTTTGATAAAATCCACAATAGTTTTTAGGTAAATTATTGTCGGTAGAAGAAGCTGTTTCTACTGAAAATCGTTGGATTAGATCATCGGTAATGGTAAATTCGGCTAAAATGTATTGATTGTCACGAGCGTTTTTAGGGATGTTACAGGTATGATCCGCACTACGCTTTCTAATAATTGTCATAGTTTTCCTTGCTGTTGAGCATGATAAATATTTTAAATTAAAGTTATAGTAAGGTGAGTAGATGACATTTTTATGTCAGTTTTATGGTAGATTAATGACAACTAGGTTTTATATAAATATAAGAATAAAGAGAGAGTATTGTGCTAGAAAATCAACAAGCATTAATTGAAGCTATTAACCAAAATATGCCTTTTGGTAAATATGCGGGACGAAAATTACTACAATTACCTGAGCCTTACTTAGTATGGTTCCACAGTAAAGGTTTTCCAGAGGGTAAACTAGGACAGCAATTAGCACTGATGTATGAAGTTAAATTGAATGGTTTAGAAGCCATGTTAAAGCCGTTATTAAGAGCAGATTAGCTAACAGTGAATATTTATTAGTGAATACATGACACTATTCAGCATAAAGCGGTGAGCTTTTTCTTATACGGAGTAGTGTTAAAAATAAACAGGCGTTTTGTGTTTTAGCCTGAAATCCCGAGTCGATTTCATTATCTCAACAAGCATATATTCTTGCGACAGTATTATTTATTCTCACCACAAACAGTGCATTCTTTCTGTTTTTTCATAGTAAAATGTTGCCATTGGTTTGCTAAACCATCAAACAAATTCAATTTATTAATTTGCGCTTTATTTCCGGTAATTAGCTTTATTGCTTGTAACGCTTGCATGCCTGCTACTATCGCTAGTACGGGACCTAAAATACCAATCGTTTGGCAATTGTTGTCAGGTGCCTTTTTTGATGCTGGAAACAAGCAATGATAACAGGCGCTGTTGTCATCTCTTGGATCTATTACCATTTGTTGGCCATCAAACCCCGTTGCTGCGCCAACAACTAAAGGCACTTTATGAGTGACACAAGCTTGGTTAATTAAATAACGGGTGGCAATGTTATCTGAACAATCTAGTACCAAGTCTACCTGTGGTAAATAGTAGTCACATAGTTCTTGATCTAGCATGTCATCAATGGCTTCAACATGGCAATCATGGAATTGTTGAGTGAGCTTTTCGGCGGCGGTATCCGCTTTGTTTTGATTAATATCTCGTTCACTAAACTGTATTTGTCTAGGTAAGTTACTTAATTCGATAGTATCACCGTCAGCTAAATATAATGTTCCAACGCCTGCTGCCGCTAAGTATAAGCTGGCTGGGTTACCCAAGCCACCAACACCAACAATAAGTACCTTGGCATTACGCAGGGCAATTTGCCCTTGTTGGCCAATTTTATTGAGCATGATCTGTCTTGAATATTTTAGTTGTTCTTGCGTTGTTAACACGTCTGTTCCTTTTTATATTTTTGTTGAAGCCTGATATTCGAAACTTTAAACTTAATACAGATAAGTTCGCACGGCACCAGCCTTGAACTGTAAATACACTTGTTGGTTTATACACAGTGCCAACTTTTGTTGTGAAAAAGTACTGATATGCACAAAAAACTCTTGTCCTGAGCAAATCACTGTAATTAAAACCGAGTGAGTCGCTTTGTCGGTAGTACTCGACTCTATTGCGTTAATATTACCTGATAAATGATTAACTATAGTGCTATTTTGGGGTTCAGATAAGCAAATACTGATATCGCTAGCCAGAATAAAGCAACGCAGGTGCTGATTTTTGATAAATGTCCCCGGTAAACTTGGCAATAAAATTTTCTGCTCAGCAAGTGTTAGTACCATTAATCCTTGGCCGTTATCGGTACTGGCTATCGGCAAAGATAAACTGGTTTGTTGGTGAATTAATCGTTCACTTGGTAAGTGAGCTGACATAAAGTTAAGTTGATGAATAGTATAGTGAATGTTGCCATAGTTTATGGCCTTTCCTTGCGATAATATCAACAGGTTGTCACACACTTGTTGTAGCTCATCTAAAGAGTGGCTAACGTATAGAATAGGTAAACTCAGTTGTTGTTGTACTTTTACAATTAAGCTTAATAGCTTAGTTTTACTGGCTTGATCAAGGGCACTTAATGGTTCATCAAGTAGTAATAATTTTGGCTCAGTTAACAAGGCTCGTGCTAAGGCTACTCGTTGTTTTTGACCGCTAGAAAGCTCCACAACATTGGCATCAGCTAACGCTTCTAATTCGGTTAACTTTAGTATATCAGCAATATTTAGCTGACTATTAGTGCAGCGCTTAGCGGCATATTTTAAATTATCGCGTACGGTTAAGTGGGTAAATAAACGGCTGTCTTGAAAAACTAAACTAATATTGCGCTGTTCAGGTTTTTGACATAAATTTTTTGTCGTGTCGGTTAATGTTTTGTCATTAAAAATTATTGCGCCAGTAATGTTTTTCTCTAAACCTGCAATAGCCCTTAGCAGTGTGGATTTACCCGAGCCTGAATGGCCAAAAACCCCAGTGATACCGGTTAAATTAAGCGTTTGATTAATCTTGAAATTAAACGCTTGATAAGAGAGGCTGAAGTCTAGGCTGAGAATAGTCATGAGTTAGCTTACTTTCTTGTTTTACGATGAGGAAGGTTTAACAAATAAACACCGGCTAGCAAAATCATTGAACCAATAAGTAAACTGATGGCAAGGACATGCGCTTTGGCATAATCAAATGCTTCGACGTGATCAAACAAGGCTATTGATAATACGCGTGTTTCACCGGGAATATTACCACCAATCATTAATATTACGCCAAATTCACCTACGGTATGAGCAAAGCCTAAGCTAGCTGCAGTGATAAAACTGGCTTTGGTTAAGGGCAATACTATGGTGAAAAACCTATCTATAGGGCCTGCGCCTAACATGGCTCCTGCTTCTAATACCGAGTCACCTAATTGCTCAAACGCTTTTTGTAATGGCTGTACTACAAAAGGTAGTGAATACAATACTGAGCCAATGACAATAGCAGAAAAACTAAAGGCAAGTTGCTGCCCTGTTGCTTGCTGCCAAATTTGTCCGGGTAAATGTTGAGGTGAAAAAGCAATTAACAAATAAAAACCTAAGACTGTTGGTGGCAACACTAAGGGGAGGGCAACAATAGCTTCTATTATGACTTTAAAACGACTGGTCATTTTAGCAAGAAACCAAGCCAGTGGCGTGCCAATGAGTAAGAGAATCACGGTAGTGAGTGCTGCCATTTTTAAGGTGACGGCTAGGGCGAGAAGATCAGGGCTTGGCATTACTTTTCTCTTGTTGGACTTTTTTATGCGGAGCTTTTTCTTGCAAAAGTAACGCATTGTTAGCATAGCCAAAGCTTACTATTGTTTGCTGAATTTTTGGTGACAATAAAAATTGACTTAACCGCTTGGCCTGCGCAATGTTATCTCTATTTTTAATAATGACTAATTGTTGCTGTATCGGGTGATGATAACTACTGGGAATAACTACGCCGTCTAGTTTGTTCAATACTAGTTGGCTATTGGCCACTAAACCACTACTGACGGCTTGGCTACGTACTTGGGCAAAGGTTTGATTAATGTTAATACCGGTAATTAAGCTATGTTGATATTGCTGCCATAAGCCTAAATATTGTAATGTTTGTTTGGCTGCTTTGCCATAAGGCGCTATGTCAGGGTTGGCAATAGCAAAATATTTTGGTGGACGTGCTAAATCACTCAAGCGGGATTTTTTATTCATTGATAGCAGTGCTAATTGACCAATAGCGTAAGTTTTTCGGCTGTCGGTTAGTATTAAATTTTGCTGTTCGAGTCGTTGAGGTCTAATACTGTCGGCGGCGATATATATATCGAAAGGAGCGCCATGTTTTATTTGTAAAAACAATGCCCCAGTAGCACCACTAATGATTTGCGTATTAATATTGGTTTGTTGATGAAACTCAATAAGCAGCTTTTTTAATACCGGAGTGAAATTTGCGGCAACGGCAATACGTAAGGGCTGCTCAATATTATGATTAGAGGCAACGCTAAGGCTCATACACAGTAGGGAACTAATAAGTATTAGCGGATATAGCGTTGATAAGAGCATTATTTAGCTTACCACTTTTGTGCTTTA
Organism: Colwellia sp.; assembly: GCA_002733765.1. Lineage (GTDB taxonomy): Bacteria > Pseudomonadota > Gammaproteobacteria > Enterobacterales > Alteromonadaceae > Colwellia. Next base: position 171,630 of record NVWU01000010.1, on the reverse strand, counting down.
GTATCGTCGGTTGCTTTGGCATCAAGCCAAGCTTCGCCTTGCTCTGTGCGTTCTTTTTTCCAAAATGGCGCTTGCACTTTTAAAAAGTCCATAATAAATTCATTCGCGGCAAAAGCGTCTTGTCGATGTTTACTGGTTACACCAACAAAAACAATTTGTTCGCCAATGTTAAGTTCGCCAATACGGTGGATCACTTTTACTCGACCAATATGCCAGCGAGTTTTGGCGATAGTAATTATTTTAGCCAACGACTTTTCAGTCATGCCCGGATAATGCTCTAACGTTAAACCACTGACATTCATGCCATTATTATGATTACGTACACGCCCAGTAAAGGTAACAATGGCGCCATCGATGGCATTATTTTGCTCAAGTAAGGCGACTTCATCAGCCAAGCTAAAATCGGCTGTTTGTATGGATATTTCAGGGAAAGTATTGTTAGTCATTTATTAACCTTTTATCGCCATTGATAACTCGACACTCATGTCTCATTTTATCCGCCGGTAACGGGTGGGAAAAAAGCGACTTCGTCACCTGATTTAATTTTTTGTTCGCTATTAACCATATCGTGATTGACCGCACTTAATAATAACGTATTACTAAATAGGGCCTGCCATTGCTCACTTTTACTGGCTAATTGCCGTTTTAAATCTGCGATGGTAGAGATATTTTTGCTATTTAGCATTAGTTCACTACAATCTAATTGCTCGCGTAGTGCGGCAAAAAAAACAACTTTAATCATAATTTTTCTCTCACAATATTACTCTAATTACTCTAAGCTCACTTTCACTGAAAAAGCGATACTAGCTGGCTTGCCAGTGTCCTGATTTACCACCTTCTTTAGTCAGTACTTTTATGCCAGAAATTTCCATGGCTGGATCGGCGGCTTTACACATATCAAACAGGGTTAAACAGGCAATAGAAACAGCCGTTAATGCTTCCATTTCTACGCCAGTTTGTCCCGTTAAACGGCATAAACTAGTCACTTTCACTGATAAATTTTCTTCATCTAAAGTAAAATCAACTTGTACTTTAGTTAGCATTAATGGGTGGCATAAAGGAATTAAATCACTGCATTTTTTTGCCGCTTGAATGCCAGCAATACGGGCAACAGCAAAAACATCGCCTTTTTTGTGTTTACCTGTGGTGATCAATTCAAAGGTAGCGCGGTTCATTTTGATATAACCTTGCGCGGTTGCCGTGCGTGATGTCATCGACTTTTCGGTCACATCTACCATATTTGCTTCACCTTGCTGATTCAGGTGACTCAATACTGGTGTGGAGTTCGTTGCATTACTCATTAGCCACGGGTCTCACATTGCTGCGTGGAAAGATTCAAATGTGGCACAAAATTACACGGTCTGTGACTCGCATCAAGCTGTTCTTTAATTACTTTATCCCAAGCGGTTTTACAAGCATTGGTTGACCCAGGTACACAGAGAACTACTGTTTTGTTAGCTATGCCACCAAAGGCGCGTGATTGAATGGTTGATGTACCAATTTCTGCTAATGACACATGGCGAAACACTTCACCAAAACCTTCAACATTTTTATCAAATAATGGCAGTAGTGCTTCTGGGGTATTATCGCGCTCGGTAAAGCCAGTACCACCAGTTGAAATAATGGCATTAATGTTGTTATCAGCTATCCATTTAGACACTTGCGCGCGTAGTTGATAAACATCATCAATAACAATAGCTTTATCGGCTAGGTTATGACCTGCCGTAGTTAAACGTTCAACAAGTGCTTGACCAGAGGTGTCATTTGACTCGTTACGTGTATCTGAAACGGTTAATACCGCAATGTTTAACGGAATAAATGTTTTGCCGCCGTGTGCTGACATAATGCTTTCCTTTTACTAATGTATATATTGAATAATATGTTCAAAAATTAAAACTGTTTCATTGCCTGTTGCCATTGCTCAGGCGTATTGGTATTAAATAAAGCTTTGTTGTCGTGACACTGAATCGCGTGATGTGGCACTTGCTGTAATAACGCTTTTATTGAAGGACCACTTTTGTTCGTTGTTTTTGCTGTGGGCTTGGTGATATTTACTCGCACACTGCTCGAAAAAACTGTTGATAAAAATAGTTCTACGTAGCTATTATTTGGTAAATACAACGGAATGCTATGACCTTCAAAATAAGTAGCCTTTTGGCTTAATTCACCTTTAAGGCGTAAATTAGCTAATGCTTTTGTGGTCATAAAGGGCAAATCAACCGGTAGTATCAATAATGCTTTAGCCTGTGGGAAATTTGACAATACACTATAAATACCTCCTACAGGGCCACTTTGTTTAATCTTGTCAGGTATATCATACTGATCACCACTCACCACGATATTACTAATACCTGAATCAATTAATAGTTGCTTGGAAAAGTTAAGCATGTCGGTGTTATTACGCAGTAATTTAGCTTTATCCTGTCCCATACGAGAAGATAATCCGCCTGCTAGTACGACACCTAAACACTCATTATTTGCATAATTATTGTTAAAAAAGGTCATGTTAACCGCCTAGCATGGCTAAGTGCTTTGTACCACCGGTTAGCTTATCATGTAAGAAATGAGTGGCTTTTTTGTCACCTAATAGTGATAAAATTTTCGCCTGTAAAGGCTCAATATTATCCGACTGCATTTGTTCACGTAAAGGCAAACCATTTTCACCAAATAAACATAAATGTAGTTTGCCTGATGAACTTACTCGTAAGCGATTACAACTATTACAAAAATCTTTAGAATAGGGCATGATCAAGCCAATGCGACCTTGATAGTCAGGATGATAAAATTCTTGAGCGGGACCTGCGGCTTTATCTTGAATGACCGGTAACCAACCATCAAGAATCAGGTTCTGCTTTATACGCGAACCTTGCACATGTTGCGCATCAAAAAACTTCTGATTATCACCGGTTTGCATTAATTCGATAAAACGTAAAGTGACGGGGGTATCTTTTAACCAATCTAAATAGCTTTGAATACTTCTACCACTGTACTCTCGCATCAATACTGTATTTACTTTGATGTTTGGCCGACCATCGGCTAACGCCATATCAATACCTTTTAAAATGGTATCAAGTTTATTATGGCCGGTAATGGCAAGAAATTGACGGGGATCTAGGCTATCAATACTGATATTAATGGCATCAATTCCGGCATCTAACCACTGAGGTAAATGCTCAGGTAATTTAAACCCGTTACTGGTAATAGCAACTTTTTTAATGCCTTTGGTTTGTTTACAAGCCGCAATTATTTCTGGTAAATCTTTACGAAGTGCGGGCTCACCACCCGTAATACGAATTTTTTCTGTACCTAAACCAGCAAAAGCAGCCGTTAAGCGCTTTATTTCAGTTAGTGACATAAAGTCGCGCGGCTGATCGCATTGATAACCGTCAGGTAAGCAGTAATTGCAACGAAAGTTGCACACGTCAGTAATTGATAGGCGCAGGTAATAAAACCTGCGACCGAAGTTGTCTGTTAGCATATCACCTTTCCAAATGTAGGGAGGCTAACGCGTTTCCTTGTTAACCCTGGCAGCAAGTTACTTTTATAAAATATCTGCTACGGCTTATAATTACCTGACCTTATTTGTGAAAAAATAGCGGTGTTAGCAATTACAGCTCGGTGTAAATTATTTAATTTTAGTCATTTGACTAAAATTAAGTATATCTCATTTCATGCTAATTATATACCTAACCAGATTAACCCCGGCTGAACCTTATCGCTTAAGGTAGTTTGAGAATAGTAATTATTCTTTTGATTTTCCCTATTTTGATTCGTATCAATAAACAGATATTTTAACCAGTTTTAAACGTTAAATTGCTATTACTTTATAGCCAAATTAAGCGATACTAGCGTTATTGAAAATAGTTATTATGTTAAAGCTAAGCGAGTACTTTATGTCTGATTGTTGTTCTGCCCCTGGTTTATTGCCTTTTGAACAGGCGCTGCAAAATATGTTGTCACAAATAACCCCTGTTACTGAAACCGTTAATTTAGCAATTGCACAAGCTGTAAATGCTGTCTTAGCGCAAGATATTTCTAGTCCTCTTAATGTACCTAATCATGATAATTCAGCGATGGATGGTTATGCTTTTGCGCTTGAAAGTTTAAATCAAAACAAAACATTAACCTTGGTTGGTCGTTCTATGGCAGGAGCACCTTATGAAGGAGTATGCAAGCTAGGCGAGTGCATACGCATTATGACCGGCGCTAAAATGCCATCATGTTGTGATAGTGTTGAAATGCAGGAAAATGTTCAAGCAAACGATGATGACATTACTTTCTTAAAAGAAAAGCAATTTGGCTCCAATGTACGTAAAGCGGGAGAAGATATTGAATTAGGACAATCGGTACTGGCTAAAGGTCATAAGTTATCAGCAGTAGATATTGGCATTTTAGCCTCGTTAGGTATTGGTGAAGTTCGTGTTTATCGTAAATTAACGGTCGCGTTAATTGCGACGGGTGATGAACTGAAACTACCAGAACAAACGCTCAACTCCGGTGATATTTATGAAAGTAACAGTTTTGTGTTACGAGCCATGTTAGAAAAACTAGCTGTTGAAGTAATTGACTTTGGTGTGATTGAAGATGACTTTGATGCGATAAAAGCAGCTTTTGTTAATGCTGATAAGCAAGCCGATGCGGTTATTTCATCTGGTGGTGTTTCTGTCGGTGATGCGGATTATACTAAAACGGTATTAGATGATTTGGGTGAAATTGGTTTTTGGAAAATAGCGATGAAACCGGGTAAGCCATTTGCCTTTGGCAAGTTACCTAATAGTGTTTTTTTTGGTTTACCGGGCAACCCTGTTTCAGCATTAGTAACGTTTCATCAATTGGCCTTGGTTGCGTTAACTAAAATGCAAAATGCACAGCCGTTAAAGCGTACCACGTTATATGTAAAATGTATGAATGATTTAAGAAAATCTCCCGGGCGTATGGACTTTCAACGAGGTGTGTTAAGTATTAATGAGCAGGGCGAAAATATTGTTTCATCAACAGGATCGCAAGGCTCAGGTATTTTATCTAGTTTAGCGCAAGCTAATTGCTTTATTGTTTTAGCTGCTGAGCAAGGTAAAGTCACTGCGGGTGAAACAGTGAAGGTACAGTTGTTTGATGAGTTCATCGCGTAAACTCAATGATAAAAAAGCTTTAAGGTATCACTACCTTAAAGCTAAATAACCAATGATATTTATAGCTGCGCGAAACACTTAGCTGCCGCTTCAAGGGTTTTTTCGATAATATCATCGCTATGAGCAGTAGATAAAAAACCGGTCTCAAACGCTGATGGTGCAAGGTAAATACCGTGCTCTAGCATTAAATGGAAGAAGCGATTAAATTTATCACTATCACAAGCCATTACTTGTTCAAAAGTGGTAATGGGTTGGTCGTCGTCAGTAAAGAAAAAACCAAACATAGCACCAACATAGTTAATACTTAAATTAACACCATGTCGCTCTGCTGCTGCTTTTAAACCCATTGCTAATTTTTCTGTAGCAGCAGTTAATTGTTGATGTTTATCACCTTTCGCTAACTCTGTTAATGAGGCTAGACCTGCAGCCATCGCTATTGGATTACCTGAAAGAGTGCCTGCTTGATAAACTGGGCCTACAGGGGCAATGTAATCCATAATTTCTTGTTTGCCGCCAAAAGCGCCTACTGGCATACCACCACCAATGACTTTACCTAAGGTCGTTAAGTCAGGTTTGATATTGTAATGTGCTTGAGCGCCGCCCAATGCGACGCGAAAACCTGTCATGACTTCATCGAGAATTAATACCGAGTTGTATTCATCACATACCGCACGTAAGCCTTCAAGGAAACCTTCAACAGGTGGAATACAATTCATATTACCTGCTACCGGTTCAACGATAATGCAGGCAATTTGATCGGGATATTTAGCAAAAATTTCTTTGACTTGTGCAATATTATTATAGCTAACGGTTAACGTGTGCTTGGCAAAATCAGCAGGAATACCAGGAGAATTTGGTACACCTAAGGTTAATGCACCAGAGCCTGCTTTTACTAGTAAAGAATCAGCATGGCCATGGTAACAGCCTTCAAATTTTAAAATTTTATCACGGTTAGTGTAACCACGGGCTAAGCGAATAGCACTCATGGTAGCTTCTGTGCCAGAGCTAACCATACGAAGTGATTCCATTGACGGTACTAATTCTCGTACTTTTTCTGCCATGGTTATTTCTAGCTCTGTGGGAGCGCCAAAACTCAAACCATTTTGGGCAGTGTTAATTACTGCATCTAAAATAGCAGGGTGATTATGACCTAAAATCATTGGTCCCCATGAGCCGACATAATCAATGTAAGCATTATCATCGGCATCATAAATATAAGCGCCTTGAGCGCGTTTAATAAAAGGCGGCGTACCACCTACACCATTAAAAGCGCGTACAGGAGAATTAACGCCACCAGGGATGACTTTTGTTGCCTGAGAAAATAGTTGTTCTGACTTATTGGTTACATAATTTGTTGTTTGGTTCATAAGTTCACTCTTTATTTTTTTATTGGTTCATTACTTGATCTGAAAAAGATCAGTTTTCACTCAGTAAATAAGGGAAAATTAATAGTCGTTATTGTTATAAAGTAAGTATAAATTGGCGCTTAACGCTTATTGGTGTGCCAATTTACCTCTTTTTCATATTGGGTTAATTGATCTTCAACACCTAACGTTAAAGCAAACAACGCCATTCTAACTAAAACACCATTTTGTGCTTGTCTGAAAATTGCTAAGCTATCTAAATCATTTAAATCTATATCTAATTCATTTGCTTCTGGGCGAGAGTCTCGTGGCAAAGGGTGCATAATTACGGTGTTTTCACGACAATATTGCTGATATATACTTTTGTTTAAACTGAAATGCCCGCGATATAAATCGGCTTCATCTTTGCTAGCAAAACGTTCTTGTTGAATACGAGTTTGATAAATTACATCGCAAGATAAATTTCCAGCCATGGTGTCGGTGATAATGACTTGATGGCCAGCATTTTCAAGGGCTGAAATTACACTATCAGGCATTTGCAGTGCCGTTGGTGATACCATAGTCACTTTGATATTATTATAAAGGCTAAGCAGTTTTGATAATGAATGTACTGTACGCCCATGTTTTAAATCACCCATTAAAACAATATCAAGGTTATCTAAGCCTTTATGAAAGTGCATCATTTCAGACTGTATAGTAAATAAATCCAATAGTGCTTGTGTTGGATGTTCATTAGCACCATCACCACCATTAATAACAGGAACCGTACTGCCTTGGGCAAACTGTTCAACCGAGTGCATTTTCGGGTGACGCATGGTGATAACATCAGAGTAACCACTGATCACTTGCGCCGTATCAAATAAAGATTCACCTTTGCTCAGTGAAGAGTTTTCTTGTCCGACGGTTTCGCGTACGTAGCCACCTAATAAGTTAAAGGCGGTACCGAAGCTAACGCGAGTACGAGTACTAGGCTCGAAAAATAAATTGCTTAAAATTGCGCCTTCAAGCACAGTGCAACGTTTTTGGCGAGCGGCATAGGGCGCCATTTGTGCAGAGATATCTAATATTCTGGCTATGGCTTCGCGATCGAATTGCGAAACGGACAAAATATGACTGCCTTGAAAATTCATCATAGTGAACAGCATTTGAGAAAAAATTTGCCGAAATATAGCATAAAAAAGGTCGTTAAACGACCTTTTGTCAGCAGGTTTACATTTTGTTTCCTATTTTCTGCGAAGACTTATTACAGCGATAAATAGTAGTGAGAACCAAGTTATGCCGCCACCGCTACTTGAGCGTGCTTTGGGGTTTGTTGGTGTCGGCGCAGGTAGGGTTGGCGTTACAATTTTTACTGGCGTAAAAACAACATTTCGAATATGGGCATTGTCATCCCCTGTAAATTCTGGTGGATCTGCGGGATCTTTTTGATACACCCAAACAATATTATGCTCACCGACGTTAAATTTAACTGTTTCACTTTTATAAGCAACATCACCGGAGATAAAGTTAATTAACTCGCCATCAACATATAAATAGAGTGCATCATAAGGGGTTTCTGGATCATCAATGTTTTCTTCAGAGGATACTGACCATTCAAATGATAATTCACCTTCCCCTGATACCGTAACCATGACGATACTTTCTTGGTTATCAGTAATGTCCCCACTGATTATTGCTGCTTCAGTGTTATCAAGTTGCCAAGCTGAGCTACCACCACTATACCAAGTTAACGCATTATCATAACTAGAAAGTTGGGTTTTTATTGTATTGGCTAGTGCGATAGTTTGCGCTGAAATTTTAGCGCTGCTTGTAGCGATATCACTACTACCTGAGTCAATCATAATAGTTGCATTATGTTTGCCAACGTTTGCAGCATCATAGTTAAGCTGTAACTGACAGGTTGCTCCAGCAGCGATACTATTACATGTATCGTTCGTTATGGTGAAGTTAGTAGCTCCATCAATAGCAAACGTTAGGTTGGCAGTTAATTCGCTATTATTAACCACGTCTAGTTCGACACTTTGTGCTTGTGTTTGCGCTTGAATGGTAAAATCAATGCTTTGATCAATAGCGATACCTTGGGTAATTTCATTAACCCAGTTAGTAAACAATGCGGAACGAGTATAAACACCAGGGAAACCATCAGCAGCACAACCTATGCCCCAGCTAACAATGCCTATTTGTTGCCAGCCTTCATTGGTATTGATCATTAACGGACCGCCACTGTCGCCTTGGCATGAACCTTTGCCTCCACCGGGAATAAATGCACAAATCATTGCATCAGTAATACCTATGTCATTTGCAGTATAAGTCCCTTCAAAGGCCTCTGTAGAGGATTGTGCTAATATGTGTTTACATTGATTGTTAGTGAGCAGCTGCAAATCAACTTGATGTAATTTATCAGGAAAGCTTGATGTTGAACCTCCGGTAGCGGGGTAACCTTGTCTGCCACCCCAGCCAACAACCGTTACGGTACGGTTGTCTTTAGTAAACTGTTCTGTAGCTGCTAAATCAACTAGTGTTATTGCAGGGTTGTTTACACTATCAACCAATTCAATTAAGGCAATATCATTATCTAATTCAACATTTAACTGGTAATCAGCATGCATATAAATGCGTTTAACTGCTTTGGCATTCTCCGCGCCGTTACTTAAGTCATATTCACCGACATTAACTTTTAATTGTTGTGGTGAAACACCTTCGACACAATGTGATGCCGTTAATAACCATTTATCGCCAAGGAAAGATGCACCACAAGTTGATGATTGTGCTAAAGCAATCCCTTCGATAACAGTTAAGTTTGCGCTTGCGCCTATATTTTTTTGTAAAGTAATGCCGTCCATTTGAGTGATCGCAATAGCGGGTATACCAGTGAAATCATCACCTAAAGTACCGTTGATATTACCTTCTTTATTGTTATAAATAATGGCACCAACACCACCGCCAGCTTGACAGTTCTCAACCTTCACGGAAAAATCGATATCGCCGCCGCGTTCAATTAAACAAATTTTATTTGTTGCATCACTGCATTGGGTATCACCAATGCCACAGTCGACGATATTACCTGTGGCACTTGCTGTAATACCACCACTAAAGGCTTGGCTTTCATAGCTAGTGTTATCAACAGTTAATGTGGTTGATATTTCATTCGAGGTATATACCAACGCTGACATCCACGGCCAGTCACCTTCAGGGGAAACGTCACCACCAACGATTCTAGGCTGTATTGGTGCTAATTCGGTACTTTTTGCGGAGCTGTTGTCGCTAATAAAAGCAGTGAAGCAGCAGGTCGTAATGATGGCAAGCTTTAAATAATGTTTCATTTCTTTTGAACCTCTAACTTTAGCTTACGCTAAATCGGTTTTACGTAAGCGAGAATAATTACTGCGAAAAGGGCTAACACTGGAATTTCATTAAAAATACGATAGAATTTTCCTGAGTGGGTGTTGTTATCTAGCTGAAATGTTTTTACTAACTTAAAGCAATAACCATGATATAGCAGTAGTAAAATAACCAAGGTGAGTTTTATATGAAGCCATTTTGCAGCGATAAACCATGCATAACCGTAGGTATAAATCAGTATTAAACCTAGTAATACCGTTAAAACAGCAAAAGGAGTGATGAAATAGAGTAGGCGTTTTTCCATTCCTTTCAAGTGCTCTGCTACATCTCTAGAAGACGTTTCGGCATGATTTACAAATAAACGAGGTAAATAGAAAATACCGGCAAACCAAGCAACCATAAAAATAACATGAAAAGCTTTAAACCATAAAATGTGATTTATTAAAAACTCGTTCATTATTTAAATTTTCCTTTAATTTATTTTTGTGGGCTAATACTAACTTATTACGTTAATTGATACGTTACCAATGAGACAAGTTTATTGCTCAACTTGGATTAATTTTCCTATCACTAATTTACCAGTAATAAGATATTGTCTAATTTGTTCAAAGGTAACTATGCCCATAATATCGTTAATACTGTTTTGATACACATAGACTCCTCCACAACGTTCGGCAATTAATAGTTGGTATGCCTCTGCTAATGTCGCTTGATGAGAGATAGGGATGAGTTTATGTAAACGCATTTTATCTGAAACCTGATAGGTAACCGTTTCGCTACTCGTGTGAGTGTTATCTGTTTTATTCGATAATTTACTCGCTAAGGGGATCTGTTCACTAAATTCAGCCCAGTAATAATTAACTATTTCTACAACATTATTATGTTTAGTGACTTTTTTAATGGTTTTGTTAATCACAGGTACGTTAATATCACTACTAACAACAAGACCTGCAAGCGTGCGTTGAGATGCTTTTTCTACTAATTCGTATTTTTCGATCATTACTCCCAAAACACCTATTTTTTGCAAAGTTTTTTCGACGGGAGGTTTACTATAAATAAGGTTTTGCGCATCAAGTTGCATGGTGAATATTGAGCGATTTTTAAATAATTGCCCCGAAATTATGCTTGAAATGGTGATTACTATCATCGCGGGTATTATTATTTCTAGTTGTCCAGACAACTCAACAACGGCTAACAATGCCGCTAGGGGGGCATTTAAGCTAGCTGCCATAAAACCAGCCATCCCCATTAAAATAAAATCACTGCCGATATGCTCATTGGGGTAAATTTGCATAACTAATGCGCCACTTAATGCACCGGCAATAGCACCAATACTAATAATAGGGCCAATAATACCGCCGGGAATTCCTAAGCCAAGGGCAAATGTAGTCATTAAAAGCTTGGCTAGTAATAAACTAAATAATAAGCCTACTTGCCAGTTGTTGGCTAAAGATACATCAATAGCACCTGTGCCTGTGCCCATAGCGCCGGGAATCAAATAGCCTAAACTACCAGTGATTAGCGCCGCTAGCATAAGCCTTGGTACTATATGTATTTTTACACTGTGTTTAATTATGCCAACTAAGCTTTTATTGAAAGCGGCGGCAAGTAAACCTAAGAAAATGGCGAGAATCACTAAAGGAATATAGTGCAGCTGGATTAATTCAATTTTATTAAAATATTCAAAATTATGTGATATTTCAAAAACAGAGCTAGTCACTAAAGAACCAACCAATGAAGCCAGCATGATGGGAATGAAAATATGCACTTTATATTCACGCATAATAACTTCCATCACAAAAAGCACTGCGGCAATAGGGGTATTAAAGGTAGCTGCTATACCTGCGGCAATACCACAAGCGCATAAAGTACGAATACTATTATGAGGAAGCTTTAATAGACTGCCTAAATAGCTACTACAGGCGGCCCCTAAGTGTACCGCGGGTCCTTCTCTGCCAACTGAAAAGCCAGAAGCAAGTGCTACCGCACTACCAAAAAACTGATTTAAAGTGTTTTTTAATGGAATAACGCCATGAGCTACTTTTAATCGGTGTAAAACAAAGGGAATGCCTGTTCTTAAATATTTGTAGCCGGTTAGCCAAGCAAAAAATAAAATAATCAGAGAGCCTATAATAGGTAAATCAAAACGACTTATTTTATCTAAGGTGTTATAGTTATCGCGCTTAACTAGGTAAAGTTGTTGAATTGCTTCAATAGTTAGCGTAAACAAAATGACTAATAATGCGGATGCAAACCCACCAATAATGGCAAGCAAACAAATTTGCCATGAGGTTTTGGGCAATGCTAAATGTTTTCTTATTGCGTTAAGAGGTTTCATTATTATTGGTAATTAGTGTCAGTTCACATCATTTTATTGGGTTATTATACGTTACACATGAATTGGTTAGCAAAAATAAATCTTACCGTGGTCATCGAGCGTTTAGGATTATTTAAATCGGCATTGTTTTTAGCCATATTGATGGGGCTTTGTTTATTTACGGGTTATCGGTTAGGTAATTTTTATCATCACTTTCAAACAACCACATTAGCACAACAAAAAAGCCGACTTGAACACTTATATCAAGAGCAAGCGCGTCAAGTTGAACGCATTCATATGTTGGAAGTAGAGTTAGCGATAGAACAATTGGTCAATCAAAATGCGCAAGTTACATTACAGGAAATGGCTGATGAGCATTATCAGGTTAAAAAGCAGTTAGGTTTTTATGAAAAAGTAATGGCACCTGAGAAAGGAGCTAATGGTTTAGTGATCGATAAGGTAGAAGTGACCGCGAGTCAAAGTTATAATCATTATAACTTTCAAATTACGTTAGTGCAGCAACAGCTCAAAAAACGCTATGCTAAAGGTTATGTCGATATAATAATAACGGGTAGTTTTGCAAATAAGCCTAGTCAATTAACTTTGTCTGATATTTCAATGGTGACTAGAAAAAACGTGTCGTTTAGTTTTAAATATTTTCAAGTCATTTCAGGAGACTTTACTTTACCGAATGATTTTATCGCAGAAAAAATACAGGTGTCAGCAATATTAACGAAAAGTAAATGGCAGAAATATCAAAAGCTTAATAAAACATTACCTTGGATTTTAGAGTAATAGCTGAATAATACTTGACTAAATTAGTCAGGTTTAAGATAATTACTAAGATTTATATTGTTTACCCTTTTGTTTCCCCTTTTTTTTAAGTAGAAAGTAGAGTTCTATGTCTGATCCTATCTCAAATCCAGAATTACCAATTAAATTCACTGATGCAGCAGCTAAAAAAGTGTTGTCTTTGATCACAGAAGAAGAAAATCCAGCATTAAAGCTTAGAGTTTATGTTACTGGTGGCGGTTGTTCGGGTTTTCAGTATGGTTTTACTTTTGATGAAAAAGTAAATGATGGCGATATGACCATTGATAAACAGGGAGTAACAATGGTTATCGATCCAATGAGTTTACAATACCTAGTTGACGGCGAAGTTGATTACCTTGAAAGTTTAGAAGGTAGCCGTTTTGTAGTGAACAACCCCAATGCATCAACAACCTGTGGCTGTGGCTCTTCTTTTTCTATCTAGTTTTTTAAGCCGTTGCTTTTTTATGTAAATAAAGTTGTTCATCGGCTTGTTTTAATAGTTCATCCATTGTTTTTTTACCGTCACTAGCAGCAGCACCGCAACTAATTGTGATGGGAAGTAAAGACCCTTGATAAGGCATTGGATTATTTTGAAAAAAATCGGTTAGGCGTTTACTCGCTAATAGTGCTTCTTGGTAAGTCTGACTGGCTAAGGTAATCACAAACTCATCACCAGCATAACGAAAACATTTATCGTTCTCACGAATTAATTCTTGTAGTTGGGTGGCAACGTATGTCAATACTTTGTCACCACAGTCATGCCCATAGGTATCATTAATTTTTTTGAATTTATTGCAATCAATAAATAGTACTGAAAAAGGTACGTTATAACGACGTTGACGAATTAACTCTTCATTGATTGATACTTCCATTAGTCGTCGATTAGCCACGCCAGTCAAACGATCATAATGGGCCATATATTCTAGTTGTTCTCTGATCATCGCATTTGATAAACAAAGGCTGACTTTAACCGCAAGTTGCTCTAAGTGTAAGGTACCTAAATTAGGAGTAAACCGATTTGGATCACAGTCAGTAAATAATAAGCTACCAAATAACTCTCCCTCTAGAATTAATGGTGTTAATGCAACCGAGCGGGTTTGACTAACTAAATTTTTAGGTAATATCGCTTTTATGCTATCAATATCATTAGTAATAAATGGCTTTCTTTGAGGATGAAAAGTCTGTAGTAAGTTAACGTCAATATTACGAGTGTTTTTTTGATGCCAATTGGTTTGCATATTACCACTGAGTAAATATCTGAGCGGTGTTGGTTCTGCTAACAATAAAGAAATACCAGTTAAGTTAAACTTATCTTTTATTGAAGCAAGCAGCTGTTGCAATAGTTCTTGGCTTGATTTACAGCTGAGAATTTGGGTTTCTATATCAAAAAGTTTTTGTGCAATAGCTTCATTGGCACGAGAATTAGCAAGAACGTTTGCTAATTTTTTCTCTAATTCGATGATGGATTCAGACATAGTAGACATACCTGTTTTTTACGATTTATAGAATTAGGGGCTGCGGCATTGTGAACATTTATTCAACGATAATCAAGCTTTTACTAGTGTTAGCCTTCCATTAATAACATATTAATAATGGTATTCATATCAAGATCAAATTCTTCAGCCCTTACACTTTTAACAATAAAATCATTAGTATCAGTTAAGTCTATGTCTTGGGTATCTAAGTATTGGTTCAAATTAACGCTATAAAAAGAGCGTACTTTAGGTTTGATAGGGGAGTTGTTATTTCGTTGTTCTACAATAGCCAATTTTTTTGATTCTAACTGTACTAATGAACCAATTGGGAAAACCCCAACACATTGAATAAATTGATCGACTAAGGAGATATCTAAGTGATTGTTTTTAGCTAATTCACGCAAAATAGAAAAGGCTTTATTATGTGTAAAGCCCTCTTTATAAACGCGATTTGCTGTCAAGGCATCAAATATATCGCAAATAGCGATCATACGGCCATATTGACTAATATCTTTTTCTTTAACTTGAAAAGGATAGCCTTCACCATTAAGTTTTTCATGATGCAGTGCTGCGACCTCCAAACTTAACTTACTAATGCCAGGGGTTTTTTTTATGATATCAATAGAGTGATTCGCATGAGTTTTCATGATAATGAACTCTTCATCACTCAGTTTGCCGGGTTTATTTAACACCTTATCAGGGATTTTAATTTTGCCAATATCATGTAAAAAAGCACCCACACTAAGCTGTTTCACAACCTCTTTACTCATTTTTAAGTGATGAGCAAAAATGGTAATATATACAGCCACCGCCACAGAATGCTCTAATAAATATTCATTTTTTTCACGAATATTTACCATACAGGCTAAAGAATCAGGATTATTGAAAATTGCATCGACAGATTTGTTAGTTACCTCGATAACTGGCCCTAAATCAATGGTCATACCACTCAGTGCTTGTGTGAACAGTTCTTTTTGAATGTTCTTTGATTCGTTAAATATGGCTTTGGCATTTTTAATTTCGGCTTTTATTGTTGCCCTGTCTTTTGTACTGTTATCTGTGTTTTTTATTGAGGCAGGCTTAGGAATGGTTTTACTTTCATCAATGAATACCGAAATAACTTTTTTACTTTTTAGGCGATTAATTACTTTGTCACTTTTAATGTGTCCCGGTGTACCTAATGAAAAGCTACCGTTTTGTTTAGCAATTTTTGTAACATAATGACCGATATTTAAGTCGGTAAGTTGCTTTTCTATAATCATTTGATTTGTGACCAATTAACTTCAATGTTATGGATTATTATACCAATTGGTATTACCCGTATGATACTAGCTATTTTTTTGCCATTAAACAAATTATGTTGGTCGGTATTATTTAATTTTATGTTATTAGCAACGGTTGTTTTTGTGGTGTTTAAATTGCATAGATAAATCATCAGCAAAGAAGTAGTATCGGAATTAATCTATTATCAGTAACTAATTATTTAGTTTTGTGTTTTATTGCCGATAGTAAATAAATGCTGTGGTTTTAGTTTTTTCTTCGTTTTTACTATCTGAATTTTGGGATTGATATGCGTATTGTACTTTTCATTATCTTTATGTCTTTTTTACCTTTAGTTGTTAAAGGACAAACCTTGACTGCTGTGCAAATTTATACTGATGATCAGTTGTTAAATTTAATTAAAGAAAATAAACATTTAAGCCAAGTAGTGCTAGATGAATGTCAATTAGTGCAGGATATTGAAGCACGTGCTATTAAAGCTAAAAAGCCCTCTTATCAATTTTTATGGGGTGATATGCTCGCTTATGGTGTTTGTGTAAAAAAGGATATTGCCCTAGGTTTGTATTATATGCGTTTGGCGGCAGATCAAGGATTGGTTGAAGGGATAGAGCAAATAGGGCGCTATTATCATATTGGTAAGTTTATGCAGGTTGACATGGAGCAAGCACTTCTTTTTCTTAAAACTGCCGCCGCTATGAATAATCTTGCCGCTCAAATGCGTTTAGCATCAATATATCAGCAAGGCCATGGTAGCCCCCTAGATTATCCAGCGCTATACTCTCAATTGCATCACGCAGTCACTGATGATAAAGCAACGCATAAAAAAATCACTCACTTATTGTTACAACTTGCAGATAAAATGCCTGAAAAAGTGGTTCGTGCGGCGAAAAGTACTCGTTATACCAATTAATATGTTGAAATATTTATGTAGGCTTAATCGTGATGAAATGAGAGTTTGTGGTATACTGCAAAGTAATTAAACTATTAAAAACATCTGATTATTGTGACTTTTAAAGATCCCCACGCTAAACGCGAAGCAAAAAAATATGAGAAACCAGTAGCATCTCGTGAACTATTACTCTCTATTATTGAAAAAAATTCACCTCCGCCAACATATAACGCCCTAGCGAAAATATTAAAATATCAAGAAGACCATTTACTGGTTGGTTTGAAGCGTCGTTTACGTGCGATGGAAAATAGTGGCCAGTTAATTTTTAATAAATTCAAACAATACGCAATACCAGAAGAAAGCAGTTTGGTAACAGGAAAAGTTATTGGTCATAGAGATGGCTTTGGCTTTTTTTCACCTGATGATCCTGCTCAAAAAGACAAACGAGGTAAAGATTTTTATATCTCTTCGCATGAAATGAAACGAGTATTTCATGGCGATATCGTTCAAGCTATTTTGGTTGATCGTTCGGATCGAAAAGGTCGTAAAGAAGTTAAAATTTTAGAGGTGATTGAACCGAGAAAAGCGCCTATTGTCGGACGTTTTTATGTTGATCATCATGTTTGTTCGGTAGTACCAGAAGACACTAAAATAAAACAAGAAATTTTAATTGACCCCAAAGCAAAATTAGGTGCGCGCCATGGTCAAATGGTGGTAGTTGATTTAGTACAGAGACCAACAAAACGTTCACTTGCTATTGGTAATGTGATTGAAGTTTTAGGTGATCATATGGCGCCAGGTATGGAGATTGAAATAGCCTTGCGAGCACATGATTTACCTCATCAGTTTTCTCATGATGTTCAAGCAGAATCGGCTTGTATTAGTAATGAAGTTGAAGAGTCAGCAAAATTACCGCGTAAAGATCTCAGAATGCTACCACTGGTAACAATTGATGGTGACGATGCGCGTGATTTTGATGATGCGGTATACTGTGAACCAAAAAAATCAGGTGGTTGGCGTCTGTGGGTTGCTATTGCTGATGTTAGTTATTATGTTCGTCACGGTAGTGCACTGGATGATGAAGCTATTTCTCGTGGTAATTCTGTTTACTTTCCTAGCCAAGTTATTCCAATGTTACCAGAAAAACTGTCCAATGGTTTATGCTCTTTAAATCCTGATGTTGATCGTCTCTGTATGGTGTGCGAAATGACGGTAAGTGCCGCAGGAAAATTATCAGGAAGTAAATTTTATCCGGCCGTCATGCGCTCACATGCACGCTTTACCTACAGTAAAGTCGCTAAAATATTAGATGGTGATGAGATATTAAGAACTGAATATCAAGCATTAGTGCCGGATTTAGAAAACCTTAAAAATATGTATTTGTCATTAAGTGATGCGCGTAGTAAGCGTGGTGCCATTGCCTTTGAAACAGAAGAATCACTTTTTCTCTTTAATAAGGAGAAAAAAATAGAAAGCGTAGTGCCGCTTATCCGTAATGACGCTCATAAAATCATTGAAGAATGTATGATTTTAGCCAATGTTGCCACGGCTAAATTTATTGAAAAAAATAAAAAACCAGGGTTATTTCGAGTACACGACAAACCAAGCGAAGATAAATATAATAATTTTGTCAGTTACTTGTCTGAACTCGGTATCTCCCTACCTAAGAGAGAAGAACCTGAACCGAAAGATTATTGTGATATTTTAGCAAAAGTGGCAAATCGCCCTGATCAAGAGCTTATCCAAACTATGTTATTGCGTTCAATGCGCCAAGCGGTTTATCAAAGTGATAACCTTGGACATTTTGGTTTAGCACTGCAATCTTATAGTCATTTTACTTCACCTATTCGTCGTTATCCTGATCTTGTCGTACATAGGGTGATCAAAAGTATTCTTCAACAGCAGCTTAGCTCAAATGAAACAGTCGCTGCTAATGCGGGTTTATATGATTATAAACTTGAAGAAGTTATTGAGTTAGGTGAACATTGCTCCATGACAGAGCGCAGAGCTGATGAGGCGACTCGTGATGTTAGTGATTGGCTTAAGTGTGAGTTTATGCAAGATCATGTCGGTGATAACTTTACTGGTGTTATCAGTACCGTGACTAATTTTGGCCTTTTTGTTCGCTTACAAGATTTACATATTGAAGGTTTGGTACATATTACTGCGCTTGGTCGTGATTATTATCATTATGATGATGTACGTATGTGCTTAACAGGCGAAAATAGTGGTGTTAAATACCGCGTTGGTGATGTGGTTACGGTACAAGTTGCGGCGGTAAATTTAGACGAAAAGAAAATAGATCTTACTATGCAATCAGTGGGTGATAATAAATCACAAACACCAAATAAAAAGCCCAAGAAGTCATCAAGCAGTAAAGCTACTGCGCCTCAAAAAGAAAAAAGCAAAGCTAAAAAGCGTAGTGCACGCAAAAAACGTCCTGGTAAAAACGCACGTAAAAATGCGAAGTAATCGTAAACCAATATTAAATTAACAATCAGATATGAAGTAGGTAGGTCGTACGTGAGTGCGACAAAGGTAAATAAACATGGCAAAAAATGAAGAATTAGTTTTTGGTATTCATGCAGTAAATGCTTTATTACAAAGCGCTCCTGAACGCTTTATTGAAATGTGGTTATTAAAAGGGCGTGAAGATGACCGTTTGATGCCTATTATTAATTTAGCGCGTAAATATGGAATTTCTGCGCAAATGGCGCAAAGAAGTGTACTTGATGATAAAAGCCTTGGCGAGCAACATCAAGGCGTGGTAGCACGAGTAAAGCCAGGAAAAGTATTTAACGAAAATGATTTAGATGACATTATTACTAAAGCGGAAAAAAATAATACGCCACCGTTTTTATTGATTTTAGATGGTGTTACCGATACACATAATTTAGGTGCTTGTTTACGAAATGCTGATGCAGCAGGGGTACAAGCTATTATTGTACCTAAGGATAATGCGGCGCGTTTAACCGCTACCGTGCGTAAAGTAGCGGTTGGTGCAGCAGAATTTGTGCCTTTAATACAAGTTACTAATTTAGCGCGTACTATGAAGCATATACAGCAAATGGGTGTCTGGATTATTGGTACAGCAGGCGAAACTGATACCTGTATTTATGATGTTAAATTATCGGGGCCTATGGCATTGGTGATGGGTGCAGAAGGAAAAGGCATGCGACGATTAACGCGTGAAAACTGTGACCAATTGGTAAAATTACCGATGGCAGGTAGTATTTCAAGCTTGAATGTTTCAGTAGCTACGGGTATTTGTTTATTTGAAATAGTTAGACAACGCTTAATTAGTTAAATTACTGAACGTTGCTCAAGGATCAACTTATATGAAAAAGCTCTTTTTTATCATTCTGTTATTAAGCGCGATTGTTTTACTGTCGCCTAGGTTTATTGGCGGTATTGTTGAAACAGAATATCAGTCTGCATTAAATAAATTAAATGATAATCCCACTATTACTATTAAATCAACGACTTTCACTCGACATTGGTATGGTGGGAAAATAGTGACTGAAATGACGGTATTACATCAGCATGAAGAAATAGGTGCTTTTAATGTTGTGATTGAAGATGACATATCTTTTGGACCGATAGTATTTACTGATGAGGGAGTAAAGTTTGCGCTCAGTTACTCGAAATATAAGCTCAATTTTATCGACCTTGTCATTGAAGAAGAAATTGAGGACTTTATTAAAAATAAAATTCACCTTTCAACGTTATTAACCTTTTCGAAAGATATTATTACTCATATTACTATTGATGAAGTGAATAAAGAGGTTGACGGCAACAATATTATTTCAGCTAAGGCCGTAGGAAAATTTATTTTAGAAAATGACAGTCGACTTTATGGTGACTTTAATTGGGCTGGTTTATCAGCTACAACGGCAGATGGGAGCTTTGCCATTGAAAATATTAAATTTTCATTAGAACAAACCCTTATTGCAGGTAGTTATTATCAGGGTAATGCCATTACAACGGGTGATTTCGATTTTTCAATTTCAGCGATAAATGCCAAAAATACTAGTAACAATCAGGCATTGTTATTGAATAATTTACTTATAAAGGCTAAGTCATCGGTGAATAATAATTTACTGGCAATTAAGATGAATTACAGCGTTGATGAATTAGCGTCGGCGGGGCAGCAATTGAACCATGCTAATTTAGCTGTTGCACTTAATGGCTTAAATATAACCGTGATACAGGAAATAAACACTTTACTGACTGAGTTATCAAGTGCTGATGAAGACGTGTTTAATATTGAAAATATGAATAAATTTTCAATATTAACTGAGAAGTTATTAGCCGATGATCCAGTCATTGAAATTGAAGACTTTAGTGTTCAAACACCCGAAGGGAAAATTGAATCATCAATGCGAATAATCGTTGATAAAAAGCGGTTCAATACGGCAAACTTCATGTCAATTATGGCGGCAACTAGTGCAACTGCAAATGGCAAAGCGCCAATGGAATTTTTTGATAAATTAGGTTTGACACCAATGGTAGAACATTATGTTGAGCAAGGCTTTATTATAAAAAAAGATAACAAGTTAAGTGTTAACCTTAATTTTGTACAGGGGAAATTAAAGATAAATGGCCATATTATCCCCTTATGGTAAACCCACATTAGTAAGTAGCGAAAGAAACTCGATTTTTGGTTGTCGTTACTTGCTTTTATTCCCCGCTTCTTCTATTATATGCGTCCTTAATTCAGCCTGAACTTTTTGTTCCTTGCCTCAACTGGTGTTGGCTGAGCCAGATTATGAGGCTACAACCGTAAGGAGCTCGTAATGCGTCATTACGAAATCGTATTTATGGTTCACCCTGATCAGAGTGAACAAGTGACTGGTATGATCCAGCGCTACACCGACTTGATTAACGCTGCTGAAGGTAAGATCCACCGTCTTGAAGACTGGGGTCGCCGTCAATTAGCATATCCAATCAATAAATTACATAAAGCCCACTATGTTCTTATGAACATTGAAGCGCCACAGTCAGTTATTGATGAACTTGAAACTTCTTTCCGTTATAACGATGTTATTATTCGTAATATGATCATGCGCACTAAAGATGCGGTAACTGTAGCATCGCCTATGGCTGTTGTTAAAGATGACCGTCGTGATGATCGCCGCGAAGTTAAGAAAGAGGTTGCTGCGCCAAAAGCTGTTGAAGTTTCTACAGAAGAAAAATCAGAAGAAGCTGCTAGCGAATAAGTAATCTGTGACTCCCTTGCAAGAGAATTGCCTTATGTTGACAGGTAGTGTGGTGAAAACTGCAAAACAGTCAACTAGCCCAGCAGGTATTGTTCACAGTCAGTTTTCAATAGATCACAAGTCTATACAAAATGAAGCTGGCATGAACCGACAAGCATTTGTCAGAATACAAGTTGTTGCTACCGGTGATTTGTCACACTTAACTCGTGAATTAATTGTTGGACAATATGTAAAAGTGAGTGGTTTTATTAACCGTCACGAATCGAGAAACGGAAATCCGTTATTGGTTTTACATGCTCAACAAATAGAAATGATTAATTAGTGTTTTATTTTTTTTAAGGTCTAAGCCTTAACAGGTAAATAAAGCCAAATTCGGAGAAAATTATGTCTCGTTTTTTTAGACGTCGTAAGTTTTGTCGCTTTACAGCGGAAGGCGCAACTTCTATTGATTATAAAGATGTTGCTACGTTAAAAAATTATATCACTGAAAGTGGTAAAATTGTTCCTAGCCGTATCACTGGTACTGCTGCTAAATATCAACGTCAATTAACTCGTGCGATTAAACGCGCTCGTTACTTGTCATTGTTACCATACACTGACTTACACAAGTAAGCTTAAAAGGGGTTTATTATGGAAGTAATTCTTCTAGACAAAATCGCCAAATTAGGCGGCCTTGGTGACAAGGTAACTGTTAAATCAGGTTATGCACGTAACTTCTTATTACCGCAAGGTAAAGCAGTTTTTGCATCAGACGCTAACGTTGAGCACTTTGAAGCACGTCGTGCTGAATTAGAATCAAAATTAGCAGACGTTTTAGCAACTGCAGAGGCTCGCGCCGCTAAAGTTGTTGAATTGGGCGAAGTTACTATTGCATCAAAATCTGGTGAAGAAGGTAAATTGTTCGGTTCTATTGGTACTCGTGATATTGCTGATGCAATCAGCGCTGCTGGCGTTGAAATTGTTAAAGCTGAAGTACGTTTACCATTAGGTGCAATCCGTGAAACAGGCGAATTTGAAATCGCTATTCACTTGCATCACGATGTTGATACAAGCATTAAAGTGATTGTTATCGCTGAAGCGTAAGATAAGTTTTAAGCTACAGAATTCGAATTTCGAATAGCTGAAGCACTAAAAATTTATCATTAAACACCGTAGTCTCTTAGAGGTTACGGTGTTTTTATTTGTTTGTTTTATTGTTTTCGTTAGTCGTTGCTCGCTTTGGCATAGGCCAATCTTCAGTGTTAAGTATCCCCCGTTCAATCATACCGCCAAGTCCCTGCATGCCTCCGGTATGTAGTAAAACGATTCGCTCACCTTTAGCGAAATAGCCCTGTTGAAGTAAATCAAGAAAAGCTAATATCATTTTACCGGAATAAACCGGCTCAAAATCAACGCCTGTTTGCTGGTTAAACGCAAGTATGTGTTGAAGGTCTTGTTGGCTGAACTTCGCATAACCACCGCGATGGTAATCAGTGAGTAATTGCCAGTTATTATGATTTATTGCTGAATCAGCGATTAACTTTTTTATTTCTTCATTTAAATATTCTGCATTTTTTAGCACGGCAATACCGAGTATTTTATGTGCGATACTATTTAACTGGTCTCCAGCAATAAGACCTGCGAGTGTACCACCACTACCTACAGGGGTTATTAAGGTGTCAAATTCAGTTTGTTGAGTTAGTTCAGTGATTATTTCGCTAACACCCGTAATAGCGAGTTTATTACTGCCGCCTTCAGGTACAATAAAGTGATCAGGAAATTGTTGTTGTAACGCTGTTAGATAATCACTGTTGTAGCGACGTCGATATGTTTTTCGATCAACAAAATAGAGTTTCATGCCCCAATACTTTGCCCAAGATAAGGTGAAATTATTTGCATACTTTACTTCGCCACGAATAATACCAACACAAGGAATATTTTGCTCAAAACAAGCAAATGCTAATGCATGGATATGATTTGAATAGCTGCCCCCAAAACTAACGATGCCCTTGATATGTTGAGCTTGCTTTACATAGTGTAAATTGTATTTAAGTTTACGCCATTTATTCCCAGAAATTACCGGATGAATAATATCATCACGTTTTATTTCAACAGACACATTGTGTTTGTTAAATAGAGGATGATGTAGAGGTTGTAGCGGAGATAAAAGGGCCATATTAATAAGCTGATAAGTCTGTAGTGAATAAAAATGTGAATTAAAAAGTAAAAATTAACAATAATACTTGCAGCAGTACTCCAATAAAGGATATTGTTAGCTGCACTTATTTTAAGTCATTAATTTTCATAATAATATAACACATAAATATATGTCTTTATTCTCATCAATAAATAATTTTTTTTCGAAAAACGAATTAGATCAATTAGTTGGTATTTCATTACAACAAGAGTCTATCACTTTATGTTCACTGCCTTCTTTGGTTGTACCAGTACCTGAAGGTGGCGCTTCTGTCTCAGGTGCCATATTTCTACATAAAAAAGTGATTCAGTTAGATTTTTCTCAAGCCATTACTGCGCTACAAACTGAATTCTCTTTTACTGGTAAGTGTCATATCGTGCTGAGCGCTCAGCAATCGCAAATAGTACAAGTTGATAAACCTAATGTTCCCTCGGCTGAAATTAATGCAGCATTAAAATGGCAAGTGAAAGATTTAGTGAGTATTTCGCCTGACAACATGGTATTAGATTATTTCGATGGCCCATTATTAGCTGGTGGTAAAGAAAAAATTAATGTGGTTTGTGCGCCTATTGATGAGCTTAAAAAAATTGTTGCAGCGACAAATCAAGAGGGTGCTGAAGTTGCGAGTATTACTACGGTGGAATTTGCTTTTGCTAATTTGTTACCCGCTCAAAGTGATGCTTGTTTATTAATTTGTCAGCAACCTAATGAAGAAATTGTTTTGTTAATTGTTAAGCAGGGTAAACTATATTTTCATCGTCGTTTACGTGGTTTTAGACAAATAGCGAGTAAAACTGAAGATGAGTTAGCCATGACAGTTGTTGATAATTTAGCATTAGAAGTTCAACGATCATCTGATTTTTTTGAACGTCAATTAAAACAAGCTCCTATTAAAGAAATTAAAGTATTGTTACCTATGGATAATGAAAGCTTTCTAGCGAGAAAATTAGCTGAAAATTCTCATATTCCTATTACATTGTTAGCTTTACCTGAAGCGTATCAGCAACATCGAAGCCATGCCGCGGCTATTGGTGCTACTATGTATGAGGAAAAAATTGCGGAGAAAACTCAGGAGACTATGCATGTCAGCTAACATTAATGCAAATAGTACAGATAATAAATACAGTATAAATCTACTGCAACCTGAACTTTTTCCTGAACAAATACTATTAACATTGCCAAGAGTTGTTTTGTTATTAGTTGCTGCTTTTACGTTAATGTTGGGGTGGGGAGTAATCACTGAATTTCAACACCAATTCATACAAGAAAAACTCAAAGTTTTTCAAAAAGATAAAGAAAAACAAGATAACTTACTTACCAGTCTAACCACACAGCTAGCATCGCGAAAAACCGATAAAAAATTAGTAAATAAATTGGCGACTATTAAATTATTAATGGGCAATAAACAAGCATTACATGAAAAATTAACAAACCCGAATAAAACCTATGTAGCAGGGTTTGCTACCGCGATGAATGAATTAGCGCAATTGCACCATCAAGATATTCGTTTACAAACGATTAATATAAATAATGATAACATGACCTTTTCTGGATTAGCATTGACGCCGGAGGCTGTGCCTGAATGGTTAGCGGGCTTTGAAGGTTCTTTGTTGTTATCAGGTAAATCATTTTCTCACTTTAAACTGTCTGAAAACGAACAACACATTATTGAATTTACGGTTAGTTCTAAAGTTGAAGAGGTGTCATTACGATGAAACAACAATGGCAAGAAAGTAGCGAGAATTTCTTAAAACTAACTATTCGGGAACAGTATTTAATATTACTTACCGGTTTAGTGGCCATATTTTTTATACTATTTTACTTATTTATTGATGACAAAATGGCTAGCAATACTAACGCGAGTAAAAAAATAGTACAGCTTAGTTCAAGTAATCAGTCATTGAAAATATCAGTACTTGAGTTACAAGCCGCTTTACAGGGTGACCCTAATGAGGATACTAGAAACAAAATTGTTCAGTATGAAAAAAAACTGGCTAACATTGATACAAAACTCTTAACGTTAGCTAGTGATTTAATGAGCCCAATTCAAATGCGCTATGCATTATTAGATTTATTAAAGCTTGAAAAGGGGGTGTCATTATTGTCTTTTGAATTACTCGGAGCTAAACCCTTATTGTCTGACCCTGCGCCCAACCTCTCGTCTAATTCTGTATCAAATACTAGCGTAGACACAATTAATTCTAATGAAAATATTGCCAGCTTAAACTTATATCGTCACGGCATTAAAATTAAACTTTCGGGTCGTTATTTTGATTTGCGTAATTATTTAACACAACTTGAAAAAATGCCATGGAAGTTTTTTTGGCAAGATTTTAATTTTAAATTAACTGAATATCCTAATAGCGAGCTAGAAATTGAAATGTATAGCTTAGGTACTCAAAAGGAGTTTATTGGTGTTTAAATTAACTTCTCTTTTTATCTTCGTTTTTGTGGTTATTTGTTCGATAAATCAGGCTCTGGCTGATACTGATCCAACTCGCCCTTTTGGCTATAGTGCAACATCATCAGTGACTCCCGATGGTAAAAAGTTGGTTTTAGAGTCAATCATTCATGGTAATGGTGTTCATACCGCAGTGATTAATGGCAAGGTATTAAAAACGTTTGACCACATAGGCGAATATCAATTAACTGCAGTTAATGACCACAGTGTGATTTTGCGAAGTAAAACACAACGCCTTAAATTACATGTATTTAAAAGTAACGTAGTGAAAATTAAAGTCTATTAGCGAGATAGTCCTCGTAAATAATCTTTAAATTCAAGCATAATAAAAAAGTTGAATTATGAAAAAGTTAAAACTAAAAATAGCGCTATCTACATTATTGTTAACCATTAGTGGTTGTCAAACTACTCCGGATCAACCGGTAGATATGAAAGAAGGTTTAGAGCAAGCCATTAGTGAAACAAAGGTGTTAAATAGCCCCAAGCCATTAACACAGGTACCAAACTCAGTACAACAAGAACTAATGCAAGAGAATATGGCGCAAGCGAAGCAAGGTTTGTTGTCAGAGAAAAGGCTCGAAGTGTCAGCGACTTCAGTAGCCGCGAAAAATTTCTTTACCGCTCTCGTCGATGGTTCATCTTATAGTATTGCTATTCACCCAGAAGTAAGCGGCAGTATTTCCTTGAGTTTAACCGATGTAACGTTAACTGAGGTTTTAAGGGTTGTAGAAGATATTTACGGTTTTGATATTCGTCACAGTGGCAATGTTATTCAAGTTTATCCAGCCGGTATACGCACTGAAACTATTGCATTAAATTATTTGTTTTTAAAAAGGTTTGGCACCTCTAGTACCAGTGTTAACTCAGGTGGTGTGTCAGAAAATGATCCAAATAATAACAGTAACAGTAACAGTAGCAACAATAATAGTAGTAACAACGGTAGTAATAATGGTAGTAATGGTAATAACCAAAACAGTCAAAATAGTAATAGTGGCATTAATATTTATACCGAAAATGAATCTGACTTTTGGACTGAGTTAAAAGAAACATTAACTGCTTTTGTAGGTACGGAAGGTGGGCGTTCGGTGATTATTTCACCCCAAGCAGGACTAGTGACAGTACGCGGTTTACCCGCAGAAATTACCGCAGTTAAAAAGTTTATTAATGATACCGAAACGCATTTACACCGCCAAGTTATTATTGAAGCTAAAATAATGGAAGTCACCTTAAATGATGAATATCAACAAGGTGTTCATTGGGATGAGGTGTTGGGCAGTTTAGGTAGTACTGATTTTACTTTTAGTACGAATGGCAATATTGCGGGTAATGTTATATCGAGCAAGATTGGAGGGGCTACTTCACTCAGTTTTTCTGGTCCTGACTTTAGTGGAGTGATTGATTTACTGCAAACGCAAGGGAATGTACAAGTACTATCAAGCCCAAGAATTACCGTCACTAATAACCAAAAAGCAGTTATTAAAGTGGGGGAAGATGAGTATTTTGTTACTGATGTGTCTAGTACCACTACTACAGGTACATCAACAACGACTACACCAGAAGTTGAATTAACGCCTTTCTTTTCTGGTATTGCGTTAGATGTAACGCCGCAAATAGATAAAGATGGCAGTGTTATTTTACACGTACATCCTTCTGTAACACTCACTCAGGAGCAAAATAAAGTGATTAAAATTGGTGAACAGGTATTGGTTTTGCCACTGGCACAAAGTCGAGTGAGAGAGTCAGATACTATTATTCGTGCTAAATCAGGTGAAATAGTTGTTATTGGTGGCTTAATAGAAACATATCAAGTAGATAAAGAATCTAAAACACCGTTACTAGGGGATATTCCTCTACTGGGTGGTTTGTTTAAAAGTATCAGTCAAGTGACACAAAAGCGTGAGTTGGTTATTTTACTTAAGCCAGTTGTTATTGGTCAAGATACGTGGAAAACACAATTACAAGATGCCCGCTCCTTATTGAAAAAATGGTTTCCTGAAGAAGATGAAGCGATAAATGCTCAATAATATAGTTTGTAATTTATGTACTTGTATCACTTTGGCTTAACAGAGCTACCTTTTACACTAACGCCAAATACTAACTTTTTTTTAGCGCTTGAGCCTCACAATGAGGCACTTGCGGTATTAATGACGGCGTTAAAAACAGGAGAAGGCTTCATCAAGGTTATTGGTGAAGTGGGTACAGGAAAAACACTATTATGTCGAAAGTTACTGAATGAAATTCCTGAGCATTTTGTCACCGCTTATATTCCTAATCCTTATTTAAATCCAGATGAATTGCGACGGGCAGTCGCTATTGAATTAGGCGTTAAACAAGCTCAACGGATGTCAGTACAACTATTAACGCAGCGCATTCAAAATAGGTTATTAGAATTACATGCGAAAGGCCATTCTGTTGTATTAATACTTGATGAAGCGCAGGCGTTGCCTGAACAGAGTTTGGAAGCATTACGGCTATTTACAAATTTAGAAACAGAAACACGTAAGTTACTGCAAGTGGTATTGTTTGCTCAGCCAGAATTAGATCAACGCTTAGCACAAACTGAGTTTAGACAGCTTCGCCAACGTATTACTTTTTCATACCAATTACGGCCAATGAAAGCCGAAGAAGTTCAGCAGTATATACAACATAGACTGCAAGTTGCGGGCTATAAAGGTGCGGCGTTATTTTCAACTGGTTTGTGTAAGAAAATCACTAAAGCAAGTCAAGGCATACCACGCTTGGTCAATGTTTTATGTCATAAAATGTTGATGCTAAGTTATGGGCAGGGCCATTATCAAATGACTAAAAAACAGTTAACAGCAGCAATAAAAGACACTGAAAGCATTAGCCAAAGGGAGCATAGTTTTGGCCACTTTAATGGAAAGAATATTTTTCTATTAGGTGTTTTCAGTACGCTGTTATTACTGTTGGGGTATTTTACTTATTCTTACTATTTATCAGGAGTATCATAGTGAGTGTGATTAATCAGATGCTTAAAGATTTAGAACAGCGCACGCCTGAGCAAGGGCAGGCTATTATGCCTGTAGCTATCAGCCATAAACCATCAACAATAAAAATTGTATTAATCAGTTTAACGGTGTTAATTAGCTTAAATTTTCTTGGATTTTACATCTGGAATTTACAGGAACAAATACAAGCAAAGCAACAAGTATCGAGTAGCGAGTTAATCGTTAAGGAAACAATTCAAGTACAGCCGCAAGTGTCGAGTAGTGAGTTAATCGTTAAAGAAACAATTCAAGTACAGCCGCAAGTATCGAGTAGTGAGTTAATCGTTAAAGAAACAATTCAAGTACAGCCGCAAGTGTCGAGTAGCGAGTTAATCGTTAAAGAAAAAATACAAGTACAGCCGCATGTGTCGAGTAGTGAGTTAATCGTTAAAGAAAAAATACAAGTACAGCAACAAGTGTCGAATGGTGAGTTGATCGTTAAGGAAAAATCACAAAGGCCCGTGGTGAAGAGCGAATTAAAAACCTCAGTTAAAAAAGAAATTAAAAAAGCTAAAATAAGTCAAATGTCAGTGTCACGTCGCCAATTAACGTCGGCAGAATTAGTAACACAGAAATTAGTTAGAGCAGAAAAATCAATAAAAATTAACGATATAATAAAAGCAGAGCAGTTATTTGAAGAGGTGCTGATTATTGAACCAAGCCATAAGCAAGCACGTAAAAAACTTGCCGCTTTGTGGTTTGGTCGAAAGTCATATCAACAAGCGACAAACTTATTATCTCAAGGTATTGCGTTAGACAGAAACGACGCACAATTACGACTGTTAAAAGCGCGAATTCATCTGCAACAAGGGCAACATCAAGCGGTGTACAATACTTTAAAACCTTTATCACTGATTAAACAACAAGAATATCAGGTTATGCTGGCTAACGTTTCTCAACACATTGAGCAATTTAAAAGTGCCGCTCAAGCCTATAAAATTTTAATCGACATGCAAGGCTATAGTGGTCGTTGGCACTTAGGCTTAGCGATTGTTTATGACAGAAATAGTCAGTTTTCTTTAGCGGTAACTGAATATACGCTTGCCTTAACAAAGTCTGATTTATCGATTGCTTCAGCAGAATTTGCTCAGCAACGTATGCAAGCTCTAGGAGAATAAAGAACATGGCAGCCCCCAAATTAAAAATGCGCTTGGGTGACCTCTTGGTTCACGAGCATATTATTACCAATGAACAATTAATGCAGGCATTAAATAGCCAAAAAGCGACTGGTCGAAAACTAGGTGATACGTTGATTGAGTTAAGCTATTTATCTGAGCGACAATTGTTAGAATTTTTAGCACAACAATTGGATTTACCCTTTTTAGATATTAGTCAACGCCGTATTTCTTCTGAAATAGCGAGTTTGTTACCCGAAGTTCACGCTAGGCGCTTAAGAGCACTGATAATAGAAGACCGAGGTGACTCTGTCTTAATAGGTATGAGTGATCCCGCTGATTTAAATGCGATAGATCAGTTAGAGCAACTGCTCGCACCAAAAAGTTTAGCACTCGCCGTGGTGATGGACTCTCAAATGTTCGATGCTTTCGATGGTCTTTATCGTCGAACCGCAGATATAGAGTCTTTTGCTAGTCAACTAGAAGAAGAATATGAGCAGTCATCTAGCTTTGATTTATCTACTTCATTTATTGATGAGAGTGGTGATGCCACTGTAGGTAAGCTATTACAGTCGGTATTTGAAGATGCAGTACAAATGCGCGCTTCTGATATTCATATTGAACCTGATGAAAATCAACTACGTATTCGTCAACGTATCGATGGTGTTTTACAGGAAAACATTCTTAAAGAAAATAAAATAGCTTCGGCTATGGTGCTTCGTTTAAAGCTGATGGCAGGTTTAGATATTTCTGAAAAACGTATTCCACAGGATGGCCGCTTCCATTTAAAAATTGCCGGACATGATATTGATGTACGTATGTCTACTATGCCAGTACAGCATGGTGAGTCAGTGGTTATGCGATTACTGGATCAATCAGCGGGTTTGTTATCATTAGATCAAACGGGTATGCCAGATGATTTAGTGAAGCGTGTTCGTCATCAAATTACTCGTCCTCATGGTATGGTATTGGTTACTGGGCCTACAGGTAGTGGTAAAACTACCACTTTATATGCTGCGTTAAGTGAGCTAAATGAAGCCAGTAAAAAAATTATTACCGTTGAAGACCCAGTAGAATATCGTTTACCGCGCATAAATCAGGTGCAAGTAAACCCTAAAATAGGCTTAACCTTCTCTATGGTTTTACGGACTGCACTGCGCCAAGATCCTGATATTATGATGGTAGGTGAAATGCGTGACCAAGAAACCGTTGAAATTGGTCTACGAGGCGCACTAACCGGACATTTAGTGTTATCAACATTGCATACCAATGATGCGATTACCAGTGCACTACGGTTACTTGATATGGGGGCTGCGGGTTTCTTGGTGGGTAGCTCATTAAGGGCCATTATTGCTCAGCGTTTAGTGCGTCGTGTTTGTGAACATTGTGTGGAAGAGCATCAACCAGATGCCCAAGAGTTGTTATGGCTAACAAATTTAGCCGGTGAGCAAGTAAAAACCACAAAATTTGTTCAAGGCAAAGGCTGCCAAAGTTGCCAGTATACTGGTTATAAAGGACGAATTGGTGTTTTCGAATTGTTAGAAATGAATGAGCCAATGATGGCGGCACTTAAGCGAGATGATACCCAAGCTTTTACCGAGTTATCAAAAGCTAATCCAACGTTTACTCCGCTTGCATTAGCTGCTTTTGACTATGCGATGCAAGGCGTCACAACAGTAGAAGAAGTGCTACGTTTAGTTGAAACCGTAGACGTGACTTAGGTCAAAATAAAGAGTAATTTATGGCATCATTTAAATATACTGGTCGTAATGTTAACGGCAGCCAAGTAAAAGGGTCGATGGACGCTGGAAATACCTCGGCTGTTGCAGAGCAGCTATTACGTAAAGGTATTACTCCCATTTCAATTTCTGAAAGCACCAAAAAACAAAGTGAAAGCTTTGCGAGCAAAGATGTTAGTGAAATTTTTGGTTTTAGTCGGGTATCGTTAGATGAATTAATTATTTTTTCTCGTCAAATGTATGCCTTAATGCGTTCAGGTGTTCCTATTTTACGTGCAATAAATGGCATGGAAGAGGCAAGTAATTCAACTCCCCTTAAAAAAGCGTTGGTTGATATTGCTAACCAGTTGCAGGGCGGCTACACCCTTTCATCAGCATTAAATCAGCACCCAGATATTTTTGATTCTTTATTTGTATCATTAATTCATGTTGGTGAAAATACCGGTCAACTTGAAGAATCTTTTTTAAAACTCACTACATATTTAGAACGTGAACAAGCAACGAGAAAGCGTATTAAAACGGCATTGCGTTACCCTTCTATGGTGTTAATTGCTTTAGCCGCCGCACTTGTTATTTTGAATATATTTGTTATTCCTACTTTTGCTAATATGTTTGCCAAATTGGGTGCAGACTTGCCCTTAGCGACTAAATTTTTAATAAACAGCTCTAACTTATTTTTAAATTATTGGCCTTACATGTTAGTGGCTTGTATCGTCGCTTATTATACTTTGCGAAAATCACTTAAAACAGAGAAAGGTCGTTACCAGTGGGATAAAAGAAAAATAAAACTACCCATCATTGGCAGTATCCTTGAACGCTCCATTTTGGCTAGATTTTCCCATAGTTTTGGTATCATTTTAAAATCAGGTATTCCAATGACAACAGGTTTAAGCCTTGTGGCTGACGCCGTTGATAATAGTTTTATGGAAGAAAAAATTATTGCTATGCGTCAAGCGATTGAAAGCGGAGAAAGCTTATTACGTGCAGCGATTGCCAGTACTTTATTTACCCCTCTGGTATTGCAAATGATCGCGGTAGGCGAAGAAACGGGTAGGGTAGATGAGTTACTAAAAGAAGTGGGCGATTATTATGAACGAGAAGTTGATTACGATTTAAGTACCTTAACGGCTCGAATAGAGCCACTACTGTTGGTGGGGGTAGCCGCGATGGTATTGGTGCTCGCGCTAGGTATTTTTACGCCAATGTGGGATATGGCGTCAGCGATGCAGGGTAAGTAATTATTAAATGGCAACTAATAGTGAAAAAAAAGAAAAGTCACTTGCTGAGTTTATCGTTATTATTGCGCTAGTTGGGGTGATGATGGCAGTTTTTATTAACTACTTTATTAAAAGTGAAGCTCAATTTACCCAAGCCGGCTTTACCAAGGTAGCGCAAAGTTTTAATACTAAAGTGAGTGCAGTTCATGCGCAATGGTTAATGGATAAACAGCCAAATACGGTGCAACTTGTTTCTTTTAATAAAAAAGAAAAGCAAGCAATGCCTGTTAATAATGCAGGTTGGGTCGATGTTAAACAAAAACAATTAGCGTGTGAGGCTATTTGGCAATTAATAATGGAAACGCCAATAAGCTTAATGCAGTTTTCTATTAGTGCAATAGAGGTTCATGATAATATAACTGAACGACGTGTTCGGGGTAAAGTACAGTGCCGATACGTTTTGTTAGATGGCAGTTATTTTTATTATAATCGCGCTAACGGTAAAGTGAGTAAAGTGATCAAAGCAACTGACTTAAACTAAAAATTTGAGCAAAAAATTGTACTAAAATGTAAATAATGGTGTTAAATAAGTGACTTAGTAAATAAATCACTGTTACAATAAAATTAAGTTAGGGAATATGAGGCTAGTATGAATAATCGAATCCAAATGAATAGATCAAAAATAAAGCAAGCCGCAGGTTTTACTTTAATTGAGTTGGTTATCGTTGTAGTTATATTGGGCTTTTTAGCCGTTACTGCTATTCCTAAGTTTTTAGATTTAACCGAACAAGCTAAACAAGCAAATATTGAAGGGATGGCGGGTGGTTTTGCTACTGGTGTGTCATTAGTGAGAGCACAATGGGAAGCTGAAGCTCGTCCAATGGCAAGTAGTGTCAACCGTGTTATGTATGATGGAACAGAATTATTCTTAACAACCCCAAGTAGCACTAGTACCACTATTAGACCAGGTTATCCTACCGGCTACGATGCGGGTAATGCTGATGGTACAGAGATGGATACGACTGATTGTATCAATGTATGGCAAGGTATATTCGCGCAACCACCAACCATTAGCGCCACCATTGCAGACTTAAATGACAATACAAAAAATATTAATTACTTTGTTATCGTTAATAATAATCTTTGTGGCTATTTTTTGAGAGAAACATTAGCACAAGATGCTAGTGGCAACTATACCGCGCCAGCAGATGATACGGTAGGTAATAACTTTTTTTACAACAATGCGAATAGTTCTGTCGTAGTAACTATTAATAAAAATTAATTATTAGGCTATTAATTGTTAGGCCATAGTTAAGTAGTCATTAACTAATAACGCAGCAAGAAAATAATAAAAATTTAAATTGAATCAAAAAGGAAGTCTATAATGCGCTTAAGTACACTTAGAAATACGCAGCAAGTCAACACTCAATCAGTAAACAAGCAGCAAGGTTTTACGTTAATCGAATTAGTCGTCGTTATTGTTATTTTAGGTATTTTAGCGGTAACAGCAGTACCTAAGTTTATTGATTTAACGAGCGATGCTAAAGCTTCTGTTGTTGAAGCTGTGAGAGGATCAATGAATTCAGCTGCTGATATGACACATGCTAAAGCGCTTGCCGCAGGAAAAATTAAAGCAGCAGGTACAGGCCAAAATATTAGTGTTGATGGCGTAGTAATAAACTTAAACTACGGCTGGCCAGTAAATGCCTCTATGAAAGACTTATTAGTATTGGAAGATTTTACTGAACTAACAGGTACTTCTGTAGGTACATTTGAACATACAGATGCTACAAATGGAGATCATTGTCGCGCTATATATAATAATACTAATACGGCGACTAGCGTTGCAGCTAATGGTGTAACTAGACCAAGTATTACGAGTATTATTGTAGATCCTAATAATGCTAGTGGCAATGCATGTTAGTTGGGCTAAAGTCATAGGTATAAAGAAAAACCGAGCTAGTCTCGGTTTTTTCAATTATAAATGAAGTGAACTAAGTCATTGGAGTAACACCATTAAATTTCTTTGGGTCTTTATTTATCTCTCAGTACTTATTTGGTCAGGCATCGCCCCTAAAGATTATTTTACTTGGTTTTTAGAAGTATTACCGGCCATGATTGGTGCGGTGATTTTACTTTATACCTATCACTCATTCCGTTTAACCCCTTTGCTGTATAGCCTTATTTTATGCCATTGCATCGTGTTAATGGTGGGCGGCCACTATACCTATGCCGAGGTGCCGCTATTTGACACCATCAAAGATCTATTCAATTTTGAACGTAATAATTACGATAAAGTAGGTCACTTTGCTCAAGGCTTTGTTCCCGCCGTGATTGCGCGTGAAATATTAACTCGAAAAAATGTGGTTAATGGTGGTGTTAACAGTCAAGCGTGGTTG
Source organism: Colwellia sp. (assembly GCA_002733765.1). Taxonomy (GTDB): domain Bacteria; phylum Pseudomonadota; class Gammaproteobacteria; order Enterobacterales; family Alteromonadaceae; genus Colwellia. Next base: position 135,686 of record NVWU01000010.1, on the reverse strand, counting down.
AATGTTTTTATCGTGTCCATTTGTCTCGCCTTTAGCGCCTTTTATGAATTAATTGAATGGTGGGTTGCTATTGCTAGCGGTGAAAATGCCGAGGCATTTCTAGGAACGCAAGGCTATATTTGGGATACGCAGTCGGATATGGCAATGGCATTGTTTGGTGCTATTTGTGCAATAATTTTCCTTGCTAAAGTACATGACAAACAATTATCACAACTGAGGTCTTAATGCCTCGGGTAATTGAAAGTATTGCTTTTGTTGTGTTATAGGGCAAATAAAACTTAAACTAACCGCACATAACTGTAGATTGAGTGATTCATTGTTATCGGCAATGCCGTGCAGTCTATCGCCCACTACTGGCAAACCAACACTGGCAGCGTGAACACGAATTTGATGTTTTCTGCCGCTATCAATTTTCACTTCGATCAGTGATTGCTCTTTAATTTTGTCATAAGTTAAACAGCGAAAAGTGCTACGGGCACTTTTGCCTTCGACATCGCTTGTTATCACTTGTGGTTGCTCATTTATACTGTGATTACCATGAACAATTATTTGGTAATATTTCTCAAGTGAGTTGTTATTAGTGGTGCGATTTTCAAACATTAAAGATAACGCTTTTACCGCTTTTTTACTGTGAGCAATTAGTATCAACCCTGTTGCGGCTTTGTCTAAACGATGGACAATAAAAACAGCACGTTCATTGGTGAAAAACTGCTGTGCAAAGCGGGCAATAGTGCAATGGTCACTCCATTTAGAGCCTTGAGAAAGCATACCAAAGGGTTTATACCAAACACTATAGTCGCCCTCATCGCTGATCAAAATAGCCTTAGGAACCTCATTAGCAAGCACCGCTTCATTATAATAAAAGTGTAACTCATCATCTTGTTGCAGCGTTCTTTTAACGCGACGTAGTCGTTGGGTATGTTTGCCACGGGTTAGCCATAAAGCCCCTTTACTTATCGCTTGTTTAAGTTGCGCCTTACTCAGTGCATTGTCTGTTTTTGCAAGACTATCGAAAAGTGCAGTTAACGCGGTGAGTGTATTAACATCAATATTTTTATCAGTCGTGTTATAAGTAATGTTATCAAGTTTTATATGATGCTCAAAAAAAAGGGTCATAAACGGCAGAAAAAGAAATAAAATTAATATGGGTGAGCTTAACACTTTTACCCATTAAGCGTTATCAGGTAACATGCATTTTAATAATGCCTTTTTGTAAAGGTAATAAGAAAAAGTGATCCATGGATCATGAGTTAACCCTTTTTCCCAATGATAATACTGGCGAATGGCAAGGAATAGTCAATCTGTACATTTTAACGCAAGGATAATGGAGAATAAAAATTAATAAGAGAGTTTTATGATTAATTTAAAAAGTTTGAAAGTAAAGTTTATACTTATTTTTATGGTACTAGGTTTAGTTCCTGCAATAATTATTAGCACCATATCAACCATAAATAGTACAGCAGATGTCACCAGCAAAATTTATAACCAACTCACCGCAATAAACCAGATTAAAAAGCAGGCCATTGAAAATTACTTTGCTGAACGTCAAGGTGATATGGGTGTTCTTATTGATATTGCTGATACCATACAACAGCAAGCTTTTATGAGACTATCGGCGATAAACAAACTTAAAAAATCTCAGATTAACGATTATTTTAAGGGTAATAAGCTTCAATTAGAAATTCTGGCAAATGAACATAATACTCACCAAGCCATTACTGAACTAGTTAATAATTTTTCGAATAAAAAACAGTGGCATAATTTACTTAATAAATACGATAAAAACTATAAGCCGTTCTTGTCATATTTTGGTTGGTACGATTTCTTTATCATTAGCAATAACGGTACTATTGTTTATTCGGTCACACGAGAAAGTGATTTAGGGAAAGAAATTCCTAAGGATTTAACGGGTAGCTCATTCTATCAGGCATTTAACTTAGCTAAACAATCGAATTCATCAAACGTTCAATTTGGGGATTTCTTTCCTTATGCCCCGAGCAATAATGCTCCCGCTGCCTTTGTAATTAAGCCCGTAGAAGTTAAGGGTAAACGAGTGGGGTATATTGCCTATCAGCAACCGCTAGATAAAATTAATAGTATATTAGGTGATAGAGAAGGAATGGGCGAATCGGGCGAGTCATATCTTGTTGGACAAGACAAACTCATGCGTTCAGATTCTTATTTAAACCCGACAGAATATTCTGCTAAGGCTTCTTTTGCTAATAAAAACAAAGTACAAACACAAGCTGTCCTGAGTGCATTGAATGGAGATAGAAACACGAGTGTTATCATGGATTATAATGGTAATCTCGTAGTGAGTAGTTGGGATTATATTGATGTTGGTAGTGACATACGGTGGGCAATAATATCTGAAATTGATGTTACTGAAGCGTTTAACCCTAAAATGGCTAATAATAAAGATTTTTATAAAAGTTATATTGAAAAATATGGTTATTATGATTTATTTTTGATCAATCCTGATGGTCATATTTTTTATACCGTAACCAAAGAGGCTGATTTTGATACCAATATTTTAACGGGTAAATATTCAAGTTCCAATTTGGGTACTTTGATTAACAGTATTACTCAAAGTAAGCAATATGGTTTTGTTGACTTTGCTCCTTACGATCCCAGTAATGGTGAACCTGCCGCATTTATTGCGCAACCTTTACTTAAATCTGATGGGCAAGTGGCGCTTTATGTTGCTTTGCAGTTACCACTTGAAGGTATACAAACAATTATGGGGATTAGAGAGGGCATGGGCGAAATAGGAGAAAGTTATTTAGTTGGTAATGATTTAAAAATGCGCAGTAATTCATTTCTTGATCCTAAAGGGCATACTGTAAAAGCAAGTTTTGCAGGTTCAGTCACAGAAAATGGTGTTGACACAGAAGCCGTTAAACGTGCACTTACGGGAGAGAAAGGCACTGATATTATTATTGATTATAACGGTAACCCTGTATTATCGTCTTTTGACCAGATTGAATTTGGTCATTTTAATTGGGCAATATTATCGGAAATAGATGAGCCTGAGGCCTTTGCATCAATTCGTAGTAATACTATTTTCACTATCATACTAATGATGATTATCGTTGCCGTGGTCGTTATGATAGGTTTGTTCGTGGCTAAACGTATTGCTACTCCGATCATTGAAATTGCAGATGTCGCCCAGAAAGTGGCGAATGGTGACTTAACCATGACGGTTGATAAAACATCTAATGACGAGGTTGGCCACTTACAAGAAGCTATTGGGAAAATGATAACTAGTTTATCTAAAATGGTTGGGAACATTTCGGGTATCGCTATTCAACAAGCCTCAACATCTGAAGAACTGGCAGCAATAACCACTCAAACTAGTGCGACGGTTACTGAGCAACAGGTGATTGCAGAGCAGCTTGCTACGGCAATGCAGGAAATGGGTGCAACCGTTAATGAGGTTGCTTCCAACACTACAACTACCTCATCGGCAGTTGATAATATTAAAGAAAAAGTGAACGATGGTGCGAATAAGCTAGATGAAACTTATCACGCTATTGTTAGTATGACCGAGCATATTCAGCAATCTGAGCAAAGTGTTCAGAAAGTGAGAAAAGACTTTGATCAAGTCGTTAATATTCTCGGTGTTATAAAAGGTATCGCTGGTCAAACTAATCTATTAGCATTAAATGCCGCTATTGAAGCGGCTAGAGCTGGCGAGCAAGGACGAGGTTTTGCAGTGGTCGCCGATGAAGTTCGTCAACTGGCCCAAAGAACGCAAGATTCAACCAAAGAAATTGATGATATAATCAATATCATTATGGTTGGTGCTAATTCATCGGTTGAAATTATGGCAAATAGCGTTCTTCAAGCCAACTCTGTACAGGAACATGCTAAAGAAGCTAAAGATCTTAATCAAATTATTGCAAGTGACATGGATGAAATTAGTGATTTAAGTGCGCAAATAGCAACGGCAGCAGAAGAACAATCTGTGGTTGTAGATGATATTTTACAAAATGTTGAAACGTTAAATTCAGGTGTCACTGAAACCAGTCAAGCAGCTGAGAATATTTCAGAATCAAGTGTAGAGCTAGCTCGTTTAGCCATTGAATTAGAAAAAGAATCATCAGCGTTTAAAATTAAATAACGTTATTTGATATTGGTATTATATTTAATGGCAGGATTAAAAAAATTTTTATTCTGCCACTTGAATACTGATGAGTATTAGCTGTTGTTAGTCCCTCGCAGATTTTATCTAATATAAATTGAAAAAACTGTTTTTAGCCGCCTAAGTATTGTTGTACTACCATCATAGGTTTACTTTATGATGATCAAAAATAAGAGAAACGGAGTTTCAGTATTTTTTCCTTCACAAGTGCTTGTATTGCAATTTGCTCAGTTACTGTTAGAGAACAACCAAAAGTTATCGTGTACGCCATTACAGGGTAAATTTGACGGTTTTTACTGTCTGTCATTGTAGGTATAAGTTGTCACAAAAAGAAAAGAGATAAAAAACATGATTGATATTAAGCAGTTTGCTGAATTACAGAAGAAAAGTAAAAACTCCTTTGCCAATCAAAGACAGTTAATGAAGAAAGTGATGGCAGGGAAAACTGTGTTGTGTTCTACCTGTCAGCAGCCACTTTTTTTAATCACGCCTAAGCATAGTGGCCCTGCAAGCAGCGAAAATTCAGGCATATGTTGTAAAAAAGGCTGTACCGATATTCAGCTAGAGTTTGTTTAATTAATTCCCGAGGCTTAGTGTGCATTAAATACATTGATCAGAAATTATTTCTTTGCCATAAAATCACTTTAATTATCACTGAAATTCTGTATTTTGAATAATAATGGCTATATCCCAATATATAAAATGTTGTACACTTGCCTTCATTAAATAATTATGGATTTAAATTACGGACCCCTTATGAAAAAACTGATTGTGTTATTAACTATTTCAACATTGAGTACTTCTGTACTGGCAGAAGAAACTAGCTGGTTTGACAGCCTTAAAAGTATGGTTGGCTTAGGTGGAACTACAGAACAACGTGTTGATACTAAAGTACAAAGCGTTGAAAAAAGCACTTCCGCGATGCCAAGCGCAGAAGGTTTAATTGGTATGCTTACTAGCGCCTTAGATGTTAATACGGACCAAGCATCTGGCGGTATGGGATCTATTTTAAATTATGTTAAAAATAACGTTTCAACAGAGCAATTTACTCAGCTTGCAAAATCGTTACCTGGTGTTGATGGTTTAGTTAGCCAAATGCCTGATATTAGCAAGCTTAGTTCTGGCTCAGGTTCTAGTGAAAGCATCGGTGGGTTACTTGATAAAGCATCAGAATACAGTGAGTCATTAAAATCTATAAGTGATGTAACAAAGCAATTTGAAGCGTTAGGTTTAAAGCCAGAAATGATCAGTAGCTTTATTGCTAGTGCTCAACGCTACTTAGATACAGAACAAGGGCAACAAGCAAAAAAAATGTTAACAGATGGCTTAGGCAAGCTACTAGGTTAAGACCAAACAAAATAAGCTTATTCCCAACTCAGCGCTTTATTTGGGGATAAGAATAAATTGAATTGGTATCTCTATTCTTCAATGTCAGTTTATAAAAAAGCCGCTAACACAGTTAGCGGCTTTTTTATGTGAGTAAGGCAGGCATAGTAGTATTAAAAAGTTGACAAATTTCTTAATAGAAAGTTGTCGGCTTAAATTTGTATATACCTTGACGCTAATTGTTCTTAATCAAAGAAAGAAACACGAAGTTGACGCGAGTCAATAAGTATTTCTAGCTAAGAAGTAAGGGCTAGTAGCAAAAATATTAGCCAATAAACTTACGGGCGTTACGGAACATACGAACCCAAGGTGAATCTTCACCCCAGCTATCTGGATGCCATGAGTTAGCAACAGTGCGAAATACACGCTCAGGATGCGGCATCATGATTGTTACACGGCCATCAATGGTTGTTAGTGACGTTATACCGTCAGGTGAACCATTAGGGTTTGCCGGGTATGTTTCAGTTATTTGACCATAGTTATCAACATAGCGCATTGATACGGTACCTGAATCATTTGCTGAGCTGATAGCATCTTCTGAACTAAATTCGGCATGACCTTCACCATGAGAAACTGCGATCGGCATTACTGAGCCAGCCATACCTTTAAATAATACTGATGGGCTTTCTTGAATTTCAACTAATGAAAAACGAGCTTCAAAGCGCTCTGATTTGTTTTGTACAAAGTGTGGCCAATGGTCACTACCAGGAATGATTTCTTTTAGGTTTGACATCATTTGACAGCCATTACATACGCCTAAAGAAAAGGTATCTTCACGTTCAAAGAAAGCTTTAAACATAGCTTTTGCACTTGGGTTGAATAAAATTGATTTTGCCCAACCTTCACCAGCACCCAAAACATCGCCGTATGAGAAACCACCACAAGCAACTAAGCCATTAAAATTAGCTAAATCTGTACGACCGGCTAAAATGTCTGACATATGCACATCAATGGCAACAAAACCTGCGCGATCAAACGCAGCGGCCATTTCAACATGAGAGTTAACACCTTGCTCACGTAAAATAGCAATGCGCGGGTTAGACTCTTTTTGTGCATCTTTAGCAATCAGGTCAGCAACAATATCTTCGTTAATATCAAAGCTCAAGTTGGCCTGTAAACCGGGGTCTTCCGTGTCAAATTTCACATCATGTTCTTGCTGTGCACATTCTGGGTTATCACGCATAGATTGCATTCTATAAGTGGTTTGTGCCCAGGTAGTACGATAATAAGTACGAGAGTTTTCTAACACTAGTTCGCCATCACGAGTAAAGCGAATAGTATCCTCGTTATTAAGTCGACCAATGTCAGTGCAACACTCCAATATGCCATGCTCGGCTAAAATAGTGTTAATAGCATTTACATCGCTTTCACGAATTTGTATGACCGCGCCAAGCTCTTCATTAAATAAAACGGCAACGTTATTACCGTTTAATTTACTCATATCAATATCTATACCGGTGTGACCGGCAAACGCCATCTCACAAACGGTGGTAAATAAACCACCATCAGAAATATCGTGATAAGCAATAAGCTTTTCTTCGCGTACTAGCGTTTGCATGGCATTGAAGAAACCTTTTAAAACTTCAGGGCTATCAACGTCTGGTGTTTCATTGCCTAGTTTTTTATAAACTTGCGCCAAACATGAGCCGCCTAAACGGTTTTTACCTTTTGATAAATCAATTGCGACAATACGCGACTCTTCATTAAAGCCGCTTTGATTGGTTCTTAATTCAGGAGTAACTGTTTTGCGAATATCTTCTACCACGCCAAAAGCGGTGATGATTAATGACATTGGCGAGGTAACGCTTTTATCTTCACCGTTATCTTGCCATTTAGTTTTCATTGACATTGAATCTTTGCCGACAGGGATGGTTAAACCAAGTGCTGGGCATAATTCTTCGCCAATCGCTTTAACTGCTTCGTAAAGGCCGGCATCTTCACCAGGGTGCCCCGCAGGAGACATCCAGTTAGCTGAAAGCTTAATACGGTTTAACCTATCACCGTCAGAACCAGCAATATCAGTACCGGCAATGTTCATTAATGATTCAGCGACGGCTAAACGCGCTGATGCGCCAAAGTTTAGTAAAGCAACAGGCGTACGTTCACCTAATGACATTGCTTCGCCGTGGTAAGAGTCAAGCGCTGAGGCGGTAACCCCACAATCAGCCACTGGTACTTGCCAAGGGCCAACCATTTGGTCGCGATTTACCATACCGGTTACGCTTCGATCGCCAATAGTAATCAAGAAAGTTTTTTCAGCAACCGTTGGTAAACTTAAAATGCGATTTGCCGCCTCTTCAATATTAATTTCGCTAACATTAAATTCATCACCTGTGGCAGTAGCACTTTGTACGTCTTTAAATATTTTAGGGGTTTTCCCTAGCAATACATCAAGGGGTAAATTAATCGGCGTGGCTAATTTGTCGTTGTCAGCAAAGTGTGCATCAGTAACGGTTAATTGTGCTTCTTCAGTTGCTCTACCTACAACAGAAAATGGCGCACGTTCACGTTGACATATTTGTTCAAAAGTTGCTAAATTTTCATCTGATACCGCAATAACATAACGTTCTTGAGATTCATTACACCAGATTTCATGAGGCGCCATGCTGTGTTCATCATTAGGTACATTACGAAGTTCGAAAACACCACCACGGCCGCCATCAGAAACTAACTCAGGGAAAGCATTTGATAAACCACCCGCACCAACATCATGAATAAAGGCGATTGGGTTTTGTTCGCCTAGCTGCCAACACTTGTCGATGACTTCTTGACAACGACGCTCCATTTCAGGATTTTCACGTTGCACAGAAGCAAAGTCTAAACTTTCTGCTGATTGACCAGAGGCCATTGAAGAGGCTGCGCCGCCGCCTAAACCGATATTCATGGCAGGTCCGCCAAGAGCAATTAAGTTTGCGCCAACAATAATTTCGCGTTTTTGTACGTGTTCATCGCGAATATTACCTAGGCCGCCAGCAAGCATAATCGGTTTGTGATAACCACGTACTTCAGTGCCGTTAAAAGAGTTAACTTCTTCTTCATACGTACGGAAGTAACCTAAAATAGCAGGGCGACCAAATTCGTTATTAAATGCCGCGCCACCTAGTGGGCCTTCCATCATAATATCTAAAGCTGAAACAATGCGACTTGGTTTGCCAAAATCGGTTTCCCAAGGCTGTTCAAAATCAGGAATACGTAAGTTAGACACAGAAAAACCAACTAAACCCGCTTTAGGTTTTGAGCCAATACCTGTTGCGCCTTCATCACGGATTTCGCCACCACTACCGGTTGCTGCACCAGGGTAGGGTGAAATAGCCGTAGGATGGTTATGAGTTTCAACCTTCATTAATATTTGAATGTCTTCGTGGTGGTAACCATAAACATTAGTTTCTGGGTTTGGGAAAAAACGACCGCCCTTGTTACCTATCATTACCGCTGCATTATCTTTATAAGCACTTAGGACAAAGTCAGGGTTAACTTCATGGGTATTACGGATCATCTTAAATAATGATTTTGGCTGTTTTTCGCCATCAATAGTCCAGTCAGCATTAAATATTTTATGACGACAATGCTCTGAGTTCGCTTGAGCGAACATATAAAGTTCAATGTCGTGTGGGTTACGACCTAATTTGGTAAAGTTTTCAAATAAATAATTTACTTCATCATCGGCAAGCGCTAAACCTAGTTCAATGTTCGCTTGCGTAAGCGCATTTTTACCGCCGTTTTCAATATCAATAGCAGTTAATTTACCTGGCTCAGCACTAACAAATAATTTATCGGCATCAGTGAAGTTGGTAAATACACTTTCCATCATACGATCATGCAATAGGCTGATAAGCTGTATTTCTTGCTCGGCGCTTAATTTGACACCCTCGTCAACGCTTACATAGTAAGCCATGCCACGTTCTAAACGCTCTACTTTAGCTAAACCACAGTTATGCGCAATGTCAGTTGATTTAGATGACCATGGCGATATGGTACCTGGACGAGGAGTGACTAAGTGAAATTGTCCTTGAGGCTCATGCTCTTCAATAGTTGGACCATAGGTTAGTAGCTGTTGTAAAACCTTTGCTTCAATAGTGGTTAGCTCATCGTTAAGTTGAGCAAAGTGGGCAAATTCTGCATAAATTTCAGTTACAGGTAGTTGTAATTGTGCACATTGAGCTAATAGTTTTTGTACTCTAAAGTCAGAAAGTGCTGGAGCGCCACGAAGGTTTTTTATCAACATCGTCATAGGATTAATCACCAAGTTTTATGTAAGGTTGTTATTCAGCACTGTATTCGATTTATGTTCGACATAAGAGCTGAAAATTTCGCGCGTATTATAGTTTAATTATTACTTTTTAGTAAGCGTTAAAGTTCAGCAGACTATTAAAAAGCATACGAGAGAAAAAGTACTTGGCTAACAAGCCAATACGCGACACAATTAAGCTTATGAAATATTCATCTTTTAATAACTTTTTCCAAAAAATTAACAATAAAGTATTATTTGTTTTTTTGTTACTTCCATTGTTTTTTTCTTGTAGTGAGCAGAAGCAACAGGCAAGTTTTGCCCGTATTCTTGAACGAGGCTATGTTAGTGTAGGCACTTTGTTTGGACCTAATAGCTATTATGTTCAAACCGATGGTTTTGCTGGTTTCGAATATGATTTGGCAAAAAAATATGCTGAGTACCTCAATGTTGACTTAAAAATAGTGCCTAGCTATTCCCTTGATGCATTGTTTTTTAAACTCAATACGGGGGAAGTCGATTTGCTTGCTGCAGGTTTGTCGGTAACAGAGAAACGTTTATCTCGCTTTCGTTTTGCGCCAAGTTATGAACAAGTCAGCCAAAAATTAGTCTTTAAGCAAGGAAAAGTAAGACCAAGAAAACTTAGCGATCTTACCGGTAAACTAATGATCACGGCTAGCTCAAGTCATGTTGAAAATTTAGAAGTGCTTAAACAAGAACATAATGAACTTAACTGGTTAGAAACATCGGAATTTGATAGTGAAGAGTTGTTATTAAAAATATTGAATGACGAAATTGATTACACGGTTATTGATAGTAATACTTTAGCGGTTAATCGCCGTTACTATCCAGAGATTAGTGTTGGATTTACTATTCAAAAAGCTGAGCCATTAGCTTGGATGTTGAATAAAAATGGTGATGATGCTATTTTAGCTAGTTTGATCGAGTTTTTTGGACAAGTGCACCATAACGGTACACTGTTAGCACTTGATGACAAATATTATGGTCATATTGAGCAATTTAATTATGTTGAAACTCGCACTTTTATTCGTGCTGTTTCGACAAAACTACCTAAATACCAAGCGTTATTTGAAAAATATGCGCAAGAAATCGATTGGCGTTTATTAGCGGCAATTAGTTACCAAGAATCTCATTGGCGACCACATGCGCGCTCTCATACGGGGGTGCGAGGTATGATGATGCTAACCCTTGCTACCGCTAAACAAATGGGTATAAAAAGTCGATTAGATGCAGAGCAAAGTATTCGAGGTGGCGCTAAGTACTTTAAGCGTATGATTAATAAAATGCCCGATAGAATTCCTAGCCCTGACAGAATGTGGTTTGCGCTTGCTTCTTATAATGTTGGTTTTGGTCACTTAAATGACGCGAGAATTATTACACAGCAGCAAGGTGGCGATCCCGATCGTTGGGTTGAAGTCAAAACTCGTTTGCCATTATTGCAACAAAAAAAATATTATAAAAAAACCAAATATGGCTATGCTCGTGGAAAAGAGCCGGTGCACTATGTGGAAAATATTCGTCGTTATTATGACACGCTAGCTTGGTTAGACACTAAAGCAACAGAAGCTGCTGAGGATATTCTTGCAGCCGAAGTTGTCGAATCTGAAATTGTTGCATCTGAAATAATAGAGTCAACTGAGTAATCTATATTAATTTGGTTATTTTTTATCTTGTCATATGAATGACATATTCAAAGACAATAATAACTTGGAAATTATTATTTAATATAAAGAGAATCAGATGAAAATAAGAAGACAAATATCAGCCAATGCTCGGAGAAAGCACCTTAAAGTACAACATAATAAAATGAATACTCGTCGACAGTTTTATTTTAATCAAGTCGTTACAGAATTTAATGAGCCACAAAGCATTAAAAATAACTAAAAAACATAGCTTGTTATCAGTAATCACTGGCGATCAAGTTGAGGAATTAACGCGTTTCTAAAATTTTTATTCTATTATTCATATCAGTTGTGGAATTTGCTTGTTCATCTAATAAGTTGTTAAGCTTAATTCTATTAGCTGAATAGTCTAACTGAGTGTTATACCAATTAATTAATTTATATTTTAAATGGTCTACATTTTCAATAACATCATTGCTTTCAATGCCAATACTGCCTATTACTAAGGCAAGCGCTTCATGTTTGAAAGTTGACTTTCCTTAAAATTATTCTCATTAATGATACCAATTAAGTATTCACTATATTAAATGCCGTTATTAATATTGTCATGGTTTAGAGAAGATTTTCGTTGTTATTAGAATTTTTAGATATACTTTTTAATTTTTTTTGTTGCTTTTTTTCCGCTCGACGACGCTTAAAAAAAGAGGATAATAATTGGCTACATTGTTCTTGCATTATGCCACCAGTCACTTCTACTTGATGGTTTAGCTGTTCATTACACACTAGATTAAAAGTACTGCCAGCTGCGCCTGTTTTTAGATCTGGGCTTGCATAAACAAGCCGTTTTATCCGGCTATGTACTAATAATCCTGCACACATGGGGCAGGGCTCTAACGTAACGTACAAGGTGCAATTCAGTAGTCGATAGTTATTAAGGTACTTTCCAGCTTGGCGAATGGCAAGCATTTCAGCATGGGCTGAAGGATCGTTAAGTAGTATAGATTGATTAAAACCTTCGCCAATAATTTTATCTTGATAAACGACTACCGCACCAACAGGTATTTCATTAAGTTTTTCAGCCTGTTGCGCTAGCTTAAAGGCCTGCTCCATGAAGTGTTGATCAATGTTTTTACTCTTTTCATTGCTGTCATCATCTAATATCATTAGAGAAAAAGCTCGAGTAAATCATTTAAATACCGATGGCCCAGTGGCGTGACTTGCCACTGACCTTCGATGGCATGATTATCAGTACAAGCTATCAGTTTTTTATTTTGTGCCTGTAGTAGCGTTGGTAATACGGTACTGGCAACTAACCCTGTGCGCTGTTGATATTCTGCTAAGGTAAAGCTAGAAAACAACCGTAGTTGGTTCATCATGTATTCAAAGGGCAATTCATCATTAGTGACCGTATTTAGGTGATCTAATGGCGTTCGGTTTGAATCAAGATACCCCTTTGGATGTTTAATTTTTACTGTGCGCTGAATGATACCTTTTTTACTGTCAGTAATCTTACCGTGTGCACCACAACCTATACCAAGGTAGTCACCAAAACGCCAGTAATTAAGGTTATGTTGGCACTGCTTATCATCAGCGCTATTATCTTTTACGAGACGAAATGCTGAAATTTCATATTGTTGATAGCCAGCATCCTTAAGTAATTTAAAACCTTGATCTTGAATATCCCATAACACTTCATCTTGCGGTAATTTAGGCGGTTTAGAATGAAAGGCAGTGTTTGGCTCAATGGTCAGTTGATACCAGGAGAGGTGGTCGGGTTTTAAATCAATGGCCGTTTTCAAATCATCTAAAGCATTGTCTAGGGTTTGATTGGGCAAACCATGCATTAAATCTAAGTTGAAACTTTTTACGCCAGATTCATGGGCAAGTTGAGCGGCGAATTTTGCTTGACTAACATTATGAATCCTACCGAGTTTAAGTAATTTTTCTGATTCAAAGCTTTGTACGCCAATAGATAAACGAGTTACGCCTGCTTTGGCAAAACCAATAAACTTATCTGCTTCTACTGTGCCGGGATTCGCTTCTAACGTAATTTCGATATTATTTTTTGGAGAAAAGTTTTGTTTAAAGCGAGACAACACTTGTTTTAATAGGCTTTCAATAGCCTTTGCGGAAAATAAACTTGGTGTACCCCCACCAATAAAAATTGAGTGTAATGGTCGTAGTGATAAATCAAAGTGGGCAATATCAGCATCTAAATCAGCGATTAAGGCCTTAACATAATCTTCCTCGGGTACTTGTGACTTTAATGCATGGGAATTAAAATCACAATAAGGACATTTTTCTACACACCAAGGTATATGAATGTAGAGTGATAAAGGTGGTGTCGTCAATAATGGTGTATTCATGATTATATTTTTATGACTAAGCCTTGGTTAATTTTTTAACTAATTTTGCTAGCGCTTGGCCGCGATGACTTAACTTATTTTTAACATCACGTGGTAATTGCGCAGAAGACAATTGCAAGTCACTCTGCCAAAAAATAGGATCATAACCAAAGCCCTGGTCACCTTGCTTTGTTCGACTAATACTTCCTTGCCACACACCATGACAAATAATAGGAGTAGGATCATTTTCGTGCTGCATATAAACTAAGACACAATGAAAACGTGCACTGCGGTGTTCATCTGGGGTGTTTTTTAGTGCATTTAGTAATTTATTGGTGTTGTCATCATCACTGGGGTTTTCGATAATATCACTAGCATAACGAGCAGAATAAACGCCGGGCGCACCATTGAGCGCATCAACCTCTAGGCCAGAATCGTCAGCGATGGCAGGTAAACCAGTAATTTTTGCCGCATGGCGTGCTTTAATGATGGCATTTTCAACAAAGGTGGAGCCTGTTTCAGCCACATCAGGCACATTAAAATCACTTTGTGGAACAACTTCTAATTGATGTGTAGCAAGTAAACTGGCTAATTCTTTTACTTTGCCTTGATTACCCGTGGCTAAAACTATTTTTGACATGAAATATTGATACTTTTTCTTAAAAGATAATGTCGGCAATAATACCGTATATCACTTAGCGATTGTAAAAATTATCTTTGAATAGTGACAAACAATATTATTGGCCACTATGTTACTCTAAACCCTAAACTTACTTGTTAATCAACATAAAATTTTTGAGAAAACTTTAATGTTTGCTGCTCTTTGCCATCATTGATGGTTAAGGTGAAATGGATTGTTTCTTCGTTGCTATATTTTATTTGTGCTAAATAATAAATGGCATCACCTTCTTTTACTTCGGTAAATTCTAAGGTTTTAAATTGGCCTAAATTATTTTTTGCTTTCCCATTAATGCTGACTGTTTTAGCTGGATTTCCTGCTGTGGTATTATCAAGTACAGAAATATTAATAAGGCCATTATATCGGCTACGGGTTATACCATAGACCTTCGCAATTTCGGGTGTAAAAAAAGTTGAGCCAATAGCCATGTAATGCACGTCCATTGAGCCAAGTTTTTTCATGTTTTCAGCGTTAGCGTAAGTGATAGCAAAAAAACTGATAGTGATCGCTAGCAAAAATTTCATTATGGAATTCTTCATGTGGCTCTCCTGAATAATTGATTTTGATAAGGCCTATAATACCTATTATAGAACAGACCTGAAAAAAGGTGTTTGTAGTTCAACGTATAAACACCTTTTATTTATTACTTATAATGCGCTCCAATAAGGCAAAGAGTTGGAAAGTAGAATGTTAATGACATTCATGGCGACAAAAGCAACAATCATGGATAAGTCTAAGCCACCTAAGTTAGGCATAATACGCCTAATAGGGTTTAAAAATGGTTCTGTTAATTGATTGAAAATCATCAAGGTTGGATTGTAGCCTTGTACTACCCAACTCATGAGAGCCATGATGATCATAATCATAAAGAGTAAAAAACCGGCTTGTTTTAATAAAACCAAGAGACCAATGTAGAAAGCTAAGGGACCTAAGCTTTCACCCGCCAATGCGGCTAGAGCAAAAAATTTCAATGTCGCTATTATATAAGCAACCACAAGGGTTGCTATGTCTAAACCGCCTAAGCCGGGAATTATTCTACGTAAAGGGACTACCAAAGGGTTACTTACTTTAACGATAAATTGACTGAGTGGATTATAAAAATCTGCTTTAACCCATTGTAACCAAAAACGCATGATCAAAATCATTAAAAACGCATCAAATGCGAATCGAAGTAAGTATATTACTGCTTCCATTATATCTCCAAAATTTTATTTATATTCGAAACTTGAAACTTTTAACTGTCTTTTGCCATTTCTTCGGCTCTAGCAATAGCAGCATTCATTGCGTTACTTACTATTTTTTCTAGGCCATCTTTTCTAAACTGTTCAAGGGCTGCAAAGGTAGTTCCCCCTTTTGAGGTAACATTTTCTCTTAAGGTGCTAATGGCGGCGGTATTATGTTCAACCATTTGGGCCGCGCCAAGGGCTGTTTGCTGTACTAGCATTCGACTTTCTTGGGCATTAAAACCTAATGTTTGTGCTTGCTTTTCCATGGCTTCCATAAAGAGAAAAAAATAGGCGGGGGCGGAGCCAGCAATGGCGATAATATCGTTAATTTGCTCTTCATTTTTTAACCAAATAACTTTACCGACAGCAGACATTAATTTATCACTTGCCGCTTTTTGTTCACTGTTGACTTCTTTTGATGCAAACAGTCCACTCATTCCTAACCCTAATTGCGCAGGTGTATTGGGCATAACCCGTACTAGTGCAACTTGTGAATTCAATGCCTGTTGAATTTGAGTAACCGTAGTCCCTGCGGCAACCGAAACGAATAACTTATTGCTAATATTTAGTGCACTGCTTAATTGTTGGCAAACATCACAAATAAAATGTGGCTTAACGCTAAGTACGATAATATCAGCAAATTTTGCGGCTTCAATATTATCATTGGTTTGTTGCACACCAAATTCATTGGCGAGCATGACTCTTTTTTCTGCTGAAGGGTTGGCAACGATAATGTTTTTTGCTGCCACGCCTGAATTTACTAACCCAATAATGATCGCACGTGCCATATTACCGGCACCGATGAACGCTATTTTTTTCATAAATATTGTTATCCTAATTTTACTTTTGCTAGTTTTAATGGTCGTAATTTTTTTGAATCGCTAGTCACTCTAATCTCTTTCTCCAAAGATGGCTCTACCTATTCTTACCATTGTTGAACCATGAGCTATTGCTATATTTAAATCGTTCGACATACCCATAGAAAGTGTATCTACGGTTGGATATTGGGCTTGTAATTTTTTAAACAAGTGTTGCATTTTTTCGTAACTTGCCACACCGGTATTTTTTTCAGGAATAGCCATTAAGCCCCGTAAAGTGAGTTTATCACAGTTATCAACAACTTCAGCTAAAGAAAACAGTTCACTAGCCATGACGCCAGATTTTGATGGCTCTTCACTAATATTGACTTGTAAACAAATGTTTAGCGCGCTATCTTGACAAGAATTTGAATGCTTTTCTTCACTTAAATACTCTTTAAGGTGTGTATTTAAGCGTCTGGCAATTTTAGCTCTATCAACGCTGTGCACCCAAGTGAAATTTTTTGCAATTTGCTTTGTTTTATTAGATTGAATAGGACCAATAAAGTGCCAGCAAAGTTTTGGACAATGTGATAATTGAGCTATTTTCTCAACCGCTTCTTGTAAATAATTTTCACCAAAATTACGTTGCCCAGCTAAGTAAGCTTGTTCTATCGCCGTCGCTGGTTTGGTTTTACTAACCGCGAGTAATGTAATAGGATTTTTTCTATTAGTTGAAGATGACTTATTTGCTTGATTATTCGTATGGTAAGTAGCATGGTAAGCTTGATCAATTTGTTGTTTAATATTTTCTATATTTTCTTTAATTTTGTTCATGTTTTTTAGCTAAATAATGTTGAGTCTAATACTTTGACAGATATATATTTTAACAAATAGTACTTTATACCTTTAACAGATACTATTTTAACAGATAAACCGAGGATTTTTTATGGATATTACCGAACTACTCGCATTTAGTGTGCAGCATGAAGCGTCAGATTTACATCTATCAACGGGGTCGCCACCATTGATTCGAGTCGATGGTGATGTGCGTAAATTAAATATCCCTGCTTTTGATGCTAAAGATGTAAACGCTTTAGTTTACGATATTATGAATGATCGCCAACGTAAAGAATATGAAGAAAAATTAGAGGTGGATTTTTCTTTTGAAGTACCAAATTTAGCACGTTTTAGGGTGAATGCTTTTAATCAAAATAGAGGTCCTGCTGCCGTATTTCGTACTATTCCAAGTAAGATTCTCTCGTTAGATGATCTAGGCTGTCCTGATATTTTTCGTGATATTTCTGACACGCCGCGTGGTTTGGTTTTGGTAACAGGCCCAACAGGCTCGGGTAAATCAACTACCTTAGCCGCGATGGTTGATTATATTAATAATACTAAAAATGATCATATTTTAACAATTGAAGATCCAATTGAATTCGTGCATGAAAATAAACAATGCTTAATTAATCAACGAGAAGTGCATCGAGATACGTTAAGTTTTGAAGCTGCATTACGTTCAGCTTTGCGTGAAGATCCTGATGTTATTTTAGTGGGTGAAATGCGTGATCTAGAAACTATTCGTCTTGCGATGACCGCAGCAGAAACAGGTCATTTAGTGTTCGGTACATTACATACTACTTCTGCGCCTAAAACTATTGACCGTATTATTGATGTATTTCCAGCAGCGGAAAAATCGATGGTGCGCTCTATGTTGTCAGAATCTCTGCGCGCAGTTATTTCTCAAACTTTAATTAAAAAAGTGGGTGGCGGTCGCGTTGCCTCCCATGAAATTATGATTGGTACCCCAGCGATTAGAAATTTAATTCGTGAGGATAAAATTGCACAAATGTATTCGTCAATTCAAACCGGTATGTCACATGGTATGCAAACAATGGATCAATGTTTACAAAACCTTGTTAATCGCGGTGTGATCACTAAAAGTGCGGCAATGGAAAAAGCGGTAGATAAAAACCAATTTAAGAGTTTTTAATACATTTTAGCAATATAAGAACAGGAATATCTAATGAATTTTCATCAGCTATTAGAAAAAATGGTGAGCGTTGAGGCATCCGACATGTTTGTTACGGCGAAGTTAGCTGTTAGTGCAAAAATTAATGGCGAATTACATCCTATTAGTGAGCATGTCTTGTCAGCTGAAGAGTCGTTAGGCTTAGTTCATAATGCAATGAATGAAAAACAGGTTCGGCAATTTGATGAAGAAAAAGAGTGTAACTTTGCCATATCTATTGACAATATAGGACGTTTTCGGATATCTGCTTTTTGGCAACGAGATATGGCGGGCATGGTTGTCCGTCGTATTGTGACTGATATTCCTGATCTTGACGACTTAGGCTTGCCTTCAATACTTAAAGATGTAGTGATGTCGAAACGAGGTTTACTGCTTTTTGTTGGTGGTACGGGTACGGGTAAGTCGACTTCGATGGCGTCCTTGATCGGTTATCGAAATCGAAATTCTCGAGGGCATATTCTTACGATTGAAGATCCGGTGGAATTTGTTCATGAACATGCAAAAAGTATGATCACTCAGCGGGAAGTCGGTTTAGATACGGAATCATTTGATGCTGCACTGAAAAGTTCATTGCGACAAGCACCTGATGTTATTTTAATTGGTGAAATTCGTAGTAAAGAAACGATGGAATATGCGTTAAGTTTTGCAGAAACTGGGCATTTATGTATTGCTACATTGCATGCAAATAATGCAAACCAAGCG
This sequence comes from Colwellia sp., assembly GCA_002733765.1. Taxonomy (GTDB): domain Bacteria; phylum Pseudomonadota; class Gammaproteobacteria; order Enterobacterales; family Alteromonadaceae; genus Colwellia. Next base: position 116,504 of record NVWU01000010.1, on the reverse strand, counting down.
ATTGACCGTATTATGCATTTAGTTCCGGCTGATCAACATGGTAAATTATTGTTTGATTTAGCGTTGAATTTACGCGGAATAATTGCTCAACAATTGGTGCCAACAATAGATGGTAATGGCCGTGTTGCAGTTATAGAGGTCTTATTAAATTCACCCTATGTTGCAGAGCTGATAAAAAAAGGTGATATAGGCAGTATCAAAGAAGTGATGCAAAAATCCAATGAGTTAGGTATGCAAACTTTTGATCAAGCACTCTTTAATTTATACCAACAAAGTCTAATTAGTTATGCGGATGCTATTCATCATGCTGATTCACCTAATGACTTACGCTTGATGATTAAACTGAGAGATAATGATCAAAGTGGTACTGGCGGACTAACAGGTGTAACGCTTGAGGGGTTTGAGCCTAAATAGTATTGGTAACCCATTTTTTTGTATTGCAAGGCGGGCATCTTTAACGTGTCTCGTCATTAGTTGATGTATTTCAATGGGTATATCTTTCTAGAGTTATAACGGGTTGATACATTATTGAAAGAAAAATCAGTATTCAAAAAAGGTAACGATAAATACAGTATCGAGTACTTTCCCTCTTTTATGGTAAAATGGTGCATAAATTAATTTATTAATTGTTCTTGAAATAAGCAATAAATCACTAATTTTAAATTATTATTAACTCGCTACTATCCACTCATTTTTATCACTGTCTTTTACTTGTAATAAAACTGTCACATAACTGTCATATAATTCTGACCGATAAAATTTAACAGTCTAGGTGGAGCTTGCCTAGTAAAGTTAACATTGCTAGATAAATACGTTATTATCCGCCCTGAAAAATAATAAACTGGAACCCATTATGGCCAGAAACACAATATTAGGTGTCTTTGCAAAGTCGCCTATTAAACCATTAGAAAAACATATTAGATTGGTTGTTAGATGTAGCAATCAACTTATTCCTTTTTTTACAGCTTGTTACGAACAAAACTGGAGTGAAGCGACTAAAGTTCGTCGTAAAATATCTAAGTTAGAACAAGATGCTGATATATTAAAACGTCAACTACGTTTAGAGCTACCCGGTGGTTTGTTTATGCCGGTAGATAGAGCTGATTTACTCGAGTTACTTACTCAGCAGGATAAAATAGCCAATCGTGCAAAGGATATTGCGGGGCGTGTTTTAGGTCGTAAATTAGAGATACCAACTAGTTTACAAGCACAATTTTCAGAGTATTTAGCGCGTTGTATTGAAGCGACAGAAAAAGCTGCCGAAGCAATTAACGAATTAGATGATCTGTTAGAAACAGGCTTTCGTGGTCGTGAAGTGGTATTGGTTGAAAAAATGATCAATCAATTAGATGAAATTGAAGACGATACTGATTCTATGCAAATTATTTTGCGTAAAGATTTACTCGCTTTAGAACGTGACTTAAATCCGGTTGATGTAATGTTTTTATATCAAATTATTGATTGGGTTGGTGATTTAGCCGATCTAGCTGAACGTGTTGGTGCACGTTTAGAAATACTTCTTGCTAGAAAATAAGGGTTAACTGATGGAAATTTTACTTAACTCTGGCTATACCTTAGTTATTATTGCTGCGGTTGTAGGCTTATTTATGGCGTGGGGCATTGGTGCCAATGACGTCGCTAATGCTATGGGGACCTCTGTTGGTTCAAAAGCACTGACTATCAAGCAAGCGATTATTATCGCGATGATTTTTGAATTTGCCGGTGCTTATTTAGCCGGCGGTGAAGTTACTTCAACAATTCGTAAAGGCATTATTGATGCCAATTTCTTTATAGATTCACCTGAACTACTTGTTTTTGGTATGATCTCAGCATTATTTGCTGCTGCTACTTGGTTACTTATTGCATCGGCATTAGGTTGGCCTGTATCGACTACCCATTCTATTGTTGGCGCTATTGTTGGTTTTGCTGCGGTTGGCGTAAGCCCTGATGCTGTGGAATGGAGTAAAGTTGGTGGTATTGTTGGTAGTTGGGTTATCACGCCACTTATTTCCGGTGTCATCGCTTTTATTATTTTTAATAGCGCACAAAAACTTATTTTTGATACGGATAAACCATTAGAGCAGGCTAAACGCTGGGTGCCGTTATATATGTTTTTAGCTGGCTTTGTACTGGCGTTAGTGACTATCAAAAAAGGTCTTAAGCATTTAGATCTACATATTGGCACTGCTGATGGCTTTATTTATGCTGCTATCACCGCGGTTATTGTTGCGATTATTGGTAAGATTTTTATTAACCGCCTTAAGTTTGATGAATCAGCAGCACTTAAAACGCATTATGCCAATGTCGAAAAAGTATTTGCAGTATTAATGATCGTAACGGCTTGTTGTATGGCTTTTGCTCATGGTTCAAACGATGTTGCTAACGCGATTGGCCCACTAGCTGCGGTTGTTAGTATTGTTGATAATGGTGGTCAAATTGCTGCGAAATCGACCATAGCTTGGTGGATATTACCACTAGGTGGTTTTGGTATCGTTGCTGGTTTGGCTATCTTTGGTCATAAAGTTATGGCAACTATTGGTCATGGCATCACTCATTTAACCCCAAGTCGTGGTTTTGCTGCAGAACTTGCTGCCGCATGTACCGTTGTTATCGCCTCAGGTGCAGGCTTACCTATTTCAACCACGCAAACCTTAGTTGGTGCTGTATTGGGTGTAGGTATGGCTCGTGGTATTGCTGCTATTAATTTAGGCGTAGTACGTAACATTGTCGTATCTTGGGTAATAACGTTACCAATTGGTGCTGGACTGTCAATACTGTTCTTCTGGATGATGCAGGCGACTTTTACTTAGATAAAACGCTTTCTGTAAATATAAAAAAGCCGCAACGTTTGTTGCGGCTTTTTTTATTACTTCTTAACTTAAAATATATTATTTAAGCAAGCTTTATAAGGTTTTAATCGCGCGCTGTTACTTCTAGTAAATGATAGCCAAACTGCGTTTTTACTGGACCTTGTACTTCATTGAGTGGTGCGGAAAATACTACTTTATCAAATTCTGGAACCATCTGACCTGGACCAAAAGATCCTAAATCACCACCTTGTGCTTTTGAAGGGCAATTTGAATGCTCTTTAGCGACTTCTGCAAAATCTTTTCCACTTTCTATTTCAGCTTTTAATGCTAAGCACTGTTCTTCAGTGTCAACCAATAAATGGCGTGCTGCAGCTTGTGACATAGTTTTTCCCGTTAGTTGCTATACCCATGATACTTCAATATGCGAGTTTCAGGACGCTTGAGCGACTCATACGTTCCCGCAGGACGGGTTTAGAAACGCTTTATGTTACGTTATTGATTTTGAGAAAGGAGCAACCATTCTCTTTAATCAATACCTTGCCTAAAGACGTTTCTAATCCCTGCTGAATCCGACATATTGAAGTAACATGGGGATATAATAAAATTATGCTAACCATATCGTATTTTTCTTTGATTTTAAAGAGCTGTTGATTTAAATTACTCATTCATAATTAATATCAGTAAGCTAGTGTTCAAGTATAAATAAGGATAGATTTTCAATAACAAGGTGCTTGATTAAGTAATAGTTGGCGTGTGTGATTGAAAGCAGCGATGTTCTTGGCCGTTTAGGCCATTCAGAAAAGTCACATATTTATTGGTATAATATTTTATTGAGCTCTTAATCTAAAAAGTTGAAACTCTATGAGCAATAAAACATTTAATAATAAATTACCTAACTTAAAACATTTAAGCTACTTGGTAGCTCTTGATAAATATCAGCACTTCAACAAGGCTGCAGAAGCCTGTTTTATTAGCCAGTCAACATTAAGTAGCGCTATTGTAAAATTAGAACAACAGTTATCTTGTCAATTATTGGAACGAGAACATAAACGCTTTATTTTTACCAGTCATGGAAAGCAAGTGGTGGCACTTGCCCAAAAGTTGATACTGCATGCTAATGAGTTTACGGTATTTTCCCAACAACAAGGCGGTCATAATAGCGGTAGTATCAATCTGGGATGCATCCCCACTATTGCCCCTTTTTTACTCACAGATTTAGTACAAGCTTGCCAAAAGAGTTTACCCAATCTTGAGTTATATTTAAGAGAAGACACTACTGAAAATTTACTGGCTCAGCTGGAACAAGGAGAAATTGATTGTGCAATAATGGCATTTCCTATCCAAAAAAATAACTTTTTTTCAAAAATTTTAGGGCAAGATGATTTCTATATTGCCGGTGATAAAGCGCTAGTTAATCGCTTTCAAGCGTCTTTAGACTATCAAAGTCTCCCTGAAAAAAGTGTTTTTCTACTCAACAAAGAACATTGCTTAACTGAGCATGCTGTCTCTGCATGTAAACTCGCGGATGCGAGTCTTATTAATAGTTTCTCAGCCTCAAGTTTGGCAACATTAGTTCAAATGACAGCCTTTCACCACGGTGTTACTTTTTTACCTAAAATGGCGGTTGATAAAGGGGTTGGTAAGTTAGAAGGCTTGTTCATTAAGCCGATGCAAGGCGAGGTATATCGAGAAATAGGTATTATATGGCGCAAAACTAGTATGCGTGAAGCAACATTTATATCATTAGCCGATGTTATTAGTCAGGCTTTACTGAGTAATAGATAAAGCCTGTTTTAACTGTTGATTGGTTGCTAGTGTATGAAGGAAAACTATTATCCACAACGGAGCTACTTTCATTATTTGAATGGGAAAAAGAAGACATTATTTGTTGTAAACGTTCATTGAAAATAATTGAGAGTTCAAAAAAACGATTATGTTCACTGACGACGTTAGCATTAAAAAAATCTAAATTTTCATTATTTTCTAATGTTGTTAACACTGGCGTCAATAATAAAGAAGGCACTATTGGATAAGATAAATTATAAATTGTTGCAACGTTAATTACTTTGTTTTTGGCACAGCTAGACCAAGATATAGCGGTGACTAAAATTATTAACAATAGTGATATTGGCTTTTTCAATAGAGTTCTCCTACTTTAAACGTTTTATGCCAATCAGGATAAGAAAGTGTTCGCTTCTTTATGCAAAATGGTCTTATATTAAAATTATTATTTAAATAGGACCGCTGTTACTAATTAAAGTTTCATGTATTTTACAACTTTACTGACATAAATACGTTGTTATTGATTTTGTGAATGGAACAACCATTCCTTGCTTAAGTTGTTTTTTCTTCCATTGAAGCATGTGTTTTTAATGGTCATGGGTATAACTATGTAGGGTATTAGAAGTAAAAAGCAAATGACAATAACAAGGTTATTAATCATTTGCTTTTATAATATCTATTTAAATTAGCGTTTACGAAAATAAGCTATATGTGGATACCTTATTTATTATTAGCAAGCGCTTGTTTTTTATCTAATCGACATTGATGTAATAATGGCTCAGTGTAACCACTGGGTTGTTCTGCACCACAAAACACTAAAGCAGATGCTGCTTTAAAGGCAATGCTATTAGCAAAATCATCACTCATTGCTTGATAAGTTGGATCACTTGCATTTTGACCATCAACAATTTTAGCCATTTTTTCTAGGCTTGCTTGTACTTGCTCTTGGCTGCAAATGCCGTGATGTAGCCAGTTAGCAATATGTTGACTAGAAATACGCAAAGTTGCTCTATCTTCCATTAAACCGACATCATTGATATCGGGTACTTTGGAACAGCCAATACCTTGGTCTATCCAACGGACAACGTAACCTAAAATTCCTTGCGCGTTATTATCGAGTTCTTCTGTTATTTCTGCATCGCTCCAGTTGGTATCTGTTGCCAATGGAATAGTTAAAATATCATCTAAACTGGCGCTTTTACGTTTCATTAAGTCTTTTTGTAGCGCGAATACATCAATGCGATGGTAATGTAATGCGTGTAGTGTTGCTGCCGTTGGTGATGGCACCCAAGCCGTATTTGCGCCTGCTTCTACATGATTAATTTTAGTTGCGATCATGTTGGCCATTTGATCTGGAATAGGCCACATACCTTTACCAATTTGAGCTTTTTGGCTAAAGCCACAAGCTAAGCCAACATCGACATTGTTATTCTCATAGGCGCCAATCCAAGGTGTTAGCTTGATATCGGCTTTACGTGCCATTGGGCCAGCAGCCATTGAAGTATGAATTTCATCACCTGTTCTGTCTAAAAAGCCAGTGTTAATGAATACCACGCGCTCTTTTGCTGCATGGATACAATTTTTTAAATTAACACTGGTGCGTCGTTCTTCATCCATAATACCCATTTTAATGGTGTTACGTGGCAGTGAAAGTGCATCTTCAACGCGGGCAAATAAGGTATCTGCAAATTGTACTTCATCAGGGCCGTGCATTTTTGGTTTAACAATGTAGATAGAGGCTTCACTACTATTACTTAGTTTACCGTTACCTTTTAAATCATGCAGGGCAAGTAAAGAAGTGATCACTGCATCCATTATCCCTTCAGGTACTTCACGCCCTTTATCGTCAATGATGGCGTTATTGGTCATAAGGTGACCAACATTTCGAACGAACATCAAACTGCGACCTTTAAGTTGTACCGAATCGCCCGATAATGATTGATAGCAGCGGTCTTCATTCATTTTACGGGTAAATACTTGGCCGTTTTTATTAATTTCTTCTGTTAGCGTACCTTGCATCAATCCTAGCCAATTACGGTATGCTATTACTTTATCTTCACCATCAACGGCTGCTACCGAATCTTCACAATCCATTATTGTGGTAAGTGCTGATTCAAGCATAATATCACTTAAGGTTGATGGCTCTGACTTTCCGATAATACTATTCGCATCAAATACCAATTCTAGGTGCAAGCCATTATGTTTAAAAGCTAAGGTATTTGGCTGGGTGATACTGCCTGTGTAACCTATAAAAGCACTGCTTTCTTGTAGCGGGCTTTGTTCGCCATTAGCTAAACTCACCATTAATTGCTGTTCATTTAAATGATAAGCAACCGCATCTTGATGGCTACCATTAACTAATGGAATAGCTTGGTCTAAAAATTCTTTCGCATAACGAATAACTTTGGCACCACGTACAGGGTTATAGCTACTTGATTTCTCTGCACCATCTTCAGTACTGATAACATCCGTGCCATAAAGAGCATCATATAAGCTACCCCAACGTGCATTGACGGCATTTAAAGCAAAGCGAGCATTCATAATAGGTACAACGAGCTGAGGACCGGCAATGGTTGCTAGTTCGGCATCGACATTTTCTGTGCTGATAGAAAAATCATCTACTACAGGGGCAAGGTAACCTATATCAGTCAAAAATTGCTTGTAGCTAGCAAAGTTGAATTTGTCGCCAAAGTTATTTTTATGCCAAGTATCTATTTGTGTTTGTAAGTCATCTCGTTTAGCAAGTAACTGTGTATTTTCACCCGATAAATCGTTAATGATTTTTGCAAAACTTTGCCAAAAATGTGCTGATGCTATACCTGTTTCTGGTAGCGCTTCACGTTCAATAAAATCATATAGATTTTCATTTATGGTTAAACCAGCTAATTGAATTGTTTGGGTCATATTTTCCTCGCTTGTCTTGCTTGTTTGGATGTAGCGTACTTTGATAAAGCTTGATGAAATTTTTCACTGCTAGAATGAAATAATTATATGTTGTCATCCTATTAAGAATAGGTATAACTAGCAATAGCAGTAGATTAATACCTATTATTAGTTCTATGAATGTTGTCGTTTATTTTATATATTTTATTTATGACTAGGTTGATTGTTCGCGGACAAATGGTAGTAAAATAGATACTAATAGTGGGATTATAAATACAGCTGATCATGTGGCTAGTTGTGCCTATAGACAATGCAGGAGTGTATTGTTCTGAACAACCATATGACAAAGGCTCTGCCTTGTCTAAATAGCCAACAAGCAGCTGTAAAAATAATATCGAAGATCAACAGACCCTTATATCTGTTGATTTTATGCGTTAACTTGAGATCATCAATTCAGCTTTTGTATCTAAAGGTAAGTACCTATTTTTGGATATTCTCTCTTTTATTTAGTGACGCTTGTGTTTATTCAACTATTTGTACTTGTCTGGCAGCTTCAATGACTAATTGTCTAAACCAAATATGACTAGCGTCATGATGCAGTAATGGACTCCAGATCATTTTTAACTCCATTTCTGGGATATCAAACGGTGGTTTGATGATGATGTAACTATTATCATTTTTATGAAGCATGGCTGCTTTGGTTGGTAATGTAGCAATTAAGTTACCTTTATAAACTAATTGCATGGCAACATGGTAATTTCGAGTGAAAACTTTAATGTCTCGCTTTTTATTCAATTTTGCTAGTGACTCATCCACCCAGCCAAGTTTTTGTACATCATTTGGGTTCATACCCACCCCAACACCAAAACCTGTTTTTGATACCCATACATGCTTGGATGCTAAGTAAGAGTTTAGATTGAATTTATCAACGATAGGGTTATCAGCACTTAGCAAGCATGAAAATGAATCGCGCCAAACAGACTTTTGATGAAACGATTGTGGTAATTCATCAAAACGGTTAATTGCCATATCTATTTTGCCTGCTTCAACATCATGAAAAGTAACATCACTTGGTGTCATTATATCAATGGTAACATTTGGCGCAGTTTTATTAAGTAGTCTTAATAATTCAGGCAATAGAGTTGACGCAGCGTAATCACTGGCCATAATACGAAAAACACGAGTACTATTTTTCTCATTAAACTCTTCTTCGCCTTGTAGTGCTTCTTCTAGTTCAAGCAATATCTTTCTAATCGTTGGTGCTAAGGTTCTTGCTCTTTCTGTGGGCACCATACCATCAGAGGTACGCACTAAAATAGGATCATTAAACAAATTGCGTAAACGCTTTAAACCATTACTCATCGCGGGTTGGGTAATATTAAGTTGGTTAGCCGCACGGGTAACATTTTTCTCTCTAAGTAAAACATCTAGATAGATCAGTAGGTTTAAATCAATTTTTGAAATATTCATCAGTTTAATGGCTCTTTATAAAAACATAATTGAAATAGATATAAGCGAGTTCTTTATAATATTCAATGTTTATTATTAGCTATTATATAGTGCTTTATTACATCTGTAATCGGGTTGTGTCATAACTAACTGTTTTTACTTACTTATAGTTTGATTTTATTTACTTATAGTCAATTTTATTTAAATTTTAGCTTTAGTATTTTCTGTGTGAATGATGGTAATAATAATTATATATTTCCTAAATACATAGTAATTAGATTATTATTTTTGCAGTCTAGTGTAACGGCTTAGAAAGTTTGTTACACCAACCAAGCTAATATAGCTTTTTATATACTACAAACAAAGTAAACGGAGATTGATATGTCTAATTATCAAAGTGCAATAGAAGCGGTTCAAGCGATTAAAGCAAAAGCAGGTAGTTCTTGGGATCCTATTAACCCAGAATCAGTTGCTCGTATGCGTGTCCAGAACAGATTCAAAACTGGTTTAGAGATTGCTCAGTACACTGCAGACATTATGCGTGCTGATATGGCTGCATTTGATGCAGACAATACTAAATATACACAATCTCTAGGTTGCTGGCATGGTTTTGTTGGCCAACAAAAAATGATTTCAATCAAGAAACATTTTGATGGCAAAACAGATCGTCGTTACTTATATCTTTCAGGTTGGATGGTTGCTGCACTACGTAGCGAATTTGGTCCTCTTCCTGATCAATCTATGCACGAAAAAACGTCTGTAGCTTCTTTGGTTGCTGAACTTTACACATTTTTACGTCAAGCTGATGCACGTGAACTAGGCGGTCTTTTCCGTGAACTAGATGCTGCTGCTGCAGGCGATAAAGCTGCAATCCAAGATAAAATTGATAACCACGTAACTCACGTTGTACCAATTGTTGCTGATATCGATGCTGGTTTTGGTAATGCTGAAGCGACTTACATCATGGCTAAGCAAATGATTGAAGCCGGTGCTTGTGCTCTTCAAATTGAAAACCAAGTAGCTGATGAGAAACAATGTGGTCATCAAGATGGTAAAGTAACTGTTCCTCATGCTGATTTCCATTCTAAGATCCGTGCATTACGTCATGCTTTCTTAGAGCTAGGTATCGACAACGGTATTATCGTTTCACGTACTGACTCTGAAGGTGCTGGTCTTACTAAAGAAATAGCGGTAGTTAAAGAGCCTGGTGATGCTGGTGATATCTATAACTCTTACTTAGATGTTGAAGAAATCAGCGTAGCTGACATGGAAGAAGGCGATGTATGCTTTAACCGTGACGGTAAATTAGTTCGTCCTAAGCGTTTACCTTCAGGTTTATACCAATTCCGTCAAGGTACTGGTCATGAACGTTGTGTATTTGACTGTATTGGTGCACTTAATGCGGGTGCTGATCTTCTTTGGATTGAAACGGCAGTTCCAACAGTACACGAAATTGCGGGCATGATGGATGATGTTCGTAAAGTACACCCAGATGCGAAACTTGTTTATAACAACTCTCCTTCATTCAACTGGACGCTTAACTTCCGTCAACAAGCATATGATGCAATGGTTGAAGCGGGCGAAGATGTATCTGCATACGTTCGTGCTGACTTAATGAAAGCTGAATATGACGAAACTGAATTATCTGCAGTTGCTGATGAGCGCATTCGTACTTTCCAAGCAGATACTGCACGTGAAGCGAATGTCTTCCATCACTTAATCACTCTACCTACTTACCACACTACTGCGTTGTCTGTAGACAACTTAGCTAAAGAGTACTTCGGTGAACAAGGTATGCTTGGTTACGTTAAGAAAGTTCAACGTGAAGAGATTCGTCAAGGTATTGCCTGTGTTAAACATCAAAACATGTCTGGTTCAGACATGGGTGATGACCACAAAGAATACTTTGCTGGTGAAAATGCACTTAAAGCTGGCGGCGCGAAAAACACTTCTAACCAGTTCAACTAATCGTTGACTTGTTAATAATTATGTAGAGTTTGTAAAAGCTCAATATAAATAAAAAGCTAGAGTTTTTAAAACTCTAGCTTTTTTTATACATTTTTTTCGTTAAACATCACTAATTAAAAAACGTAAATACCCGCCCACTTGAAACTCGCATTTTACGGTGACTTGGGTATAAGGCGTAAATTGATTAGAAGTTATAAATTAATGTCATTGACGTTTCTGTATTTGTATTTTCAAATTCAGGTTCAACTTCAGTATCGTAATCTATACGTAAAGCGAATTTTAGTTGTAGAGAGTCAATTAACTGAGCGGTAACAGAAGTTTCAGATTTATAAATACTATTCTCACCTGATTCAGTGGCTTGTTTAGCAACAAGGTATTGTTTAAATTCAACATGTTCATTGAACTTATGTGTATAAAGAGCTTGTGCTTGTATGATAAAGCTAGTATTGCTTGTATCAGTTGCACGGCTTACGTCATATTTTACACCGGGACCTATATCAGCAAAAAAAGATGAGGTTTCAGTTTCGTACCAATGACGGCCCCAACCAGCAGAAAATGAACTTTGAGATTCAAAACCACTGAACTTGTCTTGTTCATAGGCAAGGTTACCGTAAAGGTAGTTTTTACCTTCTTCACCTATGGTGTAGTTGGTTTGGGTGAGTATATCCCACTTATTATCAGTAGTTTCAAATTCTTCGTTGCCAGCGTCATCTTCTTTTTCTAGTTTTTTAGCTAGAATATTAAAAGCAACTACAGAGCGCCATTTGTCTTTTTCATACTGAAGATTAAAACCAGCTTTTATATCTGCACTTTTTGTGTTGCCTGTTTTATATAAAAAGCCTAATTCAGCTGATGCCGTATATGCTGATTTTTTTTCAGTGTCTTCCGCTGATGCTGCGTATGACACTAGTGGCAATAAGCATAAAGCTGTTAGTGTGTAGTTACGAATCATGGTGTTCCCTTGTTATTTCTAATATGTTAATTCTAATATGTTAATTCAAGGGGATTATACCACTGGTTATTTTAATGTTAAATATCAGGTGGGTTAAAAACTATAAACGAGTGTTACGGCGGTTTGGGTATCTAGATTTTTTTTGTCATCTTCGATGTCAGTATTGTAGTTCATTGTAAAAGTAAACTTTAGCTGTAATGTTGAAATAAGTTTAGTTGTTATGGAGGTTTCTGCCTTATAAATACTATTCTCGCCTTTTTTTATCGCTTGCTTAGCACTAACAGATTGTTTTAATTCTACATGCTCGCCTAGTTTTCTTATATACAGCGCTTGGGCCTGTATAATCCATGACGTTATTGTTTTTGTTGGTTCTTTATCTGTCGATCTAAGTTGATCACGCTTAAAGCCGGGGCCAATATCACCCCAAAGTGAGGTGTTATTTGTTTTATACCAATGTCTACCCCAACCAGTAGAAATTGAATTTTGGTTGATAAAGCTACTAAAGTCATTTTCTTCATACCAAATATTACCGTACATGTAATTTTTTTCGTTACTGTCTAAACTGTAGTTAGTTTGCGAAGCTATTGTCCATTTTTGATCGGTAGTTTTAAAATGTAGAGCACCGGTATCTTCATCAGCAATATCCGATTTTTTGATGAGTAAATCTATGTTTAATAAACTTAACCAACGTTCTTTTTCGAAACGTAAATCAATTCCCGTTTTCACATCCGCACTATGAGTGTTACCTGTTTTGTATAAAAAACCTAGCTCTGCAGAAACAGTTAGCATTGGTTTTATATTGACAGTATTTGTTTGTAGTGTATTTTCAAGGCTAGCTATAATATCGGCAGCAGTTGCTTCGGAGTGGAAATTTTTTTCACTTATTGAAACAGAGTTATGCTCATTTTGAGAGTAACTTCCTTGTGCATAAGCAGTAACAGATAAGAGTAAAAATGATGTTAATACTAAAAAACGAAACATTTCATTCTCAATTTTCAGACAAAATAACTTAACTAGGATGATTAAAAATCATAGTTAATAAAAATAATGGATTTATAAACGAATATAAAACGAGGTATTATAACCGTGATAAGTAAATAATAACTCTAAAGAAAAAAACCACCTATCGATATACTATCGCTAGGTGGTTTGGATATATTTGTATATGGATTACTTGATTAATGCATTTAGTTTACCTGTTTGATAAAGATCAAACATAGTATCAAGGCTAATCGGCTTTATTTTACTAGCATTACCAGCAGTGTTAAATGCTTCATAACGAGCAATACAAATTTCAGACATTGCTTTGGTTGTTTCAGCTAAAAATTTTCGAGGATCAAACTCACTCGGATTATGTGCTAGAAAGCGTCGAGTTGCACCCGTTGATGCTAATCGTAAATCAGTATCAATATTTACTTTCCGCACACCATTTCTGATGCCTTCTTGAATTTGTTCAACAGGCACGCCATAAGTTTCAGGTATGTTACCACCATACTCATTAATAATAGCTAACCACTCTTGTGGAACTGATGATGAGCCGTGCATAACTAGATGAGTATTAGGGATACGCGTATGAATAGCTTTGATACGATCAATCGCTAAAATATCACTTGTTGGTGGGCGAGTGAATTTATAAGCACCGTGCGAAGTGCCGCAAGCAATAGCTAACGCATCTACTTGCGTTTTTTGTACAAAATCAGCCGCTTCTTCTGGATCTGTGAGCATTTGCTCCATCGTTAATTTACCTACAGCGCCAATACCATCTTCTTCACCGGCTTCACCTGTTTCTAGTGAGCCTAAACAACCTAATTCACCTTCAACAGATACACCGCAAGCATGTGCCATTTCAACTGTTTTACGAGTTACATCTACATTATACTCATAACTACTTGGTGTTTTACCATCGTCCATTAATGAGCCGTCCATCATTACCGATGAAAAACCTAACTGAATTGAACGCTGACACACGCTTGGGGAAGTACCGTGATCTTGATGCATTACAACAGGAATATGAGGAAATTCTTCTATTGCTGCTAAAATTAAATGGCGTAAAAATGGAGCTCCAGCATACTTACGGGCACCTGCCGATCCTTGTAGAATAACAGGGCTATCAGTTTTATTTGCTGCAATCATAATTGCGCGCACTTGCTCTAAATTATTTACATTAAATGCGGGAATTCCATATTCAAACTCTGCAGCATGATCAAGCATTTGACGCATTGAAATTAAAGCCATTGGTTACTCCTAGGTTAGTCAATTAGACGTTTTGTTTATTTCAGTGAAAACTTTCTCTTTTAGTGACTAAATTATATCAGAGTTTAATCACTTCTGGCACAGAAAATTGTGGTTTTGAAGGTTTGATAGCGAATGATAAAATTTTGTACTCAATAGACAAAAACCTTATGAAAAGATTATTTCCATAAGGTTTATTTTTATTTCTCGCTTTTGTTTTTAGAAAACAGTTATCGTTTACTTGCTCTTTGTTCTAAAATTTCAACTGCGGGTAGTTTTTTACCTTCTAAAAACTCTAAAAATGCACCGCCACCAGTAGAAATATACGATATTTTATCTTTAATTCCATACTTATCAACAGCAGCTAACGTGTCGCCGCCGCCTGCAATTGAAAAAGCAGAACTATTCGCTATCGCGTTAGCAATCGCTTCAGTGCCTTTGCCAAACTGATCAAATTCAAATACGCCCACGGGGCCATTCCAGACAATAGTGCCGGCATTTTTAATTATTTGTGCAAGTTCTTTAGCAGAATCGGGTCCAATATCAAAAATCATTTCATCATCACTTACGTCGCTAACATTTTTTAATGTTGCTTTAGCGGTAGGTGAAAACTCAGTGGCAACAATAACATCACTAGGAATAGGAATATCACCATTATTCGCTTGAGCTTGTAGCGTTAAGCGCTGGGCTTCGGCTACTAAGTCTGCTTCATATAACGATTTTCCAACGTTATGTTTAGCCGCGGCAATAAAGGTATTAGCAATTCCGCCGCCAACAATAAGTTGGTCAACAATCCCTGATAATGATTCTAACACTGTTAGTTTAGTTGATACTTTAGAACCGCCAACAATGGCAACTAATGGACGGGCAGGGTTGTCTAGTGCTTTACCTAAGGCATCTAGTTCACCTACGAGTAATGGACCAGCACAAGCGGTAGCTGCATATTTAGCAACGCCGTGTGTACTGGCTTGGGCGCGATGGGCAGTACCAAAAGCGTCCATAACAAAAATATCGCAAAGGGCGGCTAGTTGTTGGGCTAAAGCATCATCATTTTTCTTTTCGCCTTGATTAAAGCGAACGTTTTCAAAAATAACTAATTCACCAACAGCAACTTCAACGCCAGATAGGTAATCTTTTACTAAGCGTACAGGATAGTTAAGCGCTGCCGCTAGGTAATCAGCAACAGGCTGAAGAGAGTATTCTGTATTATATTCACCTTCGGTTGGACGACCAAGGTGTGACATTACCATTACTTTTGCACCGGCTTCTAACGCAAGTTTTATCGTAGGTAAGGCTGCTAGTAAACGTGCATCTGAAGTGATTTTACCTTCTTGTACGGGGACGTTTAAATCTTCACGTATAAGCACACGTTGTTCAGATAAGTTTAGATCAGTCATGTTAATAATTGACATTTTTTAAAGCTCCAAAAGTTTAATCTTTTTCTAATAAATCAGTGGTTTTTAATGAAAACTCAGCTAATAAATCATGAATAAAACGATTTAATTCACCTGCCATTAGGGCAAAGTCAGCATCTAATTTAGCAACAATATCGTCACTATCAATATCATCATTTTGTTCTTGAATAACATCAAAAAACTTAATGCGTTTAATGGCTAAATCATCACAAAGAATAAAAGATAGAGATTCATCCCATTCCATTGCGACTTTAACCATGAACTTATCGGCATCTAAATGAGATTTGATTTCATCGCTATCAAGATCTTGGTTTTTTACACGAATAATAGCACCGTCATCGCCCATCGCATTAAATTCAGCTTCCATTCCTAACTGAAATTTTGGTCCTAAATTTTTCTTAATTAACCAATCTGTCATGGTTTCATCGGCAGCAACATCAGGCTCTAAACTAGTTACGGGTAATGTTCCTAGTACCTTTCGTAGTAGTGCAAGTAAATCTTCTGCTTTACCACGAGAGCTTGAATTGATAACAATAATATTGTCTTTTGGACTAATGTAAGCGTGAGTATCTGAAATACGTGAGAAAGCGCGTGGTAATAGTTCGAAAGTAATATCTTCTTTAAACTGTTCTCTTTCTTTTTTCGTTGCGCCGCGGCTTTGTTCTTGCTCAAGTAAATTGATTTTTTCTTCAACCATATCTTTGATTACCGACGCGGGTAAGATTTTTTCTTCTTTACGGGCACAAATTAAGAAATTGTCATTGGCACAATGAACACTTGAATCGCCATGTTTTCCGAGGGCATTGACCCAACCAAAATGCGCTAATTCAGTAGAGCCACAAGGAGTAAAAAGATGTTCGCAAAGGTGTTTTTCTAGCGTTTCTTCTGACCACTCAAAAGGTCGAGTAAAAGCGAAAAAGTATAGGTTCTTAAACCACATAAATTACATCCTAGGCATTGATAGCTTTTGTAAGCTGTTTTTAAAAAAGCCATGATACCTGAAAAGTGCATACTCAAACAACTTCAATCAGTGTTGAGGAACAGGTTATTTACGTGTTTATTGATGGTGCATCTATGGAAACTCAACAGGATAAGTTAAGCCACGGTCATCTTTACTTTTCGTTTTAACACTATTATTGAGTGTATTGATTCAATCTGATTAATTATGCGTGTATTTAAGATGGTACAAATTTTCAGTCAGATTATTGTGGACGCTTTCGTTCTGCAATATTTGCTTTTACTTAGCTTCTCTTTTGAGCTAAAGAGAAAAGCCTTGGCAGGGGCATTTTAATAAAATAAACATTAGTGTAAATATGTCACACTGTCATATTCATGTAATAAAATAAGCATAGCATAGCAATCAGTTAGACACTTTAGCACTTGTTATTCATTTGAATATAACAAAACATTTTATTTATAAAAAACATTAAAAGGCTTTAAAACATGAAACTAATTAAAAATACGCTTGCATTAGCAATATGCTCAGTTATAGCACTTCCTACATTCGCCGCTAAATTCGATGTTGGTAGTGATACTAACCTTGAAATATACGGTAGAGCTGATGTTTCTATGCAATCATCAGATGACGGCCTTGGTGGAGACAGCGATGGTGAAGGTAGCTTTACTGAAATTAAAAGTAATGCTTCACGTATCGGCTTTAAAGGTGACCACAAGCTAAATGATGACTTAAAAGTTGTTTTTAAAATCGAGTTTCAAGTAGACCTTGATGGTGATAGCGAGAAAGGTAATAGCATTACAGATAGAAATCAATATGTCGGCTTAAAAGGCGGTTTCGGTGAAGTTTTACTCGGTATAAACGATACTGTATTAAAACAATCACAGGGTAAAGTAGATTTATTCAGTGATTTAGAGGGGGATATTAAAGTATTATGGAAAGGTGAAAACCGTATGTCTGACACTCTTACATATAAGTCACCTAAATTTAATGGTTTTCAATTAGGTTTAACCTATGTTGCTGAAGATTCAGCTGAAAATTCTGCTGAAGATGGCATGTCAGCAGCAGTATTTTACGGTGATAAAAAACTTAAAAAATCGAATATCTATGCAGCAATTGCTGTTGACTCAGAAGTTAAAGGCTACGATACTGTTCGTGCAACAATTCAAGGTAAAGTGGCAGGTGTTACTTTAGGTGCTATCTACCATACTCAAGAAAAAAGTACTGATGGTAGTAATGAAATGGACGGCTTAATGGTTTCAGCTAAATATTCAATTGGTGCTGCTACCTTAAAAGGCCAGTATCAAATTGCTGACTATGATCAAGATGATGTTACGAAAACCGGTATGACAGCAGGCGTAGATTATAAATTAGCAAAAAACACTAAACTTTATGCTTTCTATACTAGCTTTGATATGGACTCAGATGTTAGTAATTCAGATAGAGATTACTTAGCAGCTGGTATTCAATACAAATTCTAATGAATTTGGTTGTATCTGTATAATATAAAAAGCACCATTCGTCATGTATGGTGCTTTTTATTTTCTAAAAAAGCTCATCGCTTAATGCTACTTTATGTTTAGTAAAAAGCACTGACAATAATCAGTGATGGAAAAATGACAAAATAGAGCCTCATTAAAAAACGTAAATTTTTGTTGGCTCCTTTTAATTCCATAAAATGATCTATTACTATAAATCCTTTATAAGTGACGGTTAATGCAATTAACACACTGACCAACGCCGTTGAGGCAAACTGTTCACCTAAAAAAGTATTAAATAGTGTGATCGCTATCAGTGCTAATAAGTAATACTCTAATTTTCCTATGTTTTTCATTATAACCACCTATCTAAGTACATATAATAATGGAAAAATAAGGATCCACATTAAATCTATCATATGCCAATATACTGCTAAGGCTTCTAAACCAGAGTTCTCTTCTGCTGAATAAGCACCACTTCTTAATCTAAATATTACCCATAAAATAGCACATGAAGCCCAGCCAACATGAAGAAAATGATTAAAGGTCATATAATAATAGACGGTAAAAAATTCACTTGTACTGGGGCCTAATCCTTGTAAATCATTCCAATAAAATTCCCATGTTTTTATGATTAAATATAAACAACCACAAAAAAATGCTAGCCATAAATAACGTTCACATTTTGGTTTGTTATTAAGACGAATATTAGCCATTGCTTTCGCCATAAAATAACTGCTAGTTAACAAAATAATGGTATT
Organism: Colwellia sp.; assembly: GCA_002733765.1. GTDB lineage: Bacteria > Pseudomonadota > Gammaproteobacteria > Enterobacterales > Alteromonadaceae > Colwellia. The sequence goes on along the minus strand of NVWU01000010.1, from coordinate 97,819 downwards.
GGTTACCCCTAGCGAGGTATGTAAACTTTGTGGTCCTTCAGTAAATACCTCGGGGTAATAGAACTTAGCAATAAAATAGGCGACAAAAAAGATGCCAAATTCAGTGAGTTCAGACAATATACCAACCCAAATAGGAATATTCCCAGGAATTCTGCCCGCTTCTTGCTCACTCCATGATTTAGGGAAAATACCAAGTGAACGGTTTATAGGATTACTTTTCATATTTTATTTATAAACCAAAAGCATCTTTAACTTTATTTTCAAAATATTCATCAGATAATTCTTTTCTTAATGGTTCGAAGGTTGTTGCCTCACTACCAACAGGAATAAAGTGTGCTGCTAAGTCTTTGTAAGGTGATTCTTTACTGGTTGTTGCTGAGTTGGTAATTAACCCTTTTTTAACAAAATTAGTACCAAATAGTCCAGACTGTATGGAGTGAACACGTACATTGTAAGGTGCCATTTCAAAACGAATAAAGTCAACAAAAGCTTCTACCGCATATTTACTTGCGTTGTAATGAGAAAGTAGCGGCAGACCCATTTTACCAAGAAATGAACTGATATTGATAATTACACCAGTTTGGGCTTTACGCATGTAAGGAATAACCGCTCTGGTCATTTTCATTAATCCAAAAACGTTTACGTCAAACGGCTTAAACATTTCTTCGTCAGTGGCATCTTCAATGGTAGAAACTAAGGCGTAACCCGTATTATTTACCAGTATATCTATTTTACCTTGCTCGTTATAAATAGTATTTATTGCTATTTTAATATTTTGACTGTCGGTTAAATATAGCGCTATCACATGAAGATTATCCAGTGTGATGGGAAATTTAGCTGGGTCTCTAGTTCCCGCGTAAACAATATAGCCCTGTTGAGCGAGAAAAAGAGCGGTAACTCTACCGATACCAGAGCTTGCGCTAGTGATAAGTACTACTTTTGTCATTTGATTTTTAGTGTTTGATTACATTGGTAGCAATTATGTTACTGAGTTAAACTTTTTAGCAATGAATGAGATCATGTTTACCTTAATTAATGTCGCTTAAATAAAATAATACCAAATAGATCAATAAATAAGTCTTTTGGCATTATATCCCCAATCCATTTAAATATGCGCCCCCGTAGGGCTAGTTTGGAAACGCTTTATGCTGCGTTATTGGTTTCGACAATGGAATAGCTATTTTATTCAATCAATGTTTTGTCTAAAGGTACTTCTAATTCCAGCTGAAACCTGCATCTCAAGTTATTTGGGGATATCATTCCATATAAAGAAGTGACCGCATAGAATAGCACTGATGACATTAGAGTAAAAAATGTATAGATTAACTAAAAAAGATAGAACATTATTTTACTATATTGCCTTATTTGATTTTACTAACAGCAAATCAATTACTTTGTCTGCTGTGATTGGTCGACTTAAATAGTATCCCTGAGCAATATCACATTTAAGCTCTTTTAAGTATTCTAACTGCTCCTTACACTCGATACCTTCGGCTGTCACATGAAAATCAAGTGAATGAGCAAGTGTTATCATGGCCTTAACAAGTGTCGTATGGGTTTTGTTTTTATTAATTTCCTCAATAAATGAACGATCAATTTTAATTGAGTTGATAGGGTAATCTTTTATGTAGCTCAATGATGCATAGCCAGTACCGAAATCATCTAATGCAATGCCAATATTAGCTTTTCTGATATCATTTAAGGTGTTTTTAAGCTCTTTGGTCCCCTCAAGTAGCACTCCCTCTGTAATTTCTATTTCTAATGCGTGTCCAGTTAACTTGTACTTAGCCAATTTTTGTTGAATCTGTTGAAATAATCCTCGATCATTAAACTGTACTGGCGATATATTAACAGCTATTTGCAAAGGTCGTTGGACAAGAGATTGCCATTTTTTAATCATTTTTAGGGCATTATCCAACACAAACATCCCGACTTCATTAATAAGCCCTGTTTGTTCTAATATTGAAATAAACTCATCAGGACCGGTATCCTTAAATTCTGCATTGTTCCACCTAACCAAGGCTTCAAACCCTATAATGGTATTTGAACATATTTCATATTTAGGTTGATAAACAACATAAAATTCGTCTCGTTCTAGGCTACCTTTTAATGCTGCTTCAATCGATGACTGCCTATTAAGTATATCTCTCATTGAATTTTCAAAAAAAGTAAATGAATTTTTTCCTATCTTTTTAGAATGATACATAGATAAGTCAGCACTAACGAGTAAATCTTCAACGGTGTCACCGTCGGCCGGATAAACGCTAATACCAATACTGGCCGATAATAATATTTTTTGTTGTCCAATGGAAAGTGGCTTTTTTAGTTCGGCTAAAATGTTATTGGCAATTTTTTTTAATGAATCTTGAGAGGAACAGCTATTAATCAAAACAAAAAACTCATCTCCACCGAAACGACCAACAGTATCTTCAGCCCGGATGATATTTTTTAGTCGAGTCGCGGTGGAAATTAAAATTCGATCTCCGGCTTGATGGCCAAAAATATCATTCACTTTTTTAAAGTCATCTAGGTCAATAGACATAATAGCAAGTTGACTACTATTACGTTTAGCGTGTTCTATAGACATTGATAGTCTATCTAGCGATAATAATCTGTTAGGTAGCTGAGTTAAAAAATCATAGTTTGCTTGATGTAATACTTTTGATTCTATTCTCTTCTGTTTAGTAACATCACGAATACTAGTAATAGCGACTCTCTTGTTGTTCAATTTAGCTAAATTCAAACTAATCTCTACTTGAAATTCTTGACCCGATTTTTTTACAGCAAAAAGATCTTTACCTTCTCCCATTACTCTTGAAGAGGAATGTTCAAAAAAGTTTCTTATTTTATCTTGGTGATTAATAAACTTTTTTGGCATTAATTCACTAATGTTCAATCCTATGAATTCTGTTTTATCGTATCCGAAAAGCTTTTCAGCGGTAATATTTACTTGTGTTATATTTCCGCTTTGATCTGCGATGATCATTGCGTCTGGCGATGAATCTAATAATTGATTAGACCACTGCAACGCTTTTAGTACGTTATTTTTTTCTTTGATTGAATTAGCTTTAAACATCTTAAAAAGTAATAATTGCATTGATAATAAAAAAAATAAAAATATGAACCCTATTTTTTCTACAATACTAAAGTTGGACTTGGTACTTTCGCTAAAAAACTTAGCTTTATCATTGGCAAATTCAACTATTGTTATTATGTGACTTTGTATTTCAGCTACTTGTTGATTATTTTTTTGCTCTATATACGTTAACTTTATTAATTTAAATTTATTAGTCCCAACATTTTTAATATTTTGTAAATGTACATCAAAAAAATCCTGTCTAATTACTCTCCAGTTAAGAAGTAATTGATAAATATTATCAATTACTTCTTTTTTGCCTAAATAGCGCTGAGAAATTAATGATAACTTACTTAATACTTCACTTTCATGTTTGTTCACTAGCGAAAATGCTACTTTTATTTGTTCACTGTTCTTCGCATACTTTATATCGTTCATTATTTGATGCATTGTTTGAACTTGATATTGAATCTTCAGTGATGCATTTGATACTTTATATGGATGTTGATATAAGCGGTTTGTATCAATAAATATGTTTCCAATTTGCTGAAATGATACAGTCCATAATATTAGTGTTAATATCGCGGAGCTTACATAGAATCGAGAAATACTCATCAATCCAACAATTCTTTTGGTAACGCTAGACATTAATATTTAACCTTTTTTAGTACTTAAATTGATATTTAATTTTATTTTTAGCTGTTAAATTGTGTAATTAATCTTTGTTGGTCACCTAATCGAGTTAACAGTGTTTCGCTTAAAGTAACCGCTTCTCTGCTATGTTTTTCACTTTTTGTAGACATGCTCGAAATAGAAATAATATTTTGATTTAATTGTTCAGCAACAACTGATTGCTCTTCAACCGCTGTTGATATTTGAATGTTTATATCTGCTAGAGCAGAGACTTCTTCGGTAACTTGACGTAATGCCTGTCCCGTTTGCTCGGCCATAGCAACACAAGTAGCCGACAATTCTCTTCCTTTGGCCATAGAATCTATAGCAAAGTCTGATTCTGATCTTAATTGAATAATGGATTTCGCTATTTCATCTGTAGATTGTTGAGAGCGTAAAGCCAACGCCCGTACTTCTTCGGCAACAACAGCAAAGCCTCTGCCTTGTTCGCCGGCTCTCGCTGCCTCAATCGCAGCATTTAGCGCTAATAAGTTGGTTTGGTCAGCAATACTACTAATTTCATTTAAGACAGATTCTATTGAACGAGTTCCTTCAATTAAACGATTAATCGCTGTATCTACCTCACCCAATTGCTCAGATAATTCATTAATAGATGTCGTTGTTTGTGATACCGACTTTTGTCCTTTATTACTGATGTTTAATCCTTGTTGAGAGGCATCAGCAGCTTGTGATACCACTTGCGCTATTTCCCGTATAGTGGCAGACATTTGATTAATTGCTGAGGAAACTTGGTCGGTTTCATTTTTTTGACTAGCCAATATATTTGCTACATTGTTGCCATGTTGTGCTGATTTAGCCGCAACTTTGTTAATTGTGGTTGAATCATCACTAACTCGACCGACAACGGCTCTAATTTCAGCTGTTCGCATTCTAAGCGCTAATAAAATATTCCCTACTTTGTCATTATTACCGGAATATAAATAACTCATTAAAGGGTTGTCAAAGATGTTATTAGCTTCTTTCAGTACGGTTAAATATTGACGGCGCCAAAAGTAAAGTAATGCAGCAGCACTTAACGATAGTACCGTAACTGGTATCGATAATAGTATGTTGTTATTGCCAATAAGTAGGTTAACTAGTGATAACAAAACTAAGGCATACAAAATAAATTGAATCCATAATGTTTTGTCTTTTTTCTTTTTAGCGGCAGAAGGGGGGGGTCCTTGTTTAAATTGCGGATAGACCAAGTTTGCTCTCTCTTTAATATCTTTATCAAGTACCGTTCGTACTGATTGATATTCAAAAATATTACCCGAATCGTCTTTTATAGGGGTTACGAAAGCATTCACCCAGTAATAATCGCCATTTTTACAGTGATTTTTTACTGGGCCCATCCAAGAATTACCTTGCTTAATGGTTGACCAGAGATCCTTAAATGCTGCTTTTGGCATGTCAGAATGTCGTACTTTATTGTGAGGATTATGTATTAGCTCATCTAGTGAGTAGCCAGCAACAGTACAAAAATTAGTATTCGCATACTTTATATTGCTGTTTAAGTCAGTCGTCGAAAGTAAGATTTCAGACGGAGAAAATAATTGCTCTTTACTCATAGACTTCCCAAAGTGTTTCTAATAATGAAATCCTACACCTCTACTCATTAGTATTAGCAGTTATTAACCTTTTGTAAGGACAAACAAATGGTTTAAAGGGTTCAGGAGATTATTTTTCCTTTATTTAACAATAAAATATATGATAAAACCATACTAAACACATGATTTTTATTTATATTGCGTTTTTTGGATGTTAAATTTTTATTCAATTATGTTTAAATAAGTATAAAAAATAATGCCTGTCATAATATTCTCCTTACGAGGTCATATCTGATACTAAATGATTGTAAAAACAGTTTTTTTTTACTTAAAAATAAATAAAATTGATTTAAATCAATTGATGGATATCTATGCGGAAAACGTACACTCTGTGGGTGTTGTATTCGCATAAAAGTATTGATTTAGAAGTATAATAATGGGGTAATGAATGAACTAGGAGTGGTTTATGAATGACATGATATTCCCAAGTATTGACGATTATCTTAAGGGTTTAACCGGCTTCGATGTATACGCAACGCAAATATCTGCAGGAAGTTTTCATTGTCGTCAAAAAAAATTACAATTGTCTAAATTAGTCATAGGTGAGCGTTTTATTAGTACGGCTTTGCAGTATCAGCTAACTTTACAACAAGACTATTTTTATATTGTCATTCCAAAAAATAATGTTGAGGTGTATCTTAATGGACATAAAACATCCGCTAATCAACTATTACTTTTTACTGAAAACCAAGAGATGTTGATCCGTACTTCTGGTAATTCTTGTCATTATTATATATTTATTTCAACTGATAAATTGAGAGAATATATTGATGGGGAAATGATAAATAAATTAAAAAAAACGATTGCACTGCAAAATGTTGGAATAAATATATTTATACAATCGGTAAGTGATCAAAAATATTTATGCTCTTTAGTAGAAAAACTACTTAACCAAAGTGCACTATTAAATTATCAAGCGGTACTTGATATCCAAGAAAGTATAATAGAATCATTACGTAAACTATTAACACTAGCCCCGGCTCGGATAAAAATTAAGAACACTAATATGCCGACAAGATTGGCTACTGTGAACCGTGCGTTGAGGCACATACATAAACATAGTTCTATGAATATTACTATTCCCGATTTAGCTGAAGCCAGTTTTTGCTGTGCTCGCAGTTTAGAGTACGCTTTTAAATCAATACTTAGTATGAGCCCTAAGCAGTATTTAATTAAAAGGCGATTACAGTTAATTCATTCTATTTTGCAAAATCAAAGTAATATATCTATTAGCGAAATAACTGAAAAATTTGGCATTGTTAATCAAGGACGTTTTGCTCAAGACTACTTTAAATTTTATAAAGAATATCCTCATGAAACTCGTGGTAGAATATCACGTTTAAAAAGTACAGTTAACATTTAAGTTGCAGACTACTTGTTATCGAGTTGGGAAAATAAAAGAAGCTTCAACATTGCTGTTGAGGCTTTTTTATCAACGGTACTGACTACAACAGTCAAGCTTTCTGTATTCTGCGTGTCGCTTTTTGATATTCACCTTAATATCAAATTTCACTTTCAATTAAAGCTGGTTTTTCTATAAAGGTAGTGTTAATTATTTCTTCTGTATTGACTTTATGTTCATTAAGTAAAACGCCCAATTCTGATTTACATGAGCCACAATTGGTACCACATTTTAACGTGTCCCCCAATTGCTCAACTGAAGCACAACCTCCCTCAATAGCATTAATTATTTCTTTTTCACCAATATTAAAACAGCTACATACTTGCTTACCTTTAGCGTATTCCTCACTTGAAGTGCCTGCTAGTAATGATGGAATATAACTTTCGGGCAAACTAGTTTGACTGAAAATATGTTCAAGCCAAGCGTTTTCGATTGTGGGACTTGTCTCTGAGCTATAGCAGAGAAAAACTAATTTACTGTCTTGTAAGCAGATAATGTAACGGGTGTTTTCTTGGGTAAATTGCATCCATTCACCCGATATTTGACTGGTGGTTTGGCACCAATTTAACATATCAGTTTCAAGGTCAGTATTAGCAAAGTGAAAGCTCATACCATAACTTGTTCGTGCTTTGCTCCAAAACTCGTTATTTAGTTGGGTTTGAACAATAAATTCTTCGCTAATATGAAGTTGTCCAAATTGCTTAAAGGATGTTTTACTTACCGCTATTGCACCGTGTTTACTTTCAGGTTGACCAGAAATTGGATCGGCAACACTTGCATATAAATCGCTGACGTTTGCACTAGAGGCAAATTGTTTATTCCAATGAATAGGCATAAAACATTCATTAGTTCTTTGATTTTTATCTAATTTGGCATTAACAGTTGCTTGCCCAGTACTTGATGAAACAGTCACTATTTCATCATCAACTATGTTTAACCGTGCAGCATCAGCAGGGTTGATATAGAGATAACATTTATCGGTATGAGCGGTAAGTTGTGACGCTTTACCTGTTCGCGACATTGTATGCCATTGATCTCTTAAACGGCCACTGTTTAATCTAAAGGGGAACTCTGTTGATGTTTTTTGTGTGGGCTCTTGAGGAGTAATAGGAATAAATAGTGCTTTACCTGAAGGCGTTGAAAATTTACCGTCTTCATAAACGCGTTTTTTACCTTCAGGATAAGTGTCATTAACAGGCCATTGCACGGGTTTTAAGCGGTCATATTGTGCGGTGGTAATGCTTGAAAAGGCAGAAATATCAAAAACACGCTCGCCATTATTTTCAAAACCTGACAATTGAGCAAATTCTTGAAAAACTTCACTAACATGTGAATAATCAAACCCTGAAAAACCCATTGCGGTGGCAACGTTTGCAATAATTTTCCAGTCGTGCTTTGCTTGTCCATTAGGCGATATCGCATTGGTTTGACGTGAAATACGGCGTTCTGAGTTAGTCACTGTGCCGTTTTTTTCTAACCATGGCGTTGCCGGTAATTTTACATCAGCAAAATCTAAGGTGTCATTATTTGCAACACAATCAGAGACAACAACAAATTCACACTTGTTTAATGCTCGTACTATTTTTTCACGATGAGGTAAGCTTACCACTGGGTTCGTTGCCATTATCCATACGGCTTTTATTTTACCTTCATCAATTGCGTCAAATAGGTCAACGGCTTTATAGCCAGCTTTATCAGCAATGGTGGGTGATTGCCAAAAACGCTGTACTGTTGAACGATGCGCAGGGTTATCAAGCTCCATGTGTGAGGCTAATTGATTAGACAAACCGCCCACTTCTCTGCCGCCCATTGCATTGGGTTGGCCGGTGATAGAAAAAGGTCCACAACCGTCTTTGGCTATTTTCCCTGTGGCTAAATGACAATTAATAATACTTTGGCATTTATCAACTCCAGAGCTTGATTGGTTAATACCCATCGAGTAGAAGGTGATAACTTTTTCAGTTGTTGCAAATAATTGATAGACACTTTCAACCGCTTTTTGATCAATATCGCAATATGCAGCGACTTCAGCGACAGACCAGTTGTTGGCTTCTTTCAATGCTTGTTCAAAGCCTTGAGTGTTGCGCTCAATATAGTCTTGGTCTAATCCGTCATGGTGACTTAAGTAACTTAATAGGCCGTTAAAAAATGCGGCGTCGCTTCCTGGTTTAACGGGTAAAAAATAATCAGCAATTTGACAGGTAGCGGTTCTACGTGGGTCAATAACCACCACTTTCATGTTGGGATTGCGTTTTTTAGCTCGTTCAATACGTTGGAACAAAACTGGATGTGTCCAAGCAGCATTAGAACCGGTGATTAATAATAGTTCAGTGCTGTCTAAATCTTCATAACTACAAGGAACAACATCTTCACCAAAACTGCGTTTATAAGCCGCAACAGCCGAAGACATACAAAGACGTGAATTAGTATCTATATTGGCTGAGCCAATATAACCCTTCATTAATTTATTGGCGAGATAATAGTCTTCTGTCAATATTTGTCCCGAGACATAAAAAGCGACAGAGTCAGGACCATGGTCTTTTATTATTTGTGAAAACTTATCTGCTACATGGTTTGTCGCCGTTGACCAGTCAACCGTTTGGTTATTTATTTGAGGCTCAAGCAGGCGGTTGGTTAAGTCGGTTGTTTCCAATAAGTTTGTGCCTTTGACACATAGTTTGCCAAAATTGGCTGGGTGTTCTGTTGTGCCAACTAAAGCGCTGGCTTCACCATTTTGAACAGTAATATCAATACCGCAACCTACACCGCAGTATGCACAGGTAGATTGAACAATATGTGGCGATTGAGAACAACTCATAAAATTTACCTTAAACAGAGAATAGTGCTAAGTACAACCCGTTTGATAAGGGTTGTACTTTTTTAGTGATATTTAGCTAGACAAAAAGTTGAACTTGGTTATCAAGAATACGTGCAGGGAAAACATCTATGTTTACGTCTTCTTGTAAACATTTCCCTGTGGTTAAACAAAAATGTTGTTTATATAAAGGAGAGGCAACAACGATGTCGTCTCCTACGCTGCCTACTATGCCACGATACAGTACATTGGCTTCGCCAATGGGGTCATAATTACTGACGGCATACACTTGTTTTTCGGTATTAGGCAAATGAAAAATAGCGACTTGCTTCTCTTTAGTACCTTGCTCTATTAAGGCACAAATACCTGAATCTTTAACTAAATCACTGGCGTCACATATTGTTAACCAATTCTTATCTTGTGCTGAAATGCTTTGTTCTGACATGATATCTCCTTACGCTTCTTCGGCAATTTTTGTAACGTTTGAAAGTTCTTCTGCTTTTTCATCTTTGGTTGCAGGGCGAATTTGATCGCGCTCTTGTACAAAGATAATATTACTGTCTGGTTTTGACGAGTTGACAAAAGGTTGAAAACGTTTCAGCGCTTCAGGATCATTTAAGGTAGTTTTCCATTCACATTGATAGGTGCCAATAATGGAGTTCATTTGCTCTTCTAATACATCATTGATGCCTAAGCTGTCTTTAATAATAACGTCTTGTAAGTATTCTAAACCACCTTCTAGGTTTTCCATCCAAGTAGAAGTACGTTGTAAACGGTCACCCGTTTGTACGTAAAACATTAAGATACGGTCAACATATTTAACTAAAGTTTCATCGTCTAAATCAGTAGCAAATAAGTCCGCGTGACGAGGTTTCATACCACCGTTACCGGCAACATATAAGTTCCAACCATTGTCTGTTGCTATAATACCAATATCTTTACCTTGAGCTTCAGCACACTCACGGGTACAACCAGACACACCGAACTTGATCTTATGAGGAGCACGTAAGCCTTTGTAACGGTTTTCTAATTCGATTGCCATACCCATACTGTCTTTAACACCGTAACGACACCAAGTAGAGCCAACACAAGATTTAACCGTACGTAATGATTTACCGTAGGCGTGACCCGTTTCAAAACCAGCATCAACTAATTCTTTCCAAATGAAAGGTAGTTGTTCAACACGGGCACCAAATAAATCGACACGCGCACCACCAGTAATTTTGGTGTATAGATTGTACTTCTTAGCAACTTCACCCAATACGATAAGTTTGTCAGGCGTAATTTCACCGCCAGCAATACGGGGTACAACGGAATAAGTACCATCTTTTTGCATGTTACCTAGGTAAGTATCATTAGTATCTTGAAGTGATAAATGTGGTTTTTTAAGAATGTAGTCATTCCATACAGAAGCAAGTACTGAACCGGCTAGTGGTTTACAAATTTCACAACCATGTCCTTTACCATGTGAGGCTAAAAGCTCATCAAAGGTTTTAATTTTTTCTACGCTAACAATGTCGTAAATTTCACGACGTGAGTAAGCAAAATGCTCACAAATATCTTTCTTAACTTCAACACCACGTTTTTCAAATTCGTTATCAGCAACGCTTTTCACTAATGCCGCACAACCACCACAACCTGACCCCGCTTTAGTACAGCTCTTAACGTCAGCAACTGTTGTTGCACCGGCATCAATTGAAGCAATGATGTCGCCTTTAGTTACGTTATGACATGAACAGATTGATGCGGTATCAGGTAGTGCATCAACACCTAACGTAGGTTTGTCGCCTGAAGAGGGTAAAATTAAGCCTTCTGGAGATTCTGGTAGATCAATTTCATTCAACATGTATTGTAATAACGAGTCATATTCACTGTTATCACCAATTAATACAGCACCAAGCATTTTTTTCTTGTCAGCTGATACTACAATTTTTTTGTACATGCTCTCAGGTTGGTTTTCATAAATGTAGGTTAATGCACCTTCGGTTTTAGCATGTGCATCACCTATTGAGCCTACTTCAACGCCCATCAGCTTTAATTTGGTACTCATATCTGCACCGGTAAACTCAGCACTTTCACCGATAATATCTTTTGCTGCAACCTTAGCCATTGCATAACCTGGCGCAACTAAACCATAGATAAAGTTATTCCATAACGCACATTCACCAATAGCATAAATATTTTCGTCAGACGTTTTACATTGGTTATCAATAACAATACCGCCACGCTCACCAATAGTTAGGTCAAATTCACGAGCAAGATTGTCATACGGACGAATACCCGCTGAGAATAAGATTAAATCAGTTTCAAGTTCAGTGCCGTCACTAAAACAAAGTTTATAACGACAATTTTCGCCCGCTATAATTTCATTGGTTGCTTTAGATGTATGTACTTGTACGCCTAACTCTTCAATTTTAGTTCTTAATAAACGACCACCACCAGTATCAACCTGTACGGCCATTAATTGCGGTGCAAATTCAACAACGTGAGTTTCTAAATCTAATTCTTTAAGTGCCTTTGCTGCTTCTAAACCAAGTAAACCACCACCAATAACAACACCGACTTTACTGATGTTAGCACTTGCTTGAATCGCTTCTAAATCGTCAATAGTTCGGTAAACAAGGCTATGTTCTACGTCACCACCCGGAATAGGTGGTACAAATGGATATGAACCTGTCGCTAAGATAAGTTTGTCATAATCGATAACTTGACCACTTTCAGTAACAATATTTTTATTGGTGCGATCAATATCAACTACTTTTGTATTGGTTTGAAATTTCACATCCCAATTTTGGTAAGTTTCTGCGTCAGTCATCGCTAGATCTTCAGCTGTTTTACCACTAAAGTACTCAGTAAGATGAACACGGTCATAAGCAAGACGAGATTCTGCTGACAAAACCGTTATCTCAATTGCTTCGCTAGATGCTCTCAATTGAGCTAATTGCTCAACAAAATGGTGACCCACCATGCCGTTACCGACAACGACCACTTTTTGCTTTTCTACTAATTTCTGCTTACTTGAGCTCATTTTTCACCCTGCTTCAATATTGATATTGGTTGTATAAATTTTGTTAACGCTTAATTAAAATAATACTTGGCTAACGTTATCAAACAATTAAGCATGTTTTGTGCCAATAGTTATTTTCCTGTCAAATCAAAGTGATAACTGTTTTTTTAAAGGCTTTGGTTAATTTGAATAGATTAGGTTGACTCAATATTGGGAAACGCTTGCACTAGTTTGGTGTCTCTAATTACTCTTTTTTATGGATGTAAAATTTTAGTTTTTATTTCGCTTAGAAGTGCTAATAGAGGACTTTAAAAATATCTTAAAGCAATCGCTCAACATCATTCAACGAGTAGTAAACTGGATAAAGTTGATCTATGATTTCAAGATGAAGTTTTATTTTTTGGCCAACAAAACACCATGATAAGGCTTTGGACAGAAGAGGGTAGTCGACAGCGCGGTTAGGTAACCGCAGTTCATATCAACTCATCTTTATGGTTTACTTGTCTAGCAATAGGGCAAACAGATGTATTGAACGGTTCTGTATTTTATATGGATATGATGCAAAACATTTTCAATAAATAGTAGAGATAGCGCCAACGGGATGATAAATGGTAATTATACCAATCAGACTAACTAAGTGATCTTTTTAAATGGTCTAAATATCCAATAACATCGTTGCTTTCAATCCCAATAGCCCGCTATTGGTCAATCAAGCGTCTTGTTCTTGAAGATTTACCCTCATTAAAATTTGAACCATTAATTAATCTGATTGGTATTATCATGGGTAGAGTAAATTGGTACTCAAACGAGCATATTCAAGCGGAGTGGGTATAAGCTATTTATCGGATAGCATATGACCATTAACGAAAAACTTCGCGCGAGTAAATTATTCTATCGTTACCCCTATATCTCCCAAATGTGGCGTTAGCTGAAGGGTTAATATAAACACCATCATTATCCCAATCATATTTCAACCAATCAAAAATATCATAAGTGACAATGAAGGTACCTTGTTTTCCTGCACCAGGCGCTTCAAGCATAATAGCATTTGTACTACCCGTACTAAATTTACCTGTGCTGGAGTCAGCTAATACTACTTTGCTATCAGTGAGAACTAAAACATTGGGGGCAGGAGCCGGATCAAATGAGGCGTTAGCAATGTCATAACTGGCGCAGTTATTATCTGAGGTGGTGATAAAGGCTGTACCATCAAAATGTTCAAGTTGCATTGGTTGAGGTAAATCTGATGTTTCAGGTCCAAAGCTATTTTTTAGCCGTAATCTGCCAAATCGAATTTCAATGGTATTATTAAATGCAGAAACACTTGGAGTCGCTTCGCGTTTATAAAATTTTGGGGTTTCAAAGTAATCAATAACAGCAGTTGATGCTTTAAACGTTACCCCATCAGAGTCTTTGAATACATTAAAGGGTAGCTCAAATTCTGCGTTAAAAGGGGATATTTCACTGCTTGCATTACGCGTATAAACAAAGTGATCTTTTTCTGATAATTGGTATGTTAAAATCCCTCCACCTAAATTGACTATTTCACCTAACTCAGGGAAAGTTCCCGTTAAAGGTAATCCATTGATGTGAGTTTTTTCAGGTTGCTTAAAGCTAATTTTATTATCGGTATCGGTTGTTAAAAACATTAATTTAGCAAAGTTATCGACATAGTTTTCAGTGATTTCATCTGCGCTATTATATGCCGTAATCGTTAATGTTGGCGAGTTAAAATAGCGAATGCTCCCTTGTGGGTTCCCCCCTATATCATCGGTAAGTTGCCCTGAATAAGCCCAGTCAGCCATTTGGCATGCACCAGAATCATTATTATGATTTACTGTTAAACTACCTTCGTCACCTAATGTTGGCCCTAACGTTGCTTTAATTGTTTGTTTGAAATAATCAGGGATAAAGCGACCGATATTAGCGCTGACTGCGGCAGGTATAGTTTCGCCAAAATATCCGTTCATTGGCGGAGTAGCCGTGATAGTAAAGACACCTACTTCTGAAACTGTTTGATTGCTTATTTTATGGATTCCATTATCTGCTGTTAGTACATTGATATTTGTTACGCCCAGTGTAACGAGGTTATCCACATTAGGCGCAATGGTAGAGACAGTTAACGGAATATTATTCATTCTAAAATTTTCCGTTACTGTGTCATTACTGCATGCGGCGGTAATGTTTAAATTGAACTGAGCACCTGCGGTTTTAAAAACTGAGCAAGTAGCATTAGCAGCATTACTAGTAGCACAGTCAGCATTGGTATCAGGACTAGCGACTATCAGTTTAGCTGGCCTTATTACCGTAGTAACGAAAGAGGCTGCTAACCCTACTCCAGCAGCATCATTGACATTGATACGAATTTTTCCCGCGTCTTGATAATTAAAGCTCAGGTTAGCAGTGCCAGTATCGTCAAAGGTAATTGTTCTGGTTTGTGTGACCGTTGCTGCTGCCATATCTACTGTGGCCAAACTAGGCACTTCAGTTCCATTAAAAGGGTCAGAATAGTTGAAGATAAAATCAACCGATTGGTTCCCGGTATAAGCAGGAGCACAATCAAGCCCAGAACCAATAAATCTAACCGCCTTAATTGTTAGGTTAGGTGTAGTACAAGATTGGTGATTGTCTAAATTCAACAAGAAGCCAGCTTTAGCAAAGTTAACCGCACAACCAGCAGAATTATTACTGGTATCTGAACAAGAATAATCAGACGTTAATGAAAGTACAGCGGGATTATCAGAATCGGTATAAACAAAACTTTCATTAACACTACTCCCATTAATAATAGTAATATTTTGATCTGCTCCACCATTAACCTGCATAGTTACCGTGGTATTTATCGTATTATCAAAAGAGCTACAGTTAGCGTCGCTACAAGCACGAATTAATACTTTCTCTGGCGCACAAGTCAGGCCATTACTATCATGAATAATTTGATAATGATCTATGATGGGTATATTACAGGGATGTACCTCATTCATAATGGTGTTGATTTGAGTTGTAGACAGTGCATCTTGATATATGCGCACCTCATCTATTAATCCCTGAAAATCATAACTAGTATTAATTGACCAACCGCCTATACGAAATTCGCTATTCACAAAAGCTCGCCCGTTGTTTGGAGAATTTCGACGTTGAGTGAGTACTTGTTCTACACCATCAATATGTATTCGATTGTTAGTTACACTACCGTTGGTGAATTCGGCGGCTACATGGTGCCAGCCATTGGCTAATCCGGCACTTGAAATACCGTACACATCACCTCCTCCTGTGTTAAATCCCATGGACCCACTGACGAGCCAGATATCGTGAACATTCCAACCGATGGGCATGACATTCTCGATACCATTCCAATTCATCCAGAATGTCACCGTGGTTTTCACACCAATAGTTGATGTATCTAATGGCAATCCTGTTACTTGAATAGCACCACTACTTTGACTGGCATAGCCACAGGTTCCAGGGTCACCTGATAAGGCTGCTGGAGCCACTGCAGTGGGTGGGTTAACAAGTATAGAGTCTCTAAGTGCTTGGGCATGATGGCCATTACCTGTGCTGTCGAGAATTTCATCTGGGCTACCATCCCAAGTGGTTTCTTCAAAGCGATATTCTGCTAGGGGGTGTATAGTTGACGTCACAATCCTAGCCGAAAAGTAATTGATGTTATCAGCAGGATTATTTGATGACCAAATCCATTGTGCGGTAGCACTGATATCTGACATAATCCTATTCCAAGGCGACGGGGAGTCACCATTCACACCATAGGCGGTAACTGACTGATAATTTTCCCATCCTGTCGTACTTACCGACCAGTCAGAGGTATTTGTATTAAGAGTTGTCTGACCATTAGAAAAGGTATGATCAGAACCGCCTATTTTAAATTCCCCTAGAAAACCGGCTATAACACCATAATCAGTCGCTTTGATATGTAAATAATAATCCTGTCCTGCCGTTAATGAACTTGCCAGAGTATATGTCGTTGGCCAATCAGTACCTGAGGTAAGTAAAGTACCTTGTACTGAATTATCTGTTGAAATATAAGCCTCAAAGGCATTATCAACATTCAAATTGCCTGTTAAACTGCCCGTTATATTTTTCTCATACACAATGATATTACTGTAAAGACTATTGCTTGTTAGATTGCTATCGTTGTCATTTATAAAAAATAAATATTGAAAATTACCCGTGTAAAACTGCCCCACAGGAATAGTAAAATGGGTTATGCCGCTACCGGAATACGTATCAAAGTCGGAGATCCCCCAGTTTTGAGTGCCATATACTTTAAAGCTCTTATCTGAGCTAACACTTAAGTCATTATCGAAGCCCATACCAAGAATTTCGCCTTGAACAGTACTTTGAAAGTCAAATTCGATCATGGTATTTTCAGTTACAGTGTAAGGAAAATCGATCTTCTTCCAACGATTACCCTCAAGGTATAGACTTAAGCCTGCATCTCTAATCTCTACCGTTCCAGTTTTATCTTGACCGCTACCGCCATAACTGGAAACATCGTATTCTTGAATCACATTTTCAGTAGATACAGAAAGTTTACTTGGCACAACTATTTCGTAATTGATCTCAATATCATCAATATACATCCCAATGACAGCATTACTGCCCGATGCTAAAAAACGTATTCGCGTGATATTAGCATCGTAATTTAAAAGATTAAATGTTGCAGATGTGGGCGAGGTTTTTGTGCTGTCAATGTAGTAATTTTTTAAATCGATCCAAGCGCTACCGTTATAAACTGAAAGTACAACGGTTTGACTGCCATTATTGACTCCACTACGATACACAAATGAAAGCGTTGCGCTAATAGCACCACTCAAGTCCACTTTACGATAAACACCTTTATCATTATAAGTTTGAGCGCTATTGCCCGAGGGAACCCCCAAACGCAAACAGTTTCCACTTGTACATAAACTACTATTCACTCTAGCGATACCAGCACTGGTACCATCAGATTCACCCACTTCTACCCAGTTTCCATTCCAGTTTTTACTACCACTATTTTGACTATAAGAAACAGCGGGGAAGTTATCTCCCACCGTTTCTTCAACGGCGTGAGCCGTTGCCATCCAAGTTATGGGGAAATCTTTATCATCAACAGAGTTCTCATTCGAAAAATGCACCAATATAGCGCCAAAATTTACCGTGTAAATGCTAAGGTATAATATGGCCAAAACGGATAAAACACCTATTCGCTTTATGTGCAGAGCTATTGCTACAAAAATCGATAGCATGCTTGTATTACATTTTTGTAGGCTCATAAATTTAGTTTTGATGACAGTCAATAAACACATAATTGCCAAGGTGTCTGTAGTATTTTTCAATGGTAAGTCCGTATTAATTTGTATTGGTTCTAGGTTGAATACGTTTTGTAGCTTTGGTTACGGTATCATGATTAACAAAAAATAATAATATGAATAATCCCAACTCTCTATTTTAACTATAATCTAAACAGAGTGAGAACATAAACGGTTAAGAAATAATTGATAGCACAGCTTTAAATATTTCTGTTTAGGAGTATACCAAAGTTACTGCAAAATGCTGGATTCAGCTGAATCGTTATTTATTTAATAATGAGAACAACTAGTTATTAAAATAAACGCTTTGTATTTGACCATTTTTCCTGCGTATAAAATAGATCACTTAATTAATGAAACTAGTATAATCATAATTAATTACCAAAGTTACGTTATCTTGGTTATCTAGCCATTTTGTCATGCTATAAATTGACTTTATTGCTTTTAGGTTTTTAATTTTGTTCAAATAGCATAAAGTTGACGACTATTATTTTTATTGGATTAAATAATTTGTGAAAACTCCATCGGCATTTATTATTGGTGCAGCTAAGCAGCAAGACGAGGTAGGCTGTCTTGATCAGGTTTTATTGCTTGAGTCACAATTACTTCAAATTGGTATTACGCCTAAATATTTAGTGATAGAACCCTTGAAGGCTGATTGGCATAGCCCTGAGAAAAGGCATCACTTTAGAAGTGGTTGCGCTCCCATTGAAGCATTGGCGGAAGCAAAAAAATTAATAGAAAATGGTGAAGCTGCTGTTGTTATTAGCGGTGAAGATCATATAAAAACCGGTTATAGCCGAGAAGAGCGGTTAAGCAAAATGGCAGTTTATGGTCAAAGTTATCCCTTAACGCAAGCTTATACCGATTTAGCGCGTGCCTTTAGTAAAAATCACACCCTGACCGAGCAACAATTTAAAGAACTTTCTAGTGCACTGTTTGAAAATTACCAAATTAGTTTTCGTAACGCTTTATCAGATACATTCACCCCCGAATTATTGCCAGATTTACGCTGGTATAAACCGATAACAGACTTGTTTAGGGGGGTTGATTGTGCAAATCCTATGGTAGATTTTTCTGGTCGATTATTGTTAACGCGTGCTGATGTTGCCGAGCAATTGGGTGTTGATAAAAGCCAATGGTTAAAAGTGAAAGCCGTAGGGCTGAGCCGCCTTGAGGGTGATGGGCCAGATTTTATTACGGATATTTCTCAATATGAACATTTACAGCAAGCATACCAACAAGCCTGTGACGAAGCGAATATCAACTTTGTTCATCTGTTTAAAGGTGGAGATGCTTTATTAGAAACTTATACTTGCTATCCAGTTGTGCCAATGGCTTTTTTATTAGTCAGTGGTTTAGTTGAGGTATTAGAGGATATTCCAGACTTTCTCGCGGAGCATAGTATTACTATTACTGGCGGTATGAATTTGGCCAGAGCTGCATGGAATAACCCAGCACTGAATGCGCTTGTGCTAATGCATCATCGCTTATGTGATGGCCCTGAAAAGCTTGGTTTAATACATGGAAATGGTGGTTTAGGCTATCGACAAGGAGTCGCGATTGTAGAGCGTGTTGATTTTTAACGTTTTTAATTGATTTTGATGGGGGATTAATACGCTCCATTTTTAAACGTTACTTCTGCAACGGCTTTTATAATTTGGTTTCAGCATGCTTGCTCTGTACAACATGTAATTGTTGTGCTTCACTAAAATGGTAATGCACGGATAAATCGCCAGAGAAACAACTGAACTGAACAGGATGGTTTACATGGCTAAAGTCATCTATTTAAAAGTGTGATTATTCTTAATGTGTTTCAATGCTGCTGAGCAGTTGTTGTACTTTAAACTTAACTGATAACATTACGTCGCTTTTGTAAATAATGATTTTCTTTAAAGCTCATAATTATCGGGGGTGATGCTTGATTTAAATCAAACCTATTTTTCTCTTATTTCGTATGCTTATTTTAATTATTTCAAAATAGATAAAAGGGTACTGCCATGACGGAAATCAATACAATATTATATGCTACTGACCTTGGAAAACATACAAGGCCTGCTTTTCGTATGGCTGTGAGTCTCGCCAAACAAAACAATGCGAAAATTCACTTTTTATACGTAATCGAACCGATAAATGTTAATACAGCATCGATGATTAACTCTTACCTGTCTGAAGGAACCGTAGAGGAGCTACATCAACGTTCGATTGATGATTTACATAAAAAAGTGAAGGTTCGCATTGATAAATTTTGCTTAGAAGAATTAGACGGGGAAGAATTTCCTGGTGGAAAACCTGTCGCAGATATTATTGAAGGGTCACCTGCAGCGACAATAATTAAGGTAGCAAAAGATAAAAATGTTGACCTTATTGTCATGGGTAGTCACGCACATAGTGCATTAAATAATCTATTTATCGGCTCAGTAGCAGACAAAGTAGTGAACAGATCAACTACACCTGTATTACTAGTGCCACTAAAAGGTGACTAATTTAAAGCACTAAAATTGCCTCAGGACGTAGTCAGTATAAACGTCTTGAGGTAAGTGTTAGTAATTGCTTTTAAAATTTACGGTAATAATCGTTCACGATGCGCATCAAAAAATCAAAACTTAATAAGTTATTTCAGAATTTCAGTTTTATCGATTTTCATAATCAATAGGTGCTGTTCTCAATGTACCTTTGCTGCTTTTTATGAATGGTGCCGACTGCCGACTGCCGGAGTCGAACTACTGATTACAAGGCCGCTACGCGGTATAGATAACTCCACTTTTAATGTGGCTTAACTACATGAATAATATCTTGAAATACAATAATAGCCCTATTAGCTTAGTTGGTTTTCAATATTAATAATCGTTCACTACGCCATATTCTGATGATTTGGATTGTTGAACTATCTAATGTATAAACCACTCGGTAAGGAGCGTGAATTAATTCTCTGATATGAGTGGCATTAAATTCAGGTACTAGTCGACTGATTTCAGGGTTTGTAGGCAAGGTTTCAATATGAGCTAAAATATCAATAACAAACTTGTCACCTACGTGCGGCACTAATTGCTCTTGGTAATAAGTCTTTATATTTTATAAATCTATTATTGCTGATTCAGCAAAATTAATGTTCATAAGAAAGTGTTCATTAAGATAAACCAAGCCTTGTTTTTACATCAACTAGGTTCTTTGTATTACCTTCTTTAATATCTAACATACCTTCTGCTATCGCTTTAACAAATTTAAGCTCGTTTAGTGAATTCTCATATTCTTCTAACCCTTGCATTACCGCAACCCCTCGACCTCGACTTGTTATCAATACTGGGCGATGGGTGCTTTTTGTTTGATTAATTATTTTCCCAGGGTTTATTTTTAAATCAGATAACGGAATAACATCTTCTGAAAATTTTGGCTGCATAAGACTTCCTTTAGTATTATTAATAGCACCAGATTGTTTTTATCTATATTTTATTATTTACACTTATTTGTTATTAGAACATCCATGTTTCGACTTTACCGATAACTTTTTTAATCTTGCTGAGAGTGAGTAATTTAATAGTTTTGAGCATGAAACTGAAGCTCGCTGGCGTTTAGTGGAACAAGATTGGAAAATAGTAGCTTATACACCAACCCCATTAACATATAGCAATGGATTAAATCCTTTTTAACTCGCAGTATTTAATGAAAATATTCAAATAAAATTTTAATTAAGAAAGAAATGAATAAAACCCAATTTACTTACCCTAGATAAAATTAGTGCCCTAGCTAGGGTTATTCAAAGTGGGTGTTTTTCGTCTATTAACTTGTTGATAAACAGGATTAAATTACGTGTAGGGTGCGGAGTAGGAGGGGCGTTTATTGGTGCTAATGAGATCTACTATAGAATTCGACCAATCGATAGATACAAAAAAGCCCTAACCGTGCTTCGACAGGCTCAGTATGAACGGTGAGATAATTAAATTACAGACGAAAAAAAACCTTAACATTGCTGTTAAGGTTTCGTTTCTTCCTTACGGAATGAATGGTGCCGACTGCCGGAGTCGAACTGGCGACCTACTGATTACAAGTCAGTTGCTCTACCAACTGAGCTAAGTCGGCACACAAAGCTGTGTGCGATAAACATATTCTATATGAACGTATTATCTTGGCACCGTATCAATAATAATATTATTGATACTTATCAAATGGTGCCCCGACCCGGATTTGAACCAGGGACACGAGGATTTTCAATCCTCTGCTCTACCAACTGAGCTATCGGGGCATCTCTCTTCGAAGTGTTTTCGTTACCTCGTTAAGACGAGCGCTATTAGACTGTTTTTCGCTTTGTTCGTCAACTGTTTTTTATTAGTTTTTTATAAAAAAGGTTTGTTTGCTGTTTTTTTATTCTTCTTGCTGTTTATTTAACTATAATAGTGATTTTTTTAGAGATAACAGGAGCGTTATGAGGAATATGCTGATGGTTTCCTAAAACTAATTGCAAGGTGTGCTTGCCTGGCGAAAGCGTTAATTGCGTTTCTGTTTGGCCACCACCGAAATGTTTAATTTTATCGGTTGCTGGTAATGGAGCAAGCATGTTAGGCAAAGTGTCAGTATCAATTAGTATATGATGATGACCAGTATTTTTTTTCTCAATACCTGCGGGTGATACACCCATGCCATTTAAACCAAATTTTACCGTAACGTTTGAACTGACTGTTTGTCCATCTAGAGGTGTTATAAAATAAACGCTGGCATCAGCTGGCGATGTAGAGCTCACTTCATTACTTAAAGCAAGTGAACTAAGGCTAGTAAAAACGAGTGCTAGTGTCATAATGACTTTTTTCATTTTTTATCCTTACTTTGTTATTAAATTCGTACCTTATTCAATATTCCATTTGTACGCTACTTTGATGAAGGAGGAACATAACCTTCGATGTCGGGTTCTATACCGTCAAATAAATAGGCAACCATGGCTGTTTCTAAGAAAGTGCGATCGTCAACATTCATCATGTTCATTTTCTTTTCATTGATTAACATGGTTTGCTTTTTTTGCCATTGTCCCCAAGCTTCTTTGCAAATATTGTCAAAAATACGCTTACCCACTTCACCGGGATATAGTTGAAAAGCTAAACCTTCACCTTCTTTTTTAAGGTTTTGGCAAAATACTGTACGGCTCATAATTTTCTCTTCGTTATATTAATATCAATCTCACTAAATATATAATCATTACTACTGGTTAAAACAACCAACTACTTCGTTATTTATTTAATAATTAGAACAACTAGTTATTAAATAAATGCCTTGTACTTGGCCATTTTTCCTGCGTATAAAGTAGATCACTTAATTAATGAAACTGGTATAAGTAATTGTTGTAATTTGTTGTTGGCGTTAATTATTTTGCAATAAGCCAATCAATTTCTTTGTTGATGCTGCTAGACCTACATTAGCTTCACTGTGTAAATCATACCATTTTTGTTTTCTGGGTTCGCTAATTTCTTGGCTATTAATTTGTGATCGTATGCAGTCAATGATGATAGGTGAAATATCAAGATGAAAATGACTAAAGGTATGTCTAAATGTTGTTAGCTCTTGTTGTGAACCTTGCTTTGTGGCGGTTTGTAAACCTAATGATTGTAATAAATGAGTAATTTCACTTTTATCGCTGACTTCATAAAAGCACCATAAACCTCCCCAAATACCCGTAGGAGGGCGTTTTTCCATTAAAACGCTGTCAGAGGTTGCTGTTGTGATTCTAGGAATCACCATAATTGTATTTTTTTCTGGAATTTTTTTCTTAGGCTTTTTTTGAGGGAAATTAGCTTGTTGAGAGCTAGCCATTGCTAAACAGCTTGTTTTTACGGGACATATTTCACACGTTGGTTTACTGCGAGTGCAAACAGTGGCGCCTAGATCCATCATGGCTTGAGTATAAAAACCAGTATCAATTGCGGGGGTCAGTGTTTCACTTAACGGCCATAATGTTTTATCAAACTTGGCTAAGCCGGTATATCCTTCTACTAAGTAATTTCGAGCTAATACGCGTTTAACGTTACCATCTAAAATAGGGTGGTGTTGATTTAACGATAAACTTAAAATGGCGCCAGCTGTTGAGCGGCCGATACCAGGTAAGGCGATCACTTGTGTGATGTCTTTAGGGAAAACACCTTTATATTCATTAGCGATTATCTGTGCCGCTTTATGCAAATTACGCGCTCTGGCGTAATAACCTAAACCGGTCCAATGGTGCAATACATTATCTTCATCGGCAGTGGCTAATGCTTTTATGGTCGGAAAACTGGCCATAAAACGTTGATAGTAAGGAATAACCGTTGTTACTTGAGTTTGTTGTAGCATAATTTCAGAAACCCAAACACTATAAGGGGTTTTATTTTGCTGCCAAGGTAAATGTTTTCTTCCCTGAAGGTGATACCAAGTCACAACTTGAGTCGCGAATTGTTTAGCTGACTCAGGTGATATTTTTATATTTTGTAATGAGGTAGTCTGCATTGGTGTATTAATGGTTATAAGCTTCATTTTAAGAACGTGAGGCAGTGTAACTAATTATATTCATTGACTCAAAAGATGTTTCGCTTTCATCAATAAGTCGTTATATTAAAAGTAATTTACTTTTTTCATTTTTTACTTATAACATCATGATTACAGATACTCCTCCTTACGACGTTTCAACAAGTATTAGTAAAAAACAATACAGTGAATATGCTTTACCTGAATATTTAGCTGATAATTATTGGTGGGCTTACTTGTCGCCAAAGGGGGTTAAATTTTTTGACCGCCCTTTTATGGTTAATCGTATTTTATGGGGGCAATACCATAAAATAGCGCAAGATACGGTAGACTTATTTTCGTCTGAAAACGCATTAGTTGATGCTAAGCAAAAAGTAGCGGGTATTTCATGCGCCTATGGTGAGTTTTTTCCAAAGTTAGCTGTCCATGATAATGTTGAACAATTATATTTATTTGATATTGCGCCGATCCAGTTAACACAAATACAAAATAAAATACCTGCATCTATTCTAGCTGAAAAATGTCAGTTGTTTTTGTCTAATGCTGAACAGATATCTATTGCTAATCAATGTGTTGATAGCGCTGTTTTGTTTTTTCTATTGCATGAACTCCCTGTGTTTTCGCGTGCAAACGTATTATCAGAAACAATACGGATTACTAAATCAGGTGGTAGAATAATTATCGCTGATTATGCAGAAAACCAAGATAAACATTTTTTTAATCGCGTTAAAATATTTAATTCAGTGTTTGAAAAATTAGAGCCTTTCTTAGGCGACTTTTGGCAATGCGACTTGCTTGCTGAGTTATCAGCACAAGCAAAGCGTCACGGAAGAAAAGTTACGATGACAAGTGAGCGCTATTATTTTGATCGATTTTATCGTTTACTTGAGTTTACGGTTGAGTAAACTCAACACTGAAGTTAGTAAAAATAACTATTATAGAGATATTTGTTAAGCCGAGCTAAGGTTAAATATTCAAACCTCCTGAAACTCGCATCTTGGGGTGGTATGGGTATATAATAGCGGCCATTATTTTTAGTCACTATTATTATGAAGGTTATGTCATGAAATTTGATGCAAAAAACCGAAGCGAACGATTACGTAAAAAATTAAGAGTTGATGAATTTCAAGAGTTGGGTTTTGATGTTGCTTGGCGCTTAAATGACAATATCACTAGCGATGAACTTGATGCTTTTATCGATAAATTTTTCAGTGAAATTATTCAACCAAGTGGGTTAGGTTTTGGTGGTGAGGGTGATACGTTATGGCATGGTTTGATTTGTACACAAAAACTAGGCTCTTGCACCGATGAAAATCGCGCAGCGGTTGAAAAATGGCTAACCGATAATGGTGCTACATCAGTAGCAGTAAGTGAGCTTTACGATGTTTGGTGGGCTGAATAACGTTATTCGTCATAAATTAACTTTATGCCCATTTATTTAGAGTAAAAGAAAGTTACCGTCACAAGATGTAAACTAATAGATTAGAGAAAATGACAGATAAAACTGAAAACATACATAAAACCATTGAACAAGCAGAACAAGAAGGTAGGTACATCCGTAAAGTACGTAGCTTTGTTAAGCGAGAAGGTCGTTTAACTAAAGCCCAAGAGCGTGCTTTAAATGACCATTGGCAAACTATGGGTCTGAACCATAGCGACGGTTTGATTGACCTAAAAAATATTTTTACTAACGATAATCCTGTTGTGTTAGAAATTGGTTTTGGTATGGGGAAATCTTTGGTTGAAATGGCCAAAGCAGCACCGCAATTGAACTTTATTGGTGTCGAAGTACATAAACCCGGTGTTGGCGCTTGTATCGCCTTAGCGATGGAAGAGTTAGTGCCCAATTTAAAGGTGTTTGAACATGACGCCATTGAAGTACTTGCTGATTGTATTCCTGAAAATAGCTTAACGACAGTCCAGTTGTTTTTTCCTGATCCTTGGCATAAAAAGAAACATCATAAACGCCGTATTGTGTCGGCAGTTTTTGTTGAAACTATTCGACAAAAGCTTAAGGTTGGCGGTGTTTTTCATATGGCGACTGATTGGGAAAATTATGCACAGTGTATGTTAGAAGATATGCAAAGTGCTCAAGGTTATAGTAACGTATCTCAAAGCAATGATTATGTGCCGCGACCTGATACTCGCCCGTTAACCAAATTTGAAAATCGAGGTCATCGTTTGGGCCACGGTGTTTGGGATTTACAGTTCGCTAAAATGTAAGGCTTCAGCATTTATTCTATTATTCTGAACTTGTCGAGGCAAAGCGAGCTGAAAACGTAATACGCCTTAGACGAGCAGATAAATAGTTATTAGTGTAAATACTGTCTTTCAACATGAAATAAATGTTGGGCATTACGTAAATTACCTGAATCTTTTAACCATTGTTCTGTGATGATCTCTCTTTGTAAAGCCGCATGCAATATGCGGCTTTTATATTGGCACCAATAAAATAATGTTGCTGTTTGATGACATTCATTATTAGGGAATGCTTTACTGCGATTGTTATTTAACTCTTCTTTAATACTGGCGATAACTTTATCTTTTAATTCATCTTCTATTTTTTGTTTAAAGCGGGTAAAACGTTTGGCTTTAACTAACTGCCAAATTAGCCACATTAATGAAGCTAAAGCGAGTAGTGCTATAATTTGCATTTATTTATCCTGAGAAGCATATTCACTTAGTATAGTAACAATTTCATCGGCTAAACATCTGATTAATTCATTAGTATTCGGTAAACTAGCCAAATATTTTATATAAAAGGATTTTTCACTATTTATGATTATCTTACGATTATTAGTTCTTGTTAGCTTAAGTTTTATTACTTCTTGCGCGAGTGCAGACAATACTATTCAAAAACTATACAAGTCTGTTAACCCTGCTGTTGTTGAATTACATGTTAAAGCGATAGCAGGTCCAAAACCAGGGCAAGAAATTTATAAAGCAAGTGTTGCTGGCTCTTTAGGCTCGGGTGCATTGATCAACAAACAAGGCCGTATTTTAACGGCTGCCCATGTTGTTGATAAAGCAACGTCTATTGAAGTGATTTTTGCCGATGGAAGTAAAACAAGTGGTCATGTTGTGTGGGTAGAATCTATGATTGATCTTGCTATGATCCAAGCGCTAGATGTCCCTGAAAATATAGAGCCATTGGCTTTAGCTAAATCGGGTGATTATCAAATTGGTGAGCAAGTGATGGTTATTGGTGCTCCTTATGGTGTGAGCCATAGTTTGTCTGTTGGTTATTTAAGTGGAATTCGAGAGAGTAAAAAAATACCAGTAACTGATATTACCCCTCGATTATTACAAACTGATGCGTCAATTAATGTCGGTAATTCAGGTGGGCCAATGTTTAATGCCAAGGGTGAAATTATTGGTATTGTTAGCCATATTTTATCAAAAAGTGGTGGTAGCAATGGCTTAGGGTTTGTTGTGTCTGTTGATACTATTCGTGACATTATGGACAGTGATCCCGGTACGTTTTCTGGTTTTATTCCTTTTTTATTAAACAAGAAACAATCGTATGCGTTAAACAACGCGGCAGGACATGGCATGTTAATTCAACATGTAGTGCCACGCACTTTAGCGGACAAATTGGGTTTTAAAGGCGGTAATATCAATGTCACTATTGGTCATACCTCTATATTGCTTGGCGGTGATATTTTATTGGCAATTAATGGTCATAAAATTACCGATGTAGAATCAGCGATTAAAATTAAACAGCGTATGGCGGATGTTAAAAAAGGTGATGAAATATCGTTTACTTTTTTAAGAAACGGTGAAGTTAAGACCGTTTATTGGCAGGTAGAAGCGACACAATATTAACTGCAAATCAAAAGCTCAACAGATCCTAATTAAAATAATGGCAGCAGCTTGTGACTTACCATTTTATTTAAGGCTGCTTTAGGGTTTAAATAAAGCGCCTTCGTGCATTAATAGCTTAGCTTTTAATGCTAATCCTCCAGCATAGCCTGTTAGCTTTCCATTACTGCCTATTACGCGATGACAAGGTACAATTAGCGCAATAGGGTTGGCTCCATTGGCACTACCAACAGCTCTCACTGCTTTTTCATTGCTAATTTTTTTGGCTAGCCAAGCATAGGTTTTAGTTTCTCCTTGTTTTATTTCGCACAAAGCGCGCCACACTTTTTGTTGAAAAGGTGTACCGCTTGCCGCTAATGGAAGATCAAATTTTTTCCGCTCACCGGTAAAGTATTCGGTTAATTGTTGACACACTTGCGTAAATTTTTCGGGATTTTCTTGATAACCTTCAGGGATTAGTGATGTTGCGCTATCTTTAAATTCTTTACTAGTACCGTTTTTACCTGCAATAAAGGTTAACGTTGTTAAACCTTGATCATTCGCTGTTAAGGCAATGTCACCCAAAGGCGATTGATAATAAGTGTAATACATGATGATCCTCAACAGTTCCTAAGATAATGACATTATTTTGTCGTGTTTAATTCATGTCAGCTTTATTGCTTATCATTCACTATTACTGCCGATTGAGGCGGAAAATTTGCCAGTAAACGATTAACTGTGGTTATTACTGCTTTGTCTTTTTCTTCCATTGATAAATCACCACTGGCTTGATAACTGTCGCTACCGTGCCAAATGGCATTATTTGCATCACTTATATCAATCACTATTGTCGTTATTATGTCGGCTTTGCTATTTATTGGTACGCTAGTACTAACGCCAATACTGCCGCTGGAATTACTGCCTATTCTTGATGTACCTAAACCAATACTAAATGAAGAGTTATTTTCTTTTTCTTGTTGGCTAAAAGTAACATAAATGGTTAAATCAGCACTATTTATGTCAATAAAAGTTAGTTTGTTTAAGCCGTTACTGGCTAAAACATTTTCAACCGCACCTTGTATTCGATTTATCATTATAGGGTTGGTATCAACCGAATTATTCATTTGAGTACTAAATTGATAGCTGTTAAATAATTGAAAGTTTGTTTCTGGATTAAAATCAATGTGACTTGTCGGCTTATTACTACAAGCACTTAACAGGCTAAATAAAATAAATAGTGTGATTAATTTTTTCATAAATTTACCTTGGTAGAACTGGCTGAAATCATCATATAACGTAAATTCTATTTTAGAAACATAACTTTTTCCTATTTATTTATAGCCGTTTCATTTGAATCATGTATTTTTAAGTGAAACGGGTATATATCCAAGCTAGTCTAAAATTACAGTCCGAATTTACGGTAAAAATTAATACAAAAAAGTTGCTAGCGGATAAAGTCTCTTAATCGAAAAAATTAGCATTTTTATTTTGTTGAAAAAACCTACAAACATTGACTTTTATTGATAAAATCTATAGTATTTCGGCCCTCTAAAATCCCTATGTTTCCTAATAGTCGCCGATACTCAGTTGGCCATTAGCAGCTAACTTCGCGCATGTATTTATTACCGATACATCGCAATAATATAATCAATGAGATAAAAATGTTTGAATTACACGCGAGTAAGGTGTCTAACCTGAAAAATGATGTGCTGTCGGGCTTAACTGTTGCTTTAGCTTTAGTGCCTGAAGCCGTAGCTTTTGCTTTTGTTGCAGGTGTTGAGCCATTAGTCGGTTTATATGCTGCTTTTATGGTGGGTTTAATTACCGCTATTTTTGGTGGTCGTCCGGGGATGATTTCTGGTGCAACAGGCGCCATGGCTGTGGTTATGGTGAGTTTGGTTGCTATATATGGTGTGGAGTACTTATTTGCAACTGTGGTGCTGACAGGTATATTGCAAATAATAGCAGGGCTATTGAAACTTGGTAAATTTATTCGTTTAGTACCCCATCCTGTGATGTTAGGTTTTGTAAATGGTTTAGCGATTGTTATTTTCTTAGCACAGTTAGGTCAATTTAAAGTGACCAATAGTGCTGGTGAACTTGAATGGTTACAAACTTCACCGATGATGATCATGGCGGGACTTATTTTATTAACCATGGCTATTATTCATTATTTACCCAAATTAACTAAAGCAATACCGTCATCATTAGTTGCTATTGTTGTTGTTACGGTATTAGTGCATAGCTTAGGGCTTGATACTCGTACCGTTGTTGATTTTCTTCGTGATATGACAAATGACCCTGCAGCATCTATTGCGGGTGGTTTGCCGCAGTTTTCTATCCCTAATGTTCCATTTTCATTGGAAACACTAAAAATTATTTTTCCTTTTGCTTTGGTATTGGCTGCCATTGGTTTAATTGAGTCGCTATTAACATTAACGTTGATTGATGAACTTACAGGCACACGAGGTCGAGGCAACAAAGAGTGTATTGCTCAAGGCGCAGCAAATACTGTGACAGGATTTTTCGGTGGCATGGGTGGTTGTGCCATGATTGGTCAATCGATGATTAATGTTAATTCTGGTGGTCGAGGTAGAGCATCTGGTATTACTGCTGCTTTAGCATTACTGGGTTTTATTTTATTTGCTTCTGGTTTAATTGAAATGATCCCGCTAGCAGCATTAGTTGGTGTAATGTTTATTGTGGTTATTGGCACCTTTGAATGGTCAAGCTTTCGTATTTTGAGTAAAGTGCCAAAAGCGGATGCCTTTGTTATTATTTTAGTTTCAGGTGTTACGGTTGCTACTGATTTAGCTATTGCGGTTATTGTTGGTGTGATTGTGTCTGCGTTAGTTTTTGCTTGGGAACATGCAAAGCATATTATTGTGAGTCGTAGCACAGATGAAAATGGCTCTACCGTATATGAAGTAACAGGACCCATTTTCTTTGGCTCTGTCTCTACCTTTTTAGAGCAATTTGATATTGAAAAAGACAGTAACGATATCATTATTGAGTTTAAACGCTCTCGTGTTGCAGATCATTCCGCTATTGAAGCGATTGATACGTTAGCTGAACGTTATTTAGCTCAAGGTAAAACCTTACATTTAAAACACTTAAACAATGAATGTAAACAGCTGCTTCAAAAAGCGGGTGACTTAGTCGAAGTCAATGTAATTGAGGATCCTGATTACCATATTGCTTCTGATAAACTAGCTTAAATTGTAGTGTCGATATAAAAATAGTGCGCTGATAAGTTATACTGTAGCTTACAGCGCATTTTTATTTAACGGTGGTTAGTGTAAGTGCAGTTAGAGTTTTTTGATGTTCCAAGCCCTTGTGTCGGGATATGTGAGTCAAATGTTAAAGGCTACTGTCTTGGCTGTATGCGCACGCGTGACGAAAGGCAGGATTGGATTAACCTTGATAATGATAACAAGCAAAAAGTAATTAAGCGCTGTATACAAAGAAAAAAACGCCAACAGAATAAAAATCAGCAAAAAGTAGTTGAAGACATAAATTTATTGGACATGACAGATGAACCGGAACAACCTTCATTATTAGACCCACCGACAAGCCCTAAAGTCGTTCATGATAACGATTTAGATTTTGGTGACTTTGAGCTTTAATTAATCATTTTAGTTAAGCTATTAAAAAGTATCAAAAAACGGTTGCTAGCCTATAAAATTATCGCTATGATACGCGAGCTTTGAAACAGTATTCTTTATAAGAATATGATTCTATGCCCCGATAGCTCAGTTGGTAGAGCAGAGGATTGAAAATCCTCGTGTCCCTGGTTCAAATCCGGGTCGGGGCACCATATATGAATACCATTAAAAACCTAACAGTGATGTTAGGTTTTTTTGTTTATCCCTCCTCATTATATAAAGTGTTCTATTTCAGTGGAAATGAAACGTATTTATACGTCGTTATTTATTTTTACAATGAAATAATATCAATTGAAATAACTATTTTCTGTAAGCAATCCCGTGTCTATAGCGTTTCTCTCCCATTGAAAAATGCCTTTGCATGGTTACGAGGACAGGCGAGGGTATTTAGATAAGTTCAAATTGAAGATATTAAAATAGTGTGTAGCTCTCAGGTAGAGAGCCACATAAAATGAAAGGTTAGGCAGGTAAGTTATAACGCCAATTCTATTACCATCACTTTTAATTCATCTTTAGAGATAGAATTACTATGGTTCGTATCAAAACGGTTGAATATAGTTTCGCACATGCGAAGGCCTTTATCCTGTAATAATACTTCAATTAACTCTACGAATTCTGAACGATTAATGACACCGTCTTTATCTTCGTCAAACACTTCAAACAACTCATCTACCCACTGATTTATTTCCATGAGAATTCCTTTGCTACTTAGGGGAGGTAATAACTAAACTTTATCTTTTATTAAGGCGTTTGTGAATGGCTATTTATAAATATTTACAAATTGCTGCATTCCAAAGGGTTAAAAAGTAAAATAGAATACGATAGATTTTGTAAAAACGTGTATAAAAACAAAATGGATGAATAAAATGATAAAAAGCGGGATGATGGTTTCATTGTTTTTTTTACTGATAAGCGTTAACGCTTATAGTCAAAATCAGCAGTTTACCTTAGAAAATTGCCATGTAGATGGAATTAAATCTCAGGTTAAATGCGGAAAATTGTCAGTACTCGAAAATTACAACAAAGCTGATGGTGCTCATATCACGATAAATTTTGTGGTATTACCTGCTATCGATAATAGTGGTGATAAAACGCCTTTACTGTTTCTTGCCGGTGGCCCAGGGCAAGCGGCGGCAGAATTAGCATCTGCTTTAACGAATGTATTTTATGAAGTGCGTAAAACGCGTGATTTGATTTTAGTCGATCAACGAGGAACAGGAGCGTCTCATCCTTTACAATGCGAAGATACAACAAACCAAAATGTTTATGCGTTAACGCCAGAAGATTTTTCTATACAAGAGATAAACGATTGCATAGACAAATTAACTGGGGATCTCAGCCAATATAATTCAGAAAATGCCATTAGAGATTTTGAAGCAGTGCGCGTAGCATTAGGCCATAAACAAATTAATATTTATGGGGGCTCATATGGCACACGTGCTGGGCTGGTTTATATGCGTATGTTTCCTGAATCATTACGTAGTGTGGTGTTAGACAGTGTTGGGCCAATAGAAGTACCGATTGGCTTATTTGGTCAAAGTTCAGCACGCTCCTTTAATTTACTATTGACAAACTGCCAAAAAGAGCAAAGTTGTCAGCAAGCATTTCCTCAGCTTGAACAAGAATTTCAAACATTATTAACACGTCTTGAAAAGGCCCCAGCACAAGTAGATATTGCACATCCTCGTTTAGGAACACAGACAACCTTTGTGATTAGCAAAGCAAAATTTTTAGGGACAATTCGTAGTCAATTATATTCGGTGACAACACGTTCATTGGTGCCTTTGATTATCCATCAAGCTTATTTAGGCAACTATATGCCTTTGGCCGGTTTAGTGGCACAAACAGAAGGCGGGCAGGGTATTTATATTGGTTTATTATTTAACATTACTTGTAACGAAGATTACCCAAGAATAGCTAGCAGTGATTTTGAACGAGATGCAAATAACAATTTTGGTGGTGATGATAGTCACTTTAGCTTCAAAATGGCTTGTCCTTTGTGGCCGAAATATCGCCCGAGTGATGCCTTTTATAAACCAGTAACTGCTGATATCCCAACACTTATTTTATCTGGTGATTTAGATCCCGTCACGCCGCCAAGTAATGGCGAATATAGTGCGAAATCTTTGCCAAACAATCATCATATTGTAGTGAAAAATGCAGCGCATACTGTTGCGATGAGTACCTGTGCGAGCGACCTTATTAATGAATTTTTAACCTCACTTAAGCCAAAAGCACTAGATGAATCTTGTTTAGATGATGTGCCTAATGAATCTTTTATGACTAATTTAAATGGCGGCACAACGAATTATGAGCAGCTGAGTAAAACACAAGGAGGTATTCACTAATGATTGAAGTGACTAATTTACGTAAATCATTTGGTGGCGCAAAAAAAGGTTTTTTTGGCAAGAAAGAGAACCCAGTAATAGCCCTTGATGGTTTATCTTTTACGGCTAACGATGGTGAAATAACGGGTATTTTAGGCCCTAATGGTGCTGGAAAAACCACCTGTTTACGAACGCTTTATGGCTTGCTCAAAGCTGATGAGGGCAGTGCTACCATTGATGGTATTAATGTGTTTGATAATCCTCTTGCTGCGAGAGCTCGCTTAGGCATATTTCCTGATAAATTTGGTTTATATGAGCGTTTAACCGCGTATGAGCAAATTGATTATTTTGCCAGTATTCATGGCTTACAAGGTGATGCTAAACATCAAGCAATAGAAGCGGTGATTAACGATTTAGAAATGACTGAATTAGCCCATCGAAAAACATTGGGCTTTTCTCAAGGTCAACGAATGAAGGTAACCTTGGCACAAGCACTAGTACACCAACCGAAAAATTTTGTGCTTGATGAGCCAACTCGCGGCCTTGATGTGATGAGTACGCGTGTATTACGTAATTACCTTGCTCGTTTTAAAGAGAAAGGCCATTGTATTTTGTTCTCATCGCATGTCATGCAAGAAGTTGCAGCGCTTTGTGATCGCGTCATTATTGTTGCCAACGGCAAGTTAGCAGCGCAGGGCACGCCAACAGAATTATGTGAGCTAGCGGGTGAAATTAATTTAGAAGACGCTTTTGTTAAAATTATTGGCTCTGATGAAGGGGTCGCCGCATGATTATTTTTCACATGATCCAGTTTCAAGCATTACTTAGTAAAGCGCTGAAAGAAGTGTTTCGTGATAAATGGTCGATGCTATCTGATGTTAGCGCGATGATGATGGTTTGTTCAAATAAAGGAGAGCAAACATGATTCAATTCAAAGCACTACTATCTAAAGAGCTGAAAGAAGCGTTTAGAGATAAGCGGGCGATGATGATGGCGATGATGATGGCTGTGATGGCACCAGTAATGATTTTTGCTATGTCAAAAGTGATGATCAAAGAGGCGGTAGAAACTCCTGCTATTTATCTTAAAGTTTCAGGAGCCGAATATTCACCTAAATTAA
This sequence comes from Colwellia sp., assembly GCA_002733765.1. Lineage (GTDB taxonomy): Bacteria > Pseudomonadota > Gammaproteobacteria > Enterobacterales > Alteromonadaceae > Colwellia. The sequence goes on along the minus strand of NVWU01000010.1, from coordinate 62,526 downwards.
TTAAGGCATTAGGTGATGAAAATATTTTATTATTTAGTGATGTGCCAAGTGATAAGCAAATTATTTGGGATGAACGTAATCTAACGCTAACTATTCCAGCAAGTTTTAATCAAGACATGCTAAACGGTAAAACGATTGATATTTACCTCAGTGCTGATTATAGCGAAAAGGCCAATTTATCACCTGTTCGACGAATAAAAAACACGATTATTCACTATGCTCGCGCTATTGGTTATAAACGCTTATTAGTACGCGGTATTGATGTACGTTTGTTGCAAGTTGTTAAAATTATTGAACAAGACACCTCACTACCAAATTCCAACGCGATGATTATCTCTATGATGCTTGGTTTATATTTATTAATGGCAGCTTTTATGTCGGGTTTACCTGTGGCTATCGATGCTAGTGCTGGCGAACGTGAGCGTAATGTTTTAGAAATGTTATTATGCCAACCCGTTAGTACCGTTAAAATTGTTTCGGCTAAGCTCTGTTGTGCCAGCTTAGTTGCTTGTATTGGTGTGCTACTAACCTTAAGTTTAACGTCGTTTTCAGTGAGTTTTATTGATCTAACTAAAATTGGTGCCAGCTTTAGTTTAGATACTTTCACTATTCTGTCGCTGCTATTATTACTATTACCTATTTGCTTTTTTGCTTCAGCATTGCAGTTATTTGTCGCTTTTCAATCGAAAAATTTTAAAGAAGCACAGTCAATGGTCTCTATGATCATTATGTTGCCAGCGATGGTGCCAGTTATCATGATGTTTGTTGATGATAAACCTAAATGGCTTGATTGGTTACCTATTTCAGGTCAGTCACTTATTATGGAAGATCTTTTTAAAGGCTTACCCGTGTCGTGGTCGTTAATGGCGTTTACTGGCTTAGTTACCATAAGCATGACTATTTTATTAGTGTTATTGATGGCTAAAAAGTTACGCTCTGAGAAAGTGGTATTAGCGCTCAGTTAATAAATATCAACTCTACTATTACACCTATTACACCTATTACATTGGAATACTCTCTCACCGGTTAGCTAAATTAGGTAAAACCGGTGTAATCCATAGGTTGAGTGGCTTTTATTTTGCTTGCTGCCCTTTAATCCGATTTAAATGCTGAATAAGTTATTTTATTTGTATATTGTTTCTTGTTAATTGGTTTTTTATCGGTTATATTTTGTTTTTATGTTGTTGGTGTCGCTGGTGAAAGCTTTTAGGGTACTTTTATTACTTCGCTTTATATCTCTATCGCTATAAGGCAAGACAAAATGAACTAAAACCAAGAGGTTTTATCATGTACATTTTGAGTAGATTAAGGCAGAATATGCGGCATTAATTTAGCCCGTTATCGTACGGTACTCTTAATTGTATAGTTAGGGTACAGTCAAAACTTACAGCCATCATGGTTGTTTATTTGAGGAAAAACCATGTTTACTCGTGATATGAATATTGCCGATTTTGATCCAGAGCTTTATCAAGCAATGACTAATGAAGTTGTTCGCCAAGAAGAGCACATTGAATTAATTGCTTCTGAAAACTACTGTAGTCCACGTGTACTTGAAGCTCAAGGTTCACAATTAACCAATAAATATGCTGAAGGTTACCCAGGCAAGCGTTATTACGGTGGTTGTGAATATGTTGATGTTGCAGAACAATTAGCCATTGATCGCGCTAAAGAATTGTTTGGTGCAACATACGCTAACGTGCAACCACATGCTGGTTCACAAGCAAACTCAGCTGTTTTCCAAGCTTTAGTTACACCAGGTGGAAAAGTGCTAGGTATGAGCTTAGCTCACGGTGGTCACTTAACTCATGGTTCACATGTAAATTTCTCAGGTAAATCATATGAAGCTTTTCAATATGGTCTTCACCCAGAGACAGGCGATATTGACTACGACGAATTAGAACGTCTTGCTCATGAACATAAACCTGAAATGATCATTGGTGGTTTTTCTGCTTTTTCTGGTATTGTTGATTGGGCGCGTATGCGTAAAATCGCCGATAGCATTGGTGCATATTTCTTCGTTGATATGGCTCACGTTGCCGGTCTTGTTGCTGCAGGTCTTTATCCAAACCCTGTTCCACATGCGCACGTAGTAACGACAACTACGCATAAAACATTAGCTGGCCCTCGTGGTGGTTTAATTGTTTCTGCTTGTGATGATGAAGCTGTTTACAAAAAACTAAATAGTGCAGTATTTCCTGGTGGCCAAGGTGGCCCATTAATGCATATTATTGCCGCTAAAGCCGTTGCTTTTAAAGAAGCTCTAGCGCCAGAATTTAAAGTGTATCAGCAAGCGGTATTAGACAATGCCAAAGCGATGGTAACGGTATTACAAGAACGTGGTTATAAAGTTGTTTCTAACGGTACAGACAACCACTTGTTATTACTTGATTTAATCGATAAAAACATTACTGGTAAAGAAGCTGATGCTGCGCTAGGTAATGCTCATATCACGGTTAACAAAAATGCGGTTCCTAACGATCCTCGTTCTCCTTTTGTTACTAGTGGTTTGCGCTTAGGTACGCCAGCAATTACTCGTCGTGGTTTTGGTGTTGAAGAAACTAAGGCGTTAACTGGTTGGATTTGTGACATTCTTGATGACATTACTAATGAAGACGTGATTACACGTGTACAAGGCCAAGTTTCTGAGCTTTGTGGTCGTTTCCCTGTTTATCAAAAATAGTTATTAAGTCGTTAGGTGAATAACAAACTAATTTACTAATGTAAGTAATTTATATTAAAATGGTCGCAATTAGCGGCCATTTTTGATCTGTACGTCGACTGATTTTTTTCGCGAACAGCATAAATCGCTATTATTATTCGTTTATCCTGAGCTTGTCGAAAGAAAACCATCGCTTACAACTTATAACTTCCATAGGTAAATAATGTATTGTCCTTTTTGTAGCGCATCAGATACTAAAGTTATCGACTCACGTTTGGTATCTGATGGTCATCAAGTTCGCCGTCGTCGTGAATGTTTAGCTTGTCATGAGCGTTATACCACCTTTGAAAGTGCTGAGTTGGTGATGCCACGTATTATTAAGCGAGATGGTACTCGTGAACCGTTTAATGAAGATAAAATGCGTAGCGGCTTTAGCCGGGCATTAGAAAAGCGTCCGGTGAGTACTGAGCAAGTTGAATTATCAATAAACAAGTTAAAATCACAATTGCGAGCGACTGGCGAACGCGAAATTACCAGTGAAATTCTTGGTAATTTGATCATGGCACAATTGAAAGAGTTAGATAAAGTTGCCTATTTACGTTTTGCTTCGGTATATTTATCGTTTGAAGACATCAGTGAATTTGCTGATGAAATAGCACGCTTAGGTAAAGAGAATCTTAACCGAGGAAGCCTTAGTAGAAGAAAAAATGTCGATAAAAAAGCGATTAAAAATACAGGACAAAGGAAGTAAGGTGTTTAGTCAACAAGATCATCAATATATGGCGTTAGCGATTAAATTAGCAAGGCAGGGTCACTATACTACTTCACCTAATCCAAGAGTAGGTTGTGTATTAGTTGGTAATACCGCAGCTAATACCACAGCTAAAGCACAAATTATTGGCACAGGCTTTCATCAAAAAGCAGGGCTAGGACATGCCGAAGTTAATGCTCTAGCGGATGCTAAGCTTAATAACCCCAATTTAATTAAAGGCGCAACGGCGTATGTTACGTTAGAGCCTTGTAGTCATTTTGGTCGAACGCCACCTTGCGCTCACGCATTAATAGATGCTGGTATAAAGCGTGTCGTCGCGGCCATGGTTGATCCCAATCCAGAAGTCTCGGGTCGTGGTTTAGCCATGTTAGAGCAAGCGGGTATTAAAGCTGAATTTGGTTTACTTGAAAATGAAGCACAAACACTGAACCGTGGTTTTATTAAATTGATGACTCAAGCTTTACCTTATGTTCGAGTAAAACTCGCAGCCAGCCTTGACGGCAAAACGGCAATGAAAAATGGTGAAAGTAAATGGATCACCTCACCAGAAGCCAGAACAGACGTACAAAGATTAAGAGCTGAAAGTTGTGCTATCATCACAGGCGCTGATTCTATCCTATCTGACAATGCCAAAATGACAGTGCGTTGGTCTGAATTAGGAGAGCTACAGCAACGCTATAAAAAAGGCGATATTCGCCAGCCTGTGCGAGTAGTTATTGATGGTCAAAATCGTTTAACACCCGAGTTAGATTTTTTTAAAATGAACTCGTCAATATTAATTATCAGCACTTTAAAAGAGCAACCCCTTGAAAACTTACCTAAGTGGCCTCATTTTGTAGAACAAGTGCAATTACCGACCATTAAAAATAATGTTGGTGAGAATAAAGTTGATTTAACCAAGCTATTAGTCATGTTAGCGAAACGTGGTTTAAATGACGTTTTAGTTGAATCGGGTGCCAACTTGGCCGGCGCGTTTATTGAGCAAAATTTAGCTGATGAACTGATACTTTATCAAGCACCAAAGTTGATGGGTGGCGATGGAAAAAACTTGGTTGAAATGCCGAATATCATTGCCTTATCTCAAGCTAAATCGCTCGCCATTACTGATGTTAGGCTAGTCGGTCGTGATATTCGTATTACGGCTACACTGACAAAAAACATCTAATAAATAGACCAAATCTAATAGAGACGTAATATGTTTACCGGAATAATTGAAGCAGTTGGTACCATTAAAGCAATCAATATAAATGCGCAAGGAGCACGTTTAGTGATTGCCATTAATAACCTTGATATGAATGATGTCAAACTTGGCGATTCAATTGCTACCAATGGTATTTGTTTAACGGTAGTTGATTATGATCAACATAGCTACAGCGCGGATGTTTCTAATGAAACCTTAAAGCGAACAGGGTTTGCTAATTACGGTGTTGGCATGGCCGTTAATTTAGAAAAAGCGATGTTAGCTAGCACCCGTTTTGGTGGCCATATGGTTTCTGGTCATGTTGATGGTGTAGCTGAAATTCTGTCTATTACTAACAATGGTAACAGTATAGAGTATTGGCTCTCAATGCCGTCAGATATTGCCCATTATATTGCTGAAAAAGGCTCTGTGACTATTGATGGCACTAGCTTAACCGTTAATGCGCTAAGCGACGGTAAGTTCCGTTTAACAATTGTGCCGCATACGGTAAAAGAAACTATTTTTGCTCACTACCAAGTAGGCACTAAAGTGAACTTGGAAGTTGATTTAATCGCTCGCTATTTAGAGCGCTTACTGACGAAAGAAGTTGTTGCAGATGAGCCTAAGTCAAATGTGACTGAATCTTTATTGCAAAAAGCAGGTTTTATCAAATAAATTTAACTATTTACTTCACTCTGGAAGCAGCGTCATTCCGTCAATTTAGTAAGCGGAATATTGTGCATTAAGCCAGAGAACCTCATGGAGCTTTGACATTACAGATCAAAGCTAAGTACCTATGTAAAAGTAGGGTGTACACCATGAGGATAACGATAAGTGAATAAATATAAACAAATAACCAAAGAGAATCTAATGAATTTACATACACCACAAGAAATAATTGACGATATTGCTTTAGGTAAAATGGTTATTCTAATGGATGATGAAGACCGAGAAAATGAAGGTGATTTCATCATGGCGGCTGAAATGGTAACGCCTCAAGCGATTAATTTTATGGCGACTCATGGTCGTGGTTTGATTTGTATGCCAATGACTCAAGAGCGCTGTGAAACTTTAAAACTACCTTTAATGGTTGATAAAAATGATGCTCAGTTTAGTACTAACTTTACTGTCTCTATTGAAGCTGCAACGGGTGTAACAACGGGGATTTCTGCCGGCGATAGAGCAACGACAGTACTGGCAGCAGTAGCTAAAGATGCGACACATTTAAATATTGTGCAGCCGGGGCATATTTTTCCATTAATTGCGAAAGATGGCGGCGTGCTTAATCGTGCCGGTCATACTGAAGCGGGCGTTGATTTAGCTCGCATGGCAGGTCTTGAGCCTGCGGCAGTGATTGTTGAAATTTTAAATGAAGATGGCAGTATGGCGCGTCGTCCTGATTTAGAAATTATTGCTAAAAAACATGATATTAAAATGGGCACCATTGCTGATTTAATTGAGTTTAGAAATGAGACAGAAACAACCATTGAACGTGTTTCACAATGTAAATTGCCTACAGTGTTTGGTGAGTTTGATTTAACTGTGTTTAAAGACACTATTGATGGTCAAGCGCACTTTGCCTTAACTAAAGGTGAAATTAAACCAAATGAACCTACATTGGTGCGCGTACATTTAGAAAATACCTTTAGAGACTTATTGTTTAGTCAACGTGAAAGTGTTGCTAAATGGCCAATGGCTAATGCGTTAGAAAAAATAGCCAAAGAAGGCGGAGTGTTAGTTTTATTAGGTAAACATGAGTCACCAATGGAATTGATTAACCTCGTTAAAAAATACGCTAAAATTGATGCAGGTGAAACGGTAAAAGAAGTCAATCGTCATATTGGTTCACGTAATGTGGGTGTTGGTTCACAAATTTTGTCTAACTTAGGTGTGAACAAAATGAGACTGTTAAGCTCACAAACTAAATATCATTCATTGTCTGGTTTTGGTTTAGAAGTTGTTGAGTATATTGCAGAGTAAATTTATTACTTGTAGCAGCAGGCTATAGTCACGCATAAAAGGTCGTGATTATAGCTGTTCTTTAATATGGATACTGTTGTTAAATAACATTAGAGGGCGTTAACTATTCTATTATATAGTTAACGCTCAAGCTGAATGAAAAATCATGTGCTTTGCTTAAATTCAAGTCATCAGACTTTACCTTAAAGCTAATATTACTATGCTCAAATCCAACTTCTACTGCACTCGTTTTTAAGTCATACCCTAGATGCCAGTTTATAATTTGTTCTCTACTGCCAAACTTTACCCGAGGAAAATTAAAATTGTCGTAACGATACCATTGCAGTGCTAGTTGCCAGCTTTCTAGATGATAGTTTAGATCAAATAAATAACGATTTGGCAGCTTTTGAATTTGATTACGGTAACCATTAATACCTGAAATATTAGGGATAACATGGATAGAGCCATTTGCATCGTAACTCACGCGATCAGTAATTGCAGTGGCTTTAGTGTAGGTTACCTCATCCCATTTTATATAGCTAAATACATCACGTCCTTGCATATATAAAGATACATTGTTTGTTAATTGCCAAAAAACGTCAATGTCTATTCCTAAACCTTGTCCTGATATAGACTCTTCTGGGCGGTTAAATATACTGTCGTGTTTGTAAGAATAATCTAATGCTAATGTACCAGTGTAATCATCGGCAGAGGTGGTTATATTTCCCGTTAAAGAACCATAGGTCATCGAGCCTGAATTAAAATAATTGAGACGTGTTTTTATTGCCAGTTCAGGGAGTAAATAAAAACTATAACCAATGGCTGCGCCTTGTGAGTCAAGGTGATTGGCATTTAAACGTACGTTATAATTTTTCTGATTATTAGCGCTTTTATTGTTTTTATCTAAATAAAATAGCCATGCAGTATCTGGTGAAAAAGTAAGAAAATAATCATAACGCCAAAAAATGGCCAATTCAAAAGCTCCCCAACGGTGACCTATTTCAAATTGGTTATGAGTATAAGCAAATTCACCATCTTTTATTTCCGCTCCTTTTAAATCATTAAGTAGCTGTTTTATCGGCATTGCTTCACTATAACTGCTTGACTCAATTTCACTATAAGTTTGCTGTTGTCCGTTGGTTAAAATACGAATGGGTTCACTAGAATAGGCTTGTGTTACGAGTAAGCTTGTTGCGAAAAGGATAAATAATTGAATAAAACATAACGGGTACTTGGTAGTCATTAAAAATATTCCACTAACTTTATTGGTATTATACCAACTTGATTAAATTATCACTCACTTGTACTAGTTAAAATAGTCTATGTTGGCGTTGCTCTCAATCCTAATAGCGCGCTATTACTCAATCGAGTGTCTTGCCCTGAAATATTCTTCCTACGTACAACAAGAGCACAAACTTTATGAAACGGGTATTAAAATACAAAGCATAAAAAAGGGAGGCTTACACCTCCCCTTTAACTTTAGTTAAGTACCTTATTTATAAGGTAACAAATTATAAGGTAACAAAAGTACCATCGCTAAAGGTTACTACACCTTCATCACTAACGGTTGCAAACTCTTCACCTTCGTGAGAGATAACCCCAGTCATTACTGTTGAGTCATTGGTATCAGCTTCAGAGTGCTCATCAACTTGAATTCCAGTAAGGGTAAGTATAACCCCATTATGATTAGTTAACGTTGCTGTGATGGTTGTAGTGACTTCTCTCACTTCTTCAGACCCAGTTTCTTCTTCTATGATGTTATCAGAATTAAAGTCGAAATCTAACTGATTACCACCGTAGGTTAAGTCGATACTGGCAATACCACTTTCCAAACCGGTACGTTGAATAGCAGCGACAAGTTCGACATCGTTATCAATACCGTCAACATCCAGTGACAAACGGACATTAATAGACGCTGAGGCATATGATTCTGCGGTTTCACCGGTTAAGCTGCAATCGTCGCTATTATCATGAGTATTAGAGTTATCTACTACCCCATTATTGTTAGTATATGTATTAGACCACTCATTCTCCCATACACAGGTTTCTACAATACCCGAAGCGGCTAGCGCTAGTGTAGCTTCTAAACTCTTACTGCTATTGCTGAATATACCTGATAATGAGGCGGTTAAACCATCAACACTTATTGTTTCTGTTTCGCTATTTGTTGAAGACCTCTCGTCTGTATAAATATCAGAACTTGTATATGATTGGTCGTACTGTTCAGTTTCATCATATTCAATTGATAATAGTGTGGCAGCGACGTTAAAAGCACCGGTAAAGCTAATAGGGTCAGTTACTTTATCACTGGCGACCTGTGCAATAGTCACTGATAGAGCAGCATCTACACCCGTTACGCTGATCAAACCAGATGCCGTTTCAGACCTAGATTCAGACCCTGAGTTTTCTCCCTCGGAGTTGGTGTATTCTCCGGCTTCTTCTTCATCGACAGCGAGTGTGGCGATAAAGTGAGAGCCTTCATTAATCGTAATACTCACTAGAGCGGTTGACACGCTACCTGATAGTGCCAAATCAAGGCTCGCTTCTCCTTCAATTTCCCATGTGAAATCTGGGTTTTCAGTAGTACCTTCGATTTCCATCTCTTCAATGGTATTGCTAAAGGCTGCATTAACGGCTACTAGGTCAATAACTGTCGCAATTGTTACGCCTGTGCTGTCTTCAATGTTTAGAGTTTGAGCTACCGTGTAAGTAACGGTATCGCCACTGATACTAATAGCGACAGTGATATTACCTAGTTCTGATTCATAAGTGTAAGTTGTTAAAGGCGTTTCACTATCAACTACCGCCTCTACCGCCTCTGCAATAGCAGCGGCGGCTAAAGATAAGGCTTCAGCGCTTACGTCTAAGTCGTAAGTGGTTATATCAGTTGCTAAAGAAATCTCATCTTCGAAAGTATTGGCACTGTCTAGCTGGGCTGCCAAATTAAAGGTACTTACCTGTGACACAAATGCTTTGGTGGCCACTAAACCTTCCGAACCTACATCATCAGGGATATCGCCTTGCGTTGGTTCGGTAGAGCCCATAGCAGCGTCTGCCTCTTCCGCAATTAACGCGGTTTCAACAGCGGCCATATTTTCATCTTCAGCACTCACGCCTTCAAGTTCAGTAACAATAATACTGGTGAGTTCTTGTGAGGCAGCAGCAATTTCTTCTAAAGAAACACTTGCCGTATCAACATCTACACCCTCTGTTTCAGCAACACCATTTGAAGTAACATACTGTGTAACAAAACTCTCTAAAGCGGCTTCTAAGCTGGTACCTGCAGTACTACCACTAAGTGCTGCTTCAACGACGGCGGCTGATTTTAAGTTAGCTTCAAGTGCGTCGGCATCGGCGGCATTAATGGCGTCAGCATCGGTTAAGTCGACGATAGGTAATTCAGTCACATCACCGTCTAAACCTAACAGTTCAGCAATTTGATAGTTAGACGCAGCAGCAGCAGCAGCAGGATCAGCTCCGTCTGCTACTTTATCTAACGCGAGTGCCGCAGCAATATTAGTGAGTGGGGTAATATTAATCGAAATGGTACCTGAATCTGCACCGGAAGAAACCGCTGATAATTCAAAATCAGTGGGTAATGTGTAAAGTTCGCCAAAAGTAATGGCTACTTCATCATCATCATCGGCAAGACACACAGATAAATCACATTTCATTTTTGAGCCATCAGTGGCGGTAATTTCAATAATTAATGCTTCACCATTATAGCTGCTACCAAGTGTTAACTCATAGCTACCATTGGTATCATTGGTTGTGGTGGTACCTATTTCATCACCTTTAGTACCATCAGGATTGATTAAATAAGCGGTGACAACCCCACCTAAAATTAAGCCTTTTGAAGCGGTTCCGCTGATATTTTGTGCAATAGTACTGCCACCACCACCACCACCACCACCACCACCACAAGCAAAAAGTAAGCTGCTGCTAATTAAAACGGCAATTAATTTTTTATTAAAAGGTAATGTGTTTTTTTGTGATTTGCAGTTTGAAATCTTTTCATTTAAAATCATTGGATTACGCCCTTATTATTGGTTTTTATATATTGCACATCTAGTGATTATAAAGTAAACGTATTGCTTGTAAATAACTTTATGGCTAAAATTTTTCATAAATATGACAATCATTGGATTTTTGATTAAATTAATCTTATTATTAGTCGGTCTAGCATTTTGATATTTTGATATTTTGATATTTCAACCTTATTGCAAGTTCTATAAAGTGAGATTAGGTGAAAAACACTACAGCCCACATAGCTATTATTGCACTGATGTTAGTGACCTTTATAGGTCAAGCATTTGCTAGTAGTACTATGCTTTGTACTCATGAAATGACGATGGAAATGTCTATGATGGACCATGACAATATGTCTGATACTGAAAGTCATATTGTCATGATGTTAAAAAGTAGTGAGCAGAATAATAATCAAAGCGCTTTGATGGAGTGCTGCCAAGAGCAATGCCAATGCCCAATGAGTGGCTGCATAAGTCTTTCTGTACTGCTTGATAGCCGCTTTAACTCAGGCGCAATAGCAGAGCAAAAAATAATTCATTTATCTTTAATACATCAATCACAAGTAAACACTTCTTTATACCGCCCACCGATTTCATAGCTTCAAGGCACGCTTGTGTCTAAAATTCCTTGATAAAACAAAACAGTGCCGACTGATTTTTAGTCTACACAAAATAAATAATTCTCGTGTTTCAAGAAATAAAGAGAAAGAAGTATGAAAAAAGCTAACACATTATTAAACAATATCGTTGTATTAACTACTTTTTTAGCTGTATTTACTGCTAGTCATAGTTATGCAGTGCAACAGCCATTAAGCTTTAAAAAAGCAATTCAAGTAGCACAAAAAAATGACCCTTGGCTTGACGGTAGCAGGCACAAGCAGCAATCGTTAGTGCTATTAAGTTATGCGGCGAATACGCTGCCAGATCCTAAAGTTTCGTTGGCTTTTGCTAATTTACCGACTAATGGTTTTGATTTTTCTCAAGAAGGCATGACGCAATTTAAAGTAGGTGTTTCGCAAATTTTTGCCCGCGGTGATAGCTTGAACCTTAAAAATAAACAACTTAAATTACAGTCGCAACAACAGCCATTGCAGCGTCAAGACAGAGTAAATAAAATAGCTGTTACCGTTGGTAGTTTATGGCTTGATTTATATCGTGTGCAGCAAAGCATTGCATTAATTGAGAAAAACCGTAGTTTGTTTGAGCAATTAGCGCAAGTAGCAGAGGCTAGTTACGGTAGTGCTTTAGGTAAAACTCGTCAACAAGACATTGTGCGAGCGCAATTAGAGCTGACTCGCTTAGAAGATAAGCTAAACCAGCTACAACAACAAGATGATCGTTACCAAGGTATGTTAGAGCAATGGTTGACTAATTTTTCACTAACCTCTCAACACAATCAAGCAGAACTTGGAGCATCGATTATCCCTTCACCGCTTAACGTTAGTAAACAACTGCCACAGGTTGATCTAATTAATCATGCTCGTGTTTATCACGAGCAAAAGTTATCGGTAGAAAAGCTAGCCGCTTTATTCTCTTTACATCCTTTAGTTAAAAGTATTGATAAAAAAATTGCTGCGACCAAAACGGAAATTGAACTAGCTGAACAAAAATATCAACCACAATGGGGCGTTAATGCTAGTTATGGTTATCGTGGTGATGATGCTATGGGTAATAGTCGCGCCGATTTATTTTCAGTAGGGGTGAACTTTGATGTGCCTTTGTTTACTGAAAACCGTCAAGATAATGAAGTTAAGTCAGCAATATCAAAAACAGAGGTAATTAAAACTGAAAAATTGTTATTAGTTAGAAAGTTAATGTCAGCTTTTGCTAGTGCCAAAGGGCAATTAGTACGCTTAACACAACGACAAACCTTATATAATGAGAAGCTATTACCGCAAATTCACGATCAAGCTGAAGCTTCTTTAACAGCTTATACCAATGATGATGGCGACTTTGCTGAAGTGGTTAGAGCGCGTATTGCTGAGCTTAATGCTGAAATAGATTTTTTAGCGATTAATGTACAAAAACAGAAAATTATCTTAGAAATTAATTACCTACTTGTTGGTTCAGTTATTACTCAGCAAAGTGGAGAGCAATAATGAATTCAAATAAAAAAAGCCTTGTTTTAGGCATGATCCTTGGTATTTTCGTGAGTTTTATTGGTTATTTATCAATAGGAGAAAATTCACTAAGCAATGAAAAAGTAGCAGAAAAGAAAGAAAAACAACCGTTATATTGGGTTGCACCAATGGATGCTAATTTCAAAAAAGATGTACCGGGACTTTCTCCAATGGGGATGGCTCTAGTGCCCGTTTATGCTGACGCTGGTGAAGGCGTAGATGAAGGTCCAGGCACCATACGTATTTCTCCAGATGTGATTAATAATTTAGGCGTACGTACGGTTAGTGCGCAATATAAAAATCTTAATAACCAAATAGATACCGTAGGGTATGTGACTTATGATGAAGATAAATTAGTACATATTCATCCTCGTGTTGATGGTTGGATTGAAAAGCTTTATGTCACAACGGTTGGCTCAGTAGTGACAAAAAACCAACCGCTTTATGATATTTATTCACCCGAGTTAGTGAATGCGCAAGAAGAGTTGTTATTGGCGTTAGAGCGACAAAATAAACGTTTAATTAATGCGGCAGAAAATCGCTTAGTGGCATTACAGATACCAAGAAAAGCCATAACACAGCTGAAAAAATCACGTAAAGTACAGCAAAGTATTACCTTTTATGCACCGCAGAATGGGGTGGTAGAAAACTTGAAAATACGTACTGGTTTTTTTGTTAACCCCGGTATTACGCTAATGTCTATTGGCGACTTGTCACAAGTGTGGGTTGAGGCTGAAGTTTTTGAGCGACAAGCAGCGCAAGTACATGTTGGTACTAAGGTAACGATGCGTTTAGATTATTTACCCAGTAAAACGTTTCACGGTAAAGTTGATTTTATTTACCCAACCTTAGATGTTAAAACTCGCACGGTAAAAGTGCGTTTGCGCGTTGATAATCAATCAGGTGAATTTAAACCGAATATGTTTGCACAAGTAGCAATTCATACAAGTAATGAAACACAGGCATTACTTATTCCTAAAGAGGCCTTAATTCGCACTGGTAATCAAGACCGAGTGGTTTTGGCGCTGGGTGGTGGTAGCTTTAAATCTATCGAAGTAGCTGTTGGCCGTTTTGATAGTGACTCAGTCGAAATATTATCAGGCTTAGTTGAAGGTGAAGAAGTGGTTAGTTCAGCACAATTTTTATTAGATTCAGAGTCCAGTAAATCGTCTGATTTTATGCGCATGAACCATTCCTCTCAAGAGAGTGATGAAAATAGTTCTGATACAGCAATGGATATGCCATCAAAGATTATTTCTGCAAGTACTACTGGCACTATTAATTCCGTAATGCTTGCTCATCGCATGGTGACTATTTCACGAGCCGCTATTGATAAATGGCAACGGCCTGCGGCGACGGTAGATTTTTTAGTTGATGAAACTCTTAATATGGAAAATTTACAAAAAGGTAATGAGGTTGCTTTTACTTTTGAAATTCGCGGTGATGATTTTGTTATTACTAACTTAGATCTACTAGCGCCAGCGTTGCAGGAGTAAGCCATGATTTCAGCAATTATTCGTTGGTCGGTACATAATCGATTTTTTGTCTTATTGGCAACTTTTATCTTAGTAGGCGTTGGCTTGTATTCAGTTAAAAATACTCCGGTAGATGCATTACCTGATTTGTCTGATGTGCAAGTTATTATCAAAACCAGTTATCCGGGCCAAGCGCCTCAGGTGGTTGAAGATCAAGTCACGTACCCGTTAACTACGGCGATGCTATCGGTGCCGGGGGCGACGACCGTACGTGGTTTTTCATTTTTTGGTGACTCTTATGTTTATGTGATTTTTGATGAAGATACCGATCTTTATTGGGCTAGATCGCGCGTGTTAGAGTATTTAAGTCAAGTTGCCCCTAATTTACCCAATTCAGCTAAGCCGCAATTAGGGCCTGATGCTACGGGGGTTGGTTGGGTTTACTTATATGCTTTAGTTGATCGCACTGGTAAGCATGACATTAGTCAGTTACGTAGTATTCAAGACTGGTTTTTAAAGTATGAGTTGCAAACGGTATCAGGCGTTAGCGAAGTTAGTGCTTTAGGTGGCATGGTTAAACAATATCAAGTACAAGTTAATCCTGATAAGTTACGTGCTTTTGGTATTCCATTATCGTTAATTCAACAAGCAATAAAACAAGGTAATCAGGAGATTGGCGCGTCTGTTGTTGAAATGGCGGAAGCAGAATACATGGTGCGCGCCACTGGTTACATTAAAAATGCCCAAGATTTAGAAAATATACCATTAGGTGTTAATAAAAACGGTACGCCACTGCTATTAAAAAATGTTGCCGATATTGTTATTGGCCCACAAATGCGTCGTGGTATTGCCGAGTTAAATGGTGAAGGGGAAACCGTCGGTGGTATTGTGGTGATGCGCTTTGGTGAAAATGCTCAGCAAGTTATTATTAAAGTAAAAGAAAAACTTGAACAGTTGAAGCAAGGTTTACCTGAGGGAGTTGAAATTGTTACTGTTTATGATAGATCGGCGTTAATCGAGCGGGCTGTCGATAACCTTAGTTATAAGCTATTAGAAGAATTTGCTGTCGTAGCGCTAGTGTGTGTGTTGTTTTTGTTTCATGTGCGTTCATCTTTAGTGGCTATTATTAGTTTACCTGTGGGAATTTTAACCGCCTTTATCATCATGCATGCTCAGGGGTTGAATGCCAATATTATGTCGCTTGGCGGCATTGCCATTGCCATTGGTGCCATGATAGATGGTGCTATCGTGATGATTGAAAATATGCACAAACATATGGAAAAACTGACAGCAAAAGGAGAAACCTTAACGAATGAAAACCGTTGGCAAGTTGTCATTGATTCAGCCACCGAAGTAGGGCCAGCTTTATTTTTTAGCTTATTAATTATCACGGTGAGTTTTGTCCCCGTTTTTACCCTTGAAGCACAAGAAGGGCGAATGTTTTCACCACTCGCCTTTACTAAAACCTATGCGATGGCAGCATCAGCAGCACTGGCTATTACCTTAGTGCCAGTATTAATGGGCTATTTTATTCGCGGAAAAATTCTGCCTGAGCATAAAAACCCCGTTAACCGCTTGCTTAGTGCTATTTATTTGCCTGCGCTAAAAACAGCATTACATTATCCCAAAAGCACTTTGCTTGCGGCATTAATGATGGTAGCGGTTGGGCTTTATCCGTTAGATAAAATAGGAAGTGAGTTTATACCGCCGCTTGATGAGGGCGACTTAATGTATATGCCAACTACGTATCCGGGCATTTCTATTGGTCAAGCAAGGCAACTGTTACAACTTACTGATAAATTAATTTACAGTGTGCCTGAAGTAGAGTCAGTGCTTGGTAAAGTAGGGCGCGCAGAAACCGCTACCGATCCAGCGCCATTAACTATGATTGAAAGCTTTATTCAATTAAAACCGAAGGATCAATGGCGAGAAGGGGTAACGTTGGAAAGCTTAACGCAAGAACTAGACGCGTTAGTTAAACTGCCGGGGGTTACTAATGCTTGGGTAATGCCAATTAAAACTCGTATTGATATGTTAGCTACAGGCATTAAAACTCCAGTGGGTATTAAAATTTCTGGACCATCGTTAACTGAAATTCAAAAAATTGGTCAACAAATTGAAATAATTTTGGCAGATGTTAAAGGTACTGCTTCTGTTTATTCTGAGCGAGTGGCGGGTGGCCGTTATATTAAAGTGGATATTCAACGAGCAAAAGCCGCGCGGTTTGGTTTAAATATTAGTGATATTCAACAAGTGGTTGCTACTGCAATTGGCGGCATGAATGTTACCCAAACGGTAGAAGGTTTAGAGCGCTACCCCGTTAACATACGTTACCCACAAGATTACCGTAATTCGCCAGAACAACTCGCTTTATTGCCTATTGTTACGCCAAATGGCCAACGAATCCCTTTAGGTGATGTTGCTAATATTTTTATTGAAGATGGTCCGCCGGGGATTAAATCAGAAAATGCTCGTTTAAATGGTTGGTCTTTTATTGATATTAACAGCGATACTGACATTGGTCATTATGTTGAGAATGCGCAAAAAATATTACGTAAGCAGTTAGTTTTACCTGCAGGTTATTCAATAGCATGGGCTGGGCAGTATGAGTATATGCAGCGAGCCAAAGAAAAATTAACTTATGTAGTGCCACTAACCTTAGCGATTATTATTGTGCTGCTATATTTAAATTTTAGAAATATGATTGAAGTTGCCATGATTATGGGTACATTACCCTTGGCTATGGTGGGGAGTATTTGGTTAATGTACCTTGAAGGTTATAACTTTTCTGTTGCTGTAGGTGTTGGTTTTATTGCACTGGCGGGGGTTGCCGTTGAGATTGGTGTGATCATGTTAGTTTATCTAAATCAGGCATATCAGGCCATGTTAGTAGAGCATAAAACTCAAGGCTTACCTATCGATAAGTTATCTGTATTTACTGTTGTTATAGAAGGAGCAGGTAAGCGCGTTAGGCCTGTTATGATGACTGCGGCAGCTATTATTGTTGGTTTATTACCTATTTTATATGGCACAGGTACTGGCAGTGAAGTGATGAGCCGTATTGCTGCGCCTATGGTTGGCGGCATGATTAGTGCGATAGTTTTAACCTTATTAGTTTTACCTACGCTCTTTTATTTATGGCGCACTAGCGGGTTAACCAAGCTTAACAATACATAGGTTGATGCTATTGCCTTGAATGAATAAACAGTATCATAATGCTTGATACTGTTTATTAGCTCATGATTTTTCTTTGGTCAATCATCGGATTTTGTATAGCGATGGTAGGTTATTGATGATGTGATGGGAAAGGTGTTTAGCTTTAATAAGAGTATTATTATATTTTTTAGCTGATTACTTGGTGACTTTATCTAACGGGAGCGCTTTAGCTAGCCTAGTTATGAGTAAAGCTCGTGGGAGAGGATGATTATTTAATCTTAAATTTTAAGCAATAAAAAACGAAGATTAACTTATGTTAATACTTCGTTTTTTGGTGCTTTCTTTATTATTTTCTTAATATAAGGTAAGAAAAATAATAAAGTAGAAAGTTAAGTTCTAATTAAAGAGCTACAACGTTCTCAGCTTCAGGGCCTTTTTGACCTTGTTTAACACTGAACGATACTGCTTGACCGTCAGTAAGAGTACGGAAACCGTCTCCTGTGATAGCGCTGAAGTGAACAAACACGTCAGGACCATTTTCTTGCTCTATAAAACCGAAACCTTTAGTTTCGTTGAAAAATTTAACTTTACCAGTAACTGCATCAGACATATCGACATTTTCCCGTATTCTTAAAAATAATATTAATGTAGTATTTTCTTTATATAGATAAACTCATATAAATCAACACCGTTTTTACCCGAGTAAATGCCCTCTACCATAAGTAGTACAGGAAGAGGAAGGAAACAAACCATATTCGTAACAAAGCGTATTTGGAACAAACAACTAGTCTGCATTGCCTAAATCCGTTTGTTAAAAATATTCAAATATAGCTATCTGATAAATCTAAAACAAAAGTTAGTATCAACCTTCATCTGCAACACAAAAACTCAACGCGGCGAAATAATAACACAGATATTTTTAATATGCTTTATTAAAAATTGAAATAGTTCAATTTATTTTAAAAAATTCGGGTGTTAAGTAAAAAACAACCCACATTATTTGTCAATAATCAGACATAACTTATGTGGGTTTATCTTTTTATAGTGCTGCTATTTGCTGTTTTTGCTCTAACATTTTTGTTAGGGCTGATTCAGCTTCGTTTAGTTTAGCTTTTTCTTTGTCTATAACCGCCGCTGGCGCTTTACTAACAAAGTTTTCGTTGCTTAATTTTCCACGTGTTCTTGCAGCATCTTTTTCAAGTTTATCAATGGCTTTGTCTAAGCGAGCTAACTCGGCATCTTTATCAATAAGTCCTGCCATGGGAATTAATACTGATAAGTCACCGACAACGGCTGAAGCAGAAGCCGGACCTTGTTCGTTCTCGGCTAGTACAGTAATACTTTCAAGTTTGGCTAGTGTTAATAAAAACTGCTCGTTGTCGTTTAAGCGACGTTGATCATCAGTGTTTAGATTTTTCAGTAATACCGGTAAGGCTTTACTTGGTGAGATATCCATTTCACCACGAATATTACGAATGGCAACGATAAACTGTTTAACCCATTCTAAATCATCAATCGCTTGTTGATCGCATTTATTGGCATCAAACTGCGGAAATGCTTGCACCATGATTGAATCGTCAGTTTTGCTAAAATCACTTAATGGCTGTACACGTTGCCAAATAGTTTCAGTGATAAAAGGCATAATAGGGTGCATTAAGCGTAATAAGTTTTCTAATACATTCACTAAAGTATGACGTGTGCCGCGTTGCTGGGCTTCATTACCTTTGAACAATATAGGTTTAGTTAATTCTAAGTACCAATCACAGAACTGGTTCCAAGTGAACTCATACAATGCTTGTGAAGCAAGATCAAAACGGAAGGTATCAAACGCTTCATGTACCGTTTTTACCGTTTGTTCAAACTGACCAATGATCCAACGATCGGCTAATGATAATTCCATCTCAGCGTTATTTCCTTGAGATGAAGAACCGCCGCAATCAAACTCTTCGGTGTTCATTAAGACATAACGACTCGCATTCCATAATTTATTAGTAAAGTTACGGTAACCCTCAAGACGTTTCATGTCCCAGCTAATATCACGGCCTGTGGTGGCAACGGAAGTTAAGGTAAAGCGTAGCGCGTCAGTGCCGTGAGCTTCAATGCCATTTGGAAATTCTTTTTTGGTTAGCTTGTCAATTTTCTTAGCAAGTTTTGGCTGCATCATGTTGCCAGTACGTTTTGCTAATAAATCTTCTAACGAAATACCATCAATCATATCTAAAGGGTCAATAACATTGCCTTTAGATTTACTCATCTTATCGCCATTTTCATCACGAATAAGGCCAGTCATGTAGATTTTTTTAAATGGAATTTGTGCTTTACCATTTTCGTCTTTGTTAAAGTGCATGGTCATCATGATCATACGGGCAACCCAGAAGAAAATAATATCAAAGCCAGTAACTAAAACATCGGTAGGGTGAAAAGTTTTTAAGTCTTCAGTTTCTTTTGGCCAGCCTAACGTTGAAAAGGTCCACAAGGCTGAAGAGAACCAAGTGTCTAAGACATCATTATCTTGTTTTAGTGTGACATCAGCAGCAATATCGTTATTCGCTCTGACTTCATCTTCGTTACGGCCAACATACACTTTACCATTTTCGTCATACCAGGCAGGAATACGATGTCCCCACCATAGTTGACGTGAAATACACCAATCTTGAATGTCGTTCATCCAAGAGAAATATAGATTTTCGTATTGTTTTGGCACAAACTCAATTTGGCCGTCTTTAACTGCTTCAATGGCAGGAGCTGCGAGTTTTTCAACACGAACATACCATTGATCGGTTAAAAGAGGTTCAATGATTACGCCTGATCTATCGCCATAGGGGGCAACTAAGTCATGATCTTTAACTGCAACCAATAAACCAAGTTCATCAAATTTAGCGACAATTGCTTTACGCGCAACAAACCTGTCCAACCCAGCGAATTCGCTTGGTAATTCAGTGCTATAAGCATCACAAAGCTCACCTTTGGTATCGTAAACTTCAGCGTTAGCTAAAATAGCTGCATTTTTATCTAAAATATTTATTTGCGGCAGGGCATGGCGCTTGCCAACTTCGTTATCATTAAAGTCATGAGCCGGAGTTATTTTTACACAACCGGTGCCTTTGTCCATGTCGGCATGATCGTCGCCAACAATAGGAATTAAACGATTAACGAGTGGTAATAATATTTGTTTGCCAATTAAGTTTTTATAACGCGGATCTTCGGGGTTAACTGCTACACCGGTATCACCTAACATGGTCTCAGGGCGAGTAGTAGCAACTACTAAGTAATCTAAACCTTCGGCAGTTGTTGCGCCATCAGCTAATGGGTAACGCAGATGCCACATATGGCCTTTTTTATCTTTATTTTCAACTTCTAAATCAGAAATAGCCGTGTGAAATTTAGGATCCCAGTTAACCAAACGTTTACCACGATAAATTAGATCGTCTTCAAACAAGCGTACAAAAACCTCTTGTACCGCTTCAGACATGCCTTCGTCCATGGTGAAGCGTTCTCGGCTCCAATCAATAGAGTTGCCTAAACGACGCATTTGTTTGCTGATAGTGCCACCAGATTCTTCTTTCCACTGCCAAACTTTATCAATAAAGCCTTCACGGCCGTAATCGTGGCGGGTTTTATTTTCTTCAGCGGCTATTTTACGTTCAACTACCATTTGGGTGGCAATACCCGCATGATCGCAACCGGTTTGCCACAAGGTGTTTTTACCCTGCATACGTTGGTAACGGATTAAGGTATCCATGATGGTTTGTTGAAAAGCATGTCCCATGTGCAAAGAGCCAGTGACATTTGGCGGTGGAATGGCAATACTATAACTGTCGCCTTCACCTGTTGGGCTAAAGTAACCTTGCTCTTCCCAGCTAGTATATAAATATTGTTCAATGTCGGTGGGGTTGAATGTTTTTTCCATCATGTTCTCGAAATAAAAGTGGTAAATTGTCGGCCGATTTTTCGAATAAAATACTCTGGTAACAATTTAATGTTACGTTCAAAGTACAACCGATATTATTGTGTTGTAGATACTGCTTGGTTATTAACTTGAAAGCCTTTTTGGCGACAAGTTTTAAATCGTTCACGGGCTAGCTGTTTCAACGTTTCGTCACTGGGTACAAAATCAACGATAAATTGAAACTGACTGGCAAAATTTGGCACTGTGCTAGTTAAGTTGATCAAAACTGGGCGACGACCACGTGGAGCTTGGTGGCTAATTTCTACCGCTGCTCCTTGTTTCGGGCCCTCACCAGATAAGTTGTGGGGTACAAAACTATCACTGTCAAATGCCCATAACATTTCATCTATTTGTTCGGCACTTTTTTGATCTTGGGTATAAATAAATACCCGCTGATTTTGGCGATAAAAATAGCTGGCTTGCAAACAGGCATGATAAAGGGCAGTGCTAGCATTAATATTGCTAGCACTCTTTTTATCAGGGAGTAAATAAAACATTACCTGTGTTTGCATTGCTACTTATTCTCTTGTCATTTGCTTGAAACGCTAAACTCGAATTATTCGCCTTGCTCTTGTCCTGCTTTGTTAAGCAAAAATTGCGTTAACATACTCACTGGGCGACCCGTAGAGCCTTTATCTTTACCACCACTGCGCCATGCAGTACCGGCAATATCTAAATGTGCCCAATTATATTTTTTAGTAAAACGTGCCAAGAAACAAGCGGCGGTAATAGTGCCCGCACCTTTGCCGCCTATGTTTGCCATATCAGCAAATGGACTTTCAAGTTGTTCTTGGTAATCATCCCACAAAGGTAAGCGCCATGCTCTATCACCACTTTGCTCTGAAGCATTTAATAACTCATGGGCCAGTGGGTTGTGTGAGCTTAATAAACCGGTAGCATGTTTACCTAAAGCGACTACACAAGCGCCTGTTAAGGTAGCAACGTCAATAACCGCTTCTGGATCAAAACGTTCCACGTAGGTTAGTGCGTCACAAAGTACTAAACGACCTTCGGCATCTGTGTTTAGCACTTCTACTGTTTGTCCTGACATCGTAGTTAAAATGTCACCTGGACGATAAGCGTTGCTGCTTGGCATATTTTCACAGCCCGCTAAAATACCAATCACTTTAATGGGTAAATTTAATTCAGCTAAAGCGTGCATCGTCCCTAAAACACCTGCTGCTCCACCCATGTCGTATTTCATTTCATCCATACCTGCACCGGGTTTTAATGAAATACCACCACTGTCAAAAGTAAGACCTTTACCAACTAAAACAAGCGGTTTAGAGTTATCATCAATACCATTGTAAGTGATGATACTCATTAATGATTCATTAACAGAGCCTCGACCTACCGCTAAATAAGAGCCCATACCTAGCTCTTCCATTTCTTGCTCACCCACGATAGTGGTGGTGACATTTTCGTAGTCATTGTCAAGAATTTTAGCTTGTTCAGCTAGGTAAGCAGGGTTACAAATGTTTGGTGGCATATTCGCGACATTTTTACAGGTAGTAATACCTTCTGAAATGGCTAATGCATGGTTAATTGCGCGTTCACCAAGAGGAAGTTCACGTCGTGTTGGGACATTGAAAACAATTTTACGTAATGGTCTACGTGGCTCTTCTTTGTGCGTTTTTAAACTATTAAAGCTATACAAACCATCTTGAGTTGCTTCTACGGCTTGACGAACTTTCCAATAAGTATCACGGCCTTTAACATGCAATTCAGATAAAAAGCATACTGCTTCCATTGAACCTGTTTCATTGAGGGTGTTAATGGTTTTATTAATAATTTGACGATATTGGCGCTCATCTAACTCACGCTCTTTACCACAGCCAACGAGTAAAACACGTTCACTAAGAATATTAGGCACATGATGTAATAACAACATCTGTCCAGATTTGCCTTCTAAATCACCTTTACGCAAAAGATTACTGATATAGCCATCACTAATTTCATCAAGCTGCTCTGCTGTTGCACTAAGACGGCGTGGTTCAAACACGCCAACAACAATACAAGCACTGCGTTGTTTTTCTGGGCTACCGCTTTTTATACTGAACTCCATGAGCTCTCCTTTTGCATAGTAATTTGGTTTTTTCTAGGCTATTAATTTACTAAAACTTGCTAAAATCAGTAAAAAATAGCACTCTTGTCTATTCAATTGATATCGCTAAGGGCTATAATTATAGCTGCTTTAATCAAAATAGTTTATTTACTGACTATATAGTTTACATACTAAAACGGCAAGTTTACTGAATATTTGTTGTAATGTCAGAAAAAAACTATGTTTTATGGAAAGTTTTTATGGGATCTTTTTTGTGATCATCTTTCGTTATTTATTAAAAGAAGTCGCTAAAACACAGTTGGCAGTATTTTTTGTGTTAATGACTATTTTTATCAGTCAAAAATTTGTTCGAGTGCTTGGAGATGCTTCTGAAGGAAGTATTCCTGGACAAATGGTGATGATTTTTATTGCGCTAAAAATACCCGATCTGGCGGGTATGATGTTGCCATTAAGTTTATTTTTAGGAGTATTATTAGCTTACGGGCGAATATATGCTGACAATGAAATGACTGTATTGCATGCCTGTGGCGTAAGTGAGTGGTATGTTGTACGAGTGACGCTAGTTTTGGCGTTTATTACCGCTATTTTTACAGGCGTTTTTACTTTGTATTTAGCACCAATGGCATCGGAATATCAATATCAGGTAAAAGAGGAATTAGCGGCAGATTCAGGTCTAAGTTCATTAGTGGCAGGGCGTTTTCAAAAAACTGGCAATAAAAAAGCGGTCATTTTTATTCATGATAAAAACCGTGATGATAATAGTTTTGATAAAGTTTTTGTTGCGCAATTGCCTGATGATAATCACAGTGACGAAAGTATTATTAATGCTAGTTTAGTTTATGCAAAGAAAGGCCAAGTTATTGAGGAAGAATCGGGCTCTCAGCGTTTAGTGTTATCTGATGGTACTCGTTATCACAGTGATGCCGTCAATGGTGAATTTCAATCGGTTGCTTTTGATCGGTATTATATTCAAATTCAAGATCAAGAAGTAGAACAAAAGCATCGGAAACTAAGCGCATTACCTACCCAAGCTTTATTTTCTCCAACGGAAGATAAATTAATAGCTGAATATGGCGCTACTATTCAGTGGCGCATGGCTTTTCCTTTGGCTTGTATTTTATTAACTTTTATTGCCGTGCCATTAAGTGTAGTAAACCCTAGGCAAGGTAAATTTGCGAAAATGCTACCTGCACTTATGTTGTTTTTAGGTTATTTTTTACTGCTAACAGCAATGCGTTCAAGTGTAGAACGACAAGTTTTACCAGTAAGCATAGGGCTGTGGCCGATACATATTAGCGCCTTCTTTTTAGGGATAATTTTACTGATGAAAGAGCGACGTAGTGGTAAAAAGCTCAAAGCGAAATTGCCTCGATTTAAACGAAACAGTACAGGTAAATATGCTGATAAGCAGGGTGATAAAAAGCAAAGTAGAGGACAAGCGTAATGCGAATTTTAGATGCCTATATTGGTCGTATAATCGCTTCAACTACTTTTTTAACGCTGATGGTTTTTGTCAGTGTTAGTGGCATTATTAAATTTGTTGAGCAAATGCGCGCTGTTGGGCGAGGTAATTATGATTTAGCTCATGCCGCACTTTATGTACTCTATTCTGTGCCGAGAGATATTGAAATTTTTTTCCCTATGTCTGCCCTCATTGGCGGACTTATTGGTATTGGTATGCTCGCCAGTAATAGTGAGTTAGTTGTGATGCAATCAGCAGGTTTATCGCGATTAGATATTATCAAATCAGTGATGAAAACGGCCACATTATTAATTTTTGTCAGTATGGCGGTGGGTGAATGGCTTGCGCCAACAGGCGAAGCGACGGCAAGAGAAATTCGTGCTCAGGCAATATCAGGTGGTAGTTTAATATCGTCTAAAAATGGTGTTTGGGCAAAAGACGGTGATTATTTTGTTAATATTGGCGAAGTATTAGAGCAAGGTCAGTTGAAAAAAATTCAAATTTATCGCTTTGATCAGCAATTAAAATTAGAAAGTTGGCTTCGTGCTGATAGCGCTATATATCAAGATAATGCTTGGTTATTGTCAACGGTGGTTAATACTCAGTTAAGCCAACAAAAAATTACCACTACCAAGGTAGCACAACAAGTATGGAAGTCTTCATTAACGCCAGAAAAGTTAGGCGTAGTAACGGTTACCCCTGAATCATTATCGGTGCGTGGTTTAATTGACTATTTAGATTATCTTAAAGCCAATGAGCAAGATTCTAGTCGTTATCAGCTCGCCTTTTGGCGAAAAATAATGCAGCCTATTACAGTTGCGGTTATGCTGTTAGTCGCTTTGTCTTTTATTTTTGGTCCATTACGTTCAGTGTCAATGGGCGCAAGAATTATGATGGGTGTAGTGACCGGAATTTTATTCTTTGTTTGTAACGAAGTGCTTGGCTCTTTAAGCTTAGTGTATCAATTTCCGCCACTTATTGGTGCTACTGCGCCTAGCATATTTTTTGTTAGTGTAGCGTGGTATTTTATAAGTAAAAAAGCGACATAGTTTACATAGTTACGAGCAAGAAAGGTGGTGAGTTTTGAAGCCAAACATTATCAGTGTTATCTCTTTGTAACTCTTGACTCGTAATTTTTACCGCTTACTGTTTCTTAATTTGAAACTATGAACTCAACAACTTCTATAGCCGGCCTTTATTGACTTCTAACGACAAAACCACAACTTCGGTATTGGTTAATTTATCTTGTAAGCTGAGTTTGTTTTTTCGATCAAAAATAACAGTTAAGTTACCTAAGCCCAACAAAGTAGGTAGTAAACGTTTTAAACCTGTTGTTTTACTGATGCGTGACCCATCTTGATTTTGTAGACGCAATCGCCATGCTTTCATCCCTAATGTTTGACCACTTTTTGTCCAAAAGAAAACAAAGAAAAAACTGACCCAAGCAAGCTTCCAAAATTCATTTGGCCACTTTAACCAATAGGTATGCGAAATAGTGTCTGAGAAATGTTCATAACCTTGCATGTTATATAAACCAATGTAATAACCTAAATATATCAATAAAAATGATACAGCTCCTGCCACCATATAAACAGCAAAAGCAATGAGAACATCATATACCCATGAGCCAAATCGGCGGCGAAAGCCTGCCCGTGGAAAATGCTCTAGTTGGCTATCGTTCATAAAGTTCTCTTACCTTTTAATATAGTAATAGTAAAAACACAGTGAAATTTTTCGCTAGTTTAACAAAAGTAAACAGATAACAAAGTAAATAATTTTGTTTTTTGTCAATTTCAATCAAATCACCTATCATGGAAGTGGGTGTGCCTGATGCTTCTCAGTTTTGATTATTTGTTTTAGCGGCTCTATTATTTTGTCTTGCCGCCAAGACAAAATAAATAACCTATTAAGTGAATTGAAAATGGTTAATTAATTACTTTGTCTAAATAAGCAACATATAATCAAGCATATGATAAAAACACTTGTCAACTAAGAGATTTCTCGTATAATGCCCCCACTTCTTTTTAGCTATAACAAGTATTGAAAGATAGTGAGCATGTAAATCACGTAAGTTTTGCATGAGGTTATAGAAAAGAAATGCCAGCGTGATGAAATTGGTATACATGGGGGATTCAAAATCCCCTGTCGAAAGACGTGTCGGTTCGAGTCCGACCGCTGGTACCACTCTTCCCTTGTTCTTAAAGGGGCTATAACAGAAATAACCGACAATAGAAGTCGGTTTTTTTGTGCCTGAAATATGATAATACCGCTAGTCTGTATTCATTTTAATACGCCACTTAACATTAAATAAAAGCTCCTCTAACTAGTTACTTAGATCCATGTCCTGTCTTGCTGCCTGCCAAATAATAAGAAGGAGCCGTAAGGCTTAGTGAGGTAATAAGTGATTTTTACATAAGTCATTAAAATGGATGTTTCACCCTACGCCAAAAGGCGTTAGAGTGATAAGCGTTCATTAATATTAGTTAAAAATGAACTCTGAAACTGGAGTTTAAAATATTCAAATATAAAAACTAAATTAAGCTTTTTTCTTAACTCGGCTTGATGCTAAACCAAGCATACCTAATGCCAAAATAGCAAATGTTGACGGCTCTGGAACATTGACATTATTACTCAGTTTTACATCATCAATTGCCCAGTTATCCCAATTATTTCCGCTGTGTGTTGCTTGAACCCACTGGAATTTCGTGCTGTTACTCATTGCGGCTCCTGTAATAGATATATTTACCATGCCCCAAGTATCCTTATAATTGAGATCTTCCGTATCAATGACTAGTAAGTCAATCCATGAACCACCGTTCGCTGCGTATTGTATTAGCACGTCCTCGCCAGCATCTGCATCCTCGAATGTTGCTGTATCGTTAGATCCACCTATTTTAAGCATGAATGTAAGTAACCCACCTGTTGTCATATCGTATGCGTTTGTCGTTGCAGATCGGGTTCCGTTACCATCAAAATGTAAAGCATTTAAGCTGAAAAACTCTGAAACTGGGTTGCCTAAAACAGAACCGTTTGACAATGTCCAGTTTGATGAGGTTATGGGATCAAAATCTTCCTCTAAAATTAATCCTGCACTTGCAATATTCACAAAAAAACTGGTTGATAAAATTAAGCTTATAAAAGCAGTATTTAAAAATTTCATATGATATTCCTATTTAATCCCTTTCTAAAAATTTGATGGGTAATCCCAAAAACTCTAATTCTTCGAAGCCATCATAGTAATCAGTGATGTGCTAACTATTGAGCTAGTATAATGAGGTAGGGACTTTATAAATATGGCTAAACTGTCCAACATTTGTGTATTGCATAATATTACTTGAGATAATTTAATAATGAATCTACTGGTTAATTCACTCGTTAATTGTTGTAACTAAATTTCAGTAAAATTAAGTAAAATCAAAGTGTAATAGAATGTCATGTAAGTTGACTTTAACTATATAGTTAAAAGTGTTATCAAGTTTACGGCTAAATAATAGCTTCTTCGTATCAGAGTAGGGGTATATCAATTTAGTTGAGATTTAGATGATTTTTGATTAAAATTAGTTGAGTTTTGAATAGACCTATCTGCGTACAGATAAAAAGCTATAGAAAAGCTAATAGAGCTCAATATGCATGATAAATATAGGCTTGAACGTAATTCTGATTGTTATTCCAATACAAATGCCTTAATTAACCTCCTTAATTTTTAATCAACTGGCAATACATAAATAATGACACTGGCTAAATGTGAATACCGATGGTTTAACTAAAGTATAAAATTGTTAATAGTTATTTTTGGTTATTACTCAATACCAATAAAATTGAAATTATTAATACTCTGCTATTTTTAAACCAAACGCTTTATTTTAAAAATTTACTCGCATTAAAATTTGAACCATTAATTAATGCTATTAATATAACCATTTTCTTAAACCTAGAATTGAGCCCAACGATCTTATGATAAACATTACAAATTTTGAACACTCCAAGTTAGCGATTAAAAATTGGCAAGTACTTGAAAATGAAAGCTGGTGTGTTTTGGGCCGAAATGGTTCTGGAAAACAATACCTTGATCAACTTTTAACGGGCACTTTACAGCCTGATCTAGTAGGTGAACTTAAAATACCCAGTGCAGATAAGGTTGGCATGGTTTCTTTTGAGAGCCAACAAGAGGTTTATGAGCATGAATTAAAAATAGATGCTTCTAACTATATCGATGCCAATGATATTGGTACTAAAGCTAAAGACTTTTTACCCAAAGATAAACTTAATGATGTTTTGATAAGTGAGTTTGGTTTGAGTCACCGACTTGAAAGTGGTTATCGACAGTTAAGTACAGGTGAGGGGAGAAAGCTCTTAATCTTACAGGCAATATTTAATGGCGTAGAGCTTCTTGTCTGTGACAACCCTTTTGATAGCTTGGATGAAGCTTCCTGTATAGCCTTATCAAATGCATTAGAACGCTTATCGAAAACAGGTATTAATGTGTTACTTATGCTGAATAATAGACAAGACATTCCTACATGGTGTAATAATATCGCCTTTATTGAACGAGGACAGTTTGACGTTGTCGGTAAGTTTGACAGTGATGAAACGAAGCGGCAACTTGATGCGTTGTTAATGCCAATGCCAGACGATGTTAGTTGGCCTATTAATATGCAAGAACTGTGTGATTATAAGTACGACTATCTAGTAAAACTATGTAAGGGTAAAGTTCAATACAAGGGAGTAAACGTTTTTGAAAACTTAGATGTTTACATTAAGCCATTGCAGCACACCTTGATCACTGGTCCAAACGGTAGTGGTAAATCTACCTTAATGCAGTTAATTACCGGAGATTGTCCACAATGTTATAGTAATGACATTCATGTTTTAGGTTATAAAAGAGGATCAGGTGAAAGTATTTGGGAGCTTAAAAAAGACATGGGCATTGTCAGTGCTGAATTACATCGACAATACCGAGTAAACGGTGACTTGTTGACGGTAGTGCTTTCTGGTTTTTATGACTCTATTGGTCTTTATCAACAACCTGAGCAATATAAAATAGAAATTGCTCAGCAGTGGTTAGAAAAAATAGGCTTGTTGGCTCATCAATATAGCTCTTTTCGAAGCTTAAGTTATGGAGAGCAAAGGTTAGCTTTAATTGCCAGAGCTTTGGTTAAATCTCCTTATTTATTGATTTTAGATGAACCAACACAAGGTTTAGATGAATTAAACCGACATAGAGTACTTAATTTTTTAGAGCACTTATCAGAGCAAAAACACAGTACTATGTTATTAGTCAGTCATCGTAAAGATGAGTACCTGTCAATATTTAAGCAGCATATAAAACTGTAACCTATATCTCAATAATTTTACTATTACAGTGGTACATACTTGTTCCACTTGAATATACTCGTTTCAGGGAGTGGAATGGGTATATTCAGTCAATTCAATATTGTTAATTATTCAGGGTAAACGGATTGATTTTATATAGTTAATCCAAGAGTAAGCCTGGTCTCATTCAGCTTTTTCTTTCTTCAATAAATTAAGTGCATTTTATTAATCAAAATGATGCTTGTAGACTGACCTTTATATTTAATCATAAGCTCGTGGTTAGTCATTTAAAAAGGATTAGTAACTTTTTTATAAAACAATATGATAAGTTATATGTATCTATAAATTCTTTTAATATCATAATATTAAAAGTATAGATACATTGTCTTTTTGTTGTATTATAAAAATAATAATAAATTACTTGATACTGTATTATTATACAGTATACTTACTTCATCAAAACGAAATACCAGAAATTATCCGTGGAGCAATACATGAAAGACGATAAAGAAAAAGCACTATCTGCAGCATTAAGTCAGATTGAACGTCAATTTGGTAAAGGTTCAATCATGAAGTTAGGAGATAATAATACAATGGATGTAGAAACTATTTCTACGGGTTCATTGGGGTTAGATATTGCATTAGGTGCTGGTGGTTTGCCTTTAGGTCGCGTTGTTGAAATTTATGGTCCAGAATCAAGTGGTAAAACAACCTTAACGTTAGAGGTTATTGCGCAAGCACAAAGAGATGGTAGAGTTTGTGCCTTTATCGATGCTGAGCATGCACTTGATCCAATTTATGCAAAAAAATTAGGTGTAAATATTGATGAGTTACTTATTTCTCAGCCAGATACCGGTGAACAAGCATTAGAGATTGTAGATATGCTAACTCGCTCTGGTGCGATTGATGTGATTGTTGTCGACTCTGTTGCCGCGTTAACACCTAAAGCTGAAATTGAAGGTGATATGGGCGACTCACATATGGGGCTGCAAGCTCGAATGATGAGTCAAGCAATGCGCAAACTAACAGGTAATCTTAAATCATCCAATACTATGCTAATTTTCATCAACCAAATCCGAATGAAAATTGGGGTTATGTTTGGTTCTCCAGAAACCACTACCGGTGGTAATGCGTTAAAATTCTACGCATCAGTTCGTTTAGATATTCGCCGTATTGGTGCAGTAAAAAATGGAGATGAAATTATTGGTAATGAAACCCGAGTTAAAGTGGTAAAAAACAAAATTGCACCACCGTTTAAACAAGCTGAATTCCAAATTTTATATGGTCAGGGCATTAATAATTTAGGTGAATTGATTGATTTAGGTGTTAAAAATGATTTTGTAGAAAAAGCAGGAGCATGGTATAGCTGTAATGGTGAACGTATCGGTCAAGGTAAGGCTAATGCGGCGAAATATTTAGCAGAACACCCTGAAATGGCTAAAGATGTTGATACTAAATTACGTAATATGTTTTTAAACAAGAATGATGTTACCAAAGAGAAAGAAGTAGCAGTTGCTGAATAAGTGATATAGATAACTGCAAATGATAAAAGCCTTTGTAAAATGCAAAGGCTTTTTTTTTGCAAATTAAAGATTGAATTTTAACCATTAGATAGTCCCCCTAGAGTTCCTTTGTATACATCAAGTATATCTATCCCCTAAATTATTTGAAATTATCAAGCGCTTATCCTAATGGAGCTAACAATTATTTATATGTTGTTATTATTTTAAAAGTGGAAAATCACTTTAAATATCAATACCTTGTTAAAGTTTTAGTGAGTACTTATCAGTATCCCCAACTATTTTATTTTGCATTTTAAACAAAATGAACTAGTACTAGTCTTAATACTATTATTAGTAAGTAATAAGCAGGGAAATATATGAGTCGATTAATCAATCAAAACGGATTAAACCTAGTTAAGCATTTTGAGGGACTTTATACTTCGGCCTATCTCTGTCCGGCTGGCATTCCTACCATCGGATACGGGCATACAGCCAACGTGGAGTTAGGTCAATCAATCACAGCGAAAGAAGCTGAAAATATCTTGCAAGGTGATATGCAAAAATTTGCAGTGGCAGTGGAAAAAACGATCGCAGTTGAGCTAAATGATAATCAATTTTCCGCACTTGTAAGTTTTGCTTTTAATTGTGGTACTGGTAATTTACGCGCCAGTACGCTGTGTCGTAAATTGAATACCGATGATTATGACAGTGTACCCAGTGAGCTAAGTAGATGGGTTAAAGCGACTGACCCTAGTACAGGAAAAAAACGCTCATTAGCTGGTTTAGTGAAAAGACGTGCAGCTGAAGGTACATTATTTCTTAAACAGGAGAATGAAGTAAAGGATTCACTATCTGATAAAATGCCGCAAAAAGTAGATGCAGATCCAGAAATGGTGATTGAGCAATACAACATTAATGCGCGCTCAGGCTTGCGTATGCGTACCGGTGCCGGTGCCGAGTTTGATATTTTAGCAGTACTACCTTTGAATAAAATTGTGTCAATTGGCAAAGAAATTGATCATTGGGTAGAAGTAGATCTAGAGTGTGATGGTGTAATTGACGGTTGGGTTTACAAAAGCTATCTGGTAAAAATATAGCGCACTTAACGCTCTTCGTAATAATACTACAACTTTCAAAATGATATTTACTATCATGTATTTATTATGACGTGGTAAATACTTTATAGTTCATCATACAGTTAATATCAGAGCTGATGAAGCCACGTCTTATGGTTATTGAGCTTTTTCAAAATTAAATTTTTGTCCACCTAACATTACTACCTAAATTAAAGTACTTTTAATATAAACAAAGCTAGGCAGACTATTTTGAGATGCCTTTGTTGTTCATTTTTATCTGGGTTAATTGCGGCGATAGCCGAAGCTAAAGTGATGCTTGTTTCTGTATTTTCTCTAGCGTTGATATCAACGGCTGATGTTTGTGAGCTAAGCTCAAAGTTACCAATCATTTTAAAATTCGAAACTTTCAAGCGGTTCTTTATTGTAAGTCAAAGCATTGTTTACGGTATTGATTAAAATTCAGTTATATATTTTTTCTAACTGGATCTTTCATGACATCTATCCCTGAATTTATGACAACTAAACACCGTGAGTGTGATGAACTTTTTACTGAAGCTGAAGCGGCTGTCGCTAAAGTCGATTGGTCACTAGCATTAACAAAGTGGCAAAGTTTTGCAGTAGAGTTAAGCAAGCACTTTAGTCAAGAAGAAGATATTTTATTTCCTAAGTTTGAACAAGCGACCGGCATGACTTCAGGGCCTACTCAAGTTATGCGCATGGAACATCAACAAATACGTGCTTTAGTACAAGATTTGGATAACGCGTTAGCTGCACAAAATAAAGATGAGTATTTAGGTCTGTCAGAAACACTTATGGTGATGATGCAGCAGCATAATATGAAAGAAGAAATGATGCTTTATCCAATGATGGAGAAAAATGTTGCTGATGGTGAGCAAATTATTGCGCAATTTCAAGCGAGCTAATGATTTATATCCCTTCTATTTGAGATGTAAGGTTGAGCTGAAATTAATAATGCTATTAGGCTAGGTAGATGAATGAATATATGCAAGCAAGGTTAACATTTATAACGCTCGACGTAAGTGCTTTAGCGCCACCTGAGCCTATGACTATAATTTTAACGCATTTGGCAAGGTTAACTGCACAAGAATGCTTACGCATAAAGCATAGGCGGCAACCTTTTCCGCTGTATGAAAAACTTAATTACACTGGTTTTTCATACCACTGCGTAGTAGACACACAAGATGATATAACCTTGTATATCTTTCATCAAAATGCAGAAGCCGCATTTGATGAATGGTTGGTCACAAGTGACCTAACAAAAGGTAAAGATTAATGAATATTAATGGCTTATCTTTTAATGCGCTACCGCCTATCGATTTACCTTTTCGCTTCTTTATTACCGCACCCATTTTTATAATTCTTTGTGCTTTCCTGATCCTTTTTTCAGGCGAAACTTTATGGGTAAGTCGTTGGCAACCTAGCATGTTGGCGTTAACTCATGGTTTTACACTTGGTTTTCTTACCATGGTGATGATGGGTGCATTATTGCAATTACTACCCGTTATTGGCGGAGTTGGTATCGCTAGGCCTAGGCTAGTTGTCTCTGTGTGCCATAGCACTTTGATTATAGGGATATTGTGTTTAATGGCTAATTTCATTTGGCCAAGTAAATTGTTAACGATTAGCTCACTGATATTTCTTGTTTGTAGTATAGGTGTATATATTCTCACTTTTACTTGGGTGTTAGTAAAGAAGCTTAGCCAAGGTGACTCCATTATTGGCTTTCGATTAGCGATGAGCGCTTTATTTATAGTACTGCTCTTAGGTGTTGGCTTACTAAGTCAGAGCATTGGCTTTCTCAGTGTTAATAGCATAGGAAAAATGCTAACGAATAGTCATGCTTTGTTTGGCTTGGTTGGTTGGGGAAGTTTACTTATTATTTCTGTTAGTTTTCAAGTGATTTCTATGTTTCATGTGGCACCAAGTTTTCCTAAATTAATCAGTAGGTACTTACCTAGCTCACTGTTTTTTTTACTTATATTTTCTATTTTTCAACCAGTATTTGTTGTACCATTTATTATATTAATACACGGTGTTTTTGCCTTAAGCTTGTTACTGGTTATTTCAAAACGAAAACGGAAGATACCCGATAGCACTATTCGTTTTTGGCAACTAGCGGCATTGACATTGATCGTACTTAATATTTTTTATTTTACACCAGATAAGTTTTTACCCTCGTTTATTCGTCAGCAAAAAACGTTACTCATTACGGCTGTCTATCTCTATTTTTATCTTGTTGCTGTAATTCAAGGTATGTTATTAAAAATATTGCCTTTTTTAAGTTATACCCATTTACAGCAAAAGTGTTTGGTGAATTTTTCTGCCATGCAAACTATTCCTCATATGCATAAGTTTTTGAATAAGAAACACGGACAATGGTTGTTTTACTTACATTTTATGACTGGGATAGTTTTGTTTTATACCCTTGTTATACCAAGTACTTATTGGCTGTTGTCATTGTTATTGTTAATCGAATTTTCTTGGTTACTTTACCTTATGATTAAAGTAATGCGTTTGTATTTTTTAACCCTAACTAAAATTAATTTATCGGTTAATGAGTAGCTTGTATCTAAATGGTAGTTTTGACCGCTAAAAGTTTAAATTTTTGCTACAATATAGAAAGGTTAATAACAAATCTTGAAGTAACATTAAGTGGTAAACTTATGGAATATGAATTTATACATGATGC
The DNA here is from genome assembly GCA_002733765.1 of Colwellia sp. GTDB lineage: Bacteria > Pseudomonadota > Gammaproteobacteria > Enterobacterales > Alteromonadaceae > Colwellia. The sequence goes on along the minus strand of NVWU01000010.1, from coordinate 27,100 downwards.
AATAACCGGTGAGGCAAAGGCACGCTTTTCTTTAGAGCATGAAGTCGTTGGTCCGTGGATTGAAGTTGAGCTTGGACATGATAGCGCCAAATTAACACAACTGTTAACCGCTATAAGTAATGTGGAAAAAGGCAAACAAAATGAAGTTGTTATTACGGGTCATGAATATTCAGTTGCTATTAGCCAAGGCGACGTAGAAATTCACTCAAATGCGAGTTTAAATGGTGCAGAGCCTTTGCCTGAAATGTTAACAGTAGATCATATACATTATGATCAAAATGAGAGTGCGGCTTGTGGTCTTGATGATTTTAGAACACTCTTGTTGTCATGGGCAAGATTCACAGGGAATCCACACAGTTAACCCTTGTAACTTTTGTTGATAAAATACTCTTTTGATTCTAGATGCTTTGATTGAAAGAATGGTTGCTCAGAAGAGTGTGCTTAGGATGTTTGCTCCTGTATTATCTAATAAGGTACTTCCTGTACTGTCTATATTCTCTAATAAACCATATCCATGTAACATTTTTATTGAAAAAAATAAGGCAGCATAAAGCGTTTAATCGTGGCGAGTAGTGTGTAGCCTAGCCACTCTAAGTAAACACTACTCAACAAAAAGTTAAAGGTTTTTAGCTGACGCTGTAGGACTAGTGAGTAACCCAAATCATTAGAACGAAAAATAGTATCAGAACAGAATTAAAGGATAAGATGTAAATAAAACCTTTTAACCCTTCTTTTAAACTATAACCCCTACTATCTAAATACCGCCACCAAATAGCGCACATAATTATGGGTAAAAGAAAGAACAGCTTGATCATTTTATACTCCTGTTTTTATTTCCATTACTTTTTGCTCTGTTTGTTCATGCCAAGGTGCGATTTTAAATAACATTAACATACCTGGAACAGCTAAGGCGGTACATAAAAAATAAAATTGTGTCCAACCGATTTGTTCGACAATGAAACCAGTTGTGGCATTGGCAAACGTTCTAGGTAAAACAGCTAACGCGGTAAAAAGTGCTATTTGTGTAGCGGCAAAAGCAGGGTTTGTTGTGCGGGCGATAAAAGCGGTAAAAGCGGCGGTACCTAAACCTACACCAAGGTATTCAAACCCCATTGCTATTGCTAAAGCAACGTTATTATGGCCAATTTCAGCCAGTGCAGCAAAACCTAGGATACTGGCAATTTGTACAAAACCAAAAAGCCATAAAGCGCGGTTTATGCTGAGTTTAATCATGACTATACCACCAACTACTATGCCTATGGTCATGGCAATCATTGAGGATGTTTTGGCAATAACACCAATTTCTGTTTTACTAAACCCCATATCAATAAAAAAGGGTGTTTGTAGTGCGGTTGCCATATTGTCGCCCAGTTTATATAGCACTAAAAAAGCCAAGGTAAACCCTGCTGACTTTAATCCATTACTTTGAATAAAATCTTTAAAGGGTAAAACAATCGCGTCTCGTAATGATGTAGGTGCATTATGTTCAGTATCTAACTCTTTAATAAATAGTGTTAGTAGAATACCTAATACCATAAAGGCGGCGACAATAATGAAAACCGATTGCCAACTGATGTGATCTGCAAGAATAAAAGCTAATGAGCCCGGTACTAAACCAGAAAACCGATAAGCCTGTACATGAATAGAGTTACCTAAACCTAATTCATTATCTGGTAATAACTCTCGTCGATAAGCATCGAGTACTATATCTTGGCTGGCACTGAAAAATGCAACCGCGACGGCAAGGTAGGCAACAGACCAAATATTTTCTATTGGGCTTACCATACCAAAACCCGCGATTGAAATTAGTAGTAAAACTTGTGCGGCTAACATCCAACTGCGTCTTCTTCCTAGACCACCTAAAGAATATCTATCAATTAATGGTGACCAAAGAAACTTCCAGACATAAGGAATACCAATTAATGAAAATAAACCTATTTCAGCTAAAGAAACACCTTGATCTCGTAGCCAGCCGGGCACTAACTGGTAAAGAACAAACAATGGCAACCCTGAGCTAAAGCCTGTAAATATACAGATCAGCATACGCTTATTTAGAATCGCTTGTTTAAAAGAAGAGGGCATTCACAGGTTGCTTATTTAACTGGTCATTTATAGGTTTAAGCTTATCAGAGTGCTGTACTAAGCAGAAGCGTGTTATTACATTTGTAATCATTTACTTACGCTTATTTTAGCTTCTCTGAGCCAGAAATATTTTTTGATGGCGCTAGTCATATCAAAAAACACCCTCGATACCTCGACAGATAATTTTTTCTCAATGTTGAATAATGCATCAATAATCACCTGAGCAGATAGTTAAATTTAAGCAATAGGTCGCCAACCAATGCAATCGATAGGGTAACTACCAATACCATTAAAAAAATCTATACAGGTATTCATTTCTATTTTGAAAAATAAATTTTGTTGTAGGGCTTGACCACCATTTAAGCTCACTTCATGCATTAAATGCCAAAATACACGCTCTTGCGCCGTACTTGGTGTTTCATCAGTGACATTTAAATATGCCCATTCTTCCATGGTATCAACGATGAATTGATCTAATTCAGTGTAATGCAATGTCTGGTTACAGACCGCACTAATATAAGCGCTCATTTGTATAATTTTTTCATTGATAAACTGTTCGATTATCATGAATTATTCCTTAGATGCACTCCTTGCTTCCTAAATAAAAATGTTAGATGAATATTAACCTGATTAACAAAGTATGCTTTTAGGGGCTATTGAACTTTTAATATTGCTTTTACCGCTATTTGTTGTATTTATACAAGGCGATAAGGCCGTAAAAATATTCAACAAACCCTGTCTGAAGGATTTAGCTAAAAGTGCTTTATTCTTTGCTGCGCAGTGCTTGCTTAGAATGACTAGGTTAGACACTACTCGCCGAGATTAAAACGGTTTTATCTCGAACAAAATTTAACGGTGAAAGATCAACAGACCATACTATTTACTTTCTTGAAAAGTGATTAACACAAAATTACAACGCAAAAAAATTAACGACCATCTAATTTATCGGTGACAATGGGCTTTTTGTCAAAAAAATAATAACTTTTTTGACAAAAATTGTGAACTGTCCATTATTACTATTTTGTTTGGTAAATAATATTCTTTGATATTTTAGTGTAATAAGTTTTGTTATTCGGTAGACAATAGTGTGACTTTGAGCCACACGACAGGTTTTTAAGGTACATCTTCCTAACTAATAGCTTTATTGTCATCTGTCATTATTTTTACCATGACTTCACGCACATCTTTACCTTCAATGATCGCTAGTATTTACCAGGTTCTAAGGTCATTTAAAGTGGTTTATTTCAAAAAAAGGTTAATTTTTTCATTGGTTAAAATTTGCTGTAGTAAATTGGCTAGACGTTGGTTGAAATTTCGCTCTAATACGGCAATGTCAGCTTTAAAAGGGCCTTTACTAGTACCACTATTTTTAAAGGTACTTGTCAGTGTTTGTACGCTATTGTTAACCGCCACTTTTAGTACTATTTCGGTTTGTACTTGATAACTCATTGTTTTTTGTGTGACACTTATTATCGCTTTTTCGATTGCGATATTAATTGAGTTTACTGCACTGGCTTGAATGGATAAACCTTGTTGTTGCCAATGTTTTTTTAAACTATTTTGGATTGTTTTTTCAAGTCGTTCTTGAGCGGAAAGAATTGTTGCTGCTTCACCTTCACGTAATATTTGAACAATATGATTTGCGGTACGCATATCGACAACATTAAGTGCTGCTTGTTGATTGGTATGTTGAATTATTGACGGAGCGGTAATTTCAGGTGCAATAATTAAATGGCTTGGTGCGCTAGCGCAGCCAGTTAATAAAAAAGTAATAATTAACGAGGCTACGGGTAGTAAAATTTTTTTTGATTTCATGTAAATAGTTCGCTTATTGTATTTTGAAAAATTATTTAATGGCGGATTGTGTGACAAATTTGTCATTACTAGCAATGAGTTTTTCATTGCCAAAAATACGTTTTAATTTAATGTGATAAGCCAGTTGTCGATTACCAATAATACGTAACTCTCCTCCTTTTTTTAACACTCTAAAGCTGTCTTTAAACATTTGCCATGCAATATGATCTGTGGTGGCTGTTTGTTGATGAAAAGGAGGGTTACATAAAATCAAATCAACACTATTACTCTCAACATTTGTCAGACAATCATTTAAGTGGAATTGGCATTGCGTGACTAATTCAGGCAGATTCGTTTTAATATTGACTTTAGCACTAGTGATTGCCATATGTGATTCATCAACAAATTGAATGTACGCGGTTGGTTGATTGGCTAAAATAGTTAAACCAATAACACCATTACCACAACCTAAATCAATAACTTGGCTATTTTCCTTCACATAGGGTAGGTTTTCAATAAAATAACGGGCGCCAATATCAAGCTTTTCTCTCGCATAGACATTGGCATGATTGCTAATAATAAAATCACGCTTCAAAGTCTGATCAGTTAATGGCCAAACTGTTGGGAAAGGGTCTTTATGACTTTGTTTTTGGTCAAATTGGCAAAAAACTAAACGGGCTTTTTTTACCGCTAATGATGTTGTAGTCGTACCTAAATACTTTTCAAACAATTTTAATGTTGAACTGTGAATTTCTTTGGCGCGATCAGCGGCAATAAAAACTGGATTTTTATCTATATTATATTGCTCAACACTCTTTTTTATTTCGATCAATTGTGCAATCAATAAAGATTTGTTTTTTGGTATTTTAAATAAAATGATATCAATATCAGTCGGTAATGATTCTAAGCTATTTAATTGAGTAATATTGGCATTATCAAGTTGATTTTGATTGATATTATGAGCGATACCTTGACTGCTTACATAGGAATCATTAATACAATAAATGTTAGTTTTATGACTCTGATAATTGTCAGGTAAGTCGTTAGGTAAACTCAAATCTGATGGCGTACAAAAACTAGTGGTTAGTGCACCAAAGGCATCATTAAAAATGAGCACTCGAGCCGTAGTTGAAATTAATTGTTCATCTTTAATATAATTGAGTAAATATTCATCACTGGCATCCCAAGCCTGTAAACTGCGGTTTACTTGGGCTAAAGGAAAGCGGGAAAGTTTGAGTTGTTTATCATTTACAAAGAAGGGGCTTAGCATAGTAAAGGCATGGATGATAATAAATAGAGTTAAGCTATTGTGACATATTTATACTTATATCGCGTTAATTTTTGTTGCTTCTAGTACCTAAATTTTATTAAAATAAAATCTTAATGACACCATTAAGTTAGCTGTAATAGAGTGTTTTGTATTTCCATGCGTAGCATTTCGTTATAAGTTAGCTAAAATTACTAGTGTCTCCCACTTTTTAGAGAAAAATAATGTCTATAGCTACAGCCATTGAAACAAAGCTTTTATCCGCATTTTCACCGCTACACTTGGATGTGATTAACGAGAGTAGTAATCATAATGTACCGCCGGGTAGTGAGTCTCATTTTAAAGTAATCATTGTTTCAAATCATTTTGAAGACGAACGACTGATAAAACGTCATCGTGCCGTTAATGCCGTGTTGGTAGAAGAGTTGGCTGAAAAAATTCACGCTTTAGCTTTACATACCTATACAGAAAAAGAATGGCATGATTATTATGCTGACAACACACCTTTGTCGCCAAATTGTTTAGGTGGTGATAAGTAATTTCGGTTAAGCAGAACACGGTGAATCGTGATTTGTTGTGAAATATAATATGGTTTTCAATGCTATACCTAATTCAACTTAAGTTGTAGAATGTGTATATCGACTGCTTGTACCTCTTAAGTTTGAGAGCAAGGTACAATAGCGAAAATTTTATTCTTTATAAAAACAATCTAAAAAGGTTTTCTTATGGTAATCAAGCCAAAAATTCGTGGTTTTATTTGTACTAATGCTCACCCAGCTGGTTGTGAAGCGCATGTGAAAGAACAAATTTCTTATGTTAAAAGTGAAGCGTTTAGTGAAACAGGACCAAAAAATGTTTTAGTGATTGGTGCTTCTACTGGTTATGGTTTGGCTTCACGTATTACCGCTACTTTTGGTCATAATGCCAGTACTCTAGGTATATTCTTTGAGAAACCACCAACGATAAGAAAAACTGGTTCAGCAGGTTGGTACAACACAGCGGCTTTTCAAAAAGCGGCTGATGAAGCAGGTATTTATTCAAAAAACATTAATGGTGATGCTTTTTCTCATGCGATTAAAGCGCAAACAATTGAAACGATTAAAGCTGATATGGGTAAAATTGATTTAGTGATTTATTCATTAGCGTCACCACGCAGAACAGATCCAGATACTGGTGAAGTATACTCTTCAGTGTTAAAACCAATTGGCCAAAGCGTAACCACTAAAAATTTAAATACTTCAAAACGTACTATTGATTCAATTTCTGTTGAAGAAGCTAATGATGCTGAAATTCAAGGAACTATTGATGTGATGGGGGGCGCTGACTGGGAGTTATGGTTAAACGCATTAAAAGAGGCTGACGTATTAGCTCAAGGAGTCAAAACTGTTGCTTATACCTATATTGGTAAAGAACTGACATGGCCTATTTACGGTAAAGCTACTATTGGTAAAGCCAAAGAAGATTTAGACAGAGCTGCAACCGCTATTAATATAGCGACAGCTAGCCTTGATGGACAAGCTCGAGTTACTTCACTAAATGCGGTAGTAACACAAGCAAGCTCGGCAATTCCAATTATGCCACTTTATATTTCAGCTATGTTTAAAGTAATGAAAGCTGATGGCACTTATGAAGGTTGTATTGAACAAATAAGTAATTTATTTAAAGAAAATATTTATAGCAAGAGTCCTCGTCTTGATGAGCAAGGACGTTTTCGTCAAAATTATAAAGAGCTTGAAGACAGTGTGCAACAACGTATTACTGATGTTTGGAATAGTGTTGATACAGATACTATAGATGAACTTACTGATTATATTGGCTATCACAATGAATTTTTAAAATTATTTGGTTTTGGCATTGACGGTGTTGACTATGATGAAGATCTGAGTCCAGAAGTTGAGATTAATAACTTAAGTTAAGATATTTAAATCGTCAAGCAAATCTAAAAAACCGATGGCCTGTCATCGGTTTTTTTATGCCTGAATTTTAGGCATTGAGCGGGTGAAATATTATATATTTTTACCTGTTACAGTTTTTCATATAGTGTTTTTTATGAGCCAATCCAAGTACAACTTCTTTTTATAGCTTTTGTTAGTTTTATCGTAAAGAATAAAGCTAATAACTATTTTAAAACTCGGTCGCTTGCGGCCGAGATTTTTATCTAACTTTTAAGTTATGGAAGGGTTATATCTATATTATGCTCCTGCGGATAAACCTCCGTCACTAATCAAAATAGTTCCTGTAATATACCTAGCACCATTTTCACTTGCCAATGTCACATATAAATCTGTATGTTCTTCAGGAGAAGATATCCGGCCTAATGGGATGTGTTGTCCCATCGACTCTAAACGTTCACGGTCTTGATTCATTGATTTTTGTCGCTGATTTAATGCATCAATACCGCTAATAGGTGTATCAGTTGCACCTGGAGCAACACCAGAAACACGAACGTTAGGAGCAAAGTCCAAAGCTAACTGACCAACAACGCCACGTAAAGCATATTTAGATGCGGTATAAAGAGGGCCACCACCACCAGGACGGAAACAAGCATTAGAGCCTGTTGTTATTAACGCACCTTTAGATTCATTTAATGCTGGGTAACTAGCATGCGCAGCCATTAATACCGCTCTTACATTTGTAGACATAATTTGTGAGAAACCGTCCTCAAGCTCTTTCGCAGACATTTTTTGCAGCTTTTTGAAAAAATCCCAGACGCCTGCATTGGCAATCATAACATCTAGACCACCCCATTTTTCAATGGCTGTTATTACAGCAATTTCGTTAGTAGAGTAATTGTTAACATCACCTACCACATAGCAAAACTCATCATGATCTGTAAACTCATCAACTTGCTCTGCTTTTCGAACAACGCCAAGTACATGAGCGCCCTCATTCAAAAATCGTTTTACAATAGCCTTGCCAATTCCACTTCCAGCACCGGTGACTATTACTCGTCTATTCAGTAACATATGCATAATTTTCACCTTTCAATTACATAAACACATTTAAGTTTTTAGTTAGCAACGTAGATTGTTGTAGAAGAATAAGCCGCCCGGCTAAACGATAATCATTACCAACTTTACGCCAGATATCTTTACGGCGACCCATTAACGTGGAGTCATCACGCTCAAATCGACTACGATAAAGGGTAAATACAGTGTGAACTTCAAACTCATCAACTTTATCCGTATGAAATATTTCAAGATTAGATACTGCTGTTATCTGACGTGTCGGTGGATCTTCTGTCCAACACATCCCACTATCATTTCGTCTCAACCGCATAATGATTGAGTCTTTGTTTTCTTCAAAAAGTGGTACCTTTGAAGGACTTATCTCTGGTGTGCGATTTCTACGTAATATGTTTTCACGTAATGGTGCCCAATAAACCAAATCATCTTCAAGGCTGTCACACCACTCATTGAGTTTTTCATGATTTAACCAGTACGCTTCTTGATTGACATATTGTTGAATAGTGAAAAAAACGTCTATACCAACCGGTTTACCTATTGCGTTAAGCGCGAGTAATTGCTCTTTGTTCATGTTTAGTCCCTCACTAAAATTGTTTTTTTGCTAATGGAATATCAGCCCAGCTTTTAGCGTCCATAAATTCAGCATACCGCTTAAAGAATAACCGTTGATTCGCATCGTTAAGCTGACCTTTAGTAACAATACCTGGCAGGTCAATAGGGATACTTTCACCTTTCGTTGGGTCCATCGCGTAACAAAGCTTTTGATGACGGGTGACATAGCCTGAGTTACCCAATGTCGCATGCTCCCAATTTTCGCCATCATCCATTTCCAAAATGCCACCGGGAGAAAATGTACGCATCGCACCCAATCGCCATTTATCTTTTATCTCATCAGACGCTTCGCTAGGCACTAAAGTCCAGCTATGTAGCTCAGTTTCCATGGGTCCTTTAGGTAAAAAAGTTCTAAACGTTAAGTAACCGGGTAAAAAGGCAAAGTTAGGGAAAATTGCTGCTGAAGCGACAGAGCCAATCATTTTTGCTCGTACACTACCAAGGCGTTTGGTAATTTCGTCTTCACGAGAGCGTAAATATTTCACGATATCCTTGTCACCCATGGTGGCCGCATTACCAAAGTTATTTGCTAATGAAAACTCCCAGCCATGACCATTGACACTACTTTGATACGAGTTCTCATTCGATACCTGGATACCACCAGAGGCACTTAACGTCGATTCAGCGGCCCCTAGATGAGTCCATAAGGCATGATAAATATCCCCAACAAAGTTATCTGCAGGGTACTTCCAATTACACTTGACTACTGAGCGAGTGGTACCTGGGATGAATTCAGTTCCTTTGTCATCGACGTCTAAAATGGCATCCATATACCAGCGAAAATCACCTAGGTAATCACCTAGAGAGGGCGCTTCTTCATCAAATGTCGCAAAGACTAAGCCTTTATAAACTTCTACTCTAGCCTTGTGTAAACCCCAATCTGACTTATTAAAGCCCTCAGTCTTATCGTACAATTGATTTTCAGGCATACCGTTTAATTTACCATCTAAGCCAAACGCCCAGCCGTGATAGTTACAGACAAAAGAACGGATTTTACCTTCGCCAGCAAAGCACACTTTATTGCCTCTATGCGGGCAAGAATTAAGCATCACATTGATGCTATTATCTTTAGCTCTCGTCACTATTACGGCGTCTTCACCGATATAAGTCGTGATAAAGTCACCAAAAGATTTGATTTGAGACTCGTGCGCGACAAAATTCCAGCAGCGCGAAAAAATTTGTTTTAATTCCTGTTGATAGATGTCAGCATCTGAAAAAATACGTCTATCTATCACTCCATTTTCATGGTCAATAAGTGACCCTATATTCATTGACATGATTAATCCTCAATACTATTTTTTAAATTATTTAACTCAACTTAGAATGAATAAAAGTTGATCGCTGACGTTCTTTCTTTACTATGCATTTCGTTTACTATTCCCAACCAGTTATCTAACAGGGCACGTTGATTCAGATAACCTTTATCTGTAATCTCGTTTCTTTCGATTGATGGAGAGTATGGTAGTAGTGCAAATCGACAAATTCGTGTGCTGTTGCTATAGTAGGTTTCGTTATATTCTTCTAATAATTCAACTACTATATTGATAAGCTCATCCCTCGTTTGGAGGTAATCTGAGTTTTTCTGCTTTTCAGTTAAATTATATTTATTGGCTAGGTAAGCAACATTGGGAACAAGTAACAAGCCAATATCCGATTGATTGTGCCCGGTGATAACAGCATCCAAAAAGTAAGGCTTAAGTTTAGTCGCTATTGCGATCCTAACTTGGTTAACATTAACCCAAGTTCCAGAGCTTAATTTGAAGTTTTCTGCAGTTCGCCCCTCAAAAACCAACCCTTCAGACGGATCATTTTCATTAACTAATCGCCCTGCATCACCCATGGCATAAAAGCCATCTTCATCAAAGGCCTCAGCTGTAGCCTTTTTATTTCGCCAATAACCTGGTGTTACATTAGGACCCCGTACAGCTAACTCCTGTTTATCTTGTACATTAGTTAACTTAATCTCAGTGCCTGGCATAGGAACACCGATGTTAACAGCCAGATCAGATTTAAAATTTAAACAAGTTGAAAAAGGTGCTGTTTCGGTAGAGCCCCATCCAGCCAAAAGCTTAGGACTAACACCAACTAATTCCATTGAAAGTGTGTTGAGTCTGTTTCTTGTTTTTTCGGATAATGCTGCTGCTGCAATAAAAATAACCTTAACAGAGGTAAAAAATTTCTTAGCTACTCGATGATCATCTTCAAACCGCGCTAATAGCGCCTCAATACCCACGGGTACATTAAAATGAATATTGGGTTCTATAAGGCAAATATTCTCAATAGTCCGACCTATCTGCCCTGGAACTGGTTTCCCATCATCGATAGTAAGTGTGCCGCCATTAAACAACGTAATATTAATGCATACGTTGCCACCAAAAGTATGGCTCCAAGGTAACCAATCAACCAAATTAGGTGTCATATTTTTTAAAAATGGCCACATTTTATATAGCGCCACTTGGTTGCTATACATCATTAGGTGCGTGTTAATAACACCTTTTGGAAGCGCTGTTGAGCCTGAGGTCATCATCACTTTACAGATTGTATTTTGAGTGACGTTGCTTCTTTTTAGCTCAACTTCAGCATCATCAATTTTTGGTAAATCACGGATTGCAGATACACTCTCTATATTTGAATTAGAGGCAATACAAACAATGTCGTGATTATTAAGAAGTGCATTTACCGAATTTTTAAAAAAGCTGGTATCACTAAAGTAAATAGCACCTGGTTTAATTGTATTGATGATATTATCAAGACGCTCAAATGTTTCGCCATACTGTGCGTAAGCAATTGAAACAGGAGTAACAGGAACACCTATAGTCATCGCAGCGAATGTCACTAAGGCATGATTAATAGAGTTTGGCGCTATTATCATCAGTGGTTTATCCGCTGATATATCAAGTGTGCCTAAATGCGCTGCAACATTTTTTACTCTAGAGAGAAACTCTTTATACGATATTTCTGACCAACCATCAGAAGTCCGCTCACGTAAACAAACGGTATTAGGAGATCTATCAGCCCAATAATCTAGGCAATCAAGCATAGTATTCTTATCTAACTTAAGCGCATCTGTATTACTTAGTATTATTGAATTGTTAGTGCTTTTTTTAGAAATTACGTTATGACATCCTAACTCAATTTCTGGAATAATTTTTACTGTACGTTCAATCATTGTGACAATCCTTCAAAGACTTCGGCCAACTTGAAATTTTAGTGTCAAGGCTCGATTTTAATGTAGATAGTTCGCTAAATAACGAATCAACTATTTCTCTAACAGTTTCGATATGCTCAGTTGCACCAACACCATGTCCTGCTCCCCAAGTATTTTTCCAGGCTTTCCCCCCGCCTTGAATATTAGAAAAGTCAATATCTGTACTCCCTTTTTTAGTCGTTACGTCAAAGCCCGCATTGCTTAAACTATCTTTCAGCCAATTAGCCATAACCCCTGAAACTGCATCAGAGGTCACAACATCTTCCATCGATGAACTGATAAGCATCTTGCGGTAGTCATCTATAACCAAGCTTTCAGGGCAACTTATAAACCGAGTACCCATATAAGCAAAGTCAGCTCCAAGCGCTATTAATGCGGCAATTGACCGTGCACTTTGCATAGCTCCCCCAACAATAAGAGGGCCATCGTAAAAACGGCGAACTTCTTCAACAAATGAAAAAGGAGAGTACTTCCCTGTGTGTCCTCCGGCTCCAGAACAAACCAAAATTAGACCATCAACACCTGCTGCAATAGCTTTTCTGGCTTGTTCCATATTAATAACATCAGCAAACACTTTGCCGCCAAAAGCATGAACTCTATCGATAACTCGTTTGGGGCTACCTAACGCAGTTACTACAAATTTAGGCTTATATCGCTCGACTAGTTCCATTTCCGCTTCAAATCGATCATAGCTTTTATGAACAATCATATTAATTGCCCACAGACCTTCGCGTTCTGTATCTTTAAGCTCTAACTCAATTTTATTTAACCATTCTTCTAAAATACTTATTGTGCGGGCGTTAGGAGCAGGAAAGCATCCTATAATCCCTGATTTAGCTGCTGCTACAACTAAATCAGGACCTGATATTAAAAACATAGGAGCAACGATTACAGGTAGCGTCATGGAGTTGTAAAGTGAATATACAATTTCGCGATCGGCCATGCTCTTTATCCCTTAGACCTATTTAGTAAATCTAGTGCTACATCGACAATCATATCTTCTTGACCGCCAATCAGCTTACGCTTACCGACTTCAACTAAAATATCTCTAACATCGATTTTATAACGCTCTGCTGCTTTTTCGGCATGACGTAAGAAGCTAGAATAAACCCCCGCATAACCAAGGGTTAAGGTTTCACGATCAACACGAACAGGTCTATCTTGAAGAGGCCTTACTAAATTCTCAGCGGCATCCATCAATTTATATAAATCACAGTTATGCTCCCACCCAAGGCGATTAATTGCCGCAATAAATACTTCTAGAGGAGCATTTCCTGCACCTGCTCCCATACCAGTTAAAGACGCATCAACGCGAGTTACACCATTTTCTACCGCGGCAATACTGTTAGCGACACCTAAACTAAGGTTGTGGTGAGCATGTATACCTAGCTCAGTGTTAGCATCTAGATTCTCTCTTAATGCTTTCACACTTAAAGCAACATCGTTCATATTCATCGCACCGCCACTGTCAGCCAAATAAACCGTTGTTGCTCCATAAGACTCCATTAGCTTTGCCTGCTTAGCTAATTCTGAAGGAGACACCATATGTGACATCATTAAGAAGCCAATGGTATCCATGCCCATTTCTCTCGCCGTTTGAATATGCTGTTTTGATACATTGGCTTCAGTGCAGTGCGTAGCAATACGTACTGATCGCACACCAAGGTTATAAGCTCGTTTTAAATCTTGTACGGAGCCAATTCCAGGTAACAGCAAGGTTGTTAACACAGTTTTATCAAGCACATCAGCGACTGCTTCTAACCATTCCCAATCTGTATGGGCTCCAAAACCATAGTTAAAACTACTTCCGCTCAAGCCGTCTCCATGAGCAACTTCTATTGCATCAACACCACCTTCTTCTAAAGCTTTGGCTATAGTGCGAACGTGTTCAATACTGTATTGATGACGTATTGCATGCATGCCATCTCGAAGGGTTACATCTTGGATATATAGTTTTTTATTGCTCATGAGTTATTCTCCACCTTATTTTGTCTAGCAATGGCAATTTTCTCAGCTGTTTTAAGGGCAGCAGAAGTCATTATGTCTAAATTGCCAGCATAAGAAGGTAAGTAATGAGCAGCGCCCTCTACCTCTATAAATACTGATGTTTTTAATCCACTTAGCTGACCGAAACCGGGTAAATGTAAAGGGTTTTCTTCGGTATAACGCTCAAACTGTACACTTTGCTTTAAACGGTAGCCGGGTACATAGCTCTGTACCGCTTTAACCATTTCTTCAACACTTTGCGTGATCTCTTCTTCATTACCATCTTCTGAAAAAGTAAAAATGGTATCGCGCATCATCACAGGAGGCTCTGCTGGGTTAAGCACTATTATTGCTTTACCTTTTTTGGCTCCCCCTACTTTTTCAATGGCATCGGAAGTGGTTTCAGTAAATTCGTCTATATTTGCACGAGTTCCTGGACCTGCTGATTTGGAAGAGATTGACGCTACAATTTCTGCATAAAGTACCGGTGCAACACGTGATACCGCATTAACAATGGGGATGGTCGCTTGTCCGCCACAGGTCACCATATTGACATTAAGTTGATCTATATTGTCATCGCCATTAACCGCAGGAACGATGAATGGCCCAATTGCAGCAGGGGTTAAATCAACGATAACTTTTCCGGCTTGATTACAAACTTTGGCGTGATTTGCATGGGCGCCAGCAGAGGTGGCATCAAATACAATACCTATGTCATGCCATTCAGGCATTGCAACCAACCCGCTAATCCCTTGATGAGTAGTTTCTACTCCCATACTCTTAGCTCGTGCTAATCCATCCGAATCGGGATCAACCCCAACCATGACTGCCATTGACAGCGTTTTTGAAGTTCTCAATATTTTTATCATGAGATCAGTTCCGATATTTCCTGAACCGATGATGGCAACTTTAGTTTTAATGGACATACCTTTAATCTCCTATTTGATAAAACTGATTGAAACACTATTTAAGCCATCGATAGAAGCAGTAAATGTGTCATTAGATTGAACAGGCACCATCGGCCCTAAAGCACCAGATAACACTACGTCACCAGCTCGTAGCGGTTGACCATTTTTAACCATGGTATTAGCTAACCAAAGTGTTGCTAATAATGGATTTCCCAAACATGCACGACCCTCACCTTCTGATATTACCTCGTTACCCTTTGACAGTTTCATGGTGCAGTTTTCTAAGTCTAATTGATTAAGTGGTACCGGGGTTGTTCCCATTATAATTCCGCCATAAGAGGCATTATCAGCAATCGTGTCAAATAGCGTTATATCCCAATTTTCAACACGACTATCTACAATTTCCAAGGCAGCAACGGCATAATCAACAGCGTTAATGATGTCTACAATGGTTAGATCTTCTGCATCTAAATCAGACTTAAGTACAAATGCTATTTCAGCTTCGATCTTAGGCTGTAAGAATTGTGACGCTGAAATTTTAGCGCCAGAACAATAGCAAGTGTCGGCATAAACCATACCGTAATCGGGTTGGTCAACACCTAACTGAACCTGCACAGCTTTAGATGTCAGGCCTATTTTTCGACCAATTGTTTTTCGCCCTTGTTCACTCCAACGTCGATGATTTTCTTGCTGAATTTGATATGCAATTGAAATATCAGCTGTATCAATTTGATCACGTAAAGGCGCTACTGCTTTTCCTTCATAGGCTTCAAAAAGCGATGTTGCTAAATTTAAAATGGTACTATTGCTCATAAGTTTAGACTCTTGTATATGGTAGTTATTTACGCGGAGGACGCTGAAATTTATGTCCCCAGGCTGAATTGGTGTTGTGAACTTTTACATGCCAAGTGTCATCATCTACTTCAATTGCGCCCCAGCCAAATTCAACGTCAAAACCAGAAGGTGTCATCGTATAAAACGACAACATTTCGTCATTTGAATGTCGACCAAGCGTAAATGAGAAATGTTCGCCAGATTTTTTTGCCGCATCCATAGCGCGCCCTACATCATCAATGTTGTTTACTTGCAACATAATGTGTGCAACTTTTGCAGAGATTGGGACTGGAGCAAGCGCTAAGGAGTGATGGCGTCCGTTACAACGTAAAAATGAAATGTTTAATGGTTTGCCCGGCACAACTTCTGTATTGATGTAGTCGGTTATTTTAAAGCCAAGAAACTCTGTATAAAATGCTTCCTGTGCAATATGATCCTTAGTTATCAGTACAATATGACCAAGCCCCTGCTCTCCCGTAATAAAACGGAACCCTTTTGGGCTCACAAACGGCATATTAGTGACTTGTAACGGGCCATAAAACACTTCGCAGCGTATTCCATCAGGATCATTAAAAATAACTAGCTCTTTCACTTGTCGAGTTTCAGCTAATTCATCTGAACCAGTTTCAAATGTTACGCCTTGTTCAGTTAGACGGTTTTTTAAACTTTCTAAATCCTTTTTATCACCAACTTCCCAACCAACGTAGTCAAGGTCATCATGATCAGAATTTTTCAGGTGGATACGCCATGCATAAGAGTCTATTCGAAGATACATATCACCATTTTCTTTCTCAGTGATGCTGACACCAAGTATATTTTCAGCATAGTTTCGCCATGCCTCCGAATCGGAAATAGAGAATCCGAGATAACCTAGGGCTTTAATTTCTGACATATTTAATCTCCCGCTTTATAATTTTTGTTGTTTATCCACGCATCAATTTACGTAATGACAAGTCTGTATCGGCCAGTTGTGAAGGCTCGATATTCACAGCATTTTTAATCATTCGCATAGCAGCACGCACCGCATTAGGATTATTAACACTGACAGCACCAACGACTCGATTATCCAGTACACTAAAATACACCGGCCAATCACCTTCATGCCTAACAACTAAGTGTTGCTCGGTAGGTAAAATTTCCCCTGCCATTTCAATATGTAAATCACCTTGATCAGACCAAAACCAATCAACCGGCTTGGCTGGTAGAGACTTATTAAGAATTGATGCCGCGGTACGCTCACCTTGATACTGTGCTGATTGCCAATGTCCATGACGTAATACTGAGCCGTCTGACTGAATAACTGCAGCAACATCTCCTGCAGCGTAAATACCTGGGTATTGGGTTTCTTGACTCTCATTAACTTCAATGCCGCCCATAGCTTTATTCAAAACTTTAGCGCTAACGTGATCAGAAAAATAAGGCGTTTCTGGGGACATACCAACCCCCAGTACGACCGCATCAACGTTAAGTGTCTCAGTATCATCAGAAAACAAGATGGAGATACTGCCATCGGCTTGTTCAACAAACTTATTAATACGACAATTAGTAATGAGGTTTAATCCATCGGCGCAATGATTTGCGACGATTTTTTCACATAATTCACGAGGTAAAAGGTGAGACAGAGGAAGCTCTGCAGCATTTAGCCAATGCACTGAGACACCAAGTTTAGAAAGTGAAGCTGATGTTTCAGCACCAATAAAACCACCGCCAATAACAGCAACACATGAGCCAGGTAATAATTTTTGGCGAAGATTAATGGCATCTTGGAAGTGACGTAAAACAAACACATGTGGCAAGTTTGATCCCTCTATAGGTAAACGTCGTGCTTCACCACCTGTCGCTATCACTATCGCATCAGCGACAAACTCTTTACCTGACTCAAAAATAACTTTACGTAAATCAGGTAATATGTTGGTAACCTTATCGCCAAAGTAACTATCAATATTCAGTTCGGCTAACTCTTCACCGCTTACCAGAGAAATATCGTCACTTTTAAGTTGTGGGTTTATTAAAACTTGCTTAGAAAGTGGCGGCCTTTCATACGCACCGTGCTTATCTTTATCAACAAGTCGAATACTGCCAGTAAACCCACCATTGCGCAGTTGCCTTATACAACTAACACCCGCAGCACTACTACCAACAACAATGACCGAGTTCACCTGGCTCATCGTTGAACCTCTATATGTATTTCTCCATCTTTAATATCTACAATGTGGGTAGTAACGCCTTTAATCGCCGGAGGATTATCTGGGGTACCTGTTTTCAGGCAAAATACTGACATATGAAGCGGGCATTCAACTGTATCACCTTCAACAAAACCATCACAAAACGATGCTTCTGCATGAGTACAAGTATCATCAATAGCATATACTTGCCCACTTTCACCGCGGATCACGGCAATAGGGGGGTTATATTGATCAAGCCTAATTGAGTCACCAATTTCTAAGTCATCTAGTTTACAAACATAAAACATAGTATTACCGCCCTATTTTGCCAAAAAGTGATTAATAACTAATTGCAAAAATTCTTTCGGCCTTTCAGCCATCACCCAATGCCCACAATTAGCAAATATATGCATGTCAGCATTAGGCATTGAACGCCCCAACTTTAAACCCATTTCGGTAGGTATAACTTTATCTTCACCGCCATGAAGCACTAGCGTTGGGTGAGCTATTTTAGCGACCACATGCTCAGGCATCCCTGAAAGCTGGGTATCTCCGTCTTCGTTTGGTTTTACTAACAACTTACGAAGCCCTTCTTGTGCGCCAGGAATAAGACTTGTTTGATAACGCTCTTCAACTAGTTCATCGGTTATTGTGTCTGCTGAGAATGGAAAATGTGACATCGTTTTACGCATATTCTCACGTGATGGCTTATAGTCCCAGCCAGCACGAAGCCCAGGTGTCATAACGAATTTGTCACAAGGTGTCCCCATCAAACAAAGCTTAGAGAATCGTTCAGGAAAGCGAGCAGCAGTGGCTAGCGCAAGTGAACCACCAAATGAGTTACCGATAACATGTGCTTTCTCTATCCCTAAAGCATCCAAAAAGCCTAGTAAGTGTTTTCCCCAGTGCTTAATGTCATAAGAAAAGTCAGCAGATCTTTCTGTATGTCCGAATCCTGCTAAGTCAGGAGCGATAACGCGAAAATGCTTTGCTAATTCAGGCATTACTTTACGCCAATTTGTGCTAGCTGAAACGCCTGGACCTGAGCCATGCAATAGGATTAACGGCTCACCTTCACCCAGCTCCAAGTAGTTTGTTTGTAATCCAAATGCTTCAATCGTTTTGCCTTTACCAGAATCAGTTATTTGCATCTTAATTTTTCCTCAACATCCAATTTTATTAGGTAATAGTTTATTTTCTTTCATCGTACATTAATGCAATAACCCACCCCTGTCAATACGCTTCCGTATGTCTTTTTGATAACACGATAATCTATGATGTTTTTATTTTAAGTAGAATGAATGTACCGTCATCAAAAAAAACGAAAGTTTAAAAGTAGGGGCGATAGCTAAAAGCCTTTACGACCAGGTAAACTTACAGCTAAACACTGTTTAAAAACAGTAGAGTTCAAACGGTATAAACAGGGTGTTTTAGCTATCAAAGTTGAGCCTTTTCAGCAAAGGGATAAAAATTCACAGAGGAAGGTTTTTATTTATGTTTTAGTCATAAAAAATAGTATTTCAAAAGTTATTTACTGGCTGATCAGCCCGCTACACCAACGCCAAAACAGTACATTTAACAACACTAATTATATTTATAAAGAACGATCAACTCTCTAAAGCGATTTAAACAACATCAATTAAATTAAAGAATAAAATCAATAAAAAACATATAATAGGAGTTTGTCGTATAAATTATGATAAGTAGAAAGTAGCACTAAAGCATCACACCTTTACTATAAATCACCAGAATTCAAAGTCGTTGTTATAGAGTAAAGCTACACTCATCTTAAACACATATTTTAAATTTTATTATAATAAACTTTAACCTCTGAACACCGTGATGGTACGGTTAAACTGATGTCACTCTGCTTGAATTAACGTGGTCAAGATAGTGAATTACTATCCTTGTTAATTACCCGTAAATGAATCTATACGCAAGTCTTGATAGTTAGAAAAAGTCACTTATATCCTAGCCGTAATATGATATATAACGCCTATATTTTGACTTACCCTGCATTAAAAAATGCTACCATACAAATACCAACATGACAGTAGAACTCCCTCATAAACCTACCCAATTCAAAACAAAGAAAACATACATAACTGAATCTAAAGATCACCTTGCAATACTAGTTAAAAGATACGGAATTTAAAGTTTGTACTAATCTAATGAAACTGTAGAGATCTATAGCTTGAAATAAGTAAAACCGAATATATAAAAATGACCATAAAAGAAAAGGAATAATCAACACTCAGCAAGAACTCGAATATGTAATACACGTTTCATTAATGATTAAGTAAATAACGCAGTAGTTAGTGATTTCGACAAGTAGAAATGATCACATATTTAGTGAGATAGGTATAAATGACTGGTTGAAGAAAATGACACCTATAAACAAAACAAAAGCTGTCAGGTACTTTTTTGTAGGTGTAGTTCGATATAAATCAGAATTGTTGACATGCCATAATCATCTAACACTCGGTTAGCGTAATTAAATATAACGGCCCGTATGAGTCAGGTTCGCCTAATTGACTATTTTAAATATAAAAAGCGCAAAATAACATGACCTCATTAAATTTGCGCCTTTTATTTATCCTAACTAAACTTGATACTTTCATCGTGCAATCAATGACTAAATCAACTATATATAAAAGTTTCGCCTTATCTACATCAATGTACTTATACCAATTGAAGTAATGAATAGATCATTCATTATTTCATTTGGTATTAATACTATTTTGCTACATATTTTGTACCAAAAATAGAGAGATACTAGGAAATGCTAATAAAATACCTAAACGCACAAAATCGGCAATGACAAATGGGAAGACACCTTTAAAGATAGTTTTCAGTTCAACCTCTGGCAATACCGATTTAAGAACAAATACATTTAGCCCTACGGGCGGAGTTATCAAGCTAATTTCAGTCGCTACCACTACAATGATACCAAACCAGATTGGATCCATTCCCATTCCTGATACTATCGGAAAAAAAACGGGAACTGTCAGCAGCAACATTGAAATTGACTCTAGAACAGCACCTAAAATAAAGTATATAAGTAGAATAACAAACAAAACACCAAATAATCCCAACTCCATGCTTTCGATCCAATCGACAATATCAAAAGGCAAATCAGAAACATTAACTAAGTTAGCGAACACTAAGGAACCAACAAGAATAGCGATTAAAGATACCGTTGTAGATGCAGAGTCTTCTAACGCTTCAAATAAGCTCTTAAATGAAAATTTTCCTCTTAGCGCTGTAATCAATATGGCACCAACTGATCCAATCCCTGCAGCCTCAGTAGGAGAGAATAAACCAAAATAAATACCACCAAGCACAGATATTACCAATAAACTAAATGCCCATAATTGACGTAAAGCCTTCAATTTTTCACGAAAACTTACCTCTTCACATTCTTGGGCTTTGCTATCAGTAAAATAGACTACAGCCAATACAGCACAAACATAAAGTACAACACCTAGAACCCCAGGCAGTGCACCTGCAATAAATAGTTCTCCAATGTCTGTTTCAGTAATAATGCCATAAAAGACTAAAGCTATTGACGGTGGAATTAATATACCTAACGTCCCCCCTGCTGCAATAGATCCTGTCGATAGCTCATCACTATAGCCAAACTTTTTCATAGAAGGGTACGCTATTTTTGCCATTGTTGCCGCAGTAGCAAAACTAGAGCCACAGAAAGTACTAAACCCACCAGAAGCACCAATGGTTGTAATTGCAAGTCCACCTCGATAATGACCTACTATTGCATTAGTCGCGTTATAAAGCTCTGTCGCCAGACCTGAACGACTTATAATATTTCCCATTAGAATAAATAATGGAATTACTGCAAACTCATAGGAGAGTACCGTCTCTGTTGCAATCATACCTAGCTGACTTAAAGCAATAGCCCACCCCTGGTAATAGGCTAAACCTAGTACACCCAGTCCTCCTGTTGCAATGGCAATAGGCACTCGGATAAACAACATGATCATGAGTACTACAAATACTATTGACATCACCATTAGCAACTTTCCTTTTTATTTAAACTGACAAGAGTCGGAAATGCCTGTAACAAACTAATCAGTGCAACAATAGCGAGTCCAAATAGAAGCGCCAGTACTTTCCACTTTTCAATATTCAAGAACATAAACACCTCTCCAAAATCAGCTGACATCATCACTTCCTCATATATCATGATGACCAAAGCTGAAAAGAAGATAAGTTGAAAAAAATAAGAAAACCAATTGAGAACGTTACCTATTGGCCCATTAAAATATTTATTTAATAAGTCGATCTGAATATGCTGACGCTTTCTGTTAACTTGAGAAAGCCCAGCATAAAAAGAAATAGCTAATAATATAGCTACTAATTCATAGGCAAAACCTAAAGGTTTATTAAACAGCAGTCGTCCAAAAACGTCAGTAAAGGTGATCAATGACATCAGTAATAATGAATATATACAAACATTACTACAAATAGTTTCAAGTGATTTTAATAACTTTGTAAGCATTATTAGCCCTGTATTATGTAATATTAAACAACCAAAAAATTAAGATTGTGGACCAAGATTTTTAACCTGTTCCTGATAATAATCCAAAGCCTGTTGGCCATCTATGCCTTCTTCTTTGGCTTTTTCAAACCAACTTTTTCGACCTTCTTCAAAAGACTTATCAATCGCTTTAATTAGAGATTTACTCGCTACTTGATAATCACCGCCTAATGATTTTTTCAGCTTTTCACGGGCTTCAATATCATTTTCGTGCCATAAGCGCCCCATTCTTTCAGATAACTTCTCACCTGATATTTCCATAATGGCCAAACGATCTTTTTCACTAATTATTGCCCACTTCTTTTTATTCATAATAACAAAAGCGCTATTGGTAAAAATCCCACCGGGAATTCGAGTCACTTTTTTAATGTATTTATGAACTTTAAAGCCATATAGCAATTCATCAGACAACATAGTTCCATCAATGACTCCCCGAGACAAAAACTCTCGAAGCTCAGGTAAAGAGCCAGATATAGGGACTGCACCTAAAGATTTTAATGCACCTCCCATCACACTTGTTTGTACTCGCATCTTTTGCCCAGAAAAATCTTCTGGCTTCAAAATAGCTTCTGTCCGCATATGAATATTACCGCCAGAAGTTACATGCATAGCAAGTGTCACAACACCCTTTTGCATCCCTGTAGGCTCAAAAAACTGTTTATATGTACGCCAATATGCACGTGAACTAACACCTGCATCATAAGTTAAGAACGGGAACTCGACCATTTCTGTCAGTAAAAAAGCCCCTGGGGTATAACCATGTGGCCCCCAAGCAATATCAGCAATCCCACTTAATACTGCTTGATAATTTTTTGTTGGTGGTGCAAGAGGTTTAGCTGATGGACGAACCTTAACCCGACCCTCTGTAACTTTTTCAATTTCCTCAAAATATTTATATAAACCCTCTTTCTGTGACCAATGCTGAGATGGAAACCACTGATTGTATCTAAGCGTGACATCTGCAGCGAATGAGCTTCCAACCATTCCCCCAAAAAACACTATACCGAGCACCAACTTACTTAATATGTTCATTTTATTTAACCTTTTTATTATGAAATCCCAACCAAAGATACAGTTATGTATGTTTAGATTCAACAAAAAAACAAAAATACACAGATATTAATTTTTTACATATCAATAAATAAAATAACACAACACGCAAATTACTGATAAAAAACAAACTAATTAAAAAACACATTGTTTTATCAATAACACACCATAGCTAAATTTTAAGATCAAAAAAATAAGATACATCTATGTATCTTATTTGTATTTTAAATGTTGCTAATATTATAGTTCTGGAACTATGATCACATTACTTGAAATTTAATAATGAAGTGGCATAGTTAATTTGGCCACCTAACTAGAGGTGTTATTATACATCTCATCAATATTTAGGTGACAAAATGACAAAACAGAAAAGACCAACATACTCAGCAGAATTCAAGCTTGAAACAGCTCAATTAGTTCTGGATGGTGAGCACAAAGTTAAAGAAGCCGCAGAGCTAATGAATGTCAGTAAATCGGCAATAAATAAATGGGTTGGGCGATGTATCATTCACCAATGGAGCGGTTTTGTAGACGTTTTAAATCAGAATAACAGTAGGCTACAAATCCTTTAATGAAGCGAAAATGAAGGTGGTCAATTACATTACTGGTTATTACAGCAAAGTTAGCCTCATAGTTATAACGGTGGATTAACACAAAATGAGTCAGAACGAAGGTATTGGAAAACTTACAAACTCGTGGCCAATATTACTTGACCACTTCACTACTGTTGATACAAAATAACCTCTAGCCCAAAATGCTTCTCCAGAAAAATTCTTTTGTTTTCCTTTGAAATGTCTAGCTATTGAAATAGCACTTTTCCCTTTTAAGTAACCGACAACATTTGAAATAGAATATTTTGGTGGAATACTCAAGCACATATGAACATGAGCAGGCATTAAGTGCCCTTCCTCAATAATGACACCTTTTTGGCGAGCCAAGTCATGAAACACTTCGCCTAAATGTTTTCTGATTGAACCAAATATCATTTTACGTCTTTTTTTAAGTATAAATACAATATGGTATTTACAATCCCATCGGGTATGAGACAAACTCTTATAGTCTCGCATAGATTTTCCTTCTTTCTCTTGGTCGAGATTAAAGGATACCTATACCTACCGCAGTATAGGTAGAACCTATGTGAGTCTCCCTGGCAGAGTCGGGGGGGGGTACCTGTGTTAATCAACCACTGTAACTCTAACCTATTACCCAAATTTTCTGCCCAAATAACGCTTTTTAATTATGGAAATTCTAAAGGCACGACTAGCTAAAGCGACTCACTAAAGATGAGGATTTTTTCCTTACGCACGGACTAAAAGATATTATAATCTTATCCTGCATCAATCAAACATTTTATAACTTCAATAGTATATAATATGAAAGATTCTAGTTCTTATTAACTAGTGTCAGTTGATGTTTTCTATACAAAAATAGTCAGCTTTATACGTTGTCTTTATAACTATAGGTTTACACTTATTTTTTAGCTTAATAATTATTGTTGAATGGTATCTTATAAATATTTTTCTATAAATAATTAATAAAGGTATATTTTTCAGTTTAAATAATTACCTAAAAAGATTAACAAGCCCTATGTAAATTTGATTTATTAGGGTTTAAAAACGATTCAATTCCTATGATAGATAATAAAAGAGAGAAGTAGTGAAAAAACGTTTAACAAAAAATGACTGGATAGAAGCTGCAATGAACGTTTTAGTCTCTGGAGGTGGCATTAGTCACGTCAGAGTTGATAAGTTAGCTCATGAATTAAAAATAACCAGAGGTAGCTTTTATTATCACTTCAACAATAGAGAGGAACTCTTAACCGCTATGGTTGATAAATGGCGAACAAATGCTACGGAGTCTGTGATCTCTAGCTTACGATTTAAACACAGTGATCCTAAAGAGCAACTGATTAGCCTTTCGGCTTTGCCACTTAAAGGAAAGCGTGCTTTTGATGCAGCATCAACAGAATTAGCCTTACGTGCTTGGGCAAGAAGAGACAAACTAGCAAAGTCAACATTGGCAGAGGTTGATAAGTACAGAGTTTCTTTTATAGAATCATTATTTACAGAGATAAATAATGATAAACAAAAATCAGAAGATCTTTCTTTTTTGTTTTACTCTTATCTGCTCGGGTTATCGTTCTTACCCACTGACAAAAGTTCAGCTGAATCACAAGATCAAAGCGAACGAATTATAGAACTATTATCTTCATTAAATAACAAAGCATCACAATAAAGCGACCTTTACTGTTAATATAAAAATAAAGTGGCGTTTTGGTTAGGGTCATAACTGCCTACAAACCTTCCATTTTCATTCGTTTTCTCTACCTCTGGTAGCTTAACAGTACACTACTAACTGAATCAAATCAGTACACCTAAAGAAGGGGGAGCTTAAATCACTTCAAGGAGGACGGTTATGGTGACCAAAAAGTAAAATTATTTATAATAATATTTCAAATATCTGTTCAAGGTGCTCATTACTTTGATCTATACCAACGACCTTAAAACCCTGCATTGTATAGTAAAAGCATGATGCTTTGAGCTCTGCCTGACATTTATCATAACCTAGAGCCTCAAAGTTATCAGAAATGAACGCAAGTCTATGTGTATCAATTTCTTTTATAGTTTTTTTCACAGTAGTATCACTTTGTGACCAGTTCCTAATAGCTAATTCTAGTGCGCCACCATTAGCGTGATTTAAATTTTTTTGAGGGAGTAGAAATAACTCTTTCAATCGTTCTTTAGGAGTTAGGTTAGCATTGTTTAAACGTTCGATTATAGCGTTAGTAGAACGGATTCTCCAATCGGTTAATAACTTTTCAAATAATTCTTTTCGACTACTAAAGTGCCAATAAAAGCTCCCCTTTGTAACCTTTAATTTTTTAGCTAAAGGCTCAACTCTGACAGCAGAAATACCCGATTTAGACAATTCAAACTCGGCCATTTTCAACCAATCTTTTGCTGTAAGTTTGCCTGATTGTGATGGTTTTTCTACTATTACATTCATTTTCAATTCTCCAATTTTATTTATGATAGTAGATTGTATTTCATTTAAAGCAAAAACATTAGAGTTTATCCGGACAAGCCAATAAGCATACCCTAGCGTATTGACAGTGATAGACTATTACATTACTGTATAGTTTAAAAATAGTCGAGCTATGTTTTATTAGCTTTGTGATGTAATTAGTTTGATAGTACAAGTTTAAAGGCATAAGTGTATTTAGTTTTGTGGGGGTTGAGTTATGGTTGAGCTTTTTTTGTGATGACATTGTTGAAAATAATACAATCAAACGCCAAAAACATACAGAAATGAATCCATAAAATATAACACCTAATAATATTCCCTCGATTTAAAGACGTTGTGACTCACATTGTGGATATTAATAATGAAAAAACATATTTGGGTTCAACGATAAATTAAGTTAACTCGGTAGTCATTGTTGGTAACAGATCTTCTGGTGTTAGTCCTATAAGGCAATTACTAATTTGCTGGAAGTATTCTACTTATTGATAATAACTTTGAATAGAAGGTTACCAAAATACGACCTGACTTATATAAAATTATTTGTGAATAAACGAAATGCATAGTAAAGAAAGAACGTCAGCGATCAACTTTTATTCATTCTAAGTTGAGTTAAATAATTTAAAAAATAGTATTGAGGATTAATCAT
>NVWU01000009.1 GCA_002733765.1 Colwellia sp. | reverse complement strand
GGAATAAAACCGGCGGCAAATAATTCGCGAATACTGGTTTCAGTCATTAATCCGTAGAGTACTAAAATAACACTCGGTGGAATTAAAATACCTAAGGTGCCACCCGCGGCAATTGAAGCCGTTGCTAATGAGTCAGCATAACCATATTTACGCATCGGTGGCATGGCCACTTTAGCCATCGTCGCTGAGGTCGCTAAGCTTGAGCCACAAATGGCTGAGAAACCACCACAAGCGACCACGGTTGCCATGGATAAGCCGCCTTTTTTATGGCCTAAAAATGCGTAAGAAGCACGATAAAGCTCCTGTGATAAACCGGATTTGGTAACTAAATTACCCATTAAAATGAATAAAGGAATAACGGATAAACTGTATTCTTGTGCAGTATCAATAATTCGTTTTGATGCCATGGATAAACTGGCTGTCCAACGAAAATCTGCGATGTTGTCTAGTGAGAGACCTTGCAATACCGCAAAACCGCCAAAGCCAACAATCCCCATAGAGAAAGCAATAGGGATGCGTACTATGATAATAAGTACTAACAGAATAGCAAAACCAATGAGTGCAACGGTCATATTATTTTGCCTCCTTTGTGCTTGAGCCAGAGGTGTCTGACTCTTGTGTGGGGTCGTTCGGGAATAGTAAAATATAAATACCGTAAGTGATAACAGAGGCCGCGGTAATCCAACTCATAATCGCGATATATTGCACTATATGACCCATAGGAATAGCAAGGTATTCACTTTCTTCACCCCGTCGAATCGAACGCGCACCAATAAAAAAGATGCGATGAGCGACATAATAAAGTGAGCTTGACATGACTAAAATGGATAATAAACCCAATGCTTTAATCACTTTTTTGCCAATAAATCTATCTAAAATATCAACCACCACGTGACCACCGCGCCACGTGATGATAGGCATTTCAGCAAAGACCAAAATAGCGATGCATATCTCGGTCAATTCTGAGGCTGCATCTAATGAGTTATCAAATAAATARCGACCTAACACATCGGTACASGTGAGTAGCATTAATAATAATAAGGTTAGSGCCGCAATAACTTCTAGAAAAAAGGCTATCCACTTGACTAGCCCTTTTTCTTCGTAGTGCGTTGACAACCAAGCACTAAATGACATACAACAACTCCCTATTTACCATAGCTTCGAGCGATTTCACGTAATTCTTTTAATGCACCTTCAGCATCAACGCCTTTACTTTTTACGCTTTCGATCCATTCATGGTCTAAGCCTTTACTGATTTGCTTAAATTCTTCAGCTAATTGCTGACTACTAATGATTTTTGTACCTTTGCTGTTAGCAAATGCTAAACCTTTAGCATCGGCTTCATCAAAAGCACTACCTGCCATGGCAGAAAGTTTTTCACCGGAAACACTCATGATAGCGTCACGATCTTTTTTAGGTAAATTAGCTAAGAAGTCAGGATTAATGAAAATTGAAAAACTGCCTAGATACATCCCCCCCGGTACTGCTAATACGTTAGGCGCGACTTCATATAAACGTAATGATAGTTGTTCAGCCATTGGCAGAAAGACACCGTCAATAACGCCTTGTTGTAGCATTTCATATACTTTTGAGCCCGGTGCTGCAATGGGTGTTATTCCAAGACGTTTACCTAAGTCACTTTGAATGCCGCCACCGATGCGTATTTTTTTATCTTTCAAATCAGCTAACGTAGTAATTGGTTTGATGGAATGAACATAACCAGGGCCATGAGTAAATAAGCCCGCTAAAGTTAAGCCTTCAAATTCACTGGACTCTATGAAATATTTATTGTGTACACGCCACAGCGCAACAGAGGAGGCTTCAGCATTAACGCCAAGACCTGGTTGCTCGACAACTTGTGGTAATTTAAAACGACCCGGCACATAACCGTGATAACTAAAGCTCGCATCTACTACGCCATCTTCGACTAAATCAAACATACTTTTTGGATGACCCATGCCGTATTCTAGTTTTATTTTTACACGCCCTTCAGTCGCTTCTTCAATCCATTTGCCCCAAGTAGGCCACATCTCTGCATTCATCGCATGCCCTGGTGGCAACCAAGTGGCGACACGTAAAACAGTCTCAGCAACAGCAGATGCTGATAGTGCGATACAAAAACCTAATGCGGCAGTGATTTTTATTAAAGGTGCTTTATTCATAGTGTTTTCCCCTAAACTAATGTTTATTTATATGCTTTATACCCGATGCTTCTTGAGGAGAATTGGATATATCATCTATTTATGTTATTTATTTTTTGTTAACGATAGTAACTAAGTTTGTTCAGACAAATGTCTAGCGAGTAGCGAACATTGGAGTTGTGCCATTATTTTTTCCTAAACCTTAACTAGAGCTAATTTCTTAGCTAGCGCTTTCATTAGCTCTGGAAATTCACTCGGTTGGGTAATACCAGCAACAAAGCGATCAGGACGAATCACGACAACAGATCCATAAGTCCAATCGAACCATTCATTAACGGCATAAGTATGATCAAAAATATATTCAGAGTCAGAGTCAGATTTTGATTTAATTTCTAATGCACTTTCTCTTTGCTCTTCAGGTACAACGGTCAATATTTTAGCGCCAATTTTTTTCACAATATCACGTGTTTCATCGTCAAAATGAATTGATGGATCACTCCCCCAAGCAATAATAGCGAAATTTAACCCTATGATATTGTCCAGTTTTTTAATGTTACCTTGTTCATCCTTTACATCAGGTTGAAAAAAAATAGTACCTACTGGACTGTGCTTTTCTTTTTTGGGAGCAGTAACCAATATACCTTTAGTAAATTTTGGAATGGGTTTCCACTTCATTGTAGTTATGTATTTATGGGCAGCAGGAATAAGCTTTGATAAGCCAAAAACGACATCACGTAATACGGCTAAAAAGCGATTACTTGGACTAAAGAGTTTACCTGTCAACACTGAAATATCGATCATTTCTTTTGAATTTTGTCGGCGCTCTTCACTATAGCTATCAAGTAGTTTATCCGAAGAAACACCCTTGACTACCATAGCTAATTTCCAAGCTAAATTATTAGCATCCCGTAATCCACTGTTATAACCTTGTCCTTGCCATACGGGCATAAGGTGAGCAGCATCACCGGCCAAAATAAACCGTTTTTCTCTAAAATCTGAAACTAAACGTGCATTATGCCTATAGACACGACGACGTAATATATTACTGTGGTTTAACGAAGGTTTAATCTTGTTCAAACACGTTGTCATAAATTCATCAGTTACATCAATGTCGTTAACAATCTGATCTTTTTCAACTTTAAACTCTAAACGTCTAACACCATGAGGTAGTGCAATGGAAACATATGGAAAACGTGGATCACAAATAAATTCTAAGTTTGGTGTGCCAATAGGGTCATCTTCAATATCAACCACAAGAAAAGGATCTGGCGCAGTACTCCCATCAAAAGTAACGTTCATATTTGAACGTACCTCGCTAGCGCCACCATCTGAGCCTACTAAATACTTTGCTTGATAAGAAAATAATTCACCATCACGCGTTGAGCCTGTCACCATCACGCCTTCATTATCTTGTAAGTATGTTTCTACTCTAGAAGAAAACTTTAATGTTACATTTTCATATCGCGACAAGCCTTCATGGAGTATTTTATCAACTAAAGGTTGATGAAACGCATTTCGGCGTGACCAACCAAATGTCGTTTGACGTGGTTCAATAGATGCCAACAATTTACGTTTACTATTATAAAAGCGAGCCCAATGAAATGGCGTTATATGGCGCATTGCCTTCTGTTCCAAATCAATAGCTTGTATGGTTCGTATTGATTCATCATCAATTCCCACGCCACGTGGGTAATCAATCAACTTATCAAGTTTTTCTAGCATTAGTACCTTAATACCAAGGCTCCCAAGCATATTTGCTGTCATCAAACCTACTGGTCCAGCACCAATGATGATTACATCAAACTTTTCAGGTTTACTTTCTTTCGTCACGTCTTCCACTATTTTCGCCTCTTATACTTGAAATCAATAAGGTTTTTATATTATTCATTTACGTAATAAAAATTCTAAATGAACTTTGTCAAATTCAATCAAATCTTCCCATTGTGGCCAATGTCCACATTTATCCATCACCACCATTTCAGCGGTGTCGATAAAACTGGTGATCCTACAGCTACTTCACTTACACCAGCGGTAGGATCATCTGATGTCCAAAGTGCTAATGCTGTTGCTTTAATCTCTTTATATTCCTGTTCAGTTATTAAGTTACGCTCATGTGTTTCCATACCTTGTAAACACATCACTCGGCTCATGCCTTCGGCTGTGCATAAATACGTTGATGACAAGCAATAAATAATCATTCACTGATGCATTATCAGCCATTAACCACTCAACTCAATTAGGGTGCTATTTACGTCAATCTAGCCTTGTTCAAAATTCACACAAACTAAATATTGCCAAATATTTTATGAGCAACTTCAACTATTTTTCTCCAAAATAAATTCGTTAAAAAATATATAATCATCAGGTGTAGATGCCAATAAGATTGCATTAAGCAAAAATCTTTAGCAACGAGTCATTTCAATGTGTGCACAGTGTGCACACATTAAACCAAGATAATTTACGATGAAAATTTGATTCAGGAATACAGAAACACCTAATATTTATAAGAATATAAAATCGCTTTCTCAAGATTAAACTGTCTTAGAATTTCTCGTTGCAAGCGACGATTCATTAAGTGTTGATGTTGCAAAATCAACCAAAACACATAGAGCTACATGTAAACGTATTCTGAAACTTTATGAACAAATAGTTACCTTTTGTTCGATACAAAAACAAAGTTATATCACCCTACCAACCAAATCGCGTTTGTAGCTCAAGACATCATTCTTCAGATCTTATTGTTCAACCTTTTTATGAGCATGAAACAGCCAAAATGCTCCCTTGGCCTATTGATTTAACGACTTTTAAATAAGGTAAAATGCGAATTAGAGCGACAACACACAGAGTTAAACCCTATTTCTTTTCATCAACGTATATTAGGTCGTGAACTGCCTTGTTTATTTACTGCTAGCGGGAGGGTTTATCTCTCCTTTTTAAAACCAAACTTTCGACGATATACGCTCTCTATAAGTTGTTCAATGGATAAAGCGAGTATGGCTTACGTTGAAAATGAAAAATCCCGCAACAGATGTTTTTCTTTAATTAGAAAAAGGTATTGGTCAGAAAATAATGGGGAATGGCTAGACGAATCGAAATTTGCAGCTATAGCAGTTCCGGTGTTATTTGATGGTGAAATACTAGGGACTTTAAGAATGGTATATTTAAAAAAGGCCGCAAGGTACTTTGCCAGCAACCCCGAGTAAAGTACGCCTTCACTCGTGATTATTAACATAGTTTTCAGTCGTTTTTATGTGTCATGTTTTCAAATTACATCGAAGCGGCTTTTATGCTTGGTTAAATAAGCCATTAAGCATACGAGAGGTTAAAGACAACCGATTGCTCAAGCTTATCAAAACCTTTTATGTTGAGAATGGTGGTACCTATGGTAGCCCTTAGACAAATCAGGACTTATGTGAGATTGGCGAAAAGTGTAGTGTGAATCGAGTGGCTAAAATAAGGCGAAAACAAAGATATTTAATTTTATAGAAATGTTCTACAATCCAAGAAAGCGTCACTCATATACAGGTGGGATCTCACCTGATAAATTTGAGAAAGCGTATTTTTCTGAGTTAAAAACTATCTAGTGAAAGCTAGGAAATCCATTTCGCCCAATAGTAATACCTCTTATACGTGTGTTCTGTTGACTACTTGAGAAACTTGGCAAGTTATCACCGATTGAAGCTATAAAAAAGCCTATGGAGTACTTCTTTGAGCTAACGCATGCTCAATTTTGTTTCTGACGCATAGCATTGATGCAAGGTGCTTTTCAGCGGCTTCATCAATGGTCATAGCCTTTGCTATATACACAAGATTCAGGCAAGCCAAAACGTTCTCGCCAGACATAATAGGAAGGGCAATAGACGCGATTTTTTCTTCCTTCCTCCAGTTCATAAAATTTTCCCCAAAGCCTTTGTGTCGGGTTCTAATAAGAAGATTATTAACCATTTTAGAATCTCTAGCAATTTCACCTTCAGGCGTATCACGGGTTACTAATAACCTTAATAATTTTTTTCGCTCCTTCTCTGGACAAAAAGCTATATAAGCGAGACCCATGGCAGTTTGAAGCAGTGGTAAGCGGCGTCCCACCATGTCGCGATGAAAAGATAGTCGGCTAAACCGGTGAGTGGTTTCTCGAACGACCATTGCATCTCTATCAAGCGTGCCGATATCAGTTGGCCAAACTACCTCATTAAGTAGCTCACCAAGCATTGGCGTCGCTACCTCAGAGATCCATTGTTCATTTTGAAATCCATCCCCTAATTCACGAACACGCATTGTCACACTATAGGTATTATCTGATGGACTGCAACGAACATAGCCCTCACTTTGTAGGGTTTCGAGTAAACGCCGGACAGTGGTTCGATGCAAGCCTGTAATTTTTGCAAGCCGTGAAGGCGTGACCCCAAAAGACTCTCGGTTAAGCGCGTTTAGCACTTCCAACCCGCGGCTTAGACCACGGACTGTCTTATAAGTAGAAGTTAATATGGGTTCCATCGTGTATGTATCTGTAGTTGGAGCACTATGTGCACAGGGCCATTGTTTTTCGTTGAGGCAGTATAAATTACATAGTATGGTAAATATTAATTAAAAACAATATAAGGGGTTTTATATGCCTGCACTTTTACAGTGCTTGTCTCATACACCGTTGATGGGACATGTGGATCC
Source organism: Colwellia sp. (assembly GCA_002733765.1). Lineage (GTDB taxonomy): Bacteria > Pseudomonadota > Gammaproteobacteria > Enterobacterales > Alteromonadaceae > Colwellia. The sequence continues at coordinate 191,715 of NVWU01000009.1, read as the reverse complement.
GGAACAACTAATTTTGGATGAGGTCAACGGTGTTATTGCCGATGCCCGTAAACAGATTAAAGCATTTAATCCGGAGCTAGTACTGTTATTTTCGCCTGATCATTACAATGGCTTTTTCTACGATGTGATGCCGCCATTTTGTATCGGCACTGCCGCCTATGCGATTGGTGATTTTGGCACGGCGAAAGGTGATTTGCTAGTGCCCGAAGCGCTTGCCGCCGCCGCCGCCCAGTTTGCGCTAGACGCTGGTGTAGACACAGCATTGTCACACAAGATGCAGGTGGATCACGGTTTTTCTCAACCTTTAGAATTTCTTCTGGGCGGACTAGATAAAGTACCGGTAATTCCTGTATTTATCAACTCCGTTGCGGTGCCATTACCCTCTTTTGAGCGCGCCCGTCTGTTTGGTGATGCTTTGGGGCGCTATGTCGCTTCACTGAACAAGCGTGTACTAATAATAGGTTCAGGCGGCCTATCACATCAACCACCAGTGCCCGATTTGATTACTGCCGACGAACATACAAAAGACCGGTTGCTCGGCAGTGGATATAACCTGCCTTCAGATGAGCGAATTAATCGCACCCGACGGGTAATCGACGCGGCTCGGAATTTTGTGAGCGATCAAAATACACTCCTTCCGCTAAATCCGGAGTGGGATCAGTGGTTTTTGGATCTACTTGCCACTGGTCGAGTTTGTGAACTGGATGCCGTGGGTAACCAAGAAGTCTCAGACAAGGCAGGAAAATCAACACACGAGGTGAAAAACTGGGTAGCAGCCACCGCAGCGATGGCCGCTTTCGGACCCTATAAAGAAGAATCTCGTTATTACCGCCCGATTCCTGAGTGGATTGCAGGTTATGGCGCATTGACCTTAACTACCGCCAAATAATGAAAACATAAACACATAAAATTTTGAGGTGTATTTGAATATGTCACAGCAATGGACAGAAGTAGAAACCAGCAAGTTTATTTCCATCAAAGAAGGTAATACCAATCTAAACATTCACTACAACGACACCGAGAAAGGTGATGAGGTTGTGGTGATGCTGCACGGTTCTGGACCGGGTGCTAGTGGTTGGGCTAACTTCAACCGCAACATTCAGCCGCTGACCAACGCAGGTTACCGAGTAATCCTGATGGATTGTCCAGGTTGGAGCAAGAGCGACACCCTCGTTAATGAAGGTTCTCGCTCTCACCTGAACGCCCGTGTTCTGAAAGGACTAGTAGATGCACTGAGTCTGAATAAAATTCACATTATCGGTAACTCCATGGGGGGGCATAGTGCCGTCGCCTTTGCGCTGGATTACCCTGAACACGTCAGCAAGTTAATTTTGATGGGTGGCGGTACTGGTGGTGGTAGCATGTTTATTCCGATGCCGTCCGAAGGTATTAAGCGTATAGGAAAGCTATACCGAGAACCAACTATGGACAATCTTAAAGAGATGATGGATATCTTCGTTTATGATAGCAGTAATCTGACGGAAGTACTTTTTCAGACTCGCCTAGACAACATATTGGCACGCAAGGATCACCTAGAAAACTTTGTGAAGAGCATCAAAGCGAATCCCAAGCAATTTCCTGATGTGGCTCACCGTCTGGGCGAAATTGCCAACGAAACTCTGATCGTATGGGGTCGTGATGACCGTTTTGTCCCTATGGATACGGGCCTACGCCTGCTAAATACTCTACCGCGCGCTGAGCTGCACATATTTAACCGCTGTGGGCACTGGGTACAGTGGGAGTATGCTGACAAGTTTAATCGCATGGTGCTAGATTTTCTCAAACACGGAATCGAATAAATTTCTTATTTTTTTTTGATTAGTACAATGAATATGTAATGAATAAAAACAACTCGTTAGGTATCAAAATCGGTGAATGAATTATTGATCCTACACAGACATAAATGAGCCAATGGTAAGCAGTATCCCTGTGAACACTAACATAATCATTGTAGTAATAAACTACAGTAACCTGTGGTGGATTAATCAAAACACAAACACATATTATGTACAATACTGTAGGTTAAAATTATTTGATAATGTATAACTCTGAAATATATTAGACTTAGTAACACTAAACTTAAAGATTCCTGAGTTAATGCTATTTATACACCATGAGTAACCTTGTATTAGAGATAATCAATGGATCCGCGTTTATTACCTGCAGTAGCTTTAGCGGTAGCAAAGGCTGCCGTAGACTCCGGTATTGCAGCATTACCCTTGCCTAATAATTACATGCAGTAATTTTATTATCTATATGAAAATCAAAGGTTCATCGAATTATGATGAGCTTTTTTATTTTTAGTTTAGGATTTTTTATGGATGAATGTATTAAATTCACCACGAGTGGTATGTAATTATTCATAATACCAAAGGTACATACTCGATTTTTTATTTAAAATAGTTAACTCAAAAACATGACTACAAGCAGATTTTGTTGCACCATAACAGACATGTAATGGTAATAAATGCTCTTCCCTTGGGTGGCAATATCTAGCACAAGGTGCATTTTCCCATTTATTGAATAAATCAGCTCTCTCCATCTCATTTAATGCCTTATTTGAACAAGTATTAATCAACCAAGATTCAAATAATTCATTTTTATATTGTGATTCCGTTGTAACAGGGTCAAAAAAAGCTTTCATGTTATGAAAGGAAAACCCTGAGCCAATAATAAGAATATTATCTTGTTCTAAAGCGCCTAAAGCCTCACCTATTCTAATATGTGTTTTTGGATCTAAACTATTTACAAGAGATAACTGAACACAAGGTATATCAGCATCAGGATACATTATCTTTAGAGGAACAAAAACACCATGGTCAAAACCTCTTTTATTATTAAGCTCAGCATTCAATTTTTTATTGTTTAAAGATAATAATATTTTTTCAGTTAAATATGGACTGCCTTTTACAGGATAATTGATATTATAAGCCTGTTCAGGAAAGCCTGAATAATCATAAATGAGATCAGGAGAATCATTTTGCGTAATAGTAGCAATACTTTCTTCCCAATGTGCACTAATAACAATAATAGCCGACGGTTTTTTAATGATTGAAGTGACTTTTTGCAAGGTCTCTATTAATTCTTTATGTGCTTCATCAGCAAATAAAGGCATGGGACCTCCACCGTGAGAAAGATATAAAACAGTATTACGATGCTTTTTTTTATTCATATTCAATCCAAAGGTTTATTATTTTCATTAAAAAATTATTATATCAAAATAAAATAGACGTAAAAACAAATAGTATTTAAGTAGCAACCATCCTCGTTATAGCTAAAAGATTGCTACTTATAAAATGTTAAATAGATTTAAACAACGGGCTTCTCACTTGTTGTGCATCTGCCGCAGAGATAAATTTTTCCATATAGATATCACGTTCAAATAAACGACCTTGCATTAACGCTGTAATACTCGCATCAATCATTAATGGCGGACCACATAAGTAGGCTTTATGGTCACGAAAATCATTGTTAAAATGACGTTTAGCTGCTTCATGCACGTAACCTTTTTCACCTTGCCAGGAGGATACTTCAGGCTCATCTGAGAGTGTTGGCACATAATGAAAGTTTGAATACTGCTTTGCTAATGCTAAAAACTCATCATGATAATACAACTCTTCTTGTGATCTTTGCCCATAAATTAATGTTATTGGCAGCTCAAAGCCTTCATTTAATAAATCTAAAATCATAGAACGTGGACTCGATAAACCAGAGCCTCCCGCCATAAAAACAACAGGTACTTGCGCTGATTTTTTAACAAAAAAACGACCATAAGGACCAGAAAAGGTTAATTCATCCCCTACCCTCATTTTTTCATGAACATAAGTAGTGGCTTGCCCTCCTGGTACGATACGAATATTCAATTCAATTTCATTTGCATGAAGAGGTGCACTGGCAATCGAAAAAGCCCGGCTACCTATACCGTTAGAAAAATTAACATTGACGTATTGCCCTGCCTGAAAATGCATTGGATTCACATCATCTAATTTAATCCATATTCCTTTAATGGTTGGAGTGAGATCTTCCATTCGGCTAATAACGCCTGAGAAATCTTGTACGACAAGATTCTCAGAATCAGGGTCTTCCTCAATATCGGCCTCAATGGTTATATCACTTTCTAACGTTGCACAACACGTAAGACATTGATCTTCTTCTCGTTCAAAATCCATCAAGGCAAAACTTGATGCCTCACCATGATCAACCTCACCATCAACAACCTGAACTTTACAAGTAGCACATAAACCATGACCGCAAGCATGAGGCAAATAAACACCCGCACGTAAAGCAGCATCTAAAATAGTTTGCCCATCTTCAACTTCAATCACTTGACCTGTAGGTTCAATCGTTAATTCATAGCTCATTTATCATTACCTCTACTTAGTACCGCAAAGCGTATTTAGGTTCGGTGTATGAAAACGAATTTGATCTTTATGCACCAAACCATTATCAGCAAGGCTTTTACTAAAATCAGGTACCCAAGGTTTGTTCGCCTTTAACCAAGTAACTTCGTGCCAGTTAATTTTGTCTAAATCAGGATCTGCTTGCAAGGTTGGTAATATTCCTTCATCAACCAGTTCTGAAAACTGTGTTTCTGGAGATAAACATAGAATAAAAGGGGCTGAAAACAATAAATGGTGATCCCAACTAACATAAGTAAGCTGTTTACCATTAAAGTTTTTTTGAATATCTCGTGGTGTTACTGAATATTTCTTTGTTGATTTTATAGGCATGAATACTCTTCTTAATAAATTATTAAATATAAATAGCTAAGCCTATCTTTGGTTTAGCTATAATTTCAGTGATTGGTATTATTAAACGTAGGTTAATCTACACTGTTTGATTTGACATCATTTCGCCATTTATCAAAATTTTTCTTATCTTCTGATAATTCATAATCACCATTATCAACACCATCACGTAAACTAACCCAATCCATCCAAGCATTTAAATCACCATAAAGTGGTGCTTGGAATAACTGATTCATTGGTAAATAGGCTTGAACATATTTTTCAGGTTCATTGTTAAATATATCCATGCAATGATCTGAACAAAATTGATATTTTTCATTTTCAAAGACGGTCTCACGATGACATAGCATTGTTGGATCATCTGGTTCAGTATAAAGACCGGGGGATTGACAAACTTGGCAAAGCTTTGGTAAGCCCATGTTTTTAAAAGGCTTACCTTTTTCAGCTTGCTCTTTCATAAAATTCCAGCGTGGACGATAATATTTATCAAAGGTATCGGGATATTTAGCTGACAACCAATCCATCTCTTCTTCTGTTGGTACATCCGTATGAAAAGAAGTACCAAAATTCCACTGATGTAGCCCTAACATTAATTGATGTGATACATGATCCATTGCTTTATCCGCATCTTCCCAACCTTTAGGAGGACGAATACCGTAACGAGCTAAATCATTAAATAATGCGCCGCCATTTTCTACGCCATAAATTTGCCAAGCTTCTTTCCAAGACATCACTTTTTTAGGCAGCATATAATCCATCATTGAACCTACTAGGCTTAATAAGCGTATTCCTCGCCAAAACCATTTATCAATCCATCCTTGTACAATGGGTAAGTTATCAGGATCTTGTTCAAGCATAAATTTTATACACTCTAGGCCTAATGTCATGTGACGAGCTTCATCTGATTGTGCTGAGAAACCAAACGTTACCGAAGCAATATCACCGTTATAGGCAGCACCTGACATAAAAGGTACAAATAATAAGTTGGTTAATACATATTCAAAAGAAAAACCAATAGCAATCATAAATTCAAAAGGCCCAGCAGACGTTGCATCATCAAAAAAAGAACGCGCTAATGATGTATACCAAATACGATCTCTTTGCTGTGTAAAATCATGAAAACCATTATAATATTTATTATAATTAGAAACCCCATGTACCTGTGTTTGCGCATGTCGTATTTCATCAATAGATTGCATTTGGCAAGCGACTTGAGTTCCTGCACCTGGAAACTCTCGTCCTGCACGGGCAAACCCCTTATGAGCAGCATATTCACCTGGAGTAATAGCTTGTTGAAAAATTTTAATTGCGGATAAATAACGAGCACTAGTTAAATTTAAATGGCCATTGGTTTGTGCAAAAGAGTCTAGAATTGCATAATATTTTCTTTCTTTTTCTGCTTGATATTTCCAGTATGAATCCATAGAGAGACGGAAAGGGTCTTCCCATTTATCCCAATCATGAATTTTAATGCCTTCATACTCTACATAAGGAAAAATTTTATCTTTTGATTGATAGGTGGGTTCCCAACCTAAATCGCGGGTTTGTACGGTATATTTTTCTTTTTTATTGAGCTTTTTTTGTTTAACTTTCATATCCATTATTAAATCCTCGCTTAATTATTCCAACTTAGGGTTAAAGTATCTTCATCTTCATTAACATTGCCACTAAGTGAGATAAGATTAATTTGTAGCTCTTCTAAGTCATATTCTCTTCCTATCTGCTCTTCAATCGTCTCTCTTTTAATAATAAGAAAGTTTTCAGCGTCAATTTTCACCATTGCAGGCTCTATATTAACGATAGCTTTAGGATTATCTATTTGAATAGCTTCAATTATTGGTCGAGTTTCTTCATTTGCTTGTAGTGCTATAAATACGGTAGACATAAAAATTCCTTAAGAGTTAAAACCTAGCTTTTCAAGACGATTTTTAAGTGCATTAACATGATCGTTAATCACTTCATCCGTTTTATCACCTATTGCCATTTCAACAATAAGAAGTATTGCAGCCGTTGCTCTACTAACCCATTGTTCTAACCAAGCATTAATTACGTCATGATTATGTTCAGATTCTTTTGCTGCAACCTTCACAACAGCATTTACCCACTTAGATGTTTCATCAAACCAAGTAGGCATAAATTGAGTCAGCATTGAAATGGTTGATCCGCCTTTTTTAGCCATATAATCATCAACAATATATTTATAAACAAGCGGATATAATAAGCCATCAAGCGCCACATTCTGTGCAATAAAAAGTTCAAATGGATCTCTAACAACTAAACAATCTTCTACATAACGACGTAAAGGTTGCCATGCAGAATCATCAAGCCAAGACTGTTTAGCTTCATCAAGTAAATCAGTACCACCTAGCATTAAACCAATATTTGTTAAATATTGAGCTATACCTAAATTATCCATCGCTTGATATATACATGGCTGGGTAAAAGTCACGCTATAACCGTAACCACAAATAAAAGTATTGTGTTGATTAGCTCCCCATGCGGCGTGCCTTAACGGTAATAAAATTTTAGCGGCTAACTCATGCACTTCATCAGGTAAGCTCTCAATTAGTCCTCTAGACTCAACAAACTTAAAAGTAGAAGTTACCGCCTCTTGTTCTCGTGAGCGGTTCAGTACATAGGGACTATAATAATATTGGCGAGGATCTTTTAAATCATGCCAATCTTCCATCACAACTTTTGTGATGCTGGTGTCATATAACTCCTGCTCAGGATCCCATGTGGGTTTATAATGTAAATTTTCTGTTGCTTGTAGGTCGTAACTTGCTTCTTGATAACGTGACGCTGGCTTATCCCCAAACCGACGAACCATATGATCGTAAGCTTTACGAGCAGGCTCAATGCTAATGGTATGAACATCTATTTGCATAATTATCTCTCTCTTTTGTTATTAGTTGTTTTAATCAAAATTAGTTGCATCAGAAATACGCCATCCCCAGTCCTTTGTCGCTTTACTTCCAATTTGCGTTGAAGGTAGCAGTTCCACTTTATTTACCACGCAAAAATCTAAAAAAGCTTCACGAGGTAAAACTAACTCTAAAAATATTTCTGGTTCGCCAATAGCATAATCAAACTCAATAAAATCATTTTTACGCTCTTTAGTTATGCGAACAAACCTACGTGTTATATCTAAACCTAACGAAAGATCCGTCTGTACTGATGTGGCCATATATTAATTCTCAACAAAAATTATTATTTTAATAAACATTTTTTCAATGCATAACTTTTATATCAACAATCATGCCAAACGATTAACCATTGATTAATATTAGTTTTTTATTTTTAATTAAAATAAAACCTGACCATTTTGTAAAGTAAGATGATTGCCTTACAAAAACGTAACCCTATTTACAACTTAATAAGGCTGTCAATAAATAAACGGGTTTAAGTTATTTTTAAATTCAGACAAACGAATTTTTAAAATAAAAGTACTAAACTAGATACCTTTTGTGTATCAATAAACCTAATAAAAGTATTAGATTTTTATCCACACTAAATTTAAGATCTACAGTAGTGTTATCGTGAATGGTTTTATAAAAAACATCATATTAGGAATATTATTAATGAATAAAAACGAGCCTATAACTACAAGCATTGCACGTCGTATAAAAATAGGAAAAGAAGCAAAATATGAAGAATGGGTTCATCAAATTATAGCGGTAGGATCAAAATTTTCAGGTTATCTAGGGGTTGATATTCTTAAACCCTCACCAGGTACGCATGGTGAATATGTTATGCTCGTTAAATTTGACAACTATATAAATCAACGATTCTGGGAAGATTCATCAGAGCGAAAGTATTTTTTAACTCAATTGAATGAAATTACCGAAGGTGAAGCTAAAATTATAAAGGTCTCAGGCTTAGAGTCTTGGTTCTCTTTGCCAGAAGTACCAATGCCTGTTCCACCAAACAAACATAAAATGGCACTGGTTATCACTGTGGTTGTGTTTTTTCTTGTACTTATTTCAAATGTAGTATTTAAACCATTCCTTGATCAATTACCTTTAATTCCTAAAGTAGCCTTTTTATGCATTACACAGGTTTTATTAATGACTTATATTGTGATGCCTATCGTAACTAAGATATTAAAAAATTGGTTGTTTCCTAAAAAAACCAGATTGAATAATATAAGTTAGATCAACGAACTATGAGTTATATTTTTATATTAAATTAAAATTGTCGTCTGTAACTCATTGGCGGTATGCCAACTACTTTAGTAAATAACTTAGTAAATGCACTTCGATCTTGGTAACCTACTTTTTCAATAATTTTATCAAGAGATAATTCACTAATTTCTAATAAGTATTTTGCTTTATTAACTCGCAAGTTTTGAATATATTTAGATGGTGTTATAGATAAAGTATTTTTAAATTGACGAATTAATGTTCGCTCAGTAGTCGCAATTTCTCTGGCTAAATCAACCAACTTAAACGAACGAGACAAATTTAGTTCAATCCAATCTTGCGCTTTTTGTACTAAAACATTGTTATGTTCACGAGAAAAAGATAATAGTTGTTCAGGCGAAGTTAGCATTTTACGAGTATCAATTAACATTGCTTTAGCTGTTTGCTGTACAATAAATGGAGATACAAACTTCTTTAATAATAGTAAACCTAGTTGAAAATGCGACGTGGCAGAACCAGCACAGATCACATTATTTTTCTCAATAATTAACTGTTCAAATTTCAAAGTAATATTTTTATAACGCTGTTTAAATAAGGGCTCTAACCACCAAACAGTCGTTGCTTCTTTATTATCAAGCAGACCAGACTCTGCCAAGAAAAAAGTTGCAGTACAATTAGCACAAACAATTGCTCCTTGTTGGTGTTGTTTCATCAGCCAAGTATAAAATAATTGCTGTTGTTGTATTATGACTTCAAAGGCATGAACACCTTTATATAAAATACCTGGAATAAAAATCACATCAAAATGTTTATCACATTCTTGTGCTATTGATTGCCTCATAGATAAACCATTACTAGTTTTTATTGTACTGTTGGTTGTTGATAAAAAATGCCACTGAAAAAAATCATTTTTATTACCAGAGTGCTTTTTAATATACGCATTTGCCACTACAAATACATCAATTAACCCATGTAAACTAGAGCCATAACAACCTTCCATAGCAATAATAGCAATGTTCATTTTATATATTCGCCTGTACTTTATAGTTAATTAATGTCTTATTTAACCATAAAGTTGTCATTTATTGAAATATAAAGCCTTAAAATAATACATTACACTAGTTAAAACGCCCAATAAGAGATATTTATGCCTTTACCAACATTACTAGCAAATAATTTAACTGTTCCTGTTATTAGCGCACCTATGTTTTTAGCATCTACACCCAGTATGGTTATTGAAACCTGTAAATCTGGTGTTGTGGGTACTTTTCCTGCAGCAAATCAAAGAACAACTGAAGGCCTTGAACAATGGATTATTCAAATAAAATCAGCACTTAAAAAGTATGAAAAAACAACTCAGAAAAAACCGGCTCCTTTTGGCGTTAATTTAATTGTTCATAAATCAAACCTGAGAGTAAATGCAGATTTAAAAGTATTGGTAAAACATCAAATACCATTATTACTTACCTCATTAGGTGCGGTAAGTGATGTTGTTGACTCCATTCATTCATACGGTGGAATTGTATTTCATGATGTTATTAATGCTAGACATGGCAAAAAAGCAATGCAAGCTGGTGTAGACGGTTTAATTGCCGTATCTACTGGCGCAGGGGGACATGCAGGAAACTTGCACCCTTTTGCCTTAATTCAAGAACTTAGAACATTTTTTGACAAAACAATTATTTTATCTGGCTGTATTTCCACAGGAGCAGAAGTGGCAGCGGCTCGTTGTTTAGGTGCTGATCTTGCTTACATGGGCACACGATTTCTGGCGACACACGAATGCAAAATCAATGATGAATATAAAAAAATGATCGTTGAGTCTACAGCTAACGATATTATTTATACCAATGCTATTTCGGGTATTCCAGCCAACTTCATTAAACAAAGTATTAGTAACGCAGGTTACGATTTAGCTAATTTACCCAAACCTGACGGTTTTGATATTGGCGCTGAAATGTCAGATGAAAATACTAAAGAGAAACATGGCAATATTGGAGCTAAACCTTGGAAAGACATATGGTCTGCCGGACAAGGGATCAGTGCAATCAATGAAGTGTTAACCATAAAAGAGCTCGTTGAACAATTAAAAAAAGAATACCAGCAAGCACTCACAATTAAATAATTTTAAAAACTATACATATTCAAAGGACACCCTATGACAACATTACCCACACGCTTAGCTAACACTATTTACGACGACATTTGGCTACCAGAAGAAACCATTAAAATACGTCAACAAGTCAGAACATTTGCTGACGAAGTATTACGTCCAATAGCTCACGAGTTAAATACCACACCAGAAGATGTGTCAAAATTCCCTTGGGAATTAACCAAAAAAATGGGGGAAGCTGGACTTTTTGCTATTCCTTTTGAAAAAAAATATGGCGGTGCAGGATTGAAATACCCAACCCTTGCCACGATGGTGATGCTTGAAGAAATTGCTTATGTGAGCTCAGGCGTTGCTGCAGCATTAATTGATGTACAGTTAATTCTATTTGGCAATACATTAAAACATGCTCAAGAATCAGTAAAAGAAGACTTATTTCCAAAATTAATATCTGGTGAGATAATCGGTTCATTTGCTACCTCAGAGCCGTCGGCTAGTACTGATTTAAGCGTACGCACATTACAAACTATTGCAACAAAAGTTGAAAATGGCTACAAAATAAATGGTCATAAACGTTGGATCACTAATTCACCAATTGCTCATCATATGTTCGTTTTATGTAAAATGAACGATGCCATGAGTATGCTACTCGTTGACATGAGTAGCAAAGGCGCAAGGGTTGGCGAGCCAGACAAGAAAATGGGTAATCACTGTCAGTTAACCGCTGATGTTTATTTTGATGACGTTTTTGTACCTGATTCAAACTTAGTAGGCGCTGAAGATAAAGGGCTAAAAGCTGCATTAACGTCATTAACTTTAGGTCGCGTTGGTATTGGTGCGTGTGGTGTAGGTATGGCACAAGCCGCTTTTGACTTTGCGGCTAATTATATGAAAGAGCGTGAAATTTTTGGTAAAGCATTATCACAATTTCAATATTGGCAGTTTAAATGGGCAGGTTATGCATCAGAATTGGAAAATGCTCGTAACTTATACATAAAAGCTGCGTTAATCGTAGATAAAAAACGGCCTAATATACAATCAATGTGCGCAATGGCAAAACTTATTGGTAGCACATTACCGGGTGATGTTGTTCGTGACGCCATTCAAGTATGTGGTGGTTATGGTTTTGTCAAAGAGCTGGCTGCTGATGGTCGTCAATTCCCATTAGAGTCGATATATCGTGATTGTAAAATTGGGGAAATATACGAAGGTGCCAATGAAGTACAACGTATGGTAATTGCACGCCAAATTTTTGGTAGATAAATGCTTAACTTCCCCTGGATGCATTTAAAAAATAGCGATCTTTAATTCCTATTTAGCTAAATAATTTTAAAAACCATACATATTTAAATGGCATCCTATGGCAATAGTTACCCACATGCTTAGCTGGCACTATTTACGACGATATTTGGCTACCAGAAAAAACCAAAAAAATGGGGGATCCGGCCTTTTTGCTATCCCTTTAAAAAAATATGGCGATCAGGATTGAAGCACTCTATCCCTGCCACGATGATGATGCTTGAAGAAATTTCTTATGCTAGCTCTAGCGTTGCTGCAGCATTAATTGATGTACAGTTAATTCTATTTGACCACTACACTAACTTATAAAACTCCCATAGAGCTTTATAAAATTCATCATCAGTAACATCATATATTTTTCTGATAATGCTCTATATTTGTCAACTCTGAATACGCGTAATTTATCTACTGGAATTATCATAACAATAGTAAGCGAAGGTCAAAATCCCATCATAACTAAGGAATCCCATACTCACAATAATTAAAACAATGTAACACAAAACAAGAACAACAAAAGAAACGAAAAAAGAAAGTGTCACACAAAATCAAATTTTAATAGCAATTTTAAAGGAAATATAATATAAAGTAATTTAAAGAAAGATAACATCAGCATATAAAAAACACTATAACTTGTATTTTTAGCCCTCATGACCCGAAGTTCAAATCCTACTCCCGCAACCAATCTATAAATATTATTAAAATTACCTAAAAAACTTATCTTATTTCAAAATTCACACCCTTTTTTTGATAAAAAATGGCGTATAAAACGATCATCTTTGATAGATACTTACTCACTAAATAATTCAACTCTATTTCGCCCATTAGCCTTTGCTCTATACATAGCTATATCCGCCTTTTCTATCAGTTGATTTCTTGTCGAGCCATGAAAAGGGTAAGTAGATACTCCCACACTAACTGTTAGCGAAATTTCAGTTTTATCGGATAGAACGATCCGGTTATCCTCGATGGTTTTACGTACTTTATCAGCCACTCGATATTGCTTCGATTCTTCCAAGCGTGGTAAAAGTAGTAAAAACTCTTCCCCGCCCCAACGAAATAGTATGTCGCCTTCTCTAAGGTGTTCTTCAACCTTATTAACAAAGGCTTTCAAAACATCATCACCTACTTGATGCCCATATTGATCGTTGATAGATTTAAAGTAGTCTATATCGATCAAAACAACCGCAAATGACTCTCCGTTAATGCGGGAGGTGGTAATTTGCTGTTCAAGAATTTCATGGCAAATCCTTCGATTAAAAGCCCCTGTTAACTCATCTCTTGCAGCTTGATTTTCTAATCTTTCTTGTAGAGCGACCTGATCCGTTACATTTTGTACCATTCCCGCAACGATAGTAGGGTTCCCCTTAGCATCTCTCTTGCTAACTTTCCCTTTATCATTAACCCAAATAAAGTGGCCAGCCCTATTTCTTAAACGATACTTAGCTTCAAATTTGTCAGTACGGCCTTGCAGGTGTTCTTGCATCACCGCTAATACTCTATTTTTATCATCCGGATGAATACCACTTATCCAGAAGTCTACTTTTGATGCATCTTCCTCCGGCCCGTAACCTCGCATCTGTTTTAGCTTAGGGCTAACGTAGAGGGTATCTTGTTCAATATTCCACTCCCACAGTCCATCTGATGCTTCATTAAGTGCGTACCATAAACTATGTTTGTGCGCTTCCATTTCATTATCAATCACTTGTCGAAATGTAACATCACGAGCAACGGATAGGAAAAAATGTTTACCCTCATAATATAAGTTACTGGTGCGAACCTCTACAGGGAAGCAGCTGCCGTCTTTGCGTTGATGACGCCCTAAAAAAACATAGGGCTCTTTTGATTGCCTAATAACCTCAGCAATTTCGCACCATTGAGGCTGGTTAATCACCGCTTCTTGCAGACTCATAACAGAGTGATTTATGACCTCGGTCTCCGTCAGACCTACAGATTCATACGCTACCTTATTGGCATATAAAATATTGGATGACTCAGGATCAATAAGAAAAACAGCATCAGGGAGTTCATGAAGTAAACAAGTTGATATCAAACTATGAGGGATGATGTTAGATCGCTTATCAACATCTTGAATGAATTTTTTCATATTTCAGCTTACCTGCAGTAAAATTTCTGGGAAACTCCATTTTTATAGTCAATTGATTAAACTAATGCATATAACACGGGTGGTTATTTCCGAAGAAACTCCCTAACGGGGCGATATGCACCTAATAATAAGTTTACATGATATGAGAGCCAAACGGCAATCATATTTTTAAAGAGACGCTTCTACACCAGCCCTTTGGGAAAGGCTAGGTAAATCATACTCTACGTTACCTTTATTTTAAGAATACTACATAGATGTATCTTAGAAGAGAATGTAGGAGCATATCATCCGGAATAAACCTTAATAAAAAAAGTGCGTATTGATTGTGAGTCGCTCAGACTTGCTGAAATGAACATATTCAAATAAAGCAGGTATACAACTAACGGTTCAACAACTCAGCATTCGTTGGGTATTTCTTAAGTAACTCAACAAGTGTCCTAGCACCCTCTACAGGTTTAAGGCTGGTAAGTGCTCTTCGCAAATCTATTACTTTTTCAAGTTCCTTAGAATTGATAAGAAGCTCTTCACGGCGTGTACTACTTTTAGCAATATCCAACGCGGGAAAAATCCGCAGGTTCGCTGCCTCACGTGATAAAACAATCTCCATATTACCCGTACCTTTGAATTCCTCAAATATCACTTGATCCATCCGGCTTCCGGTATCTACAAGTATGGTAGCGAGAATAGTAATCGAACCACCATTCTCAATATTTCTAGCTGTGCCAAACAGTTTTCGAGGTATTTCCATCGCTCTAGCGTCAATTCCGCCCGACAAGGTACGGCCGCTGCTTTTTTGATTTGCATTATATACTCGTGTGAGCCTTGTGAGAGAATCCATAACAATCATTACATTGTGCCCTTCGCCAGCTTTCTTCCGAGCCTTATTAAGAAGGTCATTAGCTACACGTACGTGATGATCATAGTTTTCATCTGTGGATGAGGCATATACTTGTGCCGGCACGTTACGTTTAAAATCCGTCACCTCTTCCGGACGCTCATCAATGAGTAATGCATAAAGCTTTATCTCGGGATAAGCTTCGCCCACTGCTTGGCAGATATGTTTTAAAATGGTCGTTTTTCCTGAGCCTGGTGGAGCAACAATCAAGCCCCTCTGCCCCATTCCGATTGGCGTGAATAAATCAATGGCTCGCATAGAGTGTTGCTGAGAGCCTAATTCTAGCTGAATACGCTGCTCAGGATTGATGGCTACGCCATTTAAAAAACGCTTTTGTGGGTCATCATGAGAGTCATCCTTAACCACTTTATCTGCTGGTTTGGAAATTATTTTTCTTTTCACATTCAGTTTTAATATTTTTCTTGTCATAATATCTATTTATAGCTCTAGAGAATTAAGTGTTTTTTCTTTTAACTTTGCTCTTCATCTACTTTCAGATGTAAAAATGTACCGTGGTGTAAACGCCAACACAGCAGATAAATTAAACCATACAGTATCATTCCACCCGCAAGCACTCCATGCCATGTTCCATATTGCCAACAAGCAACTAAGTAAAAACCACCCAAACTACCGCCAACGTAATAGTGCACAAGATATAATGCTGTTGCTGTTGCTTTCGCCGTATTCGCTTTTTGGCTTACCCATGCATAGGCAAGGGAGTGTGTAAAAAAAGCGCCAGAACTAATAAGTAATAAACCAATGAGCATTGCGTATAAAGAATCATAAGCGGCGATCCACATGCCAAGAGCACTAACCGTTGTCCCTAATACCATGCCATTAATCGGGCTATAAAGTTGGCTCCAACGACCACTTAATTTTGCCGTAATGGTACCGCTGAGGTAGCATAAAAAAATCATCGAAGTTAAGCTGATAGATAGTGAATATGGTGGCGCAACAAGACGAAATCCCATCACAGTATAAAGGTTAACGAACAACGCAAAATTTAGCCCGCCAATAATCATCGCTAACCATAATTCACGCTGCTTTAAGTGATCAATCACATTACGGTTATGACTGCGAAATTGCCCTTTTTTCGGGGTAAAATGTTGTTGTTCTGGTAATAGTTGCTTAACTAATAGCGCGCCTAACAAACTGAAAATAGCCATCCCAACAACAGCTACTTCCCACCCCCAATATTCAGTGATAAAGCCACCGTACAAGCGCCCAGTAATCCCCCCTAATGAATTTGCACTAATGTAGCCACCGATGGCAAGCATTAAGGCTTTTGGGGTGAATTCTTCCGCCATATATGCCACAGCAACGGCTGCAAATCCTGCAATAGATATACCTATTACTCCACGCGCTAACGTTAGCATTAGTAATGAATCTGTCAGCAACATTGCCATACCCGCAAACGGCAATAAGAAAAGACTCAGCATCATTACTTTACGACGCCCAATAATTTCTGAACCGATAGCCCATGGCACAAGACTAAGCGCTAACGTTAGCGTACTTGCTGCCAACAACCAGTTAATTTCAATGGCACTGGCGTTAAATTTTTCAGCCATCAAGGGCAACATAGGTTGGAACATGTACAAGTTACAAAATACGAGGAAAGATCCTAATGCTAACGCAAAGCTTGCACGGCGGTAAGCGGCTGTTTTTATTTCAATCATGGTGATGACACTTAAAACGTGACGTTTAATAACAGACACTAATTAGCTGAATTAATAAAATAGTAGCAATATTATATTAATAATTAAAGTATATAGCCGTCTTTACGCAGCTAAAATCATTGTTAGGCTACCCTAAGCATGCTTCTAATAAGCTCAATAGGCATGTACCGACGATAAAAAAGCCCCACCGTGTATATCACGATAGGGCCTGTATAAGTATATAAAAAGGTAGATGCTTTAAAAATAAAGCATTAGTCGCTAAATGACTTAAGGCAAGTAACTCTTACCCATTAGGTAACTGTCTACTTCACGTGCACAACGACGACCTTCATCAATTGCCCAAACAATTAAGCTTTGACCACGACGACCATCACCAGCAGCGAATATGCCTTTTTTGCTTGTAGTAAACTTATCGTATTCAGCAGCAATGTTAGAACGATTATCTTGCTCAAGACCAAATTGCTCAACTAACCCACCTTCAGGGCCCATAAAGCCCATTGCGATAAGTACGATATCGGCTGGAAGCACTTTTTCACTGCCAGCAACTTCCTGCGGGAACATTTGACCTTTGTCATTACGCTCCCAAGTAATATCAACAGTATGAACCGCTTTAACATTACCCTGTTCATCGCTTTCAATTTTCTTAGTCATCACTAAATATTGACGAGGATCTTGTCCTTGAAGTTCAATCGCTTCCTTTTGACCGTAGTCAACTAACAAACGTTTTGGCCATTGTGGCCAAGGGTTGTTAGCTTCTTCACGCTTTTCTGGTGGGCGCGGCATGATTTCTAGTTGAATCGCATTACTACATTGATGACGTAATGAAGTGCCAATACAATCAGTACCAGTATCACCACCACCAATAACAACAACATTTTTGCCTTGTGCATTAATGTACTGGCCATCTTTATGCTCACTATCAAGTAAGCTTTTGGTATTCGCTTTCAAGAAGTCCATGGCAAAATGAACACCGTTAAGTTCGCGGCCTTCAACAGGTAAATCACGTGGCACTGTTGCGCCAATACATAACACTACTGCATCAAAGTCACTTTCAAGCTTTTCAACACTGACGTCTTTACCCACTTCAGTATTAGTAACAAATACAATGCCTTCTTCCGCTAAAATATCAACGCGACGTTGTACCAATTCTTTTTGCAACTTCATATTGGGAATACCGTACATTAACAAACCACCGATACGATCGGCGCGTTCATATACAGTAACCATATGGCCAGCTTTATTAAGCTGTGCAGCAGCAGCAAGACCCGCAGGACCTGAGCCAATAACAGCAACGTTTTTACCTGTACGTGCTGATGGTGGCTGAGCGACTACCCAACCTTCCTTAAAAGCATGATCAATAATTTCTTTTTCATGTAACTTAATAGCAACTGGATCGGCATTAATACCGAGTACACAAGCCCCTTCACAAGGTGCTGGACATACTCGACCCGTAAATTCAGGGAAGTTATTAGTTTTATGTAATAACTCTATGGCATCTTTCCAACGGCCTCGGTAAATCAAATCATTCCATTCAGGAATAATATTATTAACCGGACAACCCGCAACCGCAGGCGCAAATTCTGATTTTGCCGATTGGCAAAATGGTACACCACAATCCATACAACGAGAAGCTTGTTTTTCTACCTCTTTTAACGGTATTTCTTCATAAACTTCAAGCCAGTCAATTAAACGTTCACCTGCGTTGCGTTCAGTTGGCAAGGCACGACCTACGTTGATAAATCCTGTTGGATTTCCCATAATATATTCTCCTTGGCAGCTTAAGCTTTAGCGCTAGCTAGTTTGTTTAAATGGATATCGAAAGCTTTAACAGCAATGTCATACTCTGACTCAAAATCTCCGCTATTACGCACGTCATTCATGTAACCTTGCATGCGTTTGTAATCAACTGGCATAACTTTAACGAAGCGCTTAACACTGTTGTCCCAATCATTAAGTAATTCACTGGCAACATCTGAGCCTGTAGCGGTAAAATGTTGAGTAATTAAAGCTTTTAATTCAAGACTCTCTGCGTCGGTATCAACCGTTTCTAATGACACCATTTCCATGTTACATTTAGGTGCGAAATCATTGTTATTATCAAGTACGTAAGCAACACCACCCGACATACCCGCAGCAAAGTTACGACCTGTTGCGCCTAAAATAACAGCTTTACCACCCGTCATATATTCACAACCGTGATCACCAACCCCTTCAACAACCGCTGTAGCACCCGAGTTACGAACACAGAAGCGTTCGCCAGCAATACCACGTATAAAGGCACTGCCTGACGTTGCGCCAAAAAAGGCAACATTACCAATGAGGATATTTTCACTGGCTACGAATTTAGCTTGTTTACTTGGGTATACCACAAGGTTTGCACCAGATAGGCCTTTACCAAAGTAATCATTGGCATCACCTTCCAGTTCAAAATGTAGGCCTTTAGCTGAGAAACAACCAAAACTTTGACCTGCTGAGCCGTTAAATTTAACTTTAATAGTATTTTCTGGTAAGCCTTCGGCTTGGTACTTCTTAGAGATTTCATTAGAAATCATCGCACCAATTGTTCTATCAGTATTAATAACATCATATTCAAGTGAAACACTTTGCTGCGTATCAAGCGCCGCTTGTGCATCTTTTATCATCTTGCGATCGATAATATCGTTAATCAAATGTTTCTGACTAATTGATTGATAAAGTGTTTCGTTCTCGTGACACTTTTCTTTGTGCAATAGAGGCGTTAAATCAACACCACTGTATTTCCAATGGTCAACGTCTTTAAGTTGCTTAAGACACTGGGTCTGACCAACCATTTCTTCAATGCTTCTAAAACCTAACTCAGCCATGATTTCACGTAAGCCTTCAGCCATCATAGTAAAAAAGTTAACTAAAATATCAGCACGACCGGTAAAGCGATCACGTAAACCTTTATCTTGTGTAGCAATACCGACTGGACAAGTATTTAAATGACACTTACGCATCATAATACAACCTTCAACCACTAGCGCAGTCGTTGCCATACCGTATTCTTCTGCACCCAGTAACGTTGCAATAGCTAAATCGCGTGGTGTTTTAAGCTGACCATCAGTTTGTACGGTAATACGGCTACGTAAATGATTACGTACCAAGGTTTGATGAGTTTCAGCCAAACCAAGTTCCCACGGCAAACCAGTGTGTTTAATTGAACTCAGTGGAGAAGCACCTGTGCCGCCATCATGGCCAGCAATAAGTACAACATCAGCGTAAGCTTTACAAACGCCTGATGCGATAGTCCCTACACCTGCTTCTGACACTAATTTAACGTTAACGCGTGCATCACGGTTTGCATTTTTAAGATCAAAAATTAGCTGAGATAAATCTTCAATCGAGTAAATATCATGATGTGGTGGTGGCGAAATCAAACCAACACCTGGCGTTGAACCACGAGTTTTACCAATCCAAGCATCTACTTTGTCACCTGGTAACTGACCACCCTCGCCCGGTTTTGCGCCCTGAGCCATCTTAATTTGTAATTCGTCAGCATTAGTCAAGTAATGACTGGTTACGCCAAAACGACCTGATGCTACTTGCTTGATGCGCGAATTCATCGAATCGCCATTTTCCAACGGTGTATAGCGAATAGGATCTTCACCACCCTCACCACTGTTGCTCTTGCCGCCAATGCGGTTCATGGCAATCGCTAATGTGGTGTGTGCTTCCCACGAGATTGAACCAAATGACATAGCGCCCGAAGCAAAACGTTTAAAAATGTTTTCAATCGGTTCAACTTCACTCAATGGAATTGAAGAACGATCGCTGCTGAACTCAAGTAAACCACGCAGGGTAAAGGCATCTTTACTCTGATCATCAACTGTTTTCGCGTATTGCTTAAATTGATTAATATCGTTACTAGCTGTTGAATGTTGTAATAAACGAATAACAGTTGGACTAAACAAGTGACGCTCGCCATCATGACGCCACGAGTACTCACCACCTGTTGGCAATAAATTTTCAATCGCTATACGGCTCGCTTCAGGGAAACCTTCACGATGGCGTAACAAGGCTTCTTGAGCGATTTGATCTAGGCTTAAGCCTTGGATTCGACTAACAGTACCGGTAAAGTATTCATCAATAACATCAGAGTTAAGACCCAAAGCTTCAAAAACTTGCGCACCTAAATAAGATTGTAACGTTGAAATACCCATTTTAGAAAAAGTTTTTAATAAACCACTGCCTACCGCTGCCGTATATTTATCCGTAATTTGATCATTAGATAATTCTTTATCAAGTACGCCTTCATCACGTAAACCATACATACTTTCTAGTGCTAAGTATGGGTTTACCGCCGCTGCACCATAACCAATAACCGTAGCAAAATGATGGGTTTCGCGAATATCAGCCGATTCAAGAATGATATCAGCGTAAGAGCGTAATTTTTCACGAATTAAATAATGGTGAACAGCCGCCGTCGCTAATACCGATGGAATAGCAACATGGTCACTGTCTATTTCACGATCACTTAATATTAATATTGAATAGCCATCTTCAACGGCATTTTTTGCATTAAAACATACTCTATCCAGCGCCTTTTTAAGTGCACCAGCTTCACCGCTAGCTTTAAAGGTAATAGCAATAGTCTTTGATTGTAGATGATCATTATCAATATGTTGTAACTTACGTAATTGTACGTTGGTAAGTACTGGTTGATCAATTTCAACCTTATGGCAATGTGCTGCTGTTTCATCAAGTAAATTTAGTGATTTACCAATATAACCACGTAATGACATAACCAACTCTTCACGAATTGGATCAATTGGTGGGTTAGTAACCTGAGCAAACAACTGCTTAAAATAATGAGATAATTGTTGTGGTCGATGAGATAATACGGCTAATGGGGTATCTGTGCCCATTGCGCCTAGTGGCTCTTTCGACGTGCCAACCATGCCAGCAAGTACTAAGTTAAGGTCTTCACTGGTATAACCAAAAGCCTTTTGTATTTTTCGCAACTCTCTTAATGGGGGTTGCGCAATAGAAGCCGTTGGTACTGGTAACTGTGACAATTCAATTTTATTGTCTGCTAACCACTTACCATATGGCTGTGCTGAGCTAACTTCTTGTTTGACTTCATCATCACTGATAATACGACCTTGCTTTAAATCAGCAATAAATATTTTACCCGGCTGTAAACGTCCTTTTTCAATAACCGTTGATTGATCAACACACAAAGTACCTGTTTCAGAACCCATGACTAAGGTGCCATCTTCAGTTAACAAGTAACGCGAAGGGCGTAAACCGTTACGATCAAGTGTTGCGCCGATAACATTACCATCACTAAATGATAACGAAGCTGGGCCATCCCAAGGTTCCATAATACAAGCATAGTATTCATAAAATGCGTGTTTAGTTGCATCCATATTGGTTTGTGTTTGCCATGCCTCTGGCACCATCATCATCATAACTTGGGCTAGTGAACGGCCACTTAGCACTAATAACTCAATCGCCATATCAAGGTTGGCAGAATCAGAGTTATCGTTGTTACAAATAGGGGTCAACATATTCAATTCAGCATCGCTAAAATTAACTGAGCTGAACAATGCTTCACGTGCATTCATCCAGTTAATGTTGCCGCGTACAGTGTTGATTTCTCCATTATGGGCGATATAACGAAACGGTTGAGCACGACGCCAAGCAGGGAAAGTATTCGTTGAAAAACGAGAATGGAACATAGCCATACCAGAAATAGTACGTTCATCTTGAAGATCTAAATAGTATTGACGAACTTGCTCTGTAGTAAACTGTCCTTTATAGACAATTTTAGTTGATGACATTGAGGTTACATAAAACTCATCACGCTCAGTAATACCCGTAGCATTAATTTTATGCGAGGTGTATTTACGTAGAACAAACAACTTACGTTCAAACGCTTGTACGGTTAATTCTTCTGGCTTAGCAATGAATACCTGTTCAATATTGGGTTCTGTTTCAAGTGAAGCCGCACCTAACATTGAGTTATCACCTGGAACATCACGATAACCTAACAGGGTTAAACCCAGTTCAGTAATATTTTGGTTCAATATCTCTCTACACGCTTCGCTTTGTTTTTGATCTCGTGGAAAGAAAATCATGCCAACGCCGTAATTTCCGGCATCGGGTAAGTTAAAGCCTAACGTTGCAACTTCTTGGCTTAAAAAATCATGAGGGATTTGAATAAGAATACCGGCACCGTCACCACTTTTTACGTCGAAACCAGTACCACCACGATGTTCCATACAACTCAACATAGTGAGCGCATTTTCAATAATATCGTGAGATTTTTTACCCTTTAGGTTCGCGACAAAACCAATGCCACAACTATCGTGTTCAAACTCGGCGCGATAAAGGCCTTGGGGTTTTTTGCTCATATCATTCATTGCTTATTCCTATTTCATCAAACTATTTCTATTAGCTAAGTTTTGCTTGCTAATATAAGTCATATATTTTTTAATGCTTAAAGTGTGCGCTGCTAATCCTTCAGGGTATTACTTATAATTTCTTGAACATCGATCGCCAAACTTCTATTGAGTATTTATAAGACGAGATGCCATTAATGAAAATCATTATTTAAAGCGGGTCGCAAAACTACCCGTAAAACGGCTCTGAGTCAATCATTTTGTGAATATACATGCAGAATATTTGAATATATACAGTGACAATAAATTATTGAAAACTATTACTATTTACGAAATTTAATACCTATTTATCACATTATACCTGTGCGTTTAAGTACTTGAAAATTTCATTAAAGTATTCTCTCTTTTCTATAAACACTTAAAATCTATGACTATTTATAGAGTAAAAACTCAACATTGGTATGAAGGTTTAATTTATAGTCAATAATTTCACTTCATAGCCTTGTCAACTAAGAGCTGTTGAAATTTCACATTACTAGCCAAGCTATTGTACATTCTAGCATACTTTCAAACTGTGTTTTCAACTTGCCATACCTTGATAGTTACCGCTCAAAAATAAATTTCAAACTGAATAATCACAAGTGATATTTGTCATTCAATATTTTTCAGTATCATATTTTTCACCTTCCGCTCACCATCACCAAAACGTTTAGACTTATCAAATAGATCGCTATATGAGATAGAGAACTGTTTGATTTATTGTAATAGAAACTTTAACCACCACAGCAGTATCAATAGTTACGTTCAAAAATTCTAAGCCTCACCTATGGTTGCTAACGTAAGTGAGTAAGCAGTAGGTTAAATATCAACAAACCTAAAACCGAATAAAAATAAAATTTAATTATATCACCTCAAGAAACGAGTGTTAGAATGCGCAACTCTATAAATTAATGAGATAAGTTATGAAATATGTTGTTTTGGTTTTAATTGCATTGGCGGTATTCTTTTACTCGAGACACTCGAATAAAAAAAATTCAGCGGCAGCGCTTGAAAACGCTGCTATAAGTCAAACTTTTTTAACACAGAACAAAGCAATAGAAGGTGTCACTGAAACTGCGTCAGGATTACAATATCAAATATTACAACGAGGCAAAGGAACCGAACATCCAACCGCTAGTTCAAAAGTAACAGTACATTATCACGGCTCTTTATTGGATGGTACTGTATTTGATAGCTCAGTAGATCGAGATAAACCAATCAGTTTTGGCTTAAACCAAGTGATAGGCGGTTGGACTGAAGGGGTTCAATTAATGGTTGTTGGTGATAAATTCAAGTTTTTCATTCCTTCAGAGTTAGGTTATGGTGATAAAGCCGCTGGGAAAATCCCGCCAGGTTCATTACTTATTTTTGAAGTAACGTTATTAGAACTTTAATAAGGTATTAATGTCGTACATACATTAGGGCAAGAGTGAAAGATAAGTTATTCAATTATTTTTAGAATTCTAGTGAAAATAGTAATTCAGCCAGATCTGGCTGCCACTGAAATTCTTTTAATTTAATCCTTGAGCCAATAATCACCACTTGCTCTTCTTGTAACAGCTGCTTCTGCTTTTCAAAATATTCGCTACCAATAGGAAAAGATATTTTTCCTTGCGCATTTATCACCCGATACCAAGGAACTGCCTGTCCCCGCCAACCGGATTCAGGTACATTACCTAATGCCCTCCCGACTAAACGCGCTCTACCGGGCAAACCTGCTAAATCGGCAATTTGACCATAACAAGCGACCTTTCCTTGTGGAATAAACTTTATCGTTTGCCAAATTTGAGCATAGTGGGGTTTTATTAATTTATTCACATTAATCGCAACTGAATACGTTATGATAATCTATCATATCAATGCCAGTAAGTTAGTGATCAAATATTAATGAGAATAAATTTTCAAGAACAAGGCGCTTAATTGAGTAATAGCGGGCTATTAGCATTAAAAACAACGATGCTATTGGAATATGTAGTCTATTGAGAATGATCAGATATTTATTTGTATTGGTATAGTAACATTTATTGAGGATAACTATGAAGATTTGGGTTGATGCCGACGCTTGTCCCGTCGTGATAAAAGAAATTTTATTTAAAGCGGCTGAACGTACAAAAATCACGACAACCTTAGTGGCAAATCATCATATTCGTATACCCCCATCAAAAATAATTCACTTTATACAGGTGAGTTCAGGGTTTGATATTGCTGATGATGAAATTGTAAAGCGCATAGAAAAAAATGATTTAGTTATCACTTCTGATATTCCACTTGCCGATGAAGTTATAACCAAGTCAGGCATAGCGTTAAGCCCACGAGGTGAGTTATTTACCAAAGAGAATATTAAATCTCGACTCAATATTCGTGACTTTATGGACACTATGCGTGCTAGTGGCGTACAAACCGGTGGGCCACCACCGTTAAGTCAAAGTGATAGGCAAACATTTGCCAATCACTTAGATACTATTTTAATGCGCTATCAACGTACTGTCACCAGTAAGTAGTAACCTGTTTAACTTTTTATTTTCATTAGTAAGGCTTTTATCTCGGATAGCTCAAGCTCAAGTTTTTCAATTTGAGCACGACTTGCTGGCTCACCCCCTTCAATGCTTTCACCATGTTGTTCTGCACGGAAATTTTCATGCTCTTGGCTCATCACTTCAAGCACGGTACCCACCATCATATTTAAGAAAATAAAGGCAGTTAAAAAAATAAAACTTAAATAATAAATCCAACTTAAAGGGTGCACGGTCATGGTTTCATACATTACATCAGTCCAATCTTCAAACGTTGCAATTCGAAACAATGTTAACATTGAGATTGAGACATCGCCCCATAACACTTCATTAATCTGATGAAAGAACATACTTCCCATTGCTGCGTATATATAAAAAATAACAAACATTAACAAGGCGATATAGCCCATGCGCGGGATAGCTTTAAGCAAGGCATTAATTAACAAACGTAATTCAGGCACCATAGAAACTAATCTTAAAACTCTAAACACCCGTAATAAACGCGCTAACAGAACGCCTGAGCCGCCCGCAGGAATTAAACTGCCTATAACAATCACTGTGTCAAAGATATTCCAACCACTATGAAAAAATCGTTTTTTATTTGGGTAAGCAAGGTAGCGAATAACAATTTCAATAACAAAAAACACAGTAACGCCAAGGTCTAATAGTGCTAGCACTGCAATCGCATTGGCTGATAAATTATGGGTTTTTGCACCGATAAGCAATGCCGAAATTAAAATAACCGCAATAATAAGGCCTTGAAAAATTTTGCTTGAATCAATTTTTTTAAGACCTCTTTGTACACGAAAAACAAAACTAGCCATATATATACTCATGATATTTCAAAATGTCTGTTTAGGACGCCTGATCAATTCATGATCAAGGCGCTTATTTTTATTAATGGTTGTGCAGGAGAATATGCTCCTGCATTCTCTTATAACACCATCCATGTAGCGCCTTAAAAAAAAAGCAACGACTAGCATGGTTTGCTCAGGCGCCCCCGAAGGGGAGTTTTAAAGGCTTATATACTGCGCTATTGATTTTGACAAGGAACAACCATTATCTTCAATCAATACCTTGCTTCTAAGCCTTTAAATTCTCGCTGAAACGAGAATTATGAGGTAACATGAGTATTAACTTTCACCAACAGCTGAGTCACTAACAAACGGATTATTACGGCGTTCTTGACCAAACGTACTCATCGGGCCATGGCCCGGAATAAAACGTACGTCATCCCCTAACGGAAAGATATTATTGCGAATAGAGTTTATTAATGTCGCATGATCACCACGAGGAAAATCTGTTCTCCCAATTGACCCCTGAAATAAAACATCGCCTACTTGCGCTAATTTTGATTCACGATGGAAAAAAACCACATGGCCTGGTGTATGTCCAGGACAAAAATAAACATCCAATGTGATATTGCCAAAACTAACCGTATCACCCTGATTCAAAAATCGGTCAGGTGAAAATGATTCCGCATGAGCAAAGCCAAAACGCTGCTTTTGATCTTCAATCCTATCTATCCAGAATTGATCTTCTTTATGAGGTCCTTCAATTTTAACCTTATAATGTTTTGCTAAAGCATCAGTTGCGCCAGCGTGATCAATATGAGCATGAGTAAGAAGTACCTTAGCTAAGGTTAATTGATGTTTATCAATCGCTGCAATCACTTTTTCAAGATCACCACCAGGATCAACTACCGCAGCTTGCATCGTTTCATCGCACCAAAATAGAGTACAGTTTTGTTGAAAAGGCGTAACAGGAATAATTTGATATTGCAGCATAATAAACTCTTTAAAAAAGTCAGAAAAAATTTTGATGATAATAACATAAACGACCAAGATTAAATCATCATTAATGTGTAACAAAAATGAATAATTAATACTTATTCATCCCAGCTTTACTCAGACAACTTTACTGGGTAAGCTCACGAACAAATAAAATTTATCCCTAATAATTATAAACGCTATGTCATCTCCCACTACTACCCGCGACTCATTTCATTCTCGACTTGGTTTTATTTTAGCTGCTGCAGGCTCTGCTATTGGTTTAGGCAATATATGGGGCTTCCCAACTCAGGCAGCTAACAACGGTGGTGGCGCATTTTTATTCGTCTACCTTATTGTGACAATATTACTGGCAGTGCCAGCACTGTATGCCGAGGTTTATATTGGCAATCAGGCACAAAAAAACCCGGTCAGTGCGCTAATGCAAGCATGTGGTCATCGTTTTAAAAAGACAGGACGTAACGCTGGCATTATAGGGTTAGTGGGCGCAATGATGATGCTCAGTTTTTACACTATTGTGGCTGGCTGGATGTTAGCTCATGCCTTAAGTGCCTTGTTTGAGCTATTTGGTATTATTGATATAGCCAACTGGCTATCAACATCAAGTACTTTACGAAATATTATTTTTACTCCTATTTTTATTGTCTTAGGCGCCTTTATTATTCATCAAGGTGTTCATGCAGGTATAGAGCGTTGGTCTGGACGATTAATGCCAGTTTTATTATTGATGTTAATCGGTTTAGTTATTTATATTTTGCAACAAGATGGCGCACAAGAAGGTGTTGCCCTTTATTTAATTCCTGATTTTAACCAAGTATTAGAGCCAAAATTAATTATTTCAGCCATGGGACAAGCCTTTTTCTCTCTTTCTATTGGTGTTGGTGGCATGATGGTATATGGCTCCTATATGAAGAAAGGACAAGACATCGGTAAACTTGTTTTGTCCATTGCTGCACTAGATACTTTTATTGCTTTCTTAGCTGGATTACTGATCATACCGGCTTTATTTGTTGCTCAACATGCGGGACAGGAAGTTTTTAGTGAGGGTAATTTAATTGGTGAAGGGCAACTGATTTTTCAAATTTTACCTTCGTTATTTGCTTCTATGGGTTCAGTGGGTTTAATCGTCTCTTTTAGTTTTTTTACACTATTATCTATCGCTGCACTCACGTCTACCATTTCCTCCACCGAAGTGCCTGTATCTTATTTAGTTGAAGATAGAAATATCAATCGAAAACACGCAACTTGGTTAGTCTCTGCCATGGTTTTAATCGCCAGCATGATATTAATAGCCTTTTTTGATCTGTTATTTGGTTTAGTGATTCAGCTACTTACCACCATTTTACAACCCTTAATGTCACTATTTTATTTCATTGTTGTAGGTTGGGTTTGGCAACGAGGTAATCAACTTACCGATATAGCGCAATTACAACAAGATCGTAAATTAAAGGCTTTTGGGTTTTATTTACGCTATTTCTGCCCTATTCTTCTTATTATTGTTTTTATTAATGTTGCCTTTTAATATTGGGTATCATGAATGCTTACAAAAAGTTAACGCTAGCCGTTAACTTACATTAGCAATAGCACTATCAACAGACGTTTGCTCTTTTAGCTCAACCTGCTCAATTTTTTCAAAACGACTCGATATTTTATCCGCCGAGGTATGAATTTGTTTCACATCAACCGCCGCTTGATCGATATGTTTAGCTAAATTAGCAAAACGACCTTTAAACCGACTAAAATCTTGTGCTAAATCAGATAAATGTGCTTGAATAATATGTATTTGTTTACGAGTCGCTTCATCTTTTAACACCGATCGCGCGGTCGTTAGAATAGCCATTAAGGTGGTAGGTGAAGCTAGCCACACCCGTTTTTTATTGGCAAAGTCAACCAAGTCACTTTGATGACCATGAATCTCAGCAAAAATAGCTTCTGCGGGAATAAACATAATCGCGCCATCAGCCGTTTCATTATCAATTAAATATTTGCTACTAATATCATTTATATGTTTTTTAATATCAATTTTAAACTGGCGTTGAGCCGCTTTTCTATCAGAATCCCCTTGCTCAAAATCCATCATTTTACGGTAATTTTCTAGCGGAAACTTAGAGTCTACCACGACATTACCCGTAGGCTTCGGCAAAAATAAGATACAATCAGCAATTTTACCATTTGATAACGTATGTTGTAATTTAAAACTTTGCTCTGGTAAAACATTACGAATCAAGGAGTTTAATTGTACTTCACCAAATGCGCCACGAGAGCGTTTATCATTTAACACCTCTTGTAAGCTAACTACATTGGTTGATAATTCAGTAATTTTTTTCTGCGCATCATCAATTAATGCTAGTCGCTGTAAAATATCACTAAAGGTTTTAGTCGTTTTTTCAAAACCTTCTGCTAAACGTTTTTCTACCTGGCCGCTAATTTCTTGCAAGCGTTTATCGGTTGCTTGCGTCAGCACATCAATACGTTTAGTCATTTGCTCACTACTTTGCATTAACGATTTACTCAACTCTTCTCTATTGGCTTGGGTTGTTTTATTTAGGTGACTTATTAATTGCTCAAGTGTTTGATTTTGGTTTTGGCTTAGATTTTGGTTAAGCTGCTCTTTCTGGCTATTCAATTCTCTTAAGAGTTTAATACGTAAATCAGCCATCTTCTGCTCAAAAGTGCTAGATAGTTGTAATTGCTGCTTATCAAAGTATTGTGCTAATACATTGTTTTGTGAAGTTGAAAACAGTTCAACTGTTGATTGTAGTTTGGCTATTTGTGTACTTTGCTTCACAACAAATAACAGCACTAAGAATAAAACCAACAATGAACATATTAGGCAAATAACCAAAAATTCAGGTTGTTGTAAAGAGAACACCATATAAGCAAACCAAAACACTGTAAATAATAACAGTCATTTAATCATACCTTTTCATGTACAACCAGTTATTTTAATCACTGCATTAAATGATTAACCTTGCGAGTACATTACGGTAAAGCGAGTTAAATCATTTCCTTTAACGATGTAGACATGTCATTAATACATTATTAATTATACCAAATAAACTAAATAATCCTTTTAACTGGCTAAAAGACTCAATAGCATTATTGCTTTTAACCCCAATAGCCAGCACCCTATTATTAAGAATTTATTTTTATTAAAATTTACTCCCTTAATTAATTTGATTGGTATTACCTAACAACGAAACGACCATACAAGGACAACCGACGATGAAATCTGTCTATATTTGTGATGGAATAAGAACGCCTATCGGCAGATACGGCGGTGGTTTAGCTAACATTCGTGCTGATGATTTAGCCGCTATTCCACTAAAAGCTATAAAAGAGCGTAACCCTAAGTTAGATCTCAGCCAAATAGGCGATGTTATCTTAGGTTGTGCCAACCAAGCAGGTGAAGACAACCGTAATATCGCTCGTGTGAGTTTATTATTGGCTGGCTACCCAATAACAGTGCCTGGTGTCACGATTAATCGTTTATGTGCCTCTGGCATGAACGCTATTGCCATCGCAACTAACGCCATTAAAGCTGGTGAAAGTGAACTAATGATAGCGGGTGGCGTTGAGAGTATGTCGCGCGCACCATTTGTTATGGGTAAAGCCGAAAATAATTTTGATCGCAACCAAACCCTATATGACACGACAATGGGCTGGCGATTTATTAATAAAAATTTAGATAAAGTATATGGCACAGAAAGCATGCCTGAAACGGCAGAAAATGTTGCCGAGCAATTTAACATCAGCCGTGAAGATCAAGACAAATTCGCTTTTTGGAGCCAAAGTAAGGCCAAAGCTGCACAAGAAGATGGTCGTTTAGCGCAAGAAATTGTTCCAGTTATTGTGCCACAGCACAAAGGTGATGACATAGTGTTTAATAAAGATGAACACTTACGCCTGAGCCCTTTAGATAAGCTTGCTAACCTTAAAGCACAATTTCGTACGGGTGGCTCTGTTACCGCAGGTAATGCTTCAGGTATTAATGATGGTGCTGCAGCCGTTATTTTAGCAACAAAAGAAGCAGCAAAAGCAAATGGACTTACCCCAAAAGCACGTATACTTGGCTGCGCTGTAATTGGCGTAGAACCACGTATTATGGGGATAGGGCCGGTACCTGCGAGTGAAAAATTACTAACACGCTTAGGCTTAAGTATTGATGATATGGATATTATCGAATTCAATGAGGCTTTTGCCG
Organism: Colwellia sp.; assembly: GCA_002733765.1. Lineage (GTDB taxonomy): Bacteria > Pseudomonadota > Gammaproteobacteria > Enterobacterales > Alteromonadaceae > Colwellia. The sequence continues at coordinate 159,830 of NVWU01000009.1, read as the reverse complement.
CCCAAGCCCTAGCAAGTGCCAGAGAGCTTGGACTAAAAGATAATGATCCTAGATTAAACCCACAAGGAGGTGCTATTGCTTTAGGCCATCCTCTTGGTATGAGCGGAACTCGCATAGTAATTTCAGCAATGAAGCAATTAGAGCGTACTGGCAAACGCTATGCTTTGTGTGCCATGTGCATTGGTGTCGGTCAAGGTATTGCGATGGTTATTGAAAAGGTTTAAGTCAAACTCTTAGCTAGGTGCTAAAACCCTATAGTTTAAGAAAGAGCCTCATTTATTGCGGCTCAATTTTTATCGACTATATTTAACTTATCCCGGTTAAATATTAAAGGTAAAATTATGTCTCATCACCATACTTATAAAAAACTTGAAATTGTAGGCACTTCACCTAACAGTATTGAAGAAGCAATCCAAAATGCTATAACAGAAACAGCTAACAGTGTTAATCATTTAGATTGGTTTGAAGTAATCGAAACTCGCGGGCATATAATAAAGAACCAGATTGCACATTACCAAGTTACCCTTAAGATTGGTTTTCGAATTGATAATAGCTAGGTGTTATTAACAACTATTAATGATAAAATAGGTCTATTATTACCTTAGCGCTTTATTTTCGCTATCTTATGCATTTGTAGAGAAAAACATGAAAACCCATTTCGATGAATTATTAGACTTTCCCACTGTATTAAACTTTAAAGTAATGGGTGTCGCCTGCGATGAACTACCCGATTTAATTATTACTGAAATACAAAAGCATACTCCTGGTGATTACATTCCAAAATTACGTCCAAGCTCTAAAGGTAATTATGTTGCGGTATCAGTCGCGGTAACAGTCACCAGCAAAGAGCACATTGAAAAAATTTATACAACACTCAATGCTATTGAGCAAGTTCGCTACGTCTTATAAATTCATATATACTTAACAAAACAAAATTTAATAAGGTTTTTTCGTGAAAAAATCATTAATAATTCGACAGCTATCGAATATGAACTACAGTGAAGTTTGGCATGCTATGCAAAATTTTACTGATGATCGCGATGATAAAACCTGTGATGAACTGTGGTTAGTTGAACACCCGCCAGTTTTTACTCAAGGACAAGCAGGCAAAGCAGAGCATTTATTAATGCCTGGCGACATTGAAGTAGTAAAAGTTGATAGAGGCGGCCAAGTAACTTATCACGGCCCCGGACAACAAGTGATCTATTTTATGATCAACTTACGCCGACGGAAAATAGGTGTTAGACAGCTAGTCACCTTGATCGAAAATGGCATCGTTGCCGCACTCAAAGACTATGGAATTAACGCATACCCAAAACCTGATGCGCCCGGTGTTTATGTTGATGACAAAAAAGTGGCATCACTCGGCTTAAGGGTCAGAAAAGGCTGCTCTTTTCATGGTTTAGCCCTCAATGTCAATATGGATTTATCGCCTTTTCTTCGGATAAACCCATGCGGTTACGCAGGCTTAGAAATGGTACAAACATGCGATTTACAAGGACCACAAGATATAGAAAGCGCAGGCAATGCCTTAGTAAAACATTTAATAGACTTGTTTGATCCCTCAGATGTAGAATATCAAACAGGGTTACCTCAAAGCGATATAAACGCACTTAAGCAAGAGCACGAAAATGCCAAATAATGACGTTATCATAAAAAATGCCGCAGCTAATACTGCGATGAAATCAACCAAAGTAGTCCCAGGTACTAAACTACGTGACGCCGATAAAATGGCACATATCCCGATAAAAGTAGTCACTTCAACGCGTGAAAGCATGTTACGTAAGCCTAGTTGGTTACGCATAAAGTTACCTCGTAGTAGTGATCGTATTGATAAAATCAAGGCTAACTTGCGTAAACATGGTTTACACTCTGTTTGTGAGGAAGCGTCTTGCCCTAATTTATCTGAATGTTTTAATCATGGTACCGCCACCTTTATGATTTTAGGTGACATTTGTACCCGCCGCTGCCCATTTTGTGATGTCGGTCATGGCCGCCCATTGTCAGTGGACAAAGATGAGCCAAGAAAACTCGCATTAAGCCTAAAAGGCATGCCATTAAGTTATGTCGTCATCACCTCGGTTGACCGTGATGACTTACGTGATGGTGGTGCACAACAGTTTGCTGATTGTGTTAGAGAAATTAATGAACAGGCACCCAACACTAAAGTAGAAATTTTAGTACCTGACTTTCGTGGCCGTATGGACAGGGCGCTAGAAATATTAAATCAGCATCCTCCTCATGTCTTTAATCATAATTTAGAAACATCTCCGCGCTTATATACTAAAGCACGTCCGGGCGCTAACTATCAATGGTCTTTAGATTTATTGAAAAAATTTGGAGAGGCAAACCCAACGGTTGCCACTAAGTCAGGCATCATGGTTGGCTTAGGCGAAACTAACGACGAAATACTGCAAGTAATGCGTGATTTACGTAGTCATGGTGTAACAATGCTGACTATTGGCCAATACTTACAACCAAGTAAAGATCATTTACCTGTTGAACGTTACGTTCATCCTGATGATTTCGATATGTTCCAACAAGAAGCGATAAAAATGGGCTTTGAACATGCCGCTTGTGGGCCGTTAGTCCGTTCTTCATACCATGCTGATAAGCAAGCGGCGGGTGAAGAAGTTAAGTAGAAGCTAACGGTAAGTTATTTTGTTAATTACTAAAAAACGGGTGATTTTTAAAGAATTACCCGTTTTTTATTACCATAATTCAATTATCATAATGCATACAACGTTATTCTTCGCCACCACCTTCAAGTAATTCGGCAAAGTAAGCGAGTTTCTCTAATGCTAAGCTATGAACAGATTTTCGCGGGTATCTTCCTGTGCTATTCATTGTGCCTGCTGTGGTTGCCATCAATAACTCTAATGCTTGGTCTATCGTTTCTACCGCATAAATAGCAAAATCGCCATCTGCTACCGCTTCAATTACTTCATTGTTAAGCATTAAATTAATCACATTAGTTTTAGGAATAATGACTCCTTGCTTACCCGTTAATCCTTTGTCTTTACATAGTTGAAAAAAACCTTCAATTTTTTCATTTGCGCCACCAATAGATTGCACTTCACCATGTTGATTGATTGAGCCAGTAATCGCTAAACTTTGATCTATAGGTAATAAAGTAATGGCCGATATCAAGGCACAAAGTTCAGCCATAGAGGCACTATCTCCGTCGATATGGCCATAAGATTGCTCAATAGCAATATTAGCTGAAATAGCCACCGGAAAATTTTGACCATATTTATGGCCTAAATATCCCGTTAATAGCAATACACCTTTGGAGTGAATAGACTTACCTAGATCAACCTCACGTTCTATATCGGTAACCCCTTCACTACCCGCATAAACCGTTGCCGTAATACGAGCGGGTGTGCCAAAAACGCTATCACCTATTTCTAATACCGTTAAGCCATTTACTTTCCCGACATATTCACCTTCAGTACTGATGAGTACTTGTTGTTCTTTTATCTCATCAAGCCATGTTTCACTTAACCGACCAGTACGACGTTTTTTCGCCGCCAGTGCCATCGCAATATGCTTAGCTGTCAATTTTCCTTTAGTATCACTTTTACCCCAGCAATAGTTGGCCTCATCTAGCAAGTCATTTATCTGAACAATGTTTGCTGAAATCTTATGTTGATGCTCAGCGCGTCTTAACGCATAACGCACTAATTCAAGTACGGCTTCGTTATCAATTTCAGGGTAATTCTGTTTAAACGCGCGTTGGCGTATTAAGTTACCAAAAGCTTGTAAATTGTCATTACTTTTGTCTAAATGACGATCAAAATCAGCGAGTACTCGAAATAACTCAGTAAATTCCTGATCATAATCTTGCAAGGTATAATAAATTTCCGCATCACCAAGTAATATCACTTTGACTTGCAACGGAATTTTTTCCGGTTGCAAGCTATATGCGCCTGGTTGGCTAAATTCAGAGTATGGATTCTCTATTGTTACCTGCCCTGTCTTTAAAGCGAGCTTTAAACGCGACCACACTAAAGGCTGAGTTAATAATTTATCTGCATCAAGTAATAAATACCCTCCATTGGCTTTATGAAGTGCACCTGGGCGAATTAATCGATAACTGGTGTAGCTACTGCCTTGAAAGCTCGAAAAATCAACATGACCAAAAAGGTTCTGATAAGTCGGGTTTTGTTCATAAATGACTGGCGCACCATCACTAACATCGCGCGGTACAAGTAAATTAGGCAAAAATCGTTCAACCATTAATTTACGCAACTCTTTATCATTAGGCGCATCGTCATCATCATTCACTAAAATTTCTAATGAGGCATCAACAATATGTGCTTTTACTTTACTAAGGTATTTTAACACCCCTTGATTATTAGCAAATTCTTGTTCAAGCTCGGTTAAATAAGGCTGAATGGCTTGCTCTGCTGTTTCATTTCTTAACTGTCGTAATTTATCTGATGATTCACGCTTCCACAGTGGCAATTCCAATAATTGCTCAGCAAGCACCACTTCAAGCTCTGATAATAATTGATAAAATTTAGCACGCTCGGTTTCATTTATATTAGCAAATTCTTTGTCATTTAATGGCTTACCATCAACTAAAGGCGAAAAGCCTACTTCGCCATTTTCTTCATACAGTGAAACATTACTTTTTAATGCTATTTCTTCAACCTTAGCAATCGCTTCATCATATTTTTTATTAAAATTCCTATCTATCGCTGATTTTTGCCTTTGATAACCTGGGTTATCAAATGTTTCAGGAAACAAGTCCATTAATTCATCAATAAATTTGTTTATTCGCAAGAGCAATTGTTTGCCATCACCTGGATTAACGTAAAGACTATGAGGCGCATGGCTTTCGTCAAAGTTATTGATATAACACCACTCTGCAGGCGTTGATTGCTCTTTTGCTAGCGCTGTTAACATTTGTTTGATTAATGTTTGCCTACCGGTACCGTGCTCTCCCATGGCAAATACATTGAAACCAACCGAGTTCATCGACAAACCAAAATCAAGTGCCTCTTTGGCTCTATTATGACCAACAAAAGTCTGTGCGATTTTACTAGGGTGTTGCTTTTGAGAAAAAAGTTCGGCTGATAAAGTAGAGCTAAGTTGAGAAGGATTAAGTTTGCATTGCAAAGCAGGCGTTGTGAACATGGATATCCTTGAAGAAAATATGCTGTAATACGAGTACAGTATTAAGTGTACTCGCTAAGCGCTTTACTAACAATAATAAGCGTTAACAATATGATGTGAATAATTTTTATGGGTCAAGCGGCAAACGAGTAAAGCTTTCGCCACCACATTTAACACAGGCTGACACTTCACTAGCGTGCATAATATGAAGTTTTTCATCACATTGCTGACAAACTAATTCGCCAAAACCAATGATATCTCCAACCTTATAAATACCGTCATGTTCAAAATCATCCACCAACTCAGCCCATTCAACTTGCGATTTATCAGTTAATTGAGCCAAATTTCCCCAAAGTGTTTCATTAAGCAAACCTAAGTAAGTTGAGTGTTTTATTTCTGATTGATTTTGTTGATAAAAATCATGCAGATCATACCTTAAGTTATCAGTAAACTGATGCAACTTTTCTTCGGTCATATCCTCAGCAGCTCTGGCATATAACTTCGCTTGCTTAATTAATTCATTAACCCGTGGTTTTTGCAGCTCTTTCATTTCATCAAGCCAATCACTAAGATTCTGATAAACTTCCATTAAATATTCTTTTTTCTCTGTCATAATGCTTTCCTAGGTTAGCGAAAATAGTTTCAAATTAAGGTAATACTTTAAGTATATACCCAAATTAGCTGAAGATACTTGAGTATAGACAAAGTTGATGATTAAACTTAATTAAGCTTGTCGTGCTATAGCCAGATAAGGTATTCTATCGCGATAATTTAAACTTAAATTTACTGTGCCTTTTACTCTATTTATTATCTATGTAATAGAGAGAATAGCACTCATAAATCCCAAATACAGCGTTCGAGACCCCCTTAATGGAAGCCATTTATAATCCCCAAGCGATTGAAGCAACAGTACAAAAATTTTGGACTGATAACGATACTTTTAAAGCCATTGAAGACGAGAGCAAAGAGAAATTTTATTGTTTAGCTATGTTCCCTTACCCTAGTGGTCGTCTACACATGGGCCATGTGCGTAATTATAGTTTGGGTGATGTAATTTCTCGTTACCAACGTATGCAAGGTAAAAATGTAATGCAACCCATGGGTTGGGATGCTTTTGGTTTACCTGCAGAAAATGCGGCGATAAAAAATAAAACGGCGCCTGGTAACTGGACATATCAAAACATAGATTACATGCGCAACCAGTTAAAATCACTAGGCTTTGGTTATGACTGGAGTCGTGAATTATCAACTTGTAAGCCTGACTATTACCGTTGGGAACAATGGTTTTTCACTAAGCTTTATGAAAAAGGCTTAGTTTACAAAAAAAATGCCTCGGTAAATTGGGATCCTGTTGATCAAACTGTTTTAGCCAATGAACAAGTCATTGATGGTCGAGGTTGGCGCTCTGGCGCGATTGTTGAAAAGAAAGAAATTCCACAGTGGTTTATTAAAATCACCGACTACGCTCAAGAATTATTAGACGATTTAGATCAGTTAACCGACTGGCCTGAGCAAGTAAAAACGATGCAACGTAATTGGATTGGTCGCTCACAAGGTGTTGAGATGACTTTTCAAGTAAACGGTTTGGTTGAAGGTAAACAAGAAAGCTTTGATATTTATACCACTCGCCCAGATACCTTAATGGGAGTTACTTATGTTGCTCTTGCTGCTGAACATCCATTAAGCATCATCGCTTCAAAAGAAAATGCGGCCAAAGGAAACTCTGCTCTTGCTGATTTTATTCAAGAGTGTAAAGGCAATCAAACCACAGAAGCTGATATGGCTACTATGGAGAAAAAAGGCGTTGATACTGGTCTTAAAGCGATCCACCCGATTACCGGTGAATTAGTGCCAGTTTGGGCTGCTAATTTTGTGTTGATGGACTACGGTTCAGGCGCAGTAATGTCTGTACCAGGACACGATCAACGAGATTATGAGTTCGCGACCAAATACGGATTAGCAATTACTCAAGTGATCACTAGCAGCGACGAAGATGATATTACCCGTTCGGCCATCATTGAAAAAGGCACGCTAATTAATTCAGGTGAGTTTGACGGTTTAGATTTTGACGCTGCCTTTAAAGCCATCAGCGAAAAACTAATTCAAGAAAACAAAGGTAAAACAAAAACTAACTTCCGTTTACGTGATTGGGGCGTTTCTCGTCAACGTTATTGGGGTACACCCATTCCAATGGTCAACCTTGCCAATGGTGAATCTGTACCTGTTCCGACAAATGAACTACCGGTTATATTACCCGAAGATGTAGTGATGAATGGAGTAACCTCTCCGATTAAGGACGATCCACAGTGGGCAAAAACCACTTTCAACGGTGAAGACGCCTTACGTGAAACCGATACCTTTGACACCTTTATGGAGTCTTCATGGTATTACGCGCGTTATTGTTCACCCAATGATGATAGCCAAATGATCGATCCCGCTAAAGCTAACTATTGGCTGCCCGTGGATCAATATATTGGTGGTATCGAACATGCTATTTTACATCTACTTTACTCTCGTTTTTTCCATAAATTATTACGTGATGTTGGTTTGGTGCAATGTGATGAACCATACAAAAAACTACTTTGCCAAGGCATGGTATTAGCAGACACTTATTATCGTGAAGCCGATAATGGCGCACAAGAATGGATTGCGCCAAGTGATGTCACGGTTGAACGTGACGAGAAAGGTAATGTAACCTCTGCCATTAGCAAAATTGATGGTGAAGCAGTACTTTCTGCTGGCATGAGTAAAATGTCTAAATCAAAAAATAATGGTATTGACCCACAAAGTGTTATTGATAAATATGGCGCTGATACCGTGCGTTTATTTATCATGTTTACTTCACCACCAGAGCAAACCCTAGAATGGTCAGATGCTGGCGTTGAAGGTGCCCACCGTTTTGTTAAGCGTGTTTATAAATTGGTACATGAGGCCATTGAAATTTGTCAGGGTAATAATTATGACATCGATGGCTTAACACTAAACGCTGCTCAGAAAAAACTCCGCCGTGAATTACACAAAACGATTGCTAAAGTCACCGATGATGTAGGCCGCCGTAATACTTTTAATACCGCTATTGCTGCCATTATGGAATTAATGAACCACCTAAGCAAAGCGCCAATAAAGTCTGATGAAGATAAAGCCGTTATGCTTGAGGCATTACGCGCAGTAGTATTAATGCTAACGCCTATCACACCGCATATGTGTCATTACTTATGGCAAACAATAGGTAACAGTAAAACCGACGTAGAAGATGCTTCATGGCCAATAGTTGATAACAGCGCATTAGTGGAAGATGAAAAGCTAATCATTGTACAAGTCAACGGCAAACTTAGAGCAAAAATTACTGTAGCCGCTAATGCAAGTAAAGAAACGGTTGAAGAGCTAGGTCTAAATGATGAAAATGTAGTGAAATTTACCGCAGATAAAACTATCCGTAAAGTCATTTATATTCCAGGTAAAATACTAAATATTGTGGCTAATTAATATGTTTAAGTCACACTTCGCTTCATTCATAATAACCTACAAGCGTTTGATAACAGCCTTTACTTTGGTAAGTCTATTATCCGCTTGTGGTTTTCATTTACGTGGCGATTATTTACTTAGTGATGAATTACAAACCCTGTATGTTAGCTCAAGTGATGTACACGGGGAGTTAACTCGCTTAGTAAAACAACACTTATCTCACAACCAAGTAAAGGTACTTAAGCATAAAAGTGCGCAAGAGCCTGAGCTTCGGATTATGTCAGATACGCTAAATAGAAGGACCTTATCGGTATTTGAAAATGGCCAAGTTGCTGAATATGAACTCATTTATGCGGTACATTACCAGTTACGTTTTACTGATGAAGAACCGCAAGACTTTCGCTTTGAACTCAATAGAGATTATCAAGACGATCCAAACCTAGCCTTAGCAAAATCGAGAGAACTGTCTTTATTACTCAGTGAAATGAGAACATCCGCTGCAGACAAAATTTTACGAGATATGGCAAGAGTTCAACGATAGGCTTTTAAATGAAAATTTACCATAACCAATTGATGAATACACTAACACAAGGTTTTAAACCAGTGTGGTTGGTTTTTGGTGATGAGCCATGGCAAAAAAACAATAGTTTAGCCGTCATTAAAGCTCATGCTCAACAGCAAGGTTTTAGTGAAGTCATTCGTTTTAGTGGTGATAATAAATTTGACTGGCAACAATTAATTGATGAATACCAATCATTAAGCTTGTTTGCTAGTCAACGTATCATTGAAGTGGAATTTACCACTGTAAAAATTGGTGATAATGGCAATAAAATATTATTGGCATTAAGCGAGATAATTTCAAAAAACGCGGCACTTCAAGATGTTATTTTTATCTTTCATGGTCCGAAACTTGATGGTGCTAGTGCTAATAGAAAGTGGTTTAAAAGCTTAACTCAATTAGGTTGTTACTTACCTTTATACGATATTGATGCCAAAGGGTTGCCAAAATGGTTACAAAACCAAGCAAGAAACTTAAATGTTAATTTAGCGCCTGAATTATCCTTATTATTAATTGAATTATTTGAAGGTAACTTACCTGCATTAGAGCAAGAGTTACAAAAATTATCTTTATTGTTTGGCACAAAACAAATCAGTTTACACGATGCTGAACAACTAGTCATTAAACAAGCGAGGTTTAATCCTTTTCAAATTATCGATGCCTTATTACAAGGTAACTGTAAAAAATGCTTAACTATGTTGGATCAATTACAACAAGAAGGCACTGCTGCTGGACAAATTATTTGGGTATTTCACAAAGAGTTCAATCAACTGTACGCCATGCTAGATAAATTAGCACAAGGGCAGCAACTCAACGACTTATATAAAGAATATCGAGTTTGGGATAAACGTAAACCGCTTTATCAACATGCACTTAACCATATAAGCTTACCGAACATTAAACGAGCAATGTCACGACTCGCTGATGTCGATTTGATCAGCAAAACAACGAGTGAATTTAATGCTTTTATATTATTAGCCGATCTTTGTTTAACCCTTTATCATGGTGAAATAATGACAAATTTTTCATTGAATTATGAATATTCATAACCTTGTTTGTCTCAACCACTTTTCAACTAAAATTTTCTCAACCAAAGTAAAATAATCTATGACAAGTATTGGTATTTTAGGCGGTACTTTTGACCCCATTCACCTTGGCCATACTTTACCCGCTAAAGCGGTAGCCAATTATCTTTCATTAACTAAAGTTCTGTTAATTCCAGCTAACATTCCTCCACATAAAGCAACGCCTAATGTCAGTGCTAAACAACGTGCGGAAATGGTCCATTTAGCTTGTAGTACAGAACCTTTATTTACTTGTGATGAACGCGAACTAAAACGCGATGGTAACTCTTACACTGTCGACACGTTAAAAGAATTAGCAGAGTTATTTCCACAGCAAACATTATATTTTATTATTGGTCTAGACTCATTATTGACTTTTACGCGTTGGCATAAATATCAAGAAATTCTCTCTCTTTGTCACTTAGTTGTGAACACTAGACCTAATTACCAATTAGACAACTTAGATCAAGCGACCACAACATTATTAAATAATCATCAAATTCACAGTATTAATGAATTTAAAAAACATCAGTCAGGCGGCATTCTATTACTTCCCAATACCCTACCTTCTTGTCATAACCACTTGCATCTTGATATTTCTTCAAGTGAAATTCGCCAACGATTAGCCAATAACCAAGATTGCCAGCAATTATTAGCACCTAGCGTATTTACTTTTATCAACAAAAATAAGCTTTATCGTTAACTTATACCAAGACAAGTAAGTGCTCAATCAGATATTAATAAGGATAAATTTTCCATTTAGAATGATCATATATTTATTCGTCTTAGTATTAATGTTAATATTGACATATTGTGCTTAACTTAGCTTAAGACACTGTGAAAAATTAACTAAAATATAGGAAGAACCCCTTGCAAACCGAAGCACTTAAAGAATTTGTAATAGAAAAACTTGAAGATATGAAAGGCAGAGATATTATCTCTCTAAACATTAGCGACAAAGCAAGCTTTGCCGACTATATGATTATTTGCTCGGGTAACTCAAACCGCCACGTAAAATCAATCGCACAATCAGTCGCAATTGAATGTAGAGCGGCAGGTGTTGAACCGCGCGGCATGGAAGGTAACGATGTAGGCGAATGGGCCTTAGTTGATTTAGGTGACATTATTGTTCATGTCATGACTAACGAACAACGTGATAAATATAATTTAGAACAACTTTGGGCCGAATAATCGCTGGTTAAAAGACAACTACAGCTGCGTTGATCTCACTCGTAAGAGTGAACTTTTCCTCAATCAATCGCCTTGCTCTAGTCACGTTTATCTACGTAATCAACTCTGATATGTTATAAAACCAACCTTGCTTAGCCACATTGTGTATCTTGTTCATTTACATTTAAGGCATAATTAATTAATTTATGAAGTTAACTTTATATGCAGTTGGCACAAAAATGCCAACCTGGGTCAGTCAGGGCTTTAATGAGTATGCTCGACGCTTTCCTCGTGACTTATCTTTTAATTTAGTAGAGATCAGCGCAGGAAAGCGTGGTAAAAATGCCGATATTGCGCGTATTTTAGAAAAAGAAGGTGAGCAATTATTAGCTGCTATTCCTAAAGGCAGCCATATTGTCACTTTAGAAGTTGAAGGTAAACCTTGGACCACACCACAACTGGCTAAGCAGCTTGAGCGTTGGCAGTTTGATGGCAGAGACGTAGCACTATTAGTTGGCGGCCCTGAAGGCTTAGCCCCTGCATGTATCAAAGCCAGTGAACAAAAGTGGTCTTTATCGCCACTGACTTTACCTCATCCCATGGTGAGAGTTCTCATTGGTGAAAGTCTATATCGCGCATGGAGCATTAATAATAACCACCCTTACCATAGAGAATAACAAGTGATACCGCGGCGTATTATTATTCATAATATGAGCTATTGCAAAAGCACTAAGGCTAACTTATTTGTCTATTATATGCTTATCACTCCACCATATTGTCACTACCAAGAGCATAATTGATGGCACCTCGTCGCATTATCATTCGCAACCGCAGTGCTGAAGCTAACCTATTTGCTCGCCGTACTTTCATTGCCTTTGTCGGTGTTTTAATACTGCTATTACTATTGTTTAGCAATGTTTACTCATTACAAGTGAACTCTTTTGAAAAATACCAAACTCGTTCAAATTCTAACCGGATAAAATTACTACCGGTTGCACCAAACCGTGGCTTAATTTACGATCGCAACGGCATCATTCTCGCTGATAACAAGCCTGTTTATAGCCTAGCGGTAATCCCTGAAGACGTTGACAACCTAGAAACTAATATTCGAGAAGTAAGCAAATTACTTGATATTAGTGTCGACAGACAAAAGAAATTTTTTAAAGCGGCCAAACGTAAACGCCGCTTTAAACAAATAGAATTACAGTCGCGTTTAAGTGAACAACAAGTGGCACTATTTTCAGTTAATCAACACAAATTCCCCGGTATTTTTGTTGATGCTCGTTTAAAGCGTTACTACCCTTTTGGTGAACTCACAACACATAATTTAGGTTATGTAGCTAGGATCAATCGAAAAGATGCCAATAAACTTGAGCGACAAGGTAAATCTGAAAACTATGCTGCCACCCATGGCATAGGCAAGTTGGGCATTGAAAAGTACTATGAAGAACTTTTACATGGCACCATTGGCCACCAAGAAGTGGAGATAAATAATCAAGGTAGAATTATTCGCACCTTGAATTACACCCCGCCAGTACAGGGTAAAGACCTAACCTTAACACTAGACATAGAACTGCAAATGATAGCCAAGCGCGCATTATCAGGGAAACGTGGCGCGGTAGTTGCGATGAACCCACGTACTGGTGGTATTTTAGCTATGTACTCTAATCCAAGCTATGATGGTAATTTATTTGTTCATGGTATCAGCAGTAAAAACTATAAAAAATTACTTAATTCCAAAGACTTACCTTTAATTAACCGAAGTGTACAGGGTTATCCTCCCGCTTCTACAGTAAAGCCTTTTTTAGCTTTAACCGGTTTAGAAGAACAAGTGATCACCCCAAGTACCAAAATTTGGGATCCCGGTTGGTATCAATTAAAAGGTTTACCTAATAAATATCGAGATTGGAAAAAATGGGGTCATGGCTGGGTAAATTTAACGAAAGCCATTGAGCAATCCTGCAACATTTATTTTTTTGATTTAGCCTTTAAGCTTGGCATCACTAAAATTAGTACTATGATGGAAAAATTCGGTTTTGGTGATTACACTGGTGTTGATATTCATGAGGAAAGCAGAGCTATCATGCCTAGTGTAGAATGGAAACGTGCTCGTTATAATCAGCCTTGGTATACTGGCGAAACGCTTTCTGTCGGTATTGGACAAAGCTACTGGACCGTAACGCCATTGCAATTAACCCAAGCAATAACCACGTTAGTCAATCATGGGGTAAAAAAAGTACCACACTTTTTAAAGGCCACTAAAGAAATAACCACAGATGAGGAAGGTCATAGTCAAAGTGCCTTAGCAGAGGTGATTTATGAAGAGCAAGCACCTTTAGTATTAAAACAAGACAAGCATTGGGACATAGTACTAAAAGCTATGCATAATACCGTACAAAAATTTGGCGCGACCGCTTACGCTCCCTTTAAAGGCTCTAAATATGATGCTGCTGGCAAAACAGGCTCTGCACAGGTTGCTCGTATTAAACAAAATGAAGAATATGATGCAAAGTCCACGCAAGAAAATAAGCGTGATAATGCAATGTTTATTGCCTTTGCCCCCTTTAAAAATCCTGAGATAGTGGTTGCGGTCGCAATAGAAAACGTTGAAAAAGGTGGCGGTGGCACTAATGCTGGCCCTGTTGCTCGACAAATTATGGATCAATATTTTGGCAACCGAGTAATTACCTCTAATATTAATAATTCAGCTCAGCAATTTAATATTAGAATAGCGCAGCAACACATACACCAATCATCCCCCCAAGAGAGTGACTAATGCGCAGTACTGGCCAAGATCAACAACAAGTACGTAGTATATGGCAAAAATTGCATATAGATTTACCCTTATTACTTGGCATACTATCGCTAATGGCACTGGGCTTATTCATTGTTTTTAGTGCCGGCGGCCAGAGTATTGATATAGTTTACCGCCAAGCAATTCGGTTAGGTATTGCCATTGTGGTAATGCTAGCAATAGCCCAAATCCCACCATTGTCCTATCGAAAATGGGCCGTACCTGTTTTTGTATTGGGGTTATTAATGTTAGTGGCCGTATTACTTTTTGGCCATATAGGTAAAGGGGCACAGCGCTGGTTAGACTTAGGTTTTATGAAGTTTCAACCCTCTGAAATAATGAAATTAATAGTGCCAATTATGATTGCTTGGTTTGTCAGCCAACACAATTTACCGGTGAAAATTTCCACCATTGTTTATGCGTTTATTTTAGTATTAATTCCAACACTGCTTATCGCCAAACAACCCGATTTAGGCACTTCACTGTTAATTGCAAGCTCAGGAATTTTTGTTATTTTTCTCGCTGGAGCCAGTTGGAAGTTAATTGGTTTTTGTGTTGGCTTAGGCTCAGCATTCGCGCCAGTGTTATGGATGTTTTTGATGAAAGATTATCAAAGGCAAAGAGTCATGACATTTTTAAATCCAGAACAAGATCCACTTGGCTCCGGTTATCATATTATTCAATCGAAAATAGCCATTGGCTCAGGCGGTGTAGATGGTAAAGGTTGGCTGCAAGGAACACAATCTCAATTAGAATTTCTCCCTGAGCGTCATACTGATTTTATATTTGCTGTATTTAGTGAAGAATTTGGCTTAATTGGTGTTGGTGCTCTACTTAGCGTATATCTATTTATCGTTATGCGTGGATTATGGATTGCCGTTAATGCTCAACACGCCTTCACCAAGTTATTGGCAGGTAGTATTACCCTAACTTTCTTTGTTTATGTATTTGTTAATATCGGCATGGTTTCAGGTTTATTGCCTGTTGTTGGCGTACCTTTACCCTTAGTAAGTTATGGGGGAACATCAATGGTGACATTACTGGCAGGATTTGGCATGCTAATGGCTATTAGTACTCACCGACGGTTTCATACATAATGGTAAGTGAATATTTTTGCTATTTTGCCTGATTTTTTTGTCGATCGTGCTTATTGACTAGCGTCAACTCCGCGCGTTCTCCTCAAATTCAAACAAACTAACTGCAATATTAACTACCATGAAGTTATAATAGAAATAAGAAAAAATGATGAAAACACGATACAAATTATTCTTCTTCCTTTTACTGACTCTGCTAACAGCCTGTACTACTAATGGGCGCTATCAACATGCGAACGATAGCACGCCAAGTAGATTACCTAACCAAGCAGAATTAAAGGATGCTACCCCGCGCGCAGAAGCTTTTAGCCGCGGAGGCAACAAAAATTACCAAGTTCGTGGCATTAATTATCAAGTTTTAAGTAATGCACAAAATTTTGAAGAAATAGGTACGGCCTCTTGGTACGGTAAAAAATTTCACGGACATTTAACCTCAAATGGTGAAATTTACGATATGTACGCTATGAGCGCTGCCCATAAAAACTTGCCCTTACCTACTTACTTAAAAGTTACCAATATAGCCAATAATAAATCGGTAATCGTTCGAGTAAATGACCGTGGCCCTTTTCATCAAAAACGTATTATTGATTTATCCTATAGTGCCGCTTATAAGCTAGATATGCTCAAAACAGGCACCGCGACTGTCAAAATTACCAGTATAACCAATTTCAATAAAGCGACTCCCCACCAAAAGCCATTAGCTGTAAACATAAAAAAAGCGGTAACAAATAATAAATTAAACTTACCACTAACAAAAAAATACATTCAAGTTTTTGCTACTAGCAAGCTTGAATTAGCAAAAAAAACAGCCTTCTCTTTATCAAAAAAGCATTCTCAAACGGTTAATTATCCTGAAGAAAATAAAATCTATCGCATTCAAATAGGTCCTATTTCAGATATCGCCGTAATGAATGAACTACTGCTAGAACTAAAACAAGGTAGTTACCCAAATGCCTATTTAAGAAGCCTTTAATATGCTTAGAAAATAGTTTTTACAATTATATCAATTCCCTCATAGCCAAGCATGATAGAGATGATATACTTTCTGTTCGCTTTATTAAAAATCACTTTTCCTATTCACCTTATCATTAGAAGTTATGCCTTTAACATTATGCCTTTAAAATTAAAAAAATCTGCTCACACATTGATCAAATTCATTTCAATAAGCCTATTAGGTTCAACCTTGGCTTTTTCAGCTATTAGCCATGCTGTAACCATTATTCCTGATGCGCCAAAAATTAATGCTAAAGGTTTTATTTTACTCGATTTTACAACGGGTAAAGTGATCGCAGAAGGCAATGCAGATATGCAATTAGCGCCCGCTAGCTTAACTAAAATGATGACTAGCTATATCATAGGTAAAGAATTAGAAAATGGTAATATTTCAAATGATGACAAGGTGATGATCAGTGAAAATGCTTGGGCAAAAAACTTTCCTGAATCATCAAAAATGTTTATTGAAGTAGGCACCGAAGTACCCGTTAAGCTTTTAAATCAAGGCATAATTGTGGCCTCAGGTAACGATGCTTGTGTTGCCATGGCTGAACATATTGCCGGCAGTGAAAGTGCTTTTGCCGATTTAATGAATGCGCATGCTGAACAATTAGATATGTCGAGCTCATTTTTTGAAAACAGTCACGGTTTGGATAGCTCCTCTCATATGACTACCCCACGCGACATGGCAACATTAGCCAGTGCTATTATCCGTGAGGTTCCAAATGAATATGCTATTTATAAACAAAAATCATTTACATATAACAATATCAAACAATACAACCGTAACTCGTTGTTATGGGATAAAAGCTTAAATGTAGACGGTATGAAAACGGGTCATACTTCAAATGCGGGTTATAGCTTAGTAACGTCAGCTACTAAAGGTGATATGCGTTTAGTCACGGTAGTCATGGGTACTGATAGTGAACGAGCTAGAAAAGTAGAAAGTAAAAAACTACTTAATTATGGTTTCCGCTTTTTTGAAACAATTACCCCTTATAAAGCCGGTGAAAAATTTGCAACAGATCGCATTTGGATGGGTGATAAAGAACAAGTAGATTTAGGTATTGCACTTGATACACCTATTACTATTCCTCGTGGACAGCGTAAAAACCTAAAAGCGAACTTTGAGCTAACGCAGCAACTTACCGCACCATTAGCAAAAGGTACTGTTGTCGGTAAATTATTTTTACAGCTTAATGGTGAAGATATTGCACAATACCCATTAGTGACGTTACAAGAAATAAATGAAGGTAGTTTTTTCTCAAAAATTATTGATTACATCAAATTGTTTTTTGCACAGTTTTTTGAATAAAACAATTTAATTGGGTAACGAGTAATAATAATTAGTACTCGTTACTTATCAGCTAACACGCCTAGACATACTCAAGAATAAGACAACACGCTGAGTAACCCGCACCAAAAGAACAAAGTACAGCTTTATCACCTGAATTTAAGCCATCATGATGTTTATGTAAGGCAATAATGCAACCAGCAGAGCTAGTATTAGCATATTCATCTAGAATAATTGGCGCTTCACCCGCGATCGGATCTCGACCTAGTACCTTCTTACCAATAAAATTATTCATATTGATATTAGCCTGATGTAAATAAAGCCGTTTAATATCTGCTGGAAGTAAATTAACTTTGTTCATTTGACTAGCAATTAAATTAGAGACCATAGGCAATACTTCTTTAAAGACTTTACGCCCTTGCTGAATAAAGTATTTATCAATATCATTAGCCGTTTCTGGGCTACATTGATTCATATAGCCAATGTTGCTGCGAATGTTATTCGAAAATTTCGTGATAGGTTGCTCAGCAATAATTTTAAAAACATGCTCGCCTGTTGCTGTTGCTTCATCTTCAATAATTAAAGCGGTAGCTACATCACCAAAAATAAAATGGCTATCTCTATCATGGTAATTGATCTGTGGAGATAATATTTCAGGGTTAATCACTAAGACCGTTTTTGCACTACCACTGCGAATGGCATTAGCGGCATTAATAATGCCAAAAGTAGCAGCGGAGCAAGCAACCAACATATCAAACCCCCAACCACCACAGCCTAGCGCTTGTTGTATTTCAATCGCCATTGCTGGATATGAACGCTGCGTATAAGCACAAGCAACAATAATAAGATCTATATCATCAACTGTTTTATTAGCTGCAGCCATGGCTTGTTTAGCCGCAGCAACACCAATTTCAGCCTGCAGTGACAAAGCTTCATTTGGCCTCTCTACAAATGTTGGTTTCATTATATCAACATTCAAAATATCAGTTTTTGACATCACATAGCGACTTTTAATGCCTGACGCCTTTTCAATAAAAGCACTACTTGAATGCGATAATGCAGCTACTTCACCTTGATTAATAGCTTGCTCATTTTCACCATTAAACTTATCTACATAACGATTAAAACAAGTAACTAACTCATCATTTGAAATTTTTTCTGACGGGGTAAATAATCCTGTACCACTAATGACAACAGCCATAAAATTTGTCTCTACAAAATACATAAAGGTATGACCACTAGTCTATTTTATTTACTCTCCTTTGTCGATTAACGCTCAGTATTCCAACTAAAAAAATAAGCTCCCAAAGACAAAAATACCGTACTCATCAGTAATAAACAGTTTACGTGATAACTGATATCAACCAAAGTAGCACCTTCGGTAATCACTTCTCTTGCCCCTGCAACTAGATGTGTTAACGGCAAAAATTCAGCAAACATTTTTAATGCTGGCGGCGCCCCCTCTAAACTAAACCACACCCCTGAAAGCATTATCATTGGCCATGATGTTACATTTAATAAGCCGCCTATTAATTCTTCACTTTTACTACGACTTGCCACCAACAATCCTAAACTGATTAAACAAAAGGCCCCCAACATGCCAATGATTAATAAATCAAAATAACTACCTAACATAAAAAAATCAAACAGTAAATTACAGCCGCTATACACAATAATGGATGTAAACATCACAATAAATAAACGTGACAATAATTGCGCAGAAACAAACTCAAAAGCGGTTAATGGTGTAGCTTTTAAACGTTTTAATACGGAATTTTTCCTATAACGCACAATGACATAGCCCACCCCAAATAGGCAACTGAACATCATATTCATACCTAATATACCTGGCAGAACCCAGTCAACATAGCGAATTTTTTTACCACTAATTTGTAAACGAGTATAGCCTTCAAGTTTGTCACTAAATATTTTTTCTACTAAATAGCTTTTAGCAGATTCATCATTAACCCAATAGCGTTTGCTTTGATTAGCAATGACTAAGTCGATGGTATGATGATTAAGCTTATCTTTGGCAATATCAATATCTTTATAGTGAATAAAACCGATAAACCGAGTGTCTTTAAAAGGGTTTTGTTGTGCTGTACTTTGGATATCCTTTGTTTCTTCCACCCAACCAACTTTATAAGCAGAGCGACCATCACCAGAAAAAATAACCGAGAAACCCACTAATAATAGTACCGGAAAAAACAAGCTCCAACCTAATGATGATTTATCACGAAAAAATTCAATGTTACGCGCTTTAAACACAGCAAAAAAACGTTTTATATTCATTTTGATTCTCTAAGAGAGTGCCCAGTTAAGTGTAAAAACAAATCATCAAGGTTTGCTGACTTCACATGTAATCCCGCTAAAGACACTTTATTGTTCATTAATAAAGTTAAGGTTTGCTCAACATCACGGGTAGTAATTTCAATACGCCCAGCAAGTTTTTGCCATTGATTTTGCTCAACTAAAGTTAAAGGTACTTGCTCTGCTGGTAGATAAATAAAAACGTCACTAAAATGTTTATTTAATAATTGATCTGGTGTTCCTTTTTCAATAATTTTACCTTGATCCATAATAACAATATCATCACAAAGTTGTTCCGCCTCATCCATATAATGAGTGGTTAAAATAATGGTTTTATTTTGTGCTTTAATATTCTTTATTAACTGCCAAAAATTTCGCCTAGCATGGGGATCTAACCCTGTGGTTGGTTCATCTAGAAAAATAATATCAGGATCATTAATTAACGCTAAGGCAAGTAATAATCGCTGTCTCTGCCCACCAGAAAGTAAGCGATTATCACGGTTTAAAAAATCGGTTAAATCACAAAGTTCAATGATCTGTTCTTGCGCTAACGTATGTTGATAAAAGGATGAAAATAAGTTTAAAGTTTCTTTAACCGTTAAGAAATCTTGTAAAGCAGTATGTTGAAATTGAATACCTATCTGTTGTGAAATATTTTCATCAACTTTTTTACCTTGAAACTCTTTACTTTTATAGATAACCTGCCCCGAGGTTTGAGAAATAATCCCTTCCATAATTTCTATCGTGGTCGTTTTACCTGCACCATTAGGCCCTAATAAACCAAAACAGTGACCTTGTTCAACGGTAAAACTAATATTATCAACAGCAATGACGTCTTTATATTGTTTCGTTAAATTTTTCACACAAATAGCAACATTCATGCATTAATATCTCAATGAATTTATTCTAACTTTATTGTACTGAACTTAGGGTAAATAACATTACATTTCTACAAACGATAACGATTATCATTTGCATTTAATCGTTTATTAGTTTATTTTAGAACCGTATACTTCTACTAATTAAAGATTAGAGTCCTATATTTTTAATTAGTAGAGCTGGAGTAAGCGATTATAAAAAGGAAATGATTATGATGACACCTGCATTAAATACAGAAATAGCTGCCAGTAAAGTTCAAGTCGAACTATCTAGCCATGTGCTAAAACAACTACTCAAATCAGGCTTGCTGCACGGGGAAGACTGTAAATGTCTAAATGCCAGTGCGAAACAAGTAATTTGGCAAGCCCTATTAGCCACCAGTACTGATGATAAGGAAAGCCATTTATGTGCCTAAAATCTTCATCTGAATTTTTACAACTGGAAACTTGGCTGAACATACTAATAATAACGTATAAAGATCATCCAAATTGCGGTTTAGCTAAAACGATAAACTACTATTTAAGTAGGCTATTACACCACGATGACATTAGCTTTTGTGGTGAAAAACGTTGTGATTATCTATTAATGCAAAAATATTGGCGCTGGCAAAGTCGAAATTAATCTTGAGTTTGAGCTGAAACTGCACTTTTTAAGTATTGTTCCAGTGCTTTTTTTCCGGTAAAACCGTAGGTACGACAAACCTCACTAATACTGTGTTTTTGCATAATTCTACTGATCAAAACAGAACGCATATCATCATTAATACGTTGACTAAATAGTTGTTGTTTTAACCATAAATGCAAACTAAAAACACAACTAGAGTATTGTCGGTATCCGTGAGTAAATGCTTTAACGTTCGCATTATCAAGTGAACTCAACAACATTAAAGAAGACTGCGGGCAATACTGTTGAATTAATGCCACTAAATTTGGCGTTAAGTTTTTATATTCGTCTACTAATAAATAATCAAAACATCGGTAAAATTCAGTATTAATAGTGGCAAGTACCCGTTCAGCGTTTTCAGAAAGCGATTTTATGACTAATGCCGACTGTTCACCACTTGCTTTGTCTTTACTAAAACCAATACGTCCTAACTTAAAGTCTGCCGTTAACCAAAATGAAAGTAACGGTTGTGTGGCACCAAAACTCGATGCTAAAAAATCAGCACCTTGCGATTTTGCAAATATAGCGATGTCCTTTAAAAACAATGAACCTAACCCTTGGTGCTGAACTTTCGGATGAACAGCAATTCTCATCACGCGTAAATAATGATAATCAAATGCATGCTCAACACCGCATTGTGTCAGTAAAGATTGTGGAATAAAATTATTTCTTAAACGACTTTTTGCTGCAATAACCGCGTTTAATTCTGACTCAGTAATACCCTGGCCATTGTATTTACCTTCATTCATCAATAAAGCGACCGCAATAACTTGCTGCGGCCCTTCATCAGCCGACATCAAACAAACAAGCTGCACCTGTTTATTGTCCAATAACAGCTGTACATCACTCGGTTTAGTTTGATAGTGCGCAGTAACCAGTACTGAAAAAACTTGCCTAAGCAAGCTTTCATCGGCAACTAACTCTGCCGTGGTAAAATGTATAAACGCAAAATTAGCACTTTTTTTATTAAGGTTAATATATTGAAACTGGTTATATAACGGCGGTAATTCAGCATTTAATAAGCAAGCATCAAACACTAATTGTTCTAGTGGATCGCCCGAGCGCCACCGAATGGGCTCATTTATATGTAAGCTACGCCATTGTGGAAATGATGCAGCTAAAGTTTGTTGAAATTTTAAAGTAAAACCCCGTCCAGCACCTTCATAACCATGAATAGTACTAGCAAAAACCAAGCGGGAGTGATGAAATAATAACTGTTCAAGTAAATAAACCGGTATCGCTGCCGCTTCATCAACTAAAACCAAACTAGCCTTAGGTTGTAATTTCAGTAATTTATCAACAGCAACAAACTCAACAAAACCATTAAGCACAGTAAATTTGTATTCTTCTTGATAACCTTGCGGTAAACTTGCCGCTAATTGACTGAAAAAAATTTGTACCGAATTTAACTCCGCTGCTGTAATGATGATATGCAGTTTATTATCATTTTTGGCTACTGCTAACAACTGAGCACAAGCAATAGCTAACGCCGATGATTTACCTCTTCCTCTATCAGCGGTTAGCACTAACGGTCGCTTACTTTTCCCTTTGACAACCTTAATAATGGCCTCTACTGCATTTACTTGTTCTTGAGTAATACAACCATAAGTTAATGCTTGGGATCTAAAGGTACTTATCGAATTAATTACGCGCTCATCACTCACTTGGCTTATTGGCTTCAACGGAGGGAAAAAAAGCGCCACTTGCTCCAGTATGACATGCTCAGAATAGCCTTGAATTAAAGAAAAAAAGCGCTTAAAGAAGTAGCTCTGTTTAACCAATGTCATATCATTTATTAATAAAAACAATATACCTCCAGAAACAAGCGTACCTGATAAAGCTGCAAAAGCATCAACAGTTAATGGTGACTGAGTAAAAACAACAAAGTCACTCTCAGTACCAAGCCGGTCTCGAAAACGTCGTGATGAAACATTCGCTTTAATTAGCGCATTATCACCATAAATCAACCATGATTTTTCATCAGTATCCTGTCGACTATGACCAAAGGAAGGAATAGTTTGCAATAAGGAATGTGCCCATTTATTTTCGCCAACAAGCACGACCAAACGTCGTTCAGACAACGCCTTTGCTTGTTGATGAAAATGATAAAACCATCTAGAAAAGCCAGTATTTGGCATATAACTTAATTCAAATAATTAATTATGTATATAGCCATATTACCTTAATACTCGCTATACCAATAAAAGAAAATATAAAGTTTTATTGAAAATATTTTCTTCCTTGCCTATGTTGTTAGTTATTACCGACATTTTTTAAGAGTACGCTAATGGAAAATGATGATGATGACTTTTTAGATAACATCGAGGATAGTGAGGAAAACGAGGAAGCTACTGAACAAGAAATAGAGTTTGAATCTAGAGAGTTGGCCTATAAGCAAGCACTAGAGCAAGCACAAAGAAACTTACTCGCAAGAAAACGTATCGATGATTTAATGGAAAAAAAAAGGTTAAAAGAATTACTAGATGATTCAGATGACTGGTAATATTGATGTAAATAGAATCAATATTATAAAGATTAGATTAGTTTTTTTTTCGTAAACTCTGATAAAATACTAACTAGCATTCGCCCTTTTATTTTGAATTAACTTATGACCTTATTAGAAAAACTTCGATGCCTATTTACCTTTGGGCAAGGAGTCGTTTTACCCTTACCCGAAATCACCCCTGATTCTACTCCTTTAGCACTTTTTACTCAGTGGTTTAATGATGCTAGTAAATCAGGTATTTTATTACCTGAAGCAATGTCAGTTAGTAGTTGTAGTGGTGATGGCCAACCAAGCTCCCGCATGGTATTACTAAAAAATTTCGACGAACAAGGCTTTGTATTTTTTACTAACTACGGTAGCCGAAAAAGTCATGAATTAAAGGAAAACAATAAAGTAGCATTATTATTTCATTGGAATGTACTACAAAGGCAGATACGCATAGAAGGCACGGTTGAAAAAGTAACAGCGCAAGAATCAGCGGCTTATTTTCATAGTCGAGATAGAGGAAGCCAAGTTGGCGCTTGGGCATCAAAACAAAGCCAAAAACTAACACACGACAATGAACTAAAAGAGCGCATGACGCATTTTAATGATAAGTATGCACAAGGTGAAGTACCCCACCCTGAGTTTTGGGGTGGTTGGCGTGTAAAGCCCACCAATATCGAATTTTGGCAAGGCCGCGCAAGCCGTTTACATGACAGAATATGTTTTGAGAAAAAAGATGATGCTTGGCACAACTTTAAGCTTCATCCATAATAAAAGTGAACGCCAACCATTTAGCTGAAATGGTTGAGTAAAAGTTGAGCTGGTAACCGATTTTGATAATATCATCTAATTAACGATGCCATTTCATCTTGGTATTATTTAAGGATAGCTAAATGAATTAAACCGCACCTCGCTACATTGTTTTTATGCCACTTAACATAATCACTTTGAATCATTGGTTTTGCAATGAAGTAACCTTGAATTGAGTCAATGTGCATGGTTTTTAATATATCGAATTGTTCTGATGCTTCAACCCCTTCAGCCACTACTGAGATGTTAAGGCTTTTTGCCAAACTTATTATTGTTTGAACAATACTACCTCCCTTACCGCCATCTAAAACTTTATCAATAAAACTTTTATCAATTTTTAATTCGTTAACAGGAAAAGCACTTAAATGCGTTAAGCAAGAATAGCCTGTGCCAAAATCATCTATTGAAAATATAAATCCTATTTCTTTTAGCTCTTCTATTTGCTGTATTGTATTGTCTATATCAGCTGACAACATAGATTCCGTTATTTCTAACTTTATTTGTGATGGCTGGATATTGAAATTATTCATGGTGTTAAGTAACTCAGTTTTTAACGTAGATGAGTTAAATTGACACTGACTTATGTTAATTGAAACACTAAAAAATTCATCCATAATATTTCCAGCACTAAGTTGTTCAATCAAAATACAGATATCTCGTAGTACAATATTTTGTAATTTTTGAATTAGTCCATACTGTTCCGCAATGGATATAAATTCATTTGGCGCTATTAGTCCTTTATTTGGATGGTTCCATCGAATTAGAGCCTCCGCTCCAATAACGGCTCCTTGTGCACTTATTTGAGGTTGAAAATATGCACAAAATTCATCACAAGCTATCGCTCTAACAATATCAGTTTCAAGTTCAGCCTGCTTTTCTAGTAACGTTTGTAATTCAGGATCATAGAAACTATAGCCATTACCCCCTTTCATTTTAGAGCGGTACATTGCAGTGTCTGCAAACTTCAATATATTATTGGTTACTGAATGCCTATTATCAACTAAGCAAATACCAATACTGCAACTGACTTGAAATGCTAATCCCTCTACCTCAAACTTCTCTTGAAATACACTTAGTAGTTTTTGTGCAACTATTTTGGCTTCTATATTAGCTTGTTCATTATCCTCACCAACATACTCTAATAAAACAATGAATTCATCACCCCCAACCCTAGCTAAAGTATCTGATGATCTTATAACGCGACTCAGTCTTTTAGATAATTCAACTAAAAGTTCATCACCAGCACTATGCCCTAAGGAGTCATTAATCCTTTTAAAGTTATCTAAATCTAAAAATAATAAAGCACCCGCTTTATGACTGCGTTTTATTCTTTCTACACACATAGCTAACCTTTCATTAAGCATTCTCCTGTTGGGGAGATTGGTTAATGGGTCAAAAAAAGCTAACCTTTCTACTTCTTTTTCTGCATTTTTTCGAGTTGTTATATCTCTAGCCATCCATACAACGTGTCTTTGAGATGGATTACTTGGTTGATAATGATCAATGGGAGCCGTTCTGCCCTCGAAAGTAACTTTACCTTTTTGAACTTCAAGCTGATATTCAAAAACCTGAATGTCATTAGTGGCTAACGTTTTTTTGATCACGGCCATAATCGACTGTGCTTCTTTTTTAGGTAGAACGTCACTGACATTTTTGTTAATTAGTGCATTTAGCGAGTTATATAACAATTCATCCGGTGAACCATAAATATCAGTATATTCACCATCCTCACTTAAAATTAAGGCTAAATCAGGCATGACTTTAGTAAAAGCTTTAAATTTTTCATTGCTTTGCTGTAAATCAACAATGAGTTGTTTAACTTTACATGAATCAATATCTTTCTCTAATGCAATACTAGAAAAGTGTACAAAATAGTCGATTAGCTCTAACTCTCTAGTTGACGGGACTTTAGGTGAACTATGATAGATGGCAAATGTACCAAGCACGGTTGATTGTGTAGAAATAATGGGCGTTGACCAACATGATTTAAAGCCAAAATCTAATGCTATTTTTTTAAAATCCTTCCATAACGGTGATGTTTCTATGTTTTCAACAATGATGCGAGATTTTCGATACGCTGCAGTTCCACATGACCCTACGTTTGGACCTATATTTACCCCATTTATCAACTGACAGTATTTATAATCGATATTTGGTGCTGCACAGTGAAAAAGTTGTTTTCCCTTTAACGATAAAATTGAACATTTTGTAGATTCATCATCAATAATTTCTTCAATAGATAAACAAATATCATTCAGAATATCATTCAAAGGTGTACCTAATGCAATTTTAGATAATATATTTTGTTGGTGAGATAAGAGTTTTCTTAATCTAACTGTGTCCATATTTCACCATAGATTTAATAATATTAATTCTTAATTTATAAGAAAGCATGTTGAATGTCACAGCCATAAAAAATTTAAAGTAAAAGCTTCATTGTTATACCAGCAATTTAAGCATAGTTTTAAGTTATGATTAATCAATTTTTTCTTTTAGTCATGCCTACATTATGACATATACTATTTTTTCAAATGAGATAAGTTGGCAGTATCTCCAGTGATACTGAGGAAGATACTAAATTACATCCGGTAAAATATCTCAGTATTATAAATTGTTTGTTTCTGTACCAGCGGCAATTCAGACGGTGCAAGTCAATGACGAATTTAACACAAGAGCACTAAACGGAGTTTACAACATTAATTGAGCAACTAAAATGACAATTAATGAGACTAATAAAGCAGTAATT
Organism: Colwellia sp.; assembly: GCA_002733765.1. GTDB lineage: Bacteria > Pseudomonadota > Gammaproteobacteria > Enterobacterales > Alteromonadaceae > Colwellia. Next base: position 132,377 of record NVWU01000009.1, on the reverse strand, counting down.
TAATACAGTAAGGCACCGCCTAATGATTATTTTTATTCATCTATTAATTTTATAAATGATCACTTATTATTGTTATTATCGTTATATTACTACTAGTAAATAAAACTATGTCAAATAAACTGCCTGCGTTACACCTTTTTGGTATTTTTGAAGCCGCTGCTCGCCATGAAAATTTTAAACAGGCTGCAGGTGAATTATTTATAACGCCCTCGGCGGTAAGTCATCAAATTAAAGCATTAGAAACTTTTTTAGGTTTTGAATTATTTCAGCGTAAAAGTCGTGGTGTTGCATTAAATACAGCGGGAAAAGTATATTTACATTATGTACAACAAGGCATAAATAAGCTTGAGCAAGGCACAAAAATTGTAAGTAATAAATTCTCCTCCCCCTCACTTAAAATATCAACATTTCCTACCATGGCAAGTAATGTCATTATTCCGCAATTAAGCCATTTTCAACAAAAGCATCCTGATATTGATATTCGTATTGAAACGGGAATGAACGTTACCGACTTACGCTATGATGATTGTGATTTAGCCATACGTATAGGAAAAGGTGATTGGCAAGGAGTAGTGGTTAAAAAGTTACTTAACCTTACTACGCATGCTGTATGCTCTGTAGACTTTGCCAAAAAACATAAACTGACGTCACCTGAACAAATCAGCCAAGTACCGCTTATCGACCTTGCCAATATGAACAATATTTGGCGTACTTGGGCAGAAGCTATGCAGCTACCTGAAATGCAATATCAACATAAATTAACCTTTAGTAATTATAGTGCGTCTTTACAAGCTGCAGAACAAGGACTTGGTTTAGCGCTAGCAATAATGCCTGTTGAATATGCATTAATTGAACGTAATCTATTGGTATTGCCATTCGAGAAAGCACCTAATTTTGACCAAGCACTTTATGCAGTATATCGTGAAGAAGATCAAAACCGTCATGACATTCACTGCTTTCTAGACTGGTTAACAAAGTCACCTTATCTGAAAATAATTTAATACACCCCACCCTATAGGTGATTTTAATTCACCTATAGGGTGAATATTATCCTTTTGTAAGACTCCAGCGAGATCACTAGCATTACCTTATCGAATGTGTCGTTACCCATTAGTTATTTTAATAATTAAATTAACGGCTAAACCAAGGATTACATAATGTTTAGTTCAAAAATAATAGTCATTTATAGAATCATTGCCTTGTTAATACTGAGTATACCTATTGCAGTAAATATATATAATAAAGGGGATATTGTCAGCTCGGTTATTTATGTACCATTAATAACACTAGGATTGTCAGGTATCGCTATTTTTATTGATAGCAAATTAGACGCTTTACTAAATCGAGTATAGTATTACCGACGTTTAAAGTGCCTGCTGCCAATATTCAGCTGAAAAGTACCAACGATAAAATTTACTTTAATAGTCATTATTAATTTTTAGTACAAATACTAATAACGCTCAAATAACACTGAGTATTCAAATTAATAATAAAACAATAGCGGGATAGCTAACCATGCGATAATATTTTATTTAGCATTCATTAACACTACATATACACGTTAATTATTTTTCGCTAATCACTGCTTTAAGCCGAGTAAAATTTACATGTTCACCTCGATATCACCAAAAATTTCAGCTATTCCCACTACCCTTATTACCGGATTTTTAGGTGTAGGAAAAACTACAGCTATATTGCAATTACTGGCCAATAAACCAAAAAATGAAAACTGGGCTGTGCTAGTGAATGAGTTTGGCGAAGTTGGGATTGACTCAGCACTACTCTCTAGTAATAAAGGTAATAGTAATGAAAAAGGGGTATTTATTCGTGAGGTACCTGGTGGTTGTATGTGCTGTGCCTCTGGCGTGCCTATGCAAGTGGCATTAAATCAACTGATTACTAAATCTAAGCCTGATAGGTTAATTATAGAGCCAACAGGATTAGGGCACCCAAAAGAAGTGGTTACTGTGCTAACAAGTGGAAAATATCAAGAAATAATCTCTTTACAATCTATACTCTGTTTAATTGATGCCAGAAACCTTAACGATACACGCTATACAGAGCACCCATCCTTTGTACAACAACTTAAAGTAGCTGATATTATTCTAGGAGCAAAATCAGATAAATATTCAGCGCAAGATAAAGAAAATTTATCACGTTTTATTGTAAGCCATAACCTAACAAAAAAAATATTACACCTAATACAGCAGGGTAATATTGATCCTAGTTGGTTAGAACAAAACCACAATACAGCAGTAACAGCCAAACCCATGATTGGTATTGCCGCCCCCTCTTTACAAGATATTTCAGACAACATTGAGATCGGTTATAAAAATGAATTCAAGCTAAAGAAAGCGCTACAAACTAAGCTGGAGCAAAAGGGTTTTATCGAACTAAATAATAATGGCGAGGGTTATTTCAGTAAAGGTTGGATTTTTTCAAACAAGCACATTTTTGATCACCAACAATTGATAACACTAATAACCTCATTGAATATTGCGCGCGCTAAAGGCGTGGTACTTACCGAGCAAGGCAGTTATTCCTTTAATAAAGCTGGTAGTGAATTTAGCTGTAGTAAAGTCACTTATTCAAAAGATAGCCGTATTGAGTTAATCGATACTAATAAGAATGTTTTAAATAACGTAACCTGTGAACAATTGTTGATGCTAAAAAATAACTCTCTATAAATATTCATCGTTATCGATGCTATCGCTGAAATGGTCAAATAAAATTGGTCACTATCCATAATGGGATGAACAATTTTCAGGGTAGTAAATCATTAAACGACCATTCAGCATTAAAGCATCAACGTAAAAAATTATCCTCGAAAAACACATGAAATCGCTCTCTTTACCCGACACATCACCGTTTCAGGATTATATTATTAGATAATGTAGTTATTTCAGTTAAACTTCCAGAGCCTGCTACTTTCGGAATTATTTAAATATTTTCATATAGAAGCTTGAGTAACTTGTCAGATAAAATGGGATAATCTAATGAAGGTATTTCCATAAACCCTTTTCTTTTATTTACACAGCTATACAAAAGGTTATAACTAGATGTTTTCCCAAATATTTATTATTATTTTTCCTCTTTTTTCGATTGTCTCTATCGGATTTTTATACGGAAGAAAACACTCTCCCGATATGGTTTCAGCCAATCAACTGAATATTGACCTGTTCGCACCAGCCTTAATTTTTCATGTACTTTCTGATCAAGGCTTTCAGATAGATGCTTATTATCAATTAGCCTCAGCCGCTTTTATTGTGGTTATTTTTTCAGGACTTTTAGCATGGCCTTTGGCTAAATTAATGGGCTTTAATGTTAAAACCTTTGTACCGCCGATGATGTTTTCTAATTCTGGGAATATAGGCCTACCACTTGCGCTATTTGCTTTTGGTGAAAAAGCACTGCCCGCGGCGGTAATGTTATTTATTGTTGAAAACACTCTTCACTTTAGTGTTGGTATGAAAATGATGAACAACAAAATATCGATATTAAATATTATTAAAATACCCATGGTTTTTGCTGCAATTTTAGGGATTAGTTTTAGTCTTACTGGCTGGCAATTACCGATAGTGTTAGGTACTTCCATTGAAATGTTAGGACAAGTTGCCGTCCCTTTGATGTTATTTTCATTAGGCGTTCGATTAACCTCAATTGATTTACAAGATTGGCGAATAGGTCTTGCGGGTGCCATTATTTGCCCCGCTACTGGAATTCTAATTGTTTTGTTGATATCACCCTTTTTGAGTTTAAGTGAATTGCAATATGGACAATTGCTAATTTTTGGTGCTTTACCACCCGCTGTACTTAATTTTATGGTCGCCGAAAAGTATCAACAACAGCCTAGGCAAGTGGCTTCAATTGTTTTATTGGGTAACCTTGGGAGCCTAATTACAATACCAGCGGTATTATACTTTTTGTTAGATTAACCTGATAATGGCTTAAGAGCAGCATTTATCCAAACAGCTATCAATCAAGGTTTTGTCCCTAAAGTAGCTCAACAAGTAAAACTAGATTAAAAACTTAAACGATAACGGCCTTTGCTGTCTTTTTTTCCTAAAAAAGGCAATGCGTCATTAAGTGCTTGAGGAAATTTTCTGCCCGGCTGTAAATAGCCATTACCTGAAATATTGCCACCATCACGTATATAGGCATTAAAGGTTAACCCTAAGTTATTTTTCGGTGAAAGAATCAATGCCAAAACACCATTTTCACAGTCAATATTCGCATTAAAATCACCTAATTTAATATTCTGCTCTAAAGCAATCACACCTGCTTTTGACCAAGTAATCTCGCCCTCTGCCGCAATACACTGATTATTATTTTTCAGATCAATTGCTGCATTTACTATCATTAATTCAACATCACCTTGTGCTGATACAGGCAAAGGAAGCGTAATTTGTTGTGCAACCCTATTCGCTCTAACCAATAATTTAAGGCCATTAATGTCGACTCTTTCTGCAGAAAGTACCAGTTCCAGTTCGCCTTCAGGCCCGGCAATGAAAGAGTCACCAAAAGTGATAAAAAGTTTAGGCGTTAGCGTAAATAAAGACCAAATGCTTAACTTAACGTTCACCTTTTTAATACTTGTTTCGCCTATAATCACCTGCGCTATATTGGTATTCCAAACGCTACCAGTAACACCTAAAATATTAACTTTGTTAGGTAATGAAAATTGATTTAACAACTGGGTTGTTGGTAATGTTGCGATTAAAAAACCCATATAAATTATTAAAAAAATAAAACCAATGGAGAACTTCTTTTTCATTTATTGTCTCTGCTTTATACTTTATACCCAAGTGAATTCAAAGTGCAGGTTTTAGTTGGAATTAGAAACGTCTTTAGGCAAGGCATTGATTGAAGAGAATAGTTATTCCCTTGTCGAAATCAATAACGAAGCATAAAACGTTTCTAAACCAACCCTACGGGGACAACTGAGCAAACCATCTACTTCGTTGCATCCTTTTTTAAGGACGCTACATGGATGTAGCTAATTAGAGAATGCAGGAGCACATTCTCCTGAGTAACCCTTAATAAAAAGATGCGCCTTGTATATGGCTCGCTCAGTTGTCCTAAAATCCTCTTTTTGAGTTCATTTGGGTATACATTAAAAAATTATTGTTTAACTAACTGTAAACGACGAATACGGACTTCACCTTCATTATCACCTTTAGCTAAATCAATCGCTTTTACCTTTAACCCTTCATTATTGGTTAAATGCTCTAACCAAAAAAGCAGTTGAGTAAAAGGTGCACTATCAAGCCACACTTGCAAAACATCCCCTTGTGGCTGCATACGAGTAATGCTAAGTTGTTGTTGATTTGCCGTGCGGTTAACGATACTAGATAAGCTACCAGTACTTTTTTTATTGCCACTGGTAGATTTAATACTTTGGTAACGAGCGGTATTATTATTCACCCAAGTTAGTAATTCTTGTCGGCTAGCTAGCTTTTTTTTAGTATTCGCTAAGCTATCATTTAGTGGTTGCCATAACAGGCTATACAGTAAAAACAATGAAGTAACAGCCCCCATAACCAATACTAATTGCTGTTCTCGTAAATTAAGCCCTTGCCACCACGCTTTTATTGAAGATAAATTCATTATGAGCCTCCCTTACTGTTTGTACTTTTTTGTTTACTAACAATAATAAATGAGCCTATCACTTGTTTACCTAAACTATTTTGAGCTCCTAACTTTACCGTCAAGTTAGCGGTACTAAGCGCCGTTTTAAAACGTTCAAAATGTTGATAGTCACCCGCGATAGCTTGTAAACGAAGCTCTTGCCTTTTACCATCAAATTTTATTGATTCAGGCGTTAATTCTGGAACTTTGGCAAAAGCAGGTTGTATTTGAGATAACATAGATAAAAATCCTGTTTGCTCAGTTACGCCACCAAGTTGTGCTATTTTTCTATTTAATTGCGACTTAATTGTGCCAATACGTACTTTTTTGGTGTTAGGGAATACTGTCTTATAACGCGCTATTATCTGCTTTTCTACTTGCTCTTGTTGCGCTGAGAGTTGCCATAATTGTACGTTTTTATAACTCACATTGAGTAACAAAGCACACACAGCGATACCCGCTGCCCAAAGCCAATTTTTCATATTTTTTGAACGGTGCTCTATTACTTTAAATTCACCTTGCAGTAAATTAAATTTGCTATGCTGACAATGCTGTGCAAATAAAGCTAAAGGTAATTCCTCTTCCGCCTTAACAATGGTAAAACCTTTTGGGCTTGATGCTTCATTAAAATTACCTAAATCTGAATAAGTATTAATGATTATGTCATTTTTCTCTTGCGCTAAACCCTCTTTTTGCTCAGTTGCAAAAACATGCTGCAAACTAAACTGCCATGCGTCACTATCAAGCGTAAAACCTTGCCATTGACCTTGACGAACGACGATTTGTATCCCATTTGAAGCGCCACATGAAGAAGACGTTGCTAAATTCAGCGCAATAGCATGCCATTGTCCCGCCGTATAAGGCATTGCTAAAACATCAGGTTGCAGTGTTTTAGTTTGAATATTTGCTTCAGCTAACCAAGATAGCCACAACAGCATTTGTGCCCGTTCAGTCACCGCAACAAAACAATTATTATCGCTCTGTTCATCCGTAATATTCGCATAAGCAAAGAATAACTGGTCAACATCTTGCGCTAACTCATCTTCAAGCATATAAGGCACAGCTGAGCGCATTGCTCGTTGTGACTTAGTCGGTACAGTTAAGCTCTTTAGTAACACATCTCCGCCAGGAACAAACACCTTTACGTCACGTTGCCGTGCTTTTTCGGTTAACTCACTTAATTGCTCAGCACTCGTTAATTCGCCACTGGCAATAATCTCTTGCTCGCTAGTACTAAAGATTAACCAAGATATTTTATCTTGAACTCGACTACCTAGGCGTATATATAAAATTTCGGCCATTAATTGCGTCCTACGGTGCGACTGATCACATCAATATATTTATTATTTGTTACTTTCATCACTGACTTCATTGCAAAAAAACTATTATTGAAATTTGCGCTAGCTTTTAGTGTAAAGTATTCGCTATCAACTACAAACTGAACTTTTTTATCATTAAAATTACTGAGCTTAACAACCTCGGGTAAATTATAAAAATCATTGAGAGAAGCAAAACCTTTTTCTGGCCTAGCGTCTAATATATCTTGTGCTTGATCTAACGTTGAATCAAGTAAAGCTTGCAATAACTCAGCATGTTCACTGCTTAGAGTATTAATATTTATTTTATGTTGATCGCTTGCTGGAATAACACAAACATAGGGCTTTATTGCTTCAATAATTTTCGGTGTAAAGTGCTCTATTATTCTTAATTCATTTACGCTAGCTAAAAAATTGTTCGCTGCTAGGTAAGAAAATTCACGCGAAGCATAATCATCGTCTTCTGCGCCACCTAAGCCGCTAATACGGCTATTTTCATCTAACCAATCAGTTAATGAATCAGCCATTGATTCAGCCTCAAATGAGCTAACACCATCAAGTTGAAGATTAATCAATAAGGCTTCTAGAGCTAGTCTGGCAGGCACTTTGTTAGTATTATTAGGTAAATTCCCGCCACCAGTATTGGTTAAGACCGCGCGTAGTGCATTTAGGTTGAGGCAGCTTTGTAAATCAAAAATTTCACCTGATATTTCACCAAAATCAACCGGGTAAGTCATTTTGCCTTGCGCCCAAGCCTGCCCTAAATGAGTGATATCTTCATCCTCTTTAAAGACGGTGATTAACACTCTTTTAGTAAAAGCCTCTGCCCCCATAGCATACCAATAAGCTTGTTGGTTAAAAATAATATTAGCACTACGTTGCATTTGCACCTGTAAGCGGGCAGTCATTTGAGTGGCAATAACCGCACATAAGGCAACAATTAACATCACGGTAATTAGCGCTACACCCGTTTGCTTGGGGTGTTTTGATAATAAAGCACTCATGGTTTTTTACCTGAGACATCATTTTTAGTTGCGTTATCACCCGCAACCAAAAATTGTCGGCGAATAACACCGTAATCTTTAGTTTCAATATCAATGGCAATAGCTAACGGTAGTGATTTCTCTGACCACGTTTTTTGCCATTTTTTACCATCGTAGTATTCAAACGTTAATGCAGAAACATCACTTATTAATGGCCTTATTTTTGGCTCCTCACCGACCACAGCGTCAACAAAATTAAAATGTAAGCGCTCTAGCGTTTCATCCACTAACCGATACGCCACTGCTTGCATATCACTGCGCGGTAATAATAAACCTGGGTTTGTCCAACCATGACGAACAAAAGCAAGCGCTTGTTCATCAGAGGAAAAAGCATCGCCGGATGTTTGCAAAAAATGATCTAAAGGCGATTCTCCATTTAAACGAACACTCCGTCGGGCGATCTGGATAATGTCTCGTTCTAGTATTAAAAAGGCTCGCTGTAGTTCATTATGACGTTCGCTACGTTGTTTTGCGGTTTCGTCAGCCCTAAGAACCGTATCAAAAATAGTAAAACTTGATAAACTAATAAGAGAAAAGATGGCAATGGCAATTAATACTTCTAATAAAGTAAAGCCTTTGTTATTGCCACTCAACATTATTGTTCCACCTTAGAAACATAGGTAGTTAAACTACTAATAGCGAGTTCATCGTCTTCTTTTAGGCGAATTTCCATCACAATTGCACGCATGTCTTTGTCAGTTGTTTTGATTACTTTTTGCTGCCAAAACCATGCCCTACCGGCTAATTCAACTTCACCTTTTACCTTGTTTTTAGGGGGCCATTTTTCTACTAAATGCGTTGCAACCAGCTGGTTGGCAGCCACCCAATTAGCGAACATTTTATCTTCTAGGTAAGCAATATTACGCGTATTATTAGTGGCAACACTTAGTAGCGCTACGCCAGCGATAGAAAAAACGGCCATCGCAAGCATTACTTCAATTAACGTGAAGCCCACTGTTTTTTTTAATTGTCGATAGTCAATCATCTAACACGGGCCCTTCTACCGTCAACCGCGCGCTATAAAGGCCGATTACTCGGTAACCTAGTTCAGATAAATCATCATACAGCGAGGCTTCTTCAGTAAAATGAAACGTTAAACTAAAAGGGGTAATATCACCACCAGATAAAATATAGACTTGTGGTAATAATTGCTTTTTTTGCTCTGCTTTTTTTGCTTCGTCAGTAGTTTCAAAAGAGAGGAACTCTTCATTTTGATCTTTAAATACTGATGAATCAAAGAGTAACGGTTCTTCTATAGGTAAATCATCCAGTGTCAGTGTTAAGGTTACTCCTTCAGGCAATTCTTGTGTGGCTAACCAGTCTTGCTGCGCGATTTTACTCCACTTAATACCATCGTATCCTAAGAAGCGGTAGCTACTTTTATCAATATACAAGCCAAGTTCAATATTATTTAACAAGCCATAATTGGCGGCACTTTCAAATAACGCAGCAAATTGATAACTGACTTTCTTCAGCGTATCTTCGGGGCGTTTACCGGAAAAATTAAACTGCACACTAGAAATAATTAATCCTATTAGCGCAATAACCACCAAGACTTCAAGCAAGGTGAAGCCTTTGGTTTTTGTTGTTGGCTGTGAAAATAACGAATAATGGTTTTTCATGTATTATCTTTAGCTAAAAGTAACGCTCTCCTTTAAGCTGTATGGTTCAATTTAAAGAAAAAAGCACAGCGTTGACGCGAGTCAATGAGTACTTTTGCCGCCTAAATTGGGCTTTACAGCAACAAGGTGAGCCTTACTATTGGTAGTCGCCCAAATTCCAATTGCCTATATCATCTTCAGTACCTGCTTCACCATCAGGCCCTGGTGAAAACACATCCATTTTACCCTGTTCACCTGGGTTCAATAAAATATATTCATTGCCCCAAGGGTCTTTAGGTAAACGCTTAACATAACCACCATCAGGGAAACGACGCGGAATAGGCTCTATATCTGTTTGCTCAGTTAACGCTTCTAACCCTTGCTCAGTACTTGGATAGTCATAGTTATCTAATTTGTACATACTCAAAGAGCTTTCTAGCGCCGTTACATCTTGTACTGTTTTTTGTAATTTAGCCGTATCTTGACTACCCATTAAATTTGGCACTACTACACTTAACATCATGCCGATGATTACAATAACAACCATGACTTCTAATAACGTAAAACCTTGCGCTTTTTGTTTATTCATTTCTTTATTCCTAACTTCCTATTTAAGGTAAACTAATTTACGGTTTGTTAACTACTTCATTCTCAGGATGAGCAGCACATACTGTTTTTTTAAGCCTAAGTAAGCCTTAACCGCCAACAAAAGTATTTAATTTCAATATCGGCTCTAATATCGCCATCACTATAAATAACACTATCCCCGCCATAACCACCATAAGTGCTGGCTCAAAAGCTTTCAATGATATGTTCATTAGTGCTTCAAATTCTTTATCTTGATTGTCTGCAGCACGGCCTAGCATTTGCTCAAGCTGACCACTTTTTTCACCACTGGCAATCATATGCAACATCATAGGAGGAAATAATTTAGTTTGCTCTAACGACAAACGTAAACTAGTTCCTTCACGCACTTTGTCAGCGGCTAATTTAACTTGCTGCTTAATATATAGATTATCAAGCACTTCTCCTGAAATTTTCATACTTTCTAACAAGGGTACCGCACTTGCTGACAGTATACTTAATGTACGAGCAAACCGAGCCGTATTAAGACTTTTAACAACTTTGCCAATACCAGGCAGCGTAATAACTCGTTGATGGTAAGCCATCTCAAATTTTGGTTTTTTTAATAATTGCGAAAATAACAACATTATTATCGCAATCAATAAAACAATATAAAAACCATTCGCTTGTAAGAAGTCGCTGCTAGCAATTAACAACTTAGTTGAGCTAGGAAGGCTCGCCCCCATGTGTTCAAATTGACCGACAATTTGTGGCACAACTTTCGTCAATAAAATAGCAATAACACCCACAGCAACAACGGTCATAATAACAGGGTAAACTAATGCTTGAATGAGCTGTGAACGCATTTGCTCTCGTTGTTCGGTATAATCAGCGAGACGATTTAAAACTTTATCTAAATAGCCTGATTTTTCTCCCGCAGCAACCATAGCGCGATACAGGTGGTTAAATACTTTAGGGTATTCAGCCATACTTTCGGCTAAACCGTAACCTTCGGTAACTTTGGTGCGCACTCCCATGATCATACTTTTAAGGGCGTTTTTTTCACCTTGTTCGGCGATGGCAACTAATGCTTCTTCAAGGGGTAAGCCAGACTCAACTAAGGTCGCCAACTGACGAGTTATTAATGCTAGTTCAGCAGCAGACACTTTGTTTTTATTGCTTCGATTATTGGCTTTGCCTGATTTACTTTTTTGACTGGCTAATGTTGGTATAACTTCTGTTGGCATTAAACCTTGCTCACGTAGTAATGCCCGCGCTTGCCTCGGGGTATCGCCTTCAATCACACCTTTTTTAATTTTTCCCCGGCTATCTACTGCCTGATAATCAAATGCTGCCATTATTTTTTAATCTGTCATCTTATTCATTCTTATTTGCCATTATTGGCACTATTCACAATTATCAGCCGCATAACTCTTTACCTACGAAAAGCAAATGCTGCCATTAATCTTCTCTCGTTACGCGTAGCACTTCTTCTAACGTGGTTATGCCTAGCATTACCTTGTCAAAACCATCACGGCGAATGGAAGCAGTATGCTGACGAATATATTTTTCAATAACCTGTTCACCATGACCATTATGAATTATTTCTCTCACTGTATCGTCAACAACCAATAGCTCATGAATACCTGTTCGCCCTCGATAACCTTTAAAATTACACTCAGCACAACCAATAGCCCGATATATTTCTTGGCTATTATTCTCTGGTAAACCAAGTAAGGCACATTCTTCTTCATCGGGTAAATGACTCATTCGACAATGAGGACAAAGTGTTCTGACTAATCGTTGCGCTAACACACCCAATAAACTTGACGATAATAAAAAGGGTTCAACCCCCATGTCTTCCATACGCGTAATAGCACCTGCGGCTGTATTAGTATGCAAGGTAGATAAAACTAAATGCCCGGTTAAACTGGCTTGCACGCCAATTCGTGCCGTTTCTAAATCACGAATTTCACCTATCATTACCACATCAGGATCTTGTCGTAAAATAGCGCGTAAACCACGAGCAAAGGTCATGTCTACTTTCGTGTTTACTTGCGTTTGACCAATACCTTCAATAGCAAACTCTATCGGATCTTCAACTGTTAAAATATTGCGTTCTTTCTCATCTATTTGGCTTAAACCCGCGTACAGCGTAGTACTTTTACCTGAGCCTGTAGGGCCAGTAACCAAAATAATACCGTGCGGTTTTTCAATCAAGGTGGAGAAATTAGCACGGTTATGATCTGTCATGCCTAAATCTTTAAGATCTAATCTCGCCGCATTTTTATCAAGTAAACGTAAAACGACACGTTCACCATAGCCTGTTGGCATAGTCGACACTCGAACATCCACTGCTCTACCACCAATTCGCAGCGAAATACGGCCATCTTGTGGAATACGTTTTTCCGCAATATCTAGTTTTGCCATCACTTTTATACGTGAGACTAATAAAGAGGCTAATTTTCGATTAGGTTTTAATATTTCACGCAAGATACCATCAACTCGAAAACGAATTTGCAAAGTACTTTCAAAGGTTTCAATATGAATATCACTGGCACTTTCTTTGATCGCTTCACTGAGCATGGCATTAATCAGTTTGATGATTGGCGCATCATCTTCATTTTCTAATAAGTCTTCACTTTCTGTAATTTCATCAGCAAGAGAATATAAATCAACTTCATTACCAATATTTTCCATCATTTGTTGCGCTTCTGATGAGTCACGTTGATAAGCCTGCGTTAACAACAATTCAAACGATGCAACATCTTGAACATCAAAACTAAACGGGGCTTTAATAATGCGTCGAACTTCAACAATGGTTGCTAAACCAATATCTGCTAAACAGTGTAAAACATAGCCTGTTTCATTTTTACTTAATAGAACACTATAACGCTTAGCAAAAGCGAAAGGTAAACGCCAAGCAATAGCGTTTGATTTATTGCTATCAAGTTCAGTTAATTGCTCACTATATTGTTTAGCTGCTACCTCTGTAGCTTGAATAGAGTCTTCAGACATTAATCGTTATTCTCTTTTGATGAACCCTCTTCTGCTGATTTGTCTTGAGGTAAATAACCTTGAGGTAAATAGCCTTTCTCTTGCTGTAGTTTGTCTTGCTGCACCTTCTTTTGATAATCGTTAAAAGAAGGTGGTAATGCGAGTTCATCATTCCACTCAGGTAAAATTGGTAATTTTTTATTACTCATTAATGACAAACCCTCTTCTTGTTTACGAATTTGATCAGCACGAATATAGTTATATTTACTTTCACTAATTTCATTCATTAAGTTTGCATCACGTATTATTGTGGCACGTAAAAACACCATTAAATTACGCTTACGAGTACTATTACTAGTTGATTTAAACAAGTGACCAATAAAAGGAATATCACCTAACAGTGGTACTTTCTGCACACTTTCTTGCACGTCTTCATCAATTAAACCACCTAAAACAACCGTTGCACCACTTTCAGCCATTACGGTGGTTTTGATTTCTCTTTTATTAATTGAAATATCCACACCCGTGTTGCCGCTAACAGAGGACGTTTCTTGCTCAATGGTGAGTTGAACGGCATTGCCCTCATTAATCTGTGGCGTAACACGTAATTTAATGCCAACTTCTTGGCGTTCAACGGTTTGAAAAGGGTTACTATTAGTACTACTACTCGTTGAGCCAGTAATAATAGGCACTTCTTGACCAACAATAAAATAGGCTTCTTCGTTATCAAGCGTAGTAATACTTGGTGTAGCTAAAACATTTGAATTAGTGTCAGTACTCACCGCTTGAATAATAGCCGCCCAGTCACCGGTAGCGATTCCCATTACTAAACCACTGGTTGAACCTAACGCTGCTCCTATTAAAGAAAAATCACCCTCAGTGTCAGCTTTATAATAACCTTCTTGAATTACGTCATTATTATCATTTAGTAACGCAGGAACAAATTCGCCTTGGGTGGTTTCTGCCGCTTTAACACCAGCGGCAACAGAGGTAATAGTGGCAGGACCATTAGTGAATTGAGTAAAGCCAAAGTTTTCATTACCCCACTGTACGCCTAAACTAACACCATCAGTTTCATACACTTCAACAATAATAGCTTCAATTAAGACCTGTGCACGACGTACATCTAATTGACGAATAACCGCTTCAAGAGAACGTAACATATCGGGTTGTGCAGTAATAACCAAAGCATTGGTTGGCTCATGCGCTTCAATACTAGTTTCAGCTTTTGATTTTTTACCTGACTTTGATTTAGTCGTGCCTTCAGAAGCAATTGTTTTACTAACACCATTAAGTACCTTAACGAGATCTTCTGCTTTAGAATATTTAAGATAGTACACGCGCGTATTACCACTCGTTTCTAATTCGCTATCTAACCGTTTAACTAAACGAATAACACGTTCTCGTGCTTTAACTTCACCACTAACAATAACGCTATTGCTACGATCATCGGCAACAATTTTTGGAATTAAAAATCTTGGCTGTCCGGCTTTACCACCAGATGGCTTATTCATCGCTTCAATAATACGTACCATTTCACCTGCTGAAGCATAATGCAGCTTAATAATTTCTACATCTTGATCGCCGGCTCTATCTACTCTTTCAATAATTTTTACTAGGCGATTTACCGTTGCTGCGGTACCCGTAAGCATAATAACGTTAGCAGGGTCATAGTTAGTAACATTACCACCACCGGCTTGATCAGATAATTGACGCAGAAGAGGCACTAATTCACGTACCGTAACATTTTTCACTTCCACAATACGGGTAACCATTTCATCACCAACAATACCACTATTGCTACCGACAACAGGAATAGATGAAGTTTTTGCATCTTTATTACGAATAATTTTGATAATATTATTATTCATTTTCACCGCAGCAAAACCATAGACCTCAAGCACATTCAGGAAAAATTGATAATATTGCTCCTCGGTTAAAACATCATAACTACGTACATTAACTTTACCCCGTACGTTAGGATCAACAATCATGGTTTTTTTCAGGTTTTTGCCCACAATAGTCACAAACTCAACAATGTCAGTATTTTTAAAGCTAGGGGAATATTGGCCAGCACTTGCTTGCCCAACAGCAAAAATACCACTAAAGGTAAGTGCTGTGATTAAAATCACGCACAATTGTTTGAGTTGCTTAAACTTGTGAGTTAACTGCTTAACCACAAATACGTTTAAGGTTGCGCCCATGAAAAATTCCTTATTATTTATTACTTATTCATAAACATTAAATGTTAATGCTTATGAAAATATTTATTTAATCAATACTAAACAGTATTTCAATCAAGTCGTTTTTACGCTCAACTAATAATGAAATATCACGTTCAGTTTTTAATGCTGACATTGCCTGTACAGCCTCTAGTGGAGCAAGCAAATCATAGCCATTCATTTGTACCGCAATATCACCAGATTTCAAACCTGATAATTTGAAAAATTCAGCATTTTTACCTGGCGACAAACGATAACCGACAATTTTACCCGCTATACGTGCAGGTGAAATTCGAAGGTAATCTGTTATTTTTCCAAAATCATTTTTTAATTCGGCTCTCAGAAGTTTAGCGTTTTGACTTAAATTTTCATTAAAACGCAGATCAATTACACTCGTTTTTGATTTTGAAGGTGATTTTTGAGGACTATTTTTTGATTGACGCTGTTGAGGTTTTTTATTTGAGATGCTTTGCGCTGGTTGACCATAATCAGCACCATCAAGCATTAGTGTTTCTAAACGGCCTGATTGTTTTATGATAACTCGATCAATTAACACCTGTTCAAGGCTAGCGCGGGTACCTTTTATAATATCGCCAATACCATAAGTTTCTTGTTTACTTTTGTATTCAATAATAGCAGCCGAAGCGTCAACTTGATCACTTGCTACCAAACCAGACAATGTTAACTTTAATCGTGTTTCAGGCACATTTTCAACTACCACAGTAGTTTCAATTATTGATTCATTGTATGCACCAAATAAATTTAACGATTGTAACTTAGATAAATCAACGTTTTCATCTCGTGATTGACCCTGTAGTCGCTTAATATTTCCCACATCACTATTGCTAAAAGTTTGATTAGTATTAGGTATTATCAACCAAGTAATTTTAGCCGCAACAGAGGCAATATAAACCAACAAGCACACACTAATAACCTGCGCTATTTTTTGCTGAGGCAGTTTGGCGATAACGTTATTAATAAAAATGAAATTATTGAGTGGAGCCATGAATATAATAAGTGATTATAAAGTAAATAAAAGATGAATTTCAATGATACTTGACTTGTGTGAAGGCAACAAGTCATGAAATATTATCTTACATATTCTTTGCCTTTAATATGGCGATGGTAACTAGTGACGTAACTCAACCACATAGTCATCTTAAAAAGCATTGAGCATCATTAAACGAATCAACCCCTTGCTCTTGCAGTAGGCTATTTATTAACTTTTGGATGAACTATCTAGTCGTACTGCTTTGAGTTAGCTGGCAGCACTTTTTATATTTTTTGCCAGAGGGACATAGTTCGTTACGTTCAGCCATTAGTTTACATAGTTATTTATATTAACTATATTGCTGTTGTACCCAATCTTGATACGAACCATCCATTACAGTGTTCATTATTCAAATACCTACTTATCAACTAAACAGTTCTTTACAGCTTCCAGATATTTATTAATAACAATTTTTTCATCAAATTCACTTTCAATCTTTAACCGACTTTTTTCACCCATCGATAATCTTTCTGAGTGCGTCATCTCTATAATTAGTGTTAATTTTTCAATTAAACTTTCACTTGAACGTGGCTCACAAAGAAAGCCATTAATACCGCTATCTACTGTTTCTCTACACCCTATATTATCAGTAGTTACTATTGGTTTCCCCATAGCTCCTGCTTCCAATAACGACTTAGGAACACCTTCTCTATAATAAGAAGGCAAAACCATACAATCAACTTTTGCAATATCTTGTTCAACACTATCTGAGATCCCTAAATAATTAACAATCCCTTCATCTACCCATGCTTGCATGTCAGACTTAGAAACAGCGGAAGGATTATCTACATCTAAAAAACCTAATAATTGAAATTCAACTTTATTCCTATATTTTTCTCTTAAAACTCTTGCTGCTTCGACATACTGATTTATACCTTTGTCATATAACATACGAGCAATAAGTAGAAAACGAACAGTACCATCATCAAGAGCTGGGGATAAAATAAAGCGCCCTAAATCCACTCCTGACCCTGGTAAACGATCAGTTGCCACTGAAGTGGTTATTTTTTTTTCAAGAAATAAAGCTCTATCTTCTTCATTTTGAAAAAATAATTTTGATGCCTTTGATTGACTAATTTTATATAGAAACCGAGCTATTTTAGAGGTGATGTTTTCATTGATAAATAAGATGCCTAAGCCTGCGATATTATTAATCGACTTTACACCATTAAAATGAGCAGCTAATGTACTGTAGATATTATTCTTAGGCGTAAAGTTTAAAACAACATCGATATTCTTCATTTTATAAATACGATAAAAATCAGAAAAGGTTTTGATATCGCGAACAGGATTTGTACCACCTTGGTCAATATCAATATGAATGAATTCACAACCTAACTCAGATAATTTAGTTGAGTATTCATCTTTAGGTGCTATCGCTATAACTTTATATCCTTGCTCAATTAAGGAAAATATTGTATTTTTTCTAAAATTATACAAATACCAACTTGTATTTGAACTAATTGCAATGCTTGTCATTCTGGATCCTATTAACTTCTAAATATTTGTACGCTTGAGTCCGAACGTTTCATAAAATTATTGATGTCTAATACTTTTTAACTACATTCCAAATCTTTACTAATTTCACTGACAATAGTATCTGCAAACGTTTCAGCTCTAAAAGGATCTGCTTTTTTACTATTTAAAAAACCTTCTATTGCTTCTAAATAATTCATATACATTTTTTCATCCATATTTTTCATATAGTTATATATTTCTTCAAAACTATTAAAATCCCGTTTATCTATAAAGCACTCTTTCGGTATATGCTCAGTTATATTTTTAGCTCCCCAATATATAGGCACGCATCCAGCAAAAAAACTATCAAATATTTTTTCAGTTATATATCCATTTTGGTCTTTAATATTCTCATAACATATTGAAAACTTATAATTTTTCATCGTTTCATATTTTGAATCTACCATCCCTTTATATGATATAAAATGACATGGTTTTCTCAAAAATTTAATTTTATTTAATATCTTACCAAACAACCCATGCCCAAATTTGTACTGATCCCATTTCGTACCAAATAAATCAAACTCATTCCGGTGATTATTCTCAAACCACCTTATAAAATCAACTCTTTTTGTATATAATTCATCACAATGCTTCGCACTTTTATTGCCTGCGATAGTACAACAAAACTTTTTGTTTTTAAATTCCTTTGGAATAATTGTGGGAATATCAAATGCATAATTTAATTTAAAATACTTTTTGTTATCTATTAAGGTATCATCCCAAGTGAATATTTTTTTATAATCCTTATGTCGTTCTTCATCCCAATCTTGTGGTCTAACATGTGGACTTTCTTCAATGATTAAGTATTTATTTTCTGACAAAACAGAATCAAAAACACCAATTTCTAATGATATATTACATTTTATATTTTTATCTAATTCTTCTTTTAAGCATAATTCTAATTTTTTCTTCTCAAATGTTCTTCTTAACTTAAACCATCTGTAAGAGAAATTATCTCTACTATTCTTATAATCAAAAACGTTAGGGTTAGGTATTATTAGAAATACTTTTTTCACTTTCTTACCTTTAATTTATATGCAGGATTACCTACATAAATTGAATTTTCAGCAGTATCTTTTGTAACTACACTACCAGCTCCTATTACGCTACCTTTGGCAATTGTCACCCCGTCTGTGATTATCACATTTGCACCTATCCAAACATCATCTTCAATTTTAATAGGCCTTTTAATGTTTGAATTTTGCTCAATCATTGGTAGATCACAAAGAGCTATTCCATGATTGCCACTGGCGATCATTACATTGGGGGCAATCATAACATTAGAGCCAATTTCAACTTCGCCATAGATACATGTATTAGGGTTTATATGTATATTGTTTCCTGTTTTAATTTTTGCCCAGATGACTACATTTCTATGAATTAAGTTTTTATCTCCTAATTCAATTAAGGAATAATTTTTAATACTTACTAAGGGATGAATAAAACACTGCTTACCAATTTTTTTAAATAATAGTTTTCTTGGAAAAAATAAAACATTAAGTATTTTATATTTTAAAGCAAAAAAATACCGAGCAGAAAAAACCTTACCAATTAAGGTCATTTTCATACCCCAACTCAATTAAATAATCACCCATGCTATTTTTTACTAAAACTTTTATTTCTTCATCAAAATAGTTTTTCCAATCATTAATCTTTGCTTTTCTGAATGTTTCAGCTTTTTCATAATAAATTTTATCTTTTTGTTTTAATAACGAAGAATCATTGATTTCTAAAAAGTCTTCTATTTTCTTTATTGTTTCGATTTGCTTTTCTTCAGAAGAAAGACCTTTAACACCTATTATATCTTCAAATTTAACAGAGCAAACATTTTTACTTTTAGTAAAGTACCACCCTTTTGTGCGTTCTATTCTTTCTTTCAAAGGTAAAGTAGGATTATAAGTATTTAAATTAAAACCATTTAATGATAATAGGATTTTATCTTTATCATTAGTTTGTAAATTCATAAGTTTATGCCCATCATAATTTTCATCCCTATGATGATGGTGAAAATGGGATATTAAAACATCTCGTGGGTCTCTGATGATATATAATATTTTAATATCATTTTTTTCAAATTCATTTTCTAATTCAATTGAATAAGGAATATGAGCTTGAGAGTAAGTTTCGTCAGCAAAAGAATTTATAAGTTTAGCGAAATATTTATTTCTTAAAAACCTATCTTCATCTAAATCCAAACAAAAACCTTCACTTACATTTAATGTAGTTTCAATACGATTTTTGATTATTTTTATGGGATTATTACTTCTATTGCGAGTAATTGCCCCTGAAAAATGTAAACTGTTTGCCTCAAAACCTATCAAATCTAATATTCTTGTTAAAACATGTGTGCCTGACTTAGGTAAAGAATTTGCTAATACTTTCATGTAATGACCTTGCTTTTTATATTAATCCTGTATCGAAGATGTATTTTATTTTTATATTTACTGTACATTTTAACTTCAAAAAACATATGGTAAAAATAAGAAAAAAATAATGTTAATAGTATTGAAAATACAAATGAATCGGTATACTCAATAATCATATGATGTAATAAATATATAGAGAAACTCAATCTTCCAACGAATTGAATAGTACTTAAATTTAGAATTTTAATAATTAATGATTCTTTAGTTGCAAATGCAATAACTAACATCGTTGTTGTTACAAACATCATTTCATTAATTAGTGCTGAATTTATTAATGGGGTAATTAAAAATTGAAAAACAAATAGCAACAAAGAAAAATCTGATAAAACCTTATGTTTAGGCATGCTATTATATCTATAAATATATGTACATCCTCCCATTAAAAATAGTGATCCATATCTAAATGGCATCTAATCAAGTAAAAGAGAATCTAAAAAACCAAACTTTAACAAAAAAGTAATATAACATTTACGAATAAAAATAAAAATATAATAGCAATGTTATATGTACCTTTTTTTCAGATACCGTTAGATATTATCAAGCCGATAATAAAATAGAAAAAAACTCCAACATACAGAGCCCTCTCGACGCCAAGTATTGTATTAATATAATATTTATCAAAAAAGCCTAAATATGTCGCATGCATAAATAAATTTAAAATAGACACATTCCCCTCTGAAAAATTCAAGGCAAAATAATTAGGTAGAATCAAGTCGAAATTAATCCCTAAAAAAATATAGGGTAATAGGCAATGCTAACTCTAAGCAAACGAACTTTAATAAACTTATTAAAACTATAGTTAGCGGAAAAAATTGATAAAATATGGTAAATCCACTAATAACAAAAAACATTTGAACACCATACTTTCCTGAATCAACAAAGCTATTAAAATAATCATTTATATCTCTTAGCCCACCACCTCAGAATGAATCAAAAAACCATGATAATACTTATTAGCCCTTATGCCTGTATTAAAATCCGTATCAGTATATTTTCTAATCATTAAATGCATTCCTGTAATTTTGATGATAATAGAGCATTTAATCAATGGACACCAAATTAATTATCGAGCTCTAGAATAAGTATTAAGATTAAATTTCATTCCTTGCGTAATAATCTTTTAAGAAGCAGTACGTGATTACCGTTAAAGGAACATAGAACAAAGCGGTTCCATATTGAAGAGTAAATAGGCTAGAAATAAGTATAGAATCAGCTAAGACTCTATATTTTTTATCTAGGCCAAAGACTAAAGCAACCAAAATAATTGGTAATTTCACTAAGTAACCATCATAGATCCCAATTACACAACTATTAGAACCTCCTACACACGACGAAGTAAGATCCCAAGGTGCTGTTCCACTAAACAGAAGATCAGTCCAATAAAGCCTCGCAGAAAGTGTATCTGCTAAGTCTATTATCTTAAAATCAAGAAAGTAAGCGGCGATAAATCCTAAGAATAAAAAAATAGGGATTGCTAAAGACCTAAGAAAATCACTTCGAATATAATAAACAATTAGAAGTGCAAAAATAAAAAGAATAAGTGCTATTTTTGAAGGTGTGAAAGCAATAATAATAATCAATAACAAGAGTTTACTAAAAAACCCCTTATTGAGCCAGACTGATAACGACAGTATAAATATAAAGGATGAAAAAGTAGATGGCTGATCAAAAAAAAGAACATGTCGAACAATAATACCATCAAGCAGAGCGACATTTCCAAGCAGTCCTGAACCATATTGCGTTATATCACGAGAATTATTTGGAAGTTTAAAAATATCTTTTACAAAAAATGCAAAATCAGCAAAACCAAGTAGGCTTGATACCAAAACGACTAGCATTAACAATACTACAAAACACAAAAAAAAATTCAAAAATTTCAGCATAGATCTATATCGATCATGCGCCATAAAAACAAAGTAAAACAGAGGAATATGAAAAAGGGAATAAAACACAAGCAGTTCTTTACTATTGGTTAATATCCCCCAAGTTAAAGACATTATAAAAGAAGCAGTAATTAACCATATATCTTGCCTAGAGGATGACATTGTTCTAGAAGAAAAAAATAACTCAATAAAAAGCAAATAACTCATAATTGACCTTCATTTAAAAATAGCAATATTGACGGATTTTCAGATAAATAAACCGCTATGAGACAATAAAATTTACAATCATATCCATTGTAAATAAAAGCGTTAATGCTCAGAGTCACTAAATTATTTTAAATATTTGCTTTGCTGCATATAATATATCTCGATTAAATCCACGCACAAAACTAGCTTTAACAAGATAAAACATTAAAAAAAAGTACGGGGCACCAATTTTCCTACTCACTTTTTTTATTTGGTTAGTTCTTCCAAAGTGTGTAAAACTAATTGTATTTATCAATTTAGGCATATGCCCGTTAGAAATATAATTCCTCAATGACCAGATGCTTTCTTCTTCACATTTAACATTCTCAGGAAAAGGCTGCACATCAAAAGTTTTCACCAATATTAAGCTACCTCCTGGCCTAAACTTGACGCCCCCAGCGTTCAATTTCGATTTAAAAAAATCGAATGAAATGCGCTTACCATTTACGATCTCTCTTCTTTTAGGAATGAAAATCCCAGGTTTATCAAGTTTTAGCAGGTGCTCTAAACTCAACAAGGAGGGCAACATATCATCATCAAGTAACCATAGACGATACACACTATTTTTTTCATTACTAGATATGTGCGCTAATATTCGATTTCGACTGTACCCTGCTTGAAAAAACTTATCGCCATGAATAACCGATATCAGCGGAATAGCGTCGGCATAAGCTAACCATTCTGCGACTAACTTATCACAAGAAGAATTAACAAATACAACAATTTTAAAATTGGCATTTATCCTCGCAACAATTTTAGAGATAACCTTTCCTGGTGGTTTTGTCGTAATAACACCTAAGTATGTATTCATAACTTCAAACTCAATATTAATGCTTGTGTAAAGCCTTTTGTAAAAATCTTTTTATTTATTATGTAAAGAATTACTTTCTCATAAAAAAACAAGTTGTTGTGAAAATATTTTGCGAGCCTAATTTTTTGATTATTTTTATTCACTGACGTATATTGTTCTTCATGTATACGGTAATTTATTAACGGTTTATCAATAACCATCAAATTAACACAATCCAAACTTAATATTTCGTGCATAAATAATACATCTTCTATTCCAGCATACTCAGGTTTATAGCGGACTAATTCAAATAATGTTCGGCTGAAAAATATAGCTGGGTGAGCAGTAAAAGATTTAAATGGCCGTTTAATGAATTTATCCTTATCTAGCGGCGGCCTGCCATGGCGTGAAAATTGTCCCTCACTATCAATGATGTCATAAAGAGACGTCCCAAAAATAAATTCACTTTTGCTACTCTGCACTGATGACACAATTTCATTAAATCTACCTTTTACCCAAATATCATCAGAATCAAACCGGATTAAAATATTTCCGCATGAACTTTCAATACCTTCATTTAACGCTGTTGATATCTCCATTGCGTTAGATTTAGTAATTATAATTTTTTCAACATCAGTATAAATACGCTTAAGTTTATCTGAGATATTATCTTTATTACAGCCATTAACAACGAGAACGACCTCTACTGCATCCTCTTGAACAACATCATCTAGCACGCTATTAATCGCTTTTACGAGATAACTATCCATTTTATTTGATGGAATTATTATAGAATATTTAATATTTTTCATTACAAAACTCTTTTTTCTTAAAAAACTTTATATAAGACAGGAGAAAAAACACATCAATTATTAGTATTAAAACCCAAGATATAAGAAACCCATTCAGTCCATCATAAATCGTACTAAAGAAAAGAAGCAAACCATACTGCATAGAGACAAATATTAAGGAATTTTTCCACAAAGCATTAAATTCGCCTCTAAAATCAAGAAATATTTTTATAAATTTTCGGCACTGAAGAGCGACAAAACTAAGAGATATAAATATCGATGGAAGGTAATATACTTCAGGAATATCAAGTGAAAATATTAATTCTGAGATATAAAAATTCACAAATGAAAAAGATATCATTATAAGCATCAATAGTAATGTAAATTTAGTATAAAGCCACTTTTGAGATTCTAATTCTTGCGTTAATTTATTTTTATATATAGAAGTAAATGTATCCAATGACTTCCCAAGCACTTGTGGGCATCTCTGCAATATTCGCCAAATAGCAGCAGATTCAGAGGATACAAGTCGCTCAAGCAGTATAATACTTATTGATGTCAAACCACGGATTCTAAATAATTGCAACACTGCACCTCCGGATGATAAGAATATATCGTGGAGAAGTTTTACATTTATCTTTGGCTTCACAAAAATATCAATATCATCTCGGATGATATATAGAGAAAGCAAAACTTTAACAAACTGCGATAGAAAAAAACCAGCCGCGATGGAAGTTAAGGTGATACTTTCTGTAAATACGAGAAAAGAAAAATAGGTTAAATTTGAAGTGATTTCTACCACAGGAATATATTTCCCTTTATCTTCAATAATTAAACCCCGAGATGAATTAATAAATGTACGCTCAAATACCCCGATACAAACAATAAAAAATGTAGAAAAAATATCTATCTCGTAAGTAAAGCAGACCATAAAAATAATGGTAATTTCAAAAAATAAATACATTAAATTCAAGCCTAAGATGTCAGAAGATGATATCTCATATTCCTTCTTCTTTCTTAGCCTTTCCAGCAATAGGAAATTATCCATATTTAAAAGGGCGATACTTATAATCATTCGATATGATAATAAGACCCCCCAAATACCATAAGTACTGATCGAAAATTTTTCAACCGTGTATCTTACGATCAAGATAGACAGGACAATATTAAACAAGATGGGTATTAGCTTAAAAATAAGCTTCACTTTTTAAGGCTCTTTAAGGCATAAGCATTTATGTTTGAACTAACACCTTTTGAATAATGGGTATTCATTATTTTTAGTATTTCCACATTTCAATTTTATTATAAGTTGTCTATTGACTACTTTCTTTAGTTTCAAATTTATAATTAAAAAGGTTTATCTCTTTTTGAAATATTTTTTTTACTATTTCTTTGTCATTCTCATTGTAATAAGTCGAATAATGCTTTTTATCTTTTCTATAATTACTTTTTGCTTTTGATGTTAAGCCTTCAAAAGGAATTCCTACTTTATCAAAAGCATCTTTTAACCCCTCATTTAGGTTTTCATATTTTATGACTTTATCTACAAGCAAGTTATCATTTTTATCTAAATACCTATAATCATCTTTTGGGTAACGCCCAAGACTCAAGAAGTCTGAAAAAGATAAATCACACAAATCATTTCTTTTTTTATACATATGATATAAAGATACCGTTTTATCCCACGGGTTGCGCTCTACAGCTATTTTATAATAATTATTCCAAACATTTTCACCGATTCTATTTCGGACAGAAACAGATGGCATATGACCGTGAAACTTTATTTTTTTTATTAAATCTTTATATGTATGCCCATAGAACATTTTTAGGTTTTTATAATCAAATAATTCAGGTAAGGGGTTAAAATATCCTCTATAGTTTTTTGGGGTGTGTTCAGGGGTTTCATCACCGAAATCTGATTCAGGTGTAACTATGTCATTTTCATCAGAAAATTGAGAAAGGAATATTTCTAAACTTGTTCCTGCTGTTTTTGTTGTCTTTATAAATATCAATTTATATTTATGCAAAATAATCATTTTGATCCTTTAAACTGTGTAGTAAATCATTTATGCCTAGCTAGCGACTGTTGCTATTACCTTTATTTTAATTGAGTGGCAACCAGCCACATATCCAGCCACTATAAGAAAGAAAATTGATATCTTTCTTATAAATAGTTAACGTATAACTATTGAAATACACCTGAAACGGGGCTAAACCACTTTAACCCTGTAAAAACTATCATTGTACTTCATAAGAGCTTCATGCCTAAACTCAACCTCCGGCTGAGAAGGGACGTAAAAAGTGTTTCCATATAGAATTTGCCCTATAAGAGCAGCAGATATACTAAATGTGGAGTTACTACACACAACTTCATCTGAAGATATAATATCGCACCAATCGTCGATTGGCTCTTTACAGTCTAACTTAAACCCAAACTCATTTATTAGAGACTGAACCTCTTCAGATTCAGGGGCATCAGTCTTCAATATTTTAAAATAATGGAGATCAGGTATTGTATGTTTATTAGATAGCGTGCCTCTTCCTAATTGAACATAATCAGTTAACCTTAGGTGTAGTGTTGAGATCTTACTTAATGGCTTTGATATTTCAAATAGCTTTTCAATTTCCTTTGAAAAAGGTAAGTCTATATAATTGGAATTCAAACTGTACCCTGAAAATAATTCTATAAAAGCATATTTTTTACAACTAACAGTCGCTGTTTCATGCCAAAAATAGTAGAGAATATTTCTTAAAATTGGAATTTTTGAAAAATCAAAACAAACCTTATATAGTTTTTTAACCTCTTTAGATAAAGCCCTTTTACGGTCAAAAAAAATGCCTACACTGATACCTTCGCGAAATGCATGACTAGTTTGGAATATTTGATTACCTAACCCACCATTTAACAGCCTAATCTTCAGCATATATTAATCAACCAACTTTAAATTTGATATAACATGGCATATTATTTCTGAGAGAGAATTGCTCTTATTAAAATGTTTATTCTTTTTAACAAATATAAAACGCTCTATTTTTATTAAATGGTTATTATGTTCCAATTCAGATATTCCTTTGATCAAGCATTCATACTGTTGATATAAAAATTATTTTTTCGTAGTGTTTAATATATTTAATTAAGTGCAAATTTACGAACCACCAAGCCCCCAAAAACGAACTAGAAATATTTAAATAATAGCTCACTTACAAAAAATAGATCCTGAGATGTTATTCGATCTAACCTCTAAATTTATCCTTATTATCACTAAACCATTGATAAGCTAATGTCAATCCATCTTCTAATGAAACCGAATACTCCCAACCCAATGATTTAAGCCTATCTACATTCATCAACTTTCTTGGTGCGCCATCTGGTTTGGTTACATCAAACTTAATTTCACCTTCAAAGCCTACAACTTTAGCAACAGTTTCGACTAATCCACGAATAGTACAATCAACTCCAGTCCCAACATTGATATGGCTCAGCATAGGTTCAGTATTTTCATCGTATGTAATTTTATCTAAATTCATAACATGAATTGAGGCGGCTGCCATATCATCAACATATAAGAATTCACGCATCGGCTTACCACTACCCCATGCAACTACTTCTTTATCACCATTTACTTTAGCTTCATGAAAACGGCGTATCAATGCAGGAATTACATGGCTGTTCTCAGGGTGAAAATTATCATGTGCACCATATAAGTTGGTTGGCATTACGCTGCGGTAATCACGACCATATTGGCGGTTATAGCTTTCGCATAACTTTATGCCTGCAATTTTTGCTATAGCGTAAGGTTCATTAGTTTCTTCTAACGTGCCTGTTAACAATGCCGTTTCTTGCATTGGTTGTTCGGCTAACTTAGGGTAAATACAAGATGAGCCCAAAAATAGTAACTGTTGAATATCAGCTAGATGCGCACTGTTAATGATATTGCATTGGATCATTA
This sequence comes from Colwellia sp., assembly GCA_002733765.1. Classification (GTDB taxonomy): domain Bacteria; phylum Pseudomonadota; class Gammaproteobacteria; order Enterobacterales; family Alteromonadaceae; genus Colwellia. Next base: position 104,348 of record NVWU01000009.1, on the reverse strand, counting down.
AGTTTTGGTAAATAAAGTCAGCCGGGTAAGTATTATTAGCAACTATACCGCCCACTTTTGCCGCAGCTAAATAAACTTGGTCTATTTTTTCAGTTTGAAAAAATTCAAGGACCGCTTGCTGATTGGTTAAATCGAGTTCTTGACGTGAGCGAGTAATTAACTCTATCTTATCTATTTTACTCAATTGACGAATTATGGCTGAACCAACCATGCCATTATGCCCTGCTATAAATACTCTTTTTTTGTTATCCATATAAACCTTAACTAATACTAACTTTAAAAAACCTTAAAACATCATCTCACAGAGAGAAAAAAATGAGGAATGAATGAGAAGATCAAAACTGTTTAAAAAACTTAAAGAAAAATTGAGTAAAAAAGTTCAGCCAAATGTTTGATTTTCTTTAAGCGTAGCGTCTCATTATTTTCTCATTCAGTTCTCTTTGTGGACAAATCAGCTCTCAACGGTTACTGCTATGTTGTAGCCGTGTTCTTTTAAAATAGCATGTTGTTTAGCTTTATTAAGATCGTTTTCTACCATCTCAGCACACATTTCTTCGACTGTAATTTCTGGTGTCCAGCCCAATTTAGCTTTTGCTTTTGAAGGATCACCAAGTAAAGTTTCAACTTCTGCTGGCCGGAAATAACGAGGATCAACTTTAACAATAACATCACCTACTTTTAATGCAGGTGCGTTGTCGCCTGAAATCGATTTAACCGTTGCAATTTCCTTTAGGCCTTCACCGGTAAATTCAAGTTCTATTCCGGCCTCTTTGGCTGATAAGGTAACAAATTCACGCACTGAAATTTGCTTGCCTGTTGCAATAACAAAGTCGTCGGCTTTTTCTTGCTGTAGCATCATCCATTGCATACGAACGTAATCTTTAGCATGACCCCAGTCACGTAGGGCATCCATATTACCTAGAAATAAACATTTCTCTAAACCTTGCGAGATATTAGCAATAGCACGCGTAATTTTACGAGTAACAAAGGTTTCACCTCGACGGGGCGATTCATGGTTAAATAAAATGCCGTTACAAGCATACATACCATATGATTCACGATAATTAACAACTATCCAATATGCATACATTTTAGCAACGGCATAAGGTGAACGAGGGTGAAATGGTGTAGTTTCTTTTTGAGGTATTTCTTGTACTTCACCATAAAGCTCAGAAGTAGATGCTTGATAGAATTTTGTTGTTTTTTCCATGCCTAAAAAACGTATTGCCTCGAGTAAACGCAATGTACCCATTGCATCTACATCAGCAGTATATTCAGGGCATTCAAATGATACCGCAACATGTGATTGTGCGCCTAAGTTATATACTTCATCAGGTTGAACATCTTTTATAATACGCGTTAAATTTGACGAGTCTGTTAAGTCACCATAATGTAAGAAAAAATTTTGATTCTTCTCATGGTTGTCTTGATAAATATGATCCACTCTTTCAGTATTTAGCGATGACGCACGGCGTTTGATGCCATGAACTTCGTAACCTTTTTCTAATAAAAGCTCAGCAAGGTATGAGCCATCTTGGCCGGTTACACCTGTTATTAATGCTATTTTATTTTTTGACATTTTTTAAATCCTATTTATTCAATATTTGCCAGCTATTCTTTTACTTTTAAAGAACAAAGTAATGAGCTCTGTCAGCTAATTTCGCTAATGAAACTAATTTCAAAACCTTTAAGGTATTTTCTTTATCTATAATTAGGGTAATCAACGTATTCGTTGATAAAGATCTTTAAGATCTTATCACTATTTTTTTATCTGCTTGTTTATTCGGCTGAAAGTACCATTTTGTGTGTTTATGTACTTTTTCATCATTTAATAATTGGTCTAGTTCAAACCACCGATATTTATTATGTTGTTCTTGAGATAATTGACTAATATCACCAACAAAGTTAATTTCATAAGCCATTACTACATAGTGTGTAGTAAAGTTTTCCGTTGAAAAGTTATCTTGATAAAAATGCTGATAATTACCTATAAATTTTACTGCCTTATTTTTATTTAAAATACCTAACTCTTCATTTAATAAGCGAGCATATGCTTTTTTAAAGGTTTCGTCTTTCAGGATTCTCCCACCGGGTACAAACCAAAAACCTTTAGCTGGCCTGTTATTTCTTTTACCTAGCAGCACTTGTCCTAACTTATTTTTCACAATTAAATCGATAGATATTAATGGTGTTGAAGCTATGATTTTTTTAAAAGTTTCTAATGGCAGCATATTGTTAACTTTGAATTAAACCTTGGATTCGAGCTAATACTTGCGTACAAATTTCATTTGCTGCTTTAATATTTTTAGCTTCTTAACTCTGGTGCATTACCTGATGGACGCAGATGAAATATCATATTATTGGTTAAAGTAATTCTTAAGCCATCTGTTACATCAATCAACTCGATTGCAACATAATTAAAGTGGGAAAAAACCTAACTTTTCTAATAGTGCCTCTGGCTGCTTTTCACCTTGTTCTATAATTTGTTTACTCTTTTCTGTGGCAAGGTTTTGAATACGATCACTATAAGTAAAACGTTTAGGTAGACCTATAACTAATTTTGCAATGCCTTTTTTATCCGCGGCGAATAATAACATAATCATGGGCAGCACTGCATCTATAGTAGGGAGTTTGTTTTAAATTTGTCACCAAATTCTGCTGCTAATGATAGGCCTACATAACCAAGCCTATTACTGATATTGTTTCAAATGACATTTTAATTTTCTTCATCTATTAGATCCTGAATCAAATTCAGGACGACTTTATAATTTATTATTTGTTAGTTCATCAAAATTTTGTTGGCAAGCTTTATTACAAGCGAAGACCAAACTCATTTATATGAGTTATCAAGGCATTATTATTAATATTTTCATAATGAACAAGGTCAAAAAAATAGGGCATGGTTGTTTCTTCATTAAGTTGATAAGTAACTTCTTTTAGTATTTTATATGATATTTTTCCACCAAAAAGAGCAATATCAATATCAGATCCTGATTTAAAATTTCCTTTGGCTCTTGAGCCAAAAATACATGCTTTTTCTATTTCAGAAAACTGATTCAGTTCATGCCTTATTTTTTGAAGTGTTTCTTCTGGCAAACCAGTTTTCTCTTCATTAACTTTCTTTTTACTCATTTAATTCTTTTGCCAGCGTTGTTTTTAAAGCTCTAAGAAGCGGGTAATAGTCACAACGTATATGATTTTCAATTAGCTCGGCTTGTGTTTCATTATAAATATGAACGGTTAAGTTTCTATCACTAAGTGCTTGTAGCCATTGTTCTCCGTTTGAAACAATACTTTGTTGAAAAGCTAATTTAATAGCTTCACGTGGGCTTTTCACTAAGTAACCACCATCTTCCAGATAGTCTTTTAAAACTTTCCAGCCGAGTTCAAATGCCATTTCAAAAAACTGTATCATACCAGCCCTTTCAACAACAGATGGCGCAGGGATGATTACCGCTTGTTCCAAAAGTAAAAAAGCGCGTTCAAAATTTTGAAATCTTTGTTGCCAACGCTTTTGGTAATATTTTTGAGTGTTTTTCATATATTAGCTGCCTAAACGTTCACATTGGTATAAGCCATCTTGTACTCGTATTATTTCGAATGACATTTTTAATTTATTACTCTTCTAATACTAAAATAAGTGACTTTATTCACCACCGAGAACACAGAGGCACTTCGCGCTATACTGAGGAAATATTTAACTATTTTTCTTTGCTTTTATTTCTTTGCTATTTCTTTTTATTCTCTGTGTACGTAGTCTTTGTGTGCTCTGTAGTCGATATTGTTAAAAACATTTTTACCACCGAGGACACTGAGGCGCTTCGCGCTACACTGAGAAAATACTTAAAGCTATTTTATTTTACCTATATCCTTTTTTTTCACTTCTCTGTGTAAGTACGTAGTATCCTCTGTGTACTCTGTGGTGATATATATCTTAATAATATTTTTCAACCACCGAGAACGCTGAGGCGCTTCACGCTACACTGAGAAAATACTTAAAGCTATTTTATTTTACCTATATCCTTTTTTTCACTTCTCTGTGTAAGTACGTAGTATGCTCTGTGATGAATATATCTTAATAATATTTTTCAACCACCGAGAACGCTGAGGCGCTTCGCGCTACACTGAGAAAATACTTAAAGCTATTTTATTTTACCTATATCCTTTTTTTTCACTTCTCTGTGTAAGTACGTAGTATGCTCTGTGTGCTCTGTGATGAATATATCTTAATAATATTTTTCAACCACCGAGAACGCTGAGGCGCTTCGCGCTACACTGAGATTTTTCCTGAGTTTGTTTACCTTATGACTTTTTCCATTTTGCTTCGATTGTATCAGCAGATAAATCAGCACCACAGTCCCATTCTATATAATACTTTCCATTATAAATGCGCTTAAAATTATCTTGTTCTTTTAATTGAGAAAACACTTCTGAGTTTAGATATGGAGCAACATCAAAAAGCCCAGATTGATTATTTTCATCAGTGATATGTAAGATATAATTATCTTTAGGTATTATGCTTTGAATAATCATTGATCTAACCCTCTTATTGGAAATGGCTTTTTACCGTTAACGGCTAATTGCCAATCAGCAAGTAAATCTTCATTATGAATTTCTATCCACGCTACCACTAACTTATGCTTCTTAGGTGGTAATTTACCTGCCAATAACTTGCCATCATCAATGGCATAAACGGCATTTTCACCTTGATATTCAACATGAATATGTGAGGTGTTATGTTTATCTGTATCATAGAAAAACATTTTAACCAAAATACCATAAAACATTGAAATAGTAGGCATACCAATTCCTTATTATTTATGACTCGCTAATATATCAAGAATTATACTACAAGCATTACCATCGCCATAGGGGTTGTGGGCAAAACTCATCATTTTATATGCATCTTCATTTGACAATAATATGCTAAGTTCGGTAACGATAGTTTCGATACTTGTGCCAACTAATTTCACCGTTCCTGCCTCTAGCGCTTCTGGCCGTTCCGTTGTATCACGCATCACTAATACGGGTTTACCTAGTGACGGTGCTTCTTCTTGAATCCCACCTGAATCAGTTAACAGCACATACGATTTATTCATCAAATAGACAAAAGGTAAATAATCTAAGGGTTCAATAAGAAATACATTATTCAAATCAGCAAGTAAACGATTAACAGGCTCACGTACATTGGGATTTAAATGCATAGGGTAAACAAACTCAACCTCAGGGAATGATTTTGCCATTTGAGAAATTGCTTCACAGATACGTTCAAATCCACCACCAAAACTTTCACGGCGATGCCCTGTGATCAAGACAAGACGTTTATTACTGTCAAGAAAATCAAACTGAGCCTGTAGTGTCAATTTTAATTCAACATCCGTTTTAAGTTTTTCAATTACTTCAAGTAAAGCATCGATAACCGTGTTACCTGTAACTATAACTTTTTCAGGGGTAATATTTTCTTGTAACAAATTTTTCTTTGACGTTTCAGTTGGAGCAAAATGTAAATCCGCAATAGCACCGGTTAACTTGCGGTTACCTTCTTCAGGCCAAGGCGAATAAATATTACCAGTACGAAGGCCTGCTTCAACATGGCCTACTTTAATTTGTTGATAATATGCAGCCAACGTTGTTGACAATGTTGTTGCTGTATCACCATGTACTAATACGTATTCAGGTTTAAATTCTGCTAAAATAGGTTTTAAGCCTTTTAATATACCGCAAGTAATATCAGTTAAGTCTTGACCTGGTTTCATCAAATTTAGATCGTAATCAGGCGTTATTTCAAATAAGTCTAACACTTGGTCTAACATTTCTCGATGTTGCGCCGTCACGCACACTTTTGCTTCGAAGCGCTCATCAGCAGCTAATGCGTGTACAAGTGGCGCCATTTTTATTGCTTCGGGGCGAGTACCAAATACAGTTAAAATACGTTTTTTATTCATTTTACTTTTTTAAATACCAATTAATCATTCTGAAAGTGTTGATATAAGCAACATTAGAATATAATTATTCTCTGAATAGTGATTTTCACCATTATTCAACATATTTCCAACTAAAATGACGCGCATATTTGTTATAAAATATAAAAATTAAAATAAACAATGCCAACGAAGTACTTTCTGCTACTTCAAAATACTCACCCAATAAACCAAGAGTAGACATTAATACGGAAAAAATAGAGATAAACACTAAGGCTTGTTGTGATGTCAAACCAGCACGTTGAATAATATGATGTAAATGATCTCTGTCAGGTTTAAGTGGCGATTTACCCTTTTTTACTCTGCGAAATACAATCGCTAGCATATCCATTAAGGGGACGGCACAAATCCATAACGCCGTTACTGGTCTAAATGATGCGTTGTCACCTTGTGTGCCCATTGACAACAACCAAATAACACTTAAACCGATGAACATACTTCCCGCGTCACCCATAAATATTTTTTTGGTGTGTTTTTTGAAAAAACCGAGATTAAAAATTAAATAAGGTAATGTGGCTGTCGCCAATATCAAGGGATAACTTAAATAGCCTTGGCTACCGCTCATTAAAAATAAAACGGCAATAGCAGTAAAAGTATTTAAACTTAACACGCCAATTAGGCCATCAATTCCATCTACCATGTTGTATGCATTAATAACTACAACAATGGCTAAATAGGTAAAAATAATACCGAATGAACCCAGTTCAATATCACCTAACCCGAAAAGATTACCTAGGTTTGAAATTGAATCGCCAACACCATAAATCATTAAACTAGCAACAATAATTTGGCCAACAATACGAATTCTTACGCGTAAATCAAACTTATCATCTAACGCACCAATAAATACCATCATCGCTGATGCGATAAGGTACATACGTAATTCAAGCGTATTAGGTAACCAAAGAAGACTTGCGGCGAGAACGGCTAAAAATATTGAAATACCACCAATTAAAGGAATGTGTCCTGCGTGATGTTTTCTATCATTGGGTTTATCAACTAAACCGACTTCAATAGCAACTGGTTTAAACAATTTTATGGATAAAAATGCGAAGCAAAAAGCAGTGAGTGCTGTAGCAAATATGTACATGTTAAATTCCAGTAACGTTCCTGTTAGCTCGCAAGTGTTTTTTCATTTTTGGATGCTGTCATTAGATGCAACATCTATTGCAAAAAATGAGTTTAATACTCAATAAATATTGATAATGATTAATATATTTCAACGCAATTAGAGTAACTTGAGTTTGATAAATAGAAGCCAACAATAAATTAAATCCGGCGATATTATACTGTAGTTTAGCGGGTAATGCAGTAATAAAATAAAATTCTGCGGATCTGTTCATCAATGTGAAATTGATGGTATAAATCGGTTACGCCATTCGCTGCGCCATGATATTGAATTTTCATCAACAATCCTTGTTTTATTAATTGATAAGTAGTGTGTTTATCTCTGATTACTCGTATCTTGCGTTCAATATAAGCGGGTTATCATTATTCACTTACTTTTTAGAGAAATAACGAATTAATACAATCAATACTGACAAAATGCCACCTAGCATAGTACCTAACACTACTATTAAAGCACGTTTTGGTCCTGCTTTATCATCCGGTACTTGTGGTGGATCAATGGTTTTCAATACATATTCAGCTTTAACTTTCGTTAGCATCATATTTTTTGTTTGCTCTTCAATAAGCTGATAAAAAACCTTTTCCATCGATGCTACATGAATATCTTTTAATTGACCTGTTAAATAGTTAATAGAGTCTTGCGCTTCTGTTTGATCTTGATCACGCATAAAATTATTAACGTCGTGAATTAACCACGTTAACCATTGCTGTGCCATTGTCGGTGAAAAATACTCAATTTCTATAGTAACCATCGAGCTGGCTTTATCTTGAGAAACACTCAGTAAATCTAAAAATTTTTTATAAGCCTCCCAAGAAGAGGGCTCGGCTTTTTTCGGTGGTTTAACGTCTCGTATCCATTTACTGTTAGCTTGATCATATAACTTATTATTAAAATTCAAGGTATCTGTTGCCATATCCCATTTTTCAGCGGCCATAAGAGGAACCAATAAATCATGCTTACTAATAAATTTTTCAATAAATGATCGAGATTTAATTATTTCTAGAGCAAGGGCTGTTTTATCACCACCGCCGCCACCTAAGTTAATACCAGCCATACTGGCTAAACCACCAAACTGCCCAGCTAAAGCCCCTAAACCACCTGCGCCACCTTCTGTTGATGCGGGTGCTAAAATGGCAGAGGCTTTGTAAACATCGGGCTTAGACAACGCGAAAAATATAGAGGCAACAGCAAAAATAAAACTAATGGCAATAATAGTTAATTTTCCTGCCCAAATAGCGCGCCAGAGTTCGGCTAAGTCTATTCCATCATCTTGAACTTGTATTTGATTTTGTTGCATTTGCGCTAAGAACATTTGTTGCTGAGCAATAGCTGCCGCATTACTTTGTTCATTCATTCCGTGATTGTTATTCGGTTCACTGTTTTTTATTGTTTCTGACACTTAATTTTTACACCAATCAAAATCTTACATTACATATCGAGGATAAATTTCACTCAATATAAATAGAACTATTATAGGAGAATTGCCTTTATCATGTAAAGAAAGGAATTAACCAACTGTTCAACCTACATAATAATATTATTTAAATATTAAATTTATTTAGATAAAAAATTTATTTAGATAAAAAATTTATGTACCAAGGCATAGCTTTATCTATACCTTGTTGAATTTTAAACTCTGGCTGAAAGCCAATCATTGATTTTGCTTTTGAAATATCTGCTTGTGAATGACGCACATCACCTGCTCTAAAATCACGATACGCAGGTGTTTTTTGATAATCAACACCATTATTTTGTAATGCACTTTTTAAGCTATCAAACAAAGTATTCAGTGAAGTTCTGTCACCTAATGCAACATTGTAGACTTGATTTTTGCCACTGTCTGGAGCTGTTGCAGCTAAAATATTAGCTTGCACTGCATTTTCTATAAAACAAAAATCTCGACTTGTTTCACCATCACCATTAACAAAAACATCTTGGTTATCTATCATTGCAGCAGTCCATTTAGGAATAACGGCAGCATAAGCACCATCGGGATCTTGTCGCTTCCCAAAAACATTAAAATAACGTAATCCTGTAGCATTTAATCCATATGTTTTACTAAAAACATCGGCATATAGTTCATTCACGTATTTAGTTACCGCATAAGGAGATAGCGGCTTACCAATGGTTTCTTCTACTTTAGGTAATGCCGGGTGGTCACCATAAGTAGAGCTAGATGCTGCATAAACAAAACTAGCAACTTGTGCCTCTTTTGCTGCAACTAACATATTCAAAAAGCCGGTGATATTAGCTGAATTAGTTAAAATAGGATCAGCGATAGAGCGAGGTACAGAGCCTAATGCAGCTTGATGCAGAATATAATCAACGCTATTGTCAATGGTACCTACCGCTTTAGTGCAATGTTCAAGGTTTCTAATATCACCTTCTATAAAGGTAAAATTGTTCCATTGCTCTGTAGATACTTCATATTTAACTTCATCTAAATTATGTTGATGTCCAGTAGCAAAATTGTCTAAACCAACCACTTTTTGATCTAACAACAAAAGTGTTTCTAATAAATTAGAGCCAATAAAACCTGCGCAGCCAGTTATTAACCAAGTTTTTGGCGTTGCTGTTAGTTTAATTTTTATTTCTTGATAACGAATCACTGTTTATTACCTTTTATTTTAAATCAATAATACTATAAACGGATATCTGCTAATTGGGGATCCAGCATATATTTTAAATCATAAATCACATGTTCTGTTTTCATTAAGCCTTTAATATCATCGTTTGATAAAGCGATAAACTCCTTATGAGCAACAGCAAAAATAACAGCATCGTAGTGAGCGCTTTTAGGCTTGTCAATCAACTTTACATCATATTCACGCATGCTCTCACTTGAGTTAACCCAAGGATCATAAACATCAACATTAGTATCATATTCGGTAAGTTCAGCTAAAATATCAACAATTCTAGTATTTCGAACATCAGGACAATTTTCTTTAAACGTTAAGCCCATCACTAAAACGTTAGCGCCATTAATCGCAATATTTCGCTTAATCATCGTTTTGATTAATTGTGAAACAACATAAGCCCCCATGCCATCATTGATGCGACGACCGGCCAAAATAACTTCTGGATTATAGCCGATAGATTGAGCTTTATGAGTTAAGTAATAAGGATCAACACCAATGCAATGACCACCAACTAACCCAGGGCGAAAAGGTAAAAAATTCCACTTTGTTCCTGCAGCCTTTAATACTTCTTCGGTATCAATATTAAGTTTATTGAAAATTATTGCTAATTCATTTATTAGTGCGATATTCAAATCACGTTGAGTGTTTTCAATAACTTTTGCCGCTTCGGCAACTTGAATACTTGAAGCTTTATAGGTTCCAGCCGTGATAATTGAGCTATATAGACTATCAACAAAATCAGCGATTTCAACGGTAGAACCTGAAGTCACTTTTAAAATACTCGTTACTCTGTGCTCTTTATCACCCGGATTAATGCGCTCAGGAGAATAGCCCGCAAAAAAGTCTTTATTAAACACTAAGCCTGAATTTTTCTCTATCTGTGGAATACAAACATCTTCTGTAGCACCAGGATATACCGTTGATTCATAAATAACGATATCACCTTTATTTATCACTTTAGCCAACATTTGGCTGGCTTTAACTAACGGTGTTAAATCAGGTTGTTTATGCTCATCAATAGGTGTTGGCACAGTAACAATATAAATATTACTTTCTTTTAAAGCATTAAAATCACAAGAGTAAGAAATAAAAGCAGAGTCAGCTAATTCATCTTTTGATACTTCTAAGGTGAAGTCGTGCCCTTGTTTTAATTCATCGACACGCTGAGCATTAATATCAAACCCTAACGTTTGATATTTTTTACCAAATTCGACAGCCAAGGGTAATCCGACATAACCTAAACCAATAATGGCTATTTTAGCGTTATTTAATTCATGTAACATTATTCAATTCATCCTTTTTAAATTAGTTTTAAATACCGCTAATTGCAGCAATAGCAACCGCAGAGTTATAAATAATAGTAGTAACGTTAGTCCACAATTCAAGGTTGTTCATGTATTCAGCATCAAGCGGTACTACGATGGTATCACCAGGGTGTAATCTAGAAGCCTCGTCATCAGCAAACCAGTTCCCACTTGCCATCATTTTTATTCGCCCATTGGCTGAAATAATATAAGTACGACTTTCATCCGCTCTTTTTTTACTGCCGCCTGATTGTGCTAAGTAATCATAAGCATCTAGTGCTTCATCATAAACATGTGATGAAGTAACTTGTACTTGACCAATAACATTTATTGAATTATTCATAGTAGGTACATACAGTATGTCACCCGTTTCCAATAAAACATCGTAATCATTCTTAACCATTATTCTATCTAAATCAATCACTAATCGACCCACTGGCTGCGTTTTAGTTAAATCAGATAACATCATTTGCGCTTCATCATACGATTGACCTGCAGTATCCTTAGTTAACGATCGGGAAGCCATTTCAATACGTAAATCATCTGCCAGTTTAAATAAATTTTTCTGCTCTAATTCTTTTAATTTTATTCTTGAAAATACAGAGCCTCTAGCATAGGCATAATCGGTTAAACCACCTGCTTTTTTAATCAAATCGGCAAGGCTTTCTCCTCGACGAATGGTATATTTACCAGGAAAAACAAATTCACCTCGTAGTTCAATCACATGGTTTTCACTCCATGCAGGAATAGTATGAATATTTAACCTGTCTTTACTGATTAATAAAACATTGTTTTCTTGCTCTTCTTTTAATGCCGAGGCTAAGTTAATGGTGAAAGAATGCTTTTCAACACCGTAAGAATTAATTTCATTTCGAGTAAGATCCGCTTTAGCTAAATATGCTGACTCGTTAACACCGCCTGCTGCTGCAATTAAGTCATTAACTCTACCTTTAATAGGCAATGGGTAAACTCCTGGGTATTTAACTTGGCCATCAATTTCAACTAATTGAATAGTTTGGCCAGCACCGCCTTGCTGTTTTAGCTGATGAATAATAGGTAAAAGTAAGCGCTGACGAGAAAATAGGCTCAGTTCTTTAATATCAACCTCTTCTTCAACTTCACCACCCGAAAACTGCACAATAGATTGATTGATTAAATTTTCTGTATTTTTCGCTTCCTGATCAACATTATATTCAATACTTTTTTCACCATATTTTTGCCAAAATAATTTAGTGTTATATTTTTCTTTCGCTAATAATTTTTCTTTCTTAAATAGCTCGTTTTGGGTAAAAGCAAGGGCATCTAAAGTGATCAGTTCCTCGGTAACTTTTGATGCTCTTGAAAAAACAATAATTTTATCACTAGGCAGCAACAAGTAGTTATCTTCTGAGCTAGGGTCAGCAATTGCTTTAGCTAACGACAGCTGTAAAATGTCAATATTGCGAGCAAAATCAGTTTCACGAACAATAAGGGTGTAATTTAAATCGGCGTTTGACAATAAATGAGTATTAATTCCTGGCAATAAATCAGCGACTCTTTGCCCTTGGCTCCATTGATATTTACCTGGGCGGGTAATGGCTCCTATAATAGTAATAGACTGTTCAAACATTTCAGCGGTTTGCATTACTTTAATATAATCGCCTTCACGAACCTTTGCCGATAATTGCTTTTTGTTTGTTAAGTCAACATTAACAATGCTACGTAAATGGCTTTGATTATACCGTTCAACAATCGTCGACTTAGCATAGGCCGAAGGTAGAAAACCTCCCGCCATAGCAATGGCACTAGCAAAAGTATCAGAATCTTTTAATTCATAAATAGCGGGGCGACGTACTTCACCGTCAATCGTAACGGTTCTTCCCACTGGCGCAATAAAAACCACATCGCCAGATTGCAATAAAATATCGTCAGACGAGTCACCATGTATCAGCAATTCATATAAATCGATTGTTTTAATTAACTTTCCAGAACGTTTTAATTGAATATTTCTTAGTGAACCAATGTCATTGATGCCACCCGCAGCAAATAACGCATGAGTAACGCTCGATAATGAACTTAAAATGTATGGGCCCGGTTTAAAGGCATCACCTAGAACAAAAACGCGCATTGAACGTAATGAAGCAATACCAACAACAACGTTAACACCGATAATACGTTCTTTAATTTTATTACTAATAAACTGTTTTAATTCAATGAAGGTTAACCCTGCCACTTTGAACGCACCAAGGTTTGGAAAAACTAATTCGCCTTCGCGAGAAACACTCATTTCAACATCAAGGGTTTCTTTACCAAAAACTTGAATAGACAATTTATCACCCGGACCAATAATGTATCCTTCTGGAATAGCAATATCCATGGTTGGTGCGAAAGTAAACGGAGCATTAGCAAAAACGTCATAACCAAATGGTTTTATTTGTTTTTTAAGCTCTTCCTCTTCTTTTTCAATTTCATCTAATTCTTCAAATAGAGGTTCGCCCTCTTCATTAAACAATGTTCCTCGAGGATAAACTTGCGTATTGGTAACTTCTTCGGTATTTGATTTTTTACCTGATAACTGATTTTTTAAATCGTTGTAGTCAATCCCCATGCTTTGAGCTAACGACTTTTGTTGGCTCGGCGGTAACTTTTTAAATTGATCAATTTGAGCTTGGCTTACTTGCGCAGCAACACTCGATGTGACGGGGGTGATTAAAACGGCTGAAATTACAATAAATAAAGCTATGGTGATTTTTTTTGTAAGGGTTATCATTGGCGCAAAGAAGTTCCTATCATGCGTTTACAAGCTTAAAATAACAACGCAAAAGTTTAACAGTATATCTATGGTCAAACAACGTCAAAATTGTACTCTGGCAAAGATACCAACTTGATTATTTATTACTCTTCACCATAGGCGACTTAGGGATAACTTTTGGCTTTACACATTTTGGGGTAAATCCTAAATTTTTCTCCGCTAAATAGTATGGCTGAGACACCGTTAAATGCGCAGTTAATTGTTTAATACGGGTTTCGTTTGAAGGGTGGGTAGACATAAACTCAGGTGGAGCATCTTTACTCAGTTTTGACATGTTTTTCCATAACTGAACACTTGCTTTTGGAGCAAAACCAGATCGAGCCATTAAATCTTGTCCAACAATGTCGGCTTCACTTTCATGAGAGCGACTATATGGCATGATAACACCATATTGAACACCTATTCCCAAGCCTGCAACCCAAAGGCCTTTATTGTCAATATCACTTGCCCCTAACGCAATTGCAGCAACGGCCAAACCAACATTTGACACTTTATTAGCTGACAAACGTTCATTGGAATGGTGTTCAAGTACATGCCCTACTTCATGGCCAATAATAGCCGCTAACTGATCTTGATTTTCAGTCACATTTAAAATACCGGTATAAACCCCTATTTTACCACCGGGTAAAGCAAACGCATTTACTTGCTCTGAATCAAATACTACTACTTCCCATTCACCTTGATGAGCAGATTGCGACACATTAGCGGTTATCGCATCAGCAACACAAAATACAAAGTCATTAGTCGCTTTATCTTTACTAATGGGGATCTCTTTTTTCATTTGCTCAAATGATGTAATACCCATCTGATTTAACTCTGTATCGGAGTACAGTGATATTTGATTTCGCCCTGTTGAAGAGGTTGAACAAGCAGAAAGCGCTAATAAAATAAAACAAACAGAAATAAGTTTTTTCATAACAGTAAATATATTGAGGTTAAAAAAATATACTAACATTTGCACATAAAAAAGCCGAGACATGCTCGGCTTTAAATTTTACTAGTGATAAAAGTAACCGCTGACGCTTTACCCTACTAATGCTAGCAATATACCCGCTGCAACCGCAGAGCCAAGCACACCAGCCACATTTGGGCCCATAGCGTGCATCAGTAAGAAGTTATGAGGGTTAGCCTCTAAACCTACTTTATTGGCAACCCTAGCAGCCATTGGCACCGCTGAAACTCCAGCAGCACCGATTAATGGATTAATAGGTACCTTAGAAAACTTATTCATTAGTTTCGCCATTAATACGCCCGATGCGGTACCGATAGAGAAAGCAACTGCACCTAAACCTAAAATACCTAAGGTTTCAATATTCAAAAAGGCTTCTGCACTTAGTTTTGAACCAACACCTAAGCCTAATAAAATAGTGGTGATGTTAATCAATTCATTTTGTGCCGTTGAGCTTAAACGATCAACCACACCCGATTCACGCATCAAATTACCTAAACAGAACATACCAACCAACGGCGTTGCTGCGGGTAAGAAGAAGATAGTCATCATCAGTACGCCTAATGGAAAAATAACTTTTTCTATTTTAGTTACTGGGCGTAGTTGCGCCATTTCAATTTTACGTTCTTCTAATGTTGTTAACGCTCTCATAATAGGCGGTTGAATAATAGGGACTAACGCCATATAAGAATAAGCAGCTACCGCAATTGCGCCAAGTAACTCTGGAGCAAGTTTGGTGGCTAAAAATATAGCAGTTGGACCATCAGCTCCACCAATAATAGCAATGGCTGATGCCTCTTTTAAGGTAAATTCAATACCCGGAACAGCATTAAGGGCAATGGCACCAAATAAGGTAGCAAAAATACCTGTTTGTGCTGCGGCTCCTAGCAGTAATGTTTTAGGATTAGCTATTAAGGCGCCAAAATCAGTCATCGCTCCCACCCCCATAAAGATAACTAATGGGAAAATACCGGTTTCAATGCCACCATGATAAACATAGTTTAAGAAGCCACCTACCTCACTAAAGCCAGCGACCGGAATATTAGTTAATATTGCCCCAAATCCCATAGGCAATAATAATAACGGTTCGAAATTTCTGGCTATTGCTAAGTAGAGTAAACCACAACCTACTAGCATCATTATCACTTGGCCTAACTCAAAGTTAGCTAAGCCAGTTGATAGCCATAATTTATTTAACGATTCCATGCTATCCCCTATGAAAAGCTAAGTAAGGCATCACCAACAGAAACAGAATCGCCTTCTTTAGTGTGTACACTAGTAATAACACCGGCATTCACTGCACGAATTTCTGTTTCCATTTTCATCGCTTCCATGATGATAACAACGTCACCCGCTTCAACAGAGTCACCTTCATCAACAAGCACTTTAAAAATATTACCTGATAATGGTGCATTCAAGGTTTCTTCTGCTGTGATAGACGCTGATTGCTTAATAGCATCATCACCTGCTGGAAGAGTAATCGCATCAATAGAGCCACCTGGTGCCACAACCACATCATAAATTTTACCGTCAACACTCACGGCATAACTTGCTGGTTCAGTGGTTGAACTTGGCTCTGATGACTTAGCTACTTTAGCACTAGCCTTGGTAGGAATAGGTTCAAAAGCAGCAGGGTTATTACGATTTTCCAAAAACTTCAAGCCAATCTGTGGGAATAACGCATACGTTAATACGTCATCAATAACCTCATCAGCTAGCTCAATATTTTTATCTTTAGCTAATTGTTGCAATTCTGTCGATAACTTATCCACTTCAGGGTCAAGCAGGTCAGCGGGGCGACAAGTGATCACTTCTTTACCGTCTAACACTCGTGTTTGTAACTCAACATCAACAGGAGCCGCCGTAGCGCCATATTCACCTTTTAATACACCGGCAGTTTCTTTGGTAATAGATTTGTAACGTTCGCCAGTTAGAATATTCAACACTGCCTGTGTACCAACAATTTGCGATGTTGGCGTTACTAGCGGAATATAACCTAAATCTTTACGAACTTTTGGGATCTCAATTAATACTTCATCAAACTTATCGCTAGCACCCTGCTCTTTAAGTTGATTTTCCATATTAGTTAACATACCACCGGGTACTTGTGCGGTTAAAATTCGCGCATCAACACCTTTAAGGCTACCTTCAAACTCAGCATACTTTTGTCTAACATCGCGGAAGTAAGCCGCAACTTCAGCCATTTTCTCTATATTTAAGCCAGTATCACGGTCAGTGCCTGCAACAATAGCCGCAATTGTTTCTGTTGGTGAATGACCGTAAGTCATACTCATTGAAGAGATTGACGTATCGATAACATCGATATCTCGGTCAATGGCTTTCATTTGGGTAGCAATACTTAAACCAGTAGTTGCATGACAATGTAAAGCGATAGGTAGCGAAACAGTCTCTTTAAGGCGACCAATAAGCTCTGCTGCATCGTAAGGTTTCAATAAACCTGACATATCTTTAATACATAAAGAGTGTGCACCCATATCTTCAAGCTGCTTAGCCATCGTTAGCCAACCTTCAAGCGTATGAACAGGGCTTTCGGTATAACTTAAAGTTCCCTGTGCATGGGCACCAACTTTAACCGCTGCTTTAATTGATGTTTGTAAGTTACGCACATCATTCATTGCATCAAAAATACGGAACACATCAATACCATTAATGTGAGCACGCTCAACAAACTTTTCTACCACATCGTCAGCATAGTGACGGTAGCCAAGAATATTCTGACCGCGAAATAGCATCTGTTGTTTGGTTTTTGGCATAGCCTTTTTTAACGCACGAATACGATGCCAAGGATCTTCACCTAAATAACGAATACATGAATCGAACGTTGCTCCACCCCATGATTCAATAGACCAATAGCCTATTTCATCAAGTGTTGATGCTATTGGCAACATGTCTTCTAAGCGAAGTCTTGTTGCTAAAATGGATTGATGACCATCTCTTAAGACAACTTCGGTAATACCTAATGGTTTGCTCATGATTGTGCCCTTATTTTTTTGAATTTGTTTCAGAGTGCTGTTGGCGATAACGGCTAACCGCCCCGCTTATCGCTGCAACAATTGCAGGAGATATCTCACCACTTGCCGCTTTTTTATTTTTTTTATTCGAACGATTAGTCGTTGGTGCAATAGGGTCAGGGAATTTAACCGCTAACTTAGCTAGCACTATCGTAATAAAAAGTATTAATAAGCTCAAAAAGGCGAATACAACCACCATTCCGGCTACCATAAGAGTGCCAGCTTCTAAAAACTGCTGTTCCATACTGTTCATTTTTTGTTCTCACTCGTAAATTTCAGAAATTAGAATAATCACTCTACTGACTAAAAACAAACATTATTTTTACATTTCAGAAAAATAACTTAATGTCAACCCCTAAAATAAAGACCATTCAGTATTCTTTACTAATTATTCAACTAAAATTGCATAAATGAGATATTGTATACAGTATAACTTTAATGAATATAAGGTATCTAGCATGAAAATGCCGTATTTTATACAATATACATAAATGGTTATTCTATTCATTTCTTTTACATAATATTCATCTTTAAACATTGGTTATTAATTCAATGCAACTAAAACAGTATAGATTTCATTCATAAGATTTATTGAGCTTATTCGTTAATCAATTTTCAATTAAAAATAAATATTAATAAACGATGGCTACATCAATGAAGATACACTATCTAATTCAAGATACTAAATTGAATATATGGAATGGTACAGTGAAGTTGAGGCTATTAACTTAATCAAGATCTAGGTGGCGATAGCTACAGGAGTCAAACTGAAATGACATAGTTGATTTGATCATTTTTCCTACGCATAGAATAGAGCAGCTATTAATGAAGCAGGTATAACGATATGCCAGACAAAAAAAACCAGTCAGAAGACTGGTTTTAAAATGCATCAAAAAAGAAAAGTGGTGAACGCGGCAGGAGTCGAACCTTTCGCTTATGCTGTGTCTGGTTCATTTTCTTTTAACCAGCCAATATTTTTAGTTTACCACTTTCATTCTAACAAAAAAGAAAAGTGGCGGACGCGGCAGGAGTCGAACCTGCGACCGCCTGGTTCGTAGCCAGGTACTCTATCCAGCTGAGCTACGCGTCCGCAATTAAGATGTTTTTAATATCGTTTCTTACCCGATAAAGCGAACTTTGTTTGTAACCATCATCACTAGATATTCTATCCAGCTGACACTGTGTCCGCAGTATATTTATTTTTTCAGCTTTAATACTAGCTTATCTTCATTATTTTACCACTTAAAGAGAAGTGCTGTTTACTACAGAAATCGACGCTATGACAATACTACAACCTAGTAAAGTAACCTTTACTTAAAAATACTAAGCTGACTGTATATTCATAAATTTCACTTAATTTCAGGTGTAAAAAAACCCAGACAAGCTAGGTTTGTTTACTCTCTAGTCATTATTAAAATGAATGAGAAAAAGTGGCGGACGCGGCAGGAGTCGAACCTGCGACCGCCTGGTTCGTAGCCAGGTACTCTATCCAGCTGAGCTACGCGTCCGCAATTTAAGATGTTTTTAATATCGTTTCTTACCCGATAAAGCGAACTTTGTTCGCAGCTATCATCACTAGATGTTTCTATCCAGCTGATACTGTCCGCATTATATTTATTTTTTCAGCTTTAATATTAGCTTATCTTTATTTTTACCACTTATTATCCTAAGAAAGAATAAAAAGTGGCGGACGCGGCAGGAGTCGAACCTGCGACCGCCTGGTTCGTAGCCAGGTACTCTATCCAGCTGAGCTACGCGTCCGCAATAAACTATGTTTTACATCTTAGTCTAAAGATACACAGCCATTAAGTTACAAAGTAATATAATGGCGGAGAGGGAGGGATTCGAACCCTCGATCCGGCTACAAACCAGATACTCCCTTAGCAGGGGAGCGCCTTCGGCCACTCGGCCACCTCTCCAGTGGTGCGCATATTAATAGATCTCAAAAATAAGTCAAACCTTTTTGTTCATTTATTTTTGTTTTTTTGCTATTTGCTGAGAATTCAAACAATAATGATAATTTTCGAGCATTAAAAATAGATAGCCATAAAAAAACACCAACAAATGTGGTGTTTTTAAGAACGTAATAATTATACAAAAATAATTTATACGTTACCGGCTGACTCAGTATCATCTTTCTCAGCTTGTATACGCATGTAAATTTCTTCACGGTGCACTGAGATTTCTTTTGGCGCATTAACCCCTATTCTGACTTGGTTACCTTTTACACCCAATACTGTTACGGTGACTTCATCACCAATCATTAATGTCTCACCAACGCGTCGTGTTAATATTAACATCTACATCTTCCTTTTCTAAAATTGAGAACTACTAAATAAATATACATAAGCTAGTAATATATAAAGTTAGTCTGTTTTTCCATAATACTTTATAAGTAATAGTAAATATTATGAAAAAAATCATCTTTTAATCAGTATAAAGCTCCAATACTTCATACTTAACTAAAGTCTTGAGCATTCTATCAAGATTATCTTGATTTTGAATAGGATTTAAAGTGGTTTCTTTATGATATTTTATTTTATTTTCATCAAATCAACCTAAAAAAGCTGCTCGATGATTATTCAAGCAGCTTTTAAAGTACCTATCTAAGTAAAGGTTATTTACCTAATTTTTCAACTAACCATGGTTGTACTGATGCTAACGCAGTAGTTATATTTTCTGGTTGAGTGCCGCCTGCTTGTGCCATATCAGGTCGTCCACCACCTTTGCCGCCTACTTGCTGTGCAACCATATTGACTAGTTCGCCCGCTTTTACCTGTCCAGTTAGGTCTTTGGTTACACCGACAATTAAACCAACCTTACCATCATTAGCGGTTGCCAACATAATAATACCTGATTGCATTTTGTTTTTAAGTTCATCGACCATACCGCGCAATGATTTACTTTCAACACCATTTAAATCGGCAATTAATACTTTTATGCCGTTGATTTCAATAGCTGAACTTAATAAGTCGGAACCGGCTTGTGCTGCAAGCGCTTGTTTAAGTGTATTAATTTCTTTTTCTAACTGCTTAGAACGTGTAATTAATTGTTCTACTTTAGCACCAACACTAGCAACATCAGATTTAACTAAACTAGCCACTTTAGTTAACGTTAAACCCTGTTCACTAATGTAAGCTAATGCGCCAGTTGCCGTTACCGCTTCAATTCGGCGAACACCTGCTGCAATACCTGACTCAGAAACTATTTTTAATAGGCCTATATCACCCGTACGCTCAACATGGACACCGCCACAAAGTTCGGTAGAAAAACCACCAAGGGTAACGACACGCACTTCATCATCATATTTTTCACCAAAAAGTGCCATTGCGCCTTTTTCTTTGGCGTCTTCTATGTACATTAATTCGGTTTTACGAAGATGATTATGTCGAATTTCATTATTAACTATTTGTTCTACTGCTTGTAATTCTTGCGCAGTCAAGCCCTCAAAATGAGAGAAATCAAAACGAAGTTTGTCACTATCACATAACGAACCTTTTTGCGTAACATGCTCTCCTAACACCTTACGTAATGCCTCATGTAAAAGATGTGTTGCGGTATGATTTTTAACGATAGCTGCGCGACGATCACTATCAATTTCGGCTTTAACACGTCGGTTCAAGCCGATATCAGTTCGTGCAACCCCACGATGAGCGTAAGCATTGCCTAACTTAATAGTATCTTCCACTTCGAAAACACCATCATCTATGTGTAATAATCCAGTATCACCAACTTGGCCACCTGACTCAGCATAAAAAGGGGTATGGTCTAAAATAACTAAACCTTGTTCGCCCGCATTTAACTGGCTAACAGCTTCTTGATCCTGACAATTAAATAGCTCCACAATGGTTGCTGAATAAGAATGGTTGGTATAGCCTTTGAAACCAGTTTTGTGATCTGACTTCAATTGCTGATTGTAGTCAGTGCCAAATTGACTTGCTTGCTGAGCACGTTTGCGTTGTAAACCCATCGCAATATCAAAACCATTGTGATCAATGTTTAATTGGCGTTCACGCGCAATATCTGCCGTTAAATCTGCTGGGAAACCATAGGTATCATACAATTTAAAAACATCATCGCCACTGATAGTATCGCCAGCTAAGTTCGCTAAAATATCTTCAAGTAAGATCATACCGCGATCCAATGTACGACCAAATTGCTCTTCTTCAATTCTTAATAGCTTTTCGATAATTGCTTGTTGTTGCACTAGCTCAGGATAAGCTTCACCCATTTGTTCAACTAATGAAGAAACTAATTTATGAAAAAAGTGCCCTTTTGCTTCAAGTTTATGACCATGACGAATAGCACGTCGAATAATACGACGTAATACATAACCACGACCTTCATTTGATGGCACAACACCATCAACAATTAAGAAGCTACAAGAACGAATATGATCACTAATAACACGAAGTGATTTATTGTCTATATCATCACATGCTAATAAAGTGGCGGTATCTTTAATTAAGGCTTGGAAAAGATCGATTTCATAGTTACTGTGCACATTTTGCATAATAGCTGAAATACGTTCTAATCCCATTCCTGTATCGATAGAAGGGTTAGGTAATAGCTCCATATCACCATTGGCTTGGCGGTTAAACTGCATGAAAACTATATTCCATATTTCAATAAAACGATCACCATCTTCTTCAGGTGAGCCTGGAGGACCACCCCAAATATCAGCGCCATGATCATAAAATATTTCTGAACAAGGACCACAAGGACCAGTATCACCCATTGACCAAAAATTATCTGATTCATACTTTTTATCCGCTGACTTATCACCAATACGAATAATTTTATCTTCCGATATACCTATTACATTTTTCCAATATAAAAAAGCCTCTTCATCGCTTTCATATATGGTTACCAATAATTTTTCTTTCGGTAAGCCTAAAACCCCCGTTAAGAATTCCCAAGCATAGCTAATAGCTTCTTCTTTAAAATAATCACCAAAACTAAAATTACCTAACATTTCAAAGAAAGTGTGATGGCGTGCAGTATAGCCAACATTTTCTAAGTCATTGTGCTTACCACCCGCGCGAACACAACGTTGTGCTGAAGTAGCGCGTGTATAACTACGTTTCTCCGCCCCAACAAAAACATCCTTAAAAGGCACCATACCGGCATTGGTAAAAAGTAAAGTGGCATCATTGCCCGGAACTAATGAGCTACTTTTTACGATTTGATGTTGTTTCGTGGCAAAAAAATCTAAAAATGCCTTACGTACTTCAGAGGTGCTTTTAATCATGGGAACCTTAATCAATCTGTTTGTTCAACTGTGAGTTATTAATGTAAATGCTTACTACCGAAAAATTTCGTCATATTAAAATTCACAATAGTGTAAAATCGTACTTTTTGACGTGCTCTTTCTGAGCCTCTTTAGGGTATTTCATCCCTCTCTCACCAAAACGCTTATTATACGCAAGCTCTGCTTGAAGATACCAATCAATTTCGTAATTATTATGCAATTTTTGACTGATTATTAAATAAACACCTTCCTGTTTAATAATCATTCTTATTATAACCTTAACCACAACCTCTATCAGTTCGATATTGACAGATAATAAGGGTAATGCATCAGTATGAAAATGAATCTTTCTAGTAATCGTTTATCGCTATAAATGGACGTGACCAGTTAAAATTCATATTTCAGTTGAGAAGAACCCTTCTAGAAAAGACATTGATTAAAGAAAATGATTATTCAGAAAAATATGCCCTGATGATGTAACGTCTTTATCAAAATCAATAATACTGCGGTGTAGAGCTGTTTATTTTTACCTTTATAAGCTAGGTAACATCATCTGTTTAGCCATTACCTTAGATTCTACACAAGGTTCCGCAAAGCCTAAGGTTAATCCCACCAAACGTATACCACGCTGCATGCCATTTTTATTAGCTCTGGTGTGCGCTTTTGATAACAAGGTCATATAAGTTTGTTGATCAGGCGATAAGCTTTGCTGCTCAACGGTAGTTTGGTTAAAGTCCGTAAACTTAAGTTTGATACCTTGACGAACTATTTTAAGATTACTTACTTTATTTAAACGCGCCAATAGCTTAGGTAGTAATTGTTTAATCACAGCAAAACACTCTTTTTCAGTGTATATATCTACCGCTAAGGTTGTTTCAATGGCTAATGATTTACGTTGCCTGCTCACTTCAAGCTCTCGGTTATCAATGCCATGAGCTTTTTGATACAAGCTAACCGCAAATTTACCTACTATCGGTGTAAGCTTAGCGATTGAACTAGCTCTGACATCATGACAAGTTGAAAAGCCTGCCTGCTGTAGCTTTTGAAAGGTTTTAGGGCCGATACCAGGAATTTTTCTTAGAGGTAACTCTTCAACAAAACTCGCTACTTTATCTGGCGGTATGACACATTGGCCATTAGGTTTATTTTCATCACTGGCAATTTTGGCAATAAACTTATTTGGTGCAATACCTGCTGAGGCAGTTAAATTTAATTCATTAAAAATATCAGTACGAATTTGTTCGGCAATTAAGGTAGCACTACCTTGGCAGTGAGTAGTATTAGATACATCAAGATAAGCTTCATCAAGAGATAAGGGTTCAATTAAGTCAGTATAGCGGGAAAATATTTCACGGATATGGTCCGAAACTTCCTTATAAACAGCCATACGCCCATGCACAATTTTTAACTCCGGACAAAGCTGTTTCGCTTTAATTGCTGACATGGCCGAACGAACACCAAATTGTCGCGCAATATAATTACAAGTACAAAGTACACTACGAGGGCCATCGCCACCAACCGCTAACGGAATATCACGATACTCAGGAAAATCTCGCATTTCGACTGCGGCATAGAAACAATCCATGTCGACATGAATAATTTTTTTTACAATCGGCTTTTTCGGTGATAAACTTTTCATTACCACAGTTTACTGTGTTTATATACAGTTAGTCAACAAATCAAAAAACGCCCTTTAACAATTGATTTTTATTTATTCTATTGACCTTTTTTACCTTTATTTTTCATTCAATAACGGTGTTAATAAACTAACTAATGCCGAAATATGATCATCACGATCATTTAATGCCGCAATGTAATGATAGTGTTCGCCACCTGCTTGTATAAACACCTCACGGTTTTCATGTTCTAACTCTTCAAGGGTTTCTAAACAGTCTGCGCTAAAAGCAGGGCTAATAATAGCAAGGTGTTTATTGCCTTCTTTCGCTAAAGTCGCAAGCGTTTCATCGGTATAAGGCTGTAACCATTTTGCTTTACCAAAACGTGATTGAAAAGTCATAACAAAATGTTCATCCGTTAAGCCTAATGGTCTCGCTAATAATTCTTTTTTAAGTAAATTAGTAGTGATTTGACAAAAATCAAAATAAGGATCACCCCATTGATAGAATAGCTCCGGCATACCATGATAAGAAAGTACTAATTTATCGGGTATACCCTGCTTAGCTAAATGCTCACCCACCGAATTTGCTAATGCTTCGATATATAACGCATTGTTATGGTAGCTGTTAATAAAATGAAGACTTGGTATATAACGCCATTGCTGTAATTCTTTACTCACCGCATCAAAGGTAGATGCGGTCGTTGGACCTGCATATTGTGGGTATAAAGGTAGTACTACAAGTTTGTCTACGCCCTGTTGTTGGAATTTTTGCAATACATGACTAATTGATGGTTCGCCATAGCGCATGGCTATATCAACAATGACATCTTCGCCAAATTGCTGTTGTATTTGTGCCGCAACCTTTTGTTGCTGAGCCTGACTAATAACCAATAATGGCGCGCCCTGCTCTGTCCAAATGCTTTGGTACAGTTTGGCCGATTTTTTTGGGCGAAAACGAAGTACGATACCATGCAATATCAGCATCCAAATCACCCGGGGAATTTCAACTACCCGTGGATCAGATAAAAACTCACGTAAATAGTTGCGTACCTTAGTTGAATTAGGCGCAGCAGGTGAACCTAAATTCGTTAATAACACACCAACTTTAAGCGCAGATTTGCTATTTTCTCCGTGTTGGCTAGAGCCATTATTTTTTGCGCTAAAACGTGATTTCATTAATTGTTTTACCTTGGTGAATTTTTACTGTTCGAAACTCTTTGCGTTAAATTGATCACTCAACAAAGCTATCAACAACAAGGTTAATAATTTCGGTATTATTCACCGAAATATTTTGAATTTCAGCTTTAAAATCACCTGACTTTATCCCTACACCACCTAATTTAGACACTATGGCATAAATATTTACGTTACTAACACTGCTTAAATTATTTGCCGGTGACATGGCATTGTCATTACTTAAGGTAACCACTTTAGGTAAATCACTTGCCATTAGCTTTAATGCCGCTAATGGCATACGCTGACCATCTGTTGGAATAGCATAAATAAAAACAACGCGATCCTCACCTTGCGCTAGCTGTTGAACAACATCATCCGCTAAACTAACACTAACCGTTAATTTTGGCCCTGTAACTTCAGGCTTTGTCGGTGCAGACTGAACTGATTTACTACTATTTACGTTAGGCAAACCAAGGCGGCTTTTTGCTTCGTTAACGGCCTCTTGTAAGGCATTTGAATTGACTCCTTGTCTTTTAGCATCAATCACTCGTTGCCAATATCCAATAGATTTTTCGTATTCTTGCGCAATGAAATTATGCATTCCCAACAAAATATTAGTCGATGGATCATTAATATCTAACGCTAATGCTCGATCAATTAAGTTTTGTACTTGTTCATCAATTTGTTGATTCTTTTGATAATAGTGAGCTTGTGCGATTGCTCCTAATAAATCAGCTTGTTCGCCTTCAATACGAATGACTTGTTCAAATGCCTTGATTGACATAGTAAACTCACCGGCACTCACAAGTGTTTGTCCTAAGTTATACCAAGCTTCACCATCATCTTCATTTTTTTCTAAGTGTTGCTGTAATTTGGTAATGTACGCTAGCATTTTTTCTTGTTGTGCTCGCTGGTCGTCTGACATTTTCGCTGGTTGATTTGCCTGATCAGCACTTGGCGTAGCAATTAACGCCGTCAACGTACCTTGTTTTAAATATAACGCGACAGAAAAGGCGATAATAAATAAAGACAAAGACAAGGGCCACAAGACACTAAAGCCTTTACTACTAACAATAACGTTTGATTCTTTTTTAGCCGCTTCAATATCTTGCAACAAACTACTATCAAGTTCAGTCAATAAATATTGATAACTTTCTTCGTCAATACCACCGTCACTAAAGTCTTTTTCTATTTCAGCTTTATGCTCTTTATAGAGTTCAACGTTGGTTTCATCACGTATATTGCTTTTAGGGTTTTCTTGAGCTGAAAGATTGTTCGCACCTTTACTTATTCCTTTAAAGAAGGGTAACCAAACAATAAACAGAAGTAAGGCGATAAAAACAAGGATGATTAATACTATTTCCATAAGGGTTAACTACTCTTTTTCTTTTTTGTCGGTGTTTGAGTTTTGGCTAGCATCTACTTTATTAGTTTGTAGTAACTGTTGTAATTTATCTTGCTGCTGCGCACTGAGTACTAATTTTTCTTTTACTGTAGATTTTTTCCGTAAAATAATAATCACGACAATAATGCCGATCAAAATCAATAAGGCTGGGCCAAACCACAGTATATAAGTGATACTTGATACTCGGGGACGATATAAAACAAATTCGCCATAACGAGAAACCATAAAGTTAACTATTTCGCTATCGGCTTTACCTTGCTGTAATAACTCATACAGTTCACGACGTAAATCAGCGGCAATAGGAGAATTAGAGTCAGCTAAGTTTTGATTTTGACATTTAGGACAACGCAATTCTTTACTTAACGCTTGAAAACGTACTTTTGTCACTTCATCTCTAAATTCAAAGGTTTCAACTGGACTTGCATTAACTGCACTCGTCACCATCAGTGCGGTAACAGTCAATACAACAATAAATAAAAGTCTATTTAACATCGTTATTTACCCTGCTGCTTTTCAGAAATTAATTGTTTAATAAGCGGTTCGAATTCTTTTCGCCAAACTCGGGTATCGATAGCCCCAGCAAAGCGTTTACGAATAATACCATGATGATCAATAACAAAGGTTTCAGGCGCGCCAAACACACCTAGGTCTAAGCCAAGCGTACCTTGTTCATCAAAAATTGAAAATTGATAAGGATCTTCATAGTGAGTTAACCATTGCTTTGCAGGTAAAAGCTCATCTTTATAATTTATTCCGTACAATTTAACATAAGGTTTTAATTGTGCATTATTAGCAAGCTCTAGTAAGTAAGGATGTTCATATTTACAGGTTGGACACCAGGTTGCCCAGACATTAAGCAAAACAATATCACCCACTAAATCTGCCTTGGTTACTGTTCTATTGGCGTCCTTTAACGTGACCAAAGAAAAATCAGGCATAGTCTTACCCACAAGTGCTGACGGCATATCTTGTGGGTTTAACGATAAACCTCGATAAAGTACAACACCCAACGCTATCACTAAAATAAGTGGTAAAAAACGAATGACTTTATTCACTATGACAACTCCGCAATAGGTTTGCTATTACCGTTAACACCATCAACGTTTTTGTTATTTGCTATGGCAGTTTGACTTTGCTTACTTTTATCTTTCTTGGGAACACGGTAGCGTTTATCCAATATGGCTAAGAGACCACCAAAAGCCATGAAAAGAGCGCCAAGCCAAATCCAACGAACAAACGGTTTATAATGAACACGAATTGCCCACGCACCACCGTCAAGCGGATCACCAAGGGCAACATATATATCTCTAAATAACCCCCCATCAATACCGGCTTCAGTCATGCCCATAGATTGCACTCGATAAGAACGACGTTCTGGTTTTAATAAGGTAACAAAGTCATTGTCGCCATCTGCGTTAACTTCATAAACATTAATTTGGCCTTGTTCAGCACTATAATTAGGTCCTTCTACCGGTATAACACCCTTAAATTCTATTTGATAACCTGATATTTCTACACTTTCGTTTAGTAGCATTTTCACGTTAGTTTCACTTTCATAACTGGAAACTAGTGTAACGCCAACAATAGTAACCGCTATCCCTGCATGCGCTACGGTCATACCCCATTGGCCTAAACCCAGTGATGATCTAATACGATATTGATTGATTAAATCTTTAATAACCACTAAGAAAACCCATGATGCTAAGGTAATTCCCATGGCAACCAGCGCATTAAATTCACCCCCGTAAAAAACAGGAAACAACAAGCCAAAGACAATAGCCAATACTGATGGTTGAATTAACTGTTTACGAAGTTCACCTTTTTTTGCTTTTTTCCAACGAATCATGGGGCCTATGCCCATGACAACAAATAACAAACTCATGATTGGAACAAATACGGCGTTAAAATAAGGAGGACCTACAGATATCTTGCCATAGCCTAACGCATCAACGAGTAGTGGATATAACGTACCCAACAACACGGTAGTAGCGGCAACAACTAGAATGATATTACATAAAAGTAAAGCTGTTTCACGAGAATAGAGGGCAAACCGGCTAAAGCTAGCCACATTACTTGCTCTAAAGGCATATAAAGTGAGTGAACCACCAACCGCTATTGCTAAAATAACTAAAATAAAGATACCGCGAGAGGGATCTGAAGCAAAAGAATGTACCGAGGTGATAACCCCAGAGCGCACTAAAAAGGTACCTAACAAACTTAAACTAAAGGCAAATATAGCCAGTAATACGGTCCAGTTTCTAAAGGTACCTCGTTTTTCAGTTACCGCTAATGAATGAATTAAAGCCGTTCCAACAAGCCAAGGCATAAAAGAGGCATTTTCAACCGGATCCCAGAACCACCAGCCACCCCAGCCAAGTTCGTAATATGCCCACCAACTACCTAAAGCAATACCTACGGTTAAAAACATCCAAGCGCCAACCGTCCAAGGACGAGACCAACGCGCCCAAGCCGCATCCATTTTTCCGGACATTAAAGCAGCAACAGCAAAAGCAAAAGCAACAGCAAAACCAACATAGCCTAAATACAATAATGGCGGATGAATAATTAAACCAATATCTTGCAATAGTGGGTTTAAATCACGGCCTTCTAATGGCACATTAGGCCAGAGACGCTCAAAAGGGTTAGACGTAAGCAAAGTAAAAGCAATGAAAGCAACTGCTACCATGCCCATTACGGCCAACACGCGCGCAATAAACTCTTGTTCAACATTTTTGGAAAAGGCAGCAACAGCCATTGTCCATGCAGTTAAAGAGAAAACCCATAACAATAACGACCCTTCATGCCCCCCCCAAACTGCACTTATTTTGAAATAATAAGGTAAGTGACTATTAGAATGGCTAGCGACATATTTAATAGAAAAGTCATCAAGTACAAAGCTATAAGCTAAAATACAAATACTTATCGCAGTAAAAATAAACATACCAAAGGTAAGAGGCTTAGCATAGCTCATTAATTTATTTTGTGAACTGTGTACACCAACCAGGGGGATAATGCTTAAACATATCGCAAAAGCAAAAGCGATAACCAAAGCAAGGTGGCCAAGTTCAGGTAAAAGATGAGGTATTATTTGGGGTACCGCGTCAGGAATCATTTATTTCTCCGTTTACTCTCTAATACGTTTTCAGCTTTGTCTTTTCTAACAATGAAATTTAAAATGAACTTTACATTGAATATAAATACAACAGGCTAAAAATAGTGGCGCAATTCTATCACATTTTTAACTAAGTTCAGGTTAAATGCCCAGACAATTGTTTCTTAATGTTACAATTTTGCTCATAGGTTTTATTATTCGATTTTAATAGAGCTATGGTATGATATTGCGCTATGTAATAACACGATCCAAATCAAAAAACGATCTGCATCAAGATAAAGCTGACAAACATAGGTTAGACTTTGTCGGGTATTTTTAACATGTTAAAGAGTATATATTTCCCTTGTCAGCCAATTTAGCAGCCAATACTGAACCTGCTCTAATCAGTGCCTCTAACCTTACTTGTATTCGCGAAGAACGTTTACTGTTTGATCAGTTAACTGTTGAAGTAAATGCCGGTGATATTGTGCAAGTAGAAGGCCCTAATGGGTCAGGTAAAACTAGCTTGTTACGAATTTTAGCGGGGTTATCTCAACCTTATGAAGGCGATATCTTCTATAAGGATCAATTAATTACTCAATCTCGCGAAGAGTTTCATCAAAATTTACTTTATCTGGGGCATTTACCTGGAGTAAAAGGTGAAATGACCGCACAAGAGAATTTAAATTTTAATCTGACTTTGCATGGCTTACATATTAATGCGAGCGAAATTGAAAAAACACTCGCAGAAGTGAACTTAACGGGTTTTGAAGACAGCTTAGCATCCCATTTAAGCGCGGGGCAGCATAGACGAATATCGCTAGCAAGATTGTATAAATCAACTGCGGACATATGGATTTTAGATGAGCCTTTTACCGCCATCGATAAACAAGGCGTACAGTCATTAGAACAATTATTTAAGGCGCACATAAAACAAGGTGGCTGTATTATTTTGACCACGCATCAAGATTTACTAACCTTTTCTCCTGCGCAAGTAAAAAAAATCACTTTAGACTATATGGGTGAATAGCAAATAATGAATAACCAATTTCGAAGACCTCATCAAAAAAAGAGTCAAACATAGCATGTCCGTGGCTAATCTATCTTATCGCGCTGTTTTTTCTTTAGTGCTCAAACGTGACTTAACCATTGCCATGCGCCATAAAGATGACATTATAAATCCATTGTTATTTTTTGTTATCGTTGTCACTTTGTTTCCTTTAGGCATTGGCCCAGAGTCACAAATATTAAGTCGTATTGCACCTGGTATTATCTGGGTGGCTGCACTTTTATCGACACTTTTGTCTTTAGATAGATTATTTAAATCTGATCACAGTGATGGTTCCTTAGAGCAAATGTTACTAAGCCCACAACCTGTTTTTATATTAGTGCTCGCAAAAATTGTTGCCCATTGGCTTATCACCGGTTTACCACTTATTTTAATTGCGCCTTTACTCGCGGTACTTTTACACCTAAACGAACAAAGCTATAGTGCACTAATACTAACGCTATTGCTTGGTACCCCAGTATTAAGCTTACTGGGCGCTATTGGTGTAGCCTTAACCGTTGGCATTAAGAAAGGTGGCGTATTACTAAGCTTATTAGTATTACCTTTATATATTCCGGTATTAATTTTTGCCACTAGCGCTATTGATACCGCTGCACTTGGCTTACCTTATAGTGGTCAACTTGCTATAATTGCCGCGCTATTTTTTGGCTCATTAACGTTAGCACCTTTTGCTGTTGCTGCCGCGTTAAAAGTCAGTACCAATTAGCTATTAACTTTAAAGAAAATGAGAACATAGACTATGTGGAAATGGTTACATCCCTACGCAAACCCAGAAGTGTCTTATCACTTTGCTGGAAAAATACTTCCTTGGTTGAGTGCCTTAGCTGCATTATTATTATCTATAGGTCTCATTTGGGCTTTAGCATTTGCTCCTGCCGATTATCAACAAGGCGATAGTTTTCGTATTTTTTATATTCACGTGCCCGCTGCGTCGCTTTCAATGGGTATCTATTTTGGTATGGCCATTGCTGCTTTTACCAGCTTAGTATGGCAATTTAAATTAGCCGATGCTTCTGCTGCTGCCATGGCACCTGTTGGCGCAA
Source organism: Colwellia sp. (assembly GCA_002733765.1). Classification (GTDB taxonomy): domain Bacteria; phylum Pseudomonadota; class Gammaproteobacteria; order Enterobacterales; family Alteromonadaceae; genus Colwellia. The sequence continues at coordinate 71,870 of NVWU01000009.1, read as the reverse complement.
CGTTTACCGCCATAGCACTTATTACTGGCGCTGCATGGGGAAAACCGATGTGGGGAACATGGTGGATCTGGGATGCGCGATTAACTTCAGAGCTAATTCTATTATTCTTATATTTAGGTGTAATCGCATTACAAAATGCTTTTGAAGATAAAAATTTAGCAGGAAAAGCGGCCGGGATATTAACCTTAGTTGGCGTGATTAATTTACCCATTATTAAGTATTCAGTAGAATGGTGGAATACTTTACATCAAGGCTCAACGATAAGTAAATTAGGTAGACCTTCAATGTCTGTTGATATGCTATGGCCATTTGTATTTTGTTTTCTTGGTTTTATTTTACTCGTTAGCGTTATTATCTGCATTCGTTTTCGCAGTGAAATTTTAACACGAAATAGTATTCGACCTTGGGTTAGAACCCTAGTTTCACAGCACTTAACTCAGGAGAAAGCTAATGAGGTTTGATAGCTTTAGTGCTTTTATTGATATGGGCGGATATGGTTTTTATGTTTGGTTATCCTATGGTGTAGCCGCAGCATTATTACTCATCTTACTTTTGACTTCAATTACCGGTCATAAACAAGTAATCAAAAATATAGCTCAACGTAAACAAAGAGAAGACAAACTTCGTCAAGTACGAAAACAACGACAAAAACAAACTAAACAGTTAAAAACAAAACTGTCTGAAGAGGTAACAGAATGAATCCACGTCGTAAAAAACGCTTAACCATTGTCGGTTCAGTTTTAGTTGGCATCGCAGTTGTTGCGGGTTTGGTGTTATACGCATTAAGCCAAAATATTGATTTATTTTATAACCCCACAGAAATCACCCAAGGAAAAGCAGACTCCGGCATTAAACCAAAAGTTGGTCAGCGCATTCGTATTGGTGGGCTAGTAGTCCCTGATACTGTAAAACGAGATTCAGAGAGTTTAAAAGTATCATTTAGCTTATCAGACATGAAAATGCCTATCGTTTTTGATGAGAGTGACTTGGTGATTAGTGTTCATTACGAAGGTATTTTGCCTGACTTATTTCGCGAGGGACAAGGCATTGTTGCCAATGGTACCTTAACGCGTAGTTCATCCGGTGAGTTATATGTAGAAGCGAGTGAAGTATTAGCGAAGCATGACGAAAATTATATGCCTGCAGAACTTGCCGATGCAGCCGGTAAAGATTATAAAAAATTAGAATACAGTGATAAGCAGCTTGATAGTAAAAGTTATTAAATTAAGTTTTTCTTCATCGCTCTTTGCCATCAAAACAATTACTCCTGCATGGTCTAGTAAATTACATCCTTGTAACGTCATGGCACCACTATATGCCGTTCATGCTGAACATAAAAAACCGCAAATACAGTAAGTATTTGCGGTTTTTTTATTTTCTGTTTTTAATCGATAGAAAAGCTTAACCGTACAACTTAGCGGCCTCAAGCGTGTTTTTTAACAAACAAGCAATCGTCATCGGGCCAACACCACCTGGAACAGGTGTTATTGCACCACAAACGTCGCTAACCGCAGCATAATCAACATCACCAACCAATTTCATTTTACCGGTAATTGCGTCTTCAATACGGTTAATTCCGACATCAATAACCGTTGCTCCCTTTTTTACCCAGTCGGCTTGTACAAATTCAGCACGACCTACAGCAGCAATTAAAATATCGGCTTGTTGACATATTTGCGGAAGGTTTTTAGTACGAGAATGGGTAATAGTTACCGTACAATTTTCTTGTAGCAATAATAAAGCAACGGGTTTACCCACAATATTTGAGCGACCAATAACCACTGCATGCTTACCTGATAAATCGTCACCTAAATGCTGTTTAGCAAGAATAATACAACCTTGTGGTGTACAAGGAATTAAAGCGCCTGATTCACCATTCAGTAATCGTCCAGAGTTCATCGCATGAAAACCATCAACATCTTTTTCAGGGGCGATAGCCGCAATAACAACACTTTCATCAATATGTTTAGGTAAAGGTAATTGCACCAATATGCCATGAACACTCGCATCATTATTTAAGTTAGATAATTGCAAGAGAAGCTCAGCTTGACTACAGTTTACTGGTAAGCGAATTTCATTTGAAATCATGCCAACTTCCATAGTTTGTTTAACTTTATTACGTACATAAACTTGGCTAGCAGCATCTTCACCCACTAGTACAACCGTTAAACTAGGCGTAATTCCTTTTGACTCTTTAAGGGTAGCCACTTCTTCTGTTATAGCCGCTCTCAATTGTGCTGCGGCCTGTTTACCATCAATTATCATATCAATTTATTTCGTGTTTAATTAAATATTAGCGACTACTTATAGCCCGTTAGTTAAGCAATATAGTTTACCGATAATATACGGTCACCTATCTTATTAAGAATTTCAATTTCACCATCACAAACCGCGATAATTGATTTTCCCTCTTTAAATGATTGAGGAATAACCACTCGCCCGGCATCATTTTGTTTAAAAATTTTAACTTCGTGATGAAGCTCTAATCCATCATCCGAATAGTAGATGATTGTCACTTTGCGTTGTAATGTACTCATAATGATTTACTGCTTTTATTATATTATTATTTTTATGTACTGCGAATATACACGAACCAGTAAAAGAGTAATATAGCTGACACTTTTTTTAAAAATTGAGTCTCAATATTTAGCACCATTTAATTAAATTTTTACCGCTAAAAAATAGCGTTAGTATTACTGTGATTATTTATCTAGCAATGTAGACTCGTTCACCACCAATCCACGTTTCAAACACACTAAGATCATCATTTAAAACAATCATATCTGCTTGCATAGCTACTTTTAATTCCCCACGTTCAAGTCTCTGATTGCGATATAAATATTTAGCTGGATATAAACTTGCCATACGTAATGATTCATCTAGCGAAATTTTCAACTTCATATGAGTATTTTTAACCGCGGTAGCCATGTCTAATGACGAACCTGCTAACTCCCCAGTAGAAGATGTCAATTTACCATTTTCAACATAAACTGTGCGATCGTATAGCGGAAACTCTGTTTGATTTGTGCCTACAGGCGGCATTGCATCAGTCACTAAAAAAACGCCTCCTACAGGTTTCGTTTTAATCGCTAATTGGCAACTTGCATAATCAACATGATGGCCATCAACAATTAACCCACATTGCGTATTATCATTTAATAAAGCACAACCTACGACTCCTGGCTCACGTCCCTGTAATGGAGACATGGCATTAAATAAATGAGTGAAACCAGTAGCGCCAGCATCTACCGCTGCTTGTGCTGTAGAAAAATCAGCATTGGTATGGCCTAAACAAACCTTAATGCCTAGTTCAACCATACGGGTAATATCTTCGGGTATTACCGTTTCAGGTGCTAAGGTAACCATCACACGTCCAATATCTTTACGTGATAAAATTTTCCATTCATCATCAGAAATAGGCCGAATATACTCAGCACTGTGGGTACCTTTTTTGGCAACTGACAGGTGGGGTCCTTCAAAATGAATACCTATTATGCCTGGTGTTTTATCGGTAATTGCCTCACTCATGGCATCAGCAGCTTGAGCCATCACTTCAATTTTATCGGTAATAAGCGTTGGCATCATTGCCGTTGTGCCAAATTGTGCATGAGCCGTCATAATCGTTTTTAGTTTATCTACAGAGGGAGAGTCATTAAATAAAACACCGCCTCCGCCATTAACTTGTAAATCAATATAACCTGGCACAACTAAGCCTGTTGCTTTAACATCAACATCATTGATGTTTTGATCTATCGCGCTAATAACACCATTGGTAATGGTAATGACCTGATCATCAATAAAGTTTTGACCATCAAATAATCGTTTAGCGTGAAAGCGAAATTGTGTCATTTATATTTTCCTAAATTTGTTGCTAAGAGTATTATTTTAAAAGGTATATGCCATGCTTGTATTCACTGCCATTTATGCCTAAAAAAAACTCATTAATATTGCCATCCTTAAGCATATTAACCTCAAGTATTTAATAACCACAGACTATTTTTATTTTAAGACAAAAACCAAAGAAGCAGGAAATACCGTAGAGATTATATCGAAGGTAATAAAATGATGAACTTATTTCATAAGTAATTAGTCTAATAGTTTGTAATAACTATTTATAGTATCCTTTGACTTGCATTAGATATGGTGTTTATATTCTAGTTAGTTTCGTGACCGTACATCAGATAAAACATACGGTCTATCATTTTCCATAATGATAATTATTATTCAATTATAAGGTGTTTTACCATGCTTCAGTCAGTTGGCCTGCGTGATTATATGATTACTAACCCGATTAAGGTTAAAGATGATGCCAATTTATTAGATACGATGAAAATCATCATAGATAATAAAGTATCAGGGGTTTGCGTAATAGATGAAAATAAAGTTCTAGTCGGAATGCTTTCCGAGATGGATTGTTTAGCCGCCGTACTCAAAAGCACTTACAATAATGTTGGTGTTGGGTTGGTAAGTGAATATATGACCAAAGAAAATATAATTGTTGCTCATCCTAGCGAAGACATTCTCAATGTTGCTCAGGACATGCTACTAAAAAAGCATCGTCGTCGACCTGTTGTTGAGAATGGTAAGTTGGTTGGACAAGTTTCTTGTCGACAATTACTCACTGCGGTTAATAAGTTTAACAAATAAATTTTTTCTTATGTAAAATATGCTTTACCTCATATTTTACATACTTACCTCTTGTTCATCGTATTGAAACAATAGTGACTGTTAGGTGCTTTATAAAAATCATCCCTGCGCCTTTAACTGGATAGTCGTCATAAATAACCTTGGATCATCAATTTTATCCAACATTGACGTCTCCGGTAAACAATCATCATCAACGTAATCAACGTAGTCTGCCGCTGAATCAAAAACTAACATATCTAACGCTAGTCGATCCAACCCGTATAGACCTCGGTGGATCATATCTGCCGAAAAAACTAACAAGTCGCCCGCGGCTAACTTAATTTTATTACCCGTAGAGAGGCTTTCACTACTCACTCGGCCCTTTTCTTCTTGTCGCACATCAAATTCTTCATCACTATCCCAGCGCTTATGTGTTCCGGGCACTAACTCAATGCCAAGTTCATCAAATAAAGGAATTCGAAGATGTACGACCTGCGTTTCATGAATAACTTTTTTTTGATCTTCAATATCAAAATCATACTGACAGTCTCGATGCCAAAAATCTTTTTGTTGATGATTAACGGGGTTGAAAAATAGTTGGGTATTCATAAAAGCTGGATTAGTCGGTATAACCGATTCGACAATAGCCATTATTTTTTTTGAACTGATAAAATTAAAAAGCTTCACCCGATCGTCATACGCTAAATATTCACTTCCAGTAATCAAAGAAGAATTGAAAGCTTCCTCTTGATAGAATTTTTTATTGTCTTTCTTCCATAACTCATGGAACGTTAATATCACTTTTCTCAGAGATGATATTTCAGCTATATTAAAATAATTTCTAATAACAAAGTAACCTTGATCATCATAATTACTCTTCAATTGACTTCGATTTTTTTCCATTAACCCCTCTTGCCTCCTCCGTATTGTAAACTTAACTTTTAATATTCTTCTATACCCATAAAACTAATTTATGGTTCAACTTCATTTCAATATAAGTAATGTGATAAATTTTCAAAAACAAGCCGCTTTAACCTCAGTGGACACATTATTTTAGTAGTTGACGCGGTCAACTAAAAATATAAACGTAATACCGTTTCAGCCACACACGCTAAACGCTTACTGTTTTCAACTTCAATACTTACTTCATTAACAACTTCGATACTACGCTTCATAGGCACTAAGTTGACTAGCTTAATACTGGCCCTAACACGAGAACCTGCCTTAACAGGGGAAGGAAAACGCACTTGATTCAAACCAAAATTAATAACCATTTTTGCTTCTGGATAAGGATTACTATCGACATTAACTGAATTAGTTAATTTGGGGATTAATGATAAGGTTAAAAATCCGTGTGCTATTGTTGATTTAAATGGCGATTCTTTCGCTGCACGTATAGGATCGGTATGTATCCACTGTTTATCACCGGTTACTTCAGCAAATTGATCGATACATTCTTGCCCCACCCTATGCCATTCGCCCAAAAAGGTTTCTGTATCCATTTTTTCAAGAAGGCTTTTGTACATTTTTTCTGCCTCAGGCACTTGTATCAACAACTTCTCGCTTTTACTTTCTTCTGCATCAACGGGGCTAAATTGAGAAAACCAAGGATTATTCAACGTATTTATGAAAGGCATTGTGATTTTGTGATTGAATAAATCTGATAAGTTCTTGAAGCGAGGCTCTATCTTGGCGATAAACTGATCATTTTGATGTTGTAAATTTCTTCTTTTTTCTCTAATAAATGCTATAACTTTCATACACTAGCCTTATCAATATTTTGATATCTAAATTTATTTTCTGTAAGTATTTTAATTTTTAATATTATAGCAATCAAACTACTAATATTTTAAATAGTCTAAATATTCAATAACATCGTACCTACATGGATATATAGCCAAATCACCTGAGTATGCAGGTTTTAGCTGGAATTAGAAGTGCCTTTAGGCAAAGCATTGATTGGAGAGAATAGTTATTCTATTATCGAGATCAATAACGCAGTATAAAGCGTTTCTAAATCAGCCCTGCGGGAGCACATATTTAAGTGGCTTGGGTATAAGTACTTAGCTTTTGTCTGGAGCTAACAACCTGTGCTTTCAATTTCAATAGTCAATTATCTGTTACTTAATTAACCACCTTGTTTCTTTAACATTAATTAAATCGGAATATATCATAATCTGACTAATTTTATTATATCACTATAATAACGGCCAGATCAGGCTAATAACTCGACTAAAGTACACAAAGTTCACCTAACATTTATCAATCTAGCTCTATGCGATTTATCCATGCCAGATAAAGGTGGTTTTATGCCAAAAGACACCGCCCGTAAAATTTGATTTATGACCAATGAATAGGATCAACTTGATAATAAAGTTTTAATTGCCGATAAAGCATTGGATATTCATAATGAAATTGTCTGGATTGTTCAAAGAATACTTCGCTAGCAACAGCAAAAAATTCGGCAGGATCTGTCGCGCCATAATAATCAAACAATGATGGTTTTCCTGTCTTTGCTTGCCTTTGCAGTTGTTCAAATTGCAAAGAAAAAACTTCTGACCAACATTGATAACTTTGCTCTTTATCTAAAATAGGAGCGCCATTGGCTTTACCACTTTCTTGATCTAACTGATGAGCAAATTCATGAATCACCACATTGCGCCCATCATCGGGTACTTTTGCCCCCTCTAAAGTATCTTGCCAAGACAAAACCACTTTGCCAAAACCCCATGACTCGCCCGCTAACACCATTTTTCTGACTTGTTGAACACCGTCTGCATTCAAGCTTTGTTGCTCTTTAATAAAAGCCCGAGGATAAACAAGTATAGTATGTAATTTAGGGTAATAATCTGTTTTGCGATTAAGTAATAACAAGCAGGCCTGCGCAGCTACCGTTATTTGTATTTCATCTGTTATTTTAACGCCGTTACAGCCGATAAAGGTTTTTTCTGCCAAAAACACTTGGATATGTTGTTTTAATTGCAACTGTAAATCGGTTGGCATTTGTTTAAAATAAGGCATTCTTTGCTGAATAATTTTACGCCATTCTTTTTTAAAAGGCTTACGTCTCATTTTATTACGTTGATACTCACGCCAATACGGTTTTCCCGCAGAGTAACCGATAAGTAATACGCCAATAAGTATGGGTAACAAATAAGACAGCATAATAAAATCAACTCGGTTAGGTTTATTATTAAGTAGGTACGACTGAGCTAAATATCAAGTTTATTCATGACTTGTTTCATTCACTAGCAAGTCAGTTTCAATAAACTAAAGTGACTGAATAAAGCTAGGGTCTGTTGACCTTTCACTATTAAATTTATTTACCCCATTAACCTTTTGATAAAAGATGGTCTAACCAACGAGTAGGTAATATGCGTTTAAACATTGCAAATAGTTTAGTTGGCACCGTAATTCTGTATCTAATTTTAGGTCTATTACTCTCTAACGCGTGAATCAACGCTTTCGTTACCTCTGTCGATTCTAAAGTAAACTTTGCAGTCGATTTTTTAGTAGAGAGTCGAGCCACCTGCTGTTGATACTGAACTTTATGAACACTATTTTCATCATCAATACATTTTTTAAAAGCAGTCAATGCATTCGCTCTAAATTGCGTATTAATAGGACCCGGCTGTAATAATATCACGGCAATATTTGCTGATTTCAATTCTAATCTCAACGTATCAGTTAAGCCTTCAAGGGCATATTTTGACGCATTATAAGCACCTCGATAAGCCATTGAAACAAAACCTAAAACAGAGCTACATTGAATAATACGGCCATGGCCTTGATTGCGCATAACAGGAATAATTAACTTAGTAAGTTCATGCCAACCAAACACATTGGTTTCAAATTGCGCTTTAAGGGCTTGGGTGGGTAAATCTTCGAGTGCGCCGGGCTGACCATAAGCACCATTGTTAAATAAATAATCTAAAGTACCACCCGTTTCTTCAAGAATAAGGTTAACTGTATTTTGAATACTGTCACTGTTGGTTAAATCGAGGTGATATGCACTTAAGCCTTTGCTTTGAAGAGACTTTACATCCACGTCATTACGAGCTGTTGCAAAAACATGGTAACCCCTAGCAGATAAGGTTAAAGCAGCATCTAGACCTATACCACTAGAGCAACCGGTTATTAAAATAGATTTTCTCATGCTTTATTTTTACCCTGCACCTATGTAATTAGGCTTGTTATTGGTTAATAATACGATAAAGCGACATCATTACCTTCACCGAGATATTATCGCTGTTCTATTTTATACCTGTTCCACTTAAATCATAAATCGTCAAGTGGAACGGGTATATGTTGCTGACTTTTAATTTAATTACTCTACTAACTGATGAGGTATAATTATTCCTCATCAGTTAGTAGAGTAAATATCATCAATCAACAAGATAAGAAAGAACTAAATCATATACTTCCCTCAGAAGTGTTATCAAATACGCAACTTAAAATTGCGACATTCAATTTGTTTAATTATCTTGAGCCACCTAATGCTTTTTATGATTTTGAGCGTATTTATAGTGCTGAGCAATGGCAAAAAAAGCAATGTTGGATTGCTGAATATTTACGAGAATATCAACCTGACATTATTGCTTTTCAAGAAGTGTTTAGTCCTGAGTCATTAAAAAAACTAGTTGCCGCGCAGGGCTATGATTATTTTGCAGTGGTTGATCAACCTGATGTCATTGATGATTTTATTTATCGAAGCCCAGTAGTAGCTATTGCGTCTCGTTACTCTATTGTTGACATTAAAGCGGTCAAGCCAAACACTGAACTTGCACAAACATTAGGTTTAACTGATAAATTTTCTTTTAGCCGAAAGGTATTAAGAGCGACAATTGACGTGCCTCATCTAGGCAACTGTGATTGTTACGTTATCCATTTTAAATCTAAACGTTCAATGATTGAACTCGATGAGAAAAATAAAAGTAGATCGGCAGAACAAACAATTATTGAAAGCCTAAAAGCACAAGTCGCGGGTGGTTGGGGCTCAACCATACAACGTGGTAGTGAAGCAACGTTATTAATGATTGATATGATAGAGCGTCGCGAGGCGACTAAAAACCCTATGATATTAATGGGTGATTTTAATAACACCTTAACTGATGGTGTCTTAAACCATTTACTTACAAACACCTTACGTTTTGTCTCGCTCATTGACCGTGATGCCTACCTTGCTAAGTATTGTTTAAATGACGCTTGGGATCTATTTCAACTGGCGCTTACTAATGACATTAATCAAACTGATAAAGCTAATAGAGAAATAAGTTTAGAAGAAAAAGTAATGCGTACACCAACACATTATTTTGGCGGTGGTAGTTCGGTACTTGATTACATTTTATTGTCATGTGAATTTGATGCCAGTTATCACGACAGTCTTTATCAAGTCAGTGGCTATGATACTTACGATCGACATTTAATTAATCCCATTTTTGAACGCGATGGCGAAAGTACCGATCATGGCATTGTATTAGTGACACTTACGTTAAGATCATAATGATATGAACTAAGCTGAGATTAAGTGCTTTGTTTGGCATTTTATTCTCTGCTTGGCGTCGCAGCAGTGAACAAGAGAACAGTAATCTCACTCAGTAAAAATCACTAACCTCTAACACTTAATACCTGATAATATTTGATAGGTCATTATAATTTCATAAAATAAAAGCATGAGACATTCAATATGAATAACAAGAAAAAAATAATTGCTAGCCTTTTTTTAATCATTACGCTGACTGCTTGTTGTGAAAGCAAATCGGTAATAAAAAAAGTAGATAGTTCTCTTACCAAACCAGTAATAGATAAACCAGTAATAGATAAAACAGATCCTGCTTGGAAAACAAAATTAAGTAAACCGCCATTACTTACCTTTACACAAGGTAAAGATTACTTTTGGGAGCTACAAACAAACCAAGGTAACCTCACTATCAAGCTATTTACCGATTCAGCACCTATGCATGTTTCTAGTACCATCTATTTAACTAAACTTGGTTTTTATGATGACTTGATTTTTCATCGAGTTATTCCAGGCTTTATGGCCCAAGGCGGTGACCCGATTGGCAATGGTACTGGCAACCCCGGATATAAATATGCTGGCGAATTTGATGGTGAGATAGGTCATAGTGAGCCTGGTATTTTAAGCATGGCAAACGCAGGCCCGGGTACTGATGGTAGTCAATTTTTCATTACCTTTAAACCTACGCCTTTTTTAGATGGTAAACATACTGTTTTTGGTAAAGTAGTTACAGATTTAGAAGGTAGCTTAACTAAAATTGAAGCATTAGGCAGTAGAAGAGGAAAAACAAAAGAAGTGGTTCAAATCATTAAAGCATCCATTCGTATCGCTGACAGCGAATAAGTAAATGAAAGAATCCTACCTCGGCAGTATACGCTACATTTCGGGTACTGGGTGATGGTTAGAGACAGAGGCATTATTGAATAGGAAAAATTTATCTACACAAAATAAACTTATAAATATATTGTTATATATTCAAACGTGCCTTTACGATCAAGCACAAGTATAACTTTCGTCTGTTAATGTATTTTAGCATTCTATTATTATGAGCAAACATCTGTCAGCCATAATAAAAATCAACACGATATAATGACTTTTACGGAGATTTTTATGTCAACACCATCAACAGAAGACTTTTTTGGCCATCCCAAAGGTCTTCAAACACTTTTTTTTACCGAAATGTGGGAGCGCATGAGTTATTACGGCATGCGCATGTTACTTGTTTTATTTATGACGGCTACTCTACAAGAGGGCGGGTTAAGTTTAACCGTCGCTTCAGCAGCCGCAATTTATGGCCTATATTCAGGCTCTGTTTATTTTATGGGCCTGCCTGGTGGTTGGATCGCAGATAGATTAATTGGTGGACAAAAAGCAATATGGTATGGCGGAATAACCATCATGATAGGCCATATAATATTAGCAATACCTAGCGATTACTCCTTTTTCATTGGCTTAATCTTTGTCGTGTTAGGCACAGGGTTATTAAAACCAAATATTAGTGCCATGGTTGGCCAGCTATACTCAGATAAAGATATTCGTCGTGATAGTGGTTACGCCATTTATTATATGGGCATTAATATCGGCTCCGTGATCGGTTATGGTGTGTGTGGTTACTTAATGGAGAATCAAGGTTGGCATTGGGCATTTGGTGCAGCCGCTGTAGGTATGGCTATAGGACTAATTCAATACAAAATCACCACGAAAAATCTCGATGGCATAGGTGCAAAACCACCTTATCCATTATCAAAAAAAGCACAAAAACTTAGCTGGACAATTATCGGTAGTTTTTTAGCTAGTGTCATATTGATAACCTACATGATATTTCAAAATATGCTAACCGTAAAGCCTGTTACCATTGCTCAATATGTCGCTGTCGCATTTTCTGTTACGTTCATTATTTACTACACTAGCATTTATTTCTTTAGTGCATTGTCAGTGGTTGAAAAGAAAAAATTAGCCGCGTTATTAATTATTTGTATCGCCTCTGCTTGTTTTTGGTCTGGTTTTGAACAAGCAGGTTCGTCAATGAACTTATTTACTCGTGATTATACCGATCGTATTGTCGGTTCGTTTGAAATACCCACAGGCTGGTTCCAATCATTAAACCCATTGTTTATCGTATTGTTATCCCCTTTCTTTGCCGCGTTATGGATTAACTTAGGAAAAAGGCTGGTTAGTCCATCTTATGGCATAAAGTGTGCTGTTGGTTTAATTATTATGGCAAGTGGCTTCATTGTTATGTTCTTTGCGGCACAACATGCAGCTTCTGGGATGAAAGTTGCCCCCTATTGGTTAGTCGCAACTTATTTTTTACATACCGTTGGTGAACTATGTTTGAGCCCTGTCGCATTAAGTGCGGTGAGTAAGTTATCCCCTAAACGCTTTGCCGGACAAATGATGGGGGTTTTTGTTTTGACTTACTCCATTGGGAATATTATCTCAGGTTTATTAGCCGGTAATTATGACCCAAACAATATATCTCAAATACCTTCACTGTATATTCAAATTAGTTTATTTAGTATTGGTATTGGTTTGATTATTTTGTTGCTCGGTTTTAAATCAAGATTTTGGGAAAACTTATCCGAAGATGATGAATCAACCAAGAATACTGCAACATCCACTAATAATGCTTAATGAGCATTGGGTGGGGTTTTCGACACGCCCACCTTCACCTTATATTGAGTAATGTAAATGACTGATCCATTATTAATACCCGAAGAACACAACACCAGTAAGTCAATTAGACAAATATTGCGTACTAAAAGAAAGGCGCTTACCACAGCTTTTCAACAAACCGCCGCCGAAGCATTATTGTTACGATTAAAAAACGATATTGTCATTAAAGAAGCCAAATACATTGCCTTATATTTGGCCAATAATGGTGAATTAGATCTTCAACCATTTATACGTTGGTGTTGGCAGCAAAATAAACATATTTATTTACCCATTGTTCATCCTTTTGCTAAAGGACATTTGTTATTTTTACGCTATGAGCATAACTCAACTATGGTTATCAATCGGTATAACATTGAAGAGCCTAAGTTAGATGTGAGAGGTATCAAACCAATCCAGCAACTAGATATTATGTTAACGCCTTTAGTTGCCTTTGATAGTACTGGAGCAAGAATTGGAATGGGTGGAGGTTATTATGATAGAACCTTAGCTAAATGGTATGAACATTACCGTCTAAATAAAGAATCTGCCCAAGATAAACACTATAGTCTTTCTATTATCGGGGTTGCTCACGATTGCCAACAAATAACAAAAGTGCCCCATGAGACTTGGGATATCCCCCTACCAAAAATTATGACACCAACACGCACTCTATACTGCAAACCATCACTTCATCAATAACACTTAATGTTTTTTTTAAATGCTACTGCTATAATCCACATCATTAGTTCAAGTCATAAATAATATCCTTTAAGGCACCCCCATGACTCAAGATGAGATGAAAAAAGCAGCAGCAATTAAAGCATTAGAATATATTGAAAATGGCACTATTGTCGGTGTAGGTACAGGCTCGACAGTAAATCATTTTATTGATGCTTTAGCGACAATCAAAAACAAAATTGAGGGTGCGGTTTCTAGCTCTGAAGAATCAAGCAAACGCTTAAAAGCACATGGTATTGAAGTGTTTGATCTAAACAGTGTGGATGTTTTAGCTGTTTATGTTGATGGGGCAGATGAAATAACTAAGTATATGAGCATGATCAAAGGCGGTGGAGCGGCGCTAACCCGTGAAAAAATCGTTGCTGCTGTTGCCAAAAAATTTATCTGTATCGCAGATGACTCTAAACAAGTTGAATTACTCGGTGGCTTTCCATTGCCTGTTGAAGTTATTCCGATGGCCCGTAGTTATGTTGCTCGTGAATTAGTTAAACTCGGCGGTGATCCTGAGTATCGTCAAGGTGTGGTTACCGATAATGGTAATGTTATCCTTGATGTTCACAACTTCTTAATTGTTGATCCTAAAAAATTAGAAGCCGATATTAATGCCATTGTTGGCGTAGTAACTAACGGTTTATTTGCACAGCGTGGCGCAGATGTACTAATAGTCGGTAGTGAAAATGGCGTACAAGTAATTAAATCATAGCCTAGCAATAATGTTTACAAACTATCCAAATTAGATAAATAAGTACTTTAGAGTTGTAGCACTATATGCTATCTTATTGCCATTATAGATATCTAGCCGTCTAAACGCGGATTAATAATTAACTTTATAAGCGAAGCCAAACCTTATGAGCACAAATAAAAATTCATTAGCAAAAGACAAAATTAAAATTTTATTACTTGAAGGTGTACATCAAAGTGCCCTTGAAGAGCTAAAAATAAAAGGCTACTCGAATATCGAGTATATTAAAACCTCACTCAGTGAGTCTGATTTAATTGAAAAAATTGCCAACGTACACTTTATTGGTATTCGCTCGCGTACTCAATTAAACGCTGAAGTATTAAAGCATGCTAAAAAATTAATGGCTATTGGTTGTTTTTGTATTGGTACCAATCAAGTTGATACCGTTGCAGCACAAGAATTAGGTATTCCTGTCTTTAATGCGCCTTTTTCAAATACTCGCTCAGTTGCAGAGTTAGTACTAGGTGAAACCTTATTATTACTACGTGGAATTCCTGAAAAGAGTGCTAAGGCACACCGTGGAGAATGGCTTAAATCAGCAGTAGGCTCAGTAGAGGCCCGCGGTAAAACCTTAGGTATTATTGGTTACGGTCACATTGGTACACAACTTGGTATTTTAGCTGAAACTTTAGGAATGCGCGTACGCTTTTATGATATTGAAACAAAGCTACCTTTAGGTAATGCTAGTCAAGCAACATCATTAAATGCTTTACTTGGCGAATCCGATGTTGTGAGTTTGCATGTACCAGAAACGCCACAAACACGATATATGATTGGTTCAGCTCAATTTGAAGCCATGAAATCTGGAGCAATATTTATTAATGCTTCTCGTGGAACCGTGGTTGATATTGATGCGTTAGCAGAAGCATTATCCCAGAAAAAAGTAGCAGGTGCTGCTATCGACGTTTTCCCTGTTGAACCTAAGGGTAATGCTGATGAGTTTGTCTCACCGTTACGTGGTTTTGATAATGTTATTTTAACACCACATATTGGCGGTAGTACTAAAGAAGCCCAAGAAAATATTGGCTTGGAAGTAGCAAGTAAGTTAGCCAAATATTCAGACAATGGCTCAAGCTTATCCGCCGTTAACTTTCCTGAAGTATCATTACCTGGGCACGTGAATGCCAGTCGCTTACTACACATTCATCACAACCAACCGGGTATATTAACAAAAATTAACCAAACGTTTGCTGAACACGGTTTTAACATTGCTGCTCAGTACTTACAAACCGATGATAAAATTGGTTATGTAGTTATTGATATTGAATCTGCTGACAGTGACCAAGCACTTAAAGCATTAAAAGCGATTGATGGTACTATCCGCGCAAGAATATTGCATTAAGAGGCTAGTTAGCCATAATAATTCGGCACAAAAAAAGAGAGCTTTAAGCTCTTTTTTTGTTTTTTTAGCTTCACTCGTACCTCGAAGTTTATTATATCTGCGCATCTTCTTGATTTTCAGGTAATGCTAACTGAAATGCTGCCAGTTTATTGCAATTATTAACCACTCGGTTGATATAAGGATAAGCGCTCATATCAACCTTAAAGCGATTAGCATTATAGACTTGTGCTACCAAACAAATATCCGCTACGGTTATTTGATCTTGAAAACAATAACAGCCTGCGCTTTGCGCTAATTGTTTTTCAATCGCATTAAAACCTATCATCATCCAATGCTCAACCCATGCCACTTTAGCTTCATTTTTTAACTTAAGATCAGTAGCCAAATACTGCTGAACACGTAAGTTATTGAGTGGATGAATTTCACACGCTATATCTAACGCCAATGCTTGTACTTTAGCGCGAGCTTGTACATTGTCCGGATATAAAGATAAGCCTAATTGCGTTGCTTCTAAATAGTCAATAATGGCCAGTGATTGATTTAATGAAAAATCGCCATCTGTTAAGGTTGGCACTAAATGATTTGGATTAATTTCAACATAACTGTCATGATGTTGCTCACCGCCCTTTTCAACTAAATGTACGGAAATACTTTCATAACGAATACCTTTAAGATGTAAAGCAATACGCACTCTGTAAGCTGCAGTTGAACGCCAGTAACCGTAAAGTTTCATATTATTCTCGCGAAGAAGACTATATTGTCATCATGTTATCTTTTATATTCAACCACTGTCTGTTCTATCGCGCCAAAAATACTGTCTCCATTTTCATCAAACATTTCAATGCGCACGTTATCACCAAACTTCATAAACTCAGTGCTTGGTTCACCGTCAGCAATTATTTCTAACATACGTTTTTCAGCTAAGCAGCTTGAACCTTTAGAGCGATCATAGTTTGAAATAGTACCCGAGCCAACAATACAGCCAGCAGATAATGGCCGCGTTCTGGCTGCATGGGCCACAATTGTTGGAAAATCAAAGGTCATATCCACACCACAACTTGGCTGACCAAACAAATCATTATTAAAATGGGTAGTGAGTGGTAAATGTAATTTAGCGCCATCCCACGCTTGTCCTAATTCATCAGGGGTAATGGCAACAGGTGAAAATGCACTTGATGGTTTTGAACCAAAGAAGCCAAAACCTTTGGCTAATTCATCTGGAATCAAGTTTCGTAATGACACATCATTGACCAGCATTAATAGTTTGATGTGTAGTGCTGCTTGTTCTACTGATGCCCCCATAGGTACATCGTCAGTTATTACCGCGACTTCTGATTCAAAATCAATACCAAAGCTTTCTGAGGCTACTTTTATTTCATCACGTGGACCAATAAAAGCATCTGAGCCGCCTTGATACATTAAAGGATCAGTCCAAAAAGTATCAGGCATTTCTGCATTACGCGCTTTACGTACTAACTCGACATGATTGACATAAGCGCTACCATCTGCCCATTGATAAGCTCTAGGCAATGGTGATTCACATTCTGTCTGTTTAAAAGCAATAGTATTATTAATTTCCCCCTTATTAAGTGCGTTATAAATCATTTCTAGCTTAGGTGAAAGATCGTGCCAGTTATCTAATACGGTTTGTAATGTATGGGCAATATTGTCCACAATAACCGCTTGATCAAGTGTTCTATTAACAACAACTAATTGACCATCACGCGTATTATTCTTAAGAGTAGCTAATTTCATTGGTGACCTTTGCTTAACTTTTATAAATTATGCTACTAATTCTACGGGTTTAGCTTCAAGCCTCAAGTAATCAGAAAAGAGAAAGCGTTTAGCCGTGGAAAAAATTCTTTACATGATTTTTTCCACTTATAAATATTATTAGAAATGAGCTTCCTTTAAGCTGAACGCTTCAGTTTAAAGGAAGTTATACTAAGTAGATGTGACTAATTGACTTTTTGGCTGTCAATTGAGCAATACAACAAACAGAATGTCTACTGACTAGATTTTGATGGTTTTCTTGTTAATATCATATTCACGCAATTTGTTCGCTATTGCGGTATGACTTAAGCCAAGTTTTTTAGCTAATTGTCGAGTACTTGGATAAGCAGGATAAAGCTTACGTAATAAATCAGCTTCAAAACTTTTAACCGCTGCATCTAAAGTACCTTCAAACTCTTGCTCTAAGTAGCCATGTTCACGGGTATAAGCAGGAAGCTGTAAATGTTCGATTTCAATTTCATTGCCCTCAAGCAACGAAGCAGATCTTGTTAATACGTTTTCTAATTGCCTGACATTACCTGGCCATGGATAATGTTCAATAAACTCACGGCATTCAGTCGTTAGTTTTAGGTTTGAACTGCCTATTTGCTGCGCCGCATGCACGATAAAAGATTCAGCTAAAGGTAAAATATCACTGCGACGTTCCCTTAATGGCGGAATATTCAAACCAAAAACATTCAAGCGGTAATAAAGGTCCTCTCTAAATTCACCAATAGAAACTAAGTTAAGTAAATCTTTATTTGTGGAACTAATAATACGTACATTTACGGTCACTTCTTGCTCTGAATCAACGCGTCTAAAGCTGCCATTTTGAATAACACGTAAAAGTTTACTCTGCAATTTAGTCGACATTTCGCCCACTTCATCAAGAAAAACACTACCGCCATCAGCAAGTTCAAAAATACCTCGCTTACTTTCTTCATGGTTTTTCTCACCAACACCAAATAATTCTGATTCAGCAACATCATCAGGTAAAGCAGCACAATTAAGCGTCATAAAGGGTTCTTCCGCTCGTTCACTAGCAGCATGACATGCGCGTGCTAAGAGCTCTTTTCCTGTACCAGTTTCACCTATAATCAAAATAGACGCATCAAGTTGAGACATGCGTTTAGCTTCACGAATCACTTTACGCATACCACTACTACTCGCTTGTATACCTGTAAAAGTGTTCTCATTAGGTTCTTTAAAAGCATTTATTTGTTGGCCTAACCGCGCTTCAGATTTGAGAATAAGTACCGCTCCTGCCAAAACATACTCATTATCTCCAGCACTTTCATTACTCTCATTGACAACATTAATAGGCATAATATCGGCGACAAAGTCTTCTCCTTGGAACTTTAACCGACGCGTTTGCGCAAACACATCGGTATTATCTAACCAACGGGTGAAGTTAAAACCTTTAAGCCACTGACTGATATGCTGGCCTTTAACCGTGTCTTCATTACATCCCATAATTGAGGAAGCGATATTATTGACAATGCGAATATTGCCTTTAACATCAAGAGAAATAAAAGGATCAGGAAAGGTTTTAATTAACGTTACTAATTCATTACGCTCTCGTTCAGAAGGCATATAAGGTGCGGTTCTTACATCACCAACACCTTCAAGTAAACGTAATTGAGGCATGAAAGTTTGTAGTTCTGAGAATTCTAAATCGGGAATATTAATGAAAATTCTACCGGACTGTTTAAACTCAATACCACGAACATTGATACTGTGTTCAACAAAAATAGCTAATATTTTTTGTCCCATACCAACACGGTCATGACAAGTAATTTCCAAACGCATGCAATAAGCCCTTCTAGCTAAGACCAATTAGAGTAATAAATTGCTCATTCAGCGAGCATTAAAAAGTATAGAGGCAAGGCATTAATTGAAGAGAATGGTTATCCCCTTGTCAAAATCAATGACGCTGCATAAACCTATTAAACTCGCCCTTGGGCGCTCATCAGGAAAGTGATAACGTCACAAACTTGTTTGACTATAGAGTATCACTATATAACGCACAACTTTTGCTTGTTCTAACGTCTCTGACAAAGCACTGAATTGACTAATTCATTATTTTATTTGGTATATTAGGTCAAATAAAAAAACTATTGTAAACTAATTTTTACAATAAAAAAGCCTAAGTAAGGGATATATCCTCGTTCAACTTGCAGATGTATGAGTCAGCGGGAATTAGAAACAACTTTGGTCAATACTGAACAAATCATCCTTTGCGGTACATTTTTTAAGGACGCTATATAGTGGTGTTATTAGAAAATGCCGAGCATATTCTCCTGAATAACGCTTAAGAAAAAATATGCCTTGATTATAAATTGTGCAGACTGCCTGAAATTAGCCTATTTAAGTAACGCAGATATAGGCAGACTTTAGCTTTTACCACTAAGTAAGCCCTTAATGGTACTTAACATTTCTTTTCGAACATGTGCCAATTTGGGTTTACTTTCAAAAGGAATAGGACGGCATAACTGCATAGTTTTAACACCTAAGCGAGCGGTTAACATACCCGCACCTAACCCTTGGGCCAAACGACCCGAAAGTTTACCGAGTAAATCCGCACCGATCATATCTGAACCAAAATCAGTAATAAGCTCACTAGCACCAGCATAAACCATATTAACAAACACCTGCCTGATAAGTTGTATTCGACTCCAATATCCGAGTTTTATACCGTACAAGAGCGCAACTTTATTAATCATGCGTAAATTACGCCATAAAATAATTAACATATCGATGAATGCCACAGGGCTAAGTGCAACCAGGACAACTGCCTCTGTAGAAAACTTAGCAATTTCAGCCATCGCTTTTTCATCTACCTTGGTGAGCACTAAGCGCGAATAAAGCTGTAACAATTCAGCGTCATTATATTGCGCATTTATGGTTTTTTGCCACGCTTGTTCTTGCTCTGAAACAAGATCACAAGGCAAGTTTTCACTGACTTTTTGACAAAAGGTTTTTACATCTAATGAACTAATGTTTTGCTCTTGAGTTAAAGGGTCATGCGAGAGTAATTCATAAGCTTGTTGTTTTAATATTTCTCGACGCTTAAATTGTCGTAAGGTTGACCACTCACTAAGCACGCTTGAAGAAGCCAGTACCACTAAACAGGATAAAATAATGGCATAGACACTGGTAATAATTGGCGAGTTAGCAAAACCCATCATAAAAAAGTCAACCATTTCAACAGCAATAACACCGGTAAATAACGTTAATGCTATACGCCATAACCAACGAGGCTTGGCTTTTGTTGCCGCTAAATGTTGTTCTAATACTTCATCATTCAATAGCGCAGGTAATTCTTTTTGTTCATCTAGGGGTAAGTAATCTTGATTATCAAATATCACTTGCTTGCCATCTAGACTTGCCTTTACTTCACACCTCGCTTGTTCATTTAATAATTCATTATCTGCAAACAATATTTGCTGTTGATGGCTTTTCTCATCCGTTTTGTTATTACCTTTATTCATACCATTTTGTCCGCTAATAAGAATTGTAATACCTGATCCATACGAATATGAGGTAAAGGTTCATGTTTAACCATCCCCATAATGGGTAAAAAATTAATAAAATTAAAGGCACATTGCTGCCAATAATCTTTTTCAGGTAATTTTTCAGGAACAGCGCCAGGAAAAAGTGTGATTTTTTCCGTCAACTCTTGCCCTTTGGGTAAAGTATGTCCCTGAATAACCGGTATTTTTTGCCCTTTATGTAGTGTGTTACCTGATGTAGTACTTTTCACCGCTGCGATAGCAAGGGTTTTCATTTCAATCGCTTCATAGTTAAGCTTATGTTTACTTTGATAGATAAGTTGATTAAGTAAAGAAACCATAGATGTATGTTGCTCAGAGGTAACATGATCTGCTTTGGTGGCAGCAAATAATAACTTGTCAATTTTTGGTGAAAACAACCGAGAGAAAAAACCTGACTGACCATAGCTATAGCTTTCTAAAATCATATCAATGGCTAGCTGCAAATCGGTAAAACTCTCTGAGCCACTATTATCTGAACAAGCATTGAGCGGTGTTAAACAATCAGCTAAAACAATTTGTCGATCAAAGCGTAAAAAGTGTTGTTGATAAAACACCTTTACCACTTGTTCTTTATACTCAATGTATCGCGATCTGAGCATACCAATAAAGCTTTCGTCACTCGCATTTTGATAATCATTACCATCAATATTAGTTAAGTTAGGAAACGGGAAAAATTCTAAAATAGGTGCCCCCGCTAGCTCTGCCGGTAAAATAAATCGCCCTGGTTGAATCACTGACAGGCCTAAATCATAACGAAAAGCATGTAATAACTCAGTATATTCTTTGGCTATTTGCGCTAACAACTCTTCATCAGCTAAGGCAAATGGATCTATTTTTTCTACTTTAGTTAAAAAATTTTGAGAAAGTTTATCGCGTGGTGCCGCCAGTAATAACGCTTGAGTTTGCTCTGACCATTGTTCGTAAGTCTGATTGAGCATCGGTAAGTCAAGCAGCCACTCTCCTGGATAATCGGTAATATCGAGTGTTAAGGTTGCCATATCAGTGGCATATTTCAATAATGATTTTTTGGGTTGATAACGAATGGCTAAACGTAATTCACTAATACCATGAGTTGGCTCAGGCCATGATGGTATCTCATTTGTCAGTGATGATATTGCTTTGTCATAATCAAAACGAGGAATAGATAGGTTTTTTTGTGGAACCCTTTTCGCTGCAATAAAATTACCGTGATGAACGGGATCGAAAAAACTTAATTGACTGCTATTACCTTCATTAATTAATTGATTAACCAGTGAGGTAATAAAGGCGGTTTTGCCACTGCGACTCAACCCCGTAACGGCTAAATTGATGTGTTGATCTAGACTACGGCTTAATAGGTCACTGGCTTTATTTTTAAGTTTATTTAATCGCTGTTTTTTAATAATTGCCATGTTTTGTTTAATTGAACTTTAAATAGCTTAATAATTGAATAGTTTGATGGTAATGATTTTTTTAAAGAAATAATAGCGTTACTTTATTTTGCTAACCACATCATCAAACGAGGTGTGCCACTACACGCGCTTATAGTTGGACAAACTGGTCGCTTACTATAGTTTATTTATCTCTCTTGCCACCGTAAACTCCGATGATGTTACATATTGCTCAATTGCTTGTAGCTGCTTCTCTAACGATGAAAATTTACGGCGTATATCATAAAAAGCCTGCTTAGGTGGTTCACCTGATTGCCATACTCTCGCCTTAACTTTAATCGATTCATTCACTTCTTCATATTCATCATACTTGTTAGCCCTTTCACCTTGTGAATACTTTGAAGCTCCTGCTCTATGGTATTTACTTTGTCGGGCTTGTCCTTTAGGTTTTTTATCTAGAATAAACCAAGCAGCAACATAACCTAATATTAAAAAAGGCATACCAAATAATACCGCTGACACCACCAAAATTCTTACTAACCATATTTCCCAACCAAAGTAATCAGCGATACCGGCACAAACCCCTGCTATTTTTCCATTACTTGGATTACGGTATAACTCCCCCCGACGCTTAGTCATAATTTATTCCTCCAGTCTGGAGTTTCCACATCTAAAATGGATTCAAGGGTTTTAATACGATCGGCCATTTTGTCGGCCATTTCTGATAAATCAGATAATTGGATATATTCTTCTTCACTGAGCCCTTGGCTAACTTGTCCCTTACTACGGTAATGTAAGACTAACCAAATTGGCGCAACGAAGACCATAAAAATAATGACCGGAGCCATAATGATCTCTTCCACAATACTTCCCCTTAAATTTTCCTCTTCGAAACTTAGCGCTTAACTTAGTGATTAAGTTTACTCGATAGCTAGTAACAATCAGTATTCACTACTCGAAACTAACTATTGGTAACTTAATACTATTTCTTTTTCATTTTAGCTTTTAATGAAGCCAACTCATCATCCACTTTTTCGTTGGATTCAAGCTCAGCAATTTCATCCGCTAATGATTTACTCCCTAAATCATACGATTCAACTTGCCCTTCGAGATCATCAATTTTTCGTTCATAACGTTCAAAGCGACTTAAGGCATCATTCACTTTATTACTCTCAATATTTTTCTTCACTTTTAAACGAGAGTTAACTGTTTTCTCTCGTATTATAATAGCTTTTTGTCGTGATTTTGCATCTACTAACTTATCTTGCAGCTGTGAAATTTCACTCTGAAGCTTAACGATATGCTCTTCAATCTGTATTAATTCTTGTGACAATGCTTGGGCATTCTCACTACTTTTATTTTTTTCTATCAACGCAGCACGCGCTAAATCATCTCGGTCTTTACTTAATGCTAATTCCGCTTTTTCCTGCCATTGTTGTGCTTCATTTTCAAAACGAATCACTCGGCGAGTGAGTTCTTTTTTATCTGCTAGTGTTTTAGCTGAACTTGAACGTACCTCAACTAAGGTATCTTCCATTTCTTGAATGATCAAACGTACCATTTTGGCCGGATCTTCAGCTTTATCTAATAAATTATTAATATTTGAATTAATAATATCGGTAAACCTTGAAAAAATACCCATAACGACTTCCTCTTATATTTAATTAACGCGCTTACTTATTGTTCAAATTAATGATATTTAATAAAAAATAAGTTAAATTTGAAGTTAAACTTATATTCCATATTATTCAGGTTTTACGCCAACGTGACAAAACATGGTAACATCATGTATTTAATCAACTTATTAAATATTTAAAAAATACTATTATATCGTCGATTAATAAAATACACTATTTGTTAGTGAATTTAAC
This sequence comes from Colwellia sp., assembly GCA_002733765.1. Lineage (GTDB taxonomy): Bacteria > Pseudomonadota > Gammaproteobacteria > Enterobacterales > Alteromonadaceae > Colwellia. Next base: position 47,681 of record NVWU01000009.1, on the reverse strand, counting down.
TAATACCAAGCCTATTTAGTTATTTGAGTTGGTATCATCATTAGGTCAAGCCATGGCGCGCTTTAATAAACAAGATAATCTTCTTGGTCAATCTAACTGCTTTTTAGAAGTATTAGAACAAATATCACAAATTGCGCTATTGAGTAAGCCGGTATTAATTATTGGCGAACGTGGTACAGGTAAAGAGTTAGTTGCTGCGCGTTTACATTATTTATCAAAACGTTGGGAACAAAGTTATTTAAAACTTAACTGTGCTGCACTAAATGAAAATTTACTTGAAACTGAACTCTTTGGTTATGACTCTGGCGCTTTTACTGGCGCAAATAAACGTCACGAAGGCCGATTTGAACGGGCAGATAATGGCACCCTATTTTTAGATGAAATAGCGAATACTTCAGGGGCAATTCAAGAAAAATTATTACGTGTAGTGGAGTATGGTGAATTTGAACGCGTTGGCGGCTCACGAACAATTACTACCGATGTGCGTTTAGTTGCAGCAACCAATGAAGATTTACCGACCTTAGCCGCTTCGGGTCAGTTTAGAGCCGATTTGCTTGACCGCTTAGCCTTTGATGTTATTACCTTACCGCCATTAAGGGAGCGGCTTGACGATATTCTCATGTTGGCAGAACACTTTGCTATAAATATGGCGCGAGAATTAGAGTTCGAGCTATTTAGTGGCTTCACTGAAAAAGCTAAACAGACCATGTTAAATTATGCTTGGCCGGGTAATATTCGAGAATTGAAAAATGTGGTTGAGCGCAGTGTTTATCGCTGTAATAATCCTCATTTACCTGTGCATGATTTAATTATTGATCCCTTTGAATCCCCCTTTAGGCCAACTCAGCTTATTAAAACAATAGATAGAACGCATGTACCGGAATGTGCCACAATACCTTCGTATGAAAGCAGTACTCAACAATCAGATAGCTCAATAACGAACAACCTAGCTGAGAATAGAAATATCAAAGAAGCGTCTTTATCACTATCAGCAATTAGCACCGTTTTTCCACAATCACTAAAATTGTTGTCACAAAACTATGAGATTGATTTGATTAAGTCAGCCTTAGCACATTGTCAATACAATCAAAAGAAAACCGCCCAAGCACTTGAGTTGACCTATCATCAACTGAGAGGTTACTTAAAAAAATATAAATTACTTGATGGTAGTGTTCCAGATGAATTATCGTAAATTTATTACTATAAGCCTTCTCAGCTTATTACTGTTAACCGCCTGTAATGAGGAAGGTAAGCTGTCATTAAGTGAGCGTAGTGTTATTTACTGCGCTGAAGGTTCACCAGAAACCTTCAACCCTCAACTAGTTACGTCGAGTACCACAATAGATGCTACATCAAACCAATTATACGATAGATTAATTACTTACCAGGGCAATAAAAACACCCTAAGCCCTGCATTAGCTAAGTCTTGGCATGTTACGCGTGATGGAAAAAAAGTCACTTTTTATTTACGAAAAAATGTTGTTTTTCATCATACTGATTATTTTACCCCCAGCAGGTTTTTAAATGCCGACGACGTGATTTTTAGTTTTAATCGCGCTTTAGATGTTGAGCATCCATATCACTTAGTTTCTGGTGGACATTACCCTTTTTTCCAAAATATAGGGTTAAGTAAAGTAATTGATAAAATTGAAAAAATTAATGATTACACCATACGATTTCATTTGTCTCACGCTAACAATTCTTTTCTCGCTAACCTTGCAACTGATTTTGCTATTATTTTATCTGCCGAATATGCTGAGCAACTGACTAAACAAAAGGCTAAATCAGATATAGATACTCACCCAATAGGAACAGGGCCTTTTAAGTTAAAAGAATATCGCGTTGGCTCATTAATACGCTTTTATCGCCACGAACAATACTGGCGAGAACCAGCACAAATTGAGCAACTAGTTTTTGATATAACCCCAAGTAATACGGGTAGATTAACCAAACTACTGGCAAAAGAGTGTGATGTAGCGGCTTACCCTATTGCTCATGAGAAGATAACTCAGCATAATGATTTACGATTAGAAGCAGTAACGGCATTAAATGTTAGTTATTTGGGTTTTAATGTTAACAAAGCGCCTTTTGATAATAAACTGGTTAGACAAGCAGTCAATTATGCTATTAATAAAAAGACCTTGCTAGAAGCGGTATATCAAGGAAAGGCTGAAATGGCTAATTCAATATTACCCAAAACATCATGGGCTTTTGATCAAAGTATTCCTAAACAAGAATTTAATCCTGTCTTAGCAAAACGTTTACTAACTTTTGCTGGTTACTCGAAGGGATTCTCTATGGATTTATGGGTTATGCCAATTAAAGCGCCTTACAACCCGAATGCTATCACTATGGCTAAGCTCATTCAAAGTGACTTAAAAAGAATTAATATAAAAGTTAATATTATTAGTAATGAATCGAACACTTTTTTACAACGATTGAAACATGGTGAACATCAAAGTTTTTTATTAGGCTGGTCTGCTGAACACCCTGATCCTAATAATTTTTTCACGCCTATGCTAAGTTGTTCCGCTACACAAACTGGCACCAATAATACCTTTTGGTGTAACCAAAAGTATGATGCTATTATAAAAAAAGCATTACAAACGACTAATATTAATCAAAGAAAAAAATACTATGCACAAGCGATGGCGATACTGACACAAGAAGTACCTCTAATTCCAATTGCGCACTCAAAGCGTTATCAAGCCCGGGGTAACAATGTAATAGGTAATATTCTAGCTCCTTTTGGTGGTATCAATTTTTACCCCGTAACCAAGCGTAATTTAACCCATAAAAAAACAGCGATAGAACAAAGCCTCCCACGTAAAAGAAATAATACCCTTAATACAGGTGTAAATTAATCATGCTAGTTTTTACTTTACGTCGATTAAGCCTATTTATTTTCACCATGTTATTACTGACACTGTTGTCATTTAGCCTTAATTTTTTATTTCCTGGCGAGACAATAATTAATCTAACGGGCGCTATTAACGCGACACCAAGTCAACTTATTGAACTCAATGATGCTTATCAAACTCACCGTAATATTTTCTGGCAATACATTACTTATCTCAGCCATATAATTAATGGTGATTTAGGCTTATCAATGGCAAGCCAATCAGATATTAGTACTGAAATAGTTACTTTATTACCTGCGACGATTGAACTCAGTTTAGTTGCACTGTTCATCGCTATGTTTATTGGTATTCCCTTAGGTTTTCTTGCCGCAATAAAACATAATAAGTTCACTGATAATTTAATTTTATCCCTGTCAATGTTAGGTTATTCAATACCGGTATTTTGGCTAGGCTTGTTAGCTATTTTAACTTTTTCTATCAGCCTAGGTTGGTTTCCTTCTGCTGGACAAATAAGTTTATTATTTGAGATAAAGTCAGTAACCGGCATTCAGTTTATAGATATTCTTCTGAGTGACAGCCCCTATAAATGGCAGGCCTTTATTGATGCTACCGCCCATATTATTCTACCTGCTTGTGTCATTGCAGTAGCTCCCGCTACAATTTTTATTCGGTTAGCCCGTACCTCAATGATCGAAGTATTAGAAACTAGCTATATTCGTGCTGCCAGTGCTAAAGGGTTAACTTTTCAACAAATTATTTTTCGTCACGCCATCAGAAATTCATTAATCAAAATAATTCGTCATGTTGGTTTACAATTTGCGAACTTGGTAACCATTGCAATGGTTACTGAAGTTATTTTTAGCTGGCCAGGTATAGGACGTTGGCTGATAGAAAGTATTTATCAAAGGGACTATACTGCAATTGAGAGTGGCCTATTAGTTTTGTCATGCTTTATTTTTATCGTTCACATCCTAACAGATTTTATTTATGCCGCGTTAAACCCACTCGCTAGAGGAAATAAATATGGCGCGCGATAAGATATATTTAGAGGAAATTTTTCCTTCTCCGTTTATGCAACTTTGGTTAATTTTTCGCAAAACACCTGTTGCAATGCTAGGATTTAGCTGTTTTTTATTTTTGATAGTGCTCGCTATTTTCGGACCACTTTTAGCCCCACACTCTCCCGTTGAAGGGCAACTAGATATGCTATTACTGCCACCTGCATGGCATATTGACGGTAATGTTAGTTATCTACTAGGCACGGATGAGTTAGGCCGAGATATGTTATCACGCTTAATGTATGGTACGTCATTAACCTTTGGCCTTAGCTTTATTGTTGTCATTATCTCACTGGTTATTGGTGTGATAATTGGCTCATTATCCGCGTTAACGTCAGGCCTTAAATCTAGCTTTCTTAATCATTTTCTCGATGTAATATTATCCATTCCATCTTTATTACTCGCCATTATTATTGTTGCCATATTAGGGCCTAGTATAGGCAACACCGTATGGGCTGTAGTGCTAGTACTCATCCCTCAGTTTATTCATATCACTCGCTACGCAGTAAAAGAAGAATCTCGGAAAGATTATGTACTTGCCTCAAGGCTAGATGGAGCAAGTCCATTTAGAATTTTATATTATTCAATATTTCCTAATATTACCGATAGAATTATGGGGCAAGCAACCTTAGCGCAATCAGCGGCTATTTTAGATATTGCCACGTTAGGCTTTTTAGGGTTAGGTGCACAAGTTCCATTACCTGAATGGGGCGCAACCTTAGCGAATGGTTTAGATTTATTTTATATTGCCCCATGGACAGTTTACTTACCCGGTTTAGCTATTTTATTTGCCGTGGTGGCAACTAACCTTGTCGGTGAAGGGATTCGTCATGCGCTTAAAGTGCGTAAGGAACGCTAATGAATTTACTTGATATTAGAAATTTATCGATTGAGCTCATTCATGATGAGCAAAATATACTTGCCGTAGATAAAGTCAGTTTATCGATGAAAGAAGGCGAAGTGAGAGGATTAGTGGGTGAATCAGGCTCTGGAAAATCCTTATTAGCACAAGCATTAGTTGGTGTTCTAGATGATAAGTGGCATGTTCATGCAGATAGATTTCATTGGCGCGGCATTGACTTATTACGCCTATCAATTGAAGAACGAAAAGCATTACTCTCTCGCGATATTGCCATGATTTTTCAAGAGCCAATGGCTTGTCTAGATCCCACAACAGCCATTGGCGAACAGTTAACAGAAGCCATTGATAGTGGTCAGCTATCCGGTTTTTTTTGGCAAAGAAAACAGCAACGTCAAGCTGCTGCGATTAAACTCTTACATAAAGTCGGCATAAAAAACCACCGTAGTTGTCTTGCCAGTTACCCGCATCAGTTAACTGAAGCGTTGTGCCAACGGGTGATGATAGCAATGGCCTTAGCAAGAAGACCTATTTTATTGATTGCAGATGAGCCAACCGCAGCAATGGAAAACACCAATGAAGGACAGATATTTAGATTATTAGCCAGCTTAAACCAATTGAAAAACATGTCTATTTTATTGATCAGTCATGATTTAGAAAATATAACCTATTGGACCAATACCATTACGGTAATGTATAGTGGCCAATTTGTTGAAGCAGGTACAACAACACAAATATTTAGTAAACCATTGCACCCTTATACCCGGGCTTTAGTTGATAGTAGCCCCAGTGCTAATTTACATTTACCGGCAAAATCACGATTAAAAACATTACCCGGCAGTATTCCCCTTTTACAACATTTACCTATTGGCTGTCGCTTAGGTCCACGATGTCCTAGAGCGCAACAAGCTTGTGTGAAAGCCCCCTCGGTAACTAATTTCCATGGTCATAAAGTTAGTTGCCACTTCCCCCTAACACCACTTAAAAGTCCTCCTAAAAAAATAATCAAGGGCGCGTGCTAATATGTCAGAGTTACTTGAAGTAAAAGATCTTAGTAAGTCATATCGACATAAGAATTATTGGTTTAATAAAAAAGAAACCATGGTTTTAGCGCCGATTTCTTTTAGTGTTGAAGCACATCAAACGTTAGCAATTATTGGTGATACTGGCTCGGGAAAGTCAACGTTAGCTAAGTTATTAGTTGGCGCAGAGCTAGCAAGTAGTGGCTGTATTTATTTAAATGGTCAGACACTAGAAAATACTAGCTATAAAAAAAGATGCCAACACATTCGGATGATATTCCAAGATTCAGGTACGACGCTAAATCCAAGTTTAACTATTTTACAATTACTCGATGAGCCGCTAAAACTCAACACGCCATTTGATGAAAAAAAACGAAAAGAACTTATTCGTACCACATTACAAAAAGTTGGCTTGTTGGGCGATCATATGAATTTTTATCCTCATATGTTCTCTGGTGGTCAAAAGCAGCGCATTTCGCTAGCTAGAGCTATTATATTACAGCCTAAAGTGATAATACTCGATGAAGCATTAGCATCACTAGACCCGTCATTACGTTCACAAATGATTAATTTGTTGCTAGACCTACAACAACAAATGGGCTTAGCTTATATTCTAATTTCTCATAATCTAGGTGTAATTCGCCACTTTAGTGATAATATTATGGTGTTATCGCAAGGAGAGGTGGTTGAATCAGGTAAAACACGTGATGTGATGAGTAGTCCACAACATAAAGTAACTCAAAAGCTGCTACTAAGTCAGAGTTTCCAACTAAAACCTAAAAGAAAATAATATTTAGAGAATTACCTTTAATAAGTCTGCTATTGAATACCGCAATGTAGAATGTGGCGGGTTTAAAAACCCGCCATTGGTTTCTTCGCCTTTAATAGTTTGTCGGCTCAGCTACTTTAGCATGGGTAATTTTAGCATCAATTCTTAATGAATCAACATAGCTTTTATACGCAGATTGGGCTAACTGAGAAGTTTGTTGTTGAGCAAGTTGTGGGTTAGCAATTGAATCGATGACATTAACCGCTTGTACCTCAACTAACGCTAAATCGCCATTACTTAATGCAACGGTTGATGCTGAAATAATCCCTTCTGTAGGGTGAGGTAATATAAACGCCTCACGAGTAATACTTTGATCTAAGTCAGCACTATAACGCTCAACATTTTCTTTGGCGGTAAAACTAACATAATGCTTAGTTAACTGCTCTGTAATGTCATTGCCTGCTTTAAATTGAACCAATAGTGCTTGTATCGTACTTTGTGCTTTTTCAGTCGCCTTTTGTGCCACCAATATTGCTTCTATTTGCGTTTGTACTTCTATTAACGGCTTAACACTCGCTTTTTGATAGGTATTTAAACGTAATACTAAGGCTTCATTATCATTCAATTCAATAATATCTGAGTTTAGACTGTCTTGTAAAACTAAATCAGAAAAGGCTGCATTAAGTACTTTAGGGTCATTAAAAGGGGCTATATTATTAGTATTTAGTCCCGAATTAGATAACCACGTTGAGGTTTCTATTTCAGTATTTACTTCAGTAGCAGCGTCTTCAAGACTGTCGGGAAACTCAAAGCTTACCCGTGCCATTTCTTGAGTTTGTGTGTAGAATTCATCTTGTGCTTTTTCATTACTCACTTTAACCTGTAACTCAGCTTTAACCTCAGCTAAACTTTGAATAACTTGCTGTTTAAGCTCAGTCAACTTAATCACATGGTAACCAAAGCTAGTTTTGACTAGTTCGGTGGTATCACCAACGGTTGCTAATGCAAAAACCGCTTCATCAAAACTTGGCTCCATTACGCCTGTGTCAATAAAATCTAAATCACCACCATTTTCACCACTAAATGTATCATTTGATAATTCTTTAGCAAGCGTAGCAAAGTCTTCTCCTTGCGCAATTCGAGTTAATACAGTTTCAGCTTGTGTTTTGGCTGTCGCTTCACTATTACTATCACCTTCAGTAAACTCGATAAGAATATGTGAAACTCGACGTTGTTCCGCTTGAGTAAAGTTGGCTATATTAGCTTGATAATAGCTGGCAACGTCTTCATCACTAACCTGAATATTTTTAGCGATATCGGCAACCGTTAAACGGATATAGTCTACTTTAACTTGTTCTTTATTCTCAAAGCGTATTTGATTCGCTTGATAGTACGTTTTAATTTCGTCTTCACTAACGTCAATTCCGGCCTCAAACTGTTTTGCTGACAGAGTCGCAAAACGGATATCACGGGTTTGATTTTGCAACGCTAATTGTAATTTTTCTTGATAAGGTAGGTTGAATTCAGTAGAAACAAGTGCTTGAGATAATTGGCGACGAGTCATTTCAACACGTAGATAATCTCGAAAGTTTGATGATTGAAAAAAACCAGATTGGTTAATAATAGCCAAGTAGCGATTATTATCAAAAACGCCATCAACTTGAAATTCAGGCATTTCTCTTATAGTTTTTTTAAGTTGCTCATCTGATACACGAATAGCAAGGCTTTCTGCACTTTGATCTATTAATCGTTCGTTAATTAGATTATCTAAAACACCTTGGCGAAAATTAGCCATATAGTTACTATCATTAGACAAAGTATCAAACATATCGCCAAATTGTTGAGCCATACGGTTACGTTGTGCTTGATAAGCTTTATTGAAAGCTTGCTGACTAATTTTTTCACCATTAACCGTCGCAACTGAAGTGTCAGCAGAATTAGTGTAGCTACCAAGACCAGCAACAGCAAAAGTTAATATAACCAGGCCAAGAATAATTTTTGCTGTCATGCCCTGCGAGCTTTCTCGAATATTTTCTAACATCTTTATCTCATTTATTTAAGGTATAGCTGATAAAGCCGATCTCTATAATATCGAGAATCTAGGCTATAATTTGTTGTTGCTCGCGATTTTAGCAGATGCAGACCATCGCTTGAAGTGCAAGATTCGTTTTATTTTTACTCTTCTTCACTTGTTGTCATTCTCATAGTCTTTTAATTGAAGTTCTCAGCATTGCGGCCAAGATTCAGCACTAAAAATTGACACACAATAACAACTTTCTCAGAGTAAGGTGAATAGAGACTATTTTAACCGATTTTAAAAGAGGCTGAAAGTAAAAGACCACCTAAAGGTGGTCTTTAATATATTTGGAATATTAAAAAAATTGCTAAAAGCAATTAATCAAATATTAGTCATTACAGGCATCTTTCAATGCTTTACCCGCTTTAAAGGCAGGAATTTTAGCAGCTGCTATTTGAATAGTAGCACCTGTTTGTGGGTTACGGCCAGTACGCGCTGCACGGTCACGTACAGAGAAAGTACCAAAACCAACTAAAGCAACTTGCTCACCATTTTGTAACTCTTCTGTTACAGCACCAATAAATGAATCTAATGCGCGACCAGCAGCAGCTTTTGAAATGTCAGCGCCTTCAGAAATTTTCTCGATAAGTTGAGATTTATTCACAGTGTATACCCCTTCAATTGTTATTATTACAACGCTATTTTTACTTCCCTCAATAAGGGGTTTAATAAAAGTTCGTCCTATAGAAATTATTATTTACACTAGGTAAAATTATTTCTTTTGAACTTCAAGCGTAGAGTTTAGAAAAAAACTTTTTTGCTAGCTCTCCTAAACATATTACTTTATGCATGATATATAAGGGGTCTAGCGATATAAGCGTAGTTAACTTACCATAGTTTCAGCGTTTGAAAAGTCTTAATTACTATTTTTCATCAATTTTTTGATTTTTTTAACTTTTTTAACTGATTTATATCAAAAAACAACTTTTCTCGCATAAAAATCATTCTGCTTGCCACTGCTCTACAGGATGTTCAAGCGCTAACTTAAGTACTTCATCAATCCATTTTACTGGGTGAATAGATAAGTCAGCTTTCACATTAGCTGGTATTTCTTTTAAATCACGTTCATTTTCATGAGGAATAATGACCGTTTTGATACCACCACGATGTGCGGCTAATAACTTTTCTTTTAAGCCACCAATGGCTAAAACTTCACCACGCAAGGTGATTTCTCCGGTCATGGCAACATCCGCTCTTACCGGGTTACCGGTTAAGCTTGAAACAAGTGCAGTGCACATTCCTACACCTGCACTTGGTCCATCTTTTGGTGTTGCTCCCTCTGGCACATGAACATGAATATCACGCTTTTCATAAAAATTTTCATTGATACGCAATTTTTCGGTTCTGCTACGTACAACTGTCATAGCCGCTTGAATGGACTCTTGCATGACATCACCTAATGAACCAGTGTAAGTTAATTTACCTTTACCAGGTACTGATGCTGTCTCTATCGTTAATAACTCACCACCCACTTGTGTCCATGCTAAGCCGGTTACTAAGCCCACACGATTTTTATCATCGGCTTTACCGTAATCAAATCGTTGTATGCCTAAAAACTCATCTAAATTATCTTGATTAATAACAACCTTTTTCAACTGCTTATCTAATAAAATCGATTTTACCGCTTTACGACATAATTTAGATATTTCACGTTCAAGATTACGTACACCTGCTTCGCGAGTGTAATATCGAATAATGCCCATAATTGCACTATCTTCAATGGTTATTTCATTACTCTTTAAGCCATTTCGTTTAATTTGTTTATCCAGTAAATGATCTCGCGCAATATTCAGTTTTTCATCTTCGGTATAACCCGACAAACGAATAACTTCCATACGATCAAGTAATGGCCCAGGAATATCCATGCTATTAGAGGTGGCAACGAACATAACATCAGATAAATCATAATCAACTTCTAAATAATGATCATTAAACGTGGTGTTTTGCTCCGGATCTAGCACTTCAAGTAAAGCAGAAGCAGGATCACCACGCATGTCTGAAGCCATTTTATCAATTTCATCTAATAAAAACAGTGGATTTTTCACACCAACTTTTGACATTTTTTGAATTAACTTACCAGGTAATGAGCCGATATAAGTACGGCGATGACCACGAATTTCAGCTTCATCACGTACACCACCTAATGCCATACGAATATATTTTCGTCCAGTAGATCTAGCAATAGATTGGCCTAATGAGGTTTTACCGACCCCAGGAGGTCCTACTAAACAAAGAATAGGACCTTTTAACTGGCTAACGCGTTGTTGCACAGCAAGATACTCTAGGATGCGTTCTTTTACTTTATCTAGACCATAATGATCTTTATCTAGTACTTCTTGTGCTAATGCAAGATTACGCTTTAATTTGCTACGCTTTTTCCATGGAACATTGATCATGCAATCAATATAACTACGCACTACTGTCGCTTCTGCTGACATCGGTGACATCATTTTCAACTTCTGTAATTCGGCCAACGTTTTATCTTTTGCCTCGCTTGGCATTTGTGCTGCTTCAATACGCTTAGCCATTACTTCAAGCTCGTCTGGTGTTTCATCACCTTCATTAAGCTCTTTCTGAATGGCTTTCATTTGCTCATTCAAATAATACTCACGTTGACTTTTTTCCATTTGCTTTTTAACGCGCGTTCTAATTTTTTTCTCTACTTGTAATAAATCAATTTCACCTTCCATCAGAGCCATTAAATGCTCTAACCGTTTACCAACATTAATTATCTCTAATATCTTTTGTTTATCGTCAAGCTTTAAAGGCATATGAGCGGCCATGGTATCAGCTAATTGCTGAGCATCATCAATGCCTGAAACCGAGGTGAGTACCTCAGGTGGAATTTTTTTATTAAGCTTTACATAACCTTCAAATTGCGAGATAGCAGAGCGAATTAATACTTCGGTATCATCTTCTAAATCACCTTCAATAGGCAAATATTCAACATTGGCACTAAAATATTCCTCCGTTTCAACAAACGCTGTCACCTGCGCACGTTGTACACCTTCAACTAACACTTTTACTGTGCCATCGGGAAGTTTCAACATTTGTAAAATGGTCGCTACTGTACCTACTTTATAAACATCATCGGCTTTAGGATCATCAATAGCAGCATCTTTTTGTGCCACCAAAAATACTTGCTTGTCATTTTCCATGGCAAGATCTAAACAACGAATAGATTTTTCTCGACCAACAAATAAAGGAATAACCATTTGTGGGTAAACGACAACATCTCTTAAGGCAAGTACGGGGATTTCAACTACACCAGATAATTCTTCGGTCATGTGAGTCTCTTTAAAAAGTGTTATAAATTACTGATTAGAAACTATATGGGGATAAATAAAGAAGTTACAAGCAATAAAAATAAGTTTCTATGGGCAAGGTTGTAGCTATAATACTTCAAAATGCCAATTTCAGTTATTTAAGGTAACATGGGGATATAAACAAAAAAGAGCCACAAGGGCTCTTTAAATTTTAACGGTACTGCTGTACGTATAACACTTACTCGGAAGCAACTTGATCTTGCTTGCTATCGTAAATAACCAACGGTTTAGACTCACCTTTTATCGTTGTTTCATCAACGACTATCTTACTTACATGTTCCATCGAGGGTAGTTCGTACATTGTATCAAGTAATACAGCTTCAACAATTGAACGTAAACCTCGAGCTCCTGTTTTTCTATCCATGGCTTTTTTAGCTATTGCGCGTAGTGCATCTTCCCTAAATTCTAATTCTACATCTTCCATGTCAAATAATGCGACAAACTGTTTGGTTAACGCATTTTTAGGCTCTTGTAGAATTTGAATTAATGCCGACTCATCTAATTCACGTAGGGTTGCAACGACAGGTAAACGACCGATAAATTCAGGAATTAAACCGTATTTCACTAAATCTTCAGGTTCAACTTTTTCTAAACTCTCTGTTAACGTCACTTTTTCATCTATGCCACGTACTTCAGCGCCAAAACCTATACCCGTTCCGGTTTGACAACGTTGCTCAATAACTTTATCAAGACCTGAAAAAGCGCCACCACATATAAATAGAATTTTAGAGGTGTCAACTTGTAAGAATTCTTGCTGAGGATGCTTACGCCCGCCTTGTGGCGGCACAGAAGCAATGGTACCTTCAATAAGTTTTAATAATGCTTGTTGAACACCTTCACCTGATACATCACGGGTAATTGAAGGATTGTCTGATTTACGAGAGATTTTATCTATTTCATCAATGTAAACAATACCGCGTTGAGCTTTTTCAACATCATAATCACATTTTTGTAATAATTTTTGAATAATATTCTCAACATCCTCCCCGACATAACCTGCTTCCGTGAGTGTAGTAGCATCTGCCATAGTAAAAGGTACATCAAGCAAGCGTGCTAACGTTTGCGCTAACAAAGTTTTGCCTGAGCCAGTTGGACCGATTAATAGAATATTACTTTTACCTAGCTCAACACCATTATGAGAATCACCATTACGTAAACGCTTGTAATGATTATAAACCGCAACGGCTAATACTTTTTTGGCGTGATCCTGACCAATAACATAGTCATCTAAGCTTTCACGTATTTCTATTGGAGAAGGTAATGCTTCTTTTTCTTCTTTGGGTGAAATTTCTTTAATTTCTTCACGAATAATGTCATTACATAGCTCAACACATTCATCGCAAACAAATACTGATGGGCCCGCAATTAATTTACGCACCTCATGTTGGCTTTTGCCACAAAATGAGCAGTAAAGTAACTTCCCATTGTCACCGTCGCCACTTTTAATATCCGTCATGCCCTACCTCTAAATATCTTAATTCTGTTAATTAGCTACAAACTGTTTATATAAACTAAGCATAGTAGTAATTTACTCATTTTTTTAGTACATCATTTTTTATTAAATAAGGTACTAAAAAAATTTAACTGTTTCTTTGTTCTAATATGGAGTCAACTAAACCATATTCAACCGCACTTTCTGCACTTAAAAAATTATCTCGGTCTGTATCTTGCGCTACTTTATCTAATGGTTGCCCGGTATGTTCAGCCATTAAACGATTTAACTTATCTTTAATATACAAAATTTCTTTTGCATGAATTTCAAAATCTGATGCTTGACCTTGAAATCCACCAAGCGGTTGATGAATCATTACCCGAGCATTAGGCAAACAATAACGCTTGCCTTTGGTACCGCCAGAAAGTAAAAATGCGCCCATACTTGCCGCTTGACCAATACAAACAGTACTGATATCGGGCTTAATAAATTTCATGGTATCGTAAATTGCCATACCAGCAGTTACCGAACCACCAGGCGAATTAATATAAATAAAAATATCTTTATCTGGACTTTCTGATTCCAAAAATAATAATTGGGCAACAATTAAATTCGCCATGTGATCTTCAACTTGACCACATAAAAAGATAACTCGCTCTTTTAATAGTCGAGAATATATATCGTAAGAGCGTTCACCTTTAGCTGTTTGTTCTACGACCATAGGCACTAAGGCGCTTTCTGGATTAGAGGCTGAACTTTGAGAATTTATTTGTGAATTGAACTGAGATGCATGCTGTGAAGTAAACAAGTGTGTACCTTCCCTAAACCTAATGTAAAAAAAGTGGCTTACATATAAAAATAAAATGGCTTATATGTTTCCATATAAGCCATTTAAGCGATTGCGTAGCTTTTTGTCAATATAAAAAGCGGTATTACTTGCCTTCTGGGTTCATAATATCTTTAAAGCTAGATTTTTTGCTTGATACATCAGCTTTTTCAACTAAAAACTCAACAGCTTGCTCTTCTAAAGCAACATTTTGCATTTGCTGCATTAGCTCTTTGTTGTTTGCATAATATTCAATAACTTCTTTTGGATCTTCGTAAGCAGAAGCTGCGGTAGCAATTAACTCATCAACTTTAGTATCATCAACTTTTAATTCGTTAACTTTGATCACTTCGCCTAATAACAAACCAATTTTAACGCGACGTTCTGCTTGTTCTTTAAACATTTCGCTTGGTAGTTCAGGTAAGTTTTTTGGATCCATTTGGCCTTGAAAACGTTGCATAGCTTGCTGACGTAAAACATCAACTTCTTGAGCAACTAGCGCAGATGGTAAACCAACTTCATGACCAGCTAATAAGCCGTCAATGACTTGCTCTTTAACTTTAGCCTTAACCGCTTGCGTTAATTCACGTGTCATATTTTTACTAACTTCTTTACGTAAAGCGTCAACTCCACCTTCTTCAACACCGAAAAGTTTCGCAAACTCATCATCAACTTCAGGTAATACTGAACCTTCAGTTTTATGAACAACGATATCAAATTCAGCTTCTTTACCTTTTAGGTTTTCAGCATGGTAATCTTCAGGAAAGGTCACTTTAATTGTTTTTTCTTCGCCAGTTTTCATACCCGTGATTTCTTTTTCGAAACCAGGAATCATGCGACCTGCACCAAGTTCAAGTTCAAATCCTTCAGCTTTGCCACCTTCAAATTCTTCACCGTCAACACGTCCATTGAAATCAAGTGTTAACTTGTCACCTTTTTTGGTTACACGTTTATTTTCTTTCCATGTTTGGTGTTGCTTTTGCAATGTAACAAACATTTCATCTAAATCTGCATCGTTCACTTCAACGTCTGGGCGCTCTACCACTATTTTTTCTAAGTCTTTCAATTCAACTTCAGGGTAAACTTCAAATGTTGCTTCAAATTCTAGTGCTTTACCATCTTCATTACTTTTAGCGACGAATGAAGGGCGACCTGCAGGATTAATTTTTTCTGCAATGATAGCATCAACAAAATTACGTTGCATGATTTCACCAGCAACTTCTTGACGTACTGACTTACCAAAGCGTTTTTGAATAACTGACGCTGGTACTTTACCTGGACGGAAACCGTCTATACGTTGGGTTTTACTCACTTGACGAAGGCGATTTTTAACTTCAACATCTACGGTTTCGGCTGGAACTGAAATAGTCAAACGACGTTCCAAACCTTGTATTGTCTCAACTGAAACTTGCATTTAATTACCTCAAAAAATTAGCGTGTTACGCTTTTTTATAATGCACTTACGTTTATCTACTTTATTATTAAAGCAGTAAAAGTGCCTTGCTCATACGAACGGTTAAAATTTATGACGCTAAATTATAGCGATACATAAAAGAACTTGCAAGAGCAAGTTTACTAGGGAAATGATAGTTAAGAACTCACGGTGCAAATAGTAAGACTACTTTCACTAAATTGGTGATTTGTGCTGTGTAGATAAAATAAATCAAGGTAAGGCGAACGAGTGAGTAACAGATAGTTTAACGAAGTTGAAAACAATGTGACTTAAGAATACTTCAATCAGCACAAGTGGACAATAATCGAATAAAATGACGATAAATGGGTCCGTCACTACATAACGCAGTCAAAAACATAATGTGTATTCAATTTAAAGGACGTATTTTTTGATTTTTTAATAAATAAAAAAATAGCCGGTATGCAAGATTCGAACTTACGACTGAATTTGACGACACGTAAACCGATACTGGTTTCATTGATAAACAGGGAAATAAAGAAAGTGGTCGGTGATGCAAGATTCGAACTTGCGACCCCTTGGACCCAAACCAAGTGCGCTACCAAGCTGCGCTAATCACCGATTTTTATCATTTCTACTACATTGGCATGTAATAAAATAAAGATGGGGTGGCTAAAGGGATTTGAACCCTCGACAACCGGAATCACAATCCGGGGCTCTACCAACTGAGCTATAGCCACCATAATATCTTTTTACTTTTACTTTTTTAAGTATGGCGCGCCCTGCAGGATTCGAACCTGCGACCCACGCCTTAGAAGGGCGTTGCTCTATCCAGCTGAGCTAAGGGCGCACATTACCTACAAAAGCTTCACTTTTAAATTCCAAAGAATAAAAAGTTATTAGTGATGAAAAATTCAAACTTGCGACTGAATTTGACGACACTCTAAACCAAGACTTGGACTTTCCAATAAGATAGAAAGAAAAAGTGGTCGGTGATGCAAGATTCGAACTTGCGACCCCTTGGACCCAAACCAAGTGCGCTACCAAGCTGCGCTAATCACCGATATTTGTCAAAACCAAACTAAATATTAGCTGCTTTCAACGGATGCGGATATTACCGAGTTGCATCAGCCCAGTCAAACCTTTTTTTTCAAAAAAAACGTGTTCGCCTAATTTTAATGCAACTTGGTCAATTGTTGAATAGAAACCCCCTTGTTTTGTTCCAAAAAACTTATTCAAACAATCAGAAGCAATAATTTCCAATAGTGATTGGAATAGGCAAGTATTTTATCTGTTATTTATGCCTACTACTGATACCAATTGAAGTAATGAATTGATCATTCAGCGAGAATTCATTATTTCATTTGGTATGAGTCTTGCTTTATGGCAAAATAACACTGTTTTATCATTACCATTTAAACTTTATATCTAAGGTCAAATATAAATATTATGACGGCATCATTAATTGACGGCAAAAGCATTGCCAAACAACTAAGAGATTCAGTAAGAGACAAAGTTAGCCTACGCGTTAGTCGTGGCCAAAGAGCCCCAGGCTTAGCCGTTATCTTAGTAGGCTGCGATGCAGCTTCTCAAATTTACGTTGGTAGTAAACGCAGAGCTTGTGAAGAAGTTGGTTTTATTTCTCGCTCATATGATTTACCTCCAACAACCTCCCAAGATGAATTATATCAATTAATAGATAAATTGAATAACGATACCGCTATCGATGGGATTTTGGTACAACTGCCCTTGCCAGAGGGGTTAGATGCAAACTTGATCATAGAACATATTCACCCAGAGAAAGATGTTGATGGTTTTCATCCTTTTAATGTTGGCAAGCTTGTTCTGCGCCAACCTGGATTACGCCCTTGTACCCCAAAAGGTATTATGGAGCTTATCAGGTCAACAGGTATCAGCCCCTATGGTTTAGAAGCCTTAGTCGTTGGCGCTTCAAATATTGTTGGTCGGCCAATGACGTTAGAATTATTACTTGCTGGCTGTACTGTTACCACGACGCACAGATTTACTAAAGATCTTGAAGGAAAAGTAAGAAATGCTGACTTAATCGTAGTTGCTGTTGGTAAGCCCGCTTTTATTCCCGGTGAATGGATTAAAAAGGGTGCTATTGTTATCGATGTTGGTATTAACCGTTTAGAGTCAGGAAAACTTGTTGGTGACGTAGATTTTGATATCGCCAAAAGTAAAGCCGCTTTTATCACTCCGGTTCCAGGCGGTGTTGGCCCAATGACAGTAGCTAGTTTAATTGAAAATACGCTAATTGCTTGTGAGCAATTTGGAAAATAGAAGTTAAACTTCAAATAAAAAAAGTTGCGAGTTGATCGTTGTTAAAACACTTAATATGGTATTTTGGTAACAATTAACTCGCGATTTGCAATTTATCTACGCCTTACGCCACGTCGTTTTACCCGCACTATCTTCTAAGACAATATTCATTGCGTTTAGTTTATCTCTGGCTTCATCTGCTAATGACCAGTTTTTATCAATACGCGCTTGATTACGCTGATCAATCAGTGCTTCAATAATGGCGACTTCATCATCATCATTTTGACCTTGTAAAAAGCTTTCTGGCTCAAGTTGTAATAAACCAATCACACCACCTAATATTTTTAAAGTAGCGGCAAGATTTTCAGCTTGTTCTGTATCTTGATCTTTTACTAAATTAAGCTCTTTAGCAATTTCAAATAATACCGCAATGGCTTGAGGAGTATTAAAATCATCATCCATGGCTTGACAAAATTGCGTCACATAAACTGATTTTTTATCTAAAGTAACGTTTTCTGGTACATTGATATCTCTTAATGCCGTATAAATACGCTCTAATGAAGAACGAGCTTGGCTCAAGTTATCTGTTGAGTAATTTAACTGACTACGATAGTGTCCTGTTGTTAAGAAAAACCTGACCGTTTCTGCATCATACTTAGCCAACACGTCACGAATAGTAAAAAAATTACCAAGTGATTTAGACATTTTTTCTTGATCTATTTGTACCATACCCGTATGCATCCAATAGTTCACATAAGGGCTATCAAGTGCACAACAGCTTTGCGCAATTTCATTTTCATGATGAGGAAATTGTAAGTCTGAGCCGCCGCCGTGAATATCAAAATGATGGCCTAACTCTTTAGCGTTCATTGCTGAACACTCTATGTGCCAACCTGGACGGCCGTCACCCCATGGAGATGACCAGCTTGGCTCACCCGGTTTAGCCGATTTCCATAAAACAAAATCTAATGGGCTGTTTTTCGATTCATCTACTTCTACTCGAGAGCCCGCTTGTAATTGTTCTAAATCTTGACCACTTAATTTGCCATAATCAGCATAACTCGAGACTTCAAATAACACATCCCCCTTGCCGGTAGCGTCCGCATTAATACCTGCTATATAGGCATGTTTTTTAGCGACTAGTTTTTCAATCATAGTGATGATTTCAGCCATATGCGTGGTAACTCTAGGCTCAATATCAGGACGTGCCATATTCAACGCATCAAAATCTTCATGCATGTAAGCAATAGTACGCTCAGTTAATTCTTCTGGCGTTTCATTATTTTCATGAGCGCGATTAATAATTTTATCTTCAACGTCAGTAATATTACGAACATAGTTGACATCTAAACCAGAGAAGCGCAAATAACGGGCAATATTGTCAAAGCTAATATAAGTTCGTGCATGACCAATGTGACACAGGTCGTAAACCGTGCAACCACAAACATACAATCCTACTTTACCGGGGGTAATTGGGGTAAAAATTTCCTTTTTACGGGTTAGGGTATTGTATATCTGTAACATGAGAATTAATGACTCCGGCTTAGTAAAATAATGAATATTCAAATTGAGAAAGGATTGTACCTCAAGCATGCTTTTGAATCACCATAGCAGATGCACTTTATCGCAAGTTAATACCAATACCAGTAAGTTAGTGAGCAAATATTAATGAAGATAAATTTTCAACAATAAGGCACTTGATTGAGTAATAGCAGGCCATTAGGATTAAAAGCACGATGTGATTACAATATTTAGTCCATTTAGAATGATCAGATATTTATTTGTATTGGTATAAGGTACAATTTGGTAAAGTTTATTTACATGGGCTTATTCGCCCTACCTTTAAGAGAATTTTATGATTATTTTCAAAACAACCCTTGGTGATATTAAAATTGAATTAAATTTTGATAAAGCACCTAACACTGCTAAAAATTTCCAACAATATGTAGAAGAAGGCCATTACAATGGCACTATTTTTCACCGTGTAATTAAAGGTTTTATGGCGCAAGGTGGTGGTTTTACTCCCGGTTTAGATGAAAAGCAAAGCCGCGCTAGCATTGAAAATGAAGCTAATAATGGCCTTGGTAATAAACGCGGTACTTTAGCGATGGCACGTACACAAGAGCCACACTCAGCATCTGCACAATTTTTTATCAACTTATCAGACAATGATTTCTTAGATTTTAAAAGTGAATCGGTACAAGGCTGGGGTTACTGTGTATTTGGCGAAGTCGTTGAAGGCATGGACGTCATTGATAAAATGGCACAAGTAGAAACAGGTAATTATTCTGGTCACGGCGATGTCCCCAAAGACGATATATTAATTGAATCGGCACTTGTTGAATAACTAGGTAACATTTTCAACTAATGAATAGTACTAAACAACAAGTTACCTACTTCATTGCCGATTTGCATTTAGCACAAAACAGGCCCGATATAACGGCCTGTTTTTTACGCTTTTTAAAAGATGACGCTATCCAAGCACAACACCTTTATATTTTAGGTGACTTATTCGAAGCTTGGATTGGTGATGATGATGATAGCGAGTTTTTAACCACTATAGCCGAAGCATTGACTACCCTATCAGCCCTCGGAACGACTATTTATTATATTCATGGTAATCGCGACTTCTTACTTGGGCAACGCTTTGCTAAGAAATCAGCAATGATTTTATTACCTGAAATTGATTTAATTGATTTATACGGAAAAAGTGTTGTCATTATGCACGGTGATACACTGTGTACACGTGATATTGGCTACCAAAAATTTCGCAAAAAATCACGCTCATGGTGGTGGCAAGCGATAATAAAAAGCTTACCCTTGTTTGTCCGTAAAAAAATAGCGAGTGACTACCGTAAAAAAAGTGCCGCAGCAACTGCGATTAAATCACAAGATATTATGGATGTAACACCGAGTGAAGTAGTAAAATGCCTTGAACACTATCAAAGTCAGCTATTAATACATGGACATACCCACAGGCCTGCCGTACATGAATTAACCGCTAACACTAAAGAAGCGAAACGAGTAGTCCTCGGTGATTGGTATGAACAAGGTGCTTGGCTTAAGGTTACACCAACAAGTATGCAATTAATGAATCAACCATTAACTTAAACTGCAGCAATATTTATAATAGGTATTGGCAAGCTGGGTGATAGTTTTAGAGAGCGGAACTGAGCAGCTTTATTTTTGCGCATAATTTAATCCGCTTCATGACCTAATAGATAAAGTGTTCAACTCAACTATAAGCTGGGCATTCCACTATGGAATTTAAAGTCAATATCTGAGCTGGTTATCAATTCAGCTTCTACTTGGCCAAAATACGCTATTCGCTCAGAAATGTCTTTACCTGCGATTTGCTCCGCAAGTGATAAATAATCTTGATAATGACGAGCTTCTGAGCGTAACAAAGAAATATAAAAATCACCTAAACGTTTATCAACATGCGGCGCTAACTTAGCAAATCGTTCACACGATCTAGCTTCTATATATGCGCCACAAATTAATTTATCTACTAAGGTTTCAGGCTCATGTGTTTTAACATGCGTTAGCAAGCCTTTTGCGTATCGGCTTGAAGTAATGTTTCTATACGGAACAGAAAATTCATCCATCATTTCTAATACTTGATAAAAATGATGTAACTCCTCTTTAATTAAAAGCACCATTTTATCAATGAGATCTTGACCATATTTTGTATTAGCTTTGGGAAGAATAGCCTTGCTCAGCTTGTTTTTGCTTGGCAGATCACGCCAATCACCTTCTTTGCGGTAAATATATTTTTCAAAAGGCTGAAGCCAATTCAATAGAGCAACGCCACTTTCTTTATCAACGGCATATTTACGAATAAGGAACATTGCTGACTGAGCGGCTTTTAGCTCACAAATTAAATGATCCAATAATATCACGGAGAGGTTGACCGGTTTAATCGCTTCGTCAACCCAAGCATCAGGGGTTTCACATTGCAAGAAAGTGTTAATAGGAGCTAATAATTCTAAATAAGGCACTGCAGATACATCTCATAGTTATACCAATCAAACTAACTATTTTTAATACGTCAACCCAATAGCCCACTATTGTTCAATCAAGCGCATTGCCTACATAAATGTAGGTACTTAGGTTTTATCTAGCACTAAAAACCTGTGTTATTGAAAGTATGCTTCATTAAAGTTTGAACTATTAATTAACTTAATTGGTATTAGATAATTAGGCTTATATTTTAACATAAATATAAGCCTAAAAGCATCGACTTATCACATGCCTTTTTGAGTAACATCTAAACCATCAGAATAAGCAAACAAAGCGGGAGCACCACCGGTATGCCAAAATAAAACACTATCCGTTTTATTGAGCTTTCCAGAGCGAATCATTTCGATTACTCCGCCCATCGCTCTTCCCGTATATACGGGATCCAATAAAATCCCCTCGGTTTGAGCAGTAAGTGATATGGCTTCATTTTCTAAAGCACCTATCACGCCATAACCCTCTCCAACATAATCAGAATTAAGTATTAAATCTGCATTTGAAAATTGATAATTTTCACCAATTAATTTCGCCGTGCTATTAGCAAGAGACACGATATATTGGTTAAAGGGAATTTTATCCGTTTCACCTTTATCAATATTCACGCCTACTATTTGATAGGGTGCTTTAAGAATTTTTTTCCCAAGCATTAAGCCCGCGTGTGTTCCCCCAGAACTTGACGCAAAAATTATATGGGTGAATGATGCATTTATGCTTAGACGCTGAGATTCTAGCTCTCTTAAAGCTTCTACAAATGCTAAAGCGCCTAGTTCATTAGAACCGCCATAGGGAACAACATAGGGTTTTTTTCCTTCATTTTTCAATTGCTCAACAAGTTGAGGAATATCTTCTCCTTTACGGTTTTTTCCTGCCCAATGAATGCTACAACCAAAAATTTTATCCAGTAAAAGATTACCATCAAAGTGATCAGGCTCCATTCCCCCTAAAACCAGATGGCATTCAAGCCCTAAACTAGCGGAAGCTGCGGCGGTTTGACGGCAATGATTAGATTGCGCTGCACCTGCGGTAATAATAGTATCAGCACCTTGGGCAAGAGCATCAGCAAGAATAAACTCTAACTTTCTCGTTTTGTTGCCACCCAAGGCAAGCCCAGTATTATCATCTCGTTTCATGAAAATTCTAGGGCCATTAAGTTTTTTACTTAATTTAGTCAGTTCAACTAATGGTGTAGGAAAGAACCCTAGAGACTCTCTTGGAATGTGTTCATATTGCATATTTTATCTCTTTTATAGTTCCATTGATTATACGAATTCATTAGCCGTGTAAATTACTGTATATAATAATACATAGGTAAAAAATTAGTACTTTCTAAAAACAAAAAGCCTGAATAAAGTAAATTATTCAGGCTTTTTCTTTCATCAAACTTGGTTAAAAAGAGATTATCTTTTTGCCAATTTTTCTTTAATACGTGCTTTACGGCCAGATAGCTCGCGCAAGTAGTAAAGTTTAGCTTGACGTACGTCACCGCGACGTTTAACTGTAATTGAATCAACAATTGGGCTATGTGTCTGGAATACACGCTCTACACCAACACCGTTCGAAATTTTACGAACAGTGAACGCAGAATGTAAGCCACGGCTCTTAACAGCAATAACAACACCTTCAAATGCTTGAAGACGTGATTTATCACCTTCAGTAACTTTTACTTGAACTACAACAGTGTCGCCTGGAGCGTATGTTGGTAGATCTTTTTTTAGTTGCTCTTGTTCGAGCATTTCAATAATTTTACTCATAATACCTTCTTCCTAGTGTGCACAGACTAAGTGGAGCATGTTTGCTTTTTAATAGAAGCTAACATTTTTTCCTGCTCAGCTGTCAGAGCTAGGTTTGTTAATAATTCTGGTCTTCTGGTCCATGTTCTCAATAGAGACTGCTTTTGGCGCCATAAGCGTATATGTTCGTGATTCCCGCTTAGCAAAACTTTCGGTACGGACATTTCATCCCCGTTAGAGGTGGTCAATACGTCTGGCCTAGTATAATGCGGACAATCTAATAAGCCATGTAAGCCACTCGAAAAAGAATCCTGAATTGCTGATTCTTTATGTCCTAATACACCCGGCACTAATCGTGCTATTGCATCAATTACATTCATTGCAGGGAGTTCTCCACCACTTAAAATGTAATCACCAACTGACCATTCTTCGTCAATATCTGACGCAATTAGCCGTTCGTCTATGCCTTCATAACGACCTGCTATAAATATCAGGCAGTCACTTTGCACTAATTCACTTACACCCGCCTGGTCCAATTTTCGTCCCTGCGGCGACAAATAAATAACACGAGCTTTTCTGCCTTCACTTGCTGCAGCTTTACGCGCAGAAGCAATAGCATCACGTAGTGGTTGCACCATCATCAACATACCTGGACCACCGCCATAAGGACGATCATCAACAGTGCGGTGTCGATCATGAGTGAAGTCTCTTGGGTTCCATTTATGAAACTCAATAAGCCCACTGCGAATTGCTCGGCCTGTCACCCCATACTCAGTAATAGCATCAAACATGTCGGGAAAAAGGCTTATCACCCCTATCCACATTTTGCTTTTCTTCAAAGAAGAATCAATACTAGTCACAAGCTAGAAACCTGGGTCCCAGTCAACACAAATCTGTTTATTTTCAATGCTTACCGATTCAACAACTTGTTCTAAAAGATAAGGGATTAACCGCTCTTTTTTACTAAAGCCATCATTAAGGTTCGCTTTCACAACCAGTACATCATTAGCGCCAGTTTCCAACATGTCAGATACCACACCAAGATCGTAACCTTTGGTGGTAACAACAGCCATTCCGATTAAGTCACGCCAGTAATAATCACCTTGCGATAATTCTGGTAGTGCACTTTCATTGGTTAATATTTCTGAACCGACCAATGCTTGCGCATCATCTCTGTCATCAATACCTGCAACTTTAACGATCAAGCCTTTGTTGTGCTTGCGCCAATCAGTAATATCTACTGTTCGCGTATTATTCCCTAATTTTAATGACCAAGGGAAATAGTCAAGTATGGCATCAGTTTCATCGGTGAATGAATGAATTCTCAACCAACCTTTGATACCGTAAACAGCGCCTACTTTACCTAGGATAATTTGATTTTCTGTATTCATAACAACTCACTAATTACTACTATTACCTACTATTTTTACTTACTAAGAAAAGCTATTAAGCTGCTGCTTGAGCATCTTTAACTAACTTAGCCACACGATCAGATAAACCAGCACCTAGACCAACCCAATGGTTGATACGGTCAAGATCTAAGCGTAATTTTTCAGCTTGACCTTCTGCTGTTGGGTTGAAGAAACCAACTTTCTCGATGAAACGACCATCGCGAGAGTTACGGCTATCTGCAACAACAACCTGATAGAATGGACGCTTTTTAGCGCCGCCACGAGCTAAACGAATGGTAACCATATCGTCCTCTTTTATATTTAAGTGTTAAAACGAATTTTCCAGACACTTTCTGCGAATAGGCAGAAAAGCTCGCGTATTTTACGCTTTTAAAGAATAAACACAAGGGAAACTTGAGAAGCAATAGAAAGATGTATATCCAAGTCACCTTAATATGCAGGATTTAGTTGGAATTTGAAACGTATAAATAAGTAGTACATTGCGTGAATAAAATGCTGACTACCTTATCAAAATCAATAACACAGCATAAAATGTTATACCATAAATGACTCATGAATTAGATAAAAGTGCGAGTTAGGAAAACATCGCACTTTCTGTTTATTTTTCCAGTTATCATTATTCATTCGAAGCGTGAAGAAGCTTAGCGGCCAAACATTCCACCACCGCCGCCCATTCCACCGGGTGGCATCATACCTTGCATGCTACGCATCATTTTTTTCATGCCGCCTTTAGCTGACATTTTTTTCATCATTTTTTGCATTTGAGCGAATTGTTTTAATAACTTATTCACATCTTGAATTTGTGTACCTGAACCCAAAGCAATACGACGTTTACGTGAACCTTTAATGATATCTGGGCGTTCACGTTCACCTGGTGTCATGGAGTTAATAATAGCCTCCATACGGTTGGTAAGCTTGTCATCCATTTGGTCTTTAACTTTTGAGGATATATTACCCATCCCTGGTAATTTATCCATCATGCCCATCATGCCACCCATATTTTTCATTTGTCCGAGTTGGTCACGAAAATCTTCTAGGCTAAAACCTTTACCACTTTTGACTTTTTTGGCTAATTTCTCAGCTTTTTCCCGATCTATGTTTTGCTCTATTTCTTCAACAAGCGACAGTACATCACCCATTCCTAAGATACGCGAGGCTATTCTGTCGGGATGAAATGGCTCTAATGCTTCTATTTTTTCGCCAACACCCATAAACTTAATAGGCTTACCGGTAATGTGGCGAATTGATAATGCTGCCCCACCGCGAGCATCACCATCGGTTTTCGTTAAAATAATACCGGTTAATGGTAATGCATCATTGAAAGCTTTAGCGGTATTCGCGGCATCTTGCCCGGTCATTGCATCAACAGTGAATAACGTTTCAATTGGGTTGATTGCTGCATGAAGGTCTATAATTTCACCCATCATTTTTTCATCAACGTGCAAACGACCCGCTGTATCAACAATAACTACATCAAAGAAATTTTTCTTAGCATGATCAATTGCTGCCTTCGCAATATTTATAGGCTTTTGCGTAATATCACTAGGGAAAAAACCAACACTAATTTCTTCCGCTAACATTTCAAGCTGTTTAATCGCGGCTGGGCGATAAACATCAGCACTAACAACTAGTACTTTTTTCTTTTCTCGCTCAGTTAAAAATTTAGCTAATTTTGCAACAGAAGTAGTTTTACCTGCACCTTGTAAGCCTGCCATCAAAACAACTGCTGGAGGAGCAACTTTTAAATCGAGGGTTTCATTAACACCACCCATAGCAAGTTCTAGTTCTTTTTGAACAATTTTTACAAATACTTGCCCCGGCGTTAGGCTTTTTGATACATCCGTACCTACCGCTTGCTCTTTGACTTTACCAACAAACTCTCGAATAACAGGTAAAGCAACATCGGCTTCTAATAACGCCATGCGTACTTCACGCAAGGTTTCTTTAATATTGTCCTCAGTTAAGCGACCACGCCCACTGATATTTTTAAGGGTTTTACCTAATCGTTCGGAAAGATTATCAAACATGAATAACTCGAATAAAAACTATTAACAAAAATTATGACGCTATTATACCTGCGCTAAAGATAATCTAAAGAAGAAAATTTCAACTACATTGTATATTAGTGAAATACCTGTGTTAATTATGAATCATCCTGACGTTTTTAAATTCGCACACTGGAATCTTGAGGTGGTTTTGATCTCTAGTTTTGGTGTATAATAACTTCGTTTTTTATAGTTATTTTAGGTAATACTGTGGAACAGTTAACGTCTTTTATCAAAAATTTTATCGACCTAAGTGCTGAGGCAAGCCCTTGGTTATTACTCGGTTTATTAATTGCTGGTTTAATGAAAGCTTGGGTGCCAAGTAAAATTCTAAGTAAGCATTTAGGCAAAGGAAAATCTGCTATTGTTAAAGCCGCTTTAATAGGCGCACCATTACCCTTATGCTCTTGTGGGGTAATACCGGTAGCAACCGAATTAAGACGAAGCGGAGCATCAGCACCCGCTACCGCATCATTTTTAGTTGCCACTCCTGAAACAGGTATTGACTCTGTCTCTGTTTCATATGCTTTACTCGGCCCAATTTTTGCTATTTACCGTCCTTTTGCCGCGATCATGTCAGCAATCATTACTGGGTTATTGGTCTCTAGCATTAAAGATGAATATATTAAATCTCCCGTTACCGAGGTAAAAAAGAATAAAAGTGCTTGTTGTGCTAGCAAGCAGCCTACAACCGAAAGTTTGCCAACAGAGCCTGCCGTTAGTAGTTGCTGCAGCTCAAAGCCATCAATTAAAGAAGTTAAAATTAAAGCTGAAACAAGCTCATGTTGTTCGTCCAATACAGCAACGATATCAAAAGTATCGCCTGCTCCCTCACCTATATTGACTGATTTTTTTGAAAAAACTAAAATGGGTGTGTATTACGCCGCAACAAAATTAATTGATGACATTATTATTTGGTTAGCTATCGGGCTTGTTTTTGCCGCAATTATTCGTACCTTCTTACCTGAAGAATTTTTATTAAGCTACGGTAGTGGCTTACCTGCCATGTTACTTATGATCGTCATATCTATTCCTATGTATATTTGCGCTACAGCTTCAACCCCCATAGCAGCGGGGTTTATTATGGCCGGACTATCACCTGGCACCGCCTTGGTATTTATGATGGCAGGCCCCGCAACCAATATATCGACCTTAGGAGTTATTAAAAATGAAATGGGTAGCGCGGTATTAATTCGTTATTTATTGGGTGTTGCTTTATGCGCTATCGGCTTTGCTAGCTTACTTGATTTTGCTTTGAATTATTACGTAATTGATATTAGTGAACAAATGCAACATTCTCATGAATTATTACCTTATTGGTTTGGTTTAACATGTGCTGCGTTGATTACATTATTAGCGATTAAACCTTTAAGAAAGCTGATACTGTAACCTAGTATTGATACTCAAAAGCATTAAAAAGGTGAGTTAAAAAAAACAAAAACTTGTTGCTTTGTTCACGGTTAAATTTTATTTCGAGAGAAGGCATTTGTTGGGTGTTTTACCGCGTGTTCCCCTTTTTATCTGACACTACATCGATGTAGCTGACAAAACGATACATAAAGTATCTAATTAAAGGGGGCAGCAATTATCTGAGCATGTTGTCCTGAATAACCACATGACAAAAACAAAGCATTGTATAAATGCCTAACAAATAACTATAAAAAATATCGCAAGTTCAGCGCCCCTAGAGCGAATTATGTTCAAGAAAGACTTTTTATTAATATTTATTGACTATATTTTAATTTAAATCAAAGCTTTTACTTAATTGCATAGTATTGGTAATTTTATCTGATAGAATCATTTTAATTGTATAGTAAGTAGGAATTAATTAGTGGATTTTTTGGTTATTGGATCTAGCATCGCATTTATTGCTTACATGCTTGCCACTTTGGCAATTTTATCGCGCTTATTTCACCCTAAAGGCCCTAATCTTAGCCAAGTATTAGTACTTGCCATCATTGCGGTAACCGCACATACATTTAATGACGCGCAATTATTCTTTAATCAAGACATCATCAACTTCAGTCTGCCAAATGTTATTTCTTTGGTTAGTTTAGTTATTACCATCGCTATTTCACTTATAGCACTGCGCGTGAAGGTTAATTTATTACTTCCGGTAATATACGGTTTTGCCGGTATTTGGCAATTAGTGATGATTTTCATACCAAAAACAGAATCAATTCCACTCCTCGCGGAAAAAATTATTTTAGTCGGTCACATCAGTCTTGCTTTAATTGCCTATTGTATTTTGATAATTGCCACTTTATACGCTTTTCAAGTTGCCTATATCAATTTGAAATTAAAAAATAAAAACCTTACTGCCGTGGTGCATCTACCACCATTAATGCAAGTTGAAAAACAACTTTTCACCATTTTAATTATTGGTACCCTGTGTTTATTTGCTAGCCAACTTATAGGACTCCTTTTTCTTGATGGTTTTTGGGCCAAAGAGAACCTTCATAAAACGGTACTTTCTTTAATCGCCTTGGCTATTTACATCATAATATTAGCAGGACATTTTCAGCAGGGTTGGCGCGGCCATAGAGTATTGTTATTAACGATAGTGGCAAGTACTCTATTAACCTTGTCATACTTTGGTAGTCGATTCGTTAAAGAATTTATGCTGTCTTAACTTTACTTTTTTAATAAAGGATCCCATTTTTGGAAAACATATCAACTCAGATGCTTTTTATTGTTTTAGGTATACTGATACTTGTTTCAGCTTATTTCTCTGGCTCTGAAACTGGCATGATGTCACTAAACCGATATCGACTAAGACACCTTGAAAAAGAAAAACACAAAGGCGCAAAACGTGTTAGTAAATTACTAAAACGACCAGATCGCCTTATAGGTTTGATCCTAATTGGTAATAATTTGGTCAACATTGCTGCGGCGTCTATTGCTACTGTCATTGGTATTCGTTATTTTGGCGATGTTTATGGCATGTTAGTTTCAACGGTCGTGCTAACACTAGTAATTTTAATTTTTGCAGAAGTTACGCCTAAAACGCTTGCCGCTTTATACCCTGAAAAAATAGCTTTTCCTAGCTCAATACTGTTATCGCTATTACTTAAACTATTATTTCCATTAGTTATCGCGGTAAACTGGATCACCAATGGTTTATTGATGCTTTTGGGTATTAGCTCTGAACAGCGAGAACAACATAGTTTAAGCTCTGAAGAGTTACGTACTGTGGTACATGAGTCAGGTGCATTATTGCATGGGCAAGATCAAAGTATGCTGATGAGTATACTCGACTTGGAAAAAGTTAGTGTTGAAGACATCATGATTCCTCGCAGCGAGTTAGTGGGTATTGATGTAAACGATGACTGGAAAAAAATTCAAAAACAATTAACCCAAGCTAACCATACACGCGTTTTACTTTATCGCGATAACATTGATGATGTTGTTGGTTATATTCATGCGCGCGATGCATTAAAACTGCTATCAAAAAGTCAATTCACCAAAGCAACATTACTACGTGCTGTACGTGAATTGTATTTTATTCCTGAAGGCACACCGCTTAATATTCAACTATTAAAATTTCAGCATGCAAAAGAGCGTTTAGGTTTAGTTGTTGACGAATATGGTGATATTCAAGGCTTAGTAACTTTAGAAGATATTCTTGAAGAGATTGTTGGTGACTTCACCACTACCATGACACCGACGCCAAGTGAAGAAGTCACTTTACAGCCTGATGGCAGTTACTTAGTTGATGGCAGTGCGAGTATTCGTGACGTAAACAAAGAAATGTCCTGGCAACTACCAACTGATGGTCCGAAAACACTTAATGGTTTAATTATTGAACATTTAGAAGACATTCCACAAAATAATCTCAGTGTTCGTATTGCCGGATACCCTATAGAAATAGTAGAGGTTTCGAATAATAGAATAAAAATAGTACGTGTTATGCCTGAATTTTTTGTCAGTGAAACAACTGAAGATGATTAATATCCACACAATATACATAACAAAACGATGTGCAAAGTTAATAACAAAGTTATCCACAGCTAAAATATTAAAAAGAGCTTTCCACAATTTCTGTGGATAACAATCCGAAGGCCTATTAGCCACAGCTTTTTGCTATTTCAACCGTTTTTTTAACAAATATTTCATCTTTTTTTTAAAGAAATGATTGCAAAATCACTACGCTATAGCTTACTTGGTTTTGCCAGTTTTCTACAATAAAAATAACAAACTGGCAAGGTTTATGCCTTATCAACTTAACATATACTTATAGTCATACTATTAAATTTATATCCATCTTGCAGCTATCTTAGCAGCGCTATTACAAATAAAATTTACTTGTATCTAATCACGCTACATTAAAACTTTTTAATGTAGCGCTACCTGTAAAGCTCACTAAATTATCCCTAAATATCCAATAACATCGTTACCTACATCGGTGTAAGTATTTAGGCCTTCTCTAGGACTAAAGCCTGTGTTATTAAACTTTACTTACAATAGACCCAGCATAAGCTAGCCTGTTATTGGAAGTATTATTTATATTATGATTAACCAAAAAACAATCGCCATAACCAGCCATGATTTAAATCAGCTTCACAGCTTTTCAATTGTGATGAATAACGCCGGGCTCTGTTATCTACTTTTCTTGATACTTTGACCAACCATGCTTTCTTTTTATAAGTTTTCCGTTTAAAACCACCCCAACCTTCATGATAGTTTAAATACTGGTTATAAGAATCCCACTTAGAAACACCATTAATTTTTTGTGTTTTAAAGATAAACCATCCCATAAAGTCGATAGCATCATCAAAGTCATCACGATCAGCACCGGAATTACCCGTTTCTCGTACATAGTCACCCCATGTCATCGTCTTAGCTTGTGAATAGCCGTATGCACTACTTACTCTTCCCCATGGAATAAAACCAAATAAATAATCTCTAGGTGGCAGTGCATCATGTCTAAATGAACTTTCTTGATACATCATGCTCATAGGTACATGAATGGGTACGCCCCAACGCTCTCTGGCATCTTTTGCAGAGAAATACCAATCTCGATGCTCACGAAATATTTCACAAATATTTTCAGGATTTTTGGGTGGCGGTGTAGCACAGCTAGATAAAAACAAAGTACTGAGCACTATAAAAAAAATAGATTTAACTTTAGAGGAAAGCAATAATGCCATAAATGATTCTGTGAACTTTTTTATTTAATAATAAATTGATAATGCCAGAATTCTCAATAAATTGGCACTATATAGCTAATTTAGTAGTAAATTCTAAGGGAATTTAGTAAATAATAAATAAATTGAACTTATCTGCTCACTGATACTCTTACTTTATAGTTATGTTATTCCCTTAGTGTTTCATGTTTTTATGCGCTCCCTTCATCGGTAGCGCATTTTTTTTGTTCTTTTACCTGTACTGAAATTTATTTAATCAGTAGATTTAAATAATAAATAAATTGAACTTATCTGCTCATTGATGCTCTTACTTTATAGTTATGTTATTCCCTTAGTGTTTCATGTTTTTATGCGCTCCCTTCATCGGTAGCGCATTTTTTTGTTCTTTTACCTGTACTGAAATTTATTTAATCAGTAGATTTAAATAATAAATAAATTGAACTTATCTGCTCACTGATACTCTTACTTTATAGTTATGTTATTCCCTTAGTGTTTCATGTTTTTATGCGCTTCCTTCATCGGTAGCGCATTTTTTTTGTCTATTTTAAATAGTCTATTTATCGTTTAAGTGATGACATAGTTATGAATTACTCAGCAACCTTTAACAAGTATTTTGCAGTCACTGAGTATTAGAGATATTTATTTTGAAGAATATTCCCGTTTCATAGATAACAGGAATAATGCTATTGAGTGGTATTTAGAAAAAATTCAATTAGGTAATATACTAGAGGAAGGCATAAAATTAATGGTTAAAATAATCCTCTAAAAAGTCATCAAAATTCAATTTGTCATTCGCTTCAATATCACGTTGGCTATGATGAGATTTATCTGCACTATCAAGAAAATACTGCTCAGAATAGAATTGATAATCACGTTGAAAAGACTCTTGGCGGTAGTTAGACGCTTGTGCTAGCGAGTATTCAGACAAGCATTGCTCTTGTTCTACTATGATAGATAAAATTTCTGCTGATGGGGTTAAGCTTGGGTTATTAATTTTCGCCCGCTCTCTCGTGATAGAGTCACTATAATTAGTTGTTTTATAAGCATTATCCAATAGTGTTGCTACATGCGCCATCTCATCAAATAATTCATTACCCCATGTCATAACTGACTTTTGAGTAACGTCACCTTGGCAGTTAACATCAGATAATAATAATTGAGGATCCCGCCCACGAAGTACCACTTCATTCATGTTTTTTTCATGGTGCTGCTGTGAATCACAATCAAATTTTTTATTATTGATAAATGCACAATAAGTTAAAAATATATCTAAAAAGTGTATTTGTTCAATGCTAATACCGGTATCAACAAAAGGATTAACATCAAGTGCTCGTACTTCAATATATTCTACACCGCGATCACGTAATGCTTGTGATGGTTTTTCACCTGGTTTTATTACTTGTTTTGGACGGATTGGCGCATATAATTCATTTTCTATCTGTAAGATATTACCATTAAGTTGCTGATATTCACCATTAAGCTTTACACCAATATCGGCAAATTCTTCAGACTTTAATCCAATCGCTTTTTGCACACCATCGACATAATCATGTAAATTGTTATAACATATCTTTAACGATGATTGCTCACTACTTGTATAACCTAAATCACTCATACGTAATGATGTTGCATATTCTAAATAGAGGGAACCACGAGGTGACCTTTTAAAAGGCAACGGCGATGCCTGACCTTGTAAGAAAGAATCACAAAGTGCAGGTGAACTGCCATATAAATACGGAATTAACCAACAGTAACGCTTATAGTTTCTCAATATTGAAAAATAGCGATCAGAAATAAAATCACTCTTCTCTTGTTCATCGTTATGCAAAGATTGCATTACTTGCCAAAAACTTTCAGAAAATGAAAAATTGAAATGAATACCGGCAATTACCTGCATCATTGAGCCATAGCGGTTCTTTAATCCTTGGCGATAAACCGTTTTCATTTTACCAATATTAGAACTGCCATATTGCGCTAATAACACATCATCCGCATTATTAACAAAACAAGGCATACTCATTGGCCATAACAATTCACCATTGATGTTCGCAAAAGTATATTTTTGAATATCTTGCAGCTGCGCGATGGCTTCTTCAGGCGAGTAGCTTACTGGTGTGATAAATTCTAATAATGTTTCAGAATAATCAGTAGTGATTTCGCTATGCGTTAGTGCCGCCCCTAATTGACTATAGTGGCCATGCTGTGACAGTTCTCCTTCTGGCAGAACCCTTAAGGCTTCACGCTCAATTCCTCGACCGATACTAGCGAGAGCTTTGAAATTTTTCTCTTGGTTAAAAGCGTTAATATAATCGTGCAATGATAATGTCAAAATAATTCCTACGGTGTTAAACCAATTCCAATAAGCTTCTTCCCACTCAGCGAAATTTAAAAGGCTTAGAAGCAAGGCATTGATTGAAGAGAATGGTTATTCCCTTATCAAAATCAATAGCGTAGCTTACAGGCCTTTTAAACTCGCCTTTTGGGAGTTTGCCAGTGATTCTATAACTGCATATAATTTCTTTCATATAGAATAACTATATACAAAAAAATTATATTTGTTCTCAAACCACTGGCAAGCTCTGATAGGGAACTAACTTAATGGATTTGGTATTAAACAAAACCCCTTATTTAATGAACTATAAATGAGGGGCTTTTATTAATTTTCAATGGTTAAAATAAAATTATTACTATTTTGCCAACGGTAATTCAACAATCTCAAGTTTCATTTTTTCTAATTGTGATTTAATAACTTGACCGTCACCTACCACAATCCATTGCATCGGTTTACTCAGTTCTTTTGCCGCGATATCATTTAATTGTTCAATGGTAATATTTTGGATAATATCACTTTGCTGTTCACCATAGTTCTCAGCTAAATCAAACTGTAATAACTGCCTTAAAAAACCACTTTTTTGTGCTGGTGTTTCATAATTTAATGCTTCATTTTGTGAAATAGCTTGGCGCATAAAATCAATTTCATCGGTTGTTAAACCTTTTTGTTGGTAATGCGCTAGCTCTTTTTCAATTTCTACCATAGCATCATAGGTATGTTCTTTTTTTACACTAGCGCCAGCACTGAAACGACCTAACGTTTTTCCTGCTAAGAAGTGACTCGATGCGCTATAGGTATAGCCTTTGTCTTCACGTAAGTTTAAATTAATACGGCTATTAAAAGCACTTCCTAAAGGGTAGTTCATTAAAGTCGCTTTAAAATATTCTCCTGTAGCATCATAAGTCATTGCACGGCGACTGTATTTAATTACCGATTGACTTGCACCAGGTAAATCCACAAAGTAGATTTTGTTGACCGTAACTTTTGGGAACTGACTATAAAAAGGAATAGTATAATCACTACCTTGCCACGACTTTAAATAAGCAAGTTTAGGTAAAATTTCACTTTTACTCACATCTCCAACAATAATTAAACTAGCCTGTTTTGGTGAAAAATATTGTTTATAAAAGCTTTGAATATCACTTAGTTCAATAGCAGAAACGGTGTTAACTGTGCCGCTGCCTGGTAGGCCTACTCTATTATTTATCCCATAGGTGACTTGTTTTAATGCTCTACTCGCGAGAATATGAGCATCCTTACTGCCTTGCTCCAAACTTTGAATTAACTGATTTTTCACCCGATCAAAATCAGCTTTATCAAACGCTGGGTTTTGCATCATATCTAGCATTAGTAATAATGTGGCATCAATATTTTTGACTAATGAATTAACGCGTACCGTAGTATTACGCCCAGAGGCACTAATAGAAATATCACTGCCTAATTTTGCTAACTCATGAGATAACTCTTCTTTGGTGTAATTACTCGTACCTTCATTCATCAAACTCGCCGTAAGCGAAGCAAGACCTGCTTTTTTAATAGGATCGAGTAAAGTCCCTCCTTCTATACTTAATAACAAACTCACTGTCGGTGTTTCATTATTTTTTGTCCCAATAATCTGCAGGCCATTGCCAAAACTTTCACGCCATAACTTAGGCACGTCAACTTGTGGGTTAGCGCCAGCTTTTGGCATAATACTACGATCAAAGCTGCTCGTGTTTTTCATTATTGGGATATCAAGTTGAGCAGTTTCAGGTGGGTTATTTACATTAGGTAAAACAAAATCATCCGGTTTTGCTATAAGTTGTGGTTGACCCTGTGGATAAATAGAAAGCACTGCAGCACCTTTACCCTTAATATACTTTTGATAAACGTTCATTACATCGGCTTTAGTCACGTTGTTATAACGAGCAACTTGTTGCTCAGTGTAATCAGCATTCCCTAAAATGGTTTGATAATGCGACAGAGTAGACACTTTACCAGCAACACTTTGTAAACCGTAAATGGTACCCGTTTCAATACTGACTTTGGTTTTCAGTAAATCATCATCATTAACGCCACGCTGCTCAAACTCAAGCAAGGTATCATTAATTACTTGTTCTATTTTTGCTAGTTCCATACCCTTTTGCGGGTTTGGTAAAGCATAGAAACTCATTTTACAACCAAGTTCACTACAAGGGTGACTAGCACCCGCTTGCACTGCAACGCCAGATTTAACTAAGTTTTTATATAATAAAGATGTTGGTCCGTTACCAATAATATTTGAAAACACATCTAATGCAGCTTCATCTTCATGCATACCATAAACAGTAGGAAAGCTAATATAAAGTAGCGGTAAAGAAATATTATCACTAAATGAGTAATAACGATTATCAGGTAAACTGATTAATTGCTTGGGTATATTTTCAACTTTAGGGCCTGATTTTAAACCACTAAAATATTGATTAATCCACGCTAATGTTTGTGCTTCATCAATATCGCCACCAATGGTTAACACTGCATTATTAGGACCATACCAACGACTAAAAAATTCTTTTAAGTCAGTAACGGTTCCGCGATCCAGATCGCTCATATAACCAATAACAGGCCATGAATAAGGATGCTCTCTCGGGTAAGTCATCTGGTTTATTGTTTCATTTAAACGGCCATAAGGACGATTATCAATATTTTGACCTCGTTCATTTTTTACCGTAGCTCTTTGTACTTCAAATTTTTCTGTCGTAATTGTTTCAAGTAAAAAACCCATACGGTCGGATTCTAACCAGAGCATTTTTTCTAATTGGTTTTTGGGCACCGTTTCATAGTAATTAGTTCGGTCGGTATTTGTTGTACCATTTAAATTGCCACCACTTTGGGTAACAATTTTAAAATGCTGCTCATCCGCTATGTTTTTTGACCCCTGAAACATCATATGTTCAAAAAAATGCGCAAAACCTGATTTACCTAATTGCTCACGTGCTGAGCCAACATGATAAGTGACATCAACATGTACCAAGGGATCTGAGTTGTCTCGATGCAGAATAACCGTTAGGCCATTAGCTAATACATATTTATTAAACGGAATAGCTAAACGATCTTCGGTGTGAATGACGCTTTCAACTAAACTAACACCGATTGGTAAAGCTAATTTGTCACTTAACTTAGGTGAATTTTCTTGGCTAGTGCACGCAAATAATAATGCACTAGCTAAAGCGATAATACTGAGCTTGGGAATGTGGCAAGTAAAACTTTTCAAAACAACATCCTGTATTTAGAGTAAAATAGTTTATACCAGTTCCATTAAGTTTGTGTTCTTGTTGTACGTAGGAAAAATATTTCAGGACAAGGCGCTCGATTGAGTAATAGCTGGCTATTAGAAGTGAGAGCAACGCCGATATGAACTATTTTAATCAGTACAAGTGAGCAATAATTTAATCAAATTGGAGTTAATTGAATTATCATAGCAAAGTTGAATAAGAACAGGTGAACTTAAATGTTTAAAATTATTACACAAACTGATGATTTTGTTGTTGTCGCTAAAAGCGCAGGAGTAAACTTTCATGATGAAGAGCAGCAAGGTTCGGGGTTATTCTCTCAAGTAAAAGAGCAGATGAAAAAACAATTTTCTATTAGTGAACTTTACCCAATACATAGGCTAGATAAAATGACATCTGGCTTAGTTTTATTCGCAAAGAATCTTAACAGCGCGCAAATATTTGGAAAATTATTTGAAGCCCATAAAATTGAAAAATACTACCTTGCCATCAGTGATAAAAAACCGACAAAAAAACAAGGTTTAATCAAAGGTGATATGACAAAAAGTCGCCGCGGTATGTTTAAGATATTACGTACTATGGATAATCCCGCCATCACCCAGTTTTTTTCTTACCCTATTGCCAATAAACAACGTTTATATTTATTAAAACCCCATTCGGGTAAAACACATCAGCTACGTGTTGCATTGAATAGTATTGGTGCGCCGATTCTTGGTGATCCTTTATACAACACAAATTCAGTTGCTGATAGAGGCTATTTACATGCTTATGCTTTACGCTTTGAATATTTAGGAATGTATTATGACTTTATTTTAGCGCCAAGTGACGGAGAGCTTTATTTAACCACAACAGTACAGAATAAATTAGCTGAAATTAAGCAACCTTGGTTACTCAATTGGCCTAAAAAAGTTTAAAGACCATATATAAGTATATAGTAATATTAACAAATGACTTAAATCAGCTCTACTACGCTATTTTTTATCTTTAGAAGACTCAAAAGTCCGTTTTTCCTCAGCTAAATTATCAACTAAAGCAACTAACTCTCTACTCGCTGTTTCTGCTTCTCCAAATATATGAAGTATATCCGCTTGTAAATCAAGCGAGTGCTCCCAATCATTATGAATGATCTCCATCACTTGATGAACATTGTTATGCACTCGACTATGAGGGTCATCAATAGCATTATATGAAGGTAAGTGACCATAAGACTCAACACCTTCTGGTGCAGTATACCATTTGCCAAAACGACAGTTATGATGATTAACCGCAACCATGCTTGCTTCTTTTCCATTGGGTTCATTATGCTCAACAGCAAAATAAGCCCGTTGCATATAAATTAAATGATCGACTTTTATCAGTGCGGTATCACAAATAATTTGTACATTAGATACCATTTGATAAGTTTTTTGTGAATCTTTGGCTACTTTATCAAAACTTACTTTAAAGTCATCTATTAATTCTTTAGAGTCTTCTGAAATAGTAGCCATATGTTCAGTATCTTCAGTCATCACTTGTGAAGCATTAGCAAAGCGTTCAATAATATTGGCTATTTGCTTAGCGGCATCTTTAGTGGTGCCAGCCAAGTTTTTCACTTCTTCGGCAACTACCGCAAAACCTCGGCCATGTTCCCCTGCGCGTGCCGCTTCAATAGCGGCATTAAGTGCGAGCAAGTTGGTTTGATCCGCTACACCAACAATCATAGAAACCATATTTTTTATTTCTTCACTACTTGCAGCAAGTTCCTGAGAATTATCGCGCATAGCCGTTGAGCGTTCTACAATGACGTTTAATCGTTCATGTAAAGTTTTTACATTAGTTTGATTATTCAGCGCGGTATCCATAGAGGCTTTAGAAAAATTTTCTACCGTTTTCATTTCTGTGGTTATAAAGCCTAAATCTTTTTGCGTACCTGAAAGTCCATGCAATAAGCTTTCAGATTTCCCCGTTGTTAATTGATTA
Organism: Colwellia sp.; assembly: GCA_002733765.1. Taxonomy (GTDB): domain Bacteria; phylum Pseudomonadota; class Gammaproteobacteria; order Enterobacterales; family Alteromonadaceae; genus Colwellia. Next base: position 7,861 of record NVWU01000009.1, on the reverse strand, counting down.
AGTAATTCATTCGTTTTATCAGAAAAGTATGATTTTTCAATGGTATTAATTGCAGCCGTTGTGTTTTTTAATTCAGGTAAAAAGCCTTTACTAAGTCCTTGTTCAATAGGCTTTCGATAAAATTGCGCTCGTTCAGTAGCAATATAAGAAAACTTGGATTCACGCATTGAAATCTCAAGCTGATCAAGCGCGCTATTAAGTGATTTAGCAATACCATAATTAATGTCATTTCGAGGGACATTTAATACTCTTACCTCCAAGTTCCCTTGTTGCATAACAGTGATAGCTTGTTTAACTTTTAATAAAGTTTCCGTTTCACTCCCTAATTTCATCTCTGATGCATATAAAAAAATAGCAGAAACAAATACTACTATAATAAAGTATGGGCTGGCGTCTTGAAAATAAACAAAATAAACAGTGAGTAAAGTCAGTAATATAAAATGTAACCATTGGGCTACTTTTGCAGGTAAAATATTAGGTAAAAGAGATGAGATATTCATTATATGATACTCCTTGCTCATCAATAAAATTATTTAATATTTGCGTTGAGGCTTCAATAGCACGGTTATTATCATTATGACGTTTTTCTTCTTGCACCATTTTTTTATACAAGTTATCCATAATTTTTACTAACGCATTATTCGCCTTTCTACGGGCAGAAAAATAGCCTATCGTTTTTCCTGACTCATCAAAACTTGGTGTTATGTTAGCAAAAACCCAATAATGATTTCCGCTTGTACTCAAGTTTTTAACTATGCCAAAAAATTCATTTCCTTCATTTAAAGTATTCCATAGAATTTGGAATACAGCTTTGGGCATGTCAGGATGTCGAATAAGACTATGCGGCTGATTTAAAACTTCTTTTTCTTCTAATTCTGAAATATTGAGAAAGCACTCATTACAATAAGTAATATTACCTTTAAGATCTGTTTTGGTAACAATTAAATCATCATATTTGAGTAGATTTTCTTTTAAGGTAGGCGTAATTTTGGTATTTTGAGACATAAGTTAAATGGCATCCCAGTATTAAATTATTATTTATCTATTTGTATTTGCACTATAACGGCTTAAATTAATTTAACTTAAGCTGCTTAATAATACTACTATTTACAAAGAATGAAAAAACACTATCGCGATGGCACTTGGGCAAACAAATTTGGTATACCATGGCCAAATTTTCCAAAACAAGCCATACTCAACCTTGTCATTGCCTTGCTTTATTTCAGCTAAAATGTCACTACGTTGCCAAATCCAGCCAACAAACACACAACAGAACATAGCAATTAAGGGCTGCCCATAAACGGTAGAAAGACTAATAACAAAACCAAAAAGTACATCAAAATTAAGTATTATTAAGCTACTTATGATAAAAATACCAAAACCAATAAAGGTCGTTGCTTTTTTACGCTCTATGTTATGACGCTCAACCACAAAAGAGACCGGACCTTCTAACATAGAAATACTTGATGTTAATGCTGCAATAGACATTAAGACAAAAAAACCAAAGCCAACAAACAAACCAATACCCCCCATCCCATCAAATAAGGTTGGTAAAATATCAAAAACCAAATTAGGACCAGAGATTAAACTGCCATCATCACCAAAAATAGCGACACCTTGTGCTTGAGCAACATACATTGACGGAATAATAAGCAACCCCGCTAAAAAAGCGATAGATACATCAATTAACGTTACTTGGGCACCCAAGGTGACTAAGTTTTCTTTCTTTGAGATATACGAGCCGTAAATAACCATAACACTGGTACCTAACGACAAAGAAAAGAATGCAGAGCCAAGCGCATTGATGAGTAAATCAGGCTCAAATACACGAGAAATATCGGGGTTTAAATAAGCAATAAAACCCTCTCTTGAACCATCTAAAGTAAAAACATAAATGATCAATAAAATAAGCAAGCCAATTAGCATTGGCATTAATCGTTTAGACCATTTTTCAATGCCTTGCTCAACGCCTCGGCGAATAATAGAAATGGTAAGCATCATAAATAACGCCGTAAAAAATAAATTACGGGTGATAGATTGCGCGGTAAGCCAACTTGATAGGTCATTAAAGCCTAACATAGTCGTTACTGGCTCTACCGCATACGACATCATCCAACCGGCAAGAATGCCATAAAAACTTAAAATAAGTGCCGCACAAATAATACCGCTAAAACCGATAATAAAAGCAAAGCGTTTTTGCCATAAATTACGCGACATTTTTTGCATAGAGGTTACGGCATTCGCTTGACCATAACGACCGATTAATAGCTCCGCCATAAAAGCAGGGTAAGCTAAACAAAAGGCTAACACTAAATAGACTAAAACAAATGCTGCACCACCATTACTCGCCGTTTGTGTTGGAAAACCCCAAATATTACCTAAACCAACAGCAGAGCCTGCCGCCGCCATAATAAAACCGAAACGCGAGCTAAAGCCGCCTCTTGATACACTCATTGATTATTCTCTTTGTTAATATCTTTAGTATTTATCACTTATTTTCATCTTCGGTTAATTGAAAATCTCAGGTTGATGCATCATATTTCGAATACCTAACTAACGAAATGAAACATTTGTCCAACGAGCGGCGAATAATTACCATTGTTAGTATTATTTTCGACAGCTTTTAATTTACTGAAAAACAACCAACATTAATAGAGTGAAACGCCAAAAAACAAAAAGCTCATTGATTTAATCAAATGAGCTTTTGACAACTTTATTTTACAGTCAATGTAATTTAATGTATTTCAACGTGAGTTTATTCAACTTCAGGACGCATATGAGGAAACAATATGACATCTTTAATCGTTGGTGAATCAGTAAACAACATCACTAAGCGGTCAATACCGATACCCTCACCTGCCGTTGGCGGTAAACCGTATTCTAAGGCTGTGATGTAATCGGCGTCATAGTGCATAGCTTCATCATCACCGGCATCTTTTTCAGCCACTTGTTTTTGAAAACGTGCTGCTTGGTCTTCAGCATCGTTAAGCTCAGAGAAACCATTGGCTAATTCACGACCACCGACAAAGAATTCAAATCGATCGGTAACAAATGAATTTTCATCATTACGGCGTGCTAATGGTGAAACTTCCCACGGGTATTCAGTAATGAACGTTGGTTGATCTAATAAATGTTCTGCTACTTCTTCAAATATTTCACAGATGTATTTACCTGGCCCCCAGACTTTAGACGCGCTGCTTTCTTTAACACCAACAGCTTTAGCCATGGTTTTAATTGCATCAAAGTTATTTTCTGGGTCACGTAATGCCGCTTCATCAAGGCTTGCTGCTGCGTGATGGTCTTTACCGTAACTCAAAATAGCATCAACCATTGATAAACGTGCAAACGGCTTACCAAGGTCATAGAATTTTTCTTCGACTACTTCACCATCAGCACTTTTAACGGTATTACGAATAACAGTAGTACCTAAGACGTCTTGGGCAATAGTACGTAACATTTCTTCGGTGGTGTTCATCAAGTCATGGTAATCAGCGTAAGCTTGGTAGAATTCAATCATGGTAAATTCTGGATTATGACGAGTTGAAATACCTTCGTTACGGAAACTACGGTTAATTTCAAAGACACGGTCAAAACCACCGACCACTAAACGCTTTAAGTTAAGCTCTGGCGCAATGCGTAAATACATATCAAGATCAAAAGTATTATGATGCGTCATAAAAGGTTTAGCGGTTGCGCCACCAGGAATGATTTGCAACATCGGCGTTTCAACTTCCATAAAGTCACGCTGCGTTAAGAAGTTACGAATGCCAGCAACAATTTTTGAACGTATTTTAAAAGTATTACGGGTGTCTTCATTGATAATTAAATCAACATAACGCTGACGATACTTAGTTTCTTGATCTGATAAGCCGTGAAATTTTTCTGGTAATGGACGTAATGACTTGGTTAACAATGAGTATTCATTCATGTTCACGTAAAGATCACCTTTACCTGATTTATGTAAAATACCTCTAATACCAACAATATCGCCTATATCTAATGAGCCCCATTTAGCTCTTATTTCTTTTTGTACGGTTTTTTCAGCATAACCTTGAATACGACCTGACGAGTCTTGTATCACTAAAAATGGTCCACGCTTTGCCATAACACGACCAGCAATAGCATAAGTGACTTGCAACGCTTCAAGTTCTTCTTTAGTTTTTTCACCATGTTCAGCTTGGATGTCAGCGGCTAAATGTTCACGATTAAAATCGTTAGGAAAACCATTAGCGGAACAATTAGAGCGAATTTTTTCAAGCTTTACACGGCGCTCAGCAATCAGTTTATTTTCATCTTGTGCTACGGGTGTATTATTAGCTTTATCTGTCATATTAATTTCTCAAAGTTATCTTTAATTTTTCAATGTGATTCATGCTTTATTGGAATAAGTCCGTCGCTCCGGATAAACCTTAGGCCGGAATCCATAACGGTTAATGGATTGCCGATAAGTTACCTCGGGAATGACGTAATCACGCTAAGGTGCTTACTTCAATACAGGTTAATCTCTGTTTCTTTATTTTTTACAAACCCGACTTTAAACTGGCTTCTAAAAATTTATCTAAATCGCCGTCTAATACGGCTTGTGTGTTTCTGTTTTCAACACCCGTTCTTAAATCTTTAATACGGCTATCATCTAATACATAAGAGCGAATTTGACTACCCCAACCTATATCAGATTTTCCATCTTCAAGCACTTGCTTGTCTTCATTTTGCTTTTGCATTTCTAGCTCAAACAGTTTCGCTTTTAATAACTTCATCGCACTAGCACGGTTTTTATGCTGAGAACGATCACTTTGACACTGTACTACCGCCCCCGTAGGGATATGCGTTAAACGAATAGCCGAGTCAGTTTTATTTACATGCTGCCCACCTGCGCCAGAAGCACGGTAAGTATCAACACGTAAATCAGCGGGATTAATATCAATTTCGATATTGTCATCGATTTCAGGATAAATAAACGCTGAAGCAAATGAAGTATGACGACGACCACTTGAATCAAAGGGTGATTTACGTACTAATCTATGCACGCCCGTTTCGGTGCGTAACCAACCATAAGCATATTCGCCGGTATATTTAATAGTACAACCTTTAATGCCTGCTACATCACCGCTTGTCACTTCAACTGCTTCGGTTTTATAACCATGCGCTTCGCCCCAACGTAAATACATACGCATAAGCATTTCAGCCCAATCTTGTGCTTCGGTGCCACCTGAGCCTGACTGAATATCTAAATAACAGTTGTTTGCATCTTGATCGCCGCTAAACATACGGCGAAATTCAAGTTTTTCTAGCACCGCATCTAAGGCATCTGCTTCATTTTTTGCTTCATCAAAGGTTTCTTGATCTTCTTCTTCAACGGCAAGTTCAACGAGTCCTTCAATATCATCACAGCCAGTTTCTAGCTCAACGATGGTATTGACCACTTCTTCAAGCGAACTACGTTCTTTACCTAGCGCTTGTGCCCGTTCAGGTTCATTCCAAACATCAGGTAATTCTAATTCTCGTGAAACTTCAACTAAACGCTCAGCTTTAACGTCGTAGTCAAAGGTACCCCCGAAGTAAGTCTGCACGTTTGCGAATTTCTTTTAATTTATTTATTATTGGGTTAACTTCAAACATAAGCTTTCGAACATAATCCTTCAAAAATAAGTTTTCAAATATATCTTTTTAAACGAATTCTCTCGTTAAGATAATTAAAAAATAGTCGCATATTATAGCGTAAAAAAACCAGTAAATAAATGGGTAACAACGGAGGCTTTCATTATTAAAGACACAGTTTTTAATAAAAGCAGGAATATACTTAGGTATAACGAAGCCATTAATACACCAAAACAAGTTACATTGTATTTGATGTACGTTGCTTCTAGCATTAACTTAAAAGATAGATAATAAAAAAGGCCAGTATGTAATCATACTGGCCTTTAAAACACGATAATTAAACCGCTACATTTAACTAAAAAATTACTTAGTAAATTTAACTGAATCTTTAACTAAAGACTTTACTTCTTCTGAAGTTTTTGTAACAACAGCATAAGCTTCTTTTGCTGAATCTGAAACTTTAGCTTGAAGCGCTTCGTTAAATGATTTTTGTGATTCAACCGCAGCGGTAAAATCTGTTTGCTCTGATAATGATTTAGTTTGAGCAATACTGTCATTTAAAATAGAAGTAATTAAGGCCGTTTGCTGACTAATTAATTGCTCAACTGTCTTAGTATTTAATTCTACTAAGCTATTTAATGGTTTCATTGCAGTTTCAACTTGTTCTGTATTGCTGAAAGATTTCATTGCAGTAGTAAATTGTTCTGTTAGTTGCTCTGTTAATTTAGTAAACATAATTAAAATTCCTATTCTTTTGTATTATACTGCGGCGCAGCATTCAAACTTGAAATGAGTATACCTAGCAATATTCGATTGGTCAACAACTTTTTGCTGCACCGCATCAAAAGTAAAAGTATCCATAGCGATTTTTATATTTTAAGATAAAAATAAAGACTAACACCTTAAATAGTATACTTTTATTACTTTATAGAGATAATGTTTTTATTTAAATAAAGTGAGTAACTGACCGAGAATTTTGACTAACAACTTTAGTAATACAAATATTATTATAATTTATTCTCATCTCAATCTGACTATATAACTTAATAAATGGTAAAATTTATTAAGTTATATTTTATCCATAAAAAAACCAGTATCGAGATACTGGTTTTTAAATAAGAAGCACAAAATAGGCTTACTTTTTAGTCATTAATTATTTAGCAAGCGTATTCGCTTCAGCCATAGAGTTTTTAACTAAGGTTGATACTTCTTCAGAAGTTTTATTTACCACTTCATAAGCTTCTTTAGCTGAAGCAGAAACTTTTGCTTGAAGCGCTTCAGTGAAAACTTTTTGTGATTCAATCGCTGTCGCTAAATCTGTTTGCTCTGATAATGCTTTAGTTTGCGCTACACTATCATTCATGATGCTAGTAATTAATGCCGCTTGTTGATTGATTAATTGCTCAACCGTTTTAGTATTAAGTTCTACAAGGCTGTTAAATGGCTTCATCGCGGTAGAGAACTGGTCTGCATTATTTAATGACTTCATTGCAGTAGTAAATTGTTCAGTTAATTGTGTAAACATAATTCAGGTCCTATTTAGTTTTGTCTTATACTGCGGTGCAGCAATTTGATTTGAATCTAGTATAATTGGTCAAAAGATAGTCGTCAACAGTTTTTTTGCTGCACTGCAACAAAGAAACCGCGTTATTTAGTTAACTTAATGATAAATAACAATAACAAACTTTACCACTCCATTAATAATTAAGATTGAAGTAATGAATAGATCATTCAGCGAGAATTAAAAGGTGTAGAGGCAAGGCATTGATTGAAGAGAATGGTTATTCAGGAGAATATGCTCCTGCATTCTCTAATAAGCTACATCCATATAGCGCCCTTGTCAAAATTTAATAACACAGCATATACACCTGTTAAACTCGCCCTTGGGAGCTTGTCAGGAAAGTGAAAACCTCACAAATTTGTTTGATATATATATATGACTATATACGCACAAATTTTGCTTGTTTTAACTTCCCTGACACAGCCCTGAATTGCCTCATTCCTTATTTCGTTGGTATAAGCCCTAGTTAATTTTTTGCTGTAAAGTCAATCACCTTCCAGCCATAAAAAAGCCAGTATATAAATACTGGCTTTAAAATACTAGGCACAAAAACGTGCTTATTTTATAGTCATTAATTATTTAGCAAGCGTTGAAGCTTCAGCTATAGAATCTTTAACTAAGGTTGATACTTCTTCAGAAGTTTTAGTTACCACTTCATAAGCTTCTTTAGCTGAAGCAGAAACTTTTGCTTGAAGCGCTTCA
>NVWU01000029.1 GCA_002733765.1 Colwellia sp. | reverse complement strand
TAGTTTGAAAAACGAATGGTTGTTAAATATTTATCATTTAACACGCCAAGGTATGAAAGAAGATGTTGAAGCTTATATCCGATATTACAATCAGATCAGGCTGCATACATCAAATGATGATTGTTCTCCAATTGAGTTTGAACAGTCCACAATAAATGTGTCTTATGCTGCTTGACCAGATCAAGGGTTAGAGCAATTTAGTGTGAATTAAAATAATAATGTGCTAACAAAAGTAGTATTCACCAATGATTCGAGATTAAAAAATTAAATCGTATGAAAAGATTATTAACCCTGACAGAAAAAAAACATTTCGACATTTTAGCTGCTGCACGAGAAGAGTTTAAAGAAAAGGGACTTTTAGGTGCTAGCATGAACTCATTGGCAAAACGAGCCGAAGTATCAAAACGAACCCTCTACAATCACTTTCCCAGTAAAGATATTTTGTTTCAATATATTATTAATCAACTTCGTGACTCTTTTAGTCAATCAGTCAATTTTGAATATCAAAGTAAAAAACCTCTTGATGAGCAATTGCATATTGCTGCGATGAGTGAAATTCAGTTGTTAGGATCAGAATGTTTTCGTGATTTAAATCGTATTATCCTTGCTGAATTTATTCGTTCACCAGAATTAGCTTCCCGTACTTTAGAGCATTTAGGTCAACAAAAAGATGGCTTACATGTTTGGATAAATGATGCGATAAATGATAGTCGACTTGAAGCGATAGATCCTGATTATGCTGCTCAACAATTTTTTGGGTTGATTAAGGCTAATGCTTTTTGGCCTCAATTATTAATGAACCGAGTCTTTCCATCATCTGAGCAGCAGAAAATAATTTCTGATGATGCTGTGTTCATGTTTTTATCGCGTTATGAAATAAAAAAGAGAGGCTCTTGAAACATGCATTGTTGATATCTCTTTGAAAAAATTTCGTCGCCAATACGTTGACAAGTGTTTTTGTAATCCCATCGATGTGTTAATGGCTTCCAATCCATACCGTCCATCAAAAAGTTAATGTTACGCCGTGCGCGACTTTAAAATTTCGTGATTAAGGTTGAAAAAGGCATGTTCTAACTTTATATAGTAATCGCCAAAAAACATTATAAAGCGATTTAGAACATGCCATTAGAAGAGTTTATCATCTGGGTTTATTGTTGGGTAGATGAAAATTACATTGAAATATTAGGTGAAACTAACATTAGAAAACGCGGGTTTGAACCCGCTTTAAGCGATATTGAGGTTATCACCATGGAAATTGTTGGTGAATTTATTTCATTCGACACCGATAAAGGGATCTGGAAGTACTTCAAAACACATTGGCAATCATGGTTTCCTAAGCTTTCTCACGGTCAAGCTTTGCTAAGCAAGCCGCTAATTTATGGCATATAAAGCAGCTACTTCAAGCACGATTGAGTAGTCGATATAAGGAAAATTCTGTTTGTCATATTGTCGATGGTTTTCCAATAACTACGGCGCATTTCAAACGAGCAAAGAAGAGTCAAAACTTTAAAGGGGAAGCTGGCTATGGATATTGCGCGAGTAAAGCGGAAACCTATTACGGTTTCAAAGGACACTTACTTGTTGATAGCCAAGGAAACATCACTAGCTTCACCTTTACTAAAGCAGCAGGTAGCGAAAGAGAGGCTGTTTGGGAATTAACCAAAGGTATACATTCAACGCTATTGTTAGGCGATAAAGGTTATTTGTCAGCGTCGTTAAAGAAAGATTTACGCGATGAACAAAACATTACATTGGAAACACCCGTTCGGCATAATATGACTGACCCGTTGCCGAAAGAAGAGCGTACTTTTCTCAATAAAACGCGTCGGTTAGTTGAAACAGTTATAGGTCAATTAACGGGACAATTTAATATGAATAAAGTGTGGGCTAGAAAAAGTTGGACGTTGGTAGGCCGATTCAGTCGGAAAATACTAGCTCATGGGTTAGGTATGCTTGCTAACGTTAAGCTAAATAATAAGCAGCTACAACTTGAGCATGTAATATGTGTTTAAGTCGCGCACGGCGTTAATGTTAGATAATAATACTAGCGTCTGTTGATCTTTCAAGTTCATAATTTGTCCACTTACATTGGTAGCCATATCATGGAGCATGCTAATGCGAGTGTACTTTCATAGTTTCTTTTTAATTTATCATATCTTGTCGCTATGCCTCGGTACTGATTGAGGCGAGCAAATACATTTTCAACTAAGTGTCGGTATTTATATAAGCACCGTGTCCGTAAGGCAATCCCACCTAGCGTTTAATATTCCATGGCATTATCGCATCAATGTCTGGTTCAGATTTGCACAGTTCATCCAAACATTTTAACACGTAATCAAATGGGTTCAGGCCATTAACTTTGGCGGTTTATACCGAAAGAAAAACTATGCCGAATCGCTTAGCTAGAACCCTATAATACAAAGATACTTGCATATAATTGCTTCGGCATAGTTTGATCTGACTTCCAATAATTAATTTACGGAGAAGGATCATGACTGTTTCGGCATTCTTCAAGTGTAAGAAAACAATAACGCGACTTCATACGGGCCCTTTGGGCATTTATATGAAGGCTTATGCAGAGCGCTTAATTTCTGAAGGTCACTGCTACCAGAGTGGCGCTCGTAACATTAGGGTTGCTACTGATTACAGCGCATGATTATTGCCCTGTATTTTAGAATACCGCCATTGCGATTAATTTCACGGCTTACCGTTGACGCTGATTTATCTAGCCTTCGAGCAATTTCTCTTATAGAAAGAGCAGAGGCTAACCCTCTAGAAATATCCTCACGTTCTTCTAGAGATAAAAACGATTCTCGACGTTTTCGTTCCACGGGCGATATACCACCTTTTAATTTGAGTACACCGAATATAGAACCAGCATGTCTATCAACCGTCAAGCCTAATTCACTTAAGTTTTTTCCTTCACGCCATAGACGCCATATTTTTAATTTTTCAGTCTTACTTAAGCCTCGTTTGGACAAGTCAGTCATAACAACCTTAAATTTCAATGGATTATAAGTTGTTGCACTGACCCTTTGAATTCACCCTGGCCTTTTTTAAAATTTCTTTTTCCATACGCAGTTGCTTGTTTTCTTTACGGAGTTTCATTAACTCACTACGTTCATCACCACTTAAAACATTACCCGTTTGCTTCTCTTCAAACTGTTGTTTCCAGCCATAAAGTAAATTTGCTCTGATCCCTAAAGACTGTGCTGCATCAGGGACTGTGTAGCCTTGATTTATAACTAAAGCTACAGCTTCTTCTTTAAATGCTTTCGTATAAGTTTTGTATTGTCGTTTTTGATTCATAAACACCTCGATTAATTAGGATATTATCCTTTATCAAAGTGTCCTATGCCATTAGACCAGATCAGCTAAACGCAGCGCAAAAAATGGGCATAAAAATCCAGAGCTTGCCCATCGGTATATGAGATGTGCAGAAATGATTGGTGATTCAGTTTATAAAGAAAAACACTGGGATCGCAATGATACTATTTCGACCTGCTTTCAACTTTCACCAGAATCGGCTTTCTCCATATCAAACAGGTGGAAGGATAGATCTGTTGGTTGGAGTGAAAGGCTAATCTATCCTTTAGCGCATAGCGCAATAGACTCAAATTATACAACATCAGCTTCTTTATGGGCGTTATCATCATTCTCTTGGGAGTATGGACTTAGTGAATTTCTAAGCAAATGCCTTGCTAAAGAACCTTCTAAATTAATTCAGCAAGGGATACTCGATTACTATATTCGAGATTTGAGAATAAAAGGTTATTGTGGTGATAAGTGGATAGATATTCATAAACTTGCAATTAAGTACAAGTTAGAGTGTATTACGGTTGAAGAAGTTAAACTGCTTGCTGTACCTTTAAAAACCGATAACTCAGGCACTTCACCTAAAAACTCAACAAAACCAGAAGCAGAAGAATATCAGTGGGACAAACTTTATGGGGAATTTGATTTATTGACTGATGTTGGTTTTAACGAAGTATTTCAGTTTTATGAAAATCAAGGTTACTCAAGAGAGTCAGAAAAGTTTTGGCAAGGCTGTTATAAAAAAACAACTTCAAGAAAGCTAAGTTCATTCTTAAATGTAATTAGCCAGTCAGAAAAACTTGATTTTTATGATCTTCATAATGCATTTAAACAAATCCCTGAAAGTTGGAAAAACAAAGTTTCGGTGAAAAACTCTTGGAATACAGCGATCAAGTATATTGCTTCTAGGTTCCCACAAAGGTTTACAGAAATATATGAAAGAGACTATTTTTTAGGTGGTTTTATAATAAACGAAAATACTAATACAGCGATTAAAGAAGGTGTTATTAAAGGGCTATCAAACTCAGTTGATATTGAATCAGCTAGAGCCTTGTTTAGTTTTGCCCATTATAGTGCAAGTAATTTAACTATAACGGAAGCCCAAGATTTGATTGACTATGGTTTATCTAGGCTTGAAAAATTTCTTGATGAAGATTATGCCGATGGTAGTTGGAACGAACAAAGTCAATTACCCAAAGATCTCCCCCATGCCGTTGCCAGTTATATCTACGCTAACCTTGGTTCGCCTCATGCTGAAGAACGATGGCGAGCTGTACATGCAGTAACTCGGCTATATAATCTTAATTGCAAAAATGAAATCAACTTGCTGATAGAGTGTTACAGCAAAGGGCTAACTCAATCATTTATACCAACAAAATATGAGTTTTATGATTTACATGCAAAACAGTATTTACTTGTAGCATTGACGCGCTGTGCTAACGACTGCCCAGAACTGTTGGTTAATAATAAAAGCTTGTTTGCCACCATCGCATTGAATAAAAATCAAGGTATATTATTTCAATATTACGCAAAGAAAATATGCTTATTACTACAACAATACAGTTCAGATTGTTTTGAAAAATCTACGTATGAAAAGATTGAAAAAGCTTGTATAACTCAATATTCGACTATCAACGAAAAGCAATACAGCTATCAAACTGATACACCTTGGCATAAAGCTGACACATTAGGTGTACTATCTAATGTATGGTTTGCACACGACTTTGATAGATATTGGTTTGCACCTTTAGGTAGAGTATTTGGAGTTAGTAGTTCACAAGTTCAAGATCTCGCAAAAAACATATTGAGCAACCTCTGGGGTATGGAATTGAAATCTTCTCACTTGAAAGATTCAAGAGCTGAACTTTGGAGGGGGCGCAGAAATTCACGCGATACGTCCCACTCGCATTCAAGTTACCCTAATATTGATGACTATTCATTTTACATTTCATATCATTTGTTGCTTGAAGTTGCATCTCAATTGCTAGAGTCCATGCCCGTGATACACGACGAAGATTACGATGTAAACTGTTGGGAGGAGTGGCTAAATCGTCACTTGATTCTCAATAAAGATCACTTACTACTATCTGAGCTTCGAGATGCTATCCCTGTCAGAAAATCAGACTGGATAAATGAGGAATACAATAAAGACTGGCTATGGCAAATCTCAGAAACAGATTTCATCGAACATTTAATTGTCCAAGATAATTCATCTACTTGGCTGAACGTTGAAGGGAGTTGGGACGAATATAAAGATAGCAGGAATGAACATGTAACATTTTCTAGCGTTTTAGTTCCTAAGGAACTAAGTCAGTCATTATTGCTCACAACTATCAACTTTGATAACCATATGCATGAATGTTATTTGTATAATTATTGTGAATCAGATTATGGTCACCGAAACAGTGAAAATTTTCAGTGCAAAGAATGGCTGATTCAAGAAGGTGAACACAACGATATAGAATCAAATGATCCAAATGTTGGGACAATATACGCACAACCTTATAAATTAAGAAAACATGTGACAGAGTTAATTAATGTAACTAGTAGCGTAGACGAAAAGACCTTTAGCTTGTCATCTGACCATAGCATATGCCTCAAAAATAAATACTGGAGCGAAGATAAGCCCAGTGATTCAGATTCATATGTTAGCTCAGGTAAGCCTGCTTTAGCATCCCTTAAATTTTTACAACTCATTTGTGACAAGCTTAATGTAGATATTGCTATACAAGTAAACATTAAGCGCACCTTCACAGGTTCATATAGGAATAAAGATGACAAACTCGGATACATACCAAGATACAGCAAAACCTTCATCTTATCTGGAGACGGAAAGCTTAGAGACACAAGAAAAAGTTATCAGCTTAGGTAAAAAGTTACTTTCTAATCTAAAAAAAGATGAAGCTGATGAAATTACATCTTGGATGATTAACTATTTAGCTGAGCAGATTACTTTAGCTGAAAATGGTTCAATGGAAGCTAAAAAAAATTCTATGGAAGTGATTTTAAAGCTGTGGGAAAGGAGATCTACGCTTCCTGATGGTACTAGACCATTTGAAAACTTTGAACCTATCTTTAAGGCTCTAGAGTCACTTAGTCCAGAAAGTCATGCTCCTCGATATTATCATCAAACTGATTCAGATAAACCTGACGAGCTTGGTGAATCTGAGAAATGGATAGAAATCGCTAAAGGATTAGATAATACAGCAAGAACATTAATCACGTTTATGTTTGAACAGGCTGTTGTAAGCTCTTCTTCGGTAGAAACCAAAGAATGGATTAAAACTTTGGCTGGAATAATGGACTCAAATGAATTTGAATTAATCCTAAAGTATTCCGCTAAAAAAGAATCTGATGAAATAGAAGATCGAATCGAAAACTTAACAAACAGAATTAATAGTTTAGAAGCTTTTGAAAGCTTAAATAAATCAATTAGCCAAGAGCTAAAAAAAGAAATAAGTCGCCTAGAAGAAAATAAAGAATACCCCGATAATTGTAGAGATTAATTAGCACTTTAAGAGAATGGTGTGGGCTTCTAATTTTTATTCGAACTTAGACTTTAACAAGTATTTTAAACATAAATAATCAAAAAGAGGTTCAGTGTTTTTAAAATTAGATCAAAGTACCTCAAAATTAAAAATTAATAGAAATTTCGTAGCTTTGTTACGTGGAGTTATAAATAGGATTTAGGTAACTAACCTCGGCTAACCAAAGGATATAGTTCATTGGCAGTGTATTCAATTTTGTTATTAGCCGCTTTTGAATCATTACTACTTTCAGTTTTTATATGGTCGTCAAAGTGGCAGTGGTTAATGTTTTAGTTTTTTGATTGTTCAAGTTATTAAGTAAAGCTTAATAATTTTCTTATGTGACAAAATCAGGATAAAGGTCATAAGAAGAAAACGGTAAAAACACCGATATTAAAAACTGTCACAAATTTGTCACATTCTTGTCACAGAGAGAAAAAATATTAATAAAAAAGTACTTTTTTGAAGTCGTGAAATTGTAAAAAAAGGCTGGAATTTGAAGGTGATTTTAGCGCGAAATTAGCTCGAAATATGACCTTTACCATTCAAGGGTAAAAAATAGGCGAAAAACAGTTTTTAAATTTATAATGAAATCAATAGAATGGTGGACGATACTGGGCTTGAACCAGTGACCCCCGCCTTGTAAGGGCGGTGCTCTCCCAACTGAGCTAATCGTCCGATTTGGAAATTATTTGTCATAAGGAAGAATGGTGGACGATACTGGGCTTGAACCAGTGACCCCCGCCTTGTAAGGGCGGTGCTCTCCCAACTGAGCTAATCGTCCATATAGATATGAATCTAGGATATTCTTTTGAAGTGATATGATGGTGGACGATACTGGGCTTGAACCAGTGACCCCCGCCTTGTAAGGGCGGTGCTCTCCCAACTGAGCTAATCGTCCGACATATCATGTCTAACTTTATATAAACAAAAGTGGCGGAGTGGACGGGACTCGAACCCGCGACCCCCGGCGTGACAGGCCGGTATTCTAACCAACTGAACTACCACTCCGCAAAATCTTGCTTATATCTCGATAAATAAATGTGGCGGAGTGGACGGGACTCGAACCCGCGACCCCCGGCGTGACAGGCCGGTATTCTAACCAACTGAACTACCACTCCGCAAAATCTATCTATCTTAGAGTTTCACTAAAAGCACGGTACTCTAAACCGTTCATAAACAAAGTTGGCGGAGTGGACGGGACTCGAACCCGCGACCCCCGGCGTGACAGGCCGGTATTCTAACCAACTGAACTACCACTCCGCGATATTTTGTTTACTAAGAGATTCTTTTAAAAAAAAGAATGGTGGACGATACTGGGCTTGAACCAGTGACCCCCGCCTTGTAAGGGCGGTGCTCTCCCAACTGAGCTAATCGTCCGTCTCTGTGGTGGCGTATTATAGGCAGATCCAAAAAGCTGTCAACATAAAAACAACAAAAGTTACTAATTATTTTTAAATAGGTAACTGTTTGATTTATTTTTCTACACAAAGACTGTTTTGTCTGCAATTAAACTAACTAGGTGATATTTTTAAACGCTTTAAATATCCAATCACATCGTTGTTTTTAATCCCTATAATCAGCTATTGCTCAATCAAGCGCCTTGTTTATTAAAACTTAGCTTTAATAAAACTTATCTTCATTCATTATTTCATTTGGTATAACTTAGCCATAATGGTAAAATATCGCCAATTTTTTAAGACCTAAATTATCGCATAGAGTTTACTGTTAGCTCTATTGCATACAAAATTGAGAATTTTATGACTTTGACAACTCGTTTTGCTCCTAGCCCTACCGGCTATTTACATGTTGGTGGCGCACGTACTGCTTTATATAGTTGGCTTTATGCACAAAAAAATGGTGGTGATTTCATTCTACGTATCGAAGATACTGATATAGAACGTTCTACACAAGCTTCAGTTGATGCCATTATGGATGGTATGAGCTGGTTAAACCTTGAGTGGACTCATGGTCCATATTTTCAAACTAAACGTTTTGACCGTTATAAAGAAGTAATAGAACAATTACTTGCTTCAGGTAATGCTTATCGCTGTTATAGCACCAGCGAAGAAGTCGATGTGATGCGTGAAGAAGCCAAAGCCAAAGGCGAAATAGAAAAATATAATGGCTTATGGCGTGAACGTACTGATCACCCAACAGATAAGCCGTTTGCTATTCGTTTTAAAAACCCGCTTGAAGGCGACGTTGTTATTAAAGATATGGTTAAAGGTGACATTACCATTAGTAACCAACAACTAGATGATTTAATTATCGCTCGCTCTGATGGCACACCTACTTATAACTTAACGGTTGTGGTTGATGATTGGGATATGAAAGTGACTCATGTTGTTCGTGGAGATGATCATATCAGTAATACCCCTAAGCAAATTAACATTCTAAAAGCCTTGGGCGCTGAATTACCTGAGTATGCTCACATTCCGATGATCTTGGGTGATGATGGCAAACGCTTGTCTAAACGCCATGGCGCAGTAGGTGTGATGCAATACCGTGATGATGGTTATTTACCGGAAGCCTTACTAAACTATTTAGTAAGATTAGGTTGGTCACACGGTGATAAGGAAATTTTCTCTCGTGAAGAGATGATTGAATTGTTCGATTTAAAAGATTGTAACCGCGCACCATCAGGCTTTAATACCGATAAGCTTATATGGGTTAATCAGCATTATATGAAAACGCTTGCCCCTGAGTATGTTGCTGAGCATTTAGCGTGGCATATGAATGAGCAAGGTATTAATACGACAAATGGTCCTGCGCTAGCTGAAATAGTTAAAATACAGGCAGATCGTGTTAAAACGTTGAAAGAAATGGCTGAAATTTCACGTTATTTCTTTGAAGACTTTTCTGAGCTTGATGCAAAAGCTGTTAAAAAGCATTTGCGTCCAGTCGTAAAAGAGCCTTTATTACTCGTTAAAGAAAAGTTAGCCGCATTAACTGATTGGCAGCCTGAGCTTATTCATGCTGCAATTAATGATACTGCTGAAGAGCTAGCCGTAGGTATGGGTAAAGTTGGTATGCCATTGCGTGTTGCCGCAACAGGTGGTGGTAACTCTCCATCGCTTGATATTACGTTAGCGTTGTTAGATCAAAGCAAAGTATTAGAAAGAATTGATCAAGCCATCGTGGTAGTAGAAGCAAGAATTGCAGCGGCTTAATGATAATATTAACTACTTTATGTAAACGTAGGAGAATGCCTAGTGCAATTTAGTGATTTTGGTCTAGATAATAGCTTAATGAATACTGTTGCTCATCTTGGTTTTAGCGAGCCAACACAAATTCAGCAACAGGCTATTCCTGCGGCAATGGCTGGGCATGACTTAATTGCGTCGTCGAAAACTGGCTCTGGTAAAACATTAGCGTTTATCATTCCTGCTCTGCAGCGATTATCTAAAAACCGTGCTTTATCAAAACGTGATCCGCGCGTTGTTATTTTAACGCCAACACGTGAATTGGCCAAACAAGTGTTTAGCCAATTACGCTTGTTTACTTCAAATACTCAGTTTAAAGCCGTATTGATATTAGGTGGCGAAAACTTTAACGATCAAGTCAAAGTGTTAGAGAAAGATCCACACTTTATTGTTGCCACGCCAGGTCGTTTGGCGGATCATTTAACTCAAGGACACTTTTATTTAAATGGCTTAGAGCTACTGATTTTAGATGAGGCCGACCGTATGCTTGATTTGGGCTTTAGCAAAGAGCTCGGCCAAATAAATAAAGCTGCCGATCATCGTAAACGTCAAACGCTACTGTTTTCGGCAACATTAGATCACGCACAAGTAAATGAATTTGCAACTGAATTACTGAGAAAACCTAAGCGAATTGCTATTGAAGCAGGGCATACAGAACACGTTGATATTGCTAAACGTTTTTACCTTGCCGATAACCTCACACAAAAAGAAGCATTATTGCATCACTTCTTAGCGACAGAAAAATCGCAGCAAATCATTATTTTTACTGCGACGAGAAGTGATACTGATCGTTTAGCTAAGCTACTCACGGATACAGACCTTAATGCGGTTGCCTTAAGTGGTGAGTTAAACCAAGGTCAACGTAATCAGATAATGGACAGCTTCGCCAAAGGTAAACATAAAATATTAGTCACTACCGATTTAGCCTCACGTGGCCTTGATTTAATCAATGTATCGCACGTGATTAATTTTGATATGCCAAAGCATACTGAAGAGTTTGTTCATCGTATAGGGCGTACTGGTCGTGCAGGAACTAAAGGTGATGCTATTTCGTTAGTCGGTCCTAATGATTGGTTAAGCTTTAAAAATGTTGAAGCGTTTTTACAGCAAAAAATTATCTTTACTAAAGTGGAAGGGATTAAAGTTAAGTTCAAAGGTTTGAAACCGAAAAAGTCAAAAGTAGTCAAAGCAAAATCTAATACGGTCAAAAGTAAAAGGCCTGCTGATACTAGACCAAGAAAAGTGATTAAAAAAACCTTCCTTGATATCGAAGATGCTGGTGCGATGAAAATTATTAAACGCAAAAAACCATTAACACCACAGCAAATTGAAAGTGATACTAAAAAGGAACAGGATTAACACCTGTTGTTAATGTATGCCGTTGGATCTGGGTAATAGCACATAACTAGTTGATCTTTAATTTTATAGTTTCCTCTCCTTAAATCAGAGGAAACTATTAAACCTTTCGTGATTGGTCAAAAAACTGGTTGTTCTCAAATACGGCTATCCGTTGTATTGCTTTGAAGAATTGAGCAACCTCAAAGTCGGCATCAATGCGTGATTACCTTGGAATGTAAAATTAATTAAGAAATCAAAGGTAAAACAGAGATTGTTC
Organism: Colwellia sp.; assembly: GCA_002733765.1. Lineage (GTDB taxonomy): Bacteria > Pseudomonadota > Gammaproteobacteria > Enterobacterales > Alteromonadaceae > Colwellia. The sequence goes on along the minus strand of NVWU01000029.1, from coordinate 38,559 downwards.
TATAAAACAGATCGAGTTAAAACACCATTGGAGCCCTAAAATTTAGTCTAATATCTGGAGCATCATCCGTAACACCGATGTTTAAGGATAAGTTAATGTTCGTTTGTTTTGAATAATTGAATGCATAGCCAATAATTAATTGGCCAATATCAAGCTCGCTACCATCAATTTTAACGTTATTAATACTAGATTTTAAAACATGTTTATGCGAGTAACTTAAGCTCATAGAAGTGCGTTCATTTAATGATAACCCTAAGCCAAAACTAAACCCTACGCTATCACCAGGATCTACTTGCCCTACATCCTCATCGGTGTCTAAATTATAGCCATAGCTTAGATTACCAAAAAGTACGCCAGGATCAGTTGCATAAATTGCAGTTAAACTAGGTTGAATGCTGTAGTACCCTGATCCTGTTGGTAACTCTGTGGGAAAAATAGCGCCAGGAGTAGATTCAACATACTCAACATCGAATGGACTTGTACCTGTTGGAATCGTGGCAACGAGATTAAAAACATAAATGGCTCCGCCATCAGCGCCAGAATTAAGTTGGTAACGTGTAGACAGTTCTATATCACCGATATCATTACCACTTGCCGTAAATATGCTATTTTCACTAACTCCTATACTTATTGGACGAGAGCGCTGATTGTCGTTGCGGGCGATGTAAGAAAATTTTAAGTCGACCTCCCATCGATCAGTTAGACCATATCGAGTACCTATACTACCAATAATGGTATGGCGTTTTATTTCTCTAAGATCGATTAAACCAACCACGAGTGCAGGAAGAAAAGAATACGCATCTAGAAATACACGGTTACTATCTGTATATGAATAACCTATCCTTGGCTCTATGATCAAAGTACCTGATTTTGTAAGGACCCCACTAACATTAGTACTTAATTTAGGTATAGCAGATACATCAATACGTGTAGGTTTTTTAGGTGGTGCTTTACCTACAGGCTTATTAATAACGGTTGTTTTTTTTATTTTTTTGTTACTGGTATTTTTATTGGGGTGAGTATTTTGTTGTTGATCAGTTTTATAAAGTTGATTTTTAATTAAACGTTTTAAATTTTCAATTTCTTGTCCCTGTTTAATAAGTATTTTATGTTGTCGCTCTAACTCAAGTTGGTATTTTGTTTTAATTGACTCTTGAGGCTCAGTAACTTGCTGTGAATAACAGTAATGCATTGTAGATACCCACAATGTAAGTATAAGTACAAATAGTTTATATCGTTTTACACAGGTTAAGATTACGTGACTATTAGTTTTTTTCATAAATTTCTCTTATATGAAAACATTCAAAGTATTTGAGTCAATCATTGAAAGTTTATAAATATATTTGTCAACGGTAAATTATATCTTTCGATCTAGAGAGTTGTAAACATAAGCTTATATGGTAAACGTTGAAATGCAAATTTAGGTGGTAACTAATACTTAGTAGGAAAATCGCCTTTTCTCTCGGTAAATTTATTTTCTATTAATATAAACTTAGCCTTTTATACAAGTAGCTTTTGTGATTACATCAACTAAAATCCAGTTTTTAAAATTGGAGTGTTGCCACATTCACGAATGCGTACCTCTAGTCTTATCTAGAGCCTTTATTTTATGCAAGTTTCGCAAGCCCTAAGCGTTATTTTAAAAACCGCTCTAAAAAAATTAGTAGATATTGCCTAGAGAAGCTGTTGAAGAAACACGGATGTAAACTGACATTTAGCAAACGAAAGTTAACACTGGAGTAACGTTAGTGATAATTAAGCCAAATGGTATAGTTTAGAAAACTATCGTATTCAAAGAATAGCGAATAATGGTAAGTTATTACTAATTATTTGATACTTATATTTGATTAATAAAATAACATATTTTTATAAGGATGTTTTATGACCATAATGCAAAAAACTCTTTGGTTAATTGCCAGTTTAGGTAACTTTTCAGCAGCGTACTATTATATGAATAGTCAAAGTGCTTTTAGTTTTATTTTATTAATTACTACTTTACTCTATAGCATTATTGGTATGTATGACTTTTTTTATAGTCATCATAGTTTGAACCGGTTATACCCTGTAGTCGCTTATTTACGTTATTTTTTAGAGTCTTATCGTATTGAAATTCAACAATACTTTATTGCCAATGACACAGAAGAGCGACCCTTTAACCGAGAGCAACGCACGTTAGTGTATCAACGCGCTAAAAATGTTCGCGACACTATTGCCTTTGGCACTCAGCGTAATCTCGTTGAAGATAATTACTTAAGTTTATGGCATTCATTATCACCTAAGCTGATTAAAGAGAGTGCTAAACGTGTGCTTATTGGTGGTGATAATTGTCAGCAACCTTATCTGGCTTCTTATTTAAATATTTCAGCCATGAGCTTCGGTTCATTAAGTACTAATGCTATTGAGGCGCTTAATTTAGGTGCAAAAAAAGCAGGTTGTTTTCATAATACCGGTGAGGGGGCTGCGAGTCCTTATCATTTGAAGCATGGTGGCGATATTGTCTGGCAACTTGGTACTGGGCTATTTGGCTGTCGTGATGAGCAAGGGCGCTTTAACCCAAATACGTTTGAACAAACGGCTAAATTACCGCAAATAAAAATGATAGAAATAAAACTAAGCCAAGGAGCTAAGCCTGGTCATGGCGGTGTACTTCCTAAAGCGAAAATTACCGATGAAATTGCCCGTATCAGGAATATCTCAAAAGACTATGATTGTATTTCTCCGGCGGTTAATCCTGAATGTACGTCGCCAAAAGACTTATTAGCATTCATTGAACAATTGCGCCGTTTAAGTGGTGGTAAGCCCATTGGCTTTAAGTTATGTGTTGGTAATCCGGCAGAATTTTTAAGTATTTGTAAAGCAATGTTAGAAACAGGAATTACGCCTGACTTTATCACGGTAGATGGCGCAGAAGGAGGTACTGGTGCAGCACCTGTTGAATTTACCAATCGCTTAGGATTAATCTGTTTAGAGGGCATTAGTATTGTCAATAATGCCCTTGTTGGTGTAGGGCTTAGAGATAAGATAACAATAATAGCCTCGGGTAAAACGGCTTCAAGCTTTGATCTCCTCGCAAAGATTGCCGCAGGTGCTGATGTGGTTAATGCCGCAAGAACGATGATGATGGCAATTGGCTGTATTCAATCAAGGCATTGTAATACTAACCTTTGCCCAACAGGTGTCGCAACGCAAGATCCTGCTAGAGCAAAAGCTATTGATATTGATGATAAAAGTGAGCGAGTGAAAAATTTTCATCACAATACCCTCGCTAGTTTTTTTGAGTTGGTGGGGAGTATGGGCTTGGATGATCCGGCTAAACTTGTACCTCAGATGATAAAAAGACGTTCACCTTATGGTGCTCAAATGTCAATGGGCAGTTTGGTCGCGCCTTTGCCAGTAAGAGCCTTAATTGACTCTTTAACAAACAAACAAGCACTTGATGAATCATGGCAACATTGGTGGCAAGCAAGTAGTGCAGAGCAGTTTTATGTTGATGATCTTTTTATATTGAAATCCCCCGAGTTTCACCAAGCAAAAGCTAATCAAGCGTCGTGCTAATTGAGGGCTTTATTTAGCCTCAACTCAAACTGAGTTAACTCATCGTTATGGGATCAGAGCTCTGTGAGTTAGTACATCGCATTCTGATTATTCAGCGATTAACTGCTTAAGCGTATAGCTACTCTCTTTACAGCCTAATTTAGTTTTTATATAAGGTAATATTTCTTCAAGCTGTTGAGATAGTTGCCATGGTGGGTTCACGATAAATAATCCCGATCCAGTCATGCCGTATTCATCGGTATCATTTTCTAAGCAAAACTCTACCTGTAATAGGTTTTTGATCGAACTCTCGGTGAAAGACTCACTCATTTGGTCAATTAATTCGCGCTTAACAACGGGGTACCAAAGGATGTAAGTACCAGTAGCGAACTTTGTATAGGCTTTAATTATTGTGTTAACAGCTTTTTGATAATCTTCTTTAAGCTCATAGGGCGGATCGATAAGGACAACACCACGGCGACTTGGCGGCGGTAATAAACCTAACACACCTTGATAACCATCAGACTGTTTAACAAATACTTTACGCCAGCGTTGGCAAAAATCTTCTAAGTGCTGAATATCAGTAGGGTGTAATTCAAATAAGTGGCTACTGTCTTGGCGACGAACAAAGGCTTTCGCTATCCCAGGAGAGCCTGGGTAAACGTTAAGGTCGCTGTTGAGGTTCAGACTACTGATTAGCGATAAATAAGGCTTAAGTGACTCAGGTGCCTCGTCATCGTTAATAATCTTAGCAATACCATCCTTATATTCTCCCGTTTTTTGTGCATATTCATCAGTTAATTGATACATACCAGCCCCAGAATGACTATCTATATAACAAAAACCTTTTTCTTTACGGGTCATATAATCTAAAACAAGTGATAAGGCACTGTGCTTTAGTACATCGGCAAAATTGCCGGCATGAAAAGCGTGACGATAACTAAGCAAGGTAATTCCTTAAAGTGAGTAAATGATGTGAAACAGGAAAATAAAAACGGCTATCAATACGTCATTAAAGAGAGATTTTGATAGCCGTTAAACGTTTATATTTTATGCCTTACTGGCTAAATATTCATCGTAAGTGCCGGCAAAGTCAATATAACCGTCTTTGGTTAATTCGATAATACGGGTCGCGATGGTTGAAACAAACTCTCGGTCATGACTAACAAATAATAAGGTACCTTCATAACTTTCAAGTGCCATGTTTAACGATTCAATCGACTCCATATCCATGTGGTTGGTTGGCTCATCAAGTACTAAAATATTTGGCTGTTGCATCATTAATTTACCAAATAACATTCGACCTTTTTCACCACCAGAAAGTACATGAATTGATTTTGTAATATCATCAGCAGAAAAAAGTAAACGACCTAAATAACCACGAACGGCTTGCTCATCATCAGTGGGTTGACGCCATTGACTCATCCATTCAAATAACGTCATATCATTTTCAAATTCGTACTCATGATCCTGTGCATAATAGCCAATATTAACATTTTCAGACCACGTTATATCGCCAGAACTTGCTTCATAACCGACTTCATTGATCAATGAACGTAACAACGTTGTTTTACCAATACCGTTCTCACCAATAATAGCGATACGTTCACCGACTTCAATTAAGGCTGAAATATCTTTTAAAATATGAGCGTCATCAAAGCTTTTATTTAGGTTTTCAATGACTAGTGCATTACGAAATAATTTTTTCTCTTGTTCAAAACGGATAAAAGGGTTGCTACGACTAGAGGGTTTTACTTCATCTAGTTGAATTTTGTCTATTCGTTTAGCGCGTGAGGTTGCTTGTTTAGCTTTTGAAGCATTGGCAGAGAAACGTGCCACGAAGGCTTGTAGTTCACCTATTTGTGCTTTTTTCTTGGCATTATCTGCGAGTAAACGTGCTCGCGCTTGTGTAGCTGCCAACATGTATTCGTCGTAGTTACCAGGAAATACACGTAGTTCACCGTAATCTAAATCGGCCATATGCGTACAAACACTGTTTAAAAAATGTCTATCATGCGAGATGATAATCATGGTTGAATCACGCTCGTTCAGCGTATCTTCTAACCATTGAATGGTATGAATGTCCAAGTTGTTGGTTGGTTCATCAAGTAATAAAATATCAGGATCTGAAAATAAAGCTTGGGCAAGTAGAATACGTAATTTAAAACCAGGTGCTATTTCGCTCATTAAACCGTAGTGTTGCTCAACAGGAATACCAACACCCATTAAAAGCTCGCCAGCGCGACTTTCGGCTGAATAACCGTCCATTTCAGCGTATTCAGACTCTAAGTCTCCTACTTTCATACCATCAGCTTCACTCATTTCGGGTAAAGCATAAATACGATCACGTTCTTCTTTTACCGCCCATAACTCAGTATGCCCCATTATTACGGTATCAATGACATTATATTCTTCAAAGGCAAACTGATCTTGACGTAACTTACCTAAGCGTTCGCCAGTATCTAAGCTAACGTTACCGGATGTTTGCTCTAAATCACTGCCTAAAATTTTCATAAAGGTAGATTTACCACAACCATTAGCGCCGATTAAACCGTAACGGTTACCGCCGCCAAATTTTTGTGAAATGTTTTCAAACAAAGGCTTAGCGCCAAATTGCTGAGTGATGTTGTTTGCTGATAGCATAAGGCTTCCGTAACAATAGTAATAACTGGGTAAATAATGGGGCGCATTATACTTAAATGGCTTTGATAATACTATCTATGGGATTTAAATATCTATCAGTAAATGACTCTTTAACGCTGATTGTAAGGTGATAAAATAAGTTACTACTAGCGTTTTTAACCGTTGGATGAACACCTAGTCCTACTTCAAAAGTAACTAATAATAAATATTAAAATAAAAGTGTTTGTGAAAGAGTAGGGCTTGAACCGTTATTTTAGTTGAGGATTAAACCTTATCATCAAAAGTGTTTTTTTTAGTGTCTGTTTATCGTACTATTTTTGAAAATTTAAAGTGCTGTAAATTATTTCGGCTGGCATTGAAATAAAATAATGAGTTTTTATATGGTAATTGTGTCACTTATACATCTAGTACAGCTTGGTTAGAGCCGTTCTAAAAGTCTTGGACAACATTGAATGGTTAGCGTTTTAAGTATTGATTAAAATCTATATCGCTACAACCAACAACAACTTTTACACGATTAGACGCGCCTAATTTTTTTAAGATAGAAGAAACATGTGATTTTACTGTCGTTTCAGAAATATTTAAGTTAAAAGCGATTTGTTTATTTGCTTCACCTTTAGTGAGGTGTTGTAGCACCATTAATTCTCTACGTGTTAATAAAAACATTTTTTCTGGTGATACTTCGAATTCTTTGGTCGTGTTAACGGTTGTTGGTGAACGGATAATATCTGCCGGTAAATAAACATTACCTTCAAATATACTCTTAAGTGCATCACCGATAACATTTTTTGCGGATGATTTAGCAATAAAACCAACGGCCCCATAAGCAATAGTTTGTAAAATAACTTGTTTTTCAGTTTCTGCTGAAATAATAACGACTGGAATGGTGGGATGTTGATTACGTAAATCAAGTAAACCAGCAAGGCCTGACATACCAGGCATGTTTAAATCTAGTAGAATAAGATCGATATCAGTAATTTCTTTTGCCATGGTAAGCGTTGATTCGATATCTTTGGATTCAAAAATTTCAGACTCAGGAAAAGTTTGAGAAATAATATTTATTACGGCATCCCTAAATAAAGGATGATCATCAGCGACTAAAATTTTATACATGGTATTGCCTATTGAAATAAATCCACCTTTATACTCTATCAGAGCCAATTTAACTATTTAATCATCCCTTAGTTGTAAGAATCTCATCTTTAAGTTATAAAATAATCATTTTAGGCTTATTTGCTTAGTAATTTTTATGTATTAAATAGAACAGGAGCAGAAATAAAATTTCTGCTCCTTATAGCATATTACCAAGTGTTAACTTTAGAAAGTTACAACAGCACCAATTGAGAAAACGTTATTCTCTTCTGCTACAGAAGTTTGGTTATTATCATTTTCAGTCTTATTGTATTCAAATACAACGGTTACACCAGGAACAACTGTTCTGAAATAAGAGATATTGCTATTACTATTTGTTGTCTCAGTAATTCCATCATCTGATGTTGTTTCACCGTAAGATAGTACAAAACGGTTATCACCCATTGTATATGACGCTTGTGTTAGGTAACCATCAGATTCATTTGTTTCAGCCGAAACCATCGTATCTAGACCACCTATACCTTCAGCGCTAAAACCAGAAGCGGTTAGTGATAAGCCTGCAAATTTAACGTTAGCACCATAGCCAACACCTGATTGATCTTGGTCAACACCCGCTAATTCACTTGTTTGCGAAACACCGCTAACCCAAGCTTTTAATGAACCGTCATCAAAAGTAGTGTTGTATGTTAATTCAGCTTCAAAACGTGGTGATTCTTCATTGGAATTAGCATCAACTTTATTAGGATCCATCACACCAATCGCTAGTTTAAAGCCACTCATCTCAGGCGATCTATAAGTGATTTGTGCTTTTGGGAAAGCGTAAGTGTAACCCGTTGCGATATTACCAAAAGATACAAAACCACTATCAGCTAGACCACCAGATGTTTGACCATAACCAGTTAATAGTTCATCGCCAAAAATATTAGCACGGTTAAATAAACCAAAATCTTTACCAATTAACACTTCACCAAAGTCACCACTTATCGTGGCATAAAATTGACGAATATCAATGGCTGTACCTGTGCCTGCATCAGCAGGTGATGTATCACGAAATGCATCTGTATCACTCAAGGTAACCCAAAATGAAGAACGTGTAGATACTTTTAACTCATCAAGTTCTTTGGCAAAGTTAAAACCAATATAGCTTGGTAAGAAACCTGTTTTTACCCGTGATTGTTTACTGTTTGTCACATCACCATTTGCATCAGTTGTGTCAGTATCGCTGTTAGAATAAAATATGTTAACTAGGCCATCTGAACTGAACGTTACTCCATCATCATTATATAATTCAATCGCTGCACTAGCATTAAAAGTAGTGATACAGGCAGCGGCGATTGCTGCTAATTTAAATTTCTTAGTCATGTTTTATTTCCTTTATTTTTATCGGTTTTATTGTAATTACATCAATAATAAAAAAGTATAGGATTAATAGGTATTGGTAATGATATTGAAAAAAAACATCCCTTAGTCTTACACCAATTGCTTAATGCTTAAGTAGGAGAAAATAAAAAAAGGATGAGAGACTACCGCTTTATTAATCGGTAGAAACACTGCCAGAAAGAATTTGAGGGTATTGGGCCATGAGCTGTGATTGCCAAGCGAGTTCAGTGCTGCCTGACTCTTTTCTCGGCTTAGGTAAATTAACATTAACTTGATGGATGATTGAACTGGGCGAATTTGACATAAAAATAATACGGTCGGCTAAATAAATGGCTTCACTTAAGTCATGAGTAACAAAAACAACGGTACTACCACAGCTTTTACACAGATTTACCAGTAGTAACCTTAGTTTTGCTGCAGTTGGGGCATCGAGAGAGTTAAAAGGCTCATCAAGCAAAATCAGCTCAGGGTTAACCGCAAAAGCTCTGGCAATGGCTACTCGTCGTTGCATACCGCCAGATAATTGCTTGGGATAATAGTCACCTTTATCAGCTAATCCAACTTGCGCTAGCAAGGTTTTAATTTTTCTCTCTTGTGCCGTAGGTAATACTAACTGTATGTTTTCGTTCACCGTTAACCAAGGCATTAATCTTGGTTGTTGAAAAACATAACCTAGCTGATATTCTTTACAATCATGGAGTGATTTTGAATTACCTAACAATTTTTGCGCTGTAGCATCTTCAAGTCCAGAAAGCATATTAAGTAATGTGGTTTTTCCTGAGCCAGAAGGGCCAATGATGGCAACGAATTCTCCGGGTTTAACGCTAAATTGTATATCTTTTAATACCACCGCAGTGCTATTAGCGTAGTACTTATTTTTAATGGCAATATCAAGCGCTATCATGATGAACACCCCTAGCAATTAATTTGTCTAATGGCCTAAAAATTAGGTTCTCAATCACTAAGACAATTGAAATAAAAGCAAAGGTATAAGCAAGAATCCCAGCAATATCAAAAAATTGAAATAATGTGTTTAATGCAAAGCCAACGCCGTCACTGCGACCAAGAAGTTCAACCACCAAAACAATTTTCCATATTAAGGATAAACCTGCGCGTGCTGAAGCCATTATGTAGGGGTAAAGTTGCGGTAAGAATACTTTAAAGAAGGTTTTACTTAATGAGAGTTTATACACTTTAGCAACATTTAATAAATCGTTATCTACCACACGGGCACCTTCTCGTATCATGACGACAACCGTGGGTATTTTATTAATGACGACAGCCAGTATTGCGGCTGACTCAACCAAGCCAAACCAGATATAACATAGTAAAATAGTCACTAGCGCTGGAATATTAAGGGCAATAATTAATAACGTGTCTGATAATTGATTAATGCGCTTACTGGTACCCATGACAATACCAATAAATACACCTAATATCATGGCGATGGTAAAACTGATCAGTACACGAGTTAAGGTAACACTAAGGTTGACTAACAGTTCACCTTGAAAAAAATGATAGATAAAGCTTTCCATTACGATAAATAATGACGGAAAATCAGAGCTATTAACAAACCAAGCGATACCCTGCCATGTGCTTGCTAAGATTATTAACATGAATAATCGGCCATATAGTGGTGACATAAAAGCAGACAATAATAAGGTTAATAACCCTTTTGATACTGCTTGCTCGTTGGTATGTTTTTTAATGGTCTTTGATCCTACTTAAACGCGCATATTGTTTGACGGTTTGATGAGCCTTCAGCCAGTTGATTGAAAATAGGGTGATTAATATCATCTGTTTGCCAAAAAGTTTCCGCCGCTAATGTTGTGGCTTTGCCCACTAAATTTCGCCCGCCTTGCTGCGCTAAAATAGCAAATACTTGTTTAGTTGCTTGCATTTCTTCAGGGCCGAATTTAGCGAGTAATCGCGTGCGGTATTCTTTTTTTAAGGCTATAAAAACCTCATCATTTTCGGCTTTTGTTAACGGTCGTATACGCTGCCATTCTTCATCACAAAAAAGTAATAACATTTTTGCATCATTAGACGCTTGTAGAAAACCGGTTAGTTTTCGGTTGTGCTTAGCCGCCCAGTCTTGATCAAATACCCAGCCTAACAAAGGCACTTTATTGGTGACGCCTAACTCGGCTAGCATTTCTGGTACACTCACTAATAATTGGTAGCCATTAGCACTTAATCTTGCATTGTAATGCCAAAAGTTTATTGCCGCATCTACGTCGTTTCTTTGCATTAAACGGTTTAATAACGGTGGTGTGGCAAATACTATTTCAGCATTTTTTTTAATATTTAGCTTATATTTTTTTTGCGCATAGGCTTGTAATAATAACCAATTTTTATCGACAGAGCCGCCAGCAACCCCAATTTTAGCTTGAGTAAGATCGTGTAGTGATTTTGCTGTAGAGTCGCCATTAATATATAAGCCGCCAGAGGCAATTGATGTGGGATATAAAGTATAGCTTTTCCCATTAAAACGCTGGCGATTTACCCATAACCAATCACCCAAAATAATGTCAACGGCTTTACTTTGTAGTGCTACTGCAGATGCATTTTTATTACTTAATGGCATTACCTGTAAATTGAAGTTATATTTCTTATCTAATTTATAATGCTTTATTACCGCTATTTCCCAATTAACGGTGCCATATTTTAATACGCCAACATTAACGCTAGGTAAATTTGTCTCAGTGTTTGCTTCAGTTGCATTCGCTTTTATGCAGCTAAAGCAAAGAATAATAAAAAGTACTAAACGAATAAAGAGCATATACATCAATAACACCTAAAATATCAAAAAAAGAAAAGATATTTGCCACTCTAGTGCAAATATCTTTTTATTGTTAGAACTTATAATTTACGTTTACAGAGACAGATCTAGGTCTAGCAGGGCCAACAAAATAAGGCGAGTCAATATCCGGATAAAAATCGGATAAGACTTCATCAGCTTCACCATAAGTACCAAAAGTATTGTATTGATGATCAAATAGATTATCTACTTTGGCTGATAACCTGAATTGCTTAGTCATTTGATAAGAAAAATAGGCGTTAACTAATGAGTATGCTGATATTTTTTTATTCTCATTGGCCTCATCACCACGATAATAAGAATCAGAAGCATATAATAACTCGGTACCAACGCTAACTTTTTCGTTGATTTGCCAATCAGCATGAAGCTTAAATTGATGTTGTGGCTGACCAGGGATAATATCTCCAGGGGTAACTTGACGATTGGCACCAAGTGGGTTTACGGGACTAAACGAGACAAAAGCTGATTCAAAGGTGGCTTTTAAGTAATTATAACTAGTGCCAATGCTGATATCATTAAATGCTACAGAGTAGGCTAACTCAACCCCTTGGCGTTGTATTTTATCAATGTTGACAAAGTAGCCCTCAGAAGACGTTGAGCCCGCTTGTTGGAAAATTATGTCATCAATCGTTTTCGTTGAAAATAGGGTCGCTATAGCCGATACCGAATCAGTATTGTATTGTAATGAAGCCTCAATCGTTTTAGCAACAACTTGCTCAAGCGGCGGATCAGCAACAAAACCGTTGGGTAATTTACATGGGTCATCTTCATCGGCACAACTTAACTCAGCAGGGCTTGGCACACGCGATGATTCGCTATAGCTAAGCTTAGCGGTAAGTTCATTATTAAGCTGATAATTTAGACCGACAGCAGGATTAAAACGGTGAAACTTATGATTACCATCAAGAGAGCCTTCACCATCATCGATGAGGTCATTCATAATGATGTGACTGTTATTGTAACGGCCAGCAATATTTAGTGTAAGCCCTTGTTCAAAGGCCATTGAATAAGAAGCAAAAATATATTGCTGCTCAGTGGTAACAGCTAAACGTACTTGGGACTCGCTATCAAAAAATCCTGTTGGTGATACAGAGCGATCATCCTCAGCAGAATCATTGTTAAGAAGTCCAAATTGAGTATTACTTTTAAAATTAATGTCTGCTTTATCCATTCCTAGACCAAAAATAACTTCTTGTTCATAGTTATCAAAGCTTGTTACATGGATCAGTTGGCTAGCAAAACCATAGCTTGTATTATCAGTAGCGCCATCATTGAGTGTGCCATCAACTTCATCAGCATCAATCGTAGTAATATCACTAAATAGCGTGCCTTCGTCATAACCGACAAAGTTAACCATGGTTAATGACCCGTCTTCTTCATCTTCTTCACATAACGTTTCACCAGCACCAAAGTCACAATCTTCATAATCACTGTCATCACCATTGATGGAGTTTATTTTATTTTGACGATAATAAGCATTCGCTTGCACAGATAACTGTTCATTTATAATGGAATCACTCGATATGCTGATTATTTTATAGTCGTTATTTGTTTTATCAGGGTGGGTGTATACCGCTTTACGACCTTCAATGGCAATTAACTCTTCAGGTGCTGCGCCATTTCCAGTCATTTCATTATCATTGGCAGCGAGCAATAGCTCAACATAATTATTGTCGTCTTGAAAACTAAATGAAGCTAATGCTTGTTTTAATTCACTTTGAGAAAAGTCACGCCAGCCGTCTTCTTGATAGCTGTTACCAATAAAGTAATAGCCCCAGTGACCATTGTTACCACCTGATTGTATCGTGTATTGCTGTTGACCAAAGCTACCAAAGCGAACATCCGCTTCATTTGCCGTATAGCTAAAGCCATTTTTAGTTTTGAGTGATAAGGCGCCGCCCAAGGTATTTTGGCCAAAAGCCGGGTTAGAGCCTGAATATAAAGCAACACTATCAAGTGCTGCTAATGGAATTAGATCCCAGTTAACGGTATCACCAAAGGGTTCATTAAATCTTACACCATTCAAATAAACAGAAATACCTTGGGGTAAGCCTAATAAAGGCGAAGCCGTAAAGCCACGGTATTGAACATCAGGTTGGAAAGGATTGTTTTGTACATCACTAATATTCACACTAACTAATTGATTTCTCATGTGATCAGCTAGTGATGTTGCTTGAGCCTTAGTGATGTCTTTAATGCTTATATACTGCGCACTACCAATAATATTTTGTTTTTCAGAGATATTACTTGATAGGGGGGTTTGTCCAATAACACTGATTTTTTCAATATCATCAGCGAAGACGGGTAAAATATAAAGCAAACTCGTTAGTGCAATAATGCGACTCATTATTTTTCCTTAGTTATAAACTCATGAGTAATGTAACGTGAATAACTAAGTAATGGAATATTCTATAGTATTTCTGATGGAAAATAACTTGATAATAATCACTTATAAAACAATTTGTTATGTTGATGTGTCTGTAAATCCCTCCTACTAAGGTAGGAGGGATTTACAACTAATTTCACGAAGGGAATACTGAATAGTACCTGCTATATTTATCTTAATAAATGTAACATGGTTGTTTTTAGTTTCATTGGTTTTACTGGCTTATTAAGCAGTAATATTCCTGTATTTTCTACTGCCTTTTTTAGTGATTTACTATAGTTTGCCGTGATCATTAAAGTCGGTATTGCTAAGGTTCGACCTTTATTAATAACGTTAGCAGCAGACAAACCTGTTTCATCGTTATCTAAATGGTAATCAACAATTAATATGTCAGCATGATCTTGATAAATATCCACTTGTTTCTCAAGGTGTTCAAGGCTGATAGCGGTTATAACCGTACAATCCCACCCGCCGAGTAAACGCATCATACCAGCACATATATTGGCATCATTATCGATAACCCAAATAACACGTTGCGCTAAAATAGTGTTGTGTAAAGCTTGGGAAGGGAGAGAATTATCTACAGGAAGCTGATCAATTCTTCCTATCGGCACTCGAATAGAGAACATTGACCCTTTGCCTTGAACCGAGTCCACTTTAATAGAATGCTCTAGTACTTTAGCTATTTTATCGACAATGGCTAAGCCTAAGCCTAAACCATTTCTAAAAGCTACTTTTGATGATTTTAACCGTTTAAATTCTTGAAAAATTTCGTTGATTTTCTCTTTAGCTATACCAACGCCATTGTCCCAGACTTCAATAGAAACAGTATCACCTTGTCTTCTACAGCCAAGTAATACTTTGCCATTTTCTGTGTATCTAAAAGCATTGGAAAGAAAGTTACGTAATACGCGCGCTAATAAAACACTATCACTATGTACAATTATATCGGTTGCTACGTAATGTAACGTAACCTCATATTGAGGTGCTTGTTGCTGATATTCATTGGCTAAATTATCAAGTAAGTCAGCCAGTTTAAACGAAGACTTGTCTGCTCTAACAACGCCAGCATCAAGTTTGGAAATATCGACCAAGGTACAAATTAAGTTTTCTAAATCACTGAGTGAAGCATCAACCGAATTTACAATAGGCGCTAAATTGGTATTGTGTACTTGCTCTGATAGTGAGCTATTGAATAATTGTGCTGCATTTAAAGGTTGTAATAAATCATGGCTAACGGCGGCAAGAAACTTAGTTTTAGACATATTAGCTTCGTCTGCGTCTTTGGTTGCTTTGACTAAACTAATTTGTGCTTGTCGATGGCCTTCGACTTCTGTCTGTAATTGAGAAGTACGCTCTTGTACTCTAACTTCTAATAAATCATGGGCTTTTTGCAGGGCTAAGGCATTTTTTCTGCGGGCGGTAATATCACGTATAAGCACAAAAAAACCAAGCACTTGACCTTCAGTATCAATATTGGGTACATAGGATTTTAATAAATAAGAAAGTTCGCCTGCTAGGTTTTTTTCTTCTGTCTCAAAAATAACACTTTCTCCAGCAAGTGCTTTATTGACGTAAGGCTCTACTTTACTAAAATCAAAATTAGTACGGTTTTGGTGCTCTTCTAATTTATAAAGTTCTGATACAGAATGACCATACCAGTCCATATAAACTTGGTTGGTAAATTGAAATTTAAGATCTGCTCCCACGTAAGCAATCATAGCGGGTACGTTATCTGTGATTAAGCGTAACCAATTTTCACTTTTTTTCAATGACTCGGCATAGCGATGTCGTTCGGTAATATCAGTATATGTTTTAATTAATTTACCGTTACTTAAGGGATGATCTCTTATTTCGACAACAGTACCATTGGACAATATTTGTACATGGTAAGCGTGTTCTTTTTTAGGCGCTAAATCAAGTTCAGTTAAATTATGGATATTAGAAAAATAGGGCTTTTCATTGAGTAGGATAGGAGATAACTGACTTATTTGTGCAAAGCGATTATTCCATACTTCAATTTGTTGCTGGCTGCTAATTAATACTACCCCTTGAGAAAGGTTATCAACTAAACTTTGCAATAAAAAAGACTTGTTAGCCATGCCTTGTTCGTATCGAACATTTTCGGCATTTTTTAATGCGGTAATATCGCTATAAAGCATTACCCAACCACCTTCCATCGTGCGGCGCTCATTTAATTGAAACCATCGACCATTTGATAATTTATAGACGGGATTAATATTATAGGCATCACCGGGATGAACATGGCGAATAATGCCAAGATTTTTAGCTCTGTCTTTTAAGTCTTTAAGGTTCACACCGACATCAGTAGCAAGGCCTAAACTCTCCCAAAAAGAAGAAAAAGTACTGTTTTGTAGAATAATTCTGCCATCACCATCAAGCAAAACAAACGCTTCTGATATACTCTCAATAGCATCAATAAAACGTTGTTTAAATAGATTCGCTTTGTTATTTGCTTGTGTTAATGCTCGGTTACTGCGTTCTAACTCAGCTAGCGTACTTTTCAACTCTTGGGTTTTTTCTTTTACCTGTTTAGCTAGATAGACTGAGTTTTCAAATGCATCGTAAGGGGCAAAATGATTACCATGATTTTCTACTCGCTCCATTAATGCGTGATTAATTTTTGTTAATATCGCATTCTGTTCTTTAAGCTGTGTTATTTGATCAACTAATGAGTCTTTATTACAACTGTCATTCATTAACTTTATTCTCCTTTGACTCATTTTCTGCAATAAAAACACCGGCAAAAGTTTGGTTTAAGTGAATGCCATTAATATGTTCACCGTAGCTGTTAAAGCCTGTGATGTTATATTTGGCATATAAAACTCTTGCTCTTTCTCTTAATTCTTTTTGTTCAATTTCAATACGACGTAAAAAACAGTCACAAGAAAGCACTAGTTCAGATTTCCCAAAGCGCTGGGTAATACTTTCTAATTTATTATTTAAGGAATTAAAAATATCATCCATATCAACCGCGGTGAGTACAATACCAACATCAATTGCACAATAAAAAGTTAAACTTAAATCGTCTATATTGACCTTTTGTATAGAGCGAATATAGTATTGCCCGCCTACTTTTACGGCAAGGGGATGAAGTGAAAATACTTCCGGCGTTAAATCATTGACATCCATATTGAGTAATTTTGCGTATTCAATTGCGGCGGGCATCGCGTTGAGTTCGTACACCGTTCTATTTTCAATATTAGCTTCAGTGACCACTAATTTTTCGGTAGGGCATTTGATATGGTTGCAATTAAATACTTCAAATGCGCATTTGGTATTGATCAAAATGACAATTGCCGCTTGTTGATGAAATTTATTTTGGTAAAAAATGTGCGTATTGGCTAAATTTACATCATCACCTGCTGAGCCGCCAAAATGTGGAATTCCTCCTGTAGCAGAGTTTAAGGTTTGTAAGAACTGTTCTTCTTTTGTTGATAACCCATCGAGCAACGTCAGTAGAAAACTATTTTCTTGTATTGGCGCAAGCGCTTTCAAACGACACTGTTCAGTGAGTTCATTTATGGTGTTTTGTGCATCAACAATATCAAACTCGCCCATAGACTCTACTGGCTTAGTACTAATAGAAAAGTATTTACCGGAAAACCCTATGGCAACAATAGACTTTTGCTCACAGCCATCACTACTAAACTCACCGGCAGTGGTACAGCCTACAAGGTCGATACCTTTAAAAGATTGGGTCATTGCTGCGGCTAATTCATCTAACTGATAGACCGCCGAGCAGTAAAAAAGTACAAAATCAATATCAGGATGATTTAACTGTTGTTGTATTTCTTTACTGGCTTTTAAGGCATCAATTGATTTACTAACAGCGACTATTGTTTTTATATTTGTCATGACTCTGCCTAATAGGGTTAATATTTTTATATGACAATGCAAATTACTAAGGAAAAATTTACGATTGACAAGGAATGTCATTTTAGTGGTCTTTTAGGCTGAAAGTCCACTTTAAAAAATAATGGCTGTTTGGTGACAACTATTGAAGATGACATTATTAATGAGCTCTTGAGTAAATATATACCTATACCACCTCAATATACGAGTTTAAAAGGCGTATATTATGCATCTTGAAGTGGCATGGGTATATGCTAATAAATATGCAATATAGACCCTACTACTTAACCATTTTAGGCTACTCTTTTTATTTTAATGGGCCGATTACTGTATTTATTAACAACACATAATTTAGGACTTTCAATAGTAACTAAACACTCTAAACACTGAACACATTCGCTGTAATCAATTGAACCATTACTATTGATTGCATCTATTTCGCATTTTTTATTACGACATAATTGACAAGGGCTGCCACACTCTTTTCGTCTTCTTAACCATTTCAATAGTGGAAAGCGGCCAATAATGGCTAATCCTGCACCTAAAGGGCAAAGATAACGACAATAAAATTTATGAATTTTTAAACTTAAAAGAAGTAAAAGTACAGCATAGAGTACAAAAGGCCAGTAGCGAACAAAATTTAACGTGAGGCTGGTTTTAAAAGGCTCTATTTCAGCAAGTTGCTCTGCTAATGACAGAGAATAAAATGAGGTAGCGAGCAAGGTGAATAAAATAATGTACTTAATTTTCTGTGCATACCTGTGATGTTTTGGTGATATTTTTATTTGCTTTATACTTAATTTCTTTGCCAATAAACTCATTATTTCTTGAAGGGCACCAAAAGGGCATAACCAACCGCAAAAGAGACCTCGTCCGAAAAGAAATAGACTGATGAATACAAATACCCACAGGATAAAAATAATAGGGTCTAATAAAAACACTTCAAGCCTAAAACCATTAACTAACGATAATAGTAAAGTATAAATATTAACAACCGATAGTTGACCTTGGCTGTAATAACCGATATAAAAAATAGTAAATACCAACATAGTTAAGCGTATTCTATGGATAGCATTAACATGACGAGCAAGCTCTTTTTGTTTCAAAAACAATAAGGATAAAATAATGAGGTATAGTGAAAGTACCGCTATTTCACTACTACGACCTAGCCATATTCTTACCCATAAAGCTTGTTTTTTTTCTATGACAACTTTAGGTGTGTAAAATAATTTTTTTGGTAAAACCAGCGCGTTAGTGAATTGATATTGCTGTGTGCTCAAGAATGACTGACTATAATTTATCGCGAGTGATACTTCAAAAGGTTGGCTTACTTCGAAGCCTGATTGAGATTTTATTCTAAAGATATTTTGTTGGTTAATATTGGGGATTTCTATATTGAACGAAGGATCATAGTAGCTATAAAAATCAATATCACGAATGTCTACCGGAAACTCGCCTTGAACAATGCTGAGGCGGGCTGGCACTGTTTGAGGAGTAAAGTCTTCACTGATATAAGAATAAGTGCCACGATTAAACACCATTAATGCATGTTCACCAGACTTTAGGCTCTCTAGTAAACGCTGATATTCCAATTCACCTAAAAGGTTTTTACCAATAATAGGAATGTTAACAAAGGCAAAATATAACTCAATAAAGTTTTCACCGTTACTATCGCCATTGTCCTCAGCGTCTTGTACTAATTCATCAATAGTACTGACTAGTTCATTAGAGACACCTGCTGCTAACTTTAAGCTTTGTTTTGTACTGACTTGCCAGTGTGATATATGACCTTGTTCTATTAATTGTTTGAGGCTTAACTTTTGGAAGAAATCAGTGTCAATTTTTACTGTCGCAGCAGCAGCGAAGCCTTCTAATTTAGCTCTGGCGACTTTTAAAGCTGAAGCAATAATTGTATCGTTAATCACCATTACGGAAACAGTTGCTCTTGTTATACCATCAAAGTTAGTAATACCGGGAGTACTGGTGTCTTGTGCATTAATAATATACCGCTCTTTGATAGAATGGCCTTTATATTGGTCGATAAAGTCAAACATAGGTTGTTCGCCAAGACCATGTAAAAAAATAGGCTCATGATGATTGAGTACTTTAAAACCAGCAAATACGCCATTAATATCAATACCAATTAATAGATTAATAGTTTGACCTGAAAAGCCAATAAAATCGGTAAAATCGTCAGATTCAAAAACATAGCCTAGTAATTGACTAAGCTGATAAACAGGAATGGTTGCTAAGTTAGCATCAGGTTGGCCAATACGAGTAGCACTAGGAAAAATAGCTTTTATATCTACAGGGATGGCAGTGACATCACTATTTTTAAAAGAGTTTGACTCATCAAAAGCAAAAGTTGGTTTTAGGGAAAGGCAAAAAAATAAGAAGAAAAAATAAAAATGGAGCCTTAATAAGGAAATACGATTCATATTAGACTCCGAAAGTAACAAATTAAGCCCTTCAATGGAAAAAAAGGGCCTATATTACTATTTAAAAGAAACCTAATGGGCTAGTGCTATAGCTAACTAATAAGCACTTAGTTTGTTGGTAATGATCAAGCATCATTTTATGCGTTTCACGGCCAATACCTGATTTTTTATAACCACCAAATGCGGCATGAGCAGGGTATAAATGGTAACAGTTAGTCCACACACGACCAGATTCAATACCACGACCCATACGGTGAGCAAGGTTAGCATCACGTGTCCAAACACCAGCACCTAAACCAAACGCTGTATCGTTAGCAATTGCTAAAGCTTCAGCTTCATCTTTAAACGTAGTAACAGAGATTACCGGACCAAAAATTTCTTCTTGGAAAACTCGCATTGAGTTATTACCTTTTAAAATAGTTGGTTGGATGTAGTAACCTGTTCCTAGTGGGCCGTCTAAACTTTCAGCGTCACCACCAGAAAGTACAACAGCACCTTCATCTTTACCTATTTGTAGGTAACCTTGAATTTTCTCATATTGTTCTTTAGACGCTTGTGCGCCAACCATAGTGTTAACATCAAGAGGATTACCTCGAACGATGTTTTTAGTTTTCTCAAGTACTTTTTCCATGAACTCATCAAAGATATCTTCTTGTACTAATGCACGAGAAGGACAGGTACATACTTCACCTTGGTTAAAGAAACCTAAAGCAAAACCTTCAGCACATTTATCAAGGTAATCATCTTCGTGTTGAGTGATATCACTAAAGAAAATGTTTGGTGACTTACCGCCAAGCTCAACAGTAGAAGGGATTAAGTTTTCTGCAGCACATTTCAATATATGTTGGCCAACAGGGGTTGAGCCAGTAAAAGCAATTTTACCAATACGTGTACTTGTTGCTAAGGCTTCACCGGCTTCTTTACCGTAACCATTAACAATGTTTAAAACACCATCAGGTAATAAATCAGAAATCAATTCCATAAAGATAAGAATACTTGCTGGTGTTTGCTCAGCAGGCTTAAGAATAATACAGTTACCCGCGGCAAGTGCTGGGGCTAATTTCCATGCGGCCATTAGCATAGGGAAGTTCCACGGAATTATTTGACCAACAACACCAATAGGCTCATGGAAGTGATAAGCCACTGTATCGTTATCTATTTCTGAAATGGTGCCTTCTTGCGCACGGATACAACCAGCATAATAGCGGAAATGATCAACCGTTAATGGGATATCAGCATTTAACGTTTCACGAACTGGTTTACCGTTATCCCATGTTTCAGCAACGGCGATAACTTCAAGGTTTTCTTCAATACGATCGGCAATTTTTAATAATATGTTTGAACGTTCTTGTACTGAGGTTTTTCCCCATGCCGCTTTTGCCGCATGAGCAGCATCAAGTGCTAATTCAATATCTTCAGCACTTGAACGTGGAATTTCACAAATCACTTCACCAGTTACCGGAGTAGTGTTGGTAAAATAATTTCCTTTTACCGGAGCAACCCACT
The DNA here is from genome assembly GCA_002733765.1 of Colwellia sp. GTDB lineage: Bacteria > Pseudomonadota > Gammaproteobacteria > Enterobacterales > Alteromonadaceae > Colwellia. Next base: position 16,883 of record NVWU01000029.1, on the reverse strand, counting down.
TACCACCGATAAAATTTTCATATCTTGATTTAAAAGTAACAACAGAATTTTCGCTTCCCGGGTTTGTATAGATCATAATTCACCTCATATGTTAGACCAGCAGGAATTTGATCCTTTTCTGTGGTCTTATTATTTATCGCGTCAGTAATTAAACAGTGTTTATCTATAGTTATAATAGGGTTTTATTGGCAAGTTAAACCATGCTTCCTTGGCATAAAAAAACTCATACTTTAGGATGATGACTGTTGGCTAACGTTTGTAGGTAGGTAGATATATCAGTAGGAGTGATACTCATTGCTTGGTTATTATTCACTTGCTCTATTTGGCAATATTTAATTTTAGCAAGCGCTAAGCTCATACTGATAAAATGTTTATCTTGGCTCAATGTTAATAAACAAAGCGTAACTTCTTTTAATCGAGTGTCGGGGTTAACATCAAAAGCATTATATATAGCGAGATAAGCTGATTTTTCAATGGTTAATGCTTGAGTTGCGTAGCACAGGCCTTGACAGCGAGGAGCTAAAAATTTTGGATACGCACTAATAATGTAACTCGTCATAGTCGCGAGTACTTGTTCAGTAGCGCCAATATTGGTTAGCCATAACGCATTACGTTGATCACTTACGCCAACGTGGTTTGGATGACAGTTTGCTTTATTTTGGGATAGTTCATTTATAGTTAATTGTTTTTTGGCTTGTCGGCATAGTTTGTTAAACAAGTTAGGCAATAAGGTTTTATTTGCTGGTTTTTTTATACCCATACCTTTTATAGCCATAGCGCTTATACCAGCATCAATTGCTTGCTCGTTAATAGTGTCTTTGACTAGTTTATTAGATAAGGTAACCAAGGAAGGGATTAAGTTACTGTGGGGAAGTATTGCTAAAGAGTCTGTATTACAGACTAAAAATTTTTCAGTCTGTTTAATTTCTTTGTAGTCTTCAATTTTTTGATAGTAGGGAGTATGCAGCCACAAATGATAGTGTGCAATAAGCTTGTTGATTGCAGCAGGATATTTTTTTTGATGATGCTCGTTATTTTTATTTTTTTGTGTACGCTTTTGTGCATTATCTTGCGTATGACCTTGTATCTGTTTAGATTGCTTGGGTAATAGTGTCATTAAGTATGATATTTGTTCAATATCAGCATTGGCGGTAACTAAGGTAATATTGCTTGCTTGGTAAAAACGTTGATGAAAGCCAGTTAAGTCACTTAGTGATAAGTCACCAATTGATGCACTAATGCCACCATAACAAAAATTATTTTTATCGTTCTTATTATTAGAACTTTCTTCAGTACTTTTTTGCTCTGCTTGTTCTGATGCAATTAATTCCTGATAAATAACACCTTTATCATTACCATCATGAATTTCACACGGTAAATCTTCAGCATTGAAAATCGGGTTAAACAAACCGTTTAACAAATAATTAACCGCCAACATAAAAGTATGAGCACACTGGCTTTGGCAATGAAAATACGTTGTATTAGCAAACGTTGATGCATTAATTTTAGCATCGGTTAGTGAGGTCAGTTGAAATAAGGTTTCTGGTTGAGGAAAGGCGGTACTCCCACGAAATACCATGTGTTCAACAGCATGAGCAACACCACTATTATCAAATATGGGGGTATTAACAACAAACAGTGCGCTAAAGCCATCACTATTACTTACATTGATATGCTTCAAACCATTTTGATGGCGATAAATATCTGCTGGTAATAGTGAGGCCAAGGTTATATTTTTATACGGGTAATGTTTAACGTGGTATCTTGAGCATGCTTCATTGCTTTCTGATTAACGCGTTTTACTATTGGTTTTGACGGCTTGGTAGCACTTGTAATAGCCTGTTGAATTAAATGGTGATCTTCAGATTTACTACAAACAGGATCGGTTTTATGCATGTCGCCAGTCATCATAAAGGCCTGACAACGACAACCACCAAAATCTTTTTCTTTTTCATCACAACCCTTACAAGGTTGTGGCATCCAATCATCACCGCGAAAGTAATCAAATGAAAAATCTTGCTGCCATATGTCGCTAATAGATTTATCTTTAACATTGGGAAAAGTCAGTGGTAACATTTTTGCGCTATGACAAGGTAAAGCAGAGCCATCTGGCGTTACCGTTAAAAAGGTTGTTCCCCAACCATTCATACACGCTTTTGGACGAGTTTCAAAATAATCAGGCGTGACAAAAATAAAATGTGGCCCTTTGCCTTGTTGTTCATCTCTAAATTCATTAACAAGTCGCTCAGCCTCAACTAGCTGTTGTCGCGAGGGTAATAAGTGATCACGGTTTTGATACGCCCAACCATAATATTGTGCGGTTGCCAGCTCTACATAATCTGCTTCTAGCTCACAACTTAAACGCATAATATCAGCAATTTGATCGAGATTTTGTTTGGATAAAACAAAGTTAAGCACCATAGGGTAACCTTGTGCTTTAACCGATTTAGCCATATTAAATTTTTGTTGATAAGCATTACCGCGACCGGCAATAGCATCATTTAGTTCAGGATCAGCACCTTGAAAACTAATTTGGATATGATCTAAACCGGCTTCTTTTAATTTAGCGATACGCTTTTCGGTTAAACCAATACCTGAGGTAATTAAATTGGTATAAAAACCTAAGTCTCTGGAATGCTTAACTAGCTCTTCTAAGTCTTTTCGTAGCAGAGGCTCACCACCAGAAAAACCGAGTTGTACAGCGCCCATGTCTCTTGCTTGGCTAAATACCTGACACCACTGTTGTGTAGTTAATTCATTTTTTGTTTCGCTTAACTGCGTTGGGTTTGAGCAATAAGGGCAGTGTAGCGGGCAATCGTAAGTTAGCTCAGCAAGTAACCAAAGCGGTGGACCAACAAGGGCTGTGGAGTCTTGCTTTGTTATATCGGTTACTAATTGATTAGTCATGATAAAGCCACTTTTTTTCAATTCCTGTGGTGATAAATTCATTCACATCAGGCGCTAAGTTACCAGCATCTGGAAATTTACTTTGCAGTGTATCAGTAATTTGCTGTACGTTTTTTTTCCCATCAATAAGCTGCATAATTTCGCCCGCACTGTCATTGAGCTTAACCATGCCTTCTGGAAATAATAACACAAAGCAATTTTGTGCTTTTTCCCACTGAAAACGAAACATCGAATTAAGTGAAGGTGTCATTGTTGGGCTTATGTTTGAGATAACTGTTGGTGTGGTCACTTAAATAGTCCTTTATGAAAAATAGGGTTTTTAATTGAGTCTTGACCAAGTATTGCTTGATAAGGAGCTCTACCTTGTTGATAAGCCAATGTCATTGAATCTAGCATGCTCCAGAGAATATCCAGTTTAAACTGTAAAATATTTAAGGCTTCTTCTTGTGCTTCGCGGCTAGTAAAATGATCTAAGGTTATTTGTAAGCCATGATTTACGTCACGACGTGCTTGCGATAAGCGTATTTGAAAATACTCTAAACCTTCAGGTTTTATCCAAGGATAATTTTGCGGCCAACTGTCAAGACGGCTTTGATGTATTTCAGGTGCAAACATTTCTGTTAATGATGAACAGGCTGCTTGTTGCCAGCTAGCTTTGCGAGCAAAGTTAACATAAGCGTCTACCGCAAAACGAACACCAGGCAGCACAAATTTTTCATCTAATAAATCTTGTCGGTCTAAACCAACTGCTTCGCCTAAACGTAGCCAAGCTTCAATACCACCTAAGGTTTGTTCACCTGCATTGCCATCGTGATCTAGAATGCGCTGGATCCATAAGCGTCTGGTTTTTATATCTCGACAATTTGCCATAATTGCGGCATCTTTAATCGGAATATTTACTTGATAATAAAAACGATTAGCAACCCAACCTCTAATTTCTTCTTCGCTACACTCTCCCTTATGCATAGCAATATGGAAAGGGTGGTGAATATGGTATAGCTGACCTTTGTCTTTTAGTTTTTGTTCAAACTGTTCTCTGGTCCAAGCTTGCATAAAAGCGGATCCTATAAAGTAAGGTTAAATCGTTATTTCCATGCCATCGGTGGCAATTTCAACACCATTGTCTAAAACAAATTGATGCTCAGGAGATTCTTCATTTAAAATGGGGTTAGTGTTATTAATGTGTATAAGAATTTTGCGTTCTATCGAAAACTTGTTCAATAGAGCGACGGTACCATAGTCACCATTGACCGGCATATGCCCCATCTCTGAGCCTAGTTTAGTACCAACACCTTGAGCAATCATTTCATCGTCTAGCCATAACGTACCATCAATAAGTACGCAACTTGCTTTGGATAATATTTCCTCAACTTCAGGAGTACTTTCGACAATGCCGGGTAAATAAAATAAATACTTACCGGTATTTTTATCAATAATTTTTAAACCAATGTTATTACCATCAACCACTTTATCGCGATAGCGTGAATAAGGGGGCGCATTAGATTCAATAATGACAGGCACAAATTCTAATCCGTCAACACCATTTACATCAAATGGTGGTCGTTGCTCGGTATCAATTTTGGTAAAATTAAGGCCGCCATGCCAATGTTTTAACATAGGAAATAATGGGTAAGCGCTGGTTAAATCTTCATAAACCACATCACTGCAATACACATCAAGTGGTAGTCCTTCACGCAGGGTGATTAGCCCAGTAGTATGATCTATTTGGCTGTCAGTTAAAATTGCTGCGCGAATATTAGTACCACGACACCCTTGCTCAGGCCAAAGTTGTGGCGATTGATTTATTTGTTCACGTATATCGGGAGAGGCATTAATTAATACCCAATCTTTGCCATTTTGGCTGACGGCGATCGATGATTGAGTGCGAGCTGTTGCTTTAATAGTGCCGTCACGTAAGCCTTTACAATTTGCGCAATGACAATTCCATTGAGGAAATCCACCACCTGCAGCTGAGCCTAGAACTAAAATTTTCATATGTGCCTCGAGAGCAAGACAAAAGGGGAAGTAAGAAATTAACGAGTGATATTTAATACCATTCAAAAAGATCACTGAGTTAGTTTGATTGGTATAATTACCTCAGTATTTTAAGTATTGACTATCACTGAGGTAATTTATTCTTAATTATTTAATAATAATTAACGATTACTGATGTAAAGAGTTACTTCAAATCCTAAACGCATTTCTTCAAAGTTAGGCTTAATCCACATAATTTATTCCTCGCTAGTTAATAATATTGATTTACGGTATTGCTTATCTTTATTAAGTACCCTTTTACTATATTTAATTTTCATTTAATAAAACATCCTACTTTAGATGGAAAAATAGGGGGCGCAGGCATGAATAAATTATCAGCAATCAGGAAATATGCTTTTTAAATAGGCTAATGTGTTCTTATAATTAGCAGATGTCAGCTTTTTATGATCACTTGAATTAGTTATGCAGTAAAGCACAAGCTTTGCATATACATACTTTATTTTTAGCGGTCCTGGGGATTTTTGTCAATAACGTTTCAGAAAACTGTATTGATTGATCACTGCACCAACAATCTAGGCTTGAATCACACGAAGAGTCATTCCCACAATTATTGCTTTTATTGCACAATGGGCAAAGGGTAGGGCTAATCTTGTCTGAATCTGAATCTAGTTTTGGACTACTATTTCTTAACAATGATTTTTTAATGTTAATTCTCCTACTTGACGCGGGGAGTTATGCCAACGTTCAGGTTACATCATCATTTAGCTGAAATTGGCGGCCAATTTTACTTGGCCATTTAATATACCTGCTTCACTTGAAGATGCTCGTTTCAGCTGAACTTTGCACCTTTAAGTACAACAGATATATATAAAGTAAAATTATTTGTCATTGAGATAGCGCATGATAGCAAGTGGCGTGGAAAATAACTTAACTATAAAAGGCCTCAACCGTTCCTTTTAGCTTAATCATAAGCGGTTGCCCGCGACGGTCTAATGCCTTAGGAGAAGCAACTTTTACCCAACCTTCACTGATACAATATTCCTCAACATCGGTACGCTCTTTGCCGTTTAGTCGAATGCCAATGTTGTGTTCGAAAATTTCTGCTACATGATGTGGGCTACGGGAATTACCCGAAAGGCGATCCGGTAAAGCGGGTAGCGATTTAGTGTCGTTCATAGTTAATGACCTGAAGTAAATAAAAATTGCGCTATTGTAGACGCTATGGACCTAGCGCTCAAGAACTGCAGTAGCGTTTAGCGGTGTTATTTAGTTTTTTCCATACATGAAATAGCCAATGCCTATATCACCCAATATAACACTTCAAACTATTATTGATGAATCATCCGTTTATAAGTAACACCTTGATTTATATGAGGTTTTATTACTAAGTATTATGTTGGGTAAGGGGTCACACCACGGCCTGTGAATTTAGAAACTGTTAGACACGAACGCTATGAGAGCCTAACCATTAAATATTTACCTCTTGTCGAAGTAATGAGGGATAAATACCCTGTTGGACTGAACCGTGTAAGTACAAGTCTATATGGTTTTTGTTTATTGAGGCATTTCAGTAGAGAAAATATTGATAAGGGATACAGACAGAGTGAATAATTTATGCACTCTAAATTATTTTAAATTAGAGTGATTTTTGAATTAATTCGTTTTTTATGGCGTTTACAATAACTTTTACTATACTGTTTTAAACGCACTATATGTACCGTTATGTCTTGTTCATTGGTGTTTTCATAGACGAGATAGAGATCGTCAATGTAGTTTATAGTGCTGTGGATGCGCATTAATTGATAGTGTTTCTTTTTTCTTCTTCTTATTAAATAGTCAGTGTTATTTGCTCGAAGCAAATATTGTCTGTTCGAAGCCTTAAATGGAAAGTTTATTATGATTTTTTTAAAAAAAATTAGCCAAATTGCTTTGGCATTAATGATCAGTATTTTCATTATTCCTGAATCGCCAGCAAATATTTGGGATGATCTTAAGAAGGAGGCGACTAAAGCGGTAAACCAAGTGGTCGATACAGAAACTGAAAAAAAGGATGAAGCATTATCAAAAGCTCCAAAATATGCTAAACAATTGGTTGCTGATACTCAGCAGCAGCTAAACCGCCTTGGTTATAATGTAGGTGTCGTAGACGGTTTGTACGGTAGTGGTACCAAACTAGCTATTAAAAAATTTCAGCAGAATCAAAAAATAATGGCTAATGGTGAACCCTCAGATTCATTATTATCACGCATGGAGACCATTAATACTCCTGAAAAGAATACCAGTAAAAATAGTCAAGTGGTTCAAAACAGCCCAAGTAAAGCAGTTGTTCCTAGTAGTAAAACTCCATCACAGGGTAAACAGCATAGCGATAAGCAAAACAGCAAAAACTCTTTACCTGAAAAGCCTAAAGGAGCAGAAGAAACAATCACTAATTTATACTTAACCATTGTTCGCCTGCGCCCTGACTTATTAGAAAAGAAACTTAACTCACGTAACGATTATAGCTTGTTAGATGTTATGTTAAGAAAAGATCCTGAACGCTATGGCTTAGACTTTAAGAGCGTAATGAAATTTATTAATGACGAGTTCACTCACAATAAACGCCTCGAAGAATATAAGAACTTAGTCTTAAATGCTGCTGATGATGCACCATTAGTCTATCGACATAAAGTAACAAGTCTTCTAATGAAATACAATTTTAACTCTCAAGAGTACGGCATTAGAAAACTAGATGTGGCGACGCTTTATACACCGCCATTTATTAGACTATTTGAGGGGAGTATGAACATTGAAGCGTTTAAAATGAGCCCCGAAGAGGCGGAGGCGTTAAAGAAATGGCACGGAAACACCAACAGAGAAAATATTATCGGATTTTGGAGCTATAAAGTTAAGAGCATGAAACATACTTTAGAACTTAGTGAAATTTCACGGTTAGCTAATGGTTATATAGCTGAGGTTGAGCCACTAGAATTTGTTATATATAGCAGAAGAAGTGTTGTGGATACATCTAAAAAATCAAATGACATTTTAAATAGATTTAAACCAGCAACTAAGGAAGAATATCAAAAAATCACCAATATTAGCTTAAAAAACCTTTCTAAAAGCAAATTGTTGGATGTAAAACTGCTGCCACCTTTTGATATTGTAAGGATAAAGCTGGGAGATACTTCAGAAAAAGTAACAGCAGCGATAAAATCACATAATGCTGCTTTAGTGTTCAAAAAAGAAATGAAAAACCTGAACATATCCGATTTGCCGCCTTATTTGAATTTCATGTCAAATAACCAAAGAAACAAAATTAATTCACTCGATAAATTTAAGATATGGTTTGCTGCTCCTCCTTTTAACAGTACCGTTATCAGTATAACTAGAGAATTAAATTTAAAAGATAATCCTTCTCCATTTATCGCGGTAGTGTCTTCTTTAGAAAAAAAATATGGTAAACCAGACAAGTCACTAAGGCATAATTCAAGTAATAATAGTTATTATAATCATGAATATACTTGGCTAGATGCTGATTCAACAGGGAAGCTCAATGTGATTATTGGTGTAAGTGGCAATCAATTTGTAGAAAGAATGACATTTCGATTAACTGACTCGGTTAACCGACATGATGTTACAAAAAAATATCAGAGAAATCAGCAATTATGGAAAAGTTATCAAAAGGATAATTCAAACTCAAAAGCTGCGCATGCGGAAAACGTGCCTGATTTTTAATCTAAACATGAAGTGCTGATGATTTATTAAGCTGCTCAGTGTTAGATTGATCAAATTTATTTCATCTATGCTTATTCTTCGCCATATTGATTTTTTATATCAGCCTATTACTTATCATAGAAACCAATAATAAAAGCCGCTACTAAAATGTCTATTTATTCATTTAATTAGGTGAAATTTCGCTATAGGAATAACCTCATTAAGTTAACTTATTGTTAAATCATTTCAACAAAAAACAATATTACAAACTCAGAAAGCATTCAAAATAGACTCAACGAAATGAGGAATATTATTCATGCGGCAAAATGGGCGGGTAACTTCACCATTGAGCCTTTCTGAGAGTCAGAAAAACCATCAATAATGTTGAAGATAAGTGACGGATGCATTAAATGATAGGTTGTTAGATTAACCGTTTTCACAGCAGCTTAAACGTTGTCATCACTTTCTCCCCTGAGTTTGCCAATAAAATAACAATGAATTTCCTCGTTATTTTATTGGCAAACTCAAAGTGATTTTACAGAATGTAAGTTTTTGTAAAGTTACTATTTTCTTTTGTACAGTTAAGTACAATTGAATTTTTAGTACTAGTAATTTTTATTATCCAATCTATCGTAAGTTTCAATAAAGTAGTTTACTCTCAATTTTTCAGTGACCAGAGTACGACTTTCTTTGTAGATGTTAATTTATTCGCGCTGTTACATGCTAGCTACGGTTAAAACTCTATCTAGCATACAACAAAGAAGGTGAATAGACGTTTGATTAATCACTATAAAACAACACCAATTCAGGAAGTTATTAAATGAAGGCTGTTTCAGTTCGCATATTACATCGTTATTTAGGCTTTTTTTTAGCGGGTATTATGTTTGTCTATTCATTAAGCGGCATAGTATTAATTTATAGAGACACAGACGATTTCAAAGTTAGTCAGTATGTTGAAAAAACTATAAGTTTAAACCTACACAGATTTGAATTAGGCAAAGAATTGCGAATCAAAAATTTTAAAGTGGATAATGAAACTGATGAATTAGTCTATTTTAAAAATGGTACTTATAACAAATTAAATGGAGAAGTAAAATATACTAAGATGGAGCTGCCTTATCTATTAGGTAAGTTAACTCATCTACATAAGGCAACCACTAACTCCCCGGCATATTGGTTAAATATCTTTTTTGGTGTGTCACTACTATTTTTTACACTTTCTTCTTTTTGGATGTTTAAACCTAAAAGTAAAACCTTTAAGTTAGGTATACGCTACAGTGTGGGTGGAGTAGCGCTAACATTGTTATTATTATTTATTTAATACAGCACTATTTTATATAATCTTTAACGTATATTTGTTCTTTGATGTTATTTAGTTTTGGTAATTTTACGCAAAGCTGTATCAAGGTGGATTTTGTTGGCATAAGCGTAGATATTCACATCATCTTCAATACCGTTACCTATTCTGATCCCTGACTTTTCTAGCATATCCCACCGATAGCGTTTAGCGGTTAAGCCAAGAGAGGTGTAATTGTCGATGCTGAGACCCGTGCGAGCAATGGTGGATTTAATCGCGCTTTCCAAAATAGCATAATCTTCGGGGGTGATTTTCAATTGAGTGTTTCCTTGCTGTTATCGATAATAGTGATTGTGAGGATTAACTCAAACGTCCGACTTTAAACCCTTATCGTTGTTTTATACTAAGGTTGTTTTTCAAACACCTTTACACCTTCAGGGATTTGATACCAATTTAATTTTTCACAAACCCAAACATGCGCTGAAGGTTTGAATATTTTAGCATCAGCTAGATTAACAGGCTTTAACTTTAATTTAATAGTTTCTGGCTCCGCTGGATTATAATGGTAGATTCTATTGCCGCACGTAGGGCAAAATTTTGCATTATTTTTATTGCCACTATCTGAACTTCTACTCCACTCTTTAAGTTCACCTTTAAACTCAATTGCAGTCGATGCAATTATGGCAGTTACACTGAATGGACTTGTTGATAGTTTTTGGCATTCTGTACAGTGGCAGGCTAAAACCATTGTTGGTTTTTCAAATAACTTGTAAGTTAATTGCCCACACTGACAAGAGCCTTCTATTGGAAATTTCATATTCAATTACTCTCCGATAATGAGAAATAGTTAACGAGTCTGTAGTATTTATTTTTTTGAAAGATACGGACTTTAAAGTCTCTCCGCACCGAAAAATAATCGGTGACTTTCTAATTTTGAATAATTCTATAGCCTCAACGCCGTTTTAGCGGCTTGTAATAGTTTACTAAAATGTGAAGCGGAGCGGAACCGAGCCAACGTAGAATTCGGTGTAATGCCTTGTAGGCTATTTTACAGCTTCCAAGGTTGCCATTTTGATTCCCGTAGTAATCAGAGTTATACCGGCAACTTTGTTAATTATGCTTATAACCCAAGATTTCACCTGTTTTTTTGCTAATTGTTCTCCCAGACGACCAAACATACTGTAAACCAAAAAATCAGCCAAAAAGCAGGTGAGCCCCATAAGGAACATTTGAAACACAACAGGCTCATTAGGGTCAACAAATTGTGGTAAAAGTGCAGAAAAATACAGTAATGCTTTTGGGTTTGCTAACTGAACAACTAAACCTTGAGAAAATGCTTTTGCTGGACTTATTTTAGTATTTGTAGCTTCAATCTTAATCGCACCTGCTTTAGTGAAAATTGCCGAAGTCCCAAGGTATATGAGGTATGCAACACCAAACCATTTAATAATTGAAAATACAGTACTTGATGCTACGATCAGCGATGCGATGCCGGTAGCTGACAATATAAAAAAAAAAGCGTCCGCACTTGCTACACCAAGAATACTTATAAATGTTATTTTTGAATTATGAGAAGCACCCTGTGTCGCAACCGTGATAGCTGCTGGACCAGGAACTAAAATAAGGGTTACAGTTGTAATAAGAAAGAAAATATATAATTCGATATCCATGGTATTCCTTTATTTGCCTAACGCCATTTTATGTCCGATTAAAAATACTTGTATGGATAATACACCCATCTTTTTTATACGCTCAATTTTCAGTCATTGCGAGTTTTGTCCCTAAAGCAGCAAATGTTACCGCAAATGTACGCTGAACATACTTCATTATTTTAGGTGAGTTGACAATATATTTTCTAACGCTGTTTGCAAGGAATCCATACAGTACAAAAACAACTAAAGTCATTGCCATAAAAACACCACCGAGTACCAACATATTTGCTACAGGTTCACTTGCTTGTGAAGAAACAAATTGTGGTAAGAATGCTAAGAAAAATAAAGATAACTTAGGGTTTAAAATATTAATTAAGAACCCTTTCCAACTTATTTTCCAAGCTTTAATTTTATGATTATCTTTTTCTAACGCTAATGATCCTGTTTCTTTCCACATAGACCATGCTAAATACAATAAATATGCTACACCAATGAACTTTATAACTTGAAACACAATAGCACTCGTATGAAGGATCATAGCTAGGCCTAAGATACTTGCAGTTAAAGGAGGAATTATACCTACGGTACATCCTAATGCAGCAAATATACTAGCTTTTACTCCTTGAAATAACCCCGTAGATATTGTGTATATAACCCCTGTTCCAGGTATTAAAACAACAATTAAAGATGTGAGTAAAAATTCAGTACTTATCATTAACTTCCCCATTTTCAGTAAAAATATAATGCTTAACATAAGCGGAAAATATAGTTGGCTAAAAGGTAGAACGGAGTAAAAATAGCCAACTGTATTTTTTCGTTTGATGCTCTTTTTATCGCGCAACTGTAGTGACTAACATCCTGATAGCCATTAAGCTTAATAAAAGTTTAATAATTAAAATCAATTTATCATTATTTGAAGCCAACCTTAACCTTGTGCCAATAAAAGAACCAATAACTGAGCCAAAAACCATAAACACCAATAAATTAAATTGCCCCGAAAGAGATACACCCATAGCCATAAACACAGGGACTTTTGCTAATAAGTGGCTAATAGTCATAAATATTGAGGATACACGCCCACTAAAAGGTAAATAATAGTTAGTTAAAATAAGCGACGAAGGAGTAAAAACCAATTCTTATTTGTCTTTTTGAGTGATTTTTATTTTTTAACGCTATTTATTAATAGTATCTTTACGATCTTTATCATATTCCTCATAGGTTTTTTTATCCGCGTTTAAGCAGTCGTTATGTTGTTGCTCTGACACTGATTTTTCAACACATTTACTCTTTTGAAAGTCTTGGCCTGCTTGATACAATTGTTTATTACTGCAACCGACTAAAATAAACGAAAATAAAATAATAAATAAAACTTTGCTCATGATGCCACCTAAAAATTTAAATCCCCAGATGAGACAAATAAATTTTAATTAAGTTCAGCTCTCAATAAAAACATACGCCACGTTAAGTTGAAAGTAATAGCTGGCTAAAATGTGTGAGGCATGAACAACAGCCAGCTGTTACTTTCCTTTTGGTTTTCTTGTTATGTTTTTAATGCCTGCGGAGTGTTTGACAACACCCCTCAGGGCTTTCTTTTACAAGTATCCAGCAATGTGTGCGAGAGCTAAACACAAGCCTGTGAGGGCTGTGATAACTTTTGCTACATCAACTTTAACCTGTATGCTGAGTTTGGTAGTCATGGTATTAATCCAATTAACCGACTCAACCGGTTGAGTCATTAAAGACTCGAACTTATATAGCGCCTTGCTGGGCGCTTACCCACTACCTATCGCGAATCGGCTTTGGGCGACAGCTACAAACTATCTCGGTTATTCATAACAGGGCTGCGCTTATTACGCGACTCGACACGATCAGGTTATGAGTCCTCAATAGTTCTCACCTTCAGCAATCGGCTAGGATTGCCAACGGAGGCCAGCAAGCCTCCTACTTTACGTAAGCCAACACTGTCGACTTACTCATAGATTTGATCAAAATATAACGCCCATATTAACGGGCAAAAAATAGTTGGTTAAAATTAGCGACGCAAGAGCAAAAACCAACTGTTATTTGTCCTAGTTTAATTGCTTATAAGTCTTTTTTTTATAGCCAAAAACCTTAAATCAAGCTATTACACTTATTTTTCTTTTGCGAATAACTGATCTATTAACTTAGCTGGAGCAAAATATGTATATTTGTTTCCAACAGATTTATATTTAAGTAAAAGACCTAGCTTATACAGTTTATCTAAATAACCTCTTGCAGCTGTAGAACTTACATTATTATCTTGTTCTATTTCTTTAACTGAAAATTCCCTACCCGGATTTTTTAAAGCTTTAGAAATAATATCTATATGTTGACGTTGAAAGTGCTTATATAAAGGAGATTCTGAAAGTTTTTCAACCATATGTCTATTTTCATCAATTTTCTTTTGGATATAGGTAGAAAAGTCGCCCAATGCATCTATTATTATTTCTAGATTGAACTGAAGAAAGTGCGTTAAATCGAGTTCATCAGTTTCTGTTTTTATATATGCTCGCCCGTAATCATTTGCTTTCTTTTTAAGGAGTGCTGAAATGGATATATATTGAAAATTTTCATATCCATGTTTAATCGAATACCAATAGAAAAGTGCCCTTGCAGTTCTACCATTCCCATCTAGAAAAGGATGAATATATCCAATCATAAAATGTATAACTATTGCTTTGAATACAGGATGGATATAATCCACATTCTCGTGATTAGTATTTGCATACTCACAAAGATCTTGGAGTAATTTTTCAATAACCTTAGCATCAGGTGCTGTATGAGTTACTTCTCCTTCAGTATTATTTTTTGCTACTTCAATTTTTTTATCTCTAAACATCCCTGGAACATGTTCATTCTCGCAGACTTTTTCTGTTGCAATATGGTTAAGTTCTTGAATTAATTCAATACTTAATTCTCTTTCGAGGTTATCAAGTGCAAATTGCATTAAGTTCCAGTTACTCAAAATCATATTTTCGGAATCATCAATAGGCGCACGACCTGAAGAAAGCATTTCCTTTGCAACAGCTCTTGTAGTGGCTGCCCCTTCAAGTTGTGCACTTGTAATCGCTTCCTCCATGATTAAGCTCTTAACTAGCATGTGCCTTTTCTGATCTCCAGTTAATCCTACATGCTCAAACCGGTAAGCTTTTTCAATCATCGGTGGATAGTGGTTTAAAGCCATAGGGCTCCAAAAAAAATTTGAGCCATCTTCCGAAACCAAAGAGCCGTGCTCATCGAGGGATCTATTAAATTTTAAAGCCCACCATGCCCATACTTTGTTATCTTTGAAATCACTATCGAATCTATGGTGAAAATCATGCCAATGTAAGTACAGTCCTTTACTACTAAAACCAAACTTTTTAGCATTAACTGTTTTTACAAACTTGTATGGCATATCTCCATAACTTAGACATTCTGTATATGTAGGAGGAACTTGAATACCATCTATTGTTTGTCTTCTGAATTTTGGGGTTTGGATAGCATCAGGGTCTTTATTTTCACTTGAACTCATAGTAAACCAACTTTATTAAATTTTTTGCATACAAGTACTATAGACTAATAAATGCCGGATTTAAAAGTTATATCGAAACTTATTTAATATGTGAGTAACTGTGGTTCCTAGTTACATTCATGGCTATGGGAAATAGAACTAAAGCTTTGGGAAGGCCAGACTTATAACGCTCTAATGCAAACGATGGAGAAAAACCGGCTACAAATAATGCCAAAAGAAATTATGTCATCCATAAAACCTGTACTGACTGTACTAAAAAATCAGTTAGAGAAAATTGATAACAAATTGCATAAACTCATTGAAAGCTGTGACGAATATAAAATAAAAAATGACATAATTCAAAGTGTCCCTGGTGTCGGAAAAGTGGTGGCATTTAACTTGATTAGTGAAATGCCAGAGCTTGGCTATATTAACAATAAAGAAGCTGCATCCTTAGTCGGTGTGGCTCCGTTTAATCGAGAAAGTGGCTCGTATAAAGGCAAGCGAATGATACGCGGTGGACGCTCACTAATTAGAACCGCAATGTATATGGCGATGATGTCAGCAATTCAATGTAATCCAACATTTAAAACACTATATCAACGATTAGTTGCGGTAGGTAAACCCAAGAAAGTAGCGATAATAGCGTGCATTAGAAAGCTCGTTATCACGCTAAACTCTATGGTGAGAGATGGTATTTATTGGGATCCTAAAATGAATTAACTATTAGGGTTTGACACCATAGTCACTTGTTATGTTTTGTTGACTCTCATTGCCTGAGTTTTCCCATTATAACCCCATGAATCAGCAGAAATATCATCTATTACAACGTAACAAGCTTCTTGCATAGTACCGACAATATCCTGAAGCATTTTAATAGTTTTAGCTATCATTTCTTTCTTTTCTTCAGGTGTATTTGTACCCTTTGTTACTTTAATATCTACATAAGCACCAATTGGAACATTAGAAGATAATTGCTCTGAATTTGTTGACCATTGTGACGCTTCAGACTCCTGAATATGAACTACTGTGACTTCTTGTCGTTTTTTCATCACGGTATTCATTAAGGATGTTGTTGTCTTAAAAAGCTCTTCTTTTTGTATATTATTAAGTACTGCACCTAGACGAATATTAATGTATGGCATGGTTTTCTCCTATTTTATTAAAAGTAATTGTATATGCAATTATATAACTAAAAAAAGGCTAACTTTTATCTATTGATTTTTTGATCTGGCGAAGAGTTAATACAATTTCTGATAGCTCCTCTTTTCCTAATATATCTTTCATAAGTTTAGTTAGCTCTTTACCTGTATCATTTAATTGAGTCTGAATTTTTTCTGCTTTTTGTGTAGGAAAAATTTGTACCTCTCTTCCATCACTTCCGATAGTTTGTCGCACCAACAAATTCTGTTTTTCTAAGCTATCTAAAAATCGTGTAATTGTTGATCTAGTAAGATTCAGTTCCTCAGCTAGTTCACGGGGAAACATACCAGGATTAGCAAGTACCAGACGCAATAAAAATGCATGGGGTGGTGACAAATTAAATTGACGATACTTTTCTGTCCAAATACGAGTTACCGTTCTAGCTAAAGCATTACTGTTAAAATATAGACATTCTTCAAACATGTTCGAATACTACACAATTATAATTGCATATACAACTATATTTAAAAACATAGCGAGCCTGTAGAATTACTCGTTTTTAAATTATTTTTAATCAAAATACTCTAACTGGATTGTTTTCTTTTAACAATCAAAAACGTTTACGTTTTTGATGATTTTAATTTTTACATCGTTGATCATGGAGTGATGGCTGACTTTC
>NVWU01000028.1 GCA_002733765.1 Colwellia sp. | reverse complement strand
AGTAGCGCCGATGGTAGTGTGGGAGTTCCCATGTGAGAGTAGGACATTGCTAAGCTTCTATTAAGAAAAGCCCGTTACGAAAGTAACGGGCTTTTTGCTTTAAAAAATCCGTAGTTTTTACTACGAATTTTTTATTGATATATTTTAAGTTTATTGTTTTGGAGCTTCGCCTTTAATGAGAAAATTGTTATCTTCCCCTAATAAAATGGCATTATCAGATGTCGAGAATTCACTTTATCAAAAATCGTTAACCTATATTGCTGAGCTCAGTTTAAATCTAATGGCAGTAAAAGTAATTAACCATCCGGAAGACTTTTTGGGTTGGTGTGTTGAGTTATTAGGAATATGCAAGCAAGGTCTCAATCGTGACTTATTAGATGAAGAGCAGTTAAAGCCATTAGAAAAACTTATGAGTGTTTTGAAGTTAGGGGCTAGTGCTAGCCAACTGAAAATGGCCCGTATAGCACCCTGGCCGATATTTGTTGGCTTTATCGAGCAACAAGCTGAGTTACACGCACTTGAAGAGCGTTTATGTTTACTCGACTATGTACGAGAGCTTGAAAAAAATTCGTTAGTTGAAATGACTGATCTTGATCGTTTAGCGTTTGCTGGTAAACACACTAATCAACATAGCCATACTGTTTATGATTTCGATATCGAATGGTTTGCTTCAACGAAAGGTGTGAAAGTTTTTCATACTTTATTAGCGGAGCAGACAGATAAGTTTGATGAAGCACTTAGCTTTATTCCGCTCACAGGTGATGTTACTCCGGCTCAATATCAGCAATTTGTTAGTGCTTATAAAAAAATATTTAGTGCTTATACCAAAAATAAAGCACGTGGTGAAAAAGCGCCTCTAGCAGCGGCTAGCCGTTTATTAGCGATGCGTCGCCCAGATCAATTTATTGCGATAACAAATACTAAAATTGATATGTTATGCCAAGGACTTGGCATAGTGAAGTTTAATAATTTTGATTTTGAAAGTTACTGGCAAGATTTGATTGGTACAATGCGTACTTTTGCTTGGTGGCATCAAAGTGAGCCAAGTGATGCACGTGAGCGTAAATTATGGCAAGCACGCGCTATTCTTGTCGACTTATTTCTTTATGCTGACGAAGATCTTGCATTTCATTCAAATTATTTGAGAATACGTGATAAAAAGCTCAGTAGCAGTGTAAGTAGCCATAAATCATTACGCCGTGTTCGTGTTAAGTTAACCACCGAAGAGATTGTCGACGAAGCACTTGCTGAAAGTGAAGTACCTGACTACATTAAAAACAAACGTAGTAGCATTATTAACGAAGTTAAAAAAGGTAAAAAAGTTGAACATGTTATTAACTTAATGCGAGCAATATTTGGTTCATAACTCATTTTTAAACTGCGAAGAAATATCTATTTTTATAAGGATTATATTAACGTACCAGTGTTAATTTTAGTGTTTCTTCTTTTTCAATGGGTTTAAGATCAACTGTTTCTAATTTAAATTGATTGTTTTTAAAACGATCAAATTGCATTTGTTTCATACCAAACTTCTTGCAGAAACGCATAAATATTTGATAATCCTCTTTGCTAAAGTTTTCCTCTTCACGTGTCATTAGGCCATCTATATAGGCGCTATTACCATTAAAAGATAAATTTGCAATGGCATTGTATGGTTTTCCATAACTATTAACCTTGATAGCACGCACTGATTTTACTTCAAATATCCAATTATCTAGTTGTATAAAACGTGATGTTGTATCTGTCATTATATTGCCTTAAAGTAAAATCAGCTTATTTGGATTTAGATAGCTGAAAAATTACGGAAGTAAATTAGAACTACTGTAATGTTTAATATTACAGTAGTTAATATTTTCTTTACTGAAAATGGTCTACTGTTTTATAAACTCGTTCAATTCTATTTTACTGATAGTCGCGTCATTATTTGAATCAATTTTAGTAAAAGCATCATGAATCAGTTTATCTCCCTCTGTTTCTACAAGGCTAAGCGAACCGTTTTTGTCTAAATCAAGTTGTTCAAACTGAATGTTTTTAGATGTAGGGGCCTCTATGGCAGGAATGTTTTTTGGTATAACATCTTGTGCGCTAACAAGTGAAGAAGCTAAAGCCATAGCAATAACAGCAAATGTTACTTTTACTAAACTAATGTTTTTATTTTTCATCTCTCTTCCTTTATAAGTTAATAGTGTAAAATCATGCGGTACTTGTATTTTATAATAGAAGATAGAGCACAATATGTGCCAATAAGTTAACTGCATGATTTATAGGTAAAAATATAAAAATACTTCTAAATAAAGTAATTGTTCTGTTGCTAAAGAGAGACAGGTATATTTTTATAAATAATTTAGTTATAAAAATACACCTCAACAGAAAATTAAATAGTTTAAAAATCAATAACTAATATAGAATGACCTTTGAAAATATAGCCTGTCGCTACTTGGCGACACACTTGTGTTTTATAGTCATATCGCTTAAAAAGGCGTCATTCATTTTTCATTTAATAAGTCTTTAGGATAATAGTCGATAGTGTCTGCCAATAAGCTGAAAAGCATTCCTTTAGCCAATAGTGGTTTTACTATTGGTGCTTTATCAATTAAAAAACTAACCTTGTTGGGTTTTACGTTAGTTGCATTACCCTTAGTGCTGGCTTTAATTTATAGCACAACACAAGTTAATCTAATGTCTAAACAGTCGGCTCAAGCAATATTTTCGGTAGTAGCCTTGACAAAAGTAAACCGTGAGTTGAATGAAAACCAGTTGAAACTGGAGCGATATGCTAGCCAATATATAGTGTTGACAGACGGAGAGCTTAAAGTAGATTATTTAGCACAAGAAGTGCAAATTTTGACATTAATTAATGATGATTTGGCTGTTTATGAAGATGAACAATTAGCGCAATTTAGTGATGAATTTTCCGCTATTATTGCAATAGTTCATGGGCTTATTACCACCAAATCTATTGATGATAACGCTTTAGCAAGTATACAAAGTCAATTTGTTTTATTAACAAATGTAAGCCGAAAAATACACTTACGTAGCGATGTGTTAATTAATAATCAAGCAGACAAAATAGATGTCACAGCGAAGCAAATAAGCGATACCATGTTGATTAGTCTATTGATTATACCAATGACGTTAATCATAGCAGGAGTGTTCATATTTTTAATTACAACACCTTTAAAATTATTAATAGCAAAAATACAATCTTTGGAGCAAGGTGATTTTGAAAAAGAAATAAAGTTAAAAGGTTCTCCAGAAATTAGAGAAATTGCTGATGCACTTGAAATTATGCGCTTACGCTTGCATGCGCTTGAATTGCAAAAATCTAGTTTTATTCGTCATATCTCTCATGAGTTAAAAACACCATTGGCTGCTATTAGGGAAGGAACAGAACTTCTTTATGATAATAGTGTTGGTAAATTAAATGATGAGCAACAAGAAATTTGCTTCATAATTAAAGACAGTGTTAATCGATTACAGAGGCTTATTGAAGATCTATTGAATTTTAATATTGTTTTAGATTCAACTAGTCTACAAGACAGTGAAAAAATTGACTTACAAGTATTATTAGAAAATGTGCTGACGGATCATAAATTAGATATTAAACGCAAGAAGCTTGAGATTATTCAGGTGAATAAAGAAGTAATTATCTATAGTAATGCTAAGCAGTTAAAAGTGGTATTAGACAATATATTATCTAACGCAATTAAATACTCATCAGATCAGGGCACAATAGGTATTTATAGTGAATTTAAAAATAACCAACTACAGCTCTCAATAGTGGATAATGGTTCAGGTATAAATCCGGATATCAAAGCTAAGATGTTTGATGCTTTTTATCAAGGTCCAGCACCAGAGAATAACCAGATTAAGGGGAGTGGCCTCGGCCTTACCATTGTCAAAGAACTCTTGATGCGCCTCAACGGCGAGATCCATATCCAAAGTAAGCAGTTCAATGATAAGGGTACAATAGTTCAAATAACATTACCCCGAGCTCAAAGGGTAGGAGATAAATCGTGAAACGGATAACCTGTAAACTATTATTGAGTTTTTGCAGAATAACGAATGAAATAAAAAAACTGTGTATGCCGCTATTCATTCTTTTAATGTTGTTTACTATGACTGGATGCCAGCTATTGGGCGACTCAAATAGTAGTATGCTTGAATCAAATAATAGTATGGTTGAATCAAATAGTGATGAGGTTAATTTTAGTCACTATTATTTGTGGATAAAAGGCTTAAATGATGACGAAATAGTACAAGAAATAAGCCAACAAAAAAGTAATAAACAATCTGGCTATGCACAAGCTGATATTCAATTAATCATGTTATATAGTTTACCTAATTCTCCAATTCATAACCCTTATACAGCAAAGACATTGCTCAATGATTACCCGTTAGCACCTTATATTGAAACTATTTTTAGTGCTACAGATTTAGCTTTTGTTATTATGCTAAAAGATCAACTCAACCAACAGTTGCTACTATTAGAACAACTTACCAATTATAAAGGTGCCTATCAGCAGTCTAAAAAGGTGAATGCGGCGCAGCAACTAAAAATTAATCAACTAAACAAACAAATTATTCAGCTTAAAAAAATTGAAAAAACTATCAGCAAACGTGGGCAGTAACTGTAAATGAAAAACATTAATAATCAATTAAAGAAAAAAATATTAATCGTTGATGATGATCCTAATTTACTGCGTTTACTCGGCATTAGGCTATCTGCAGCAGGCTATAATGTGGAGTCTGCTGCTAGTGCAAAAATAGCATTGGGCATATTAAAAAGTTTTCATCCTCATATGGTTATTAGTGATTTGCGTATGGAAGGCATGGATGGCATGGCACTGTTTGAACAAGTGAGAAAACAATACCCACATATGCCTGTGGTGATTATGACCGCCCATGGCACCATTCCTGATGCCATCAATGCGACTAAACAAGGTGTCTTTAGCTTTTTGACCAAACCGTTTGAAAGTCAGGAATTGCTAGAAACAGTGAAAAAAGCGATTCAACTCCAACCATCAATTACTCAAGATATTCCCAAAGAGTCTGCCTGGCGTGCAAGTATAATCAGCCGCAGTGCCATAATGGAGTCTTTATTACAACAGACTAATCAAGTAGCACAAAGTGATTTCAGCTTATTAATTCATAGTGCAAGTGGCACAGGAAAAGAGTTATTAGCTAAGGCTATTCATCAAGCCAGTAATCGCCATAATAAACCATTTACTGCGATAAATTGCGCAGCAATCCCTGAGCAATTATTAGAATCAGAACTGTTTGGACATGTTAAAGGCGCATTTACAGGGGCGGGTAAGAATCATATCGGCTTATTTCAAGCAACTGATGGCGGAACCTTATTTTTAGATGAAATAGGCGATATGCCAATGAGTTTTCAAGTAAAACTATTAAGAGCATTACAAGAAAAGGAAATTCGACCTGTTGGTAGTACTCAATCAATAAAAATTGATGTACGTATCATCTCGGCTACTCATAAAAATTTGCAGCAAGCTATAATCGATAAAACCTTTAGAGAAGATTTATATTACCGACTTAATGTGGTTGAATTAGAGCTACCACCATTGTCGCAACGACGTGAAGATATACCTTTATTGGCGCAGCATTTTCTATCTCATGTTGAGGTGAAGTCATACAGTAAAGTTAAAGGGTTTTCAGCTGAAGCAATGGAATTATTAATTAGCGCACCTTGGCCGGGTAATATTCGTCAATTGCAGAATGTGGTTGAACAAAGCGTTGCTTTATCAACCGGATCATTAATAAATGCTTCCTTGGTCAAAAGTGCATTACGTGAAGAAACATCTCAATTACCTTCTTTTCAAGAGGCTAGAGATCAATTTGAACGTGACTACTTGGCTAACTTATTGAAAATGACTGCGGGAAATGTTTCTCAGGCAGCGAGAATAGCGCAACGAAATAGAACCGAATTTTATAAATTACTAAATAGACACCATCTTAATGCTGAAGCGTTTAGGGAATAATATACAGAGTGTTAGTAAGCTCAATACACGCTGTCATGGTCATTAGTTGTCTTCTTCGAGATAACAAATTACTCATCAACTTCATCTTTCTGGTTTTAATTTGTCCCTCCATTTTATATTGTAGTTTTACTTAGAAATACTACGGGACTTCCCTATTTTTTCAGACATCAAAACCTGTCAAATCAGGTTTGATTATTCCTGTAATACCAATCAGATTAATTAATGGTTCAAATTTTAATGAGGATAAATTTTCAAGAACAAGACGCTTGATTGACCAATAGCTGGCTATTGGGATTGAAAGCAACGATGTTATTGGATATTTAGACTATTTAAAAAGATCACTTAGTTAGTCTGATTGGTATAATACTTTGATTAGTTTAAATATATCTTTATTGGGTTGTTTGATGTTTAGTAATATTGACAGGGCTGATTTGTTTTGGCCATGATGCATTAAGGCGACAGCATGAGTGAAAGCAACTTCGTTATACAGTGGTTGTTGATCAAAAGCGTATTTTGAAAATATCAGTGCTTGTTTTTTTTGCTCGCTATTTAAATAAAGCCAAGCGAGGTTATTCGCTACTTGCCAGTTTTTCTTAATAAAACCTTGGTTTTCTGGGACATTTAAAAATGCTATTGCTGCATTGGCATCATGTTTTGCTAACCATTGACCTAGTAGTGTACGAGCATAACTATCATAGGGCCGTATCGATAAGTAATTTTCGCCTAATAGTATTAACGCTTTATAATCCCCAATATTGATTAATAACTTAGCTTGATTGATAAAACCAGGCAAAGTTGGCTGCTCGGCAAAGTGCAAAGCAAAATATTGTTGGGCGGCGACATTATCATGCTTTAATAAAGCCAATTGAGCTAATAACCAGTTTAGCGCAGGTAAGGGCTCAGCTGATTTTAACCGAGTAATAATAAAGTCAGCTTCTTCGACTTTCCCTAATGACAATAAGGCACTCGCTTTAGCATATTGTAATTTACGGTGGTCATGGCCACTTGGCGTTTGTTGTTTGATAAAATATAATATATCGTCAAATCGCTGGGCTTTTTCAAGCAAGGTGATGACAAACAATAAATTATTGGTGCTTGAATATTTTTGTGAAAATTGACTGATGGCGCGAGTAAAGTCATCTTCCTTTTGCAAGGCAAGTAATACGTGCAACCAAGCATGCCAAACGTTATCTGACCAACGACTTTGAGCAGTTTTATCATATAAATAATTATATAACGCTTGGTAAGCATGAGCTTGTATCATCGCTTGGCTTAATTGCTGCAATATATGTTGATGCTCATATGTTAAATCAATTAACGCCTGTAGCATTGACCAGTCTGGTATTGTGTTTGTCTTAAGATGTAATATTCCCGAAAATGCGCGGGCATGATTTGGCTTAATTGTTAATACTTGCTTAAAGTAAGCAATTGCCTGTTCAGCTTGATCTTTATTCGCCAGTTGATAGGCCTGAAATAATAACGACGGGATATTTTTTTTATCTACAGCGAGGGCCCGCTCATACCAACGCGTTGCTTTTTCTTTGTCATTATTTTTTTGATGTAACAAGGCTAAAATATTCATTGCCGCTAAGTTATTTGGTATTTTTTGTTGCCATTGTTGCGCTTGAAGTATCGCCTTGTTTAACTCGCCTTCATCCACTAAGGCCATAATGTAAGCAATAGCCGCAATATTACTGCCATCATTCTGTTCAAGCGCTTGCTCAGCAACTTTTTCAATCGCCAGCAAGCCCTGTTTGTTACCACTTTTAAGTTGTAGTATGCCCTGTTGCAATTTAAGTATAGGGTTGGTTAACGGCACGAATTGCATTTTGGCTAAAATATGTTGCGCCTTAGTATTGTTTGGTGTGGTGTTTGTTGCACTTAACAGTTTTGCGGCTAACATATTACCCAGTGACAAGCCCATTTCATCAGAGAGTGTTAACCCCTCAAAATTGTCGACTGCTTCTTGTAAATAACCCAGTTTAACTTGTAATAAAGTTAATATTTTTTTAATTTGTTGATTGTCTGGCATAGCCTTAGCGGCTTTAGTTAAATGGTCATAGGCTTGTGATTCTTGTTGCAGTTTAAATGCTGAAACACCCGCAATTAAATAGTTAGCAGGTAAATCTAAATCATGTTGAATAGAGTTTTCAGCATGAAACTTAGCTCGCTGGTATTCTTTTTCCTCAAAGGCCAATAATGCTTGTAAATGATTAGCCAAAGGGTGGTTTTTATTCAATGTCAATAACTTAGTAACGTGATCTTGGGTTACTTCTAATTTAGATAATTGCAGTGCCGTTACCGCTAGTAGAAAATGAATATGATAAGCGTGGGGTTGCAGCGTCAGGTAATGAGCAAAGGCCGTATAGGCGCCATCAAAAATTTTCTCTGAAAAAAGTATTTGAGCTTTTAATAAATATCCGTCGACATAATTGGGCGCAAGAGTTAACAATTGCGCGATTAATTCCAGTGCTCGTTGGGGTGATGTATCTGCCTGGGTATATGCTTGCGTGAATATGCCTAATGAGGAAGCGTCATTTTGTGATAATTCCGTTATTATGGCTAACAGATCACCCGCCCGTTGTTGCCGGCCAGTTTTATGTAAAACTAACACTTCATAGAGAGACAACTCAACTGCAAGCTCAGGAAGTTTTTTTTGATAGCGTTCAATCACACTCAGTAAAGTTTTAAACTTGTGTTGATGAAACAGCGCGCGACTATATAAGCCAATAGACAAAGTTAAGTTCACATCGCCAGCAACCGCTTGCGCTAAAAAACGCTCAGCTTGTGGCATATCACCTAAACCTAAATAACTTTGCCCTAACAGTAAACGAACTTCACCCTCACCCTTAGTATCGGCTGAATTTTCATCTTGTTGACTGAGGGCATTATTAAGATAAATAATGGCCTCAGACCACTGTTTTTCTGCTAGCGAGCTTTTCGCTAAAATAACTAACTCAGTCGTCGACTTACTTGGTGTACAAGCACTCAGCAGTAATAAGCTAAAGGTGAGCAATAATAATGGTACTGACAATATTATGGGTGACTTGCTCATTGATTATTTCCTATCGCTGCTAAATTGATATCGTGCTTTGTCTGTTAGCTTACTTAACTTGTTCAACTAGCTTAGTTTTATCTGTTGTATCTGTTTTCTCGACGTGAGTGATTGCGTTATTAGCAGGCGTAATAGCTTGCGTAGGCGTTTGTGCTGATACTTTTTTGAGTTCAACAATAACTTGGTCGGTAATATCAATAGTGTTATCAACCCATAAAATTGAGGCGTTATGCAAGCGCACCATGGAAGCATTCTCTTGCTCAGCAATGCTAGCAATAATAGGTTGAATGTCGTCTTTAAATTGTTGTAATAACTGCTCTTGATATAGTTTCGATTGTTCTTTAGCTTTGTTTTGTGCGGCTAACATGGTTTGTTTCGCCTTAATCACGAGTGCTTGTAATTCTTGTTGTTCATTGGTGGATGTGCCAGAAATTTTTACTTTTTCTTCAGCCACTTTTTTTTCAATATTGTCTTTAATTGTTAATAAGCGTTGCTTCAATAATGTATTCGCTTCATTTAATTTTGCGTTAATCATTGTGTTTTGGCCAACGGCTTTGGCAATAATACTCAGATCAACAACCAATACTTTAGTTGGGCTTTGCTCAGAGCAAGCAAATAGGGTCGTCATTAAGCTTGTTATTAATATAAATTTTAAAATGCTGTACATGATTTGTTCCTGTATTAAATATATTTTTCTTTAATTTTTAGGGGTGATTTTTTGTGGTTAATTATCTGTTCGTGCTAAACAGCAGTTAATAAAACCTGGCTAATATAAAGGTAAATAAAGCAAACAAGGGCCAGTTTTAAGCCCTGATTTACTTGGTTTTTTATTAGCAAAGCTGTGCTGAAAGTGACGCTAGCTCCGGTTCACTATTTGCTGAGGTATCTCTACGGCGATAAAGCAGGGCGCCACCGGCTAATAAAAATAGCAATAGTGTGGTCGGCTCTGGCACATCGGTAGGGTCAACTGTTATGCCATTATAACTTAAGGCTAATTGCCAACTATCATTTGCTCCTTGCATCCAGTTACTCGCCCAACCATCCATTAAGTCGATAGTCCATTCGGCTAAGTTAATCGCTTGGTTATTGCCATCAAGTACGTCGCCACTAATATTTAAGAAATTAAAGCTTTCGTCTAGTAAACTTGCAATGTCTAAACCATCAAGAAAATCAAAACTTATGGTAAAAGCGCTCAGTAAGGTTAGGTTACCGAAAATATTAATGCTATCAAAATCAAAACCACCACCCACGGCACTGGCAACTTCCATGGTGAGGTCAACATTATCCCAACTAGTATCACCATTAAAGGTTAAGGTGCCGGGGCTATTGCCGGGATTTACCTTAGTGCCATCAAGCAAGGTTTCACCGGTGAAAGTACCCGAGCCAGACAAGTTACCGGTCATGGTTAATAATTGCTGGTCGTCAATCGCTATTAGGCCATTGTTCACTACCATACCGGCAAGTAAGGTATCGTTTTTGAAAGTCATGGTGCCAGCTTGTTGATTGTCTAAGGTGCCAGTTGCCGATTGAGTGAAATTCCCGTCGTTGGTTACTTTGCCACTGTTAACAAACAAGCCTTTGTTTTTAAAATCCCCACCATTCTTAAACGTACCGCCATTTGTTATTACACCCTGAGTATCATTAACACTATCACTAATAATATCGATCAAGCCTTGCCCAAAGACATACTCATTACTCGCAACTTGAATTGGTTCATTGGCGGTGTTTGTAAAAACACCGTTGTTATAGAAGTTTTTATCAATCAATAATGTTTGTTGATTAGTAAATTCAGAGTTAATATGATTTTCTAAGTTATCAATATACATGTAACCTGAATTTTTAATATTTCCGCCATTATTAAAAATCTTGGCATTATCAGCTAGCGAATATATTTTTCCGTTAAATTCATTGGTTAAATCTCCGCTATTAAGTAATAAACCATCGTTTGTAAAAGTACCTTTGTTAGCCATGTGCCCTTTATTATCAAAAATTCCACTATTGTTTACTTCACCACTGTTATTAAATTTACTGCCTGCTTCAACATTAAAACGTTTACTGGTGGTTAATATTGCTCCAGACTTATTATTGAAAGCTACTTTACTATTAATAACGCCCTGATTGTCAACACGCCCGTGATTATCAAATGTTTCATAAAGGTTAATGGTGCCGGTATTTTCTATAATACCGGTAGTTTCGTTTTCTCCTGAGCCGTAAATATTTAGTACGGCATGACTACTAATGTTTGATGTTCCTGTCTTCGCTGATTCAATGCTATTAAGTGCAATAAAACTACTGGCATTGCGAAACAAACCAGCGTTAGTGAAGTTGCCATTAACATTAAAGTTGTTATTATTTAATACACCTGCACCTGCTTCATTATGTAGCGTCTTGGTATTAACTGTACCGCGATTCACCACTATACCTTTATTGGTTGTTTTATCAGCACTGAGTTGACCGCCATAATAATTGGCCAAGGTTGCTGTTTTATTATTATAAAGGGTACTATTACTTTGTGTTAGCTTGCCGTAGTTATCTATTCTGCCTGAATTATTAATACTGCCTGAGCCGTTTAGTGTGCCTTCATTTTGCAATATACCGAATGAGGTGACCTCGCCTGATGAATTGATGATTGAAGTAATATCAATAGTGCCGTTATTTGCAATGGTTCCTTGATTACTCAAGATGCCGGCAAGGTTAATGGTGCCGGTATTTTCAATAACGGCATTACTGGTTGAGTTTTTAACCAAGCCAGTTTCACTAATATTTAAGGTACCTTTATTTAAAAACTCGTCATAATTATCAATAGTCCCTGAGTTTGTGGTAATCCCTTCATTTTCAAATAGTTTATTATTCGTTAGTAAGCCTTGGTTATAGAGTTTTCCATTATTGCTATTCCATAAGTCCTTATTATTAACCAGTGTTGCACCTTTTTTATTGTAAAAATTTGAAAGATTCCAGATATCACCACTGTTTGTCATCGCCTTATAATTGGCAATGTGGCTAGGAGAACTGGCACGACCAGTACCAGGGCGATAAGGTGCATCAGCTTGCTTTTTATTATTAATTAAACGGCCTCTATTGAGGAAGTTACCAGCAATGTCGAAACGGCCAAAATTGTTAATGGTGCCATTAGTATCATTTACACTATCACTAATAATATCAACAATACCTTGTAAACCAACTTTTTCTGTTTTACTCGTCCAATACCAAGCCTCTTTGTTGGTAAAACTACCGTTGTTATAGAAAGTTTTATCAATAAGTAACATATGATTGTTAGTAAATTTCGCGTTGACGGCGTTATCTAAATTATTAACCAACATATAACCTTGGTTTAAAAAGTCACCTTGGTTGTTTATCATGGCATTATCAGCTGCATGAGAATAAATACTCGCTTTAAATTTATTAACAAAGTTGCCCGTTGAGCCATTATTGATATGGGCTGCATTTGCTTTTAATTCAATGGTACCGTTATTGATGAAATTTCCATTTTCACCTATATTTATACTGCCCGATCGTTCTTGGTCTGATTTCCGCTGATAAGACAACCCCGTAATGGTGCCACTATTGACCACAGTCCCCCCATTGTTGAATTCATTGCCGACATTGATCTCTTCATAATTATTTACACTGGTGCCTTTATCAATTTGTACTGTGGTTTTTAGGCCTTGCACATCCCAAGGATTAAAGTTATTTAACACCCCTGTTGTTAAATTACCGGTTATATGATTTATTTGATGATTATTATAACTAATGGTGTCTGGGAATGCGGTGGTCGGCTCAGCAATGACTACGCTGTCCGATTGCTCACCAAGGATGCCTGTGTCCATATCCCAAGAATTGTTATATAACTCGGTACTTGAACTTGCGATATTTAAACGTTTGTTATAAACAGGGTCTTGGCTAAAACCTGCACCAAATATATCAACCTCAAAACTTAACGCTTCGACTTCTATATCACCTGAAAATAATAGACCCGCCTTACTGGTAACTTCGGTTTCTAACCAATATTTTGTGCTCACATTTAATTGATCATAATTGCCTTCGGCCACATGAAATTGAAGTTCTTTACCTACTTCAAACGTTTGCTCTGTCGTGATGGAATTACTTTTACCATCAATTATTTGCTCTGTTGTTATTTTACCCATGACTTTAGTGGTTACTTCAAAGTCTTGAGTAAAAGCAAGTGCGGCAACGAGATCAATATCTAAAGTTTCATATTTGGCAATGATAGGGTCAACATTAATACCTTGACCGAAAAGGAAGCTAGCTGCAGGGACGACCTTAGAGAAAACTTTATCTAAATCTAGATTAATTGCCGCAAAAGGATTAGCTAACGGGTCAGTGATACTACTGGTAAATACACCATAAGCGCCACGATCAGCCGTTATTTCAGAGTCAATAATACGTGTGATTTCCGTGGAGTCAAAACTTGGTGTACCTATTTCTATACCACCACCATAGACATCAGCCCCAGGCACGATAAGTTTTCCGCTTGAGAGCGGCATTTTTTTTTGTTTTAGCCCTAAAAATGGAATGGTCAGACTTGCATCTGTTTTAACGGTAACATCAATAATATCTATATTTTCATTAAAATCAATATCGATTATCTCAAGGTTACCTGTGCATTTTATAGCACACCCTTTACCATTTAACTCGGCACTAACATCAATACCAAAGCCCATATTAAAATAGGCCGACTCCGGGCTGGTAATGGTAACGCCAGCGCCAGCGCCAAATATAGCACTGGTATTTATTGCATAAGTATTACCTCGAGCCATTTCATCGGGTAATAACAAATCAACATTCACAGGTAGATTCAAAGAAAAGTTACCGCCATTAAAGCCGGCGCTGTAGGACGAAGAGATATTACCGGAAGTTTCCCCCCACAACTTTACCCCGTAACTCCCTAAATCAACCCCAAAAAGACTGGCATGTTCAATACCGCCGACACTAAATTTTTCATCCCAGTTGACATCAAACAGTGTTGCTGAGATGCCAAGGTTAGTCTTATCGTTCCATAAACTTTGTTCGCCTGAATAGTATGATAGTGTGGAGGCCGCCAATGCTGAATTTGACAAAACTAAGCTTGAGACTGTGCTTGAAATGACCAGTGCAGTAGATAACGCACAAGCAATTTTATTTTTTTTGAACGATGTAATCGTCATAGGATTAATCCTTTAATAAGCTAGTTATTATTTTGAAAATACGTATTAATTTGAGCAATATTTTATTAGGGTTTTTCAATAATAAATATCACATTTGTCGCAACTTTATAACACATTTGTCGCATATCGATTATTGGGTGATATTTTTAATTTTATGATTTATATGGCTTTTTTCTGTTGTATCTTTTGCAATTAACACGTTAAGATAGGTTAAACCAAAGCGTAGTCATGTAGTGTTAATCATTTTACTAATGGCGATATTAGTATTTGTTTTTATTGAAAAGGAAAAACTGTGTTAAGGATATTATTGTTTTTAGCCGTGATGATGGTTACGTTTTCAGGGTATAGCGCGGTTGTTATTAAGCAAGGTTTCCAGGGTGCTGAAATTAATAAGCAGATTAGTGTTTATGCCCCCCAAATACAGACTAAAGTAACAAAAAAAAATGCCTTAACGTTGTTTCAATCAGAAAAACTTTTTGTGAAAAACAATGCTAATTCAGTGATGTTAGATAATGTTACTTATGGTTATTGGTTGAAAGGAAAAATAGCCATTGAGGAACAGTCGCCAAAGTCTTTAATATTGAAGTTGCATTATAGTCATCTGGGCAATGCTACCCTTTTTGTTAAACAACAAGATGGCAACCTTAGTGAAAAACATTTTTATAGAGGTAGTATCCCGAAAAAAAATCATGCGCAATTAGTGGATACCGATACGGCTTTCAATATTACCGTGGAAAATACAACAGCAGAATTTTTACTTTACATTCGCCCACAAGGTACGTCATATAACGTCTATAATGTACATGTGACCTTGCAAACACTTGAACAATATGACAGTAGAAAATATGCGGACACCTCGTTCATCTCGCTTGTGTTTGGTTTTATTATTGCCATGTTTTTATATAACTTTGTTTTGTATTTATATGTGGGCTATAAACCTTATATTTATTATTGTGGCTATTTAGCGGCTCTTTTTTCACTAGATTATACTGCTACAGGCTTTGGCTATACCGGCATTGTTAATTTCTCTACAGCAACTAATGTTTTTCTGATGTCGGCTTCGCCAAGCTTTGCTTATTTGTTTCTGGTTTTATTTGGTAGGAATATTCTTAACTTATCGTTGGTATACCCTCGAATTGATAAGTTTTTCAAAGTGGCTCAATGGCTATGCCCAATAAGTGTATTGATGCTTTTTACCTCTTTTGATTCAGTTAATACCTTATTATTGTATAGCCAATTAACCGCCACCTCTTTGTTGGCCATTACCGCGTATAAAGTACATTGTAAGGCTAAATTACCAGGCGCGTTGTTTTTTAGCATATCATTCATTTTTATTGTGGCGGGCTCTCTTGTGCATTTATCGATGGAAATATGGCCATTAGAAGAGTATATAAGCTCGCCCCAAACGTATAAAGTTTATCGTTGGCTAGAACAAAAAGCGTTTCATGTTTTTACTATGGTAGAAATGATTTTACTGTCACTCGCTTTAGCCTCTTTTATTCGCCAAGCAGAATTAGACAAACAACAAGCACAAGCTGAAAAATTAACCTTGATAATGCAAACGCTAACCTTAAAAGAGCAGTATGCTAATCAATTAGAAACCGAAGTTAAATTAAGAACGTATCAACTTGATCAACGAAATATTGAATTAAACAAGTTACAAAAAATACGCGATAAATTTTTTGCGCAAATGACGCATGAATTTCGTTCACCACTTACCTTAGCTATTGCGCCTTTATCTGAAATTAGGCAGGGAAAGTACGGGCCGTTAGGTGAAGCTTTTAACAGTACCCTCGCTTTAATAGAAAGAAACACCTTGAAAATGTTAACACTGGTTAACTCGATGTTAGATTTAGTGCGTTATAACAAACATAATTTAACGGTGGAAAATAGCGAAATAAATATAGCATTGTCATTAGAAAATATTATTGATAATTATGCATTTTTAGTGGCAGATAAAAACATTACCATTAAGCTGAATACGCCCAAAGTCAAAACCTTAACATTATGGTTTGATCAACAACATTTTGATGCCATCATTAATAATTTGTTATCAAATGCGTGTAAACACACCCCAGATAAAGGAACAATTTCCTTAACGTATCGAATACTTAATCATTTTTTAACGATTGATATTACCAATACCGGCAGCTTTATTAGTCCTGAGCAGCAAGCCTATATTTTTGATTACTTGTATAAAAATATAGGCTCGACCGATAAAGATAGTGAAAACTCAGGCATTGGTCTGTCGTATGTAAAAGAGTTACTTGATTTACATCAGGGTAATATCCTTGTTGAAAGTGATGAAGAGTTGGGCACAAAATTTATTGTGCTATTGCCATATACTGCACCTGACCAAGAGCAATTAAGTGAGAGAAATCATTATTTAGCACAAAATGCTGTTGAAAATAACGAGCAAGCGTTAGATGTTTTAGATGAAAGTAGCGCAAGGGATAAATTTTCTGATCAGATACAGGTACTTTTGATTGATGACAATAAAGAGCTGTTAACGTATTTGAGTCAGGTATTAATTGCAGCGAATTATCAAGTAGTAACCGCAGAAGATGGTAAGCAGGGTTATCAAGCCTGCTTACACCATTTACCCGATATTGTGGTATCAGATGTTGTGATGCCGAATATGTCTGGGCTTGAGTTAATTAATGCAATGAGAATACACCATGACTTAAAGCATATTCCTATTGTTTTATTAACGTCTGAAATAGAGAAAGAACAACAAATAAGTGGCATTAAACAAGGTGCAGATGAATATTTAACTAAACCTTTTATTCCTGATGAGTTATTAGCGAAGTTAGACCGCCTTATTGTACGGCGTAATAGCCTTAAGCAGCAATATCTGCAAAAATATTTTTCAGGTAATAAAGCATCAATCAATGCGGCTAATAATTTACCGAGTAATTCATCGGATAACTTAAAGAGCGATCAGGCAGACCTTAAGGCTAAAGCGGAAAAAATTATTTATGAAAACCTTGCTGATAGTAATTTTTCGGTAGAACGTTTAGCTGAATTACTATTTTTAAGTCGCAGTACTCTACATAGGCAGTTAACCGATAAGCATGGTATCAGTCCTAATAAGTTGATTGTAGAGCTGAGATTAAGCCTTGCTGCTGATTTACTATCCACAGAACATAACACCGAGAGTGTCGCCAATATCGCGTATGCCATGGGTTTTAATAGCCAGTCATACTTTGCTAAAAAGTTTAATGAAAAATATGGTGTGACTCCCAGAATATGGCAAAAAAAACATCATGTTCCAGTTTTAGCTAAGTCTGATACTGCAACAAAAAAGGCTGTCGACGTTTCTATCTGACCTCAGCATTGAACTCTGATAATTTTCAGCGGATACTTTTTTATATTCTATATAAAGTGGGTGGTGCTGCATACACTCATAGTTGTTACCGAGGCTAAATAAAATTAACAGCTACACTTGTAATTAAATATTGGCGTTATTGTTTATCTTATTTAAACACTTTTTTTGTTTCTGGTTTTTTCAATTTATCAAAGAGATTAATGTCCCACGGCCTCATTGCCAATACGAGACTTGTACCAAATTTATTAGGCAATATTTCTTGTTCGTTTTCTTTGTGTAAATCATCAAAAGACACTGCTAGTTTCTTGATTCTTCGTTGCATTTCAGTATTAGATGATTTTGTTAGCATCCCTGATATAAACAGTCTTATTTCACCAGGAGATGTAAAATTACAATTAAAAAATTCGGACTCAATATTTTTATTAAAAAACTGTTGAATGGGCCCTTTATTTATCCATTTAAAGTTTCTACTTATTTTTAATCTGACACGTTCACCCGGTAAATAATCGATAATACGCATTGCATCTAGCTTAGATAACAATTGAATCATATCAAGCTTGTCTATTTCATAGTTACTCAGTATTTGCTGCACAGTCCATTTATTGATTAGAAGGTGGGCGGTTAATAATAATTGTATATCTGAAACTAATTCATTTTCATATTCAACCGGTAATATTTCAGTTGAAAGTTCTTTTTCTTTCATTCTTTCTAACAGGTCAAATAATTCCAAATCAACGAGTGAGCAAATATCTTCCAACCGGTGCAAGGTAAAATCATAGTTTGAGAAAATTCGCTTAATAGTCCCTTCACTAAGCTTAAGGTGTAAACCAATCGCTTTGTACGTAATGTTTTTTGTTTTAAGCGCAATTTTAAGTTCATCAATTAATTTGTTGTTTTGATTCATATTATCGCCAAAAGTATCACTATACGTTACTAGGGAGGTAGCCAGATGTAACTATGCTTATTTAAGTATCCTTATGCAAGTTGAAATGTAAAAGTAATTACATTATTTCAAAAGGAATTAACACTGATGACAATGAACAATAAAATTAATACAGTCAATAAAGATAAGTTAAAAGAGGGTGATATTATTTTTATATCTATACCAAACTTTCTCTATCGAGCCATTGAAAAAGGCACTAATTCACAAACGTCTCATGTGGGTATTTTACTCAAAGACAATGACAAATGGATGGTGGCAGAAAGTAAAGTACCCATGAGTGGCCTTTCATCATTAGAGGATTTTATAAGCCGCTCTAAAAACTCATGGTTTGCAATAAGACGATTTAGCGAAGACTTAACGCAAGATCAAATAAAAGAACTAAAAAATGCTTGTCAGGCTCGTTACGGAGTCCTATATGATTTTAGCTTTAACTTTAATGCTAAAAAATCATTCTGCTCTAAGTTTGTTTATGAAGTATTTAAAGAAGCTTGCAATATTGAAGTTGGCACGCTGGAATCTTTTAAAACCCTGATTAACAAAAATCCCAAAGCATTAACAGGTTTTTGGAAATTATGGTTTCTTGGTTTTATACCGTACAAAAAGTTTACGGTTACCCCGCAAAGCCAACTTATTAATGAAAACCTTAAAGAGGTTATTGCTCATGTTTAAATCTTTAGCTAAAGAAATTACTCAAGACTCAAATCTTACATGGCAAAACTCTAAATACTTAACCTTTTTAGCAAATGCCAATAGAGATGAATTATTGCGCTCTCAAGTGCCGTTTTATTATGCGGTAGAAGTATTCCCTTTATTATTATTGAAATTAGCGAGTCAAATTACCAATGCAAATGCTAGGTACCTAGTTGTTGAAAATATATGGGAAGAACATGGGCAAGGTAACCAAGATAAATTCCATACACATACTTTTAATATACACTTAACCGCCTTAGGCTTTGATGGTCAGTATGTAAAAAATCCATTCGTAACAACTTGGATAGACAATTTATTGAGTGTTGATTCACTCAGTGATTTGTTTCATGAACTTGCCGCAATCGAATATATGTATGCGGTTATATCAGAATCTATTTCTATTAGTTTAACTCATCTCAATTTATTGTGTGAGCAGGAACACTATCTTAAGCACAGTAAATTAGATTGGTCACATGGTGAAGATATACTGATTGCAATGAACCAATGTGGAATTGATTTTAACGAAACAAAATTCAAAAATGTTCAGTTGAATTTTATTAATCTTTTTTCTAAATTAGCCGTTCCCACACAAAAAGAAATGTTATATGCAAAAAACACATTGTCCATAAATTTTTATCATACGAGAGAGGCGCCAAATGTTATCAACGAAGTCAT
Organism: Colwellia sp.; assembly: GCA_002733765.1. Lineage (GTDB taxonomy): Bacteria > Pseudomonadota > Gammaproteobacteria > Enterobacterales > Alteromonadaceae > Colwellia. The sequence goes on along the minus strand of NVWU01000028.1, from coordinate 30,933 downwards.
TAGCGCATTTAGAGATAAAGATGACATCGATGTATTAACAATTTGTTCCGGTGGCGAAAACGTCATTCATTACCTTTCTCATGATTGCGTATCAACCATAACCGTATTTGATATGAATAAAGCACAATTAGATATTTGTCTACAAAAGCTATCACCAAAGTATAAAACTGAGCAAATTGAGGTGGGCAGGTTTGAATATCTATTTGAATTAGTAAGAGAGTACTTTATCAATTACAAAAATGAACAGACGATAGTACAAGGCTATGCCCTAAATAGTGATTCACTGAATTACGTTATAGAACTTGTCTTTGATAACAGAATATTAAGTACATTGTTTTCTGATGAAGCGACTAAATATTCAAAAGAATCATTCAGTGAACACTTTAAAATAACGTATGCAAAAATGTTATGTGACATAAACGATAAGAGCTATACGAATAAAAATTCTGAAAATGTGATTTTAGGAACAAATCTTACTAATAACTATGCGTCTATCTGTAATAGAGATAACACACCTATCACTTACCTTAATCAAAGCGCTGAAACGGTTCTTTTAAACACAGGTAAATTTCATCTAATAGACTTATCAAATATAGGTGATTGGATGCCATTTACAGACTTTCAACGGTTAATTTTGCAAGCTTTTGACCAACTACACAATAATGGGCGTTTAGTGTTAAGAAGACTATTAGGTGATTACTCCCTTATGGATTTAACTGTTGGTCACATTATTCCGCTTTACGATGAAACAGGCTTTTATTCTGAAACAGTGATGATAAAGAAATGAAATTTCGTTTACTCAAAGCCTCAGAATATTCATCGTATTCTGAGCAGCTTAAACAATTTGAAGCGCAATTCAACTACCCGTTAGGTGAGCAGACGTTTCAAATTAACCATGGAACCGCTGACGGGAATTACTTCGCATTTTTTCAAAGTTTAGGAAAGGAGAATGTATTTATTTTAGAGCACAAAGGGCGATTATTAGGAGTAGGGTGTGCCATACTAAGAAAGGTAACAAGAGAAGAAACCCAAAGTTTTTGGTATTTATGTGACTTCAAACTCGATCAGAGTGTTCGGGGTAAAAATATACTAACTTATTTATTGATGCGATATTTAATCCCCTTCTACTGCAAATCTAAAAATTTAGTCGTGATCAATATGTCTTCACCAAAGAATAATTGGCTAGTAAAGAAAATTAATTCAACCTTGTTCTTTTTGAGGCTAAAAATAAAACCTCTGTATTTTTATGAATGGACTAATGATGAATATGGGGAAGTATTGAACATGATACCTGATGCTTTTTCAGATATGGCGCTTTATACGAACTATGGCAATAAAGACATCATAATAGGTAATGAAGTAAGACCAGTCATTCACATTGTAAATAAAGACCACGCGAGTATTAATTTACCATTACACAACACAGTAAATATTGATAAAGCTTTATTTAAAGAAGCAACAAACCAGCCAGTATTTATGCTGGCGAGTAGTAATAAACTAAAGAATTGTGTTATTAATCAACATGAAATCACACCAAGTTACATTGGTACTATGATTTTAAGTAAAGCTATTAACGGGGAAAACCTTAGGTTTTCTAGCTTAGAGATATAAGGAGGTTACCTTTAAATGAAATGAATTTATGCTTTAATTATAGATATTTTAGCTAATAACGGAAGCTTTGCCATTCCTGCCCCTTGCTTCCCTTTAGCTCGAATTTAGAGCAATTGTTTTGATAGTTAAATCAAACTGCTTGTCCACAAGCCCAACCGCTAGACCAGCACCACTGAAAATTGAATCCTCCTAAGTGGCCGGTTACATCAATAACCTCGCCAATAAAGTATAAGCCTTTGGCTTTGTTCGTTTCAAAGGTTTTAGAAGAAAGCTCGTCGGTATTGATACCGCCTAATGTTACTTCGGCCGTTCTATAGCCTTCGGTGCCGTTAGGCTTTATTTGCCAAGCATGGATTGCGCTGGCTAAATTATTGATCTCACCATGGTTTAATTGATTGACCGCTTTATCTGCGACTTTTGCGGCAAACGTACCATCATTGATCAATACGTCAATAAAACGTTTGGGTAGTAAGGTGGCTAAAAGGTTTTTTAACGATTTTTGAGGTTGTTGAGCCCGCCAGTTATTAATAATGTCATTGAGAGCGTTATCAGGTAACAAATTGATAGTAATCGCTTGACCTGCTTGCCAATAAGAGGATATTTGTAATATAGCTGGCCCAGATAGACCTCGATGTGTGAAAAGAATATTCTCATGAAAACTCACACCATCTTCACTAGTAACTTGACAATTGATACTAATACCAGACAAACCATCAAAGCGTTTTTTATCGTGGTCATGTAAGGTAAAAGGCACTAAAGCCGCGATGGTTGGCAAAACATCTAAGCCGAATTGTTTAGCAATGTTATAACCAATGGGTGATGCGCCTAGTTTTGGCATAGTGAGTCCGCCAGAGGCAATAACTAATGATTTACACTGATAGTCTTTATCTGAAGTTTTTACAAGGTAACCATATTCAGGGCCTTTACGTACTGAAAGTACTTCAGTACGAAGATTAACCGATACGCCTGCCCAATCACATTCAGTAAGCAAAACATCAACGATATCTTGAGCACTGTTATCGCAAAAAAGTTGCCCCAAGGTTTTATGATGATAGTCAATATCATGCCGATCAACTAACTCAATAAAGTTGTCAGCGGTGAAACGACTTAATGCTGATTTAACAAAGTGAGGGTTTTGACAAATAAAGTGATTAGGCGTTGTGCCTTGGTTGGTAAAGTTACAACGACCCCCTCCACTGATTAATATTTTTCGAGCCGGCTTTTTACCCATATCAACCACAACAACGCTTTTACCACGATAGCCTGCTTGTGCTGCACACATTAAGCCTGCTGCGCCGGCACCAATTATTAATACGTCTGTTGTGATCACTGTTACACCTTAAGAATAAAACCCAACTAATAAAGCTAACGAGTAAAGCCTTATGAAGAAAATGTTAAAAAATTTCGAGACTATTATAATCGTTTTATAATTATGCTTATACAAAAAAAGGGCTATAAAAGCCCTTTCATTTGTTCGTTAAGTTTAACAGTATACTGTGCTGTTAAATGTTTATCCTGTTGCTTCTGTCATTATGCTGCTTGAACCACTTTTTGCCATTTCAGCTAAATCTTTGTCAACAAAGAATAAAGCATGGCCGTCATGGCCTACTAAATTAATTTTATCTAAAATACTTTTAAATAGTGTTTCTTCTTCATGCTGTTCAGCGACATACCATTGTAGAAAATTAAAGGTTGAGTAGTCTTGGTTAGTAAAAGCTTGATGAGCTAATCCGTTAATATGTTCAGTAATTTGGCACTCGTGCTTGTAGGTTTGTTCAAAAACATCAGCTAAAGATTTAAATTCATGAGGAGCCGCCTCAATAGCACCTAATATCGGTAGTGCACCGGTTTCACTAACATAGGTAAATAAACGCGTCATGTGATCCATTTCTTCGGCGGCATGTTTACGCATAAATTCAGCGGCGCCAGAAAAGCCCTTTTCTTCACACCAAGCACTCATTTGCAAATAAAGATTAGATGAATAAAATTCTCTATTAATTTGTTGATTTAATTGTTCTACCATTTCGGTTTTTAACATGGACGGTCTCTTTATTTTTGATTATCTATTTAGGATATTGCCTTGGGTAATGACAATGTTCAAGTGTGATTTTGTTAGCAATTATAAACGCTATATTGCTCTAGTGTTAGTTAAGCTTAATAGGTTTGCATAAATAACCTTTATCGTGTGTTGCTCGCGCGCAATCTTTGCATATAAACCTAGGCTTACTGACGATATGTATCAACTCATGGATATTATGTTCAATATCCTTTTTTTTCCATTTACATAATGCTTTTGCCATAAGTTGGACCGCTAAAAAGTATATTATTTAAGTGTAGAGTTAAATTTTAGGAATTGCTTTATTTACATAAACATCAAAACGATTTTTCTTCATCTTGATACTTGTTGTGGGTGTTTGATTATTTAGCGGTGGGGCATAACTGGGTCGTTTTACTACAACACGGTATTTAGCCAAAGCAAGTGCTGGCGATAATAATTCATCAGCATCTAAGTCTTCACCCACTAATGATTGAAATACCCGCATTTCTTTTTTTACCGCTGCTGATTTATCACGGTGTGGGTACATGGGATCAAGATAAACTACATCTACTTCTTCGGTTAGCGCCATATTTTCAATAGACGAAGCGTGAATCAACTGCATACGTTGCGCAATCTCACTTACACCAGCATTGAGTTTCGCACGCTCTAAACCGTCATCGAGTAGGGCAGCCACAACAGGCATACGTTCCATTAATGTTACTTGGCAACCAAGACTGGCTAAGACAAAAGCGTCACGGCCTAATCCTGCGGTAGCATCTAATACATGCGGGGTAAAACTATGCTTTAATCCTATTGCTTTGGCAATGTCTTGGCCTCTACCGCCACCAAATTTACGACGATGGGCCATTGCGCCATCAACAAAATCAACGTTAATACCGCTAAGTTTTGGTTCATCGAGTTTTATTAACTCAAGTATTTGATGATTGAGTTGTAATAAAAAATCTAATGAAGCGTGTTTATGTGCTGATGCAACATCACCAATATAATTAAGGTGCCATTTTTTTGCGATACGCTTACAGCGATCGTTGTCAATTCTATCGCTATAGGCAACGGCAACATTTGGATAAAGAAGGTTAGTCATGAAACTGCCTCAAGTTGTACATAATTATCACCATTGGCAAAGGCAATTAAACGGCTTAGTTGAGTGAGGCTGTATCCAGACTCTTGTTGGTGTTCATTAAAAAATGCCTGAATTGCCGTTAAACTTTTTTTACTTTGTAGTCCGCCATCAATAATTTTTTGTGCTCTGAGGTAGGCTTCCACATCTGAACTTAAGATAAAGGTATCTTTACCTAATAGTCTTAACGCGTAAGGGCCTGTATTGCCGCCAAGACGTTGTCCGTGCTTTTTCAAAAAGGCCCATAAACCAATAATGTCACTGCTTGGCCATTCCGCAATGAATTGGGCAAAGCTGTTATGATGTTCTATTTGATGGTCGAACATCATTTGAGCATTTGCTGTAATGGTTTTAACCTTATTATAGTTGCGAATAATACCCGGATCAGCGGCTTTTCGTTCAAGCATTTCTTCAGGCATCATTAGCACTTTTTCAATGTTAAAATTGAAAAAACTTTCTTCAAAGTTAGACCATTTATTTTCGACCACACGCCAGACAAAGCCCGATTTAAAAATTTGCTTAGTAAATGCGGATAAAACCCTATCATCACTTAACGTTGCCACACCTTGTTGGGCAGCATTATCGTTAAGTAATTTTTTACCAATAATTTTTTTACCAAGTAATAATTCTAACGCTTTGGCGCCACCTTTTCGTTTAACCGCACGTTGATATAAATCACTAAATTTTTCTGTGGTATTTATTGCCATAAGGTTAAGCTTCAATACCACAGTGGCGTAATAAAGCCTCTATTTCAGGTGCTCTGCCACGGAAGTTTTTAAATAATTGACTTGGTTCTTCACTACCGCCTTTTTCTAACACATTGGTTAAAAAAGACTGACCGGTAGCTTGGTTAAAAATACCCTCTTCTTCAAATAAGCCAAAAGCATCGGCCGATAATACTTCGGCCCATTTATAACTGTAATAGCCTGCAGCATAACCACCACCAAAAATATGGCTAAAACCATGTTGAAAACGATTAAATTCAGGCGCTTTTACTACGGAGTATTGTTCTCGCACTTGGTTTAATACTTGTTGTATATGATCTTCTTTCGCATCACTGGTATAGCTAGCGTGCATAGTAAAGTCAAAAATGCTGAACTCTAATTGACGTAACATTTGCATGGCTGATTGAAAGTTTTTGGCGGCAAGCATTTTATCTAAAAGCGCCTGAGGTAGTGACTCACCCGTTTCAAAGTGACTCGAAATAAAGGCTAGTGCTTCTGGCTGCCAACACCAGTTTTCTAAAAATTGACTCGGTAATTCTACTGCATCCCAAGGCACGCCATTAATGCCAGAAACAGCACTGGCATCTATCTGCGTTAGCATGTGGTGTAAACCGTGACCAAATTCGTGAAATAAAGTGACTACTTCGTCATGGGTAAACAATGCTGGTGTATCGCCAACAGGGCCATTAAAATTACAGGTTAAGTAGGCAACTGGGTGTTGAATCTCACCTGTGCTAAGTTTAGCTCTACCTACACAATCATCCATCCAAGCGCCACCACGTTTTTTCTCACGAGCGTATAAATCTAAATAGAAGCTACCACGCAATTGGCCATCGGCATCTAAAACATCGTAAAATTTTACGTCATCATGCCAAACATCAACGCCGTCTCGGCAGTTAATGTTTAAGCCAAATAAACGGTTAACGACGGAAAATAACCCTTCAACCACTTTATCTTTGGGAAAGTAAGGACGTAGTTCCTCATCGGAAATGGTATAACGACTTTGTTTGAGTTTTTCGCTGTAATAGGCTAAATCCCACGCTTGTAATGTGTCTTGTGAATACTCAGTTTGGGCAAAATTAGTTAATTCTTGAAAGTCTTGTTTACCCTGATGTTTAGATTTAACCGCTAGGTTTTCTAAAAATGCCATTACTTCGTCGGTAGAGTTGGCCATTTTAGTCGCGAGAGAGTGTTCAGCGTAGTTATTAAAGTCTAGCAATTGGGCTAATTCATGACGAAGTGCTAATAGTTCATTCATAATGCCACTATTGTCGAATTTTCCGGCATTTGGCCCCTGATCTGAAGCGCGCGTGACAAAAGCGCGATGTAGTTTTTCACGTAATGATTGATTGTCACAATACATCATTACTGGTAGGTAACTCGGAATATCTAAGGTAAAGGTATAGCCTTGCTGTTCTTTGCTTTTGGCTAGTGCCTGTGCAGCAGCTAAGGCACTGTCAGGTAAACCGGTTAACTCATTTTTATCACTAATGTTGATGCTAAATGCTTGCGTGGCATCAAGCACATTATTACTAAAGCTTGAGCTTAATTCAGATAAACGACTGACAATCTCGCCATAACGCTTCTTGTTGTTATCATTTAGGGCGATGCCTGATAATTTAAAGTCACGTAAAGCATTGGTAATTACTTTTTGCTGGGCGGTATTTAAGCTAGAAAAGGCACTATTATCTTTTAACTGTAGGTAAGCTTGATATAACCCTTGGTGTTGACCGACAAAAGTACTGTACTCTGATAATAAAGGTAAGCATGACTCATAAGCCTCTCGTAATTCATCACTACTAATTACCGAGTTCATGTGGGAAATGGGTGACCAAAGTTTAGATAATACATCATCAACTTCATCAATAGGCATCACTAAATTTTGCCAAGTAAAAGTGCTTTGTTCGGCTAATACTTGTTCAATTACTTTTTTACAATCATTGATTGCTTGCTCTACTGCTGGCTTTACATGCTCGGGTTTTATTTTGGAAAATTCGGGTAAAGGCGAGTTTAGCAATAAAGGGTTAGTCATAAGGGTTACAAATTTAATAAATGGTAGTGTAGATGTGATGGCAACAAAGGAAGTATTCAAGGGTAATTATTTAACAGAGGCATTTTTTTACTATTTAATATTTTGCTTAATTTTAGAGCTGTTATACTTAAATGGTTGGGATTTAACGAAATAAATTGAACTGTACTTATTTAATGAGACTAAGTACTAAAGGTTGTAATGGTTTGAAACTTCTGAAACTTTGTAAAATAGTAATACTGATTATTTTTATAGCATCGTTTAGCTTTATGCTACAAGCGAAAGAAAAAAGTAGTATTCATAATTTGTATTTAAAGCAGCTTTCCGTTGAAGACGGGTTATCACAAGGTACTGTTACTTCAATTATTGCGGATCAAGAAGGTTTTGTTTGGCTGGCAACGGATAACGGCTTAAATATTTATGATGGTTATTCAATTAAACAATTACCAGGACCAAACAATAGTTTTTTAGATAGTGCTATTCATTTTGTAAAGCAAGATGCTGATGGTGGCGTTTGGATTAATGTAAATGATGCATTATATCGTTACCAACCTAGTACTAATCAATATCAACTAGTTCTTGCTAGCACTATTGAGGGTGATGGGCAGTATGTGGTGGGTGTTACACAAGGAAATAATAGCGCGAATAAAACAGGTTATTGGATTGCGACCAATAAAACTATTGGTTTCTATGATCCTGAAGCATCACAATTTCAAATTAAATTAGACTTATCAAAAGAATTACTTAATAGAAATAATATTTCTCAAATAAAGCATCATCGTCAAGTGCTTTATATTGCTACTCGTGTGGGGATCTATGTCTATCACACCAAACATAAAACATGGAAAAAACTGCCAAGCTTAATAACACTATCTGGCGATAATGGCTTTAATTTACAGGAAGCGACTAAAAGCTACACTCTTCATATTAGTGAAAAAAATGATTTGTATTTTGGTACTAACAACGGTGTTTTTAGTATCAATGTTGATAACATAAATGAGTATATATCAGGACTTTTACCCTTAGCGCCCTATAAGTTAATATTGAAGAGCCTTTCGGTATGGAATTTCCTTTATATAGCAGACAAGTTGTATGTCGCTAGCAATCGAGGTTTGCATGTTATTGATACCATTAAAAAGTCAGGTGAATTCCTTTTTGGTGTGAGTGATTATTTTGAAAACACTTCTGATGACTTAATTATTTCTTTAGCACGGGATAACAGTGGCGTTTTTTGGCTTGGCTCTGAGTCTAAAGGTGTTTACTTGTGGGATCCTAGTAGAGAATTAATTGAAAATTATCGTTATCAACGCGAGGGTGAGCAGAGTTTAAACCATAACGCTGTACGGATATTGCAACAACATAGTAATAATGATGATTTATTTTGGGTTGGCACGAGCAATGGTTTTAACTTGATAGATTATCAAAAAAATAGCGTAAAACGATATTTTTTACCTGCAGATAGTGACAATCAATTTAGTAATAACCATATTGATCAAATTTATAATTATAACAAAGAGTTATTGCTGTTAACCTCCAACGGTGTTGTTTTTTATAATACTGAGTTAAAGCAAGTGACCAAGCCTACTTTTGATATTGAAATTCATAAAGTACTAGCGAAAAATTCTCATTCAGTTTTTTTGCAAAAACAGCATTATCTTTGGTTAGTGCAAGATGATGGTGCTGTACTCATTGATTTACAGTTAGGTCAGCAAGTTGACTTAACGGCACTAAATAAAGTTGTACCGTTAAGTCAAATTTATCATTTTTTTGGGAGTCTACCTAATAGCAAGGCCACATTATTTAGCACTAATGATAGTTTGTGGAGCTATGACTTAGTGACTAATAAAGTCGTTAAGCTTTATCAGCATCCAGGTGTTCTAGCGAGCGAATGGCTCACTTTTGATAGTTGGACCATAGATAAAAATAATATTTTTTGGTTGGCTTACCCAGGAAAAGGTTTAGTAGGGCTAGAGTTATCGACATTTGAAGTCAAATATTTTTATGATAGCAATAATTCTATTATTGATAATAATGTGTACAGTTTAATGACAGACACCGAAGGTGATATTTGGTTTTCTACTCATAAAGGCATGTTTTTATTAAATAGTGATACTCAGCATATTCGTAATTTTACTATTGATGATGGTTTCCCTGCGATGGAGTTTAATGCGGAAGCTCGGCTGCAATTAACTAACGGAAATTTAGCCTATGGCTCAATGGAAGGGGTAAGTGTTTTTTCCCCTTTGAATCTTAAAAATAAACATGTAGATAATACTCTTAAAGTACATGTTACCAATATCAAGGTGATTTCCAGAGAACTAGATCTACCGTTAATTATCAATCAACAGCAAGAAATACAACTAAAGTACGATGATGTTGGTATTCGCTTTGATTTTTCAACATTATATTACGGAGATAATCAGAATGTTATTTTTGAGTATCAATTAGCGGGTGATAGTAACGTTAGTTATCCTGCAACTACTGAAAATACCATTACCTTTCCTAGCTTGCCATCAGGTGTCCATACATTATCAGTAAAGGTGAAATCACCTGTTACGGGTGAGTACTCTGCTACCCGTCAAATAAAAATTCGTGTCAGTTATGCGCCATGGCAGTCTCCGTTAGCTTATTTTATTTATGCTGCTACCTTGCTGCTGTTGGCTTTTTTGTGGTTATATCAACGCAATTTACAGCGTTTGAAGTTACTTAAGGACCACGAAGAAGTTACCTTTAGAGAGAATCGTCTACAACTTGCTTTAATTGGTAGTAATAGTGACGTTTGGGATTGGAAAGCGCATGATAACTTAATGTTTTGTAAGCGTATATCGCAAGAGTTAGGTTATATCAATTTAACAACAGCCCATAGCTTTGAGCAACATATTGGGTTGATTCACCCTGATGATAAACAAAGTTTTTTATCTCGTTGGGAAGCGTTTGTCACCTTAAATAGTCTTGAGGCAACTTTTAGTTGTACCTATCGATTAAAGCATGCAGCAGGGCATTGGCTCTGGTATAAAGATCTAGGAAAAATAGTGACGCTAGATGGTAACAATAAACCAAGTAGAATCACGGGCTCTTATAGCAATATTACGCAAACTCGCGCTGAAGAAGTACGTAATCAATATTATGGTGAAGCATTTAAACAAACCAATGACTGGGTATTAATTATTAATGGTGATTATATCCAGGCCACGGCGAATCAATCGCTTCGTAGTGTTTTTGGTTGGCCTGATGAGAACTTTGATTTTAATAGTAACCTCATGGGACTTAGTAAACGACGCTGGAAATTTTTCCAACAATTACTGCCCACATTAGTAGAGAGTGAGCATTGGCGCGGTGAAGAATTAGTGACGACAGACACAGGTAAAAAATTTCATGTTATTCTCAATATTAATGTAGGCCGAAATAAAATTACTAACAGCTTGCATTTTATTTTTGTTTTTTCAGATATTAGTGCACAAAAAGCGGCAGAAAAAGAATTACGTTATTTAGCTCATTATGATTATTTAACCAATTTACCTAATCGTAGTTTATTGCTTGAACGGATCAAAGAAGCGATGGAATCGTCTAAGTGGAAATCTAGTACAATCGCTTTGTTCTTTATTGATCTAGATAAATTCAAGCAAGTGAATGATTCATTAGGCCATGATTGTGGTGATTTATTGCTAGTTGAAGTGTCCCGGCGCTTATCTGAACTTTTACGTGTAGACGATACGGTAGCGCGTATTGGTGGTGATGAATTTGTGGTGCTATTAGAGACAACTAAGGGGATAGGGCATTTAGGTAAGATTGCACAAAAAATCATTGCAGCCATAGAGCAGCCTGTGTTGTTGCAAACGCACAAAGTAAGTATTGGGGCAAGTATTGGTATTGCGCTTTATCCTGCAGATGCCAATAATTCGAGCGCATTATTACGGCATGCCGATATTGCTATGTACCATGCTAAGCAGCTAGGTCGCAATACTTTTCAGTTCTTTACACCAAGAATGAACCATGAAGCCAATGAGCGATTAGAAAAAGAATCTAATGTGAAACTAGCCTATGCGAATGATGAATTTTTTAATCATTATCAACCTATTGTTGATGCTAATAGTGGTAAAGCCGCTGGTCTTGAACTGTTAATGCGCTGGCAAAGTGAACAGGGTTTAATCGCTCCGGTCGATTTTATTGCGATGGCTGAAGAGCTCAGTTTGATTATTCCTATGACCGAGGCAGCTTTGGAACGCGGCTTAATTGATCTTAAAAAATGGCATCAACTGCGACCAACGTTATATTTATCTGTAAATCTATCTCCACAGCACTTTGCTAAAGAAGGTTTAGTCGATTATATTGCGATGTTGTTAACAACGTATAATTTACCTGCTCACTTACTTAAAATAGAAGTGACAGAAAGTGCACTATTTTCTGAACCTGAAAAAGCCATAAAAACAATGAATGCATTGTCTGAATTGGGGGTTATTTTAGCGCTGGATGATTTTGGTACTGGTTTTTCCTCATTATCTTATTTGAAACAATTACCACTTGATATTATCAAAATAGATAGAACTTTTATCTCGGGGATTGGTATTGAAAAAACCGATGAAGCTATTGTTGATGCCACTATAGTATTAGCTAAACGTCTTAATATGCATTGTATCGCCGAAGGTGTTGAAACTAGAGGGCAGTTAGACTATTTAACCCAGCGGCAATGTCACTATATTCAGGGGTACCTGTACAGTAAACCTGTCGATAGTAAAACAATTAGTGCTTATCTGATGGCCAATGTTGTTGAGCTAAAAGTAAATTAGTTTACGCTTTGCTTGATTGCATGACTTTTTGTACCCATATATACTCAAGAAATCTCAAACTGAATCATACATTTTGAAGTGGCTTGAGTTAAAAATAAAATAAGTAAACTTAAGGACTCCGTAATGACACAACATTTTGATTATTTAGCTATTGGTGCAGGTAGCGGCGGTATTGCTTCGGCAAATAGAGCAGCAAAACTGGGTAAAAAAGCAGCCGTAATTGAAGCCAAGTACCTTGGTGGAACTTGTGTAAACGTTGGCTGTGTTCCTAAAAAAGCCATGTGGTATGCTGGGCAAATTAGCGACGCGCTTAAATATGCAAGCGACTATGGTTTTAAGATCGAGCAAAAAGGTTTTGATTGGAACCATTTAATTCAAAACCGTGAAGCGTATATAGAAAGAATTCATGGTGCGTATCAACGAGGTTTTGATGCAAACAATGTTACTGTTATTCAAGGGTTTGCTAAATTTGTAGATAAAAACACTGTTGAGGTAAATGGCACTTTATATACCGCCGATCATATTACTATTGCTACGGGTGGGCGACCTTCCATCCCTGATATTGAAGGCGCTGAATTTGGCATAGACTCAGATGGATTTTTTGCATTGACTGAGCAACCTAAATCAGTCGCTGTTATTGGCGCAGGTTATATTGCGGTAGAGTTAGCAGGTGTGTTTTATGCACTAGGCACGCAAACGCATTTATTGGTTAGAAATGAGAAACCATTACGCGCCTTTGATGAAATGTTAAGCACCACATTAGTTGAGCAAATGGCAAAGCATGGCCCCACATTACATAACCACAGCACACCTGAACGTGTTGAAAAATTGGCTGACGGTAAGCTAATGATACATTTAACTAATGGTCAGTCAGTTGGCCCAGTTGAAAAATTAGTATGGGCAATAGGTCGAGAGCCAGCGACTGATAATATTAATCTAGAACTGGCGGGTGTTGAGTTAAATGAGCGAGGCTTTATTGTTACGGATAAATATCAAAATACTAATGTTGATGGCATTTATGCAGTTGGTGACAATACTGGACGGGCACAGTTAACACCGGTGGCTGTTGCTGCGGGTCGTCGTTTATGCGAACGCTTATTTAATAATAAACCAGACGAACATTTAGACTATTCAGGCATTGCCACTGTTGTTTTTAGTCATCCGGTTATTGGTACGGTAGGGTTAACAGAGGCTGAAGCGGTTACGCAATATGGTGAAGACAATATTAGTGTTTATAATTCACAATTTACCGCGCTTTATCAAGCGATTACTGAAGATTACCGTGACCCAACACGGATGAAGCTAATTTGTGCCGGTGTTGATGAAAAAGTTGTGGGCTTACACAGTATTGGTTTTGGTAGTGACGAATTACTACAGGGTTTTGCCGTTGCGATGAAGATGGGGGCGACAAAAGCTGATTTCGATAATACTATTGCTATACATCCAACCTCGGCGGAAGAATTTGTTACCCTATAGATATTACTCTGGAAGCATTAAAGTATAAATTTTTAATCTCTAGAAAATCTACTAGGGTTAATCTAAGTTTAATAAATTTAGTGGGACACTCGTAGGTTTTCGTCATTAATTTAGATGAATTCAAGATTGATAGTTCTTGTATCAATTCACAGCTTAGAGAATCGAAAATAATCTCAGATCGGTTTAAGCTTTAAAGTGTAATGATGTGATGGACACCTTAGCACCCAAAGTTTGGCATTTTGAGCCAAACTTAAGATCGGTGTTAAATTTAATGAGGTCGTTCATCATGAATATTAAAGTTGTCGGTATAGATTTAGCTAAAAATGTTTTTCAAATATGCGTTTTATTGAAAGATAATACAATCCAGCGAAATTATAAGGTTTCCAGAGCTAAGTTCTTGCACAGCACAAGACAATTACCCGCAGGAACTTTAATTGCCATGGAGGCATGTGGCACTTCTCATCATTGGGGACGAATATTTCAAGGGCTAGGGTATAAAGTTAAACTTATCCCCGCACAGCATGTAAAACCATTTGTCACTAATCAAAAAAACGATGCTAATGATGCACTTGCTATTTGTGAGGCGGCTTTTCGACCTGGGATACATTTCGTTCCCGTAAAGAGTATTGAACAACAAGACATAAAAGCATTACGTTGCGTACGAACTCGCCTTGTTCAAAATCGTACCGCGACCGTTAATCAAATACGTAGCCTTGCGGCAGAATATGGGGTTAYATTTCCTCTAGGGCGAGTGAAATTACATGGTAAATTACAAGACGTTTTAGAAGATGCTACTAATGGGCTTTCTTTTGTACTTCGTGGATTACTTAATCGATTAGGTGATGATTTAAAGTTTTTAGATATGGGTGTTGAGTCAAGTGACCGTGAAATTAAAGCGCTTTGTAAATTGCACCCAAGATATAAAGCTTTGCTGTCAATTCCTGGCTTTGGTCCTATTGTAGCTGCAAGTTTTATGAGTGAAGTTGGCAGTGGTGAGCAGTTCAAGAACGGGCGACAAGTATCCGCTTGGTGCGGGTTAGTTCCAACTCAGTCAAGCTCAGGAGGTAAGATACGACTGGGCAATATAACGAAAAATGGCTGCTCTGAGCTTAGAGTGTTACTTATCCATGGGGCACGAGCAGTAAGCCGCTTTGCTGCGAAAAGAGAAGATACATTAGGCAAATGGTTTAATTCATTATCATTACGACGAGGTAAACATAAAGCTATTGTTGCGTTAGCAAATAAACTTGCTCGGATTGCATGGCATATATTAACGGGTAAAAATGAATTTATAGCGAGTAAAGCATTCGCGTAAAAAATAAAGAGTTTCGAGGTAACAGTTTTATTGAGTTTGCATACACTGATAAATAAACGGATAACCGTCTCTGTTAGAACCTGATTTGACCATGGCAAATACATGCCGATGTAATGTTAAGGAAATAGAGCTCGGATTTACATCATGGCGCGGGGTAACAAACCTAGAAAGACGCCGAATATATGGTAGTGAACCGATAATTTATTAGGACTTGCGAAAGCTAAGGTGTCCATATATGGTCAATTAAAACTGATAGAGAGTATTTTGAACAAGTAGTGAAAAAAAGTACGGACAGAAATTCAATAATAAAACGTCTGTTTTTTGTAGGCTTAAAAATCAAGCTGTCACTTATTTTAAGACCGACAATGATCCATGAAAGTAGCATAGTAGCCGAGCAATAAAACTTGTTAAAAGGTTGGGAGTTGGTTCGTGACGAAGTTCTAGGTAACAACCTTTTACAAGCTAGAACAGAAATCACCTTAAAAACAATATACGGTGAGGTTTCTAAGCGTCTAAAAAACTTAACTGATGATGAATTGTCGCTTATGACCATATCAGATTCAGACGCTAAGCACTTGGTATAGTTGGTAATCTGTCGCCAATATTTATTTACATATCAATTTGCTATTGAAGTTGTATCTGAGCATTTTAGTAAGAGTCAATTCCAATTATATACTGAATATTATGTGGCCTTTTTAAACGTGAAAGCAGAATGGCAAACTAACAGTCAATTATACGCCGTTTTATGGAGCTTAAAAATATGAGAGTCGATGTTACTTACAACTACTCTCATATGATTAATTACAACACAACGAGTGAATTAAAGTGAATATTTCACCGAAATTTGGCCATAACTAGAATCAACAGACTGGTCATCCATCGTGTACTTGCCAACTTCTACCCCAATAGCTAACTTGCTAGTTAGATTTTGAAATAAATTGATACTCCACTGGTTACGATCTGCCCCAGAAAGATCTGCTTCAATGGCTCCATATAATAAAGTGCTACGTAATGTTTCGGTCCAGAAATGGCGATAAGCAACTAAGTAAGATGTGATATCTTCAACTTTATCATTCGCCAGATCTGGTGCGGTACCGGCACCGACGTAACGGCCAAGCTCACCTTTGTGGAATTGAAATCTCAAATCATCTTTGCCAATGGTTTTTAATCGCCCAGCAATGGAAGCACCAAAAGCTGTTTCACTATCACCAGCCACCGTATGTAAGCTACGCCCCAAAGCCGAGATAGAGGCGCTGCCCCAATCGCCTTTAAGGTTATAGCGTACAACCACATCAGGTATGTTATCGCTTGTTGGATCACCACCCCAAGTTTCTGGGTTTTCAATCGAAATCTGGAAATTATCTATGGTGTAGCGGAACTGAGCTTGACGAATAAAGACGACTCCTACCGTGGCGCCAGCAAAATCAGCTGTTTCTGCGAGTGCGCTAGGATTCATGAATGTTGACCAAGTTTGACCCGCCAATATATCTTTATAATTAATAAAGGCATGACGTATACGAGGGTGTGCCGAATTTGAAATAATTTGGTTGCCACCGCCACCTAAAAAATCTAACTCGATGTAGCCTGTGACATCATCATGAACATATTTGGTACTAAAGCGTGTTTCATTAGCATTTATTCTAAATTGCGATTTACTGTCTGATAAAGCAACACCTCCACCAGTCCAAAAATCTTGATAGGCTACATCGCCATCAACATATCGTGCGTCGACTTTAATATATCCCCCGAAGGTAATGGTATCCTGATCCGTTAGCTTGATCTCATACCCCGCTACGGCAGCATTGGTAAATGCGCATAGAGAAGATATCAGTAATAGCTTGTTGGTTGACTGTTTTAACATTTTTATTTCCTTTTATTATTATTTAGATTTTTTATTTATTCAAGCGCAGCCATGGACGGTTTATGGACGGTTTATGCTGTCTTGCTACTAAGTTGTCTACAACATCCCAATAGCGACATTATCGCTAAATAGCACACAAAAAAATCCAATAAATGAAACTCTACATCCAGTTTTTGCAATGCTAGTACTTATGCGCTAGATGGATAAAGCTTGCAATCAACGGCTATTCGAATGCACGACTAGCGCATAATCTTGGTATTACTTGAACCTAAATAAGTGATAAATAATAATGAACAATAAAAATAAATCTTGTTTGACAACGATTCCAGTATTTATAGCAACATTTCTAATAGCTTTTAGTACCAGTGTATTGGCCGAAAATAAACCTGAACCAATCAAAGTCGGTGTAATGCTGCCATTTAGCGGTGTGTACGCTGGCCTCGGTGATTCAATCCGTAATGGACTAAAGTTGGCTTTACAAGAAAAAGGCTATAAAGCTTCTGGAAGACTAATACAATTGGTGGAAGTTGACACTGAGGCTAAACCAGCCCGAGCGTCAGAACTCACATTAGGCTTAGTTGATAATGATAAGTCTGATTTCGTTATCGGTCCTGTTCATTCGGGCGTTGCAATGGGGATGATTAATACCATCAGGAACAAAGATTCTATCATGATCATCCCCAATGCTGGAGCCAATGCAGCTACGGGAGCTTTTTGTCAGCCGAATGTCTTTAGAACATCTTTTTCTTCCTGGCAGACAGCTTATCCAATGGGTAAAGAGGCCGCTAACATGGGCTACAAAAAGATAGTAACCCTAAGTTGGAACTATGGCTTTGGTAAAGAGTCACTTGCGGCGTTTGAGGAGTCATTTGTTGCAGCAGGAGGCGAAGTTGTAAAAAAAATTCTTGTGCCTTTTCCTAAAACTGAGTTTCAGCCATATCTAACTCAAATAGCCTCCATAAAACCGGATGCGGTTTTTGTGTTCTTCGCTGGTGGAGGCGCGGTCAAGTTTGTTAAAGATTACGACACAATGGGGCTAAAAGGTAAGATCCCACTATTGGGTTCAGGTTTTCTTACTGAGGGAACCACTGCAGCTCAAGGTAAAGCGGCCGAAGGCCTACTAACTACCCTGCATTACGCTGATACAATTGATAGCTCCAAGAACAAGAAATTTCGCGCAGACTACAAAGCTAAATTTAACAAGTCCGCTGATCTATTTGCGGTACAAGGTTACGATGCGGGTCAGCTGATTATCCAGGCTGTGGAGGCTGTAAAAGGTAACATAGAAGACAAGGCTGCATTAATTTACCAGATGGAACTGCTAGAAATTGATAGTCCTCGTGGCAAATTCCGTTTTTCTAAAGCTCATAACCCGATTCAATCGATTTACCTCAGAAAAGTAGTAAATGGCCTGAATACCGTTGTTAAAGAATCCGTAACAAATCTTGAAGACCCTGCACGTGGCTGCAAGCTTTAATCCCAATTGGGCTCCCTAAAGAGCCCTGTCAAAGGTAATATTATGGATACATATTTTTTTCTGGTACAACTTCTTAACGGAGTCCAATATGGTCTTCTACTCTTTTTAATAGCGTCAGGCTTGACGTTGATTTTCGGTGTAATGGGAATATTAAATCTAGCCCATGGCTCAATGTATATGATCGGAGCTTATCTTGCGTATTATTTTACAGCGCTCACCGACAGTTTTGCTATTGCAGTAATTATCAGCTCCCTGATTGCTCTAGTTATCGGATTACTTATTGAGCGCTTTTTGATTAGCCATCTCTATAAACGGGATCACCTTGATCAAGTCCTTCTCACCGTGGGGCTGATATTCATTTTTAACGCCGTACAGAGTTTTGTTTGGGGTAATGATCCGCTGGGCGTTGAAGTTCCCTCAGCCCTATCAGGTTCAATTCAATTAACCGAGTTGCTTGAATATTCCGATTATCGGTTGTTTATCTCACTAATTTGTATTTGTGTCGCTGTAGCTATGTATTACATTATCAACCGAACAAAGCTGGGAATGTTAATCAGGGCAGGAGAGTCTGACCGCGCTATGGTGGAAAATCTCGGTGTAGATATTAGTAAGCTATTTACTATTGTTTTTGCTATTGGTGTGGTCTTAGCCGCTCTTGCCGGTATTATCTCTGCCCCAATTGTTAGTTTAGTGCCCGGCATGGGAGAGCACGTACTTATTTCATGTTTTGTCGTTGTGGTTATTGGCGGTCTAGGTTCCATCAAGGGTGCATTTGTTGCAGCGTTATTAGTAGGCATAGTAGATACCTTTGCTTCGGTACTAATACCCGAAATCTCTAGTATGAGTATTTATCTACTAATGTCATTGATTCTTCTAATAAAACCACAAGGCCTGTTTAAAAGCTGAGATATTAATTATGTCTATTTTTACAAATAAATCAGAAAAACTTTTTATTTTTTTCTTCTTTGCAATCGGTTTAGTTATTCCGCTATTTCTAGCCGATAATGTTTTTTATATAAATAAAATTTCCTCGATGATTATCATTGCAATCTTCGTTATGTCATTAGATTACTTAGTAGGTCGCTCTGGACTAATAACATTAGGACATGCAATGTTTTATGGCATAGGGGGTTATATTTTTACTATTATAGCGCCGGAATATGAAACGGTAAACTTCTGGATCTATACTTTTTATGTGATGAGTATCAGTGCATTTGTCGCGCTGATTGTTGGATTCATTGTACTGCGCACAAGCGGTATTTACATGATCATGATAACACTAGCTCTTTCTCAGATGTGCTTTTATTACTTTGCAGACTCCGTTGATTATGGCGGCTTTGACGGCCTATTTATTTATATTAAACCTGAAACAAGTATCTTTGGTTTTAATTTCCTAGATCTTAACAATGAATCACATTTCTACTATTTGTGCCTGCTATCGCTCTTTAATTGCTTTGTGTTTTTTAAAGTCTTGATGAAATCGAGTTTCGGACGAGTCATTGATGCATTAAAAGAGAATCCAGAGCGAGCAACGGCTCTGGGTTATAATATATTCCATTTCCGTTTAATTGCCTATGTGATTGCATCTTCGCTAGCAGCCTATGCTGGCTATTTATTTGCTCTACAGTATGGTTTTGTAAATCCGTCAATGATGTCTTGGGAGGTATCCGCTACAGCCCTGGTTATGGCATTATTAGGCGGATTAGGATCCATCTATGGCGCAATTTTGGGTGCCTTTGCTTACGAAGGACTGCATTACGTTCTTGAGCATGTCACCCAGTATTGGATGTTCTTCATGGGCTGCCTGATTATTTTGATGGTCCTAACGCTAAAGAATGGTCTTTCAGGTCTTCTTAGTAATTTGGTAGGAGATAAAGAAAATGAGTAATATTGTGCTTGAAGCAGAAAACCTCTGTAAATTTTGGGGTGGATTAAAAGCGTTGGATGAGTTCAGTATTAAATTTTACGATAAGCAAATACATAGTATCGTCGGACCTAATGGTGCAGGAAAGAGTACATTATTAAACTTACTTAGTGGAGCCTATCAAGCAACACATGGCGTAATAATTTATAATGGAAAGCCAATTACTAGTGCCAAGAGTTATGAATTTTGCCGTTCAGGTATAGGTCGTAGTTTTCAAAAGACCAATATTTTCCACACCCAAACTTGCCTTGAAAATTGTTGCATTGCTGCGCAGCAACAGATTGGTGGAAGTTTTAAATTTTTTCAGAATCGTAATCAAAATAAATTTATTATTAAAGCGGCTCTTTCAGCGTTAGAGAAGGTAGGCCTGACGGAAAGAGCGAAAACAAAAGCTTCCCAAATAAGTTACGGAGAGCAACGGCAATTAGAAATAGCGATGGTTTTGGCCACCAACCCCAAAGTTATCCTGCTTGATGAACCAATGGCCGGCATGGGACATGAAGAGTCTCAAACCATTGTTAAGCTTTTGATGACCCTTAAAAGTCAATATTGTATCGTGCTTGTAGAGCACGATATGGAGGCTGTTTTCGAACTATCTGACCTGATGACTGTGATGGTTGACGGACAACACTTAATAACCGACTCGGTGGATAACATCCGCAGTAATCCTCTAGTGCAGGATGCGTATCTCGGCAATGATGATGAGGTATTCTGATCATGAGTAATATTCTTGAAGTTCACAACTTACACACCTTTTATGGCGATAGCCACATTCTTCACGGTATCTCATTTGAGATCCAAGCAGGTGAGACTGTCAGTATAATGGGCCGTAATGGCATGGGAAAATCGACCACCCTAAAGTCAATCCTTGGTATTACACCACCACGCAGTGGTAATGTTATTTATAAAGAAGAAAATATTACTTCACTGCCAACCTGGAAACGCATGCAAAAAGATATTGCTTATGTACCGGAAGGACGCGGGATGTTTCATAATTTAACAGTCAAAGAACACCTTTTGATGGCTGCACGAAAAAACACTCGCGGCGAAGCTAACTGGACTTACGACCAAGTGATAGAGCTGTTTCCCCGATTAACAGAACGTCTGACGAATAAAGGTAACCAATTGTCAGGGGGCGAGCAGCAAATGTTGGCAATAGGACGAGCGCTAGTTACGAACCCTGATCTGCTGATACTCGATGAAGCAACCGAAGGACTTGCTCCGTTAATTAGAAAGGAAATATGGCAAGTAATTAGAAAGATAAAAGATTCAGGTGTTTCAACTATTATTGTTGATAAAAACATTAAAGTGTTGAATGAGCTTTGTGAAAAACACATACTTATAGTTAAAGGCAAAGTAGTCTTTCATGGTGACTCAGCCGCGCTAAATAAAAATAAAGGATTTATTGAAGAGAGTCTCTCTGTTTAATATGTGTAAAGAACATGCCTATGCAAATAGCTCAGGACTGAATTATTTGCATAGGTGAGCATAGCTATGAACATGCATTGTGGACTGCTCAAACTCAATTGGAGAGCAATCACCGTTTGATGTATGAAGCCTGATCTGATTGTATATCGGATATAAACTTCTACATCTTCCTTCATACCTGAGCGTGTTAAGTGATAAATATTTAACAGCCATTCATTTTTCAAACTACCAAAGAAGCGGTAATATTGTTGTTTTTTAACTGTTGCTGTAAGCGATGGCTAGTGTATTGAGAGCCTCAGTCACTGTGAAATATCAACCCTTTAGTCGGTTTCCTAAGGTTCAGCGCCATTTGCATGGCTCGCTCCACCAAATCTACTGTAAACGTATAGCTAACCGATTTACTTCTTGTTGAAATTTTTTATATGTCCAATGGATATTTTGATAGGGTATGATCAATGCGTCATTATCTGGAAAACGTTCGACCATATTGTCAAAGTAATTACCTATTGTTTCATTTTTAGTTTGCGTAAATTAAATTTATCTGGTTAAGCCTAGCCAAGCTATCCAATTTCCGAATAGGAAAATGGCCATTTGTAAATTATTGGTTATATTTTAAATATTAAAATTAATTCATTAGACATTCGGAAAAGGGATAGTTAAGTAAAATAAAAATAGATTACAGTATCTTTTATCAACGTCTTCTAAGACGCATATATTTGGCATAGTATTTCATAACATTGTCGCTAATACTAATTAGGTGAATCTAAGGTGCTCATTGTGAAAATGTAACGTAGGAGTGTGATTGGGCTTGTAAATTAACATGTCAAATGTAATTAAGTTAAAATTTTAGCTCCATAATTAAGAGGATAGAGCGATGAAAGTAACTAATAGTAAAACACAAAGCAGCTCGGTGACCCCCTTTGGAGAATTAGTATTTTTTGATGAGTTTAGTGTTGATATTAAATCGGACTATAATTTTACGAAGGCTTATAGTCAAAGCCATTGTGTTGTAGATAACAAAGCGGGGAGGAAAACCTCTAAGGTAGCGTCATCTATTCATACACTTTTATCGTATCAGCTTGAAAATAAAAAACTGCTGAACAAGATAAAGAAATTGCAAGATGAAAAATCGGTTCTAATCAAGTGGCTCCATTTTTTGTACTGAAGGTTACGTTATTAAAATTCTCAGCCCAGATATTAGACCAATATCGAGTAGAATGAGGCGTTACTGCCTAATTCTACTCACAGAACAGTACATACGGATCTCGTAACGGTTCATGCATACTTCATATCGCTTAATTTGTGACACCAATATCATCGTAATTAAGGACGCTACATGGAGGTAGCTTATTAGAGAATGCAGGAGAAAACTTCTGATGGCCCAATAAATATCTTCATTAAATAAGCTTATGTAATCATAGGCTTAGTCAAATCACAGAGGTTGATGTCGGTAAACTGATATTTACCTTACCCACAGTGACTGTTATGGAGGTTTGCTCTTCAATGAGTTCCACCTGTTGTGTGATTTTGGCGCGAACAAAGTTACCTGACGACAAGCTGATTTTTTTTCGAACAGCATAAAAGCTAGAAGTTGATAATTGCTGTTGTTGGCAATAATCAATGATGGTTTGCTATTGTTCTTGGCTACACGAAATTCTCATGCTTATCTCCTAAGTTAAGTGAGGAGGTAATGTATATGAGAACAAGCGCTAGAGGCAGGTGCCGTTAGCTATACGTATGGTATTCCTGACAATACCATGGGAGAGGCTTATGCACTTGGATAAAAGTACAAGGCGGTGAGCGCCTAGAAGTCTCAGATATAAAGGCATATTGTGATGGTAAAATAGCGCATTTTAAAGTACCTAAATATATTAAGTTTGTTGATGATTACCCAAAATGACAGTCACCGGCAAGGTTCAAAAGTTTAAAATAAAAGAGGAAATGATCGCAGCCCAAGAAATCTAAGCAGCTTCGGAAAGCGGATAGTCGAAACAAGTAATTACTGCTACTGTTTAATGGTTGCTAAAATTAGAACCATTAAATCCCACTAATTATGAAGGTAACTCTAGATATGTTGAAAGTACAAGATATTGTTTCTACAGATATTGACGACCAATCGCTAATGTTTGATGGTTGGGAACAAAAATATACTCAGCTTGAAACGGGCTCATTTGAAGCAAAAATATCATCTTTAAGTGTGTCTGATTGCACCAATATAACCCGAAAATATACCAATCGACGAATGCATAAGCGTTTTGTTACTCCAGACAATTTAATAAGACTTGCCGCAGTACTGCCTGGCAGTGATATGTCTCTATTTCAGGGGCAAGAAATTATAGCGGGTGATATCTTTGTATTAAAACCCGGTATTGAATTGGAGTTAATCTGCCATGGTAAATTTGATGCTGCAATAATTGAATTAAATTCAAATCTCAGTTTTTCTGACACCAAAGACATAGACAATAATTATTTGGAAGTTCCAGATGTTTTACCTAAGCGGACAACTGGTGGTTTTGCTGACCAAATATACACCGCCTTTTTACAGAGAAAAATGGATGTCGAATCGTTTTCTTCCATGTGTGCACCTGTGGTTCGTGCGCTTTATTATAAAGACTCCATTCACAATAAACAGGGCATTAAAGATATTGTAACTCAAGCAATACGACTTGTTGAACATTGTCTAGAGGATTTTGATGAACTACTAAAAATATCAGAAATTGCGATTCATTTAGGTGTTTCTGAGCGCGCGCTAGAATATGCCTTTGCTCGTAAATATGGGGTTTCACCAATTCGATATTTTAAATTTATGCGGTTACATGGAGCGCGACGTGATATACGTGTTGGAAAGTTAAATGTAACAGATGTCGCAATGAAATGGGGATTTAGCCACCTTGGGCGTTTTTCAGGAATATACCGTGATACTTTTGGTGAGTTACCATCCCAGACTAAATAATTTTTATTTCTTTCAAACCCTTTTCTAATCCAGAAAAAGTTATCTTAATATCCTAATTTTAACAAAATGGAACTTCTCCATTTTGATGCGATTTTATTGTATTTGTAACTCCTACCCTATTTATCTCATTCACCACAAATCCTAACAAATCTATTTTTCATCTTTAAATTCAATTAGATAAGTAAGTATCTTTTGTGTTTGTATTTATATTCTGTCTGTAAAAAAATTAATTTTAATAATATTGATTGTTTCGGAAAATGGATAGCTTGAGTTAATTAAAGTGTTTAAATTGAGCTTAGGCCATCTGTAAATATGCAGATTTATTACATAGCCAATAGATAACAATTTGTAAAAATTTAGTTTGCGCTATCTGAAATAGGAGAATATAAATTGTCGAATTACAAAATGTTAATAGCAGGAAAACTTGTTGAAAGGAACACAACTCTAGATGTAATTAACCCTGCAAATGAAGAAGTTTTCGCAACTGTACCTAGAGCAAATAAAGAAGATGTGATGACGGCTGTAGCTGCAGCAAAAATCGCACAAAAATTATGGAAAAAAGTAGTCGAATCTGAACGAAGAGCTATTGTTAATAAAATTGCAGATGCAATCGCTGAAAATTCGGAAGAACTAGCTAAAACGATCACATTAGAGCAAGGAAAAGTATTAGATTTTGCGCGAATGGAAGTACAATTTGCTGAGGCTTATTGTCGTTCGTTAGCATCACATGAATTTCCCGTTAAGGTGTTAAAAGAAACGGAAACGAATCGAGTAGAAGAGCATCGAATTCCTCTGGGGGTTGTGGCTGCGATTGTCCCTTGGAATTTTCCATTATTAATGACGGTATATAAATTATCTCCTGCACTGGTAACGGGAAATGCCATTGTTTTAAAACCTGCCCCAACAACGCCTGTTTCGGCACTGATATTAGGACGAATTATTGCTGACATAGTGCCAAAGGGGTTGGTCAGTATTATTGTTGATAACAATGATTTAGGTCCTGTACTTACGTCTCATGCCGATATAGCTAAAATTTCATTTACCGGTTCCACACCTACAGGTAAAGCTATTATGAAGAATGCAGCAGATACCATGAAGCGCTTAACGCTTGAGCTTGGTGGTAATGATGCTGCCATTGTACTTGATGATGCCGATCCAAAAACCATTGCCCCTGGTATTTTTGGTAGCGCATTTATCAATAGTGGTCAAGTGTGTATTGCCCTTAAACGCTTATATGTACATGAAGCTGTTTATGATGAACTCTGTGATGAAATAGCAACCTTAGCAAAAAATGCTGTAGTTGGTAACGGTATGGAAGAAGGTGTGCAATTTGGACCGGTACAAAATAAGGCGCAGTACGAAAAAGTATTATCTTATATAGCAGAGGGTAAAGCCCAAGGTACGGTGATCGCCGGCGGCGAGGCGCCAAATCAACCAGGTTATATTATTCCATTAACCGTTATAAAAGATTTACATGATGGTTGTAGTTTAGTTGACGAAGAGCCCTTTGGCCCAGTACTTCCTATTATTAAATATACTGATTTAGATGAGGTAATTGCCAGTGCTAATAACAGTAAAATGGGTTTAGGCGGCTCTGTATGGTCTTCTAATCTTGAGCGAGCATCAAAAGTGACTGCTCAGTTAGAAACAGGGACGGTGTGGATCAATCAACATTGTGTTTTTGGACCTGAAATACCTATGGCACCCGCTAAAGAGTCTGGCATAGGTGTTGAGTTTGGCAAGGAAGGGGTTAAAGAGTTTACTACTAGTAAAATCATTAACATTAATAAGATGTAAAAATCTTATGTAAAACTGGTTTTATTGTTTAGTGCGATAAAACCTAAATTTAATTATTACAATAGAAACAAAGGTGAAAACATGAAAAAAAATAAAATAAACATGTATGCAACTAATTTATTTCCTAACCAAAAAAAATCTAGTTTTATCAAGTTAAGCGCGTTAATTCTTGGGAGTGTTCTGAGTCACTCTGCGTTGGCAGTCGATGTCGATGCAGGTGATTACACAGCTTTGCCAGCGGGTACTAATTTAGCAATGGTTTACTATCAAGATGCTTCACGTGATGAACTGTATAGTGGCGGCAATAAGGTTGCTGGTGACTATAGTCTTGCCTCAGATGTGGGGATACTTCGTGGTATCCATTTCATGGAGTTAGGAGGCTATATCGTTGACCCTCAATTTTTACTACCATTTGGCACGCTGGATGCTGGTAAAGACATAGCTGCTTTGGGCGAAGAAAGTGGTGTCGGCGACTTGATTCTTGCCGCAACGGTTTGGTTAGTGAACAAACCTGAAGACAACACGTATTTCGGTATTACTCCTTTTATATACCTACCTACAGGAACATATGATAATAAGGAAGGCCTTAATCTTGGTGAAAATCGCTACAAATTCGCTTTACAAGCGGGATATATCACCAACCTAACTGATGATATCTCATTGGATCTATTGGCCGACGTGATGATTTACGGCGAAAATGATGAGTTCGGTGCAGCCAAAACAACGATGAAACAGGAAGCATCTTTTCAGCTTCAGGCTTTTCTGCGCTATAAAATGAACCCAAGTTGGGATTTTAGAGTTGGCTTATCGCAAACTTTTGGCGGTGAAACAGAAGTCAATGGAACCAAAATGGATGATGCGGCTGAGATCGCCAAAGTGAGTGTCGGTACAGCGTACTTTATTTCACCTTCCATACAGCTGCTGGCTACTTTCGGACGAGACCTAGCTGTTGAAAATGGCTTTAGTGAAGATAATCGACTTAATTTACGAGTTTTAAAAGTATTTTAACTATCAATTGCTATTTTTGTAATGAAGATAGCATTTCATTTTAACTCTCAACAGATAACCAACACAAGGTAGAGCTCATGTTAAGTAATAAACTGAGACAACATATGTTAATTGGCGCGATAATTTGCGCGTCGTCAATTTCTACAGCACTTTTTGCTTTTGAAAATACGCAGGTAAATGAAAAACATATCATGCAAAATATGGAGACCGGTAAAGACTGGGCTGAGCATGGTTTTGATTACAGTGGTTCTCGATTCAGTCCACTGAATCAAATCACCACCAAGAACGTTGGAGACCTTGGCTTAGCTTGGTCTTATGACCTTGAGTCGACACGTGGTGTCGAAGCTACACCTATCGTGGTTAATGGGGTGATGTATGTTACAGCTTCTTGGAGCGTAGTCCATGCGGTAGATGTCAGGACTGGTCAGAGAATTTGGACCTATGATCCAAAAGTTCCACGGGATACGGCGAGCAAGGCTTGTTGTGATGTGGTTAACCGTGGTGTTGCTATACATGAAGATAATGTTTTTGTCGCCTCACTAGATGGCCGTTTGATTGCTTTAAACGCTAAAACAGGTAAGTTGGTTTGGGAAAAGAACACCATCGATGATAATGACGGTGCTTATACTAGCACTGGCGCACCGAGGGTATATCGCGGTAAGGTCATTATTGGTAATGGTGGTGCAGAATTTGGCGTTCGAGGCTACATCACAGCCTATGACGCTAAAACCGGCAAGAAAGAATGGCGTTGGTTCACCGTGCCAGGTGATCCGTCAAAACCATTTGAAAATGACGCAATGAAACAAGCCGCTAAAACGTGGGATCCTTCAGGTAAATATTGGGAAGCTGGCGGAGGCGGTACTGTTTGGAATAGCATGGTCTTTGATCCAGAGCTAAACCTCATGTACATCGGCGTGGGTAACCCTTCACCTTGGTCATTCCTTAAACGCAGCCCCGGCGGCGGTGATAACTTATATACTGGCTCTGTGGTAGCTCTCAACCCTGAAACAGGCGAGTATGTTTGGCATTATCAAGAAACACCTGGAGACAGCTGGGACTATACCTCGACACAAGATATGATCCTTACTGACCTAAAAATTAAAGGTAAAAACCGCAAGGTGCTACTACATGCACCTAAAAATGGCTTCTTCTTTGTCATTGATCGGGTGACTGGTGAGTTCATCTCAGCTGAAAACTTCGTCGACGTAAACTGGGCTACCGGTTATGACAAAAATGGTCGTCCGATGGTGACTGATGCTGTTAGACATGCCACCGACGCCTACGATATAGTCCCGGGTCCTTTCGGCGGTCATAACTGGCATTCTATGTCATTTAGTCCGAAGACTGGTCTGGCTTATTTTCCTGCGCAAAACGTGCCTATTGTGATGTCAGAAGATCCTAACTGGACTGAAGTCGGCAGCAATAAGCCTGGGCAACCAATGAGCGGCATGGGTTGGAATACCGGTATTCTACTTAACACTACACCTCCTACGAGCAAGCCATTTGGTCGTTTACTTGCCTGGGACCCGGTGAAGCAGAAAGAAGCATGGCGTTATGAGCATGTTGCCCCGTGGAATGGCGGAACGTTAGTTACTGCAGGTAATTTGGTTTTCCAAGGCACAGCTGATGCACGTTTAATGGCGTTTAATGCTAAGACGGGTGCAGTGGTATGGCAGTCGTCAATGGGTACTGGCGTCATCGCTGCGCCTATTAGTTATGAAGTAGACGGCGAACAATATATCTCTATTGCTGTTGGTTGGGGTGGTGTATTTGGCCTAATGATCCGCGCCACCGAGCTTGCAACTCCAGGAACGGTTTATACCTTCAAGCTTGGCGGGAAGGCCAAAAAGCCAGTATTTGTTGATTACCAAATGGAAAATCTTATCGAGGGAGTTAAATACAACCCAGAAGATGTGTCAGAAGGTACCGCTTTATATGTAAGTAACTGTGTTTTCTGCCATGGTGTACCTGGAGTCGATAGAGGTGGCAACATTCCAAATTTAGGTTACGTAAGTAAAGATAACATCGAAAACTTAGATAAAGTTGTATTCAAAGGAGCTTACATGTCGAAGGGCATGCCTGATTTTACAGGAAAATTAAGTAGTTCAGATGTAGAAAAAATTAAAGCGTTTATTCAAGGTACTGCTGATGCAGTACGACCTAAATAACGGTTAATTATAAGAATCACTGCTGCCTCATTCTGATATATTGGGGCAACAGTGCATATGAACTCATTAGCGTGAACATTAGCTCTGTATTATGACAACCAACGAGGAGACTATTATGTGGACTAAACCAAAATTTGAAGAAATGCGCCTAGGTTTTGAAGTAACACTCTATATCAATAACCGTTAATACAATAATATACTCATGTTATCTCGAAAGGCTCTCCCTGCGGTGGATACAGAGTAAATCATGCTGTATTTCCCTCTGTTTTTAAGGACGCTACATGGGGGGAGCTTATTAAAGAGTGCAGGAGATGTTTGGACTCCTCTCCTTAACGGGAGATTTACGGTATAAAGTGAAAAGTATTCACTCAAATCAACTTTTACCCAGAGTCCATACAATGGAACATAATTGCTATTGATTTAGCAAAAGATATTTTTCAAGTTTGCATTATGACCGAAAATGGAAAAATAATTTTCAATAAGGCGATGCGTAGAGCCAAACTAAAAGAATGGCTCGCTAAACAAAAACTTTCCCTTGTCGCTATCGAATCAAGTAGGTGGTTTGTGACTAGAGTGATCTGGTCAAGCAGCATAAGACACATTTATTGTGGACTGTTCAAACTCAATTGGAGAACAATCATCATTTGATGTATGCAGTCTGATCTGATTGTAATATCGGATATAAGCTTCAACATCTTCTTTCATACCTTGGCGTGTTAAATGATAAATATTTAACAACCATTCGTTTTTCAAACTACCAAAAAATCGCTCAACAACAGCATTATCCAAACAGGCACCACGACCACTCATTGAAGCAGTAATATTATTGGTTTTTAGCTGTTTTTGAAATCGATAGCTCGTATATTGAGAGCCTCTATCACTGTGAAATATTAAACCTTTAGTGGGTTTCCTTAAGTTAAGCGCCATTTGCATGGCTCGTTCTACCAAGTCAACAGTCATGCGCTTATGGATTGCCCAACCGATAATACGGCGAGAGTATAAATCCATCACAATCGCTAGGTACATCCAGCCTTGACCTGTTCTGAGATACGTCACATCGCCTGCCCAAATTTGATTAGCCTGTTTGGGGTTAAAGTTTTGGTCAACGATATTATCGGCGACACTATGGCTATGTTTGCGCATCGTTGTCACTTTATAAGCAATACGCTGTTTAACTTGTAAACCAAGTTTATCCATC
>NVWU01000027.1 GCA_002733765.1 Colwellia sp. | reverse complement strand
ATCAATAAATGTAATTTAAAGCCGTAAAACCAACCCATTGTTCCTTTTCCTCGTTTTGCAACACCATCAAACACTCGGTTACGTGGGATACGAATGTTATGGCAAACTTTAAGACTTGTTGAGTCTACAAAAGCAATTCCCGTAGGCTTTCCTTTAACCGTTTGAAAATAAGCACACATAGGAATGAGTAGAGCAGACATTTTGTGTAAGAAACGCGTATAGCTCAATAATTTTGGGAAATATTTTCGCCAATGTTTTTGAACTAAACCAATGTAGAAGTTCTTGAAATTTCGATGATTATATTGATGAAAAGCAATCACAATTGTCATACATTCGCTTGTAGACATGTTGGATTGACGTCTTCGTTTTTTGACACCATCAGCAATTAACTCWKCTTCCCAYACMGGTAAAAATTTATGACAAAAATCATCGACATCGCAAAATATATCTATTAGTTTATCCATCTGCCCACCTTTTGTGCTTTCAAATCGTTTTTAGTCGAAAGATCTGATCGCTAGGTGGGCAATTAGTTCAACTTTTATCCAGTTTTCAGGTTAACTATCAATAACAAACCGCCACCATCAGAAAACTTATATTTGGGCTTAGCTTGTTTTACTTCTGTATTAGTTAATGGTTTTGTTAATTTTGCCTTTTTGGAGTATCGCACTTTATGAATATTCTCTGGTACTACCAAAAGTACTCCTAAAAAGTGTGGATTACAAAGAATGCTATGAAATAACTTCGGACATAAAAAAACCGGAGAGCCTTACTTTTAAAGGTTATTCCGGTCTTTATGGTACTTTATAAATCAATTTAGTGGTGCGGATAGGGGGACTTGAACCCCCACGACCTAAATCACCAGCCCCTCAAGCTGGCGCGTCTACCAATTCCGCCACATCCGCGCAATACTAAATATAATTATCAGTTAACTAAAACGACTACTTTGGTACATCGCTACTATTATTTTTATTAATAGGTGCATCTGAAGCTGGCACATCGCTGTTGCCACTGAGAGTAGACTCGGCGCTTTCATCAGGAATAGCATCAATAGCAAGTTTCTGTTCACTTACCGGAACACTTAAGTTATTCCATTCGTCAACAGCTTTAGTGCGGTTGGCAGTTAAATTACCTAAAATTAAGCTAATAACAAAAAAACCTATAGCTAAATACGTTGTTGCTGATGTTAGGAAGTTACCTGAGCCGCCTGAACCAAAAACAGTAGCAGAAGAACCAGCACCAAAAGATGCGCCCATATCTGCGCCTTTACCTTGTTGAATTAACACTAAACCAATTAGGGCTAAAGCAATTAGTACGTAGACTATAATTAATACTTGATAAAACATTTCTATTTTCCTTTCGCTGCAGAACAAATCATTTTAAATTGTTCCGCTTTTAAACTAGCACCACCAATAAGACCACCGTCTATATCAGTTTGTGCAAATAATTCTTCACAGTTCGACGCGTTCACGCTGCCACCGTATAATAAAGGCACTTTAGTCGCTACACTTGCATTCGCTTGAGCTAAAAATTGACGAATAAACTGATGTGTTTCTTGTGCCATCTCACTTGATGCTGTTTTACCTGTGCCTATTGCCCAAACAGGCTCATAAGCGATAACAACATCAATAAATTTTTCAATTCCTACTTCATCAATTACCGGTTGTAATTGCGATGCTAATACGGTTTCTGTTTGCTCTGCCATTCGTTCAGCTTCGCTTTCACCAATACATAATATGGGTGTTAAACCGGCTTTTAGTACTGTATTCACTTTATGAGCAATTTGTGTAGACGTTTCTTTATAATAACTTCTACGCTCAGAGTGACCTACAATAACAAATTTTACCGATAGTTCCTGTAACATTTGCGTGGAAACTTCACCAGTATACGCGCCACTATCATGAGCACTTACGTTTTGAGCACCAACATGGATAGCTTTATCTAATTTATTAACTTTCGCCTGAGAAATAAATTCAGATAGAAAAGGAAAGCTTGGGCAAATTACAATATCAACATTTTCTTGGAGTTCAACAGACGTTAACCCATCAACTATTGTGTTGATTAAAGCTGAACCACCATTCATTTTCCAATTAGCTGCAACGATTGCACGTCTAGCCATTTTTTATTCCTCTTGCTGTTCTTCAACACATTGTAAAATAAAGCCGCAAGATATTAACCAACATAGGATTAACTTACAAGTGATAAGTTAAAATCAATCCATTTTCTGTTAATATCTTGCTAAATTGCTGTTTTTTCCAACACTACACCTAAAAACAATAAAGTTTGTTAACTCGCTAACTTCACTGAGTCAGCAATTTCGTGTGCTAAGTGTGTGACTTCATCAAGTTCAGGGCCTTCGACCATGACACGTATTAACGGCTCTGTACCCGATTTACGCAATAACACTCGGCCTCGACCAGATAACTGAGTACTCACCTTATCGACACAAGCTTGAACACTTGATGCATTGATAGGATCACCACTACCAGAAAAGCGTACATTAACAAGTACTTGAGGTAGCATAGTCATACCTTGACGTAAATCAAATAACGATTTTTTACGCTGACAAATAGCGGTTAATACGTTAAGTGCGGCAATAATACCATCCCCGGTAGAGGTGTGGTTCAAGTTGATAATATGCCCAGAATTTTCAGCCCCTAATTTCCAGCCTTTTTCTCTGAGCATTTGCATCACATACCTATCACCAACATTACTACGAGCAAAAGGTATCTCAAGCTTCTCTAACGCCAATTCAAGGCCCATATTACTCATCAAGGTACCAACAACACCACCTTTCAAATTACCTGATTTTAAATCATTACAGGCAATAATATAAACCGCTTCATCACCATCGATAACATAGCCGGTGTGATCAATCATCATTAAACGATCACCATCACCATCAAGTGCTATACCTAAGTCAGCTTTATGCTCTATTACCGCCGCTTTGATCATATCAGTTGATGTTGCGCCACAGCCATCATTAATATTAGTACCATTAGGAGATGTACCTACTTCAATGACAGTGGCGCCTAATTCGCGAAATACATTTGGTGCAATGTGGTACGTGGCACCATGAGCGCAATCAACCACAATGGTTAAATTTTGCAAAGATAATTGGCTTGGAAAGTTACTTTTACAAAATTCGATATACCGACCTGCGGCATCTCCAATTCGGTTTGCTTTACCTAGATGACCTGACTCTACACAACCCATAGGTTTATCTAATTCAGCTTCAATTGCTATTTCTACATCATCAGGTAATTTTTGACCATCTTGTGAGAAAAACTTGATGCCATTATCATAATAAGGGTTATGAGAAGCACTAATAACAATACCAGCTTCAGCACGAAATGTTTTAGTTAAATAAGCAATAGCGGGGGTAGGCATTGGTCCAAGCAAACCAATATCAATACCTGCAGCAGAAAAGCCCGCTTCAAGTGCTGATTCAAGCATATAACCAGAGATACGTGTATCTTTACCAATTAATACTTTTTTAGTGCCTTGTGCCGCTAAAACTTTACCGGCAGCATAGCCTAGTTTCATCACAAACTCTGGAGTTATAGGGTGTTCACCCACTAAACCACGCACACCATCGGTACCAAAATATTTACGACTAGACATTTTTTTATCCTTAAATTTTAATCTCTGATAAAGCCTTTAGCTTTATCGTTTATATATTGTATTGTACTAACCCTTTACGTTAGTAGGCGGTTATGATTTATATTGAGCAACCGCTCTTAAAACGTTTATTGCATCGACACTTTCTTGCACATCATGAACACGTATAATAGTAGCGCCTTGTTGAATGGCAACTATTGCCGCAGCCAAACTACCTGCTAAGCGTTCATTCACCTCTCTATTTAATAAATTTCCTATCATTGATTTACGTGAAATTCCTGCTAATACAGGTAAACTTAAAGATTTAAATTGAGTAAGCTTAGCGAGTAATTCATAATTGTGTGCGAGTGTTTTACCAAAACCAAAGCCGGGATCTAACACCAAACGATCTTTATTGATGCCATGTTGTTCACAGCAATTAATACGCTGTTTAAAGAATTCAAGTATATCATCAATAATGCTTTTATATTGTGGATTTCCTTGCATTGACCGCGGCATGCCTTGCATATGCATAAGGCAAACGGCAATATCGCTTTGAGCAACAACATCCAAACAACCTTTATTTTGCAAAGCGCGAACATCATTAATCATATCAGCGCCATAGATGATAGCTTCACTCATAACTTCTACTTTTGAGGTATCAATAGAAATATTAATATCAAAACGTGACTTTATTACTTTAAGTAATGGGATTACCCGATCAATTTCATCTTGTGCGCTGACATCAACAGCACCTGGGCGTGTTGATTCACCACCGATATCAATAATATCAACACCATTATCGATCATTTGTTCTACTTGTTTTAACGCACTATTAAAGCAAGTGAATTGTCCTCCATCAGAAAAAGAATCAGGGGTAACATTTAATATTCCCATCACTTGAACTTTATTTAAATTACTTTGTGTTGAGATAATGTTTTTTTTTGAACTGGTTTTTTTTTGTGTGGTTTTTGACATCATTATTTATTTTTATAACTATTTTATGACTGATTTCACAAAGGATTTAATAAAATAAAACCTCGATGTTTACAGTAAACATCGAGGTTATTATTTATTTTCTACTTGTATTTACTATCTAAATAACAAGTATTAACTATTTAGCTGGCGTATCACCACTTGGCTCTGACAAATCAGGGCTTGGCTTGTCTTTCACGCTATCTTCTTTTTTAGCTGAAGTATCATCACCTTTGCTTGAATTACTGCTTGAATCTGAGCCATTATCGTCCCAACTAGTGGGCTTACGCACCTCTGTTCTCGCCATCAAGTCATCAATTTGCAGTGCATCAATTGTCTCATATTTCATTAATGCATCTTTCATTGCATGTAAAATATCGATATTATCTTTAATCAATGTTTCTGCGCGATCGTAATTACGATTAACAACTGCTTTAATTTCTTCATCAATCAACTTCGCTGTTTCTTCTGACATATGCAACGATTTACCAGCAGAGCGACCTAAGAATACTTCGCCTTCTTCTTCCGCGAAGAGCATTGGCCCTAATTTTTCAGACAAACCCCACTGTGTAACCATTTTACGAGCAATATTAGTAGCTCGTTCAATATCGTTTGATGCGCCTGTTGATACTTTATCACTACCGTAAATTGCTTCTTCAGCGACACGACCACCATATAAAGAAGAAATGTTACTTTCTAAATGTTGCTTAGAATGACTAAATCTATCTTGCTCTGGCAAGTACATAGTGACACCCAATGCGCGACCACGAGGAATAATACTGACTTTATATACTGGATCATGATCTGGCACTAATCTACCAATAAGTGCATGACCTGCTTCATGGTATGCAGTCATTTCTTTTTCAGACTCGCTCATCACCATTGACTTTCGTTCAGTCCCCATCATGATTTTATCTTTGGCTGCATCAAACTCACTCATACTAACAACACGACGTGATGTTCGGGCAGCACATAAAGCCGCTTCATTAACTAAGTTAGCTAAATCTGCGCCAGAAAAACCTGGTGTACCACGGGCAATAACCGATGCTTTCACATCGTCTCCTAAAGGAACTTTACGCATGTGCACTTTTAATATTTGCTCACGACCACGAATATCTGGTAAACCTACTGTTACTTGTCGATCAAAGCGACCCGGACGTAGTAACGCGGGATCTAATACATCAGGACGGTTAGTCGCAGCAATAACAATAACGCCTTCATTACCCTCAAAACCATCCATTTCTACTAGCATTTGGTTTAATGTTTGCTCACGTTCATCATTTCCACCACCCATTCCTGCACCACGTTGGCGACCTACCGCGTCAATTTCATCAATAAAGATGATACAAGGCGCTGCTTTTTTAGCTTGCTCAAACATGTCACGCACACGAGATGCTCCGACACCAACAAACATTTCAACAAAGTCTGAACCTGAAATAGTAAAGAATGGTACTTTTGCTTCACCCGCAATCGCTTTTGCTAATAACGTTTTACCTGTACCGGGTTGTCCAACCAAAAGAATACCTGATGGAATTCTTCCACCAAGTTTTTGGAATTTAGTTGGTTCTCTTAAAAAATCAACTAATTCAGCCACTTCTTCTTTTGCTTCATCACAACCGGCAACATCGGCAAAAGTAGTTTTGATTTGGTCTTCACTTAATTGACGCGCCTTAGATTTACCAAAAGACATTGCACCTTTACCGCCGCCGCCTTGCATTTGACGCATAAAGAAAATCCATACGCCAATCAATAAGATCATCGGGAACCACGAAACAAAAATAGTGGTTAAAAAGCTAGTTTCTTCCGGAAGCTTACCTTGTGCACGAACACCTTGTTTAACTAAATCATTGATTAAGTCACGATCATATCCACCAGGAATAACGGTTTTATAGCTTTCACCACTACGTTTTTCACCCGTAATAACACCATTCCTATCAACATTGGCATCACGAATTTGCCCTTGACGAACATCGGTAATAAATCGCGTGTAGTCCGTTTCATTTTCAGTGGCTGTATTAGGAGAAAAGCTCTGAAAAACAGACATTAAAACGACGGCTATAACTAACCATAAAATAATATTTTTTGCCATATCACTCAACTTCATGACCTCTTTGGGGTTGATAAATTTATTAAAACAATACTGTAAACGTTATTGTGCCTAATTTACTATAATTCAAGGGTAGTAGCCATTTAACTTTAGTCACATTTACAACTAGTAACATAATAACCGTTAATGCCTAACCCTACATCGTTATTTAAACCCAGTAGCCACTAAATAAACTTCACGAGAACGGGCTCGCGATGATTCTGGCTTACGGGTTTTAACATTTTTAAATACGGCGCGCACCGCTTTCATAAAATCTTCAAAGCCAGCCCCTTGGAATACTTTAACAACAAAAGCACCATTAGGTTTTAATACTTGATGACACATTTCCAAGGCTAATTCGACTAAATACATACTGCGCGCTGAATCAGCACTTTCATTACCGGTCATATTTGCCGCCATATCAGACATAACAACATCAATATTTTTACCATTAATACGATTTAGTAAAGCCTCAAGCACCTCTTCTTCACGAAAGTCCCCCTCTAAAAAATCAACACCGACAATCGAGTCCATAGGTAAAATATCACAAGCTATAACCTGCCCTTTATCACCGACAGCCTTAACTGCATATTCAGACCACCCTCCAGGGGCAGCGCCTAAATCAACAACTTTCATTCCCTGTTTGATAAGTTTATCTTTATTATTAATTTCTTCAATTTTGAAGATAGCACGTGAACGAAAACCAAGCTTTTTAGCTTTTTTAACATACTTATCTTCAAAGTGTTCA
This sequence comes from Colwellia sp., assembly GCA_002733765.1. Lineage (GTDB taxonomy): Bacteria > Pseudomonadota > Gammaproteobacteria > Enterobacterales > Alteromonadaceae > Colwellia. The sequence continues at coordinate 47,939 of NVWU01000027.1, read as the reverse complement.
TCAAGCCAACGTTGAGAACTAGCTTTATGTTTTTTATTTGCCATATTTTAAATCAGTTTTTTCGACTATTTATAGATATTACTTGTTAGATAAGGGTAAAATAGCGCTAATTCAAGTTAACGACTATCGAAATTTATTAATGAACTTAAATAAAAAGCAAATTCAACACTTAAAAGGTGTTGCTCATCCATTAAAACCTATTGTTTTATTAGGTAATAATGGTTTAACTGAAGCTGTTGTAGCCGAAATAGATTACGCACTTAATCATCATGAATTGATTAAAGTAAAAATTCCAACAGACGATAAAGAAACTAAAGGGTTAATTGTTGAAGCAATTTGCCGTGAAACTAAATCAACTAAAATACAAGTGATTGGTAAAACGCTAGTTATTTATCGCCAAAGTGAAGAATATAAAATCCGTATACCTAAAATATAAATAAAAAGTGATCAGCGACAAGTTAACATTTGTCGCTACCTCTGCGTTCATTATATTAGAAAACCATATCGACAATCATATTGGAAAACTAAACAATATCCGGACAACATTTATATTTTGACTAAAGCGATAGCTAAGCCCTATTGTGTCAATCCCTCCCCATGAATAACCAATGGCTTTATCAAATTTCATTGTTACACCAAACTCAATACTATTAGATAAAACTACTTTACTTTGTTCTAGTGCGCTGTTCGTAGGTTTTATTGGTAAATCAAAATCAACTTCGGTGAAATACCAAAATGCGGTAGCAAATACCCTTGGTTGATACGTATGTCCAAACAGCTGATATTTAACAGGTAGGCCAGTTTCAATACCTAATTGAATAGCGGCATATAAATCAGCGGCATCATAGTTATGTCCATCATACCCAGCATAATAAAGTCGGCTAGCCCAAATAGAGTCGTATTTATTAACGGTAAAGGAATAAAGACTCGATATACCACCAGAGTATACTAAAACATTTCTATTTGTCGTTAAATTACGTGCATAGCCAAGGTCAAGGTAACTTTCAATCACTACATTTTCTGTATATTGATAATTGACTTGAATACCAGGTGTAAACGAAAAGGTACCAACGCTATCAGGTAGGTCTAAATTGGGGATGTCGTCAAAATCAAAATCAAAAAAACCAAGTGAAACGGGCAATCTTAAGCTGTAGGTTACTGCCCCTTTTTTTTTCAACATCAAAGAAAACGGTAAATTAATTAGCGTTACATCTTGCCCTGTTGTGCGATAAATACCACTACCTAAATAATTAGAATAAGCGTAATGAACAGGTTCAATCTCATTAGCTTGGCTAAATAATGACAGACAAGCTAAGAAACCAGCAAAAAATAAACGAATATTAAACATTAGACCCTAAGCCGACGTAGACATAATCAAAAAGCACCTTCCTATTATAAGGCAACGATAGATATTATTTTAGTCATCAAGCTGATTAATAACGCTTTCTAATATCCTACCTTATGTTTTTAACGGTGATTTCACTCTTAATATTGACGATAGAGTTATCATTATATCAGTAGAGCTTCCCCATAAATAAATTATACCAAATAAAATAATGTTATTATTAAAACTAAAGTCAGAAAAAATGATACAAAAGCAAGGAGCCTCCTAAGTAGAAACAACAGTATTATTGGGCATTTAGACCATTTTAAAGAGTCACTTAGTTAGTCTAATTGATATAAACCGGCATAAATAGCAGTAATACAAGGATGTAATAGTAATTAAGGTTAAAATACTATTTTCATATTTTTAACCTATAAAAAAACCCGCATTAGCTTTCACTAATACGGGTTTATATCTTTTATTGTAACAACTACTTAATTACCTGCAGACTCAGTAACCAACACTGAACAATATTATTGTTCAGCTGAATCGAGCAAACTTAACATTCCCTGTATTTGTCGCTATATTAGTCGCTATTACCGTTTTCAACGCGGCTTTTCAATTTTTGTCCCGGTCTAAAAGTGACCACTTTACGGGCAGAAATTGGAATGTCTTCTCCGGTTTTTGGGTTACGGCCGGGACGCTCGCTTTTTACACGCAAATCGAAATTACCAAAACCAGAAAGTTTAACTTGTTCGCCACTTTCTAAGGTTTCTCGAATATCTTCAAAAAATACTTCAACCATTTCTTTTGCGTCGCGCTTGCTCAGCCCAACTTTCTCAAATAAATGTTCTGCTACTTCTGCTTTGGTAAGCGCCATTGCTTAGTCCCTCAGTGATGCATTTAACTCTGTTTTTAAGGTTTCAACAACTCGATTGATAACATCTGTGATGTCTTTATCTTCAAGCGTTTTGTTTGTATCTTGTAATACTAAGGCAATGGCAAGACTCTTGTAGCCATCATCAATCCCTTGACCTTGGTATACATCAAACAAGTTTAGATCAATTAAATGATTTCCGCCAACCTTTTCAATAAGTTGTAATACTTTTTTTGCATCTACCTCCTCTTTTACCACTACAGCGAGGTCTCTTCTATTTGCAGGAAAGCGAGATATATCACTGGCTTCAGGGATTTTTTGAACTAATATTTCTGATAACAACAGCTCAAAAATTAATGTTCTACCATTAAGTCCTAATTTTCGTTCTAATTCAGGATGTAAGGCGCCAACGTAACCGACTAAAACGCCATTACGCGTAATATTTGCGGTTTGTCCTGGATGTAATGCGGCTATTTCTGCTTTTGAAAACTCATAACTTGTTGCATCAGCTGTTAATGAAAGCAGTGCTTCAACATCACCTTTAATATCATAAAAATCAGCTGCTGCTTTTTCTACACCCCAGTGTTCATCACTACGGTTACCACCAATAACACCGGCAATCATACTTTGTTGACGAACACCGTTTTCTGCGTTTTCATCAGGAACAAAACGTAATCCACACTCAAACAAACGTACTCTTGCTTGTTGACGGTTTTGGTTATAAACAACAGATTGTAATAAACCGGTAAATAAACTTAAACGCATTACCGACATTTCTGAAGAAATAGGATGCGGTAAAGTCATCACAGCTTCATCTGGGTGCAATAAACCTTGTACTTTCGGATCAACAAAGCTATAAGTAATAGCTTCTTGATAATCACGGTTAACTAAAGTTTGTTTAAGTTTATTAACACTAATGTTTGCTTCTTGTTGCTTAACCATTTTTAACGTTGCTTTTGGCGAAACATTAGGGATATTGTTATAACCAAAAATACGGGCAACCTCTTCGATTAGATCAACTTCAATTTTAATATCAAAACGATAGGCAGGCACAACTACTTGCCATACTTTAGCGCTGCCAGAATCCTGCTCACTGACATTAAACCCTAGACGCGTTAATATTTCAGTCACTTTTTCATCAGCAATATGATGTCCAATACGACCATCTAATTTTTCACGACGTAAGCTAACATTCTTGGTTTTTGGAATATTGTCATCTGACTTAGCTTCAACAATAGGTCCTGCTTGACCACCAACGATGTCTAATAAAAGTCTTGTCGCACGCTCCATCGCATCATGTTGCATTGTTGGATCAATACCACGTTCATAACGGTGTGATGCGTCGGTATGCAAACCGTATTGACGAGCTTTACCAATAATAGCTAAAGGCGCAAAAAAAGCACTTTCTAAAAAGATATCGGTAGTTTTATTTGTTACACCTGAATGTAAGCCGCCAAAGATACCGGCGATGGCAAGTGCTTTACTTTCTCCAGTTGAGCGAGTATCGGCAATAACTAAAGTTTTATTTTTCAACGTGACTTCTTTTTCATCAAGTAACGTTAATTTTTCATCTTTATTAGCAAAACGAACAATAATACCCGCATCAGCAGCGCCATCATCAATTTTAGCTAAATCAAAAGCATGCATTGGATGACCAAGCTCTAATAGTACATAGTTAGTCACATCAACAACAGGGTCAATTGCACGAGTTCCACAGCGACGTAGTTTTTCAACCATCCATAAAGGCGTTTGTGCATTTAGGTTTATACCTTTAATAATACGACCTAAATAGCGAGGGCAAGCTTCTTCTGCTTCAAGAGTAATTGTTAATGTATCATCAATAGTTGGTTGTACAGCAACAATTTCTACTTCATTTACTGATTGAGAATTCAAAACGCCAACTTCACGCGCTAAACCTTTAAGTCCTAGACAGTCGCCACGATTAGCGGTTAAATCAACATCAATGGTAACATCGTCTAAATCTAAATATTCACGAACACATGTACCAATTGGCGCCTCTTGTGCTAATTCCATGATGCCGTCTGAGCTATCGCTTAAACCAATTTCTGACTCACTACATAACATACCATTTGACACTACGCCGCGTAATTTGGCTTTCTTAATTTTAAAATCACCCGGTAATACTGCACCAACAGTAGCAACCGCAACTTTTAAACCTAAACGGCAATTTTTTGCGCCACAAACAATATCAACCAACTCGCCCTTTTCAACGTTAGCTGAGCTGTAATCGCCAAGGCTAATTTTTGTTACTTGCAGTTTATCCGCATCAGGGTGTGGGCCACATTCAACAACCTCACCAACAATAACGCCTGTAAATTCACCTGCAACAGGAGCAATGCCGTCAACTTCAAGACCAGCCATCGTTATTTGATGCGCTAAGTCATCAGAAGAAAGTGCAGGATTTACCCACTCACGTAACCAAGATTCACTAAATTTCATTTGTGGTTTCCTACTTGAACTGTTTTAAGAAGCGAAGATCATTTTCAAAGAATGCACGTAAATCATTTACGCCATAACGCAACATAGTTAAGCGCTCTACACCCATACCAAAAGCAAAGCCCGTATAAATTTCAGGATCTATACCAACACCTTTAAGTACATTAGGATGAACCATGCCACAACCAAGGACCTCTAGCCATTTACCATTTTTTCCCATGATATCTACTTCGGCAGAAGGTTCAGTGAATGGAAAATACGATGGACGGAAGCGAATTTCTACTTCTTCTTCGAAAAAATGATGCAAGAAGTCATGCAAAATACCTTTAAGATGAGTAAAACTAACGTCTTTATCGACCATCAAGCCTTCAACCTGATGAAACATTGGCGTATGCGTTTGGTCATAATCGTTACGGTAAACTTTACCCGGAGAAATAATACGTAATGGTGGTTTTTCAACTTCCATTGTACGAATTTGCACACCAGAGGTTTGTGTACGTAATACTAGTTTAGGATTAAAGTAAAAAGTATCATGATCTTGGCGTGCTGGATGGTGCTCAGGAATATTCAACGAATCAAAGTTATGATAATCATCTTCAACTTCAGGGCCCGCTTTAACTTCAAAGCCTAAATTACCAAAAAAACTTTCTATGCGTGCAATGGTACGAGACACAGGATGTAAACCACCCAATGTTGTGCCACGCCCCGACAAAGTCACATCAATAGATTCGGCTGCCAATTTTTGAGTGATTTCTTCAGCGCGTAATAACTCACCACGCGCAGTTAATAATTTTTGCACTGTTTGTTTGGCAATATTAATAACTTGACCCATTTTAGGTTTTTCTTCTTTTGGTAATTTACTCAAGCCTTTCATTTGCTCGGTAAATAAACCTTTTTTCCCTAAAAAATTAACGCGAACTTGATCAAGCGCATTTGAATCGCTGGCATCAGCAATGGCAATTTCAGCCTGTGCAACAATGCTATCTATAACGGTGGTATCTAAACTCATAACTTCCTCTAAAACGAGACTGATTTTAATCGTAAAAAATGGGGATGATTTTACACGATATTCAGAGAATATGTAGAGTAAATAAAGGTTTTGATAAAAAAAGCTGTGTATAACTTATTAATTATCTTTTTTTACTTGGCTTTTCTGTTTAGTGAGTTGTTTTTCTTTTTCATAAGCTTGTTGATCAGCTTCACGCTTTACTAAAAGAAAAGTAAGGTACATTTTGGTGGGCAAGGAGAATATCATCCCAAAAGCGATGCAAACGGCGCTAATTATAATACCAGTAACACCTAAAGACTCTATGTATTCATTAAAGTTGTGTAAATAAATACCTAACGCTAATAAAGATAGTCCAATACTAATAGATATTTTTAATAACTTGATTAAGCCTTGTTCGGACATAAAAATAAGAATCTTTTCAATAAAACACTCTAAAATTATATGTCCATAACCTTGGTTATAACTTGCGCTACATCATACTTATTTCAATTGATATTATTTCAAAACGTTAAGTAATGCCTCCACAGGATGTCTCGCTTTAAGTTCTGTTAAACGCTTTACCTGTGAACGACATGAAAATCCTGTCGCTAATATTTGTTCTGGCGCTAAATCAATTATTTTTTGCTGCCAACTTAATTCAAATAATCCTTTTGAGTTGTCAAAATTAGATTTTTCATGGCCATAAGTACCTGCCATGCCACAGCAACCAACACTGACTTTTTCTAAAGACAAACCAAAATGCTTAAAAATAGTTAGCCATTCATTCTCACTATTCACTAGGGCTGTTTTTTCAGTACAATGACTAAACAATTTAAAGATTTGCTGTTTATCATCTTTATTGATGTTAGCGCTAACATCAGAGTCAATTTTTATCTCTTTTTTGATAAATGATAATAACCATTCATGTGCTAACAACACCTCAAAACCACCACGTTTATCACCTAATGTTTTTGCATACTCATCACGATAACAAAGCACCATCGAGGCATCCATTCCTACCATAGGCATATTTAATTGTGCCATCTGGTTTAAAAAATCACTGCTTGATTTTGCAGTTTTAGCAAAACGCGCTAAAAACCCTTTAACATGTTGCGCTTTACCATTAGGTTTAAACGGTAATAAAATCGGCTCTAAACCTAATTTTCGAATTAATGCCATCATGCTCTGTACCGTATTAGCATCATAAAATGATGTAAATGGATCTTGAACAATTAGTACATAATTTTCACGTTGTTTGTCAGTCAAAGATTGTAATTTGGATAAATCAAAGCCCGAATAACTCGCCTGCTCCACCTGTTTTTTCAAAGTAGGCACGCTAAGCAATGGTGTATTGACATAACCAATGGTTTTTTCAGACAAGATATCATACGCTTTTAAGCTTAAAATACTGTTAACCAATTTTGGTGCTTTTGCCATAAGCGGCGCTAAAATTTCAACATTAGCGACCAGATGATCTTTTAACGGCCGAGGGTAGCGAGAGTGATACAAGTTAATAAAGCGACTTCTAAAATCTGGTACATCAACCTTAATTGGGCACTGGCTAGCACAAGCTTTACAGGCCAAACAGCCTTGCATGGCTTCCATCACTTCGTGAGAAAAGTCATCTTTATTATCCTCTTTAGTTAAGAAAGCTATTTTGAATTTAGCGACTGAACTATCTAATAGTTTTTTTACTGACCAATGATTGATATCAGCTTCAAGCGCTAACACATCAACACCTTGCTTTTCTAATAAACGTAACCATTCACGCATTAAACCCGCTCGCCCTTTAGGGGAATGACGTCTATCTTTCGTTATTTTACTCGATGGACACATAGGACTATCAGCATCATAGTTAAAACATAAACCGTTACCATTACAATCCATTGCCGCGGTAAAAGATTCTTTTACTATCACCGGTATTTGTCTGTCATAGAAGCCGCGTTTAGTGTCATCAACACTCACTAACTGCTCGGTAGAGTCTATTGGGGTACAAATTTTACCCGGATTCATTTTATTTAACGGATCAAACACCGTTTTAATTTTTCTAAGCTCGTTAAATAATTGCTCGCCAAAAAATTCAGGGCCATATTCAGAGCGATAACCTTTGCCATGCTCGCCCCACATTAAACCGCCATATTTAGCGGTAAGCTTGACTACTTCATCAGACAAAGTGCGCAGCAATTTCTCTTGTTCCGGATCGCACATATCAAGTGCTGGGCGCACATGTAACACCCCTGCATCCACATGACCAAACATACCATAATGTAAGTTGTGACCATCAAGTAACGCTCGAAATTCAACAATATAATCTGCTAAATTTTCAGGCGGAACTGCGGTATCTTCGGCAAACGCTAAGGGCTTTTGACTACCATCAGTATTCCCTAATAAACCTACGGCTTTTTTACGCATTGCATACAGTTTATTAATGCTGCCTATATCAGAAGTCACTTGATAACCAATAACGCCGCCGCTGTTATTATTAACAAGCGTATCACTGGCAATAGCTTCATCTAACCCTTGCGTTAATAATGCAACTTGCTCAGCTAAGGCTTCAACACTGGTGCCATTAAACTCAACAATATTAATACCGTCCATTACCTTGCCTGGCACGTCAGTGATTAAATCACTGACGCTATGCCAAACACTATCTTGCTTAGCTAAGTTCAGTACTTTGCTATCAATAGTTTCCACCGACGTCGCTTTAGCGCGTACTAAAAAAGGCGAATGGCGCAACGCCGAATCAAAACTGTCATATTTAATATTAATAAGCGTTTTAGCTGGGCTAACGGGAGTAATATTAAGTTTTGCCTGACAAACAAACGCCAATGACCCTTCAGAGCCTGTGATTAAACGGCTTAGATCAAAGGTGTTTTCGTCATCTTGTAAAACATTTTCTAAATCATAACCGGTCAAAAATCGATTTAAACGTGGGAATTTTTCTAAAATAAGTTGGCGATTATCAAGGCTTGACGCAAGTACTTGCTTAGTTATTTGACCATGACTACTGTCTTCTTGTGCTAATAATTTTGCCTGAGCAATAGTCATCGGCGCGGTATTAAGTATGTCACCATTCGCTAAAACAGACTCAAGGGCTAAAACATGATTAGAGGTTTTGCCATAAACCAAAGAACCCTGCCCTGAAGCATCGGTATTGATCATGCCACCAATAGTCGCACGATTTGAAGTTGACAAATCAGGGGCAAAGAAAAAGCCATGGGGACGTAAATAATCATTAAGTTGATCCTTAACAACGCCTGCTTCAACTTTCACCCATTTTTCTTCCACGTTAATTTCTAGCACTTTATTCATGTACTTAGACAAATCAACAATAATACCTGGCGTTAAACTTTGACCATTAGTGCCCGTACCACCACCACGTGCGCTAAATTTTATTTCGCTGTATTGATCTTCATTTGAGGTTTTGGTAAGTACAACAATATCTTGCTTGGTACGAGGGTGAATCACCAGCATAGGTAATTGCTGATAAACACTATTATCTGTAGCAACCGCTAAACGAGCACTGTAACTCGCGTTTATATCGCCAGTAAAGTTATTACCTTTAAGTGAACTAACAAAGTTGTTATAAAGAGGAGGAAGATGCGTTTGATGATCAATACGGGGTAACATGACTATTTTTTTCTATACAGAGATGAATTATTTAAAGTATATCATGAGCCAATTCATTTTTGGCTAGCTTATTAGCCATAGTAATAACTAATTTGAAAAACATTTTATTACTATGACTCAAATAACAGGAATAACTGTACCCGTTCCACTTGAAGATGCATGTTCTAGCTGAAATTAGAAACCCTTTGAGGCAATATATTGATGAAGGTAAGGTTGTTTAAGAGAGTATACTCATCTATCCCCCTTAAGAAATACCAACCTAATAAATTGAATTTCAAGTGAATTATTTATTACAAACTAACTCCATACCTAACTGTTTCACTTTATATTTTAGCTGATTCATCACTCTTACTTTATTGATTTCATTATACTTTTCCTCTGACTACTTTCTATCTCCAGTTTTGTTTCTAGCATTTTTAAAATATTACCGCTAACTTTCGTGCTGTTATATTAATGCCTTTAGGTGAACCTATACCGTTTAAATCCATACCATAATCATGATTTTAATCTAGAGTTGAAGCGGTAGATATTTCCCAAGAAGAATTATTTTTTCCACCATATTAAGACTGCTCTAAACGACCCGTTTTATTGAAATCTATATTTTTAGTCCTTGCTTCACCAATAAGTGTAGCTTCAATGAATATTTTCTTTTGACGCTCTGTTGGGTTAAAATGTTGCCTTTTTCAATGCCAAGTGGCGTTAGCATATCCTGAAATATGATATGGATAGTTAAAATCTATTTCATGTCGTATTTTTTTGTCTTAATGAATTATTTAAATGTTATGCTTTTAAAGCGGCTTTCAAGGTTTGTGCCTTTATACAACACATCTTTGGCTGTATTTCCATTCAGGTTTGAAGACGGGCCATAATAACGCGCTAGAATATAATAACCACTATCCTTAACGGGCATCCAATACGAACCATCTTTGGGATCTTTTTTACTAAAGGTAAAAGTAACATTACCGCTCTTATCAGGTTTAGTATTAAAGCCGTTGTACGCTTGTATATCATTATTATCTATATCAGCAGGATTTAATGGTAAAAAAGTATTCGCATCATAGCGAGTTACTGACCAGAACAAATCAACACCTGGCTTATAAGGTATGGTTAATACAAATGTTCCGTTAGCTCCACTTAGTTTTTTACCGCGACTATCCACAGGAATTTGTTGATAATAAGCATGATGTACTGGCAATCCTAAGTGCCCTAATAGCGTACCTGCTGCACGTACTTTATGAGAACCACCTGCAGGATCATCAACCGCTTCAAACATGCCAACGTTACCACTTACACCGCCAGAACCAAGAAACGACTTTAAATTCTCAAAGGTTTCTTTATGCATAGCAGGAGTATAAATTTTTGCCGCTTCTGCCATTAATTTTTTCGTTTGCTTATAAGGTTTTGAATTATCTATAGTCCATTGAATTAATGCTTGAGTATCTTTAATATTTGGCAATTCAACTGGCTCCCTTAACCCATATATGCGTGCTTCATGGCGAAGACTGCTAGCTAATTTGTCATCATTAAAGTCAAAAGATTGAGTGCGAATAAAAATAAAAGGGAAATTAGATGTGGTTTTAATAACCGTACCCTTGGGTAACTTCCCTTTATAGTCTTCATGAACAAGAACAAAGCGCTCACCCTTTTTATCGGTTAACTTATCAAAAATAGTATGATGTTCCATATCAAAAACTTGCAAACTAGAATAACGATCATCTTTAGCTGGCGTATCAATAATTACTGGGCCAAAACGAACATCAGCAACGGCCTTGCTGTAAAAATGGTCTAAAGCAGGAGTAATAACAAAAGAACGATAATCAGCAATTCTAGGGTGATCAAAAGTGTTGAAGCCAAAGTTGTCGATATGTTCAACCGCTAATCCCATATGATGTACCACTTTATAACCAACATATTGAACATCAGGTAGATTAACTTGCTCTTTTGCCATAACAGTTGACGTAGATATAAATCCCATCAATGCTACAGCGAAAATAATAATATGTTTAATTTTATTCATAATTACTCCTTAAGTTTTTAATTTATTTTTCAACTCAGTATAAACTAATGTGTTAATACCGCCTGACTACCCCATCAACACTCTCAACAATAACTCTAGCACTCAATAAAATAATACAAGATCAAAAAATGCTTATTCGTTGAATCAACCAGAACATTGCAAAACTACCAATAATATAAGAGCAAAGAATCTCTAACTTTTCCATATTTGAAGAAAGTATGCGTTTTAACAACGTCATTACAGCAACGGCAACGGCAATAAAAAGCAACTGTCCAAATTCAACACCCACATTAAAAAATAACAGTGATAAAGGAATGGCATTTTGAGGTATACCTATTTCAGCTAGTGCTCCAGCAAAACCAAAGCCATGTAATAAACCAAAGATAAAAGCCACCAACCAAGGCGCTTTTGTAGTGATGCCTACTCTCCCCGCTTTCGTATGAATTACCTCCACAGCAATAAACATAATGCTCAAAGCAATAACAGCTTCAACAGGTGCGGCGGGAAAATTAACAATATTAAGTGTTGCTAGGGCCAAAGTTATACTATGCGCTACAGTAAAAGCGGTTATTGTTTTTAATAACACCTTCCAACGTTGACCAACAATAAGTAGTAAAGCAAAGACAAATAACAAATGATCTACGCCTGCTAAAATATGTTCTACACCTAATGTTGCATAGGTATAAATGACCTCAAAAGTACTTGGGGATGCTTCAATTGTAATGGATGAGTTAAGTGGCGTCAGTCGATTAATTTGTGTTGTACCATCAAGACGTTCTATACGTACTAAAATATCAATTTTATTTTTATCTAACCCTAAAATATTGATATTTTTTCCAAATAAGCCACCCTTTATTTTAAACACCCAGCGTTCACTGTATACATTATTAACACTTGAAGCATGAGGGCTTGTTATATTTTTACTCCCCTCTGGAAGTTCAACATAAACACCTAAACGTAAATTATTACCACGGCTGGGTATTTTCCATAACACCTCAAAGGTTTCTTGCTTTAATTGATGTAATTCAAGATAGGCCATACGTAATTCATCAGCCTCAACTTTAGGTATTAATAACATAGAGAATACTAATGTTAATAATACGAATGGAGACAAAACACTATAATTCTGACTTACATTCATTTAGAAGCCTTAACTTCAGTATTGTCACTCATGCTAAAAGGTTCTATAACCACATAATACTGGTTTTTTAAATCATTATATATTTTGTTATTCGCTTTTAATCGTTGCTCATTTTTCCATTCTCGCTCTACAGTTTTCCTAACATCTGCAAGCTTAGGGATTCCACCATCGGTTACATTGGTTATGAAAACAAAATGCTGCCCATAGCTTGATCTTATCGGTCCCTGCCATTTATCTTTTGATACGCTTTTTAAACTGTCGGCAAACGTCTTACCTAATTGACGAGATACTTGCTCTGCAGATAACTGATTAAATTGATGTGCCAATAACATTGGATCGCCAAGCTTATAAGCATTAGATAAATCATCTACTTTATTCAATTGTTCAAGGCGTTTTATAACTTCTTGATTGAAATCTTTACCATATTTATCCGGTTCAATATAAACTTGATAAAAGCTATATTTTTTAACCATTATAAATTTATCTGAATTTTGTTGTAGGTAAGTGTTTAAATCTTCATCTGTTGCTACCACTACGTCAGCAATATCTTCTAAAATGTATTCCATTTTTTGCTTTAAACGACGACGAATGGCGGTATCACCTTCATCTAAACCTAAAGCTAAAGCTTCTCGATAATAAATTTCTTCTTTTAACCGAATAGCAATTAAGTTGTTTCTTTCTTCCTTATTGGGTTGGCGATGCCATGTTTGTTCAAAGCCATTAACGAGCTCTTGAATTAATGTTTTTGAAATAACTATTTCTTTGGGATTTTCTTCAACATCATTTGGCATCAATCCGTATGAGATAAAAATCAAACTACCAAGAAAAATAAAATGGGTAAGTGGTTCTTTTAGAATTTGTAACATGCAGAGTTAATTACTTATATGTGTTTAACGCAGAGGATATTTAATACAATAATCATACAGAAAAATTAATTATAATTTTTTCTATATGACTATTGTATCAACACTATTGAAATAAACTATTTAGATGGGCTATACCAAATAGGTGAGCTATAAGCGCGTTCTTGACGAACTAAATCCGCTTGAGTTGCACCTTCAGGCATTTTCCCTTTGTACACTTTTAGATCAAAAGCAACCCATGATGGTGTTGGAATTTCAAGCACTCGAACGTAATAAAAAGCACGTTGTTTAGCATCAAAATCAGGATCAGACCAATACGCACTTAACGTAGGATCACCAATTGAATTTGAATACGATAAGTCTTTCATATTTACTGTATTGCCAACCAAAGGATATTTACCATTGCTTTTCATTTTTCTATCATCAGAAACGGCAACATCATACACTTTTTCTTGAGTTTTTCCTGCGCTATCAACCCAACCTTTAATAATTTGGATACGATCAAGGTTAGCACCGTCTGTATCTTTTAATGCTCTTACCATAAACTTAGGCGCTTGATTATTAGGAGCATTAACAAGGTCTCCGCCCATAGGAACACCGGCTTCATAACCATGTTCAGCAAAATCAGAACGATTTAGATCTTCACTCTGGTAATCCCAACCAGCAAATAATCGTACTTTAATACGTGTGCCCGTTGTTGCATAAACTTCTTTACGTGACATAGAATCCCACAAAGAAGCACGTGTATTTTCACGTGACCATACAGCAGTTAAACCGGCTGCGGATGCTTGCCAATGACGAATCTGTTGTGTTTTATCAGGGTTAGTTCGTGCAACGATTACTTCATTAAAGCGAGCGTGAGGGTTAGCACTTGGCTCAGTCAAACTAACTTTACCAAAGAAGTTATCTTCTTCTGTCGCAGAAATTGACGTATGTGCATCTGTTCCGCCAGCTAAACCAAATTTAAACGGGTTAGTCCCCAATTTTTCTTCATATACAAGACCACGTTTTAACGCTGATCGTGCGTAGTCACGCGGCCACATTTCAGGCGTCGTTGTTTCAGGGCCTAAAGTACCACTATCCCACGTATAAAAATCTGCAAATTCATCATTAGGTGATAATACCGGATGAGCTTCACTATCGCCTTTAATTTGGGTAACTTCATAAAGAGGTTCCCATCTCATACGTCTTTGAGCATATTCGTTATCAATAGGTTTTTTGGTTGTTAACGTTACGTCATCAAACATAGTACCGTTTGAGATATTACCGTTATGAGGAATGGCTAATACTTTACCACCCGTTTTCTTCTCATACTCTAATAAATAATCCCAAAGGTCTTCTGGATCAACCGTTTCGTATGAAGAAATAGGAATAATTTGATTGGCTTTATCAGAGTTATCCCTAAAAATCACATTTCGATGAAGGTTATTGCCGTTAGGCATAGACGTCCATTCAAAACCAATAAAAGCAGTGAACAAACCTGGTTCATTATATTGCTCTGCATACTCTGTTGAACGTAACCAATAAGATTCGGCCATACCAGAGCCCGCAAGTTTGTCCTCCTGTGCATTAACTTGCTTGATCCACATGTCAAATGCTTTGGTTGGTTGCCCTGCTTTAACCGTGTCGTGAATTTTCTTACCCCATTTATTTTGAAGAAGCTCTTTATTAGATTCAGCAATAGCAGGTGCAAGCCCAAGGTTTTCGGCATGATCTGAAATAACTAAAAAGTCTAACGGTCTCGATAACTTAACTTTTAAACCATGGCTAGATGTGATTGTTTCACCGCGTGCTAAACGATAAGCGTCTTCTGGACCTATTACGTTACCAACCATCCCTGCATCGGTAGACCATGAGGTATGTAAATGCGTATCACCAAAAAAAACATTATTTGGAAATGTTTTAGCTGGATAAGGAGAATACTCTACAGTATTATTTGATACGGCCTGCGCAAATGCAGATACACTTAACGCCAATGCAGACGATAATATAAAAACGTGTTTTTTTTTCATGTTATTAACACTCCTTAAAAATTTATGATTAAAATTTATAACTGATAATTCACTTCAATACGGTGGTCACCATCACCAAAGCTATTATATTCGTTCCAGTTAGCAAAATAACGCATATTAAGTTGTGGACTTATTTGATAACTCAGTGCAAATTCATGCGTTAATACTGTATTATTATCCATCCCAAAAGCATTGTTTTTATAGTGTTCTGAGCCAGACAACGTTGATATATAAAAAGGATTATAATTTATCCACAACTTATCAGTAATAGCAATTTTACTATACAGCCCTATTAAGGCAAAAGTGCCGTATACCGAATATCCACTGTCGGTTGAGCCATCATCTTCAACAACATTATTTCCAAAAGCCACACCTGCCCCTAATAACGGGTATAAACTTAACACCCCCATTTTAGGTAAAGCCTGAATAATAGAATAAGAAAGATCGCCCGATTGTTCGGCTAAGTGATTTGTATCAAGGTAATAATTAACATCAATTTGAGAGCCTCGACCATTACTTAAATTCACCTCAAAATTACGAAACCGTATTGAGTCAATAGAGTTATCGATTGATGCTGATTCATCCCAACCTAATGTATCGCCATATATTCCTTTTATTTCAACAACTCGCATCGCCATTGTTTCATCATTTCCAGTATCATATGACTGACCAATCTTTATATTTATACCTTTATTGGTAAAACCACCACCAGCTTGTGTATAAACAGCTAATGGATCTGACATATCCTGTATTTCTTTAGTTTCGTCTGCAATAGCATTTTGAGAAATAATAAAAGTACAAGCAATAGCTGTACTTGTTTTAAAAAATTTAAACATTAAAATATCCCTTAAACTTTAACTGTATGCAATAGAGTAATATATGAATAAATAAAATTAACTGTCATTTGCGGCCAAATAGGTAATTACTTTAAGTATTAGACACTTAAAAATTAGATTATAAAAATCAAAAGAGTAATAAAAGAAAGCGGTGAGAATAAAAAGGTAATGGTAAAGTTCGATTATTTAAGCATTGCCTCTCTAAACTTATTTGGAGAAAGTCCCGTAGCTTTTTTAAAGGCACGCATAAAATTACTATCATTAGAATAATGTAGTCTTTGTGCTATTTCTTTTATCGAAAGGCTTTTATTTTCCAACAAAGAAATCCCTTTAACATAACGCCAATTAGCAAATATCTCAGAGAAACTAGTACCTTCCTCTACAAGCTGCCGTCGAAAGGTTCTTTCAGGTATACCTACCTGATAACAGATGTTTTTAAAATTAGGGATATTTTCCAACATATAAGTGTCAATCAATTTATCAACTTTGCAAGTGGCACTAATAATATTCAATCCACTAGCATTTGAGTTATCATCTAAAAGTGAGTTGATTTGCGCCATAGGCTTACTTAAGTCTACAGATTTAAAGATTAATGCCGTTTTAGTTTGATTAAATTTCACATTTATTTGATTAAAGCCATCGTAAATATTAGACAAGTCCGGAATGCTATTTATTTGAGAGTGTATTTCAATTGGTAACCAATTATCTCCCAGAGATAATGAAAAACCCTGCAATAAATAAGCAAAGTTGATACTGACAATATATTTGTATTCTATAGGATTAAGGTTTTTAAATTCTTGACTGAATTTAGCTAATCCATTCTCTATATTTAAGGATAACTGCTCATTAGTTAATATTGCTTGACTATTTTTGATGGCTATTTGTGTCGCACAATACACCGATGGGCTTGCCGTTATTAACTCACCATATTGTGATAATGAGGCAATACCAATACGCTCAGAAAAAAGACTAGCAACATCATCGATACCTTGTTGATAACATATGCTACCCAACAAATCATTAGCCATATTCATGGGGATATAACCATCCATGTTGTCTAAATTGTATATAGACAAACCCGACTTTTTAACATGTGGATGGAGATTAATGCCTGCCTCTTTCATCCCCGCTAATATTGGTGTTAAAAAGCCTACGTTAATCAATTCCATTAGAGTTCCATTTCAAATTTATTATTAATACTCAAGTTTCGGGGGTACGTTAACAATGAACTTTTTCTTATTTTAACGCTTTTTACCGTAAGGTAAAGCTATCCATTTAAGTCACTTTTGTAAAAAAACCAACAACCGTTTGTTTGATTTTATTCTATTTTACATGTCGTTTATTTTTTTGCTTTATCTATACAATAAATATTCCACCACGACGAGATATCAACCTCTGTTAAATAATCATATTATGTTATTTTTATTACTTGTTTTCAATCCAGAAACTTGAGTTGCTCATTTGAAAAGTATTTTATTACTATGACTCAAACAATAGGAATAACTATACTTTTTAAAGACTTTTATCCCTTTGGTTATTTTAAAACCTCTGACACTCTGCTTTTAAATGTATTATGACAAGATAAACACCCGTCAATCATTTTTTTAAAGTTTTCACCAACACCCTTGATGTTTTTTTGTTCCGCATTAGTCATTATTTCTACAGCCGCACTATGAACGATATTATCATTGGCCTTGAACTTAGCCATATCAGATCCCATCGACTCCATGATTTTCATGCGAGTGGCCATACTCGGTTTTGGGTGATCCGCAATAGTTTTTGCTTTAGCAGCTATCAAGGTAAAATCTTCATTAAGCATTGCTGCCGTTAACGCTTGAGTATCCTTTAATAAGCCTTGCATCACTAATTTTAGACTACCTTCGGCGGCACTTACTTTTACGGTATTAGCTTGTACTGTATCATTTGCTATTGAATAATTGGCCGTGGTTAAAATTACTAACGCAGTGGCAAGTAATCTTTTTTTATTAGTTAACATTTTATTATCCTATTGTTATATTTCTGTTTGTTTATTTACCGATAGTTCAAAACTATTTGAATGTGAAATTTGTTTTAAATCGGAGTCTGATTCTTTTGCTTTAGCAACACCAAAATCATCCAACACACAGTAAAGACACGGAATAACAAAAAGCACTAAGAGTGTTGAGGTGGCTATACCAAAAACAATACTGGTGACTAAAGGAATTAAAATTTGCGCTTGTGTACTGGTTTCGAATAACAGCGGTGTCATACCAGCAATAGTCGTAATTGAGGTCAGTAGTACCGCTCTAAAACGATCATGGCTCGCCTTTGCCGCCGCTTGATGCACGGTTAACCCTTCTTTCACCCGTTTTTTAACAAACTCGACTAACAATATTGAATCATTAACAACAATACCTGCCAGTGAAATAAAGCCCATCATTGAAGGCATGGTAAACTGTAACCCCATTGCTAAATGTCCCCAAACAACACCAATCATCGCTAAAGGAATCGCCACTAATACGACAAAAGGTTCTAGGTAGCTTTTAAATTGAAATGACAATAATATAAATACGCCAAACAAGCCAACCACAAACGCTTTCATCATTGACAGCTGGGTAGTTCCCGCATTTTTAATTTCACCTTCAAAGTTTAAGGTTAACTCTGGATAACGCTGATTAAAATGCGGCAACCAACGCGTAGTAATATCGGCAAGTACTTTTTTGGTGTTATTTTTATCAACATCAATGTCGCCATAAATGGTAACACTGCGTTGATTATTCACCCGACTAATGCGCGCATAACCTCTTGATGGTTCAATGTTGGCAACACTTGATAGCGGGATAATCGCTTTAGTTTGTGGATGTATAATTGAAAAGGTATCAAGATCTTGAAATTCATTCCGAGAAGCAGCATCAAGTTTTACTGTTACCTCAAACGTATTCAAACCGACATTAGTTTCTAATATTTTAATCCCTTGAAAAGCACTACGCATTTGGCTAGCAATAGTTTGTGCATCAATACCCAAATTTGACGCCCCTGCTTTTAAGGTAATTGAAAACTCAGGTTTACCTGGTCGTAAATCATCAAATATATTTTCAACACCGTCATAGCCTGCAAGCCATGTTTGTAAGTCAAAAGAAGCGAGTGATAGTTGGGTAAAGCTATCCCCTTTAAGTCTTATTTCAATGGCTTTGCCACTAGGACCCATGACTGGCTCTTTAAAAGAAATAGATTTTGCATTCGCAATAACACCGGCACTTTCTCGCCAATAATTAATAAAAGGCTGAGTACTGGTTTGCCTTGACTCTGCGGTAAGTAAATCAACTTTAATGGTTGCTAGGTGTGGTCCCAATTCGTAAGCATCTTCATTTTCATTGTAACTAACACTAATTGCCTTAATGAGCTTTGCTTGTTCATTTTTTTGAAAATGCTCCGACGTTCGGTCTAATGCTTCGAGTAATCGTTGTACTACCGCTTCAGTCTGTTTTAATGGCGTGCCCGATGGCATTAACACTCGCGCCTGTACCATATCTCCTTCAATATTTGGAAAAGCAGAAAACTTTAAAATACCTGAAGCTAACATGCTAATAGAAAGTAAAAACAAGGCGACCACACTACCTAGAAAGGCATAACGAAAACGAATAAGTAACTCGACTAAATCACCAACTCGCGCTCTAAAATGTTCAAATTTTCGTTCAAATTCGATTCTAAATTTAGAAACACTTTTATCCTTGGCATGAGACAGCGAATGATTTAAATGATGAGGAAGAATGAGAAAAGCTTCAATCAAAGAAACACTAATCACGGTAAGTAATACAATCGGAATAACTTTTAATACTTGCCCTAAATCACCTTCAATAAAAATCAAACCAGTAAAAATACATGCCGTCGTTAAAAATGAAGAAATTACCCCTCGGGCAACTATTTTAGTGCCTTCTATTGATGCTGATAAAGGTGATAAACCTTTTTTGATTTGACTGCCAATCGATTCAGAAATAACAATCGCATCATCCATTAATATGCCTAAAGATAGCAATAACGCCACCATAGAAAACATGTTAATAGAAATACCAAAAATATTTAAAAAATACATGCTAGCAATAAATGAAACGGGTAACCCCATCACCACCCAAAAGGCATAACGAAAGGTAAAAAATAGCCACATTACGCCAAACACTAAAATAAGCCCTTGCCACGCATTAGTTGTTAATAAACTAATTCGGTCTTTAACAATACTGGTGGCATCTTGAGTGAGTACTAAATTAACCCCTTTAGGTAATTTAGCACGTTCTGTTATTAGCATTTCTTCTACTGCCGCTAACACACCTAAACTATCATCAGTGGTGTTTTTACTAATGGCTAAAATGGCAGCATCTTTGCCCGCAAATATTAGCTTATCTTCAGGCAGTTCAAAGGTATCAATAATATTCGCAATATCACCAAGCAATACATCATTACCATTTTCACCACTCATCACCACAATGCTGGCTAAATCACTAACGGTTCTTCTTTCATCTGAAAAGCGTAATTGAGTTTCTTGAAAATGCGTTTCTATGGTACCTACAGGTAAATCAACATCTTGCTTAGCAATGGTATTCGCAATATCTTGCAAGCTTAATCCGTAGCGTCTGATGTTATAGCTGGGTACTTCAACGAGCAACTGACGGTCTGAAAAGCCCTGAATATCAACCAGTGGAATATTAGGATGACGTAATAGTCGTTGTTTAATTTGCTCTGCTAAGGTTTTTAATTCCGCGCGAGGAAGATCAGCGGTTAGCGCGATAGAAATCACACTTTGCACACGCCCTACTTCACTAACGATGGCTTGCTCTGCTTCAGAGGGAAAGTCGCTAATGCCATCAACCGCACTGTTAACATCATCTAGAAATTTAGCAAAGTCGCCCTGTTCAAACATTTTCACTGTCATAATGCCAATATTTTGCCTCGCTTGGCAGACTTTTTCTTCGACAAAACTAATGCCATCAAGCGCATCTTCTAACGTTAAACAAATACCTTGTTCAACATCAAGTGGTGTAGCACCGGGATATGGCACTTGTATTTGCACTGAATACGCTTCTACTTTAGGAAAAGTTTCACGCTTTATTTGTGGCAAAGTAATTAAGCCAATGACTAACAGCACCATCATTAATAAATTAGCTGCCGTTGGGTGAGCTGAAAAAAAGCGGATCATTACTTAGCTCCCGCTTTATTGCTAGCGACTGAATCAGTAGATGTTAGATTAGTAGGCTTTGAATCATTCCCTAACCACAGTTCCGTTTGTTTCGTGGCAATATCATCAAGTATCGGCGTCACTTCCATGCCATTAACCGCAGGAAAAACATCTGAGGTAATGACTTTATCACCCGCTTTTATTGTTTGTGTTTTTGTCGGTTCCACCAGTAATAAGTCACCGTGATATTGTAAGTTATCAAGGGTAATTCGCTGTAATAAATGCTTATCATCAATAATAAAAACTTGCTTATTATGTAAAGCAAAGCGCGGAAAAACTAGCATCTCTTTTGGTTTCCCTGCCAATATGACTTTCATGTACATACCTTCAAGCAGGGGCGGTCTAGTACCGGGCATTATTTCTTTATAACTATCGCTCACACTGACTATGATGCCAACAGTGCGACTTTTTGCATCTAAATTATCACTAAAACGCTCGACTTTGGCCGGCCAAGCTTTAAACAGCCCACGGGGATCTTTGACCATTACGGTCAAGCCCAAAGAGTGAACTACGTCTTTCATGTCAGGAGTGTTTTTATTATTAGTAAAAGCTTCTTTGTTAAAGTTTTGCGCAAAAAGTCGAAATAGATCTAAAGGAAATTGCGCATTGATAATGACCTTATTAAGCGTAAAGGCATCAAAAAGTTGCCCTGCACTTGATAAGCCGCCAGCAGTAACGTACTGGTTTAGCTCAGTGTAAACCTCACTAATTCTGCCATCAAATGGCATAGTAATTTGAGTTCGCGCTAAATCTCGTTCGCTTTTTTCTAATTTCGCTTTTGATATTTCAAGTTGAGCTTTCATTACCGCTAATGTTGAGGGTAAAATAGTCTTATTGTTTTTAAGCTGTTGAACTTCTTGTTTTTGCTTTAATAAATTTTGTTTTTCTCCATTTAATGATGATTTTGAAACCACGCCTGTTTGACTCAGTGTTAACATACGAGAATATTCTGCTTCCCTTACCTGTAACTTTTCTAACGCAAGCAATAGCTCTAATTCATTATTTTCAATAATTAACGTCATTTCCTGCAAGTTAGCTTTATTCACTAATAAATCAGCTTGAGCCTGCTTCAATTGCAACAAATAGTCTTTATCGTCTATGGTTAATAGTAAAGTGCCTTGCGACAATATTTCACCTTTTTTAAGCTCAGGGTGAATAAAAGTGATACGCCCAGAAACTTCAGCTTTGGCTTGTAATGTCATGTCTGGCTTAATGACACCATAACCAATAATTTCAGGCTTAATGAGATGGGGTTTTACTTCAATATAGTTAACTGGGGTAATTAAACTTGCGACAGGTTTATGCTTCATATCCGGTTGTAATTTTACTATCAATACCATCACAGCAAGCCCCAAAATGACAATGACGGGGAAAGCAACTTTAGTTTTTAACCACGACTTGATTTTTACTTGCCCTAAAAAGTTCATGACTGGTTTTCCTTATTTTGAACATCATTACTGCACACTTGTGCTTCAAGTTTTGTATTTGGCTACCTATTACAACCAAACATAAATTGTTGATGTATATGCTCTGCCCATAGAGGGCTTTGTAATTCTTCATCACTAATTTGCCACGCTTGTTGACGAATAGATTTATGAATAAAAGGCGTTATAAGCATTGTGACGAGTGAAAATGCAACGTACTTGGCTTTACGATCATCTTTGATTGACGTATGTTTTTTGATTAGTTTAGGAATAAAATCCGCCATTTTCCGAGGAAATCGGTCAATAAAAATATCACTTAACGTTGAACTACCAGCTGAATTACCCGTTGAAAACTCATGATGAATTAAGCGTGCTAAACCGTGGTTCTTATTTAACATCGCTAAGATAGTTTCAATAAA
The DNA here is from genome assembly GCA_002733765.1 of Colwellia sp. Taxonomy (GTDB): domain Bacteria; phylum Pseudomonadota; class Gammaproteobacteria; order Enterobacterales; family Alteromonadaceae; genus Colwellia. The sequence continues at coordinate 24,742 of NVWU01000027.1, read as the reverse complement.
GGCTTTAATGGGATCGACTGAATGTGAAATGTCTTGCATAACAGTAAAATGCTTTGTCGACATTTCATCTAATAACGCAACAAAAAGTCCTTCTTTATTAACAAAATAATAACTAACCATCGCAGAATTCACGCCCGAATGCTGAGCAAGTTCTCTTATCGTTATATTCGCGTAAGGTTTTTCAGCAAGCAGTTGCTCTGCCGATGCCAACAGCTTAGCTTTTTGCATCGCTTGTTTTTCTGGGTTTACCGGACGCCCCTTAACTGCACCTGACTTTTCCATACCAAAGTTCTCTGTTGTCACTTATTTAATCGTTTGATTAATTAAATAGCAACAGAGAACTTTTATCAAGTAAACTTTCAAATTAATAGGATAACGTTTCATGTACGAGCGAGTACGACTAATGATGTTTTTAGGCACAAAATGAGATTGAGTGCTAATATAATCACTTTTCCCATTGGATATATTAGCCATTTTAATTATATTTTATCTAGTCAATATTTCACTAAACCAACGAATAAAGGGTTATTCCCTTAAAAATAAATGTAACGCAGAATATGATTTCCTTAGCCTTCCCCATGGGGAAGGTTTATAAATGCTTTATGCGGCTTTATTAATTTCGACAAGGACGCTACATGGAGATGTCGCTTATTAGATAATGCAGGAGTACATTCTCCTGAACGTTGTGCTATTTAATGAAGGATAGGAGAGTGTTATTCGTTTGATAGTCTCAGTTTAAAAAAAATAAGGCCTAACAGTCTAATTAGGCCTTATTAATAACGTTAAATAATGGTCATTAAAATAGAAATTCAATACCAAAATTAAAACCATTATCCATTTTCAAATCACCACCTGATTCGTCATTTGCTTGTATATTACGATAGTTCATGTAAATAATGCCGTTATTTAATAATTGATAACTCGCCGTGATGGTTAGGTCTCTTAAATAATCTAAATCATCTGTTAACATTGGGCTCGGTGCATAATAAATTGAACCATGTAATTCAAATTTTTCATTCATTGGTATTTTATAATTAAGTTCACCACCAAGTGCTAAACCTTGAATATTTTCATCAAAAAAGTTGATAAAGTAAGCTTTACCACCCAAAGCCGCTTCAAGATTTCCATTTTGATCTAAAACCCCTGTCACTAAACCTTTAAATGAGTATAAATGAAGGTCATCTGCATGTAACATTGCTACTGAAAATTCATTGCTTTGTGAAAAGTTTTTTGAGCCAACTTCAACACTAAATACATCGTTACCAATATCAATGGCTAGGTTAGCTGCATGGCTGTTTAAAGTTATAATTGTTAACAAACTTGCGATAGATAATGCTATTTTTTTCATAATAATTCCTTGCTGATAAAACCTTTATAATAAAGATCGACGTCAATTAAGTCGGTTATAAAATAAAACGACCTAAACGACTTATCGAGTATTTTTCTATATAAACAATGGCGCGGATATTAAACACTTTTCTTCAATAATTAAATAAGAATTTTTAATTATTTGCATGGAAGTCCTTTTTAAAAACAATATGACCACCTAGGGCTGAAATAAACAAATAAATGAGGTTATCTACCCATACAGCTTCAAGATGCGAGTTTCTGAACGACAAAGGAATTATTGCTCAAGGCGTATATTTTATCCATGGTTGTTCAGGAGAATATGCTCCTGAATTTTCTAATAATACCATCCATGTCGCGATCTTAATAATAGATGCAATGATGAGCAGGTCGTTTTTAACAACGAGTACAGTCGCTTAAAATCAAGTTAAAAAGCCGTGTTTACCATAGCATGTTTAAGATTTATACCAAAGATTCGGTATAGTAAAATATATTCTTATGAATGTATTACTGTTACTTGATATATAAGCGTAATGGGCTGAAATATTAGACCTAATTTAAACCCATACAAAACTAACTGCCTAAGATGGCGACAGAGAAGGAAATACCATGGTGCAATTTGGATTCAAAAAGCTGTTACTCATTACGATCACTATCTTAGTTGGATTGTCAGTATCGTTAACAAGTTACTTTTCCTATGTAAAAGAGGAAAAAACACTGACCGCATTCATTAATAAAGAAAATAGCGAATTCGTACGGCAACAAGCCAAGCTTATTGAAGAGCAATTAAATGAAAAAGCATTAGGTTTAGCCCGAATTGCAAAACTATATGATGATCAACGAGAAGAAGCTAGCACTGAATATTTTGTTAACTTAACAAAAACCATTGCTTTTTCGATGAACCTCAATAGCTCTGCCATTGGTTTCGAAAATGGCGTTGGCTACTGGAATCAAACCAGTAACACTTGGCCTGAACATATATTTTCAGGTGATGTTAGAGATGAATCATATTACCAATTAGCTCGCAGAAGCTCAGGTTCTGCAACAAGTGAACCTTATTTTGGTTCAATGACTTATTGGATCAGTATCGTTCATAAAATTAAAAATGGTATGATTTCTGTTGATATGAAACTGGATTTTTTAAATGAGCTAGTTGAGAACTCAGCAGAAATACCTGGGGCTGTAGCATTAATTTTCAATCAAGATACAACAGTTTTGGCCTCAACCAGTAAAACGGTTGAAAATAAAAAGTTAGCAACGAGTTATCCTTGGTTTAAAGAGGCTGCGTTAAGCGCTGTTAGCCAAAAAAATGGTATCTATACGTATCAATTAGATGGCGTGGATAAGTTACTTTTTTCACATCGAATTCAAGTAGCTGATAAGTATTGGTATTACACTTTGGGTCTAGATACAGAAGTTGCCTATGCTAGCCTTTTTGAAGCGAAAAGTAGCGCTATTATTAATACGCTTGCAGCAACACTGATAAGTGTTGCGTTGGTTTTCATTTTATTACAAATTATTTATCGTCCTATACTCATGTTAAAAGAAACAATCATCGCACTTTCTCAAGGTAATGGTGACTTAACACAGCGACTGCACGTACATTCAAGTGATGATTTAGGTCAAATTGCAGATGGCGTTAACCGCTTTATAGAAAGCTTGCAAACGATGATGTTAGAAATAAAAGATGCAACAACTGCGCTAAATGGCAATGTTTCTAAGTTGAAAGACCAATCAGAGCATAATACAGCTATATTAAATAACCACGTTCAAGAAACTGAACAAGTTGTAACGGCCATTGAAGAAATGAATGCTACTGCGAGCTCTATGGCAAACGATATTGCAAATGTCGCTCTACTGACAGATAACGCTAACAGCGCTGGTCGTGAGTCTATAAAAACGGTAACCCAAGCTCAAGAAACTATTGCTGAATTGGTTTCAGACGTTGATAACTCGGTAGAAAGTGTTAGTGAGATGAGTAGTAAAACCGATGGCATTAATTCCATATTGAGTGTTATTGGTGGCATTGCCGATCAAACAAACTTATTGGCACTTAATGCCGCTATTGAAGCAGCTCGCGCTGGTGAACAAGGTCGTGGTTTTGCCGTTGTTGCCGATGAAGTACGTAACCTTGCTAGCAGAACAAAATCAAGTACAGACGAGATTGAACGCGCACTTGATAGCCTATTAAAAGGGAATCAAACGGTTGTTGACTCAATGAGTGTAACGAAAGAGCGTTGTAAAAAAGCAGCAACGGGTGCAGGTGAAGTATCAATAAGTTTGGATGAAATGACAGGTATTGTGTCAGAGATTAATAATTTAAGTACACAAGTTGCCACTGCTGCTGAAGAACAAAGTAGTGTCACACATGAGGTCAGTAAAAATATGACCGCAATTAACGACATTGTAGGTGAGCTAGATAATAACGGTAAGCAAGCACTTGCAGAACTAAATAGTATTCATGGTATTAATCAGCAATTAACTGAGATTATAAGCAGATTTAAAGTGTAATTAAATTCACAACTGTCGATTATAGACTGCTATTGAATTCCAACGTTTAATGAAAAATCAAAAATAAACCGTAGCACTTAGCAAGTACTACGGTTTTAGACCCTGTATAAATTACGCCAACAAGTGTTTTTTATAATCCATTGCAGTATGGGCTTACCACGGAAAGCTCATTATACATTGAGCTTTTGGAGCAAGTCATGATCAGAGCAAGGCATAACAATAACCTTGGTATAAAAATGATCGCTACTTTTCTAAAACACTTTAATTCAATTACAGATCCCCATATTGAACGCTGTAAAAAACATAATTTACTCAACATTTTTCTGTTAGCCATTAGTACCTGGCATAAAAGGATGGGAAATATTGAATATTTTGAGCATTATAACGCTTAGTTTTGGCCCGTTTTCATCGGTAAATATATTCGTGGCATAATAGTATCATGCTTCTATTTTGGCGAAATAATTAGTCAAAAAGGCTTATCAATATAAGGGAAGTAAATCATTAAATTGATGACATTGATGTGCTTTCAGAAGACAGAGAACCATCTATATTATGGCTGATGTATTAATAGATATTCACGAAGTTATAAATCATGTCTTCGATCATCATATTTACCATCTTTATAGCTTCGTAAAAATTTATTGATAAACGCTCGCAACTCTCTAGAGGCCGTGGTGTCAATTGATTGGCAAGCATCAACAAATGCATCTCTTGTGTTTTTATCTAAGCGCATTACGAGTTGGGCTTCTTTTTTCTTTTTTATCTTTTTTTCAGTACTACTCGCCATTGTAGCCACCACCTTTTAACTTTATGTTTAACATAGTAGGAGAACTCGCCATTATAACTGACGAGCCTTCACTCTACTAGTAAACTTAAGCTGCTTTCTTAGCTTTCTTAGCCACCTTTTTTACTACAGAACGCGCTTTTTTATTCTCGCCATTTTTAACTAGCTTAAGTGCTTTTTTTGCTGCTAATTTAACAACTTTACTTTTAGACGATGTTATACCCACTTTTTTCACTGCTTTTTTTGCGAATTTAGTTGCTGTTTTAGTTGCTTCTTTCTTTGTAATCTTAGACATAAAGATGTCTCCTTTTGATAAATGAGACAAAATAATAATGTATATACAAAGTATAGTCAAATGAAATACGTGACATATCTAAAACAAATACATAGTACGCGCTAGTATTTATTATAACTAACCCAGTATTATCATACTTAGTATTTCCAACCCTCACCTCGCCAGAAAAAATAAAAAGCACTAAGTAATACAACACTTGAATTTTACGACAATATTTTAAATTTATCTTAAGTATTTAAAATAATATTTCTATATTGTTTTAACGATAAAAAGTTGAAGAACATCCTTCTATGAGCTCTCTTTGTTGCTTAATAAGCTCGACCAAAACTCCCTACATGCACGTACCCGAGCAGTATCTCGTAAATCTCGATGACTTAGCACCCAAACACTCCACTTTGATGAAGGTAATGGTAAGTCCAAACGGCGTAATGTCGGCTCTGCATCCGCAACATAACAAGGTAACCTTGCAATGCCTATATGGTTTTTCACCAACTCCATCATGGTAACCACATCACTTACTTTGGCAATAATCTTATTTTCTGGAAAATACTCTATAGCCCATTCTGGCTTAGTGCCCTGATGTAACCACGTAATTAACTGCTGTTCGCCTATTTTTTTCTGAAGGTATTTTTGTGTACCATATAGTCCATGTGAAAGTGTCACTACCGGTTGTCCAATTAAATGCTCTGGTGGTTTTGGGCTTATTCTAATGGCGATATCAGCCTCTCTACTTCCAAGATCTATTAGGCTTGTTGATGACACAAGTTCGATTTGAATGTCTGGATATTTATCTATGAATGCTTTTATATTGGGTGTTATTAAACGGGTAAATAAATCATAAGAGGAAGCAATTTTAAGCGTACCACTTAAACGTGTATCCATGCCAAATACTTCTCTATCTGCATTATTAACTCGCTCTTCTATTTCGCAAGCATGGGGCATTAAATTTTCGCCTACCTGAGTTAACACATATCCGTTAGGTGTTCTATCAAATAATTTACTGCTAAGTGATTCTTCTAAAATAGCGATTCGACGTGCCACAGTAGTGTGCCTTACTTTTAAATCACGTCCCGCGCCACTGACAGTACCTTGCCTTGCAAGCGCCAAAAAATATCTAAGATCATCCCAATTCATCTTTCTTCCAATAAAACCAATATTAATTTTCACGTGTTCATTTTTGCACAGCCATAGCTAATTATTAAGTATTTATCACTTTTAAAGCATATCTTATGATGGTTTAGTTCTTAGCAAACAAGCAAATATTCGCTAAGAAAATATTTTATTAATTTTAATTTAGGAGAGTCACCATGCCACATATTCGTATTAAAGCCCAAGAAGGAACCTTTGAAAAAGCAACACAAGACAAATTCATTGCAAAAATTTCCGATGCTGTATTAACCGCTGAAAACGCGTCACCAACAGATGCCGGAGCACAGTCTTTAACTTGGGCTTACTTTAATGAAATCCCAAAAGGTAATGTTTATATCGGAAAAGAAATACTTGATACACCTCCTATAATTATTGAAGTATCAACACCTGCAGGAGCATTGAATCAAGAAAGTAGAGTATCACTTGAAAAACATATTAACGTAATCGTTGCCGATTTTGTGGGTGAGTTCGATAACCGTTTAAATCACTGGTTGCTAATGGACGAAATTTCCGAAGGGAGCTGGGCTAGTGCAGGAATAGTATTCAGCTTAGACGATGTAAAAACGGCAATGAATATTCCTAAGTAAAACAAACCATAAACAGGTGCTCATATAGAAGGCCTGCTTATATAAATATATTTTAAATAGACACTGAGTCGTCATTTTATGATGACCGAATAGGAGGTTAGTCATGGAAAGTATTCTTATTACAGGTGCCAATAAAGGCATTGGCTTACAATTAGTCAAAAAACACATAAAACGAGGCGATAGCGTTATTGCCGTATGTCGAACTCCAAGCGACGAATTCATTAAAAGTGGCGCTCAGATAATTTCTAACATTGATTTTTTGAGTGATGATTTTGAACAATTATTGCTAGAAAAGCTCACAAAAATCAAATTGATAGAGTTATCGCTAACGCAGGCATTTGGGATGTCGACACCTTTGACAATTTCAACATTGAATCACTCAAAAAACAATTTGAAGTTAATGTATTAGCACCGCTACGACTGACAAAAGCTATTGAAAATAATTTAGTTTCTGGCTCAAAAATAATATTAGTTTCAACACGAGTTGCATCACATCAAGATAACTCAAGTGGCGGTGAATACGGTTACCGAATGTCTAAATCTGCATTAAACATGGTTGGCATCAATTTGGCTCATACACTGCTTGAACGAAAAATTGGTGTTTTCATGCTGCATCCGGGCTTTGTTCGTACTGATTTAACCAAATCAGTAAGGATTCATTGATGCAAGCATTTCTGCACAAAGCATTGTTAACCTTTCTGACGATTTACAGCTAATTAATACAGGCAGTTTTTGGCACGCTATCGAAAGAAAGCAACTGCCTTGGTAAGAGGACAAGCCCAGAAGTTAGTCATTAACCATGAACTTTATTAAAGAGAATTATTGGAGCAACGGTATGAATAATTACAAAATTCATACCGTAAATTCAGCACCAAAAGCGAATAAAGCTATCTTAGAAAAAGCGTAAAGTAACCTTGGTATGCTCCCAAATTTACTCGGTGTTTTTTCAGAAGCACCTACCACTTTGAAGGCCTATTCACAGTTACACGAACTGTTTACAAATACATCATTTAATGCCGATGAACTCACTATAATTTGGCAAACTATAAACGTAGAGCATGCTTGTACCTATGTCTTTTTCGCTAGATAGATAACCGCTCAGATAAATAATCAATCAACATTCTAATTCTTCGAGATAAATTTCGATTTAGCGGATAGAGCGCTGAAATGGCAGTGGAAGGTTGATAATAATCGCTAAGTAGCAATTGTAAGCGACCTTCCTCAATAAGCTTTTTAAACAAAAAGCTAGGGCCAAAACCAATACCTAATCCACTAGTCATACCTTCAACAATTAAGCCGCCATCATTACTTGTCAAATTTCCTTTTGCTTTTACGGTAATTGATTCCCCACTAGACGAGCGAAATCGCCAGCCTTTATTTATTTTAGAGTCGCCATAAATTAAGCAGTTATGCTGCATCAGATCTGCTGGTTGAGAGGGGGCTCCCCACTTTTTTATATATTGCGGAGAAGCAACAACCTGAAACGTGCAGTCTGCTAACCGACGAGATATAAGGCTTGAGTCTTCTAGTTGCCCTACCCTTAACGCAATATCTATACTTTCTTCTACCAAGTCTTCAATACGCCCACTGGCAATGACTTCAAGCGCTATTTCTGGGTATTTAAGTTGAAACTCTATCAGTAATTGACCAAATACTGAGATGATAAGACTTTGAGGCATTGTTATACGAATTTTCCCCCTTGGTGCTCCCTGCCTATCCATGACTTCTGCGCGAGCATTTTCAGCTTCTGCCATGATTATCTTACAGTGATTATAGAATTGGCCCCCTTCGTCAGACAAACTCAATTTACGAGTGGTACGGTAAAGTAGGCGAGCTCCTAAATCACTTTCCAAGATTGAAACTTGTTTGCTGACAAATGATTTAGAAAGCCCCAACTTTTCAGCTGCCGCAGTAAAACTTCCTGTTTCTACAACAACAGCAAAAGTTTCCATAAGAGTTAAAATATTCACATTAGCGCCTGTGAGTGAACAATAAGTTGACAACTAGCTTATATATCAACACATAAAATTACAATAAGCTATATACAAGTAATTAGAGGGGGCATTAATTGCCGGTAATGTGATTGAAAAGGTGAATGATGAATACTAAGAATATAAAAGAACAAAACTATAGAAAATTTGCTAAATTTTTGCACTGGGGCATGGGGCTACTGGCTAAACAAGCTCATTTTCTACTGGTATACACATTATTTTCTCATATTGCAGCAGCGCTAAAACATCGCTTTCTAGATAAGTCTGAAGCTGATGTCCTTCCGCGTATGTTGTCGATAAAACCGCGCGTATAAAAAATCATTTAACGTTATCTATTCAGATTTACAGCAATAGGAATTAGCACTATGACTTCACTAATGCTTTACCATCATCCTTTATCCGTGTGTTCGATGAAAGTTCGACTCGCACTCGAAGAAAAGGGACTTGCTTGGTCGGGACGTGTTATCGATATTGTGAAAAAGCAAGAACAGTTAGCACCATGGTATTTGAAACTCAACCCAAAGGGGGTCATTCCTACGTTCGAGTATCGAAATGGCACAACAAAAGTATTAACTGACTCTGCTCACATTATTCGGTTTATCGCTTCCTTAACAGAAGGTAACGCTTTATTGCCAAAAACTGAAAGTGATAATCAGTTATTGGATAAGTTGATTAACATGGCAGATGATATTGATCTTCAGATCCTCAGTTATGCACGTCATCCTTCGATGGTAAAGTCTGAAAAAATATTAAATGCTCGGATCACAAGATCACACTTAATGGCTGAAAAGTATCCTGAACTTAGAGATAACTATTTTGTGTGTGCTGAGCGTTCAGAAAATAATAAAACATTTCGGATGGACAAAAAGCATATAGAAGACATTGAACAAAGCACGTTGGAAGCAATAACATTTGCTGAAGCACAGTTGAAAAAACATAGTTTTTTACTAGGAAATACTTATACCTTAGCCGATGTAATATGGACAGTAGTGCTCTCAAGGCTTGATTTACTAGGCTTCAATACTTGGTTAGATAAGAATAACTTTCCACAAATAGCGAGCTATTATTTAAAAATGCAACAGCGCAAAAGTTACACGCTTGCTCAGATACAGAATGAGTGGTGGGACAAATAATTATCTAGCTCTATTTATCTACCTATATTTAAAAAGGAATACCTTATGATAACAACAGTACAAAAGATAACACTAATAGTTGGCTTACTAATCTCTTCGTTAGTAATGGCATCGCCAACACTGCCAACTCAGGAGCCTATGGGTGGTAAAGTATTTGGCCACAGTGTTAAGCATGTAGGCAATGGAATATACGTATTTCGTTGGTGGGTTTATCGTAATTTTTTTGTCGTTACTGATGACGGTGTCATTGTTTCAGATCCCATGAACCCGAAAGCGGCAAAGCTATTGCAAAGTGAAATTCGGAAAATTACCGATAAACCGGTTAAATATGTTATTTATAGCCATAACCATCATGATCATGTTTCTGGTGGTAATGTATTTAAAGCAGAAGGCGCAAAATATATTGGTCACAAAAATATATTGCAGCAGCTTGAAGATCACCCAAGTCCTGTACTACCAACACCCGATATTGTTTTTGACGATAACTACACAGTGAAGTTAGGCGGCCGTACAATTGAATTATCTTACTTTGGGCCTAATCATGGAGATAGCCTTATTGTAATGCGATTTCCTGAAGAAAAGATATTGTTTGTTACTGATATTGTTACACCTCGTCGAGTTGCTTTTAGAGGCATGCCAGACTTTTGGCCTGATGAATGGGTTCGCTCTTTAAAAGAAATTGAATTAATGGATGTAGATTATGTTATCTCTGCTCATGGGCCAGAAAGCGAACCTGCTATTGATCCAGTATCAATAATAAAAGAACAACGAGTTTACATTGAAGATTTAATGGCTGCGGTTAAAAAAGCTATGGATGCTGGAGTACACAGTCCCGATGCTTTGAGAAAGCAAGTTAAACTACCTAAGTATGAAAACTGGCAGTATTACCAAGAATGGTTACCGATGAATATTGAGCGTATTTGGGCTTATTACCATATGGGCTGGTAAAGCAGGAATGTTAAATTGAAGGTTATAGGGCAGAAGTAGCCTACCCTATAACCCAAGCTTAACTATAAAGCATGATATGCCCATTAAAATTGAAAGGGGAATTAGCATAAGGTTGTTCTAGATTCTGACCATCACTATGAATAATTTCTTTTTTATTAGCTAATCTTCACAACGGTGACAAATAGTATGTTGCTGACACAAGCGGTAATTCCAATAATGACCGCCAGCAATAACAGCCGTTCCCATCAGAGTAACTACCTTTTCCCAAAATTCGTTACCTAACCATACCGCGATAACTAATAAAGATAATCCCAAAAAGCCAATAAAATATAATCTATAACGTTTATGCTGCTTACATCCCATAAATAATGCATAAACACTTGTAGGAAGAACAATTATTATCATCCAAGTATGAAATGCTTCATTGTTAAATTGCAATACCATAAAACTAGGGAGTAACAGCAACATTAATGGCATTGCTAAGCAATGAATGGCACAAGCAATTGATAAACTGATAGCCAGTTTATCGGTAAAATTTTTTTTCATTATCATCTTTAATTTCCTTAACGACTATATAACTTTTTCATGACATACCCCACAGTTGGCAATTCATTGCCAACTGTGGGGTAGCAAAGGAGAAGGCAGCAAGTTCAACATTCAGCTCAAGAGTTTCGACGATTAACTGAGCAATGCTAATTTCTTTTACTTTTTGGCAACTATCGTAAATCAATAAGTTTATAAGCAGAGAGTGTTTTGTTTAACGGTATTAGCCCTGATAACACTCGTTTTCATTTGTCAGCCAAACGCGCCTCATGCGCTTTACAATACACTTTGGCATAATTAATAATTATGTTGAGATTATCCATTGGTTTTCACCATAAATTAATTGTTTTATTTTCAGCGTTAAGTGTTACTGCGCCTTGTTTTTTATCTGTTATCCACATAACACGAACTTGTTGAATATTAGAGAATGTATCAAATAAAGTCGCGGTAATTGTCAATGACTTTGACATGACTTCGCAGTCATAATTATATTTCGAGACAATTTGAGTGTGAGTGTCATGTATTGCATGACCCTCTTTGTGTTCGTCACGCTTTATTAAATCAGAAGTGTCAATAACTGAGTTTATGAGCGAACAACGGCTGCCAGAGAATGAAAAAAGTTCATCGTGCTCGCCAAGTAGTGATGCAGTATTTTTAACAATAGCAATATCTTGTTTGGTCATGGCTTGGTGCTCAAAACCAATCAAGTTAATCGCTGGAGATATAAATTGAATTTCAAGAACCCTTCCCTCCATTACGATCATCAATTCAGAGGAACCATGTACATGGGCATTTAAACCAACCTTTTGTTCTTGTGGATTTTTTGCATGTACCAATAGACATGAAAAAGCGATATTGAGTATCATCACCTTAAGCAAATCAGCTTTCATTATATTTACCTTTCTTTAAACCACTTTATTCGTCGCTAAGAAAATCAAGTGTTAGTAATAAGCGACGTTCACTTGTTGATATTGCCGGCGAGCGATGTATTAGACCTGCACCTTCATTGGCATGCCAAAACTCACCTTTGAGTAATGCAACATCACCTAAACTCATTTGACGAACATCATCGGTGCTCTGAAAAAGACCTGATAGCTCATCTGGCCTACCTAGGTTTCCTGCACCTAATTTACTGCGATCAACCACATGATGAGGAAGCCATTCAGTAGCAGTGCCATGGTGTGTAGTTACCAATCGACACGGTATTCGGTCAAAGTGAAATCTGGGGCACATAGCACGGTCGAGTGCCGTTAATCGTAAGCCAACTCCTTTGAGATCAAACAAACAACAAAACATATCAACCAATAGTGCTATATCATCGCTCAATATCATCACCGCGTTCGTTTCGCCAAATGCATTATAAAGCGTAGAATGAACACTTTTTACTGTAACTGCCTCTGCAATTTTTAATCTTGCCCCTGTCTTTAAAATCTCATCCGCAGCTAATGCGAGTTCATCAGACAGTTTACGTTGCCAAATTGTGATATTGGTGTCGTCTCGATAAATATCGGTAAAGACCTTAGGCCGATCACTTTCACTGGCACCTCTGGTGAGTTTTTCTGGTAAGCGTATACTTGTCGATTGACTCTTATTCATAGTGGTTAATACACTCACGCGTCTTCTCTCCATTGTGGGAACGGATCACTTAGTGTTGCCCAGTAATTTTTACCTTTTAGTAATTCAACATCTGACAACAAGCATTCATTGAGTGCATGAATCATCGCAGCTTGATCTAGTTGCTGACCAATGAATACTAATTCTTGACGCATATCACCAAATGGTTCAACCCACTGTTTCTGTATAGCGTTCAGTGACTCTTCATCAGTAGGCCAGTTTTCTTTTGGTACTGATTTCCAGAACATAGCCGCAAAACCATAACGAGCAATTCCGCCCGCCTGATTCCATTGACCTGAAAATTGTGGGCGTGATGCCAACCAAAAATAACCTTTGGAACGAATTAGTTTACCGAATTTTTCCGTATCGTGAAGAAACTGATAAAATTTCTCTGGGTGAAAAGGACGACGAGCAAGAAAACTAAAGCTACTGATACCATACTCTTCAGTTTCTGGAAGGTGTTCGCCACGCATTTCCTTAAGCCAGCCCGGCGCATTTTGGGCTCGTTCAAAATCGAACAAACCAGTACTAAGCACTGCATCAATATCGATTTGACCTTGAATAATAGGGATAATTCTCGCATGGGTATTAAGCGTTTTGAGTATTGCTTTTAGGCGTTCAATATCAGCATCCTCAGCCAAATCAGTTTTGCTAATCAGGATAACATCGGCAAATTCGACTTGGTCAACAAGTAGATCAGAGACACTACGTTCGTCTTCTTCCCCTAACGATTCACCTGCTTCTTGTAAGGAATACGCTTCCTCATAATCCTTTAAAAAATTGACTGCATCAACAATGGTCACCATAGTATCTAGTGTTGCCACATCCGATAATGAAATACCGTCCTCATCAGAAAAAGTAAAAGTTTCGGCTACGGGTAAGGGTTCAGAAATACCCGTAGATTCAATCACCAAATAATCAAATCGTCCATCTTTTGCCAACTTGGTAACCTCTATTAGAAGATCTTCACGTAACGTACAGCAAATACAACCATTACTCATTTCAACAAGCTTCTCATCGCTGCGATTGAGAGATACCTCGTTTTGAATCATCGCTGAGTCGATATTAATCTCACTCATGTCATTGACTATAATGGCTACTTTTTTACCTTGACGATTATTTAGAATATGGCGTAAAACCGTTGTTTTTCCAGCACCGAGAAAACCCGATAGAACCGTAACTGGTAATTTGCTTTTTTGAACCATAAGAGAATTCTCAATTTTTATAATTAACTAGGAGATTAGTACGATAATGTTATATTATAACATTATCGTTCATCAATAAAGAGTTATGTTACAATGTAACACTTTATTGGTGTGCGCTTTGTCTTGATTTAATCGCTGATCCACCTAGCTAGCACTAAATATTTCAAGAAAATATAAAGGTAATTGTTATATTGAAAGCCAATCTATGCACATTAGTAAAATACAATTTACTTCAAAAAAGTGCTTATCAAAATAAAGAAGCGTCACTCAAAAATTACAGGGGTTAAATCAACATAAGTAACCTCAACTCTGGTTAATAAATGTTGATTGTTGTTATGCCAACGATGATAGCGCCTAAAAGAGCTTGTTGAATAACTTTGCTTATCCAGAGCTAAAGTTAAGTCATGTTTTGGAACATTGCCGATGCTTATTCTTCGTAAGGGTAGACTTTGTCTATTTTCATACTATATGCCGATTTTCCTAGGAGGTTTTCTGTTGTATCAATACGTAACTGCCCTTCCAACCAAAACGCATCGTATAATGAAGATAATTCAATACCTGTCGAATATTGCACGTAAATAATTTGATTAGGCGGTGGTGGTGGCATATGCAAACATGCACCAAAATAGGGGACAATAAAAAATTGCGTTACCCGTTGTTTTTCGTCTGTTTCTAAAGGCACAATAAATCCAGGAAGTCGAATGGCTTTACCGTCAAATGACTCTACAACCTTAGTTGATTTTAGCGCCTGCTGAAATCTATTGGCTGTTTCATCGGTTGGACTGATTTCTTCCAACGCACTCATATTATCGTTATCTGCACCGTCCTCTATCTCAAATAAAACTTCTGGATAATTCAGTAATGCCTCCAAATCATCGGCCGGCATTAATTGCAGCCATTCGATGTCAATATACTTGGTCTGTGCACGTACCGTTAAACTAAATATTAATACCCCTAGCACAATTATTGTTGAGCATAACAAACAGCGGTTATTCATTTTTATCAAAAATCATTAATATGTTTCCAAAGTGGTATTTAGTGTTATAATATAACACTAAATAAAAACAGATAGAAATACTTATATTGTGAGTAGTAAAAGGAGAATAAGGTTTGCCAACACATGCTATTAACTTAAAAAAGATGCATTACCACTATAAAAACTCCCCTGCTAGTGATGCTGGAATATCTATTACTCAATGGCAAGTTGATATCGCCGAACGTATATTCTTACATGGAAACTCAGGATCAGGGAAAACCACACTTTTAAATTTATTGTGTGGCATTTTAATACCAACTTCAGGCAGCATTAGCCTATTCGATAATAATATCTGTGTATTATCAAGCAGCAAACGGGACGTATTTAGAGCAAAGAATATTGGCGTGGTATCTCAAAAGTTTAATCTTATCCCTTATCTATCAGTGCTTAAAAACATTCAGCTTGCTGCCTACTTCGCCAAAAATTCAAGATCAGATGTGAATAATGACGTACAACCGTTACTGAAAGCATTGCAGTTACCTAGTCATATTATACACAGACAAGTTAGCCAATTGAGTGTAGGGCAACAGCAACGAGTCGCGATTGCCCGTGCTCTGATTAACCATCCACGATTGTTATTGGTCGATGAACCTACCTCTGCACTCGATTTATCAGCAAAAAATGCATTTATGGATTTACTCATGAAACTCTGTGACAACACTAAAACTACGCTTATTTTTGTCAGTCATGATGCCTCTTTGTCTCATTATTTTGATAGTAGCCTCGACATTTCCACCTTCAGTAAGACTAAAAAAATCATCACATTATGATCTTACTTTCTGTTGCCTTGCATAGCTTATTAAGCAGAAAAAAAACAGTCATTTTGACTTTTTTTTCATTAACAATCAGCATTGTTGTATTGCTGAGTATTGAACATATTCGCCTGCAAGCAAAAGAAAGCTTTAATCGAACTATATCAGGTGTAGATTTAATTGTTGGCGCGCCTAGTGGCCAATTAAACTTATTATTATATTCTGTTTTTAGAATGGGGAGCCCTGCCAATAATATTAATTACACGAGCTTTACTATGCTCGAAAATCGACAATTAGTTGACTGGGCTATCCCTATTTCTCTTGGTGATTCTCATCGTGGCTTTCGTGTTGTAGGCACGAATAACAGCTATTTTACTCATTATCTGTATGGTAAAAAAGAGCCATTAAAATTTAAGCAAGGCAGTGAATTTTCATCCTTATTTGAAGTCGTTATTGGTAGCGATGTAGCAAAAAAACTCAATTATAATTTGGGAGATAAAATAATTATTGCCCACGGTATTGGCAATATAAGCTTTACTAAACACGAGCAAGCACCTTTTGCCATAAGTGGTATTTTAGCACCCACTGGCACGCCAGTAGATAAAAGCGTTCACGTGAGTTTAGGTGCAATTGAAGCGATCCATTTATCGCCGATAGCATTAAAAAAACTTATCAATAATCCAGAGACTATACCAGCCGTTCCTAAAAGTATTACGGCTATTATGCTCAAACTAAAAAGTAAATTTTCAACGTTTAGGTTACAGCGAGAGATCAATAACTATCCAACCGATAGATTAATGGCTGTTTTGCCTGGTGTTGCCATGACAGAGTTATGGAGTTTGATGGCAACAGTTGAAAATTTGCTGCGCGCCATCGCGGTGCTAGTACTTATTTCGTCCTTGTTTGGACTTTCAACTATGTTGCTGGCCTCGATGAACGAACGTCAAACTGAGATAGCAGTATTACGCGTGTTAGGGGCTGGTCCAGTTACCCTCTTACTACTAATTTTATTAGAAGCCGTTATTTTAGTCAGCCTAGCCATCATCATGTCAACATTAGTATTAACACTGGCTCTTTTTAGCCTTGATGCATGGTTAGCTGCTGAATTTGGTTTGTTTTTAAGTAATAATATTTTTACCATGGAATTGATGAGGTTAATATCCATTATATTTATCGCAACATTGGTCGTGTCTTTGTTCCCAGGTATTGAAGCATATAAGCATGCCTTACACTCTCAGCTTTCAAAAAATTAGACATTAAGCCTTTATCTAATGTCTAAGATCATCTTGGCCTTTTTTGTAAGTAATATTAAATTGGCAGTAATATTTCATTAAAGTAATCTTCGATAAGTTGTTTTAATACCAATAAAAATTCACTTGCTGATCTAACCAATGGATATTGTATTACTCTAATACTATGGTTAAAGTCGACATAATATTTCTGCTGCATTAAGTAAAGTATCGTCATTTTTAGCGAAACAGAGTCGAATCACCTTATTATTCTGATGATAAGTAACTAGTTCATCCTTTGAGTAAAAAGGACTTAGTGGGATGGCGGCAACACCTATTTCTTTAGTTAACCACTGGCAAAATTCACGATCATTTAATTTTGATATGTCTGAGTAGTCCAATAATAAAAAATAAGTGCCTTTTGATGGCAGTATGGTAAAACGAGAATCTTTCAGTGCGTCAACGAGTACATCTCGTTTTTTTTGATAGAAACTTGCTAAGCCAGTGACATGCGATGGCTGTTCTTTTAACATTTGCGCAATGGCTATTTGTGCAGGAGTAAATGAACTAAAGGTGACGTATTGATGAATTTTTCTAAATTCGGCAGTAAGCTCATTCGGTGCGGCGCAATAGCCAATTTTCCAGCCAGTACAATGAAAGCTTTTACCAAAACTAGAAATAACAAAAGATCGTTTAAATAACTCAGGATAACGTAAAACACTCTCATGACATAAGCCGTCAAAAGTTATGTATTCGTATACTTCATCGCTAATAACATATAAATTATATTTTTCAACCAATGCCTGTAACGTACTAAGATCAGACCGGCTAAGTATTGAACCTGTTGGATTGTGTGGGCTATTAATAATAATGGCACGCGTATTTTCATTAATAGTTTTTTCTACCAATTCCCAGTTTATTGCATAGTTTGGGGCATTAAGTGCTATATGACGACAAACTCCTCCTGCAAGTTTAACGGCAGGTTCATAAGAATCATAAGCGGGATCAAAAATGATCACTTCATCATTAGGGCGCACAAGGGTTTGTATCGCTACCCATAAGGCTTCAGTAGCCCCAGATGTAATCGTAACGTTATTTAACCCATCAAGCTTTTGCTCATCGGTTAAACAACGTTGATATTGTCTATGCACCATTTTAGCAATTTGCGTTAACAAGTCAGGTAAACCGTTTGATGGCGAATATTGATTTTTCCCTTCATTAATCGCTTGGTTAATTTTATCTTTCAAAAAAGCAGGCGGATCAAATTCAGGAAAGCCTTGAGATAAATTAATTGCCTGATGTTGATTGGCCATTACCGACATTTCAGTGAAAATACTGATGCTTAAGTTTGGCAGTTTGCTGGGAAAAGGTGATGACATTAAAGGCTCTTATAATTTTTAAGTGGATTTTCTGTAAACTAATAATTCAAATATTAAGGCTAACAGCTCATTAGTTCAATCGTTATAATATATTACATAAATAAGTGTGGTAATTAAATATTGCCACTTAACATTCTAACGTAAGGTTACTTTTAAAAAAAATTGGTATCACAAGTTGCAGTCTGTCTTCCATCACTTTACCTGAAATATGATCAGGTAATGCATTAACAAAATCACTCATAACTATTTAACGCCAGCATCAACTAAGTGTTTTGCTACATACTTATGCACTTGTATTAATACTTCATCGTAAACATGCGTTCACTGTCTATTAATTTTTTAAGGAGCCCAACATACTTAACCAAGCCGAACTAATAACCACACTCATGAAAAATTTTATGGTGTTTGGCTTATTTCAGCAAACCTATCACTTTTTTTACGATTATCAGTTGTCTATCGGGCTTCATTAAGTTGTAATTTTCCCTTCATTAATTTGACATAATTCTTCCTTAATATTTATCTAAAATTACTAATAAATATCTTATTAAAAATATCAAAAAGGAAAAATATGAAACACGCAAAATTAGCTTTAGCTTTACTTGCTACCTTAAGTTTGGCTGCATGTGATGGAGATGACGGGAAACAAGGGAAACTTGGCGACCAAGGCACCAATGGCTTGAATAGTTTAATTACTCATGAAACTTTGGCGCTAGGGAGTGAAGCATGTTTTTTTGGTGGTTTAAAAGTAATGTCTGGTTTAGATACTAATGCTGACAACGTATTAACAGATACAGAAGTAACCAATACTAGTACTAATTGTAATGTAAACCCAGTAAGTACATCAGGTTCACCATTACCTTACACTGTAATGCGTTCTGATATTAATAATGGCGCTTTACCTGGAAGCTTTATGGAGATCCGAAATGGTGGTTTTGGTTCAGACATGGTAGCGCATCCTACTGAGCCAACACGCTTTTACGCCTTAACTGACCGTGGTCCAAATGCCACTTTTACTGGTGTTCAAGGCAAAGGTAAAAAATTTCCTACACCTGATTACACACCTCGAATTGGTTTGTTTGAACTACAAGATAATGGCGACGTTAAAAAAATTAATGATATCTTATTAAAACGTCCTGATGGCACACCTATAACGGGTTTACCAAATAGCACCGCATTAGGTGGCACAGGTGAAACACCTTATGACGCTGGTGGAAATGTTATTGTTGAAGATATGAACCTACCTTTTGATGAAACTACCAATCCAATAAAATTAGATGACTACGGTTTAGATGGCGAAGGCTTAGTCGCTTTATCTGACGGTACATTTTGGATCAGTGATGAGTATGGCCCTCATATTGTTCACTTTAATGCTGACGGTGTTGAAATAGGTCGCATAAATGCATTTATTGCAGACACCCGTAATACGTTCACTTTACCTGCTGAATTTGCTAACCGCCGTGCTAACCGTGGTATGGAAGGATTAGCAATCACACCAGATGAAAACACTTTAGTGGGCATTATGCAGTCAACTATGTATAACCCAAGTAAAGCAGTTAAAGTGAACGATATTGTCCGTATAGTTACCGTTAACTTAACCGATGGCAGCGTTAGTCAGTACCTTTACAAACAAGAAAAAACACAAAATTCACAATCTGGCATTGTTGCCTTAAGTAATACTGAGTTTGTTGTAATTGAACGTGATGGTAGCTTTTATAACCAAAATACTTCAGCAATGAAGCACTTGTATAAAATTGACATCAGTAATGCAACCGATATAGAAACAATTACTGCAACAACACAGATGACCCAAGATGAATCATTAGGGTTATTAATTGATGGTAAAACATTAGAAGAAGTTACCCTAGAAGCTGAGGGCTGGACAACCATTGCAAATGCAGGTATTGAAACGATTAGCAAAACGTTATTGGTTGATCTTGTAGCTGAAACGGGTTACCCACACGATAAATTAGAAGGCATATGGTTAATTAACGATAGCACTATAGGGGTATTAAATGACGACGATTTTGCTACTTGGGCATCAGGTGGTGTACTTGAGCAAAAATACCTAGATGGTGGTCAAACCGTTATTGATGGTAACCGTTTATACATTATAGAAGGTGTTGACGTAGCACACTAAATAATCCTTACAAATATAACTTTTGAAAATAAGAAGTTTGCGATCAGTATTTATCGGTCGCAACTAGCTTATACATAACCCGCTTCAAAGAAAACGACTGTAGTCATTTTACAAAAAACAATTGTACTGAACACACCATATTCTCTCGTTGAATTTTAATATTAAAAGGAATATACATGAATAAGACAATAGTTAATAACATGATATCAGCGTCTATATTATGTCTGTCAATATCTGTATCGGCAGCAGATGTAGATGTAGGCTCACGTGAGTATAAAATTCTACTAAATACCAGTTCATTTACGGGTAATTCCTCAGTACGAGCGTACAAAGTAAATAACTACTGGACTGTGCTAAAAAATGTTATCGAAAACAGCTCTATTGAGCGCAATACATCAGGCAGTTTAAGCTTAGAAAAAGATCGTACGGTAATTTTTTACGATGTAGAAGGTAGCTGTGACTTATTCAATGCTGATTATATTTTTCGAGAACGAATAGATAATAGAAATCGTGAAGTTACACTAAAATATCGTTCACCCGATCGATTCATAGCCACTAAAAAAGACATGGATGGCACTAAAGCAGGCTGGAAAAGTAAATTTGAAGAAGACTTAGCGGCTCCCTTTATTAGCAAATATTCTTTTTCGACTAAACAGGATATTGGTAATGGTAAAAATCTGAATAAAATGGACGATGCTGTAGGCTTATATCCAGGTTTGGAAGACGAAAATTTCGATGAAACTTTAGATATTGACAAAGTGGGTAACTTAACGATTAACGAATACGTATATAAAAATGCCAGCGTCGATTTAGGAGCATTAGACAGTGAGTTTTCATTGACCTTATGGTACAACGAATCTGTAAGCACTACCCAGCCAATCGTAGCTGAAATATCATTTAAATACGAAGAGACTAATGAAGCTTTCACTAACAATGTTGTTACTCGTGCTAAAAACTTATTTGCGGCTATGCAGCAAGACACCGCTTTGGTTATCTGGAATGCACAAAATTCACTGACTAAAACGGCAACCGTTTATCAATACGACAGTAGCTTTTGTGATTAATCATTTTACGGTAAATATTTTAGATAAAAAACCCAATTTACTTTAAGTTGGGCTTTTTTATTTACTAATGAATAATTAAAATTAAAACAGTATTAGTCTTCTACTCTAACGCCCCAAACATCATGCTCATCGGCATGAATAATTTGTACCCAAATCAAATCACCGGGCTTAGCATTAAAATCATCTGACAAATAAACTTTTCCATCAACTTCTGGAGCATCCATATATGAGCGCCCTACAATACCAAGATCATTCACTTCATCAACAAGAATGAGATATTCTTGACCAATACGCGCTTGAAGTTTATCAGTGCTGATTTTCGCTTGTACTGCCATAAAGCGTTGTAGCCTGTCTTCCATTACTTCATTGGAAACATGATCAGGTAATGCGTTGGCAGTAGCCCCTTCAACTGGCGAGTATTTAAAACAGCCAACACGGTCAAGCTGCGCTTCTTCTAAGAATGCTAATAACTCTTCAAACTCTTCTTCTGTTTCACCCGGGAAACCGACAATAAAGGTTGAACGAATAACGAGCTCAGGACAAACTTCACGCCATTTAGCAATACGCTCTAAGACTCGCTCTGAACTACCAGGACGCTTCATTAATTTTAAAATGCGCTTGTTAGCGTGCTGAAAAGGAATATCTAAATACGGCAGTATTTTACCATCGCGCATCAATGGAATAATTTTATCTACATGCGGATAAGGGTAAACATAATGCAAACGGATCCAAACGCCCTGCTTCGCTAACTCTTCACATAGCTGCTGCATATGAGTTTTTACCGGCATACCATCCCAAAAATCAGTTTTATGTTTAACATCAACACCGTAAGCTGAAGTATCTTGTGAAATAACCAATAATTCTTTAACGCCAGCATCAACTAAACGTTTTGCTTCACCTAATACATCTCCTACAGGTCGAGAGTCTAAATCGCCACGCATTGACGGGATAATACAGAAGGTACAACGGTGATTACAACCTTCTGATATTTTCAAATAGGCGTAATGCTTAGGCGTAAGTTTAACCCCTTGCGGAGGTACTAAATCAATAAACGGGTTATGTTTAGGCTTAGCAATATGCTTATGTACTTGTGTTAATACTTCATCGTAAGCATGTGGACCAGTAACGCCTAATACATTAGGGTGAAGTTCAATAATTTCATCTTTCTTAACACCTAAACAACCGGTAACCAACACTTTACCATTCGCTGCTAACGCTTCACCGATAGTATCTAAAGACTCCTGTACTGCTGAATCAATAAAACCACAAGTATTTACGATAACTAATTCAGCATCATCATAACTATTGGTTACGTCATAACCTTCAGTACGAAGTTGAGTAAGAATACGCTCAGAATCTACTAAATTTTTTGGGCAGCCTAGACTCACAAAGCCTATCTTTGCAGCGCGATTTGAATCTTTATTGGCGGTAACAACAGCTTGATGCTGCTCTTCAATCATTTTAGAGGGAATGTCTAACGTGGTTGTTTGGCTTTGGGCTGAATTACTTGTGCTTGGGTCGAATTGTTCTACGGTCATATTGCGCTCTGCTGCTCTAACTAGCTAAAACCAATAGGTTAAAGCGTCATAAGTGATGATTTAACTACCTTTATTGCAAACTCAGGGGGTTAGCTAAGGCAGTTGCTTAATGCACGGGATTATACAGGAAAGTAAAAACAAGTGGTAATCAACAACGCTATACCTCTTATATATTCATTCGTCTTCGTTTTCTTCTGCCCACAAAAAGATTAAATCAATATCTTCGCTATATGGTTGATAATGTTTATCTAAACGTTTTACTTGGATAGTTAAATACAGTTCCTGTCAAAATACAGCAACCTATAGATAAATGGTCAAGAGTACTAATATTGATGCTAAAAAACCTACATTAATCAATTCCATTAAAAATTCACTTTATTACTATATGGTTAGATATAAGTACAGTACTTATATCTAACCTTTTATAGTAGTGATTAAATCCAACTTTAACTAATTGATTTACAATGTTTTATATTTATAGTTTTTCCAATAATATAAAGGTAGTCTTCACACAATAGAATTCAGGGGACGACTATGCCAACAATTAAAAAAACATTTATTAAACACAACTTTTCTAAAAAAGACTTAGCAGAACTACACTTTGAACAATGTGAGTTTTTTGAATGTAACTTTAATAGGGCTGATTTAACTAATACAAAATTTATTGAATGTAAGTTTATTAAGCAAGGGGGATTAGAAGGTTGTAATTTTGATTATGCTAATTTAAATGATGCTAGCTTTAAGCACTGCAAAATATCTATGTCTAGTTTTATTGGTGCTAATTGTTTGGGTGTAGAGTTTAGGTATTGTGATCTTAAAGGAGCTGATTTTGCTAAAGCACATTTTGAGAATCAAATATCTAGGCAATCTTATTTTTGTTCTGCTTACATTACCAATTGCAACTTATCTTATGTAAATTTTTCTGGTGCTCGTATTGAGAAATGTGATTTATTCGAAAACAAATGGATTGGAGCAAATCTACAAGGTGCATCTTTGAAGGGCTCTGATTTAAGTAGGAGTGAATTCTCCGAAGATGTTTGGGAGCAATTTCAAATGCAAGGTTGTGATTTAACACATATAGAATTAAATGGCCTCGATATCAGGAGAGTCGGACTTGATGGTGTGAAAATTTGTAATTGGCAACAAGAGCAGCTGTTGGAAGATTTAGGATTAATCATATTACCTGATTAAAGCGTCATAAACGGTAGTAAAAAAAACTGTAGTATTTTTATTATTCCGGAACTAATATTTTTAGACTGCTTGTAATACACGCAATGACGATAAATACGGATATTATCAAGGCTTACCTTTAGAGCGGTTTACTTCAATTAAGTATACCGCCATCAGTGTCCAACATAACTTCCTTAATTTATTGTTTTGCTGATATTATTTTAGCAAACTCCAGACAGCAAAAAGCCCGTTACTTTCGTAACGGGCTTTTCTTAATAGAAGCTTAGCAATGTCCTACTCTCACATGGGAACTCCCACACTACCATCGGC
>NVWU01000026.1 GCA_002733765.1 Colwellia sp. | reverse complement strand
GCAGCACTAAATAAAGTGTCTGATATTGATTTAAAAACAGAAGCAGGCGCTCAATCTGCCTTGGCAGTAATTGATGGAGCATTGGCTCAAATTGATAATCAACGAGCAGACTTAGGTGCGGTACAAAATCGTTTTGGTCATACCATCAGTAACTTGGCGAATATCCAAGAGAATGTATCAGCGTCTCGTAGCCGTATTCAAGACACTGACTTTGCCGTAGAAACTGCACAAATGACTAAAAACCAAATATTACAACAAGCAGGTACGTCAATTTTAGCTCAGGCTAACCAATTACCACAAGCAGCGTTAAGCTTAATTGGTTAATTTATTAATATTATAATGAGCTAAGCTTTAAATGGCTAAGTTCAGCCTAAAATATCGAAAAGGAAGGTGCCTAAATACTCCTTCCTTTTTTTAGGTTTAAACAAGTGTAGTCATAAGATAAGGAGTCTATAATGAGTGTAATACAAAGTACTATTGACCTTAGCTCTACTAATTTAACGCCTGAGTATGCAAAATCACAAAACTTAGAAGATAATGTCTCATCAACAAAAAGTATTAATAACAATATAATACAAGATAAAAAAGTTACTCCACAAGAAGTTGTTGATAAAGTAGATGTTAAGCAACCTTTAACGCCAGAACAACTTGAAAAGGTGGCACAACAACTGCAGGATTTTGTTGGTAATATGAACCGTGGCTTGGAGTTTTCTGTTGATAAAGATTCAGGCCGTGATGTGATAAAAGTTATTGATAAAAATACTGGTGATTTAGTTAAACAATTTCCATCGGAAGAAGTGTTAACCTTAGTCGCTAAATTGTCAGATATGGTTGGCGGTTTTATTGATGCTAAGGTGTAGTTGCTTTTGCTTAATTACTAAGCTGTTTGCTTACGAATATTAGAATTAATGTTTTTAAAATATATAAAGAGGGGGGCTTATGCCTGATTTAACGTTTACTGGAATAGGCTCAGGGCTACAAGTTAGCGACATAGTCAATGCTATTGTTGGTGCAGAGAAAGCCCCTTTTGTCTCTCGTTCAAATAAGCAGCAAGGTGAAATTACCACAGATATATCTGCTATCGGTGCATTAAAATCGGCATTAGAAAAAGTTACTAACTCTATTTCTAATTTGGCTGAAGCCGATAAATACCAGCTTCGAAAAGTCAGCGGCTCAGATGACTTTGTTAGTTTGAGTGCCAGTAAAGATGCACAAATAGGTAACTATTCAGTAAAAGTTGATGCCTTAGCACAAGCACATAAATTATCCTCTTCAGCATTCACTGATACCGAAACCGTTGGTGATGGCAGTCTTGCTATTAGTTCAGGTACAAGCAGTTTTAATATTGACGTGAGTGCAAGTGACACCTTAAGTGATATTCGTGATGCCATTAATGACAGTGTAGATAATGAGTCAGTATCGGCCACCATAGTGACCGATGATAATGGTCAACACCTTATTTTAACGAGTAAAGAAACCGGTGTTGAAAATGCCATTACTATTGCGGTTACTGATGCTAGTGACGGTAATGATACCGATAATTTAGGCCTGTCTCGTCTGGCTTATGACCCTGCACTACCGGTTACAAATTTGACCCAAGTTGATGCGGCGGCTGATGCCAAAATTACTATCGATGGCACGCTTGTAGTAACGAATAGTACTAATGTGTTTGAAAATGTTATTGACGGTGTTGATATTACCGCTAAAAAATCACATGACGTTGATGATGATATTAGCCAAATTGGTTTTAGTGCCAATAATGCTAATATTCAGTCAGGATTAGAAGGATTTGTTAAAAGTTATAATGAACTACAAGTACTAGCTAAGCAATTAGGTGCGGCAGGAGAGGGGGGGAGTGGACCTTTATCCGGTGACTCTTTACTTCGTGGTGTGATGGGAAAATTGCGTCAAGAATTAAGTAAAGGGTTTGATACGGGTAATGGTAATACTTTATCTTTATCTGAACTCGGTGTACGTAGTGATAGATACGGTGTATTGACTCTTGATACTGAAGATTTGAATGAGTACATAAGCAATGATATCAATGGTGTTGAACAATTTTTTCTTGGTACTAGCTCAGTTGATGGTTTTGCCGCTTCACTTAAGGAACTCACCAGTTCTTATACCTCCGCGGGCGGTATTATTCAAAATAGAATTGACAGTAGGACGACTCAGCTAGGTCGGTTAGAAGATGACAGCTTAGCTTTTAGTCGTAGAATGGATGCTTTAGAGGCGCGCTTATTTGCCCAATATAATGCCATGGATTTAATTGTTGCAGGCCTCAACTCTACCAGTACATATCTCATGGCTCAATTAGACAACATGCCAGGCGTGGTGAGAAAAGACAATTAAACAGCAACGAGTAAAAGAGCTAGTAAGCTATCAATGAAGTAATGAATAAAAATTTATAGCAAAGTTGCTATTTTATTATAAAGATTAGTTGCTTGAATATTTGTTAAGTTACCAACAGAACGTGCCCTACCAATAGATGAACTGACTCTGATCATTTCATTGGCAATGTCTTTAATTTCTCTTGATGCTTCAACTTGTATTTCTTTTTGTTGTTTTTCAAGCCCAAGCTTTGAAATTTCTAATATATCTGCAGAGAATCCTCCTAAATCAGGCTTTAATGGCTTTTCTTTGCCAATAACTTCAATTTTTGAATCAACATTATATGATATATTACTACTTGCGGTTAAAGGGTTGGTAATTGACATAGTATTCTCCAACGTTGCCTCTTAGTCATCGATGACTAAAAATAACCGATATAAAGTTAAGTATAGCTGTAGTAGCTTATAATTTAAACTATGACAAAGAGGGCGTTCAATCGCTGAGCTATCAAGTGTAGAAAGGCTCTATCTTGTTGATATATTAGTGTTGGCTTTTAGTTTTAATCGCTAGTACGGACTAATATTTTTGGTAGGACTTAGTTACTTTATTACTTTTTTTTATTTTAATGAGTTGTTCGGTTATTGCTTGTTTACATAACTTAGCGTTAGCGGTTAATTTGTTATTAAGTGCAACCATTTTCTCTATAAGGTCTGATTCAGCGCTAATATTTTCAGGCGTGTTTCTCTCAAATAATTGAGTGATTAATGTGTGTCTCTTTTCCGTTAGCTTGGCAATATCATCACTTTCTTTCTTGGCGGGTTCACCTTCGGGATTTTCTAAATCGCCTCCTTGAGGGTTCGTTTGTGAATCTGCATGAGCCGCAAGTATTCGCGACAAAAGTTGTCGCGATACTTCATTTATCTCTTCAAGGTGCCTTTTAGTACAATCAGTCACTAAAAACTAACCTGACCTTGAGTCTCAAGAGGGATTGAGTCCCAACCAGCTTTTATTGGCAGCAGAATTTGGATGACTTCCTCTAACTTGTCAGGGTCATTATTGGTACTAGCAATTAATAACTGCTCTGAACAAAACTTGTAAAGTGAAGCTAAATTTTCTGAGACTTCTCCGCCTTTTTTAAAATCAAGAGAGCCTTCTAAAACCCCAATGATAGCGATAGCATTAGATAGTTCAGTGCCTTTTTTATCAAAATCCTTTTGTGAAATAGCGCCTTTGGCGGTAGCGATGTTACCTAATAATTTTTGAAATAGCATCGCTACTAATTGATAAGGTGAAGCTTGCTGTGCTGTGCTTTTATTGGTTTGTTGATATTTTTTTAGGGATGCGTGTGTCATAAAAACCTCCAAATGCGTTTCTTTATAAGTTTACTATAAAGGAACTAGAAAATATAAATGTTAAGTAGATAACGGTGTAGTTTGTTTTGGTAATGATGAAAAATAGTTACTTTTCAGCTTATTATCGAAGATCCAGTCATTTTAAGTTTGGATGTTCGATACAATACAACCACTCTTTAGAGTTCAATCTACAATAGGCATGCTCAATTATTAGTTTAATGCTTGGTTGTTAATAGTAACGGCAAAACCTTCACATTCAGCTTTATCATAGGCTTGTTGTAAAACTGTATGAGTAATATCTTTTACATCGTTAATAATGCCGTTGCTTAAAATTTCAATATTATCCCAACCTCTACACATTAAATACTCTTCTATTTGTGTTAATTGTTGCTCAAAAGGCATCTCTTTTGAAAACATATTAAATTCGTGACGAGAGCCTGACGCTAATTTACTGTTATCGTGCATTAATTCAGCTGTACCATTAATTATTAACATCTGATTTCCTACTTTAGTCAAAATATAGTGATTTAATTCATTACTTCCTAGCTAAGCTAATTATATGCCAACTTTTATTATTATTTGAGTAAGGGCTAGAGTCATGTTGTTTTAGTCTATCTATTAGCCTAATTTGAAAGTAAATACTAAGTAAGTCAAAATACTGGCATTTATCTATTATAAACCGTCAAGTTTATGTTGCTAAATTATAATGAGTAGCTAAAATAATTGCCATATTAGCAACTTATCAAAGATTTATTCATGCTGGAAAGCTTAAACGATTCTAACGAACATACCCACAAACAAATTCTTGTGGTAGATAATGATGTGGATAGAGCGCATCACTTGGCAACAGTATTGTCTTTTGTTGGCGAGCACTTTTTACAATGTTCACAAGAACAAATGGCGCCTTTCTTTCAAAAAAGTGAACATTTACTGACGGTTATCCTTACTGGTGAGCTATCTTCCTCGATAGTTCAAGTTGTTAAAGACAATCCTAAAGTTCCCTTTTTATTATATGATGTTGTCGATGCAAGTGTGTTAAACCGTTATGTTAATGTTATTGGCGATATTGCTACTGTGCTTAATTACGCACAGTTAACTGAGCTAATACACCATTGCCATCATTATTATAATAAATTACCAAACAATAGGGCTAACCTTCGCTCTAGTATTTTATTTCGTTCGTTAGTTGGTACGAGTAAAGCCATGAATGATGTTCGTTTTTTAATTGAACAAGTGGCTAAAACACCTGCTAGTGTGCTTGTTTTAGGTGAGTCGGGTACTGGTAAAGAAGTGGTTGCCCGTAATATTCATAACCTATCGTCACGTGCTAAAGAAACATTTGTGCCTATTAACTGTGGCGCAATACCTGCTGAGTTATTAGAAAGTGAACTTTTTGGTCATGAAAAAGGTGCCTTTACGGGAGCTATTTCTATGCGTAAAGGTCGCTTTGAACTCGCGGAAGGTGGTACATTGTTTTTGGATGAAATAGGCGATATGCCGCAGCCTATGCAAGTGAAATTGTTACGAGTGTTGCAGGAGCGTACCTTTGAGCGCGTTGGTGGCTCTAAAAGTATCAAAGCGGATGTGCGGATTATTGCAGCTACCCATCAAAACCTTGAAGAGATGATTAAAGAGGGGACTTTTCGTGAAGATCTTTATTATCGTTTAAATGTTTTTCCTATTGAAACGCCAGCTTTACGAGAACGTAAAGAAGATATCCCCTTATTATTAACAGAGTTATTGACTCGTTTCGAGCATGAGCAAGCAAAAACTGTCCGTTTTACTGAAAAAGCCATTGAATCTTTAATGGAACATTCGTGGCCCGGAAATGTTCGTGAATTATCAAACCTTATTGAACGTATGTTGATTATGTATGGGGACCAAATTGTTGATGTTGCCGAACTCCCCCCTAAATACCAACATATAGAGGTGGAAAAATATACGCCAGAATACCCTGAAGAATTACAAGAACAGGATGCCATTAATGCGTTATTCTCAGGTTGTGATTACGATGACGAAGATGATGATTATGTTGATCATGAAATTGTAGACTTAACTCAAAATAGCTCAGATGCTGATACTTTACCCAATGAGGGCTTGAATTTAAAAGAGCATCTGGCTGAATTAGAAGTCTCCCTTATTTCTCAATCGTTGGCTAAGCATGATTATGTCGTTGCAAGAGCAGCCGAAACGTTAGGGATGAGAAGAACAACTTTGGTTGAAAAAATGCGTAAATATAATTTACAAAAACCAGTGTCGACAGATGTATTTTAAATAAAAATTAAGCACAGCCAATAATTTGACAATGATTTCACCATAACAAAACAAATAACCAACTGAAATATAAGAAAAAAACTGTGGCATGTAAAATGCTTTATTCAAGGTTAAATAAATCTTATTTGGACTTTGGTTTTATGGCACTAGCACAGCATTTTATTGCTAATAATGGTTTTAACCCAGTTAATATTCCTTTAAATACTCGTCCGTTAATTGGGGAGGAAGTATTACTACAAACAGAAACTTTTCCCGGTGAATTAGCCTCTCTACGTGCCCAATTATCCCAAATAAAAGCCTCAAAAAATAACACTATCAAGCCGACACAAAATCAAGAAAAATCAAGTCAAACCTCACCGGATAGTTTATTTGATACCAGCCTTAAGCAAGACAAAATGGCCGACCAGCTTATTGAAATGATGCCGACAGGTTTGGTCATGCTTGATGGTAACGGTGTTGTCGTTAAAATTAATAAAGTGGCTAGAAGTTTACTGGAAGAGCCAGTATTAGGTCAGATGTGGTTTACTGTTATTGCTCGTTCATTTAAGCCAAGGGCTGATGATTGGCATGAGGTTTCATTAAAAGATGGCCGCCGTGTTAAGTTAGAAATTGCTAGTTTGGGGGGGCAACCTGGGCAGTTAATTATGATCACTGATTTAACAGAAACACGTTTATTACAAGACAAAGTAGGGCAAATGCAACGACTTTCATCGTTAGGTCGTATGGTCTCAACTTTAGCGCATCAAATTCGCACACCGCTTTCGGCTGCTATGTTATATAGTGCTAACTTATCGAATAGAAAATTATCAGAGACTGCCCGTGGAACCTTTCAAGAAAAATTGAACGCACGTTTAGGCGATTTAGAGCAACAAATCAATGATATGTTGCTGTTTTCTAAAAGCGGTAATGAACAAGTGGTTTCATCACTGTCAGTGAGTGAATTAATTAATGATGCTATTCAAGCAATGGATGCGTTAATAATCAAAGGGAATGCCCAAGTAAATTTACATTTGACTACTGCAGAACATCACATCTTAGGTAATAAAAATGCATTAACAGGGGCGATACAAAATTTAGTGCACAATGCTTTACAAGCGGCAGCGGCTATAAAAATTGAGCAAGCAATCATTAATATTCAAGTGTACAGTAATAAAAATTCAGTATATATCAGTGTTAAGGATAATGGTCCAGGTATCAGTAGCGGTGATATTGACAAAATATTTGAACCTTTTTATACATCAAGTAGCAAAGGTACAGGGCTAGGTCTGGCTGTAGTGAAGTCGGTTGCTGAGGCACATCAAGGCGAAGTTAGTTATTTAAGCCAAGCCGGAGAAGGTGCACATTTCTGTATAAAGTTACCTTTGTTAGAGCAAATAAAAACATTATCAATTAATAGAAAAATCATTCAGGAGAAACACAATGAACCATCATAAAATACTGGTTGTTGAGGATGATGCCGGTTTGCGGGAGGCATTAATTGATACCCTGACGTTAGCAGAATATCAATGTATTGAAGCCGACTCCGGAGAAGCTGCATTGTTATTATTAAAAAATCAGTCTGTTGATTTGGTGGTAAGTGATGTGCAAATGGGTGGTATGTCAGGTTTGTCTTTGTTAAAAAACATCAAAAACCAGCAGTCGAGTTTACCGGTATTATTAATGACGGCCTATGGGACAATTAATGATGCTGTTCAAGCGATGAAAGATGGCGCCTGTAATTATATTGCCAAGCCGTTTGCACCTGAAGTATTGTTGAATATGGTAAGTCAATATATTCCCCCGTTACAAGTAAATAAAAATACTCCTATTGTTGCCGATAAGCACAGCATTGCACTATTAAACTTAGCACGCAAAGTCGCTACCACTGAAGCATCAGTAATGGTGCTTGGGCCAAGCGGCTCAGGTAAAGAAGTTTTGGCTCAATATGTTCATAATAACTCTCCACGGGCGAAACAACCCTTTGTTGCCATTAACTGTGCGGCTATTCCAGAAAACATGTTAGAAGCAACATTATTTGGTTATGAGAAAGGTGCATTTACTGGCGCAATTCAAGCCTGCCCTGGAAAATTTGAACAAGCCCAAGGTGGTACAATATTACTTGATGAAATAACTGAAATGGATTTAAGCCTACAAGCTAAAATTTTACGGGTTTTACAAGAGCGAGAAGTCGAGCGGTTAGGCGGTAGAAAAACAATTCATCTCGATGTGCGTGTTATTGCGACTAGCAACCGTAACCTTACCGAAGCGGTGAGCAAAGGCGATTTTAGAGAAGATTTATATTATCGCTTAAATGTTTTTCCACTTACTTGGTTACCTTTAGCGGATAGGGTTGATGATATATTGCCTTTAGCTAAACATTTAGTCGTCAGTTATTGTCAAAAAAGTGGCGACCAAGTAGTAGAGTTTAGTCCTGCTGCGCGCAGTAAATTGAACGCTTATAGTTGGCCAGGTAATGTGCGTGAGCTTGATAATGTTATTCAAAGAGCGCTTATCTTACACAGTAATCATATTATTGATGCCAGTGATTTGATGATTGAAAACTTTGAAACGGCCAGTGTTAATGACATAGAACAGCAGGTGATCACCGACGATAAGCTAGGCAGTGAATTAAAAATACAAGAGCATCAAATAATATTAGATACCTTGCAGGCATGCCATGGCAGTAGAAAAGAGGTGGCAGAACGTTTGGGTATTAGTCCGCGTACGTTACGCTATAAAATTGCCAGAATGCGTGACTGCGGTATTCAAATACCAGCATAAACACGATTACGAGTAATAACCGTTTCGAGTTAAGCCAGTATTAATGAATATTTTTGAGTCAAAGCTGATTGATACCAGCTTTGACTTTTTTTATTGTCACTTGCTACTTTTAGTACTAATTACTTATTTTTGTGTTGGCACTATGCTTGCAACATCACTTGTTATCAATAGTTATACTACTTTCTTAGCAAAAAATTGACACAAGTGAGCCCATCATGGATATCAAAACTAATTCTTTATTTGCACAAATGCAAAGTATGTCACTACAAGCTGCGGGAAATAAACTACCCGCTGTTGGTGGTGATATGTCGGGTATGTCAGGCGTAAACCCGATAGGACAAGTGAACAATTCAAGTAATGACTTTGGTAACTTACTGACAGATGCGTTAAAAACGGTTAATGAGTTAGCACAAGATACTGGCGCTAAAAAAATGGCGTTTGAAATGGGTGATCGTAGCGTTACCTTAGCGGAAGTTATGATTGCTTCAAGTAAGTCTGGTATTGCTTTAGATGCCACCATACAGGTTCGTAATAAATTTGTAGAAGCATACAAAGAGATAATGAGCATGCCAGTCTAGTTTATATGGCTTAAATCAGTTCTAACATCGTTGCTTTCAATCGTAATAGGCAAACTATTATTCATTCAAGCGCCTTGTTATAAATGATTTATTCTCATCTAAACATTAGTCGATAATCAATAAATTCAGAAATAATTAAGTACAGCGGAGAAGTGAAGTGGCTGAGACAAGTTCAATGGTAGCAAGTGATAGCGGTGAAATGATTGCTAGTGACTCTGGCGACAATAGTGCGATAGAGGAGCAAAAATCAGGTTTTGCAGCAAAACTAGGCAATGTTGATATATTACGTCAACTTACCTTAGTCGTTGCTTTATCAATTTGTTTAGCCATTGCTGTTTTC
The DNA here is from genome assembly GCA_002733765.1 of Colwellia sp. Lineage (GTDB taxonomy): Bacteria > Pseudomonadota > Gammaproteobacteria > Enterobacterales > Alteromonadaceae > Colwellia. The sequence goes on along the minus strand of NVWU01000026.1, from coordinate 46,048 downwards.
GTTATCATACTTGCCAATGAACCTGATTATCGTTTTTTATCAAAGTTACCTACTGAACAGTTAATTAAAACGCTGGATTTTCTTGATGCGAATCAAGTGGAATATCGTCAAGAAAATAATACTATCTCTGTTCCAACCAGTGAATATCAAAATATTAAATTGCTTTTAGCTCGTGAAGGGTTAACAAATGAACCCCGTCAAGGCAATGACATTCTTATGAAGGATATGGGCTTTGGTGTCAGTCAGCGTATGGAACGAGAGCGACTAAAATATGGTCGAGAGTTACAACTTGCCAATACTATTGAACAATTACAAAGTATTTCACGTGCTAAAGTATTACTTGCTATCCCTAAAGAGAATATTTTTGCCCGCCGTGAAAAAAATCCGTCTGCTACTGTCGTATTAACATTACAGCGCGGTCGGTTATTATCTGCAGAAGAAGTGGACGCCGTGGTTGATATTATCGCTTCAGCAGTTCAAGGCTTAAGTCCTAACCGTGTCACCGTCACCGATCAAAATGGACGATTACTTAATTCGGGTAGTCAAAACTCTATTTCGTCACGCTCACGTAATGAGTTCGATCTTGAGCAAAAGCGCGAACAAGAATATATGGATAAAATCGATACCATTCTTATTCCTATCGTGGGTTTAGGCAATTACACTGCGCAAGTTGATGTCAGTATGGATTTTACTCACACAGAAGAAACTGCCCGTCGTTATAATGCCGACTTACCTGCTTTGCGTAGTGAAATGAAAGTTGAAGATAATACTATTGGTGGTATGTTAGGTGGTATTCCTGGTGCATTAAGCAATCAGCCACCGTTAGAGTCAAGTATTCCAGAAGATGCAACAGCGATGAAGAAACGGTCAATGCCGAGTAGGAAGCATGTTGAGTCAACTAAAAATTATGAACTTGATGAAGCAATTAGTCATACTAAACAGCAAGGTGCAGTTATTCGTCGAGTTAGTGTTTCAGTCGCGCTTGATTACGTCAACAGCCCTATTACATCAGCACCCGTAAATACAGATGGTGAAGTTGAAGAAGGTGTTGCTACTACCGTCGCTAAAGAGCCAAGAAGTGTTACTGAAATTGCTGCTATACGACGATTATTACAAGGTAGTATTGGTTTTGACTTACAACGTGGTGATGTTTTAGAGGTGGTGACCATTCCTTTTACTCGCTCAAACTTTGGTGCGATAGCTGAAGTGCCAATATGGGAGCAACCTTGGTTTATCAAAATACTTAAATTGGTGATGGGCGCACTTGTTATTATTGTTTTGATTGTCGCTGTTGTCCGTCCGATGTTAAAACGATTAATATATCCTGATCAAACACCAGAAGATTATGGCGACAAGTCTCTTGATAGCCATATTGACTTAGGTGATGAAACAATGGATATGCTGACATCTGAATTTGATGCGGGCAATGTTGGTTTTGCACCTGATGGCAGTTTACAATTACCTGATCTTCATCGTGATGAAGATGTACTAAAAGCGGTTCGAGCACTCGTGGCTAATGAACCAGAATTATCGTCCCAAGTAGTTAAAAGTTGGTTGAACGAAGATGAGTGATGAAACAGAAGTAGGTGAATTAACCACAGCTCCAGCAGGCTTTGATGTTGAAAAATTAGATGGCTCAGAAAAAGCGGCTATTTTATTACTCAGTTTGTCAGAAGAAGATGCCGCGCAAATATTAAAGCACCTTGAACCCAAACAAGTACAACAAGTCGGCATGGTTATGGCTGGAATGGAAGACTTTACCCAAGAAAAAATTACGGCTGTACATAAACAGTTTATCCATGAGATTCAAAATTTTTCTACGATCGGGTTTCAAAGTGAAGAGTTTGTACGTAAAGCTTTAACCGCTGCTTTAGGTGAAGATAAAGCAGGTAACTTGATTGATCAAATTGTTATGGGTGGTGGCGCTAAAGGTTTAGATTCATTGAAATGGATGGACTCTAAGCAAGTCGCAAATATCATTCGTAATGAACATCCACAAATTCAAACCATTGTATTATCGTATTTAGATGCAGAACAATCGGCTGAAATTATGAGTCAATTCTCTGACAAGGTTCGTTTAGATTTAATGATGCGCATTGCTAATTTAGAAGAAGTGCAACCTGCGGCATTACAAGAATTAAATGAAATAATGGAGAAACAGTTCGCCGGACAAGCAGGCGCACAAGCTGCGAAAATGGGTGGACTGAAAGCGGCAGCGGATATAATGAACTACTTAGACACTAACGTTGAAGGCATGCTAATGGATGCTATTCGTGAAAGTGATGAAGAAATGAGTCAACAGATTCAAGATTTAATGTTTGTATTTGACAACTTAGTCGATGTTGATGACAGAGGCATACAAGCGATATTGCGTGAAGTACAACAAGATGCATTAATGAAGGCTATTAAAGGTACAGACGAAGCATTGAAAGAGAAAATTCTCGGTAATATGTCTAAACGTGCTGCCGAAATGTTGGCAGATGATCTTGAAGCGATGGGACCTGTACGTATTAGTGAAGTTGAAGCCGCACAAAAAGAAATTCTTGCTGTTGCCCAACGATTATCTGACGCCGGAGAAATTATGCTTGGCGGTGGTGGTGGTGGTGATGAGTTCTTATAATGTTTTTATAGATCGGACTTTAATCGAACAAAATAAGGTTTTAGCAAATGAGTAAAGCGCCAGCACGTATTATTAAAGCAGCTCAACAAGATGATTTAGATGTATGGTCGTTGCCTAATGTAGAAACACAGCCAACTACAGATCAAGTGGGTTATACCAATGCTTTTGGTAAAAAAGTAAACTGGCGATATGAGCCACCAGAAGAAGAGTTTATAGAGCCTAAACCGCTAACGGCTGAAGATATTGAAGCGATCAGGCAAGCGGCTCATGAAGAAGGCTTTAACCAAGGTAAAGAAGAAGGTTTTACTAAAGGTTATGAAGAGGGTAAGGCTCAAGGGCTAACTGAAGGTACCGTTAAAGGGGTAGAAGAAGGCAATGAAAAAGGTTTAGCACAAGGAAAGGACGCGATTGATAATTTAAGTGAAAGATGGCAAAGCTTAATTGAACAGCTTGATAAACCTCTCGCTAGCGTTGAAAAAAATGTAGAAGATCAACTGTTAAACTTAGTCGTTCAATTGACCGAGGCGGTCGTTCTACAAGAAGCAAAAACTAATCCCGATATTTTAATAGCCGCTATTGCCACAGGTATTAAATCCTTGCCAGGCAATGACGTTAACACACAAATTCATTTACATCCTGATGATATTAAACACGTTGAACAGCAATTTGGTGAGCAACATATCAAAGAAAGTGGTTGGCAATTATTACCTGCACCACAACTAACGCCTGGTAGCTGCCAAATAGAGAATAGTACCTCAAATATTGATTTACAGATGAAATCACGCCTTAAGCAAGTTTTGGAATCTTTCTTGCAAGATGCTTTGCATCAATAACCATTCGACAAGTAGCTCAGGCGGAATCAGTCGTTTGACAGTATGACACTGGATGCAGCTGTATTAGCGTTAATTTAGGAACAAGGTCAACATGGTAGATAGCCTACGCATTAGCGAACGGTTGAAAGACTGTCAAAATTTTATCCACCCGTTTAAAGAGCCCGTTGCCGGACGTTTGGTTCGTGTTGTTGGCTTAACATTGGAAGCGGTAGGAGTAAAAGCGCATATCGGCAGCCAATGTTTGGTTGAAACGGCGCAGGGCGATTTATTAGCCGAAGTGGTAGGCTTTGCCCAAGAGATAACCTACCTAATGCCTGAAGAAAGTTTACGTGGTGTACTACCCGGCGCTCGTGTCTTACCTGTGTCAACTAAACTGCATTTACCTTTGTCGATGAATTTATTAGGGCGAGTAATTAATGGCATCGGAAAACCGCTTGACGGTAAAGGCCCAATTAAACATGATGAGGAATATCAAGCGGATAATAGCCCTATAAACCCTTTATCTCGGCGCGCCATTACTGAGCCACTTGATGTGGGTGTACGTGCGATTAACAGTTTTATTACGGTTGGCAAAGGTCAACGAATGGGATTGTTTGCTGGCTCAGGTGTCGGTAAAAGTGTACTGATGGGCATGATGACTCGCGGCACAACAGCAGACGTTATTGTCGTTGGTCTTGTGGGAGAGCGTGGCCGAGAAGTTAAAGAGTTTATTGAAGAAATTCTTGGTGAAGAAGGACGGGCTAAGTCAGTTGTGGTTGCAGCACCAGCGGATAACTCACCGTTAATGCGTTTAAAAGGTTGTGAAACTGCAGTGCAAATTAGTGAATACTTTCGCGATAAAGGTTTTAATGTACTGTTATTACTAGACTCTTTAACACGTTACGCGCAAGCGCAACGTGAAATAGCCCTTGCGGTTGGTGAGCCACCCGCAACTAAAGGTTATCCACCTTCGGTATTTTCTAAATTACCGCAGTTAGTTGAACGTGCGGGTAATGGTGGTGAAGGACAAGGTTCAATTACAGCGTTTTATACAGTGTTAACAGAAGGTGATGATTTACAAGATCCTATTGCGGATGCTGCGCGTGCCATTTTAGATGGTCATATCGTTTTGTCGCGAGAATTAGCCGATGCAGGTCATTATCCTGCGGTAGATATTGAAGGCTCAATTTCTCGGGTAATGCCGATGGTAACAAGTAAAGAACATCAAGATCTTGCACGACAACTAAAGCAAATTTATTCACTTTATCAACAAAATAAAGACCTCATCGCTATTGGTGCTTATACCAAAGGAAATGATCCAAGAATCGATCAAGCGATTAATGTTTTACCCGTAATTAATTTTTTCTTACAACAGCAAATGCAAGAAGTTATCCCGTATGAGTTAAGTTTACAGCAATTGAAAGAAATTATTGCCGCGGCCACCGCGAATAGCCAAGCGAATGTGAATGTAAATATGCCAACGTAAGTCGAGTTAACGTATATACCCGTTTCACTTGAAGCTGAATCTTTAAAGGCTTGGCTATAGGTATGAAAGAGATATTTTCAAAGAGAATGTTAAGATAAATAGGCAAATGCACTTAGGAAACATCATTATGGCTGCGAGTAAAAATAAGCAACTAGACACGTTATTAAAATTTGAGCAATCTAAAGAAGAACTTGCAGCTAATACCTTACGTAGTGCGGAAAATGACTATCAGCAAAACTTAATTCGGCTGCAAAGCGTTGCGGATTATCGCTTAGAATATATGAAACGATTAAGCGAACGCTCAAGTGTTGGTTTAGATAGTGCAACTTATAATCATTATCATGCTTTTATTAGTAAGCTTGATTACGCTTCTGAGCAAGTAAAAATTGCTATGCAACAAGCTAAAGCGTTAGCAGAGCAAAGTAAAAAATTATGGCTTAAACAAAGACAAAAAGTACAGGCCGTTGAGATGCTTGCTAAGAAACGTCACCTTGCTTTAATTAAGGTTGAAAATAAAAAAGAGCAAGCTATGTTTGATGAAATAGCCACACAACAATTTTTACGACGTAAATCGAGTTGTTAACTGTTTAGTTATAACTATAACGGAATGATTCTTGCTTATTCAATAAGTAAAGAGAGCCAAAAAACATTCTAGCTTAATGAATGATTAAATACTTAGTGATTGGGATTATGATGCCACAACTCAATATATTACCTGTTAATGTTTCGAAAAATATTGAATTAATAGATGAATCGACGTCTTTTGACTCGACGACATCAAATGATGATTTTTCAAAGTATATTGACCTACACATGATTAAAAATAAGCATGCTGATAGTAAAGTTGAGAGTAATAGTAACCTTGATGGTGTCAAATTAAAGACTGATGTCACTACAAAAATCAACTTGGCAATAGAGTCTCCGCTGAATACGAAAAAATCAGATGCCTTAGTTGAAAGTAGTGAGATAAATAATGAAGCCGACTCAGTTGCTGTTGTGCAAAAAGTTGCCACCTCCGGCAACAACGCTCCAATAAAAGCGAAGACAATAGAACAAAACGCTTTGCTTGAATCAGAGCAGTTAATGTTATTTTTAACTAAAGCGGATAATACCTTAATTAATCAGTCAATTGATTCTTCTACTACTTCTTCGTCAGCACAACCTTTAGTAGAGCCGAAAGCTAACGATGAAGCACCGCTTTTATTCAACTCTAGCAATTTGGTTGCTAATTTATCGACGGTTACCAAAGCCTTAGGGAAAGAGCAAGTCGATGTAGCATTGAAACCAACAATTATGAAGAAAGTAGACTCTGCGGAAGGATTACTTTTTAGTCATGCTGACAACATAGTAGACAAAGCGAGTACTAGCATTAAATTATCCGCTGAGGCTACGGGTAATAAAAATAAGGATAATACGCAAGCTGAAGTGCCAGTCGCTTTAGTTAAATCTGCGGAAAATGAAATAGTGTTGTCTGAGCTGGATGCTGAGGCAAACACTGAAATTAAAGTAAGCAAAATTAGCAGTAATAAAGTAAATACAGCACCACAGATGCTAAATAAAACGTTAGTTTCTAAAAATGATAAAGATGACATTTTACTCACTGAACAAAAAATAGTGCAGCAGGTAAATAGTAATAAGGTTCAAATAAATAATGAAAAAGCTATTCAAAGTAATAAAGTAGCAGTGTTGGAGCAGAGTCAATTATCTGAAAGTGAAAGTGAAAGTGAAAGTGAAAGTGAAAAAATAAATACTAATACGGTAAATCAGTCTAATGATAAGAATCAACGACAACCTGACGCGGTTAAGTCATTTAGCAATGCGGTAAACGTGACAGAAAAACAAATCAATGTATCTAAACAAATTAAATATGAAAAAACAGCTGATTTACCCGATGTTCAAACAACAAAAAATGAATTGATACCAAACAGTGAATCTACGATGGCTACTGAAAAAGGGAATCAAGCAACAGCTCTGCTTAATAAAAACGCTTTACCAAGTAAGCAATTGGCTACAAATGATTTAAATCAATATGATGAGAACAAAGCGTCAGCTAAACAAGCTGAAAAAGCCTACTTGTCAGCATCCTTGATTGAACAAAACCAACAAAACACGCTAAGTCAAAATGAAGATGAAGTTGTTGTTGAAGGAAAAGTGATTGGGGATGTTAGCAGAGAGCGCTCTGCCAATGGTCACTTTATTGATGTTAACGGTAAAGTAACGCAAACACCGCAAGATTTAATAGATCTACAGTCGGTTGAAAGGGTAAGCCCGAATGTGGCAACAGAAGTCCCGCAAAGCCAAAAAACTAATGCACAGCTTCATCAAGAAACTATTTCATTGTTTCGTAAAGACTTTACCGAGGCAGTTAAAGATAAAGTGATGTTAATGATTTCACAAAAACTGCAACAGTTTGATATTATTCTTGACCCGCCTGAGTTAGGTAATATGCAAGTGCGGGTTAACTTACAAGGTGAACAGGCCGTCGTTAGTTTTCTGGTGCAAAGCCAACAAACAAAAGATGCATTAGAGCAAAATATGCATAAATTAAGAGAGTTGTTAGCAGAACAAGGGATTGATGTTGGTGATGCTAATGTGGAACAACAATCACAACAGTCAGCCAACGGCGAAGACTCCGCAGCGGGGAAAAGTAGTCAAACGGAAGGTCAATTCGATAATATTGCTGAGGCGGATGATGTCGTTGCGCATAGGTTATCAGCACAAATGATTGATTCTTCAACAGCGAGCGTTGATTATTACGCTTAAGTGGCAATAAAAGTAGAGAAATTAAGCTAAATGCTATTAAGTTGATGAAACACATTGGCTAGAATGCTATTCAAGGATATTATCTAACGATAATATTTGGCAATGTAGACTAAAGCGAATTATAAAGGGTACTTATGGCTGAAGAAAAAGGTAAAGAAGCTGATTTAGAGCTAGATGGCACAGGCACGGGCAAAAAGAAAAAAATGATTATTATTATTGTTGCTGTTGTTGTTTTACTTGGCGCAGCTGGTGGAGGTTATTTCTTTTTCATGGGAGGAGATAGTGCTACTCCAGAACAACTTGATTCAGCATTAGATAGTGATTCTTCGGGTTCAGAAAGTAAGACTGAAACGGAAGGTGCCCAAATGGGTAGCGCGCTTTATGTGCCTATGCCTAGGCCATTTCGTTTTAACGTGCCCGGCGCTGCTCGTGACCGTTTTGTTGAAATTCGTGTGCAGTTACTCGCTCGTGGTAGTGAAAATGAAGAAAATGCTAAAATGCATGTACCATTGATTGAAAGTACTTTATTAGGTGTTTTTTCACAAGCGAATGCGGATGATTTAGCTACTAGCGCTGGCAAAGAATTATTAAAACAGCAATCATTAGCAGCCGTTCAAAAAGTGATGAAAGAGATTGAAGGTGATAAAACTATCGAAAAAGTTTTATTTACCGGCTTTGTTATGCAATAACAACGTATTAGGTTTCGAACGTTAAGTTTCGAGTAACGCTTGAATAAATAAGTTACGAATAAAATTAAGCAAAAAAAAGAGAATGACCAGTGAGTGATTTACTATCGCAAGACGAAATTGATGCGCTATTACATGGTGTTGATGATGTTGAAGAAGAAGAAGCTATAGAAGAAGATGCTGAACGAGAAGATGGCAGCTCTGACTATGATTTTTCTTCACAAGACCGTATTGTTCGTGGTCGTATGCCAACTTTGGAAATGGTCAACGAACGCTTTGCTCGTCACATGCGTATTAGTTTGTTTAATATGATGCGTCGCACGGCTGAAGTGTCGATAAATGGCATTCAAATGATCAAGTTTGGTGAGTATATTCATACACTGTTTGTCCCTACAAGCTTGAATATGGTGCGCTTTCGTCCCTTAAAAGGAACGGCACTCATTACTATGGAAGCGCGTTTAGTTTTTATTTTAGTGGATAATTTTTTTGGTGGCGATGGTCGTTATCACGCTAAAATAGAAGGCCGAGAATTTACCCCGACCGAACGTCGTATCATTCAGATGTTACTGAAGTTAATCTTTGAAGATTATAAAGAAGCATGGTCTCCGGTAATGGATGTTTCTTTTGAATACCTTGATTCAGAAGTAAACCCCTCTATGGCAAATATTGTTAGCCCTACTGAAGTGGTCGTTATAAGCTCTTTTCATATTGAACTTGATGGTGGTGGGGGTGATTTTCATGTTGCACTACCTTATTCAATGCTTGAACCGATCAGAGAATTACTTGATGCTGGTGTACAAAGTGATAAAGAAGATACGGATATGCGTTGGTCCAAAGCACTTCGTGATGAAATTATGGATGTATCGGTTAATATTAATACTAAATTTTTAGAGGTAGATTTACCGTTAAGTCAGGTCATGGATCTACAAGCAGGTGATATTATCCCGATAAATATGCCTGAACATATTACGGTATTAATTGAAGATTTACCTAGTTTTAGGGCAAAATTAGGACGTAGTCGAGATAATGTTGCCCTGAAAATAGAGTCAAGAATAGGTCGTCCTGAATCAGTTAAGTCAGAGTTAAATGTGATAACTAAGGGCGGTAAACGCCTTGACTGCGATGCAGAGTTGCAACTGTTGGAAGATGATTACTAAATTATATAAAGTCGGTTATTTTATTAAATAAAACCGATTAATAATGAATAGATATTAATAGTAAAAAATTGAGAGTTGAGGCCAATTGGTATGAGTAATGATAATGATGAAGATCTAAGTATGTGGGATGAAGCGTTGGATGAACAAGCTGAAGCCACTGCAAAAAAAGCTGAACAAGTTGAAACAGTTGATTTAGAAGAGTTAACTGAAGATGATGTAGCAATTACGGGTGAAGAAAAACGTCGGCTTGATAGTATTTTAGATATTCCAGTTACCATCTCTATGGAAGTGGGACGTAGTAATATTAGTATTAGAAACCTACTACAACTTAATCAGGGCTCGGTAGTAGAACTTGATAGAGTCGCAGGTGAAGCGTTAGATGTGCTTGTTAATGGTACGCTAATCGCTCATGGTGAAGTCGTGGTAGTTAACGATAAATTTGGTATTCGTTTAACAGACGTTATTAGTCAAGTTGAACGGATTAAAAAATTAAAGTAATGCCTAATTTTTTATGCACCTTCACTATTTTATTGTTGTTTTTTATAACAAGTACTTCGTATGCCCAAGGGGAACTTGATGAAAATAAAATCGTTAAACAGGCAGCTGAAATATTAGTAGCTGATCCGTTGCTGGTTAAAAGCCCTCCTGAAGTTGGTAAGCATGTTATGGCAAATACCGATGTGGGCAGCATGATTTTATCCTTATTGATGGTATTAGCATTAATTGGTATTAGTGCTTTTGTCTTAAAGCGATTTAACGTTACCCAACAAAATGCTGGTCAGTTAAAAGTGGTTGCAAGTTTATCATTGGGGGTTAAAGAGCGACTTGTTGTTGCACAAGTGGGTGACCAACAGTTAGTGTTGGGTGTTACCTCGCAGCAAATAACCTTAATAAAAAGTCTTGAAAAGCCTATTTCTAGCCAACCTGAGACAAGCTCAGTGCTCACTGGCAATGTATTAGCGTTTTTAAAAAAAACTAATTTTAAACCTAAAAAGACATAATAAATAACGATGAAAAAAATAGTTTTGTTAGCTTTACTCACCTTTATCGCATCTATATTAAGTTTTGGCGTGTTTGCGGCAGAAGATCTGTCGATGACGGCATTAACGTTAACCACTAATGCCGACGGCTCTCAAGAATACTCGGTTACTTTGCAAATTTTAATCTTTATGACAGCATTGAGCTTTATCCCCGCTGCTGTGATAATGATGACGTCGTTTACTCGTATTGTGGTTGTTATGGCCATATTACGACAAGCCTTTGGTTTACAGCAAACACCGTCAAATCAGGTTATTATTGGTTTAACTTTGTTTATGACGCTTTTTATTATGACGCCAGTTTATAATCAAATAGATGAGAGTGCGATTCAACCTTACTTAGCGGACCAATTAACATCAATAGAGGCGATAGATAAAGGTAAAGTGCCATTGCGCGCTTTTATGCTAGAACAAACTCGACTAAAAGATCTTGATACATTAGCGTCAATGGCAGGCCTTAAAGCCGTTGATAAACCCACTGATTTACCAATGACAGTGATTATTCCTGCTTTTATTATCAGTGAATTAAAAACGGCTTTTCAAATCGGTTTTATACTATTCATTCCCTTTTTGATTATTGATTTAGTTGTGGCTAGTATTTTAATGGCGATGGGTATGATGATGTTATCGCCGATGATTGTTTCTTTGCCGTTTAAGTTAATGCTATTTGTGTTAGTCGATGGTTGGAATTTAGTTATTGGTACTATTGCCACCAGCTATGGCATGGGTGGATAAATAAGTGTTAAGTTATAAATAATATTAATACCAGTTGCTATAACTGAATAAGAGAAAATAAGAGAAAGTAAGATGGGACCAGAAGTCTTTGTCGACATATTAAGAGATGCTTTACTACTCGTTATTATGCTGGTTAGTGCGGTAATCTTACCCAGTTTATTTGTCGGTCTACTTGTGGCTGTTTTTCAAGCCGCAACATCAATTAATGAACAAACCTTAAGCTTTCTGCCTAGACTCATTGTCACGTTGCTTGCCCTTATTTATGGTGGGCATTGGGGAATACAAAAACTTATGGATTATACTTTTCGGTTAATTGAAAGTATTCCAAGTGTGGTGAGCTAGTGGAGTTTACTGAGTCAGTTATTAATCAATATCTGGCTGATTTTATATTGCCTTTTACCCGTGTTTCCGCCTTAATTATGACCATGATAGGCTTTGGCGCTCGGACAATACCTACGCGTATTAAATTGTTTTTATGCGTAACGGTTACCATCGCTATTATGCCGGCAATACCGCCGACCAACCTTGAAAATCTATTATCATTTAATACCGCGATATTATTAGCTCAGCAAACTATTATTGGTGTCATGCTAGGCTTTATGACTATTATGGTGGTGAATACCTTTACCTTAGCGGGACAAATTATTGCTATGCAATCGGGGTTAGGTTTTGCTTCATTAGTTGACCCTGCTAGTGGTATGAATGTTCCTGCCGTTGGTCAATTCTTTTTAATTTTATCTACTTTACTGTTTTGGGTGATGGATGGGCATTTAGCTTATTTACAATTTATTACCGCTAGTTTTGACACCTTGCCGATAGGTAGTGAACTCTTTTTTAGTATTAAATATAAAGAAATTGTTCTTTGGGGCGGTTGGATGTTTGCTACGGCATTATCGCTAGCACTTGCCCCGTTAACTGCGATGTTACTCATAAACTTTTCTTTTGGCGTTATGACCCGTGCCGCTCCTCAACTTAACATTTTTGCAATCGGCTTCCCGATAACCATGATGGCTGGGTTACTGATTATGTGGTTAACGTTTGGTAACTTTTTAACTCATTTTGAATTACAGTGGCAGCGCGCGCTTGATTTTAGTTGTTATTTAATTGACTGTAAGGCAACTTGATTAAGGGTGCTATTTTAAAGGTAATATCCTATGGCAGAGTCTGATAGCGGTGAAAAAACCGAAGAACCAACGGCAAAAAAGCTAACCGATGCTAGAAAAAAAGGTCAAATAGCACGTTCAAAAGACTTGGGTACTATGTTTGTCTTAGTCGGTAGTGCTTGTGCCATGCTATTGATGGGAAATTCATTGGTGGAGGGCATGTCTCTTATGATGAAACGATTGTTTAGCTTAAGTCGTCGTGAAGTCATGGATGTTAATGCCCTTTTTAGTGTTATTGGTAATAGTGTTAGTTTGGTTATTGCGCCGATGTTATGGATTTTTTTTATTATCGTTGTTGCTGCTTTTATTGGTAATACATTACTGGGGGGTATGAGTTTTTCTTGGGAAGCTATGGCGCCTAAAGCAAGCCGGTTGTCTCCTGCCGCTGGTTTTAAACGTATGTTTGGTGTACAAGCTGCGGTTGAATTGATTAAGTCCATTTTAAAGTTTTTTGTGGTTTTTATTGTCGCCTTTTTATTATTAACAGGATTATTTGACCAAATACTAGGCTTAAGTTTAGAGGCAATACCAACTAACTTTGGCCATGCCGTTAATATGTTGCTATGGATGTTCTTAACCTTAGCGTTATCTATTGGCATTATCGCGATTATTGATGCGCCATATCAGGTATGGAATCACACACGCCAACTGAAAATGACTAAGCAAGAAATTAAAGATGAGCATAAAAATACTGAGGGTAACCCTGAAGTAAAAGGGCGTATTAAACGAACACAGTATGAAATGTCGCAGCGCAGAATGATGGGTGAAGTACCTAATTCTGATGTGGTTATCACCAACCCTACACACTATAGCATAGCATTAAAATATGACGCTGCTGTTGGCGGTGCGCCAAAATTAGTGGCAAAAGGTATTGATGAAATGGCCATGCACATTCGAACCATTGCCAAAGAAAATGGTGTTGAAATTATTCAATCAGCAGCTTTAGCTCGTTCACTTTATTATACGGCAAAAGTTGATCAAGATATTCCCGAAGAATTATACGCAGCGGTAGCACAAGTGCTGGCTTTTATTTTTCAACTTAATGAACACAAAAAAGGTCGTGCTAAAAAGCCTATTCCTATTGCTAAAGAATTACCTATCCCCGAAGAGTTTAAATACTAAAAAAAATGATGAATAAAGCCGCTGCGAATGACGAAATATCCCCTGTTAAAAATGATTTCTTTGCTATTGGTAATTAAACTCTTTTAACTAATAAATTATTTTTTATCTTTCTGGTATAGCTCTTGCTATTTTATTATTAGCGTCAAAAAACCACCATCAAGAGCTAGTAGTAATTAATGCAATTAACCGCCTATTTTAATCAATTCGATAAAAAGAAACTCACTCATATTTCTGGGTTAGGAACTCCTTTGTTAGTTATGGCTGCTTTAGGTATGGTTATTTTACCTATGCCAGCATGGCTACTTGACTTACTGTTTTCTTTTAATATTGCTTTGTCGTTAGTTGTTCTGCTCATTACTGTCTATACCTTGAAGCCACTTGAGTTTGGCTCATTTCCGTCTGTTATTCTTATTGCTACTATTTTGCGGCTTGCACTGAATGTCGCTAGTACACGGGTGGTGTTATTAGAAGGGCATGAAGGAACTGATGCCGCGGGTAAGGTTATTGAAGCATTTGGATCTGTAGTTATTGGTGGCAACTATGCTGTTGGTTTAGTTGTATTTTTAATCTTAATTATTATTAATTTTGTTGTGGTAACTAAAGGTGCTGGGCGTATAGCAGAAGTCACCGCTCGCTTTACGCTTGATGCTATGCCAGGAAAGCAAATGGCCATTGATGCTGATTTAAATGCCGGCTTTATTAACCAAGAACAAGCTAAAGAGCGCCGTACTGAAGTAACAAGTGAAGCAGATTTTTATGGCTCAATGGACGGTGCGAGTAAATTTGTTAAAGGGGATGCGATAGCGGGCATATTGATATTATTTATCAACATAGTTGGTGGCTTAATTATTGGTATGGTACAGCATGATTTAAGCTTTAATAGTGCGGTTGAAATATATACCTTACTGACTATTGGTGACGGTTTAGTCGCACAAATACCTGGCTTATTGTTATCGGTTGCTACCGCTATTGTGGTGACACGTCAAAATACTGCGCAAGACATGGGGGAGCAAGTTAGCTCTCAGCTTGGCCAAGCTAAGTCATTATATATTGCTGCTGGCGTCATGTTTGTTATGGGCGTTATACCGGGTATGCCCCATTTTGTCTTTTTGTTATTTTCAGCTCTTATTGCTGGTTCAGCGTATTTAGGCAATCAGCGTAAAGCTGATAAAGTGGTAGAATTAGAAAAAATTGCACAAGAAGAACAAGTACAAATTCAGCAGCAAGAAGCCGAAGTAAAAGATCTTGATTGGGACGATGTTAATCATGTTGATGTGATAGGTTTGGAGATAGGTTATCGGTTAATTCCTTTGGTTGATAAAGCCCAAGGCGGTGAATTACTTAGTCGTATCAAAGGCGTACGGAAAAAACTATCACAAGAATTTGGCTTTTTAGTACCCGCGGTACATATTCGTGATAATTTGGATTTAGATCCTAACAGTTATCAAATATCATTAATGGGCGTGACTATTGGTAGTGCTGAAATTCGCCATGATCAAGAATTAGCGATTAATCCAGGACAAGTTTTTGGTACCTTGGATGGTGTCGCGACAAAAGATCCTGCTTTTGGTTTAGATGCCATTTGGATCAATCATAATCAACGAGAGCAAGCACAAACGCTTGGCTATACCGTGGTAGATTCAGCAACGGTTTTAGCTACTCATTTAAGTCAAATTCTAACCAATAATGCCGCGCAATTGTTAGGGCATGAAGAAGTTCAAAATTTACTTGATATGCTCGCTAAAACATACCCTAAACTTGTCGAAGGTTTTATTCCTGACACGTTAACGCTAGGTACAGTAGTTAAAGTGTTGCAAAACCTGATGAATGAAGGGGTTGCTGTTCGAGATATGCGTTCTATTGTACAAACGCTAGTTGAGTATGGCCCTAAGAGTCAAGATGCTGAAGTATTAACCGCTGCGGTGCGTATCAGTATACGGAAATTTATCATTCAAGATTTAGTTGGTGCCGCGGTTGAAGTACCCGTCATAACCTTGGCGCCTGAGTTGGAACAAATGTTGCACCAGTCAATGCAGATGGCAGGTGATGATGGCGCAGGTATTGAACCTGGTTTAGCTGAACGTTTACAGAAGTCGTTAACGGATGGATCACAACAGCAGGAAATGTCAGGCGATACCCCAATATTATTAACGTCAGGGATTTTACGAACAGTGCTGGCTAAATTTGTAAAATACACTATACCGAGTTTACGGGTAATTTCTTATCAAGAAATTCCTGATGACAAACAAATTAAAATAGTTAGTGCCATTGGGCAGTAATTGTCAGTGACGAGCAACAGCTCACTCGTCACTAAAAGAGAGGTTAATTGTGAAAATTAGACGTTTTGTTGCCAAAGATATGCGTAGCGCATTAGCACAAATTAAAGACGAATTAGGTGCTGATGCCGTAATTATGTCTAATAAAAAAATTCCTGAAGGTGTTGAATTAATGGCCGCTATTGATTATAGCCAGCCGTTACCTAAAACCACATCTGATATTGTCACTACGCGTGAAGTATCCAATGATGTTGTCAATATTGGTGTACCTGCTGAAGCACAATTAAATGAAGGAAATGCAAGTGCTTTGCAAATACCTCATCCCTCTTCAAATACAAATGCTCCAGCGGATAGTTTATCAGCATTACTTAATCGTCAAGTTCAGCAAAGCACTGAGATACAAAATCAACAAGAAATTAGGGAAACAAACACTCAACAAGCAGTAAAACATGATGATGACATTGAAAAACAATTACGTAGTTTTACCCAAAGATTAAGCCATTCAAAACCTGACGGCACTATTCCTGCTCCATATGATTCAACCGTAGAAATAAAGCCAACTAATGCGTCAATGTTAGCAGAACATACTTCACTTGAAGCCGAGCATATGGCAAAAAAATTATTGGCTAACCAAGCACCTGAACAACAAATTAGCCCTGATGCCAATGTCAGCCAGCAAGATTTTGAAAAAATACAGCAAGAAATGGCGTCTATTAGACAATTGCTTGAACATCAAGTATCAGGTTTGATGTGGCAAGATATGGCACAAAAAGATCCACAACGCGCAGTATTAATTACGCGTTTATTAGCGTTGGGCTTAAATGAACAAATAGCAGATCAAATTGCTGGTTATGTGCCAGTACAAATTCATGAAGCAGAAGCTTGGCAGCATGCTAAAAAATTGATCAGTGAACAAATTAACACGACTCAAAATGACATTATTTATCGTGGTGGTATTGTTGCTTTAGTGGGTCCTACCGGTGTAGGGAAAACCACTACTATTGCCAAACTTGCCGCTCGTTTTGCACAAATACATGGTCATGAGCAGGTCGCACTAATTTCTACAGATACCTATCGAATTGCCGGCTTTGAACAATTAGCGACTTATGGAAAAATAATTGGTTGTCAAGTGAACCTAGCTAAAGATAGTCAAGCTTTAGATACGTTATTACAACAGTATGCTAAAAAGAAATTAATTTTAATTGATACTGCAGGAATGGGACAGCGAGATATTCGTTTAGCTGAAAACCTAGCTAATTTAGTGTCAAATGCACGCTTTAGAATTCGTAATTATTTAGTACTGGCTGCAAATAGTCAGCAACAAGTAATGCAGGAAAATGTCGATCGCTTTAAAAAAGTACCATTGTCGGGTTGTATTTATACTAAACTTGATGAAAGTGTAAGTATTGGCGAAATTATTACAACTTCAATTCAAAATGGCTTACCAATAGGGTATCTTACTGACGGTCAAAGAGTTCCAGAAGATATTAAGGTTGCAAATGCTGAAAAATTGGTTACGCTTGCAGATAAAATGGCAATGAAGTCATCAAAAAATAATACTAGCTTTATGCAGCCAATAGTGAGAACAATGCCAATAGCTCCGACTGCAGTTATATCCTAGTCTTCTTGATTGAAATAAAGAAGCAAGACCAAGTATATTAAGTTATTTCGCACTCATCGGGAATTTAAAGGTTTAAAGAGAAGGCATTGATTGAAGAGAAAGGCTATTCCTTATCGAAATCAATAACACAGGTTGTAGGCCTTTTAAACTTGCTCTTCGGGAGCGAGCTTGTCGCAGGGCTACTAACGGTAAAAATTAAGTTGATTTAGAATGACTAGATCCAAATGAGTTTAATTTGTTATTGAATCTCTAATATAGTTCTGAGATGGGAATAAATTTAATAGAATTGGTATATCATAAGAAGTAATAAATGGCAGATCAAGCGAGCGGCTTAAGAAAAATGCAGGAATCAAATAAAGTTAAGGTAATAGCAGTTTCAGGTGGTAAAGGCGGTGTTGGTAAAACCAATGTATCGTTGAACACCGCCATTGCATTGGGGCAACAAGGCAAACGTGTCTTAGTGTTAGATGCTGATTTAGGCTTGGCCAATGTTGATGTGATGTTAGGACTTCGGGTTAAACGAAACCTTTCTCATGTGTTATCAGGTGAGTGTGAACTTGATGATATCATTATCACAGGTCCTAGTAATATTAAAATAATTCCTGCGACTTCAGGTTCTCAATCCATGGTTGATTTAACACCATCGGAACATGCTGGTTTGATTCGTGCGTTTAGTGAAATGCAAACACAATTTGATGTGTTGATCGTTGATACTGCCGCAGGTATTTCAGATATGGTGCTTAGCTTTACTCGAGCAGCTCAAGATGTGATGCTCGTCGTTTGTGATGAGCCAACTTCTATTACAGATTGTTATGCCTTAATGAAATTATTAAATCGTGATCATGGTGTATTTAAATTTAAAGTAGTCGCTAATATGGTTCGTAGCCAGAAAGAAGGGCAGCAACTATTTGCCAAGCTTACTAAGGTTACCGACAGGTTTTTAGATGTCGCACTTGAGTTAGTTGCGATAGTCCCTTTTGATGAAAACATTCGAAAATCAGTACGTAAGCAACAAGCTATCGTAGAAGCTTTTCCTAACTCACCCGCGGCAAAAGCATTTAAGGGATTAGCGAGTAAAATTGTTAACTGGCCTGTACCGCAGCAAGCCTCTGGGCATTTAGAGTTTTTTATTGAACAGTTATTAGATTATTAATGTTAAATATCACTAAAAGTCATGATAAATAATTTAATGAATGTACCTCATCTGAGTGAGAATGGTCGAACGTGGTAAAAGTTAGTACTTATAATAATCAAGTGGATAAATCGGCTTTACTTGAGCAGCACACGGTATTAGTCAAACGAATAGCCTACCATTTGTTGGCGCGTTTACCTGCCAGTGTTCTTGTTGATGATTTAATTCAGTCAGGCATGATTGGTTTATTTGAAGCCGCCAATAATTTTGACAACACGAAAGGTGCAAGCTTTGAAACTTTTGCTGGTATTCGTATTCGTGGTGCAATGTTAGACGAAATGCGCCGTGGTGACTGGACGCCTCGCTCTGTGCATAAAAATAGCCGCATGGTTAGTGAGGCAATTAAGCAATTAGAAGCCCAATTAGGCCGTGATGTTACTGATGTAGAAGTTGCTGAAAAACTTGGACTTTCATTAAATAAGTATCATCAAATATTAAGTGAAGTTAGCACAGGTAAAATACTGGGTATTGATGAACTTGGTGTTAGTGAAGATGCACTTAAACTTGATGAAACCTGTTATGGTGATGATCCATATCAAAGCATTGAGAATAGCACCTTTAAAAAAGGTCTTGTTGAATGTATTAGCACTTTACCTGAGCGGGAAGCTCTAGTACTGTCTCTTTATTATGATGAAGAACTAAATTTACGTGAAATTGGTCAAGTACTTGATGTTAGTGAGTCGCGTGTTAGCCAAATACATAGTCAAGCAATGCATCGATTAAAAGCGCGTATGCAATCTTGGCAAAATTGAGTAAGATAACAATTAGCTTAAAAAATTAACTATAAATTTAAGTTGATAATAAATAAAAATATTGAATGTTTCGCTGGAGGGTGCCTTGGATAAAAATATGAAAGTGCTTGTAGTTGATGATTTTTCAACCATGAGACGGATAGTGAAAAATTTGTTACGTGATTTGGGCTTTACAAATATCCAAGAAGCAGATGATGGTAGTACCGCTTTACCTATGCTTCAAAATGGTGATTTTGATTTTGTGGTAACTGATTGGAATATGCCAGGAATGCAAGGTATAGACTTGTTAAAAGCGATACGTGCTGATTCGAGCTTAGCTCACATCCCGGTATTATTGATTACAGCAGAAGCGAAAAAAGAACAAATCATTATGGCTGCTCAAGCAGGTGTTAATGGCTATATTGTTAAACCGTTTACAGCAGGAACGCTCAAAACTAAAATCGATAAAATTTTTGAACGTCTAGGTTAATTTTACATTTTATTAAGTCATTATTTAAATGCTTAATGAAGTTAGCCCTGCTTTGGTTTACGTATTAAGGACTTTGCATGAATATAGCAATGATAGGTCATGTCTCTTTAGAACAGGCTAAATCTTTGGTTGAATTGTTGGAAACCGATCAGCAAGATGAAGCAGATGCGTTGATTGCCAAAATTCAAAATCCAATTAATTCGGAATTATTTGCTGAAATAGGTAAATTGACTCGTCAATTACATGACTCTTTGGCTAATTTTCAACTTGATTCTCGCTTAAGTGATTTGGCTACGGCAGATATTCCAGACGCTAAAGAACGTTTGAATTATGTTATTACTCGTACTGAAGAAGCGGCGAACAAAACGATGGATGTGGTCGAGTCTATTTTTCCTGTCGTTGATAATCTTGCGGAACAAGTTCGTGGCGTTAATCCGTCGTGGACTAAGTTAATGAATAATGAAATAGATTTACATGAGTTTAAGAAATTATGTGTTGATATTGATACTTTGTTAACAACAACAGGTAAAGAAACTAAACATATTCACAGTTTAATGACTGATGTGTTGATGGCACAGGATTTTCAAGATTTGACCGGACAAGTTATACGTAAAGTTATCGACTTAGTTCATGAAGTGGAAGAAAGCCTGATTGCTATGTTAACTGCCTTTGGTATTTCAGCAGAGCAACCACAAAAAAGTGTATTACCTAAAGTCGGTGATAATCTAGTTGAAGGGCCAATAGTTAACAAAGAAAATAGAAATGATGTTGTTGAAGATCAAGATGATGTTGATGATCTTTTATCAAGTTTAGGGTTTTAACAGGAGTAAATAATGTCTTTTGAAGCCGATGAAGAAATTCTACAGGACTTTTTAGTAGAAGCAGGAGAAATACTCGAACTACTTTCTGAGCAATTAGTTGAGCTTGAGAATGATGTTGATAATGCTGATTTGCTAAATGCTATATTTCGTGGGTTTCACACGGTAAAAGGTGGTGCTGGTTTTCTTGCTTTATCTGAGCTTGTTGACGTTTGTCATGGTGCCGAAAATATTTTTGATTTACTTCGGAACGGTCAGCGCTCTGTTAATGCTGAACTGATGGATACTATTTTATCTGCACTTGATACGGTTAACGATATGTTTGTCTTGGTGCAAAATAAAGAACCGTTAGTTGCTGCTGAAGCTAATTTATTAGCGGAATTAAAACGTTTAAGCGTGCCTGAAGGGCAAGAAGTTACCGCACCTGCTCCAGCGGCAACTCCTGAAGAAGTTGCACCAGTTGCGGTTGAGTCTAGTTCATCTGATGAGATGAGTGAAGATGAGTTTGAACGGTTACTTGATGAATTACATGGTAGCGGTAGTCCTTCTTCTGTCCCTGCTCAACAGACTGCCGATGTTAGCTCCACGCTTAATAATAGTGATGATATTTCTGATGATGAATTTGAATCATTATTGGATGAATTACATGGTCAAGGTGCTTTTTCAGCAAACATTAGCCATTCACATACACCATCGAATACTTCTTCAGATGAGATTAACGATGATGAATTTGAAAGCTTACTTGATGAGTTACATGGTAAAGGTAATGCGCCTAAAGCAGGAGTGAGTCCCTCACTACCGATAGACAAAACGCCTTCACCAACACCGAATAAAAAAATACCTGAAGCGGTTAAACCTATTTCTAAACCGGCAGCGAAGCCAGTATTAAAAGCTGCACCAGTGAGTAAAAAACCTTCTCAACCATCCGTTCCTCAAGCTGAAACAACAGTAAGAGTTGACACCAAACGACTTGATATAATCATGAATATGGTGGGCGAATTAGTACTAGTCAGAAATCGTTTAACGAGCCTAGGACTACTGTCTGATGATGAAAATTTAAATAAAGCAGTATCAAATTTAGATGCCGTGACTACTGATTTACAGGGTGCGGTAATGAAAACCCGCATGCAACCAATTAAAAAAGTATTTGGTCGTTTTCCTCGAGTAGTACGAGACTTAGCACGCAGTTTAGATAAAGATATACAGCTTGTTTTAGAGGGTGAAGAAACAGACTTAGATAAAAATCTTGTTGAGGCGTTAGCCGATCCTTTAGTGCATTTAGTGAGAAACTCTGTTGATCACGGGATTGAAAAACCTGATGTTCGTGAAGCCATGGGGAAACCGCGTCAAGGTAGTGTGGTTTTATCTGCTTCTCAAGAAGGCGATCATATTCTATTAACCATTAAAGATGATGGTGCGGGTATGGATGCTGAAAAATTAAAAAGTATTGCCGTTGAACGTGGTGTACTTGATGCAGAAGCAGCAGCAAAAATGCCAGATAAAGAAGCTTTTAGTTTGATTTTCGCCCCAGGTTTCTCTACTAAAACTGAAATATCTGAAGTGTCAGGCCGTGGGGTTGGCATGGATGTAGTAAAAACTAAAATTGCCCAACTAAATGGTACCGTTAATATCGATTCAGAAATGGGGGTTGGTACTGTTTTAGAAATTAAAGTGCCATTAACCTTAGCAATATTACCTACTCTAATGGTTGTTGTTGGTAAGCAAACTTTTGCTTTATCTCTTGCTGCAGTAAATGAAATTTTCCATTTAGATTTAACTAAGACAAATCGTGTTGATGGTCAGTTAACCATAATTGTTCGTGAAAAAGCTATCCCTTTATTTTATTTAGATCAATGGTTAGTGAGAGATTGTGAAGATAAAGCACGTGACAAAGGCCATGTTGTTATTGTGCAACTGGGAAGTCAACAAATAGCGTTTGTTGTTGATAGATTAATCGGACAAGAAGAAGTAGTAATTAAACCACTTGATAGGTTATTACATGGAACGCCTGGCATGGCAGGGGCAACTATAACGAGTGATGGTGGTATCGCTTTAATTATAGATATACCTAGTCTGTTGAGGTTTTATGCCAAAAAATTACCGATGGATAAAAAATTGCGTTCATAGCTCATTGGTGAAACATACTCAAATTGTTAAATAGATTGAGTATGATTATTTAAAGTTGAGGGAATAGATGACCTACAAGGTACTCGTTGTTGATGATTCAAGTTTTTTTAGACGACGAGTCACCGATATACTAAATAAAGATCCGCAGTTAGACGTTGTTGATGTCGCAGTAAATGGTCAAGAAGCGGTAGACAAAGCCCTTTTGCTAAAACCTGATGTTATTACCATGGATATTGAAATGCCTGTTTTAAATGGTATTGCTGCGGTAAAACAAATAATGGCGAAATCTCCAACAGCTATTTTAATGTTCTCTTCTTTAACGCATCAAGGTGCTAAAGCGACTATAGAAGCGTTAGAAGCGGGCGCTTTAGATTTTCTTCCAAAAAAATTTAGTGATATTGCCAAAAATAGTGATGAAGCAGGAAGTTTGTTAAGACAACGAGTTACCCAACTGGCTAAAAAACGTGGATTAACTAGACGTAGCTTATCGTCAAATCATCCTTCTTCGGTTAGCCTAACTCTTAGCAATCGAACGCCGAGCAACCAAGCGTCTTTAAATACCAGAAAGCCATTAACCTCCATCGCGTCAAAAACGGTTCCAGCCCATAGTGCGAAAACTCTCACGCTGCCAATAATAAAACCCTCAGGGAAAAAGTATAAATTATTAGCAATAGGCACTTCTACGGGAGGGCCTGTGGCATTACAAAAAATATTAACCCAATTACCACAAAATTTCCCTTTACCTATCATTATGGTTCAGCATATGCCGGCAACATTTACTCATGCTTTTGCGAGTCGGTTGGACTCTTTGTGTAAAGTAAATGTTAAAGAAGCCAGTGATGGTGATGTACTTAAAGCGGGTTGTGCTTATTTAGCCCCTGGGGGGCGTCAAATGGTTATAACTGGTACAGAAAATGCAGCTAAAATAAAAATAATTGATGATAACTCAGCAAAAATAACCTTTAAACCTAGTGTCGATGTGAGTTTTGGCTCAGCGGCAAAAGTATTTTCCGGTAATGTCTTAGGTGTTATTTTAACGGGAATGGGTGCTGATGGCCGAGAGGGGTCTCGAATGTTAAAAGCGAGAGGTTCGACAATTTGGGCTCAAGATGAGCAGACCTGTGTGGTATATGGTATGCCACAAGCGGTTACTGCCGCGGGTATTTCGCAACTATCGTTGCCGTTAGAAACAATATCAAACGCTATACTTAAGGAAATAAAACATGGATAGACTAAGTATTGCTGGTATTGTCATTGCAATCTTAGCTATTTATGTAGGGTTCGCTATAGACGGAGGCTCTATCGCCACGTTGTTTGAGTTGCCAGCCTTTATTATTGTGGTTGGTGGTACGTTAGGCGCAGTTATGCTGCAGTCATCAAGTAGCCAATTTTTTCATGCTTTTTCACTATTAAAATGGGTGTTTGTACCGCCATGTTATGATATTGAGCAAGGCATAGACAATATTGTCCATTGGGCTGAAAAGTCACGAGAGTCAGGGTATTTGGCATTAGAAGATATAGCGCTTGATGTCGAAGATAGTTATACCCAAAAAGGTTTGAATTTATTGGTAGATGGTGTTGAACTTGATAACTTAAGGGTCTCGTTAGAGTTAGATTTAGATATTTACCGAGAACATAATTTGCGCTCGGCAAATGTATTTGAGTCTATGGGGGGTTACAGCCCAACTATCGGTATATTAGGTGCTGTATTAGGACTTATTCATGCCATGAGTAACTTAACTGAACCCTCTTTACTTGGGCAAGGTATTGCCACCGCTTTCATTGCGACTATATATGGTGTTGGTTTTGCTAATTTAATTTATTTACCTATTGCCAACAAAATCAGAGCCATTATTCATCAACAAACCATGTATCGTGAAATGATTTCGGAAGGTTTGATATCTATTGCTCATGGCGAAAATCCACATGCAATCGCCAATAAATTATCAGCATTTAGGTTAGAGCAGTGAATCGCTTACGCAAAAGAAGACATTATGTAGAACATGAAAATGTTCACCGTTGGCTTGTTTCTTATGCCGATTATATGACCTTACTCTTTGCCTTATTTGTGGTGCTTTATGCGATGGCGATGGTTAATGAAAAACCATTTGAAACTATTACTGAATCAGTAGGACGTATTTTTCAATCGACTAGTGAGCAGCCTAAAAATCGTGGTCACGGTGATGATATTCTTAATGTAAATAGCAGTAAAACAAATAAAAGGTTATATGGTAATGGCATACTTGATGTTGCTGGCCCACAACTGTTAGAAGGTGAGCAAAGTTTATCAAATATATCTCATTCTCAGGTAGGCACTAACTTAACCTCATTAGAAGAGGAATTACATGCAGCACTTTATGAGTTAGTAGAATCTGGCTATGCTCAGTTACAAGTCGATGGTGATTGGCTAGAAATAGAATTAAATAGTGGTTTGTTGTTTCCAAGTGGTTCTTCTTCGACAACTAATTCAGCAACTAATATTTTGGCGGTTATTTATGATGTTATCGATGAAGTCACTAACTTTGTGCGAGTAAGAGGTTATACTGATAATCAAACAATTAATACCGAAATTTTTTCTTCAAACTGGGAATTATCTGTTTATCGAGCCACTGCTATTTTACAGCTTTTAGAAAATTTAGGTATGAACCCTGCTCGAATGGCTATTGAAGGCTATGGACAATACTACCCTAGTGCTGATAATGCTACTGCTCAAGGGCGTGCAAAAAATCGGAAAGTAGTGGTAGCAATTTCGAAATATGGCTTAGAAAGGTCAAATTTGTTAAACACTCCAACAATCAGTGTGAAAGATGTTGAAGCAATAACGAAAGCAATTGAGTCAGGTGAGCAGAATAATGAAATTAAAATTATTCGTTTAGCTAATGGTGGTATTCGTATCACGACGAGAAACGAAAGTGACAATACTTTGGGAAAACAAAGTAACAGTTCTACCAGTAGCCAAGAAAATAAAGATAATAATGAACCTTAAATAAGTATTAGGAATAACGATTGGAAGTTTGGACGGTAGCAAATCAGAAAGGTGGTGTTGGTAAAACAACAACAACTATCGCTTTAGCCGGGCTGTTAGCTGAGCGTAATAAAAGAGTGTTGTTAGTTGATACTGATCCCCACGCATCGTTGAGTTATTATTTTGGTATTGAGTCTGAAGATTTAGAATTGAGTGTATATGATTTATTTACACAGGAGTCTTCAACGGAACAAATTTTGCAAAGTTTATGTCCGACACAGTATAGTCATATAGATATATTACCAGCAACAATGGGGCTAGCAACGCTAGATCGTTCATTAGGGGCTAAAGGTGGTATGGGCCTAGTACTAAAAAAAGCCATGCGAAAAATTTCACAAGATTATGATTATGTTTTGATGGATTGCCCGCCTGTATTAGGTGTACTTATGGTGAATGCCTTAGCCGCCGCAGATCAAATAGTTGTACCAGTGCAAACTGAATTTTTAGCATTAAAAGGATTAGAGCGAATGATTAAAACCATGGAGCTAATGCAAGGCGAACAAGAAAAACCTTTTCGATACACTATAGTGCCTACTATGTTTGATAAACGAACTAAAGCCTCTATTTTAGCTTATCAACAATTACAGGATACTCATAAAGAAAAAGTTTGGCCTGGAGTCATCCCAATTGATACTAATTTTAGAAATGCGAGCCTTGCACAAAAAGTTCCTTCGCATTTTGCGGCAAATACTCGAGGGGTTTTTGCTTATAAAAGTTTATTAGATTATTTAATGAAATCAGCTTAAGAAGTAGAAAGTAAATGGCAAAACCATTAGCAGCAAGTAATAAAGTAATGAAAAATTATCTGTCTGAATTAATGACGGATGAAACTCCGGTGCAAAAAAAACCAGAAAATAGTGTCGCTGAAAGTATAACTGAAAACAAACAGTTAGAAGATTTACTACAAAATGTCAATGCAAACCTAGATGTTAAAGAAACTGAAGTCATGACACGAAAAAGTGTTAATGAGCCGTTAAGCAATAAAAGTATTGCTGTAATAGACACGATAAAAAGTGCAGTTGAAACAAGCTTAGTTACGCAAAAAAGTCATGGTGATGTTAGTGTTAAATCTCAAAAGCTATATAGAGAAGGTGACTTTCAAGCACTGTACTTTGATGTAGGAGGCTTAATATTAGCGGTTCCTTTAATTGAGTTGGGTGGAATTCATCAGGTTGATAAAACAACGTCATTAGTGGGGAAACCTAAATGGTTTAAAGGCGTAATGTTGTATAGAGATGAAAAAATTAATGTTGTTGACACTGCATTATGGGTAATGCCAGAAAAATGTGACGAAAAATTAAAAGCATCACTAAATTATCAGTATATTATTATGCTAAATAAAAGTGGCTGGGGCTTATCTGCTGAAAATTTAATTGATACGGTAATTTTAAAGCAGGAAGAGGTTAAATGGATAGACTCACCTAGCAAGAGACCTTGGCTAGCTGGTTTGGTTAAAGATAAAATGTGTGCATTACTTGATGTCGATTCATTAATTCAATTACTCAATGATGGTAGCGGAATTAATGAAGTTGATTCATAATGTTATTAACGGTTAAGTATATATCCGTTCCACTTGAAGATGTATGATTCAGCTGGAATTAGAAACGCCTTTAGGTAAGGCATTGATTGAAGAGAATGGTTATTCCCTTGTCTAAATCAATAACGCAGTATAATGCGTTTCTAAACCAGCCCTTTGGGGAAGGCTGAGCAAATCATTCTCTGCGTTACATTTCTTTTTAAGGGAGTAACCCTTAATAAAAAATGTACCTTGATTATGAATCGATCAGAGTTCCTGAAACGAGCATCTTCAAGTGGAGCGGGTATGGATTTTATAAAAAATTTGAGAGGCAAGTGGTATGTCTGATGAAAGACGCAGTTCTAATAAAAAAACAGGTGAAAATGACGAAGTGCTTCAATGGGTAACATTTAAGCTTGAAAATGAAATTTACGGCATCAATGTTATGCAAGTACAAGAGGTCTTACGTTATAGTGAAATAGCACCAGTACCTGGAGCTCCACTTTATGTGCTTGGTATTATTAACTTACGTGGCAATGTTGTTACCGTTATTGATACGCGTTCTCGTTTTGGTCTAGAGCCTTGTGATATAACGGATAATACCCGTGTAGTTGTTATCGAATCAGAAAAACAAGTGATTGGTATATTAGTTGATAGTGTTGCAGAGGTTGTATACCTAAAAGCATCTGAGATAGATGACGCACCTAACGTTGGTAATGAAGAAAGTGCGCAATTTATTCAAGGTGTCTCTAACCGTGATGGTGAATTACTTATTTTGGTTGATTTAGATAAGTTACTCTCCGATGATGAGTGGGATGAATTAAAACAATTTTAAACACACATTACCTAATGCCAATAAATAGGTAATCATTTTAAATGGTCTAAATTTTCAATAACATCGTTGCTTTCTATCCCAATAGTTCGCTATTACTCAATCAAGCGCCTTGTTCTTGAAAACCTATCCTCATTGATATTTGATCACTAATTTACTGGTATTGGGATAAGTTAGTTTTTCTTTTGAGCATCATTTTTATTTATTGAATTATCAAGCCTATGTCTTTGTTAGCAGTACCTATTATTTCTGTTGTGGCACTTGTTGCAACTCTTTTATGTTTTATTGCCGTTTTAATTCTATCAATAAAACATAAAGCGCATGTAGCTATGCTTACATCGCAATATCAAACACAGGAGTTAATCCTTAATAATATACAACGGGTAAATGATCAATTACATATTGATATAGAGAAGTTACGTAAACAAGGTGAACAAATAACGACAGAAAATAGACAAGTATCTAAACAACTTGAGCACCGTATTCAAACGTTGCATACGCAAATTAATAATCAACATGAAATTCTTTCTCAATTACAAACAGATCAAGGAGATGATAAGTTTTATACTCGCGCAATCAAGTTGGCCAAAAAGGGTGCTGATATTGATGAGATTGTTACTGAGTGTGAGTTACCTTATGCCGAAGTTGAAATGCTAATCTCTGTTTATCAAAATAAAACCTCTTCTTAGTTTTTCCATTGACGACTTATCGAGTTTACTTTATGTTAGGCTAAATGGCTCTTCTGTACTTTATCTTACTTTATTTTTAATGTAGCCACAGCAAGGAATTAGGCTCTGTGAATTTATCTTTACTTCAATTTTTTCGTACACTTATATTATTATCTGTTATTTTTTTATCTGCTTGCTCTGTAACTCCTACAAATGAAGGTGTTAATGATCCTAGAGATCCACTAGAAATAATAAATAGACCTTTTTGGACTTTTACTTGGGATTATGCGGATAAGTATGTTGCTAAACCTGCATCCGAACTATACACCGCTTATACACCGCCATTTTTACGCACCGGTTTATATAATATGGCGCTTAACTTAAATGAGCCGTCAAGTGCAATTAATAACCTTTTACAGTTAAAGTTTACTGATGCGGCAAAAAGTATGGGTCGATTTGTGTTGAATTCAACCATAGGTTTATTAGGGTTCTATGATCCGGCGAGCGACTTTGATTGGTCTGGAGAACAAGAGGAGTTTGGTGAAGTTTTGGGTAGTTATGGTATTGGTGATGGACCTTATCTTGTTATACCCGCGCTAGGACCTAGCTCAGTCAGAGAAGAAGTAGGTGATTATGTTGATGGTTTATATTGGCCCTTAGTGGTTATTGATTTTTGGCCAAATTTGGTACGTTTAGGGATACTTGGCTTAGAAAAACGAGCGGCGATTCGAGATCAAGAACAACTAGTGGTTGAATCTACTGATTCATATGAATTTATTAAAAATGCCTATTTTCAGAATATGAACTATCGTTTATATGATGGTGATCCTCCTATCGTTATTGATGAAAATGAAGAAGCTGAAATTGATGCTTTATTAGAAGAATTTGATGATATTGATTCATTTGATTGAATATATTTAAGCAAAGTTGATAAACATGTACCGAAGTTAAGCGCAATTTGCTAGAATTGCGACAATTTTTTACCCATGTCAAATTTACTCTTTGGCATCACTATTTTTGGAAGTATTTAGATGAATATCATTGAAGGTTCATTTGAGGCAAAAGGCAAAAAATTTGCCATTGTTGTGTCACGTTTTAATCACTTTATTGTTGATAGTTTATTAGATGGTGCAGTTGATGCACTTAAGCGTCATGGTAGTGTTGCTGATGATGATATTACTATTGTTCGTGTTCCTGGCGCTTATGAATTGCCATTAGCAGCAAAAAAAGTTGCGGCAAAAGGTGAGTATGACGCGATTATTGCCATTGGTGCTGTCATTCGAGGTGGTACTCCCCATTTTGATTTTGTTGCGGGCGAGTGTAATAAAGGTTTAGCGCAGGTTTGTTTAGAGTCAGAGATTCCAGTATCTTTTGGTGTTATCACTACTGATTCTATAGAACAAGCGATTGAACGAGCGGGAACTAAAGCCGGTAACAAAGGCGCTGAAGCGGCTCTTGGCGCTTTAGAAATGGTCAACGTTTTAGCTCAGCTGTAGGATATTTATTGTGAAACCCTCACCTAGAAGAAAAGCACGTGAACTTGCGTTTCAAGCCGTATTTTCATGGCAAATGAGTCAAAATTCAGTAAATGAGATTGAAGTCAATTTTATCGCTGATAATAGTAAACGTCGATTTGATATAGAGTACTTTCAGCAATTACTTCGTGGCGTTACCAGTAATGTCAAAGAGTTAGATCTTGCTATTTCTCCGCATGTTGATCGTCCTCTTAATGATATTGATCATGTTGAAAAAGCTATTTTACGTGTTGCTGTTTTTGAGTTGATTGATTGTCAAGATGTACCTTATCGAGTGGTTATCAATGAGGCAATTGAATTAGCCAAAGCATTCGCAGCTGATGATAGTCATAAGTTTGTTAATGGTGTGTTAGATAAGGCGGTTAAATTAATCCGCCCTCAAGATTAACAGCAGTATATTGGTAGTATATGAAAGAATTTGAGCTGATAAAGCATTTTTTTAGTGAGCAAGCAGTCA
Organism: Colwellia sp.; assembly: GCA_002733765.1. GTDB lineage: Bacteria > Pseudomonadota > Gammaproteobacteria > Enterobacterales > Alteromonadaceae > Colwellia. The sequence goes on along the minus strand of NVWU01000026.1, from coordinate 15,179 downwards.
ATAGAAAAGATGTTTTACTCGGTATAGGTGATGATTGTGCTGTTGTCGCTAGTACAGAAAAACAAGACATTGTAGTCACTACTGATACCTTAGTTGCGGGGGTTCATTTTCCTGTAGAAACATCGCCTAGGGCTATCGGGCATAAGGCAGTGGCTGTTAATTTATCTGATATAGCTGCCATGGGAGCTAAACCAAGTTGGTTGTCTCTTGCTATTACGTTACCTGAAGTAAATGAAGATTGGCTTGCTGAGTTCAGTTCAGGTGTGTTTGAGTTATGTGAATACTATAATGTACAGCTTATTGGTGGAGACACCACACAAGGACCATTAAGTATTACTATCACAGCGCAAGGACTAACTCCAGAAGGGAAGTATTTATCTCGCTCAGGTGCTAAAGCTGGTGATTGGCTTTATGTTACAGGTCAATTGGGTGATGCGGCTCTTGCTTTACAGCATTATAAAAAGCAAGTTAGCATTAATAGCGACTTTGTTGAAAAAATACAAGCTAAATTAGATTATCCCAAACCTCGAGTCTTAGCGGGTCAAACTTTACGTGAATATGCAACTTCCGCGATTGATCTTTCAGACGGTTTACTTGCTGACTTGGGGCATATTTGCCGAGCATCTAAAGTTGGTGCTAATATTGTGCTTAATGCTATTCCATTATCTGACATTATGCGTGAAACCTTATTATTTGATGATGCTGTTAATCTTGCACTTAGTGGTGGTGATGATTATGAGTTATTATTTACCGTGTCTGAAGATAATAAAGTCGGTATGGAAACCGCTTTATCTCATGCGGGCACACCTGTTACTTGTATAGGTCAAATAAATGCATCACAAACTATTTCAACCACGTTAAATAATAAAGCTGTGCCTATTAGTAGTGCTAGTTTTGAACATTTTTCTACATAATAATCCCTTAAGATCCTTCTATAATTTATGAAATATACCGAGACTAAACCTACTTTTGATTTAACACAACCGATACAGTTTTTGGCATTAGGGTTTGGTAGCGGCTTGGCGCCTAAAGCGCCTGGAACTTTTGGCACGTTAGCTGCTGTTCCTATTTTTTTACTGTTAACCATATTAATGCCAACACCATTGCCTTATGCAATTGCTGTAATAGTGATGGGCTTAGCGGGTATTTATATTTGTGGCAAAGCTGCTGCTGACGTGGGTGTTCATGATCACCCTGCTATCGTGTGGGATGAGTTTGTTGGCTTTTTTATTACCATGTTTATGGTGCCAGTAAGTTGGCAATCGATTCTAGTGGGTTTTATACTTTTTAGAGTATTTGATATTTTTAAGCCTTGGCCAATCTCTTTTATTGATAAAAAAATGGTTGGGGGTTTAGGTATTATGCTTGATGATGTACTTGCTGGAATTTTTGCTTTAATCATCATGCAGCTAATTTTTTAATCCTTTTTATTTTTCTTAGTTATTTATTGATCTATATTAATAGTTTTTTCTCTTATTTTAAGCTACTTTTAACTCTGAGGTAAAAAAAACAGCCTAAAAGCTTGTTTTTTATTTTTCTACCCTCAGCTATTTATTAGGGCAGTGAGTATTTAATCGAAATGCTCTAATTTCTAGCTCATCGTACTTGTTTAAAGTAATTGTTAAGAGGAATACCTATGAAAATAAATCTTTCTGGTCACCACGTAGAAGTTACGGACTCAATTAGAGAACATATCGAGGAAAAATTTTCTAAAATAGCGAATCATTTTCCAACGTTAATCGCCTTAGACGTTATTATCTCAAAAGAACATCACAAGCATCAAGTTGAATTGATAACGAATTATGAAGGTGGACGAATATCAGTTACTGGCTCTGATGATGTTATGTTTCCAGCTATTGCTAGTGCAGCTAAAAAACTTGATGCAGCACTGAAACACCGTAAAGGCCAATTGAAAGCAAATCTGCATGAGAAGCCAATAAGTACGGCGCCAGAAATTGCACATGAAAAAGTTCAAGAGATGAATTTGGCATAAGGTTACAATAAATTTTAATACTATTTTAAAGGCTGTGAATTATGTTCACAGCCTTTTTTAGATCTTGTATCGAAATATTCATTTATATAAAAATTATTCTTTTTAGAGTATCTTATGTAATAATTGAAAAATTCATAAAAGCACCTAATATTTGACTGGATTCTGTGTTTTTAACTCACTTAAGTATTTCAATAAGGAACCCTTGATGCTTAACTTGTTACTTCAACGCCATCAATCTATTAAAATCACGTTTATTACTTTATTTTCCATAAGTCTTTTTTCGTGTTCTGAACCAGAGCAACAAATGAAAGCACCGCCACCGGCTGTTTCTGTTTATAAGGTTAATGTGGAGCAAGTTGGTAGGCACCGAGAGTTTGTAGCACGTACACAAGCTTTTAAAGAGGCTAATTTACGTGCTCGTGTTGAGGGTGAGTTGATAGAGCGTCACTTTAGAGAGGGGGCTATGGTTGAAAAAGGTCAACTATTGTTAAAGATTGATCCCGCAGCTTATGAAGCTTTACTTACTCAAGCTCAAGCCGACTTAGCGAGCAAAAAATCAGGTGAAGATAATGCCGTTCGTAACTTGAAACGTGCGAATGATTTAATTGGTGATGGTTATATTTCACAGTTAGATTTTGATAAATTGACCACTGAGGAATCGCAAGCGAAAGCATCAGTACAGGCTGCTGAGGCAGCATTAAAAAGAGCTGAATTAGATTTAAGTTATACCAGCATTTTAGCCCCCTTTACCAGCCGTATTGGTAAAGTGAATTATAATGTTGGAAACATTGTTGGTCCAACAAGTAATGCTTTAGCAACCCTGACAGTTACCGATCCTATCTATGTTAGTTTTCAAGTAGAGGAAGAGTTGTATTTAAATTATTTACAGGAGCATAAAAATTCGGAAAATCCAAACGATGTAAAAATAGATTTAAGTCTACGTTTGCCTAATGACACCACTTATAGTGAACATGGACAATTAGATTTTGCTGATACTAAAATTGAGCAAGGTATGGGGACTGTTGAACTGAGGGCTGCATTTGCTAACCCTAATGGTATTATTTTACCAGGCTTGTTTGTTACTTTAATTACAGAAAGCCAGAAAAAAGAAGCAATGTCTATGGTACCGCAAGCGGCAGTGCAAGCAAATCAACAGGGAAAATTTGTACTTGTCGTTGATAACTCAAATATCGTTAAACAGCGCCATGTTGTTTTAGGCCGAAGAATTAATGCTATGTGGATTGTAGAAGAAGGACTTGAAGCGGATGAACAAGTTATTATTGAAGGCTTGCAGAAGGTAAGACCGGGTGTAACTGTTAATCCGGTCTTAAAAATGGTGGATGCTTTAACCGGTACTATTACTGAAGAAGCCGATGAAAAACCAATTTCAGCAATTGAGAAGTAGCAAAGGAGCCGTTCTATGATCAGTAAAACTTTTATTCATCGTCCTAAATTTGCTTTTGTTATTTCAATTGTTATCTCTTTAGCCGGTCTCATTGCTATGGGACTATTACCGGTAAATATGTATCCGGAAATAACGCCCCCACAAGTACAAATTACTGCAGTATATCCAGGAGCAAGTGCCCAAGTTGTTGAAGAGTCGGTGATACGGCCTATTGAAGAACAAATTAATGGCGTTGAAGATATGATGTATATAGATTCATCAGCTTCTAACAATGGTAGTGCTGTTATTACTGTTTATTTTAAAGTAGGCACTGACGGTGACATTGCTCAAGTCAATGTACAAAACCGTGTTGCGTTAGCGACAAGCTCTTTACCTGCAGAGGTTACTCGACAGGGTGTTAATGTTGAGAAAAAATCTAGTTCAATGTTAATGGCTATTAACTTGTTTTCAAAACAAGCAGGTATAGATCAATTATTTTTGAGTAATTATGCGACTAATTATTTAACTGAGCCTCTAGGGCGGATTAAAGGGGTTGCTTCTGCAGAGGTTATGGGAGAAATGACTTATAGCATGCGTATCTGGTTGAACCCTAATCGCATGTCTTCTCTTAATGTTACTGTTAATGAAGTTAAACAAGCACTTACGGAGCAAAACATGATTGTTGCTGCAGGTAAGTTGGGTGCTAGCCCTTCGTTACCTAATCAACAATTCGAATACTCTATACAAGCAGAAGGGCGTCTTAAAAGCCCGGAAGAATTTGGACAAACTATCATTCGCGCCCATGAAAGTGGGAATTTTATTCGTCTTACCGATATAGCTCGTATTGAACTAGGTGCAGAAGATTATTCTACTAAAGCACGTTTGAATGGTCATGACACTGCTTTTCTAGTTATTTACCAACTACCTGATGCAAATGCTACTGAGGTTGCCGAATTAGTAAAAGCTCAAATGTTGATATTATCAGAGCGTTTTCCTGATGGTCTCGAATACGTGGTTCCCTTTGACACCACAGAATTTATTAACCGCTCTATGGAGGAGGTTCAAGTTACTTTATTCCAAGCGGTTGGTTTGGTTATTTTAGTGGTGTTTCTATTTTTACAAAACTGGCGTGCGACCATCATACCTACTTTGGCTATCCCTGTTTCTCTTGTTGGTACTTTTGCTTTTATGTTACTGATGGGCTACTCCATCAACACGATCACGTTATTCGGTTTAGTATTAGCGATAGGTATTGTTGTTGATGATGCCATTATTGTTATTGAAAATGTTGAACGTATTTTAAAAGAAGAAAAGTTACCGATTAAAGAAGCGGTAACTAAAGCAATGGAACAAGTTTCAGGGCCTATTATTGCCACTACATTAGTATTATTAGCCGTATTTGTCCCCGTAGGTTTTATGCCTGGTATAACGGGAGAGCTTTATAAGCAATTTTCAATGACAATTTCTTTTGCTGTCATTATTTCTTCTATTAATGCACTAACATTGAGCCCTGCGTTGTGTACGGTATTATTATCAGAAAAAAATATGAAGCCTATAAAATGGTTACAACCGATGGAACGTTTAATTGAACGGATGACCGGTGGTTACACCAGAACTGTTAGCTTTTTATTAAAACGTGTTGTACGGGTAGGTGTGTTTGTTGTCATTATTTTTGCTAGTGCAGGTTGGTTAACTAGTGCAGTGCCAACTGCATTTTTACCCGCTGAAGATCAAGGTTATTTATTTGTTGATATTCAATTGCCTGATGCTTCATCAAGTAATAGAACACAAGCGGTTATGGATAAAATAGTCCCTATAATCACCAGCGATCCAGCGGTTGATGATATTATTACTGTCGGTGGTTATTCTTTACTAGGGGGACCAGGTTCAAATAATGGTTTGGCTATTATCATTCTTAAAGATTGGGATGACAGAACTGCTCCAGAATTAGGATTGAAACAAGTTATTCCAAGGCTGATGGGGCAATTATGGTCAATGCCGGAAGCGCAAATCATGGTTTTTAATCCACCACCAATTCCTGGTTTAGGCACTAGCTCTGGTTTTGAGTTTCAATTACAAGATAATGAAGGCCGAGATCCTGCATTGCTAGCACAAGTAATGAACGGCTTTATTTATGAGGCTAATCAACGTCCTGAATTAAGCAGAGTATTTAGTACTTATCGTGCTAATGTTCCGCAATACTTTCTAGAAGTTGATCGTAATAAAGCCAAAGCACAAGGTGTGGCGCTTTCTGATATTTTTGTTACCTTACAAGCACAGCTTGGCTCATTATACATAAATGACTTTAGCCAATTTGGACGTACTTACAAGGTTACTATTCAAGCACAAACTCAGTATCGTAAAGATCCGTCAGATTTACGACATTACTATGTTCGTAACAAAGACAATGAAATGGTGCCGTTAACCACTTTGGCTAAATTAACGCCTATTTTAGGACCAACAACGATTAAGCATTTTAATCTTTATCGAAGTGCAAGTATTACTGGGCAAGCAGCGTTGGGGTATTCATCAGGTCAAGCTATTTCGGTAATGCAAGAAATAGCGGACAATTTGCCACAGGGGTATATTTATGAATGGTCAGGGCAGTCTAAGCAAGAAATTGAAGCGGGTGATTTAGCACCAGTATTATTTGCTTTAGCTATTTTGTTTGTTTATTTATTTTTAGTTGCTCAGTATGAAAGTTGGACGATACCTTTTTCTGTTATTGCTGCGGTACCATTAGCTTTATTTGGCTCTATGTTGGCTCTATATACGGTTGGCATGGCAAATAATATTTATGCACAAGTAGGCTTAGTGCTGCTTATCGGCTTATCAACCAAAACGGCAATACTTATCGTTGAGTTTGCTATGGCAGAGCGTGCTGCAGGTAAGAGTATTTTTGATGCCGCACTTAATGCCGCTAAAATGCGCTTTAGAGCAGTATTAATGACAGCACTCTCTTTTATTTTAGGTGTATTGCCTTTAGTGTTTGCTACGGGGGCAGGTGCTGGAAGCCGTGTTTCATTAGGTGTAACTGTACTTGCTGGTATGGTAGCAGCAACCGTTTTTGGAACTTTGTTAGTACCATACTTTTATATGGTTGTGCAGCGTATGCGTGAAAAAGTAAAAGGTGAGACTGGAGAATAATAGTGTCGAGGCAATGCGTTATAAGTCGCTAGGAATTATAAGTTGTTAGATGCTAGTTAATGAGTTTAACTAGCATCTTGTGTTTCTGTTGTTTTTTGCTCTTCTTCGAGCTTAGCGCGCTCTGCTTTAGAAATATAGCGGGGCTTATTACTGGTATGTAATTTTGCATTCGCTTTTTTTAGCCTCTTTTTTAAAGTATCATTCATTTTCTTTTTTCGGTTCATTTTTAGTTTCTCTTATCGTTAAAATTATTAATTCAGAAGTTAATAAGCTAGGGCTAGACGGTATTTGCTGTTATTATGCGCCCATTCACTTTCTCTTGAAAGTTTTATATCCTAATTCTGAAAATATAGAGGCATGACCCTTGAGCGCATCAATCAATAATGACAAAGCAACATTAGCTTTTTCTTCATTAAACTTACATCAAGATTTATTGAAAAATTTATCTACGCTTGGCTATCAAGAAATGACTCCTATTCAAGCCATGAGTTTACCTGAAATGTTAGTGGGCAAAGATGTTATTGCTCAAGGAAAAACTGGCTCGGGTAAAACGGCTGCTTTTGGCTTAGCCTTACTTGAAAAGTTACAAGTAAAACGTTTTCGTATTCAGTCGATGGTATTATGTCCAACGCGTGAACTTGCTGATCAAGTGGCTAAAGAAATACGAAAACTTGCCCGTGCTGTTCATAACATTAAAGTATTAACCTTGTGTGGCGGGACACCGTTTGGTCCGCAAATAGGCTCGCTAGAACACGGTGCGCATATTATTGTCGGCACGCCGGGTCGTATTGAAGAACATGTTATTAAAGGCACGCTTAAATTAGATGATTTAAACTTATTAATACTTGATGAAGCGGATCGCATGTTAGAAATGGGCTTTGAAGCAGCGCTTGATAATATTATTGAACGAACTCCGCTTGATCGCCAAACATTGTTATTTAGTGCAACCTTCCCAAAACAAATTCAAATGATCAGCGAAAGTATTATGACTGAGCCAGTAATGGTGAAAGTTAGTGCCAGTGAAGATCAATCTAATATTAATCAGCACTTTTATCATGTTGAAGACGATACGCAGCGATTTGCCGCGCTACGTTTATTATTACTCGCTAATCCTGTTGAATCGACTGCTATTTTTTGTAATACAAAAAAAGAAACGCAAGCAGTGTGTAATGCCTTACATGATGATGGTTTTAGCGTTTTAGCTTTACATGGTGATTTAGAGCAAAGAGACAGAGATCAAACACTATTACGTTTTGCAAATAAAAGTGTCGCAGTTTTAGTTGCCACCGACGTTGCTTCTCGTGGTTTAGATATAGATGCACTTGATTTAGTGGTTAATTATCATATTGCCCATGACAGCGAAGTACATATACACCGTATTGGCCGTACTGGCAGAGCCGGTGCTCAAGGGTTGGCATTATCCTTATTTAGTGATAAAGAGACTTATAAAGTTGGTTTAATCGAAGATGTACTTGAGCAAACGATCAAAGCAGAATTATTACCTTCTACCGAGGTACTAAAAAATGCTAGGCATCAAGCTAAAATGGCAACCATTCAAATTGACGGTGGTAAAAAACAAAAAGTTCGCCCGGGTGATATTCTGGGTGCGCTTACCGCGAAAAGTTCAAATACTAAAAATACCGGTGCAGAAATTAGTGGCAAAGATATTGGGAAAATAAATGTGCTTGATATTAAAGCTTATGTAGCTGTTGATAAAAAAATATTAAAATTAGCATTACGAAAATTAACTAACGGTAAAATGAAAGGTCGTAGCTTTAAAGTACGCCATTTAACCGTATAAATTAATGCTACGGTAGATTAATCTTTTATTATTAGACTAAAATTTTGCTAGAACAATATCAAAAACTACTCACCCAAAACGTGCTTTGTGAAGACAAAGCACAACAGAGTGCTGTACAGGCTTTAGTCAAGTTATCTAAGCAGCTTATTTCAGCTGAACATAACAAAATAAAAAGCAAAAAGTCATCAGCAAACTTTTTTTTTAAATTCACCACCAGTAAAGCTAAACCCATTGTTCGTGGACTCTATTTTTATGGTCGAGTAGGGCGTGGTAAAACCATGCTAATGGATTTGTTTTATGAGAATATTCCCCTCAAGAAAAAAAAACGAATTCACTTTCATCGTTTTATGGAAAGTATCCATCAAGAATTAAAACAATTATCGTTAACCAAATCTACGATTGATAATCCGCTTGTGCATATTGCTAAACGCTGGGCTAGTGAAATTAACTTACTTTGTTTTGATGAATTTTTTGTTAGTGATATTGGTGATGCGATGTTACTTTCAGGATTATTTGAAGCGTTTTTTACTTCAGGAATAACGCTAGTCACCACTTCTAATTGTCAACCAGAGCAACTTTACCGTAATGGCTTACAGCGAGAGCGATTTCTTCCAACCATTAATCTTATTAATCAATTTTGTCAGGTAATTTCTATCGATGGCGATATTGATCATCGGCTAACAAACTATACAAATCATTATAAAAACTATTATTTTAGTCATCAAAAGGGTGAAGAATTATTAACTGAGCGCTTTGTACAGCTCAGTGCGATTAATACTGACGCTGCTACGCTGAAAAGTAGTAATCTAAAAAGTGGCACTGTAAAAACAATCACGATTAATTTCCGTGAAATTAGCTACCTAGGGAAAAGTCGCAAGCATATTTGGTTTGACTTTTTTGCCCTTTGTTCAGGCCCTCGTAGTCAACGTGATTATATGCAATTAGCCGATCTATTCGATACTATATTGATAAGTAATGTACCGCAGTTTGGCGGAAAACTTATACCGGCAGTATTTTCGGGTGTTGAAGATAGCTATCAGCGAAGCGGTGTATTGATGGGTGAATTACGACAGTTAGATGATGAAGCTCGACGTTTTATTGCCTTAGTTGACGAGTTTTATGATCGAAATATTCAATTAATTGTTTGCGCAGAAGTAGATATAACCGAGCTTTATCAAGGGCAACAACTTAGTTTTGAGTTTCAACGTTGTCAGTCTCGGTTATTTGAAATGCAAAGCTATTAACGGTTGTAATGTAAAATATTAATACACTAATATTTAGTGATTTAAACTAAAAAAATCACTTTAAATTCATTGTTATATTCGTTTTGTTTTTATTTTTTTTGATCGTTAAAACAACTAAATTTACTATTAACTTTGTCATAACATTACCAGATAAAAACTGATCATGACAAAATCATATCATAAGGCTATTGCTATGTTTAATTCATTTATATTCAATAATATAACATCCAAACTACTGTCCGCAGTCGTGGTGTTTTCAATTTTTTCTTCTGCAAACCTTTACGCTGACGATACTTGCAATATTGAACTTGAGGCGGGTTTAACGTTAACGGTAGCAACGGTTGAGTTTTTTAACGTTGACAAATCCGCTGAACATAAGAAGAAAACTCTTTATAAAATTGAGAATGATCAGCATTTAATTGTTCATGGAAAAACAGTTAACTTAACTGACTATCAACAAGCGTTAGTGACTCAATATGCGACAAGTATTCGCGCACTAGTACCGAAAATTAGAATTATTGCTATTGAAGGGGTGGACCTTGCATTGGAGGGCGTTAACATAGTCTTTAATGACTTATTAGGTGAAGGGAATATTGTTGGCGCAGAATTAACAAAAGAGCTTTCTGTATTAAGGGATGAAGTCGCTACACGTTTTACGGTTGAACATGGCATTACTATTGGTGAAAATGGTGTTGATCGTAAACATATTACGGGTGAAAAAATTCTGGGTAAACAATTTGAACAACGTATTGAATCAGCAGTAGAGAAAGCGGTAATAAATTCGATGGGAAGTTTATTAGTTATTATGGGGCAAGAAATGCTTCTATCAGGCGGACAAGGAAATTCACTTGAGACCCGTATGAAAGATTTTGGTGAAAACCTTGCTAATGAAATGGAGATAAGAACTGAAAAAGTTAAACGAAAAACTGATACGTTATGCTTACCGATTGTTAATATTGATCAATTAGAAGAGCAATTAAAAACCAGTATTTCGTCATTAGCGAGTATTAATGTTATTTCAGTTAGCCTGAATAAAAAATAGACAATAAAAGTATAATGTAAAATAACTAAAAATTTTATCAGAAGACTCGGTAGTGTTATCATCACAAGTCTTCAGTTTATTTTATATTTAACTCTTCATGCATGCAGTTCATCGGTTACATCAATTTAGAAAAAACCTTAGTACCACCACTTATAAAGCACGAGGACAGCGAGTTATACGCTGTAATTTGTGTCGATTATCCACAACATTTTTTATTTGTGCTATTGCCCCTAAAAAAGGCTCTGTGAAGACTAACGCGGGCTTTTTATTATTAATGTATGACACTGAAGTATTAAAACCCAGTAATACCGGCAAGTTAATTGCCGATTTAATTCCTGACACTTTTGCTTTTTTATGGTCACGTACAACTAAAAATGCTGAATTACAAGCGGTGCTTGATGATGAACAATGGCAACCTTTTGTGGTATTTCCACAAGAATATGCCAGTGAAAATCGCCAAGTTCACTCAAATGAAGTGGTATGTGAACGGGGTAAAAGGCCATTATTTATTATGTTAGATGGTAGTTGGCGAGAAGCAAAAAAAATGTTTAGAAAAAGTCCTTATTTGGATAAGTTTCCGTTGCTATCTTTTGATCCAAAAATGTTGCTTGATAATAGGTCATCACCTGTAGGAGCTGATTCTCGTTATACGGTTAGAAAAACTGAATTAGATCATCAATTTTCAACGGCAGAAGTGGCTGCTAGAGTGCTTGATATGTCGGGTGAAAAAGCTAACGGACATTTACTTGATTTATGGTTCGATGTGTTTAATTACCAATACCAAAAAAGTGTTTGTCAGCGCAATAAAGGTAATGTCAATGCGATTGAAAATTATCAAAATTTTTTGAATAAAAAATAATTATAAGTGACGAGTAACGAAAAAAACATACTGCTATCTTCGTTACTCGAAACTTTACTTTATACTAGAAAAGTGAAATTTACTTCATACTAATTGTAGAGTGAATTTCAGAGCCATCTTGATGATCTGGTTCGAACCAACGAGCGGTTACAGACTTGGTGAAAGTCCAAAAGCTGATGACTTGTTTACCGTTAGGTCCTAAATCACCTAATTTAGAGCCGCGTGAACCAGTAAAGCTGAAATAAGCTACAGGTACAGGAATTGGTACATTAATACCGACTTGACCAACATCTATATCATTTTCAAACTTACGTGCAGCCCAGCCAGAAGAGGTAAATAAAGACGTACCATTACCATTGGGATTAGCATTAATAATTTCAATCGCTTCATCTAAAGTTTCAGCTTCTAATACACACAAAGCTGGACCAAAGATTTCTTGTGTATAAATATCCATATCAGTGGTTACATTAGTAAATAACGTTGGTCCGACAAAATTGCCGTTTGGATAACCTTCTACTTGGCAATTTCTGCCATCAATAAGCATGGTAGCGCCTTGTTCAACACCAGAATCTAGCAAACTAATAATACGGGCTTTAGCTTGTGGTGATACCACAGGACCTAAATCAGCATCACGCTGTGTGCCAGGTCCAATTTTCATTTGTTTTGCTCGTTCAACAATTTCAGGTAGCCAGTTTTTCGCTTCACCCACTAAAATTGTTACCGGGTTAGCCATACAGCGCTGTCCTGCCGCTCCAAAAGCTGAGCCAAGTAAATCATTGATAGCTCTGTCTTTATTTGCATCAGGCATGATAACCATATGGTTTTTAGCGCCCATCATTGATTGGGCACGTTTACCATGCTTTGTTGCATGGTTATAAACGTGTGTACCAACGCCCGTTGAACCAATGAATGAAACCGCTTTTACCGCGTCCGCTTCAATTAATTGATTCACAACATCAGGACCACCATGAACAACATTTAATACACCTGGAGGAATACCCGCTTTAATTGCTAACTCAACAAGAAGAATTGTTGACGAAGGCGCTTGCTCTGATGGTTTTAAAATAAAAGTATTACCACAGGCAATAGCCGGTGGAAACATAAATGATGGTAGCATCAGTGGAAAGTTGAATGCCGTGATACCTAGGCCAACACCGAGTGGTTTATTCAAGGTATATGTATCTACACCGGTCGCGGCATTATTGGCCATTTCACCCAGTTGTAAGCGGGTAATTGAGCAAGCATTTTCAATCGCTTCTAATGAACGTCCTACTTCGCCTTCAGCGTCAGGCAATGTTTTACCGTGCTCTAAAGTAACTAATTCGGCAAGCTCTTGAGTATTCTCTCTAACCAATTGTTGGAAATTCAACATAATACGCATACGGTTGGTTAAGGAGACCTTTGACCAAGATTTGAATGCTTCTGCTGCGCTTGCTACTGCTGCGGCAACTTCTTCTTTGGTTGCCATGGGTACACGAGCAACAACTTCTTGAGTTGCTGGGTTTAAAACATCTAACCAAGTATCGGTGGTTGAACGAACTTTTTCACCATTAATGATCAGTGGAATTTCTTTGATTGTCATGACAAGCCTTAAATAGATGTGAATAGAATTAATATTAAAATAGTCTTTTATCGATAAATCATCAATACGTAAAAATGCAACAAGCGTTGCATTTTTGCATTTGATGATTAATATTGTTAATGTATAAGAATGAACTGGGATGATATAAAACTATTTTTAGAAGTCGCACGCAGTGAGCGCCTATCAATTGCCGCCAAGCGCTTAACCATTGATGCTTCTACTTTGTCGCGCCGTTTGCATAAACTGGAAGAAAGTTTAACGACTAAGCTCTTCGAGCGTACCGTTGATGGTCATGTGTTGACGCCTGACGGTACTAAATTACTACAATATGCAAGACGAATGGAACTTGATGCAGGGCAAGCTTTTGATGACATAAAAGAGCAAAAAAGCCTAAATAGTGGTCGAGTTCGTATCGGTGTAACGGAAGCCTTTGGTAGCTTTTTTATCGCCCCTAATTTAATGCAACTCAAACAAAAATTCCCCAACATACAAATTGAGCTAGTACATTTTGCCCGTGATGTAAAAATTAGTCGTAATGAAGCTGATATCGCTATTGCGGTTGAAAAGCCCAAAAGCACATCAACTATTATAACTAAGCTTTGTGATTATCAATTACAGTTATATGGTCATGCAAGTTACCTTGAACATATTAATAACAAAGTAGAATTTGGTCAGCTAGCTGATTATCAATGGGTTAGTTATGTTGATAATTTATTATTTACCGAACAGCTGTCTTATTTAAAAGAGCTGAGCACTAAACTGGGTGTAAATATCGTACCTAGTTTTCAAAGTACCAGTATTACTAGTCAGTGTAGTGCCATAAAAAGTGGCTTAGGAATCGGAATTTTGCCTTGCTTTTTGGCGGAGCAAGATGCTAGCTTAGTTAAGTTATGTATTAATGATATTAAATTAGTGCGTAGCTTTTATCTGGTTACTCATCCAGAAAGTAAACGCTTATCTCAAGTGAATACGGTTTGGGAGTATTTAAAAAAATTAGCACAACAAAAAACGCAGCTACTTATGCCAGAATAATGAAAGGCATCAATAAACTAATAATGTATAGGTAAACATGGATAACTTAAATCAATCATTAGAGAAAAGTGATCAAGCGAGTCAAAATAAAGCATCGTGGCCATTGATAGCTTTTATTATTTTAGTGATTATTGCTATCGGGATAGCATGGCAATTTACTGGCGATAAATCGGAGTCTACTGTTCTTGATAAACCAGTGCTAATAGTGGAAGAAACACTTGAAATAGTAGAGCCACTACCTGAGCCGATTATTGAAATTCCTGAAGTTGTTGTTGATGAAAAGATTATAGAACCAGTAAAGGATCCTTTACCTTTATTAGATAACAGTGATGATTGGTTAAAGTTAAAATTACCTGAAATTACTTGGCGTAAAGAACTACTTAAACTTATCATTGATGAGGATATGGTTAGACGTTTTGTTGTTTTTACTGATAACTTTGCTCAAGGAATTGTTGCTTATGAGCATAGCCCATTTATTAGGCCTAACATTAAGTTTACACCTGAAATGGATAGTGTTAGTTTTCAAGAAATTATTGAAAAACCGGAACAAAGCTCTTCAAACCCTTCTGTATCAGTAAAGCAAAATGTTTGGCAATGGAGTGAAAATTCAAGTAGACGCTTTAGCTTATATGTTGATTTATTAAGATCAATGGACAGTGAAAACTTGGTTCAATGGTATAGTGAAATTAAGCCTTTAATTGATGAGGCTTATAATGAGCTAGGTTATGAGGATGATTTTACTAACACCTTGCAAGATGCCATAACCCGCGTATTAGATATGGAATTACCCAAATCATCGATGGCATTAATACAACCAAGTGTTATGTATAAATTTGCAGACCCTGAGCTTGAAGCATTGCCCGATAGCGATAAGTTATTACTTCGTTTAGGTAAAGATAACTTATTAGTGATGAAATCTGTTTTGTTAGAGCTACATGAGAAGTTAGCCCAGCAAGAAAACGGCGTTCACTGATCACCTTTAATTCGTGATGTTAATTTATGGCTCTGTTGTAGAACACTGTTGTCACCCATAGGCCGCCACTAATATTTCCTGTTTATTGAGCTTTGCGTTACTTTCCCTAAACCAAGCGAGAT
>NVWU01000008.1 GCA_002733765.1 Colwellia sp. | reverse complement strand
GCAGCCTCTTCTAAGGTGAAATGGTACGTACCAATATCACCTTTAATACCAGTAATCCTTATTTCATATTCACCTTCATCTGTTGCGCCGTAACCGAAGGTGTAATTATCTTTGCCAGTATAAAAATCATCATCTTTAATTACTTTTTCTGAAGGAGAGATAAAGTCAATTCCAACGCGAACAGATTTACTCTGTTTTTTACTTGTGAGGCGATAGGCTGTATTTCCTTTCGCTATTATAGTTTTTGTTATGGTTTGGCCTTCTGTTATATTTCCCGAAAAAATCCATTTTCCAGAATTAATTTGTTTTGGCTTGGCCGTATTTCCTTTGTTGTTATTAATTGATTTATATGCACCGAGATCTTTTGAGTTTTGAGCTAAAACTTCAATATCAGATAAAAATGAATCTACAACGCTTTTACTGATATTTGCAATTGTATCTAATCTAAGTACTTTACCTATATTATCCTTTACAGAGATCAACATGCCAACAGGATATTCGCCTACTTTAACAATGCTACCGCTCATTCCTTGCATAAATTGTCTATTCGCGCTTTTTAATTCGACATAGAAATAGGTGTGTAAGTCTTTGCTACTTATTATTAATTGGTACTCAGTAAATGAGCCGCTTTTTTTTCTAAAGCTTAATACGGCATCCTTAACCCCATTTAAAATACTTCGAACACGATTACCATCATCTCGCCAAGAGCTACTTGAACACATAGATTGATATTCAGGTGCTAGTTGTAAGATGGCTAAGTCTTGCGGATACTCGGTTAAAATAGTTGATTTAGCTTCCTTTACATGTGGGGAGCTAATATAAATGCCGTCAGAATTTTCAACAACGTGTTTAGGAGTGTAAACTAGACATTGTTGGCCTACGCTTCTAAGGATCCCTCTACCAGTATTAAAGTCTGTTTCAACCACTACATCTGAAGCAAAGGCCGAATTTAAAACGAATAATAAGCATAAATAGTTAAGTGATTTCATCAATAGCCTTTTCATTTTGATTTTCTTCCGTGTAATTTTTTAAAATTTTTAGCCTTAGCAAAAATGAAATGCTAAAAGATATAAATTGAATGAATATAATGAGAATAGAAAAGGTGATAACTGATTCGTTATCATCAGAAATTCTGTTTAAAAAACTGGTTTCTATTGGCTTTCCCGCGGTACGGTATTGCTGGATATAGACTTCACCGCCATTACTAAAAATAACACCATCAATTGCATTTGATTGATATTCTGCCCTAATTAAACCTTTTGAAGGGCTTTGATTTTCTGAAAAATATAAATGTTCACCTTTATTAATTTTTTGAGGACTGAGCTGATATGCAGAATTGGTTATGAGTGATAGGTCGGTAATCAGTACTTCACCTTCTAATAGTATTGGAAAGTACGCATCATTTGCGTCTGTTAGCTCTAAACCAATAGATATATCGCCAATGATATTGACAGAAAAAACGGGATTCAATTCATTTAACTCTATAAGTGTAGAGAAACAGATGGGGAGTTCTGTTTCATCATAATCTGTTTCTAAATTGCCTGCGCTATGTTCGGCATCTAACCCTAGCATTTCAATTTTTAACTCACCATTGCCGAACCGAGTCATTGATAAGGTTGCACCTTTTGCAATATTTAGTACTGCTGTTTCTTTAATTAATTGTGGTGAATATTCATCACAATCAAACGAGGTACGGTAATTTTTGATTAATATGCTTGAGGAGTTTTTATCATGAGGCTTATATTGGAAAAACTCTGACTTAGCAGAAGTTGTGTATTTGGTTGACTCACCAAATTTAGAAAAAACAGTAATACATAGTAGCAAAACGATTAAAAAAGTAGTGAGTAAGAATAAGGAAACTAACCATCTTATATTATAAGGTATTAGGTCAAACTCTAAAGAATCTTTTATTTGTGAAAAAATCATTTGTTATTAATTCCAGACCAAATATTTTTTCTTTTTTCCTGAGCCTGTATTGAATAAAATTAAATTATTCCCATTAGGGAAGTCTTCACTTATATCACAATAAAAATTAAAAGCTGTTTTAACTTCAGCATTTATCTTCTTACAAAAGCTATCTTTTCTTTTAATGTTATATCTAGGCATACTACTAGCACTATTGATAAAAAACTTTGGTTTTAGTTTACTGTTGGCAGAAGGAAGTTCCCAAGATACAGGGAAAATTTGAAGGTATGTTTTTTTAGCTCTATCTTTTTTTCGAGTAAAGCCATAAGCGACTAGTTCGCTTTGATCGTAGCCTTTAAGTTTTTCAGCATGTTCGGAAGGAAAGTGTATTGGTAACCAGCCATTTGATTCTCTAATAAACTCTATTTTCATTGAAGCAGAATAGACACCATCGATCGTTGAAATAACAATTTCTACTTTATCGACATCATCAGGTTTAGATAGGTATATGTGTTTTTTTGATTTCGTAAGTGTTGAGCCAATGAGCTGATATCCGATCAATAAACCACCAGATACGTCAACGTTATCACTGTATTCTTCAGAAAAATCTACCAATTTATAATCTTCAGCATTAACTGAAGAAATAGCCATTAAACTTAAAAACCATAATCGAAAAAACATTATGTCATCCTTGAAAATAAAGTTCAGGGTGCGTTAAAAATGAACAATGTATTTATTGTATCGAGTTCGACTAAACTAGTAAAGAAAAGCTAATAATGTATACGAAGTAAATATATTTATTTTATTTTGAACGTTTGGAATCATTCCGTTCCCCGCATTTATCTAAAAGGTAAATTTATTGTTCAATTTTTGATGATATGAAATAAATTATATCTGCAATTATCTTTTTTAGATTACCGTAATAAAATAACCACATTAATTTTATGTATATAATTACATAGCATCTTTAATGCTTTTATTCTGGGTATATTGACACTTATGATTTAAGATGTTGGTACACACCAACAAATCATATCTAATTGATATTAAATGAATGTTTTATTTTTTCTGTTTGAGTTCTACGTACTTTTGAGTATAAAGTCTTAGCTGAATTTTCTTTATCTAATAAGTTTATTGTCTTGAAAAACGCCGATATGTGGACTATATATTTAATAACTTCAGTGATAGATCCTTTGTAATAATATACATGTAAATAGTGCATATGAGATTTTAGTTTTAACTTACCTTCTTTTTGTCTCTCAAGTTTTTCAGCTTTCAGTAGAATACGTCACCTTGAACACTGACAAATTTTAAATATAAGAATAGATCGAGAAGCCTTCCGCGCTAGTCAAAGGGATAATTGATATTGAACATCCTCAGATTACTCTCGATAAGACTCAATATATTAGTCCGATTTTAACTGGAAAAAAGAGGATATATGCTTAATACATTTTTAAATAAAATAGATAGTTTGATGTTGTATAAACTAGCATTTTCATTGTTTGTGTTTTCAATTTTTGTTCTCATATTAAGTGATCACTGGGAGTTGTCTTCTTTGAAGTTAGTTGGGTTAGGTATTGAAGGAAAGGAAGTGGGATATTTTTCAAGTCCTAGTTGGTGGCCTAATTTTACAATTTTTCTACCTTTGCTTACTATTCTTCTTGGTTGGCTTTTGAAAGAAATAAAACAAACTCATTTCAAATTAATTCAAAGTAATATGATCTTTGATCCATCTACAAAAACAATCATTAACTCTGTTGAAGTTATTAATGCTAGTTGGAATGATTGGCTAAGAAAAGCACTTAACCTTTGGGCTATTATTGCTCTTTTCGTAATCCTTATTTCATACTTTGATTGTTATTCATCAGCTGTTAAACCTACTTATGATGTAGATCTTGAAAATATGAAAGAAATAGATTGGTCTCATGCTTCATTAATATCAGAAAATATTGTATCCAAAAATAAAAATACAATTTTTAATATTATTGCTTTTACATTACAAGGATTTGGTGCTTCATTAGGTATATTAATGTTAGTTGTATCTGGAGCTTATGGAACGTTCATCAATAATTATAGTAACCCCACTGGGAAATGGGTAATAATTCCTAATAAAAAAAGTGATGACTCTAGAAAAGGCTTTGAGCATTTTGAATACGTTGGAATGTTGTTGTTATTTTTAGGATTGTTAGCTTGTCTAATTATATACCTTACCATTCTTCAAAATACCTACCTTTCAAATGAGGCACTAAGCCTTTCTGAATTTTTACAAAGTTTAAGCAAAGAAACTCTGATGACCCCTTTACATATAAACCTATCTAATGTGTTAGTGTTGATGTTAGGGATTATTGTAATTTTAGTTACACTATTAGCTGTCCCCATAGGTATTTTGAGTTATTCAGCCAAAAAAGCTAAAGAAAATTATAGTTTTAATTTTCCAGATGAATGTGATGCATTAAATGGTATGAAGTGGTGGCCTTATAAATGGCTGAACTCTCACTTTATTATCATTGCCATTTCTTTAGCTTTTTTTAGTTTGATTTTTCCTAATATTGCGCCTTATTTGGCAATTCTTTATGTTGGTTCTCTAGTAACTTACGTAACTTGGAAGATTGCTCAATATTTTAAAACAGAGTCAATTTAAAAATAGATATGAAAGTAGCCCCGATACTCTAAGTTAATAAATTGATAAAATAAACTTAGTAAGAAGACCATTAAACAGGCAATTTTATTTAGGGCTGATTTTCTTCTCAAAAATAACAGTTCCGCTGGCTAAAACTGCTAGTCTAGTTTGACCTATAAAAATATCGTAATACCAACTTCTGGGGTTTGTATCTTGTATTAATCAAGTACAGTTTAAATAATCCAAAATATAATATTAGTAATTTCCTGTATATAATCATATATGTCTTCAACGTTTTTACTGTGGGTATATTGACGCATATGAATAAGCGACTTTGGAATACTGTAATTTTAGATGGTTCAATCCCCAAAGGTGAAATTGAACGTATGGTGGATAATTCGTTTAAGTTGGTGGTGAGTAAAATGACCAAGAAAGATCAGCAGTCTTTGCTTATTCACATGTAGGAGCCATTTAACTTGTCAAGCGCAGCTCTTATTTCATTTACTGATGTAATAAGACGTTTAACCATCATTTTTTATATCTTTCATATCATTACTTTTGTTTTTTGAAAGTACCCCTACAAATTCACCTCGCACTAAAATGGGTAAAACGGCAGTAACCGGCCGAGGACAGATTGGCATCTTCATAAATATGTTGCTCGTTCGGTATTAATGTAACTTCCGACCAACCCAATTAAATTTCTTTATGTTCAGCCTTCCCCAAAGGGCTAGTTTAGAAACGCTTTATGCTATGTTATTGATTTTGACAAGGGAACAACCATTCTCTTCAATCAATGCCTTGCCTAAAGGCGTTTTTAAATCCAGCTGAATCATGCATCTTCAAGTGGAGCGGGTATCTAATGCCATGCCATCAACAACCATATTAAAAGTTTTCAGAAGCAAAATTTTCATACCGTTCTCTTAATAAGAACCTTTAATTCTAAATAATTTAATTTTTAAGATTAACTGATCAGAGTAATATTGTTAACAATTTTCCAACAAGGTGATAATCATGCTAACAAAAAGTCGTGTATATTTTGCAGGTATTTGTAGTTTAATTGTGACTGTTGGTGTGGCTCGTTTCTCCTATAGCCTGTTATTACCGATAATGCAGAACAGTACGGGCCTAACTGAATCCGGCGGAGGTTGGTTGGCTACCACCAATTATATGGGCTATATGTTAGGCGTACTGCTTGCTGCCAGCTTGCACAACCTAAACCACAAATACTACTTGCACCGAGTGTATCTTATATTCAGTATTATCACCTCTGCAGCCATGGTGATAACTACCGATATGATTACTTGGGCGGTCTTACGATTTATTGCCGGAGTCTGTGCTTCAGGCGGTATGATCATTGCCTCTGGTTTGATCTTAAAATGGTTGGTTAACAATAATCATCGTGCAGAACTAGGTATTCATTTCTCTGGTGTAGGGCTAAGTATTATTGTTACATCGCTATTGGTCGAAGCTATGTTGGCTATGTCAGCCAATTGGCAGCAACAGTGGCTAGCTTTAGCTGTTATGGCTGCAATAGTGGCCATTCCTGCATGGTTATGGATACCGCACCCTTCTGCAGGTGGCCAAGCGGGGAGGACGGTTAAGGATAACCCTCCAGGTAAAAATTTCACATCGTTGATGATGTTGGCCTATTTTTGTGCCGGTTATGGCTATGTTGTGAGCTCTACCTTTATTGTGGATATTGTTGAAGGTATTGAAGGCCTAAAAGGACAAGGAGGGTTGGCTTTTATATTAATTGGATTAGCCGCTACCCCAGCAGCATTAGTATGGGACCGAATCGCGCGAAATGTTGGTTATCTTAAAGCATTGTTAGCCGCATATATCTTGCAGGCGGTAGGGATAATTCTCCCTGCAATAAATGACTCTTTACCGGTTGTTATCGTAAGTGCTCTATTATTTGGTGGTACTTTTATCGCCTGTGTCAGTCTAGTGTTGACGATGGCAGGGAAGTTTTATCCAAGCAATCCAGCTAAGTTCATGGGGACAATGACCTTAGCTTTTGGTGCCGCGCAGATCATCGCACCAGTTTGTACCGGATATCTTGCGGAAGCTTTTGGGAACTATAACCTTGGGTTATACCTATCTACCGCTATTATGGTCATTGGCGCTATATTTATACGTGGGTTGTTAAGTATTGAGAAAGGCTCTGTGGAAAAGAAAAACATCAAGGCAGCAATCAAGATCCGTACTGGTTAATGAGGCTAATAAAATTTATATCGATTTAGTTTGCTGGTAGCGACTGCCAGTTTAGAAACGTTTTATGCGGTGTTATTGATTTCGATAAGAAAAGAACTATTATCATTTTTAATATAACAAGTGGACAGCGCTGAGCTATTCGTAAATATAGCTCAGCGCTTGCAAAGGACATTAAGTATATACTACACGCAATGCTTAATATTATTTTGTATTAGCCCTGCTACGCAGCACATTTTTCTGAAGTTTGCCGGTAGCGGTCTTCGGTAGCTCCCCGAAAATTACCTTTTTAGGGCGTTTAAACCGCGCCATGTTATTTCCGCAAAACTGAATAAGTTCCTGTTCGCTGACTTCTTGTCCTACTTTTAGCTCTACAAACGCACAGGGGACTTCTCCCCATTGTTCGTCGGCAAGTGCTATTACCGCTGCCACACTTACTGCGGGGTGTTTATAAAGGACATTCTCGACCTCGATTGACGAAATATTTTCTCCACCCGAAATGATAATATCTTTGAGGCGATCCTTCACTTGAATGTAGCCGTCGGGATGAATCACCCCTATATCCCCACTCATAAACCAGCCATTATTAAAAGCCTTGTCGGTCGCTTCCGGATCTTTTAAGTATCCCTTCATTACGGTATTACCGCGTATCACAATTTCCCCCATGGTTGTTGAATCCCATGGGACCGGTTGACCGCTTGCTGAGTCGATTATATCGACGCTTTCGGTCATTGAAAAACGGACACCTTGACGAGATTTTAATTCCGCCTGTTTTTGTATACTTTGTTCTTGCCAGTCTTCTTGCGGTGCCGCCTGCAATATGTGACCGCTAGTTTCGGTGAGCCCATAGACATGCATAATTTCGAAACCAAATTGGTTCATACTTTCAAGAACACTCGCGGGAGGTGGTGATCCAGCCGTTATCACATGAACAGTGCGATCAAATTTTATCTGTTCCGATGCCGGTGCGTTGGCAAGCATATTAAGTACGATTGGAGCACAACCAAAATGTGTTACCTCATGTTGTTCGATCAGCTTAAAAACAGATGCCGGCGTAAGCGTACGAATACAAACAATGGTTGCTGCCGCGGCGGTCATAGTCCAAACATGCCCCCAGCCATTGCAATGGAACATTGGCACAGTATAAAGATAGCGCGGATGTGAGGGCAGTGCCCAAGACATGGCTGTACCCATGCCCATCAAGTAGGCACCTCTGTGATGGTAAACTACACCCTTAGGTAAACCTGTGGTTCCTGAGGTGTAATTCAGAGAGAGTGACTGCCATTCATCTTCTGGTGCTAGCCATACAAAGGCGTCATCACCTTGATCAACCAGTTCTTGGTAAAAAGTGAATTTGATGTCACTTGGTAGTATAGGTTTTTCAGTGGCGGTAGAGTCATCGATAATAATGATTTCAGGTTGCAGTTTGCAATTGTTCAGCGCTTCCTTAAGTATGGGCCAAAGCTGGCGATCGACGATAATTGCCTTTGATTCAGCGTGATCGATGATATAAGCCACGGTCTGAGCGTCAATACGCGTATTTATCGTGTTCAGAATAGCGCCTGCCATGGGTATCGCAAAGTGGCATTCAAACATTTCAGGAGTGTTAAAGGCAAACACGGAGACAGTATCATTTTTACCAATGCCTCGCGTGGCCAGACTAGAAGCAATACGGGTACAGCGGTTACGTGTTTGTGACCAAGTGTAGCGAAGGTCGTTGTAAATCAGGGACTCGCGTTGAGGGTAAATGTCCGCCGTTCGATGCAAAAAGGACAGTGGTGTCAACGGCACAAAATTGGCTGAATTTCGGACTAATGGATGGTTTTTATTTGTCATTATTATACTCCAGATTAGGTTGGTCTTATTGCCTTTCAACTCGACTTTATTAAGCTATGCTTATAGAGGTTTACGTTGCTCGCGGGTTATTAACGCCACTAGTTTTGCCGTAACGGTGCTTTTACCCAAACTACCTCAAGATGAAAATTCTATCTGTGAGGTAGTTTGGGTATCAATTAGAATAAGTCCTCATCCATTGCCATAATGGCTTGACTGCCGTTTTTTACCATCGCCGCATGACTTAGGTAGCGCGGCAGTATCTGATCTAGATAAAAACGTGCCGTTGCCAACTTAGCATGATAAAAATCAGTATCACTGTCTGTCAAAGCCAGTTTAGCTTCAGCCACTTGAGCAGCCATTAACATTTGCCATGCGCCGCACACAGAGCCCATCAGCATCAAATAATTAAAACTGATCGATCCCGACCAATTAATGTCATCTTTTACTTCTTTTAATAACTGCGATTTGGCATCGGCTAGCGCTTCAACAGCAAAGGAAAAAGTCGTTGACTCATTTTTTAAGGTATTTGTGCTCTGCTTTACTTCTGTAATCAGCGTGCGCATTTCTTGCAACAAACTATCCATAGCAGCACCCCGATCGAACAATGTTTTGCGAGCCACTAGATCTAAAGCCTGAATACCATTAGTCCCCTCGTAAATAGGCAAAATTCGTGCATCGCGGTAATACTGACCCGCACCAGTTTCTTCGATAAAGCCCATTCCGCCATGAACCTGTACGCCGATAGAGGTGACTTCTAGGCCGACTTCTGTACTCCAACCCTTTACAACGGGCGTTAATAAGGCTGCCCGCGCTTTGTGATACTTTCTAACGTCTGCATCTGGATGTTTTTCTTGATAATCTACACTTGTACAGGCCACATAGGTCAAGGCACGGCTCGCTTCAGTTAGTGCACGCATCGTCATTAACATCCTACGCACATCCGGATGTTTAATAATCATACCAAGCTCAGATTCACCTGGTGCAATACCTTGAGGACGCTCTTTAGCGTAGTCTCTGGCTAATTGATAGGAACGCTCGGCAATTGCTACGCCTTGCAAGCCGACAGTCAGGCGCGCATTGTTCATCATATTAAACATACAGACTAAACCTTTGTTCTCTTCACCCACGAGGTAACCAATAGCACCACCGTTATCGCCATAACTCATCACACAAGTAGGGCTGGCGTGAATACCAATTTTATGCTCCAGAGAAGTAACTTGACAGTCATTGCGTTTGCCTAAAGAGCCATCGTCATTGACCAAAAATTTGGGCACAATAAACAATGATATGCCTTTGACTCCTGGTGGAGCATCTGGCAGGCGCGCTAGTACCAAATGCACGATATTATCCACCATATCGTGCTCACCCCAGGTAATAAAAATTTTCTGACCGGTAATGCGGTAGTGATCACCATTGCGTTCAGCGCGGGTACGTAAAGTAGCCATATCTGAGCCTGCTTGCGGCTCAGTAAGATTCATCGTGCCGCTCCAGCGGCCAGCAATCATTTGAGGCAAATAACGGGATTTTAGCGCTTCACTGGCATTAGCCTGTATCGCTTCTATAGCGCCTTGAGTCAACAGTGGACACAAGCCCCAGGCCATATTGGCAGAGTGCCACATTTCCTGCACGGGAATCGCGAGGGTAAAGGGTAAACCCTGACCACCATAGTCTGGCTCAAACTGCAACGAGCCCCAACCGCCTTCAGAAAATTGTTGGTAAGCACTTTTAAACCCTTCGGGGGTCTTCACCTCATTCTTATTGTGTATCTTAACGCCTTCCATATCGCCGGAAGCATTAAGTGGTGAAATTACCTCACCTGCTAATTTACTTGCTTCATCAAGAATACATGAAACCAGCTCTGGCAAAGCTTCTTCATAACCAGGAATAGTGGCTAGCTTTTGTATATTTACTAGCTCATTGAGCACAAAATTCATATCTTTTAGGGGAGCTTGGTAATCTGCCATGCTATCTTCCTTTTATATTATTTATTTCAATTTTTTAATAATGCTTTCACCGCATTAGAGGTGGTCGCTTCCGCATGCTCAACATACGCAGCGCTATTGGATTCAATCCGATCAAGCCGGTAGAGGTAATTCACCATAAGCCCATATGATTGGCGTAACCCTTTTTCCGACTTATCGCCCATCCAATTCAATTGCTCGATATGTGCACCATTGGTCAGGTGAAAATGAGCAACAGGATCAAAAGCTCGACCATTACTGCGTTTTTCTTCGCTGAGATAGTGCGCAGCTAAGCGTGTTAGCAGCGGTTGCAACACTTCACATATTTGGCTGTCTTTCGGCCAGTTAGGGGTTTCAAGTAGATTTCTAAGACTGGAGTCAACCCCTAACCGCTCACACTGCAGGGTAAGTGATTTTTGTTCAGATTTGGTTAAAAGATCTGATTTGTCATTGGCTAACTGCTCCGTTAACCAACGGCGGAAACTGACAATCGGTGACAGCGTGGCAAAGTTATTGATATGAGGAAACTCCTCAGATAACTTTGCCACTACTCTCTTAATTAGAAAATTACCAAAGCTAATGCCCGCTAACCCTTGCTGCGCATTAGATATCGAGTAGAAAATAGCCGTGTCCATATGTTCTAAATCGTTTACTGGCGCGTTTTCATCCAGCAGATCTTGTACATTTCGTGCCAAGCCAATGGTCAGTGCCACTTCGACAAAAATTAAAGGTTCGCCGAGCATGTGTGGATGCAAAAATGCATAACAGCGACGATCTGAATCTAAACGATTTTTGAGATCATCCCAACTGCGAATTTCATGAACCGACTCATAGGTAATTAATTTTTCTAACAGTGACGCGGGTGAATCCCAAGTAATACAATCCAGCGTGAGAAAACCGATATCGAACCATGAAATCAACAGCCGTTTCAGATCGCCTTCTAATGCGGCAAAAGCCGGATCATCATTTTTCAATGTGATTAATTCTGCGCGCATATCCACTAGAAATTTAACACCTTCGGGCAACTCATTAAATTGGGTCAGTAACTGTAAACGAGGCGCTTCTAAAGCTTGGCGTAATTGTTGAACATTAGCGTATCGGTCAGGGACATCCTTGGATTGATGCCAACATTCTATTGCATGCTCTACTTGCGCTGTATCAACATCAAAATCAGTGGCAAGCACTTTGAGAAAACGGGAGCGGCCTTCATCGTTCAATTCAAGATAGGAACGTCCTAAAATCGCAGTTTCAGCCCTCGCCGACACTTCACCACCACGCATTTTTAAACAAAGTTGTATTTGTGCTCGAAGACGCGGTAAGTCCTCATTGGGCAAGTCTGCTTGAAAGTGCACAGAACTTTGCACATGACCATTACCAGTAACCTTGTGCCAGACGTGGCGTAATTGCCCCCAAGTTCTGTCAAGAAAGCGCGGTTTATCTTGTATTTCCAACTTACATCTCCAATATTCTTAACGTGAGACTAATTTAATGAAACGAGTATTCGTTTAGTATGGGCTCTAACAATATAGAGCCCATTACTCGTCACTTTGCCGCAATGCTCGGCCGGTGGTCGTGACCATTTATACCCGATTCACTTTGTTTGATTTTTTCGGGTAATTAACCTTATTTAATTTCTAATAGGAGAACCTTCATCAAGCATTGTTTCAATTCGCTTTTTGGTCGAATCTGTTGATGCGAGCGTCAGAAATGATCTGCGTTCAGCATCAAAGAAATCTTGCTCACTCCATCGGGTGCCGGGTTCTACTTCTCCACCAGTGACGATACGTGCCATTTCGGTACCAACGACCACATCGTGCGCCATCAACAGTCCTTTGGCGTGTGATTCTTTCAGCCAATTGACCATTTCTTCAAATAAAGGTTTGCCAGGTAATATTAGGGTAGGTCGATTGAATACCTTTTGATTAACTGGATTATTGATGGCATTAATTGCGGTAGACAGTATGCTGTCACGGTTCATGATAAAATTATCGTTAGCTCTTAGCATCGCCTGATCTTTGGCAAGAATAGGTGAGGTTGCTGTTTTGCCCATGCCTAGGTTCATAAATGCTTTCCAACAAGCTTCGCTGATGTCATCACCACATTCGAGTTTTTCAACCCAACGATATAGTGTTTCTTTGCAACCGCCGCCGCCAGGTACAACACCTACCACTGATTCAACTAACCCCATAACTGAGTTAGCATGGCAGATTACTTCTTTGGCATGTAATACTACTTCAAATCCACCGCCTAATGACATGCCAACTGGCGCAACCACGACAGGAAATTTTGCTGTTGCCATGCGATGCACTGTTTTCTGGAAATGATCTAAAAATTTATCTAATCCATCCATGTCATTACGTTGGATGAAGCCGCGAACACCTTGTAAATTAACACCACAAGAAAAATGTTGCGCGTCGTTGTGTACAATAAGACCGCGCATGCCCTCTTTTTCAACGTGGGTAATTGCGTCCTCTAGGATTTCCATAGAGTCGGTATCGAGTGCATTGGCTTTACTGTGGAATTCAACCAGTGCTATTCCGTCAAGGTTATACCAACTGGCTACTGCGCAGGTATTACGTGGCGTCATGGTTTGGCGCATTTCGTTAAAGCGAATAATGTTCTCAGACCGTTGAATTGTTTGCCAGCTACCATCGAGTTGGCGTGTTTGAAGTGCGTTATTTTCTGCACGATAGAAGCTAGAACCAGCGGCTTCTTCTAGAAAGCGTGGAACAGACATGCCATCGGCTTTGAGCCGTTCGATAAATAAATCTACACCAATTTCGTCTAGCAGTTCAAACGGACCTTTAACCCAGTTGTAACCAAGTTTCATCGCATCATCGATACCTAGCCCGTCGTTACCCACTTCTGGAATGAGCGAAGCGGCGTAACTTAATGTACGAGACAACACTCGCCAAGCGAATTGGCCATAAAGGCTGTCATCTAAGAGTAACGCTTTAATGCCGGTCTGTTCTGCTTTTTCGGCTAGTGGCAAGTTTAAGCGAGGCGCAAAAGAGTAGCGTTCATCTTGAAGGTTGAGAGCTTCTCGTCCACCTTTAACCTTGCGATAAAAGCCTTTACCTTGTTTGTTACCCGTTTGTCCATTGTCAATCATGCGGATCATTAATGGAATTTTTTCTGCTTCCTGATGAAAGGCGTCACCTTCGGGAAGAATATTGACGAGGCTTTGTACTACGTCAGACATTAAATCTATACCGATAAGATCATATAGACCAAAAACGCCTGTTTTTGGAATTCCCATCGGACGGCCAAATAAAGCATCAGCTTCACTCGGTTTAAGCCCTAAATCAAATGCCGCATGCAGCGCACATTGGATCGCGAATACGCCAACGCGGTTACCGAGGAATCCAGGTGTATCTAAGCAAGGCACTACCCCTTTACCTAATTGTTGTTCGCAGAAGGCTGCGAGTGTGTCGATGACGGTTGGCTCGGTATCTTCACCGCGCACAAGTTCAAGTAGGTGCATAAACCGCACAGGATTAAAAAAGTGAGTAATAGCAAACCGCTGCCTAAATAATTTTGGCATGCCTTCGACAAGTAGGCTGATAGGGATGGTTGAGGTGTTAGAGCTTATGATCGCTTGGTCATGGCAAACGGCATCAATACGACGATAAAGATCTTTCTTAATATCGAGTCGCTCAACGACAGCTTCAGCAATCCAGTCGCAGTCAGCCAATTGTGCAAAATCATCTCGGGTATTTCCGATGTGAATAAGGCGCTCGGCATCTTTGCTCATCAATCCCGGTTGACCTGAATCTTTAAGGCGCTCGAGTCCGCGTTGAGCTAAAGCATTGGCATTGCCCTCGGTAGGGAGATCGAGTAGCCAAACTTCTACGCCTGCATTGGCAACTTGGCCAGCAATGCCTGCGCCCATTGTACCTGCACCAATAACCGCAACTTTTTTAATCATCATGTTCAAATATTCCCGTAAATGTGTTTTATACTCAATAAATTATTGTAAAAATTCTTTACTAAACGTTTTAAATTGGGGTGCGCCAGAGCCACGTAGCCACTCAAATGCCACCATTTCTCGACTAACAATATGAATACCCGCTTTACTCATGCGTGCAATCGCAAGTTCAATATCGAGTGGATCGCGTGAGCTAATTGCATCAGCAACAACAAAGACTTCTTTACCCAGCTCATTGAGGCGTAAAGCCGTTTGTAAAACACAAACATGAGACTCCATGCCAACGATTACTATTTGCTTGCGCTTTTGTTGTTCAATCATTTCCAGACACTCTGGTGAATCTGCACAGGAAAAAATCAGCTTATCCTGAATACAATCTTCCGGAATTAGTTCTCGTAAAGGGGCTACAGTTGGGCCAACTCCACGTGGGTATTGCTCTGAAGCCATAACCGGAATATCAAATAACTGTGCAACTTTAATAAGCCATTGGCAGTTTTCTATAAATTTTTCAGACTGATGTATTCCTGAAATGAGCTTTTCTTGGATATCAACGACGAGTAGACAAGAGTGGTCAGAATTAATTAACATAATGTGATATTTCCCTGTGAATAATAAATTTTTTGTTACACCAATATCGTTGTAGTGATAAAGGTAACGTGATGAAAAAAACAGTTTTTTATTCCCTACAATACAGCGATAAGTGATATTCCTGTCAATTAGTTGCATTGCTTCTTGTTCTATTTTTAGAGCGTGGCGTTGTTGTAAGGTAATTTACAAACATTACTCTGTTCTGTTAATCTTAATAATTGAATTATTTAGAACTAAAACTTCTTATTAAGAGAACTATATGGAAATTTTGACACTAAAGACTTTTAAAGCTGTTGTTGATGAAGGGGGCATTAAAGGTGCTGCTGATAAATTGCACACGGTTCAATCAAATATCACCAACCGAATAAAAAAGCTCGAAAGAGAGCTAGACACAAAGCTGTTTACTTTAGTTGGTCGTAAGTTACAGTTAACGCCTAGTGGGCATCATCTTTGTGAATATTCTAGTCAGATTATACAGTTAGAGTCGCAGGCTATATCAGCAATTTTACACGATAAGGGAAGTTATGAACTAAGAGTTGGTATGCCTGAAACATTTGCTGCTATTCATATGCCATTTGCTCTCAAAAAACTCAAGAAAAATCATGCAGAGATTCGAACGAAAATTTATACGGATACTAGTGACCGACTCGTTTCTGCTGTTCTTAATAATAAGGTTGATTGCGCAGCTTTAGGGAATGCACCAAAGCATAAAAACCTCATCACTTTCCCAATTTTTCAAGAAGAGCTTGTTGTGGTGACACCGATAGAGGGTGATTATGATCCGGTATTATTTGTGCGAGATGAAGGTTGTGGTTACCGGAAGCGTGCTATTTTCTGGCGACAAGAGGCTGGTCGAGAAAATGAAGAGCTCATGGTAATGAGTAGTGCAGATGGTATTTTAGGTTGTATTTCTGCGGGTATAGGTTACACCATTATTGGTAAAGATATGGTGATAGGCAGTCGGTATGAAGAATCACTTGCCATGCAACCGGTTAGCTATGGTCCAAAACATGTAGAACTCTCGATCATTTATCGAAAAGGAAGTCTATTAGAGCCCGGAATACTAACCCTGGCAAAAATCTTAACGAAATAATTGGGTATCACTCTATCAGTGTTAGTGACAATTTCCTCTTTTATTAAAATTTAAGGCTCTATAAATCGGATGATTTTACGCGTAAAAGACACATCAAAAGTCAATGAATCAGACGGTAGTAAAATTAATAACCTCAGTTACCGGTAAAATAAAACCACAAAAGTGAGTGAAATCGCTAAAATAATAACGGAACATCGCTTGGCTGCTATGTTCACTATTATTTTAAATCTATTTCTTCCTATGAGTTAGCCTCAATTAACGTGCATTTTTTGAGCGTAATTGCCTGATCTTATCTAACGATGGCAATTGTTACACAAATTAAGCCGATAATTGTGCTAAAGAGTAGCATTCTGCCTCACTTTAGATTAAATTTGCGGCCTTAAATTTACAGTTAACAAGAGCGCCTTATGTTAGAAAACACTCTCCCTCAACTCGAACAACTGATTGAACGCATTATTGATAAAAATAACCAGCTACAAAGCAAAGTAGTAGAACTTGAACAACAAAAATTAATACTTGTAGATGAAAATGAAACATTGCAACTTGAGATACTTGAAGGTGAAGGAAAACAAGCGCAAACAAACGATGTATTAACCAACTTATTGGGTAAGTTACAAAGTGTAGAAGAGCTGAGTTAATGTTTGCTGAAGACTCAATAGGGATCAGCATTGAAATTATGGGTAAACAGCACCAGTTTTCTTGCTCAGCTGAACAAGCAGAAGATTTAAAGCAAGCGGCTAGCAACCTCGTTGTTATGTGTAATGACATTAAACAACAAAAGGGTATGGCTAGTAGCGAGCGCGCGTTATTGGTTGCATCAATTAATTTAAGTTATTCATTATTGATGGCAAATAATGAAATTAAGCGTTATCAACATGGGCAGGATGCTTTAATTTCTACATTGAAAAGTGTGCTATAGCACACGGATTAATAAAGTAGCCCATAAACACTTTCACTTTTTTAGTATGGTCGTTGTTGATTAATTAAGATGACACTAATACTGACAACATTATGTTTCGATAAATTATATTTAGGAAAACCTTCATTATGGCTGATGCCAGTATTGAATTTAAAGGATCAAGTTTTACTCTGTCTGTTTTACATTTAAGAACGTCAAAATTAGCGGATATTCGAGCTGATTTAGTAACAAAAATTGCGCAAGCCCCCGATTTTTTTTACCTAGTTCCTCTGGTGGTTAATATTGAACAACTAGCGTGTTCAGTTGATTATCAAGCGGTAAAAACATTAATTGAAGAATTCAATTTTACCTTTGTTGGCTTCACTGGCTCAGTGGAGAAAGAGCAACGCAAGCTTATTCGCGAGCTTGGTTTTTCTTTTGTTAATACGGCAAAAGTTAATACTTCACAAAAAGTTGACGCTACAGAAGAAAACGTCGCAACAGAGACTAAAAAAATAGCTGATACACCTCAAAGTCATTTATATACTGACAAAGTTCACCGAGGGCAAATTCGCTCAGGTCAGCAAATTTATGCTAAAGATCAAAATTTAGTGGTTATTGGCTCAGTTTCAGCGGGAGCTGAAGTTATTGCCGATGGTAATATTCATATCTACGGTTCGTTACGCGGTAGAGCAATTGCTGGTGCAAAAGGTCATCATAAAGCGCAAATATATTGCCAAAATCTTGAGGCCGAACTGGTCTCTATTAATGGTAACTATTGGCTGAGTGAGTCAATGGAGCAACATTGGGGTGTACCTGTATATATTCATTTGACTGACAGCGAATTAACGTCATCAAAACTTATTTAATTATTAACTTATAAAGGATATTCGGTCAATGGCACGAATAATAGTGGTTACATCAGGAAAAGGCGGTGTTGGTAAAACTACATCAAGTGCTGCAATTGGTCTTGGTTTAGCGTTAAAAGGACATAAAGTAGTCTTAATTGATTTCGATATCGGCTTACGAAATCTTGATTTGATCATGGGTTGTGAACGTCGCGTTGTTTACGACTTTGTCAATGTGATCAACGGTGAAGCAACCTTAAATCAGGCGTTAATTAAAGATAAGCGTGTTAAGAGTTTATCTATATTACCCGCTTCGCAAACACGTGATAAAGATGCGTTAAACAAAGAAAATGTTGGTAAGGTGCTAGAAGAGCTTGGTGAAATGTATGATTTTATCGTGTGTGATTCACCAGCAGGTATTGAAGCTGGCGCTATGATGGCGCTTTATTATGCTGATGAAGCCATAGTAACCACCAATCCTGAAGTATCATCAGTACGTGATTCTGATCGCATTTTAGGTATGTTAGCAAGTCGCTCACGTAGAGCTGAACTTGGGTTAGAGCCAATAAAAGAACATTTATTATTAACACGTTACTCACCTAAACGCGTAGCAGAAGGTGAAATGTTAAGTGTCGAGGATGTTGAAGATATTCTCTCAATACCCTTGCTAGGCGTTATTCCAGAATCACAAGCGGTACTTAAGGCATCGAATGCAGGTGAGCCAGTAATTTTAGATACTGAAAGTGATGCAGGAAAAGCCTATCAGGATGTTATTGAACGTCTTTTAGGTGAAACAGTTGAATTTAGATTTTTAACTGTTGAGAAAAAAAGCATTCTTAGTCGTTTGTTTGGAGGTTAATGTGGCATTACTTGATTATTTTTTACGTAAAAAAGGAAAGCAGGTAACAACGGCTTCTAAAGCCAAAGAACGTCTGCAAATTATTGTTGCGCATGAGCGTAATAGTCGAAATAAACAGCCCGATTATTTACCAGAACTAACGGCAGATATTCTTAAGGTTTTACGTAAATACATTAAAGTATCGGATGAAAGTTTTTCGATAAATCTGGATAAAAAAGATGGTGATTTAAATGTGTTAGAGCTAAATATTGAATTGCATGATGAGCATGGTACTCACTAGAGTTCGTTGATTTTAGTTCTGTTACTTTTGTCGTTTTGTTACCTTTGAAGTCATTGCCAACAAAGTGTACTATTTTTAAAGGTAATCCAAAGGGCTATGGCTAATTTCCAAGCTTGTGTTATTATTTTTGTAGTTAATAAGGGAAAGTTCACATCAGTTGGCTGTGTTCTATTCTCATATTTTAGCCAACCTTTTTAGCTGCTTATTGCAGCGTTGTAATCACAAGGAAGTTTGATGAAATATCTAAGCATTATTACTTTATTGACGTGTTCTTTTTTGGTCAATGCTAATACACCATTACCGGAAAACCGTCATATATCAATTATTGGTAAAGCACAGCTAAAAGCTAAGCCTGACATCGTAGTCGTCTCTCTGGCAGTTGAGAGTTCGAAAACTAAAAGCTCTCAAGCAAAAAAGGATGTTGATGATAGAGTTAATAATTTCATCGATGGACTTAGTCAGTTTGATATTGATGAAGAAAACGTTTCTGCTTCAAGCATCTCTACGCGACCTCGTTATCATCGTGATAAAAATGGTAAAGAGATTTTATCTGGTTATAGTGCAAATAGAAACTTAACGGTGACATTCAAGGATATCAAAAAGTTAAGTGCTTTTATGGATTTCGCACTTAAAGTTAATATTAATAAAATCAGCAATGTAGAGTTTAAGTCTTCTAAAGAAGAATCTCTAAAAAGTGAAGTTTTAGCGTTAGCAGTTAAAGATGCGAAACAAAAAGGAGAGTCTTTGGCTACTGCGTTCGGTGCCAAATTAGGCCATATTTACAGTATTAACTCTTCTTCTAATCAATTTCGGAATGCTTATGGTGCTAACGGTGATATTGAAAGAATGACGGTTTCAGGAGTTAGGTATAATAAACAGTCTAAACCGGGTAAATATTTGAAAAAGAATATTGTATTTTCCTCTTCGGTAAGTGCTGTATTTGATCTAGAAGTTGATTAAGTTAAGTTGTAATAATACGGGATCATTTAGGGAGTTCTTGGTTCCGTTTCTATTTTTTAAAACAATTGGTTAAAAAAAGATAAAATTTCATCGTCTTTTGTCCGTTCTAATTGCCTACTATTTTAGGTATTACACTTATTATAAATTAAAAGGTGATCTATATGTCTCATTCCGAAACAAGCTGCCTTTGCGGCGCTGTTAAAATTATTGCAGAAGAGGTTAATCCTAAGTTTACTGTGTGTCATTGCCAGTCATGTAGAACTTGGGGTGGGGCTCCGTTCTTTGCGGTGAAATGTGGCACTAAAGTTAACATTGAAGGCAGTGATAACATTAAAATATACCAATCATCATCTTGGGCATCTCGTGGATTTTGTACTGAATGTGGCACTCATTTGTTTTATAAGTTTAAAGATACGGGTGAATATAATATGCCAGTAGGCCTGTTTCCAAAGTTGAAAGGCTTAGAAATGGATATGCAGTACTTTAGTGATATGCGACCTAGTTATTACTGCTTTGCAAATGAAACAAAAGAAATGACCACCGCTGAGATTATGGCTTATTTTGCAGGGCATTAAAGCTGAATGGCTATAAATAACCTCAACTCTGGATAAGTAAAGTTACTCAATAAGCTATTTTAGGCGCTATCATTGTTGGCATTACTACCAATAACTAGTTATTGGGTAGGTAATACCGCTTTGTTATTACCAAAACTATCAATATGTTAATCAGAGTTAAGGTTAAATAGACTGAAAAGCGCAACACAGCAGAGAGTTAAGCTCCGTTTTTAGCTAACAATTACTTCGCCCTATAATTACTTCAAGTTTTAGTGTCTTAATCGCTATCGAAATCAATGTAGAATATGGTCTACTTAGGGTAAAATGCACCATTATTCTATTTGCTGATGTGTCTCGTTATTAATATTAGAAAGGTACCAGAACCAGAAGTCACCTGTTCAAGCTGTCAGGCTTGTTGCTGTCGCTTAGAAGTTTTACTTGTGACCGACACTGGCGTTCCTTACCAACATATTGCTATTGATCAATGGGGCGGTGAAACGATGCGACGTTTAGATGATGGCTGGTGTTCAGCTTTAGATCGTGATACTTATATGTGTTCGATTTATGAGCATCGTCCTTGGAATTGCCGAGAATTCGAAATGGGTTCATATGAGTGTCGTACTGAAAGAGCTTTAGAGGTCACAGTTACATACTAAGGCCATAAAACTAGTTCATTTTCTTTATTATGGGTAGAAATATAATTAACATATCCATACCCATTAATGATCTGAACTACAAAGTAACAGGCATGTTATCGATTAATCTTGCTTTACCTAAATAAGCCGCAGCTAAAATAACTATATTTTTGTCATTTGATGTTGCTGGCGCTAATGTTTTCGCGTGACATAAATTAATATAATCAGTTTTTAAACCGGCATTATCAATTTTTTCACTCGCTTGCATTATAAGTGCGGCATAGTCTCTTGGTTGATGGCTTTTACGCAATTCAGTATTCAACCATTGTAGAGTCTGATAAAGCGCAGGTGCTATTGCGAGCTCTTCAGGTGTTAAGTAACCATTACGTGAACTCATTGCTAAACCTGATTTTTCACGAATAATTTCTACTGGAATAATGTCGACTGGCATGGATAAGTCTTCAACCATAGTTTGAATGACTTGCAATTGTTGATAATCTTTTGAGCCAAAACAAGCGCTATCAGGTTGAACTAAATTAAATAATTTACAAACTATTGTCGCGACACCGCGAAAATGCCCTGGTCGGCTGGCACCACAATAGAGATTAGAAATATTAGGCACTTCAACATAGCTATTCTCACCAAAGCCCTTTGGATAAATAATATCTGCGGTAGGGGTAAATAATAAGTCAGTATCAACCTCTATCAAGCTCGCTTTGTCTTGCGCTAATGTTCTTGGATAATTAGCAATGTCTTCACTTAAACCGAACTGCATTGGGTTTACGAAAATACTCGCAATGACTTTATCGGCGTGGCGATGAGCGGCTTTAACTAAAGCCAAATGCCCTTCGTGTAAATTGCCCATGGTAGGTACAAAAGCAATGGTGAGGCCTTGCATACGCCATGATTTAACTTGTTCACGTAAATCTTTTATACTTTCAACTGTTTTCATCTATATCTCTTACGGAATTTATTTTTACTTTATAGTTTGTGCCTGAAACTCTAAACTATTTAAATATATGATCTTCGCCGGGGAAATTACCTAGGCTTACTTCACTGATATATAATTCAATAGATTTTTTAATGTCGCCAGTTTCTTGTAAAAAATTTCGAGAAAATTTAGGCATATAACTACAAGAAATACCTAAAGCATCATGCATTACCAGTATTTGCCCGTCGGTATCTTTACCTGCGCCAATACCTATCGTTGGAATAGTAATTGCTTCTGATATCGCTTTACCCAACGGAGCTGGAATACACTCCAGTACGAGTAATTGTGCGCCAGCGGCTTCTAACGCTTGGGCATCTTTGATCATTTGTTGTGCTTGGGTATCATCACGGCCTTGTACTTTAAAACCGCCAAATACATTGACTGATTGAGGTGTTAAACCCAAATGGGCGCATACAGGAATACCTCGTTCAACCAAGGCTTTTATCGTGTCAGCCAGCCACGCACCACCCTCCATCTTTACCACACTAGCGCCAGCTTGCATTAATTTAGCGGCATTGGTTAAGGTTTGCTCGACATTAGCGTAGCTCATGAAAGGCATATCACTGATGATTAAGGTGTTCTCGACGCCACGTTTGACACATTGGGTATGATAAACCATATGTTCAATACTGACTGGTAGCGTGTCATCTTGGCCTTGTAAAACCATACCAAGGGAGTCACCAATTAAAATGGCGTGTATACCTGCTTGATCGAATAGCTTGGCAAAGCTAGCATCATAGGCGGTAATAGTAGATATTTTTTCGCCTTGTTGTTTCATTTTTAACAAGGTTGATGTGGTTGTTTTAGCCATAGTAGTTCCAATGAGGTATCTATTTTAAGTCTTATTTTTAAGATAACTGGTTGTTATAATTACTTTGAGTCATTGCTCGAGCAGGCTACTTTGGCATAATTTTTTTTTAACTGCAATATTCGTTCAGTTTAGCTGTAGCTTTATCATGGCGTTATTAGCAATATTTTGGCTCAAAACATTTACACTTTCTCTGTCTGCAGCGACTAAAGAGGGT
This sequence comes from Colwellia sp., assembly GCA_002733765.1. Classification (GTDB taxonomy): domain Bacteria; phylum Pseudomonadota; class Gammaproteobacteria; order Enterobacterales; family Alteromonadaceae; genus Colwellia. Next base: position 191,354 of record NVWU01000008.1, on the reverse strand, counting down.
AGCATTAAGTCGGTCGCAATCTCGGCTAAAGGTAATAAGACAAACTCACGTGTTTTCATGCCATAATGCGGCACAATAAGACGTTCAGTGTTAATTATTTCGTTACCAAACAATATAATGTCGAGATCTAAAATACGCGCGCCCCAACGATTTTCTTTACGTACTCTGCCTGCTTTATTTTCAATACTTTGTAAGGTATCAAGTAACTCAAGGGGCGTGAGTTTTGTTTCAAGTGCTATAACTGCGTTAATATAGTCGTCTTGATCCTGAGGTCCCATAGGCTTACTCAGGTATAATGACGACACCTTAATTACGTGGCTTTGTGCTAACTTCTTAAGTGCTTCAATAGCGGCTTGCACCTGTTTAATTGGCTCAGCTAAATTACTACCTAAGCCAATATATGCAATTGTGGTGTTGGGGTGCATAGTCTTTATTCGGCGCTTGAAGTAGTGCTACTCTCGGTTGGTTTTTTGCGTTTTCTTGGCGTGCGACGCTTACTACTCGGTGAGACTTTAATACTTTTAATCATTTGCATGCGAGCATCATTTGATACTGTTTGAAAATCAGTCCACCATTTAGCTAGTTCAATTAAAGCTGGTGTGTTTTCAATTTCTGCTCGTAATAACAAAAAGTCATAACCCGCTCTAAACTTAGGATGTTCAAAGCTTTTAAAGGCGCGTTTACCTTCACGGCGAGCGAGTTTATCTTGTAAAATCCAAATATCTTTCATTACCCCTTGAAAACGCTTAGGAATAGCGATACTTCGCTGTTGCTCAGGCATTATTTCACTTAATGCCGCAAAAAAAGCATCTTGAGGAGCAAGTTGATTATTGATATTAATTTGTTGGATATGTTTTTGTAGTGGATACCAAAGCATTGCGGCGAACAAAAAGGCTGGTGTAACACGTTGTTCATTGTTAATGCGATTATCCGTGTTTTCCATGGCGAGCATGATAAAACGTTCAAGCAGTTGGTTATTGTTATTGAGTTCTTGTTCAACAGCAGGAAAGAAGTAAGTAAATAAATTATAACTGCGCAGTTGTTCATAGTTAGCGACTGCTTTACCAGCAATAAATAGCTTCAAAAACTCTTCAAACATGCGGGCAGCAGGTATGTTAGCCATTAATGTTGACAGCTCTTTAATGGGCGCGCTAGTCTCAGGTGATATTTGCATATCAAGCTTGGTGGCAAAACGAATGGCGCGTAACATGCGTACAGGATCTTCACGATAGCGAGTTTCGGGGTCACCAATTAAGCGGATGATTTTATCTTCAATATCTTTAATGCCATTGGCAAAATCATACACTTTAAAATCTTTAGTAGAGTAGTACAGAGCATTGATGGTGAAATCACGGCGCTCGGCATCTTCGTCTATGGTGCCGTAAATATTGTCACGCAGTAACATGCCATGTTCACTTTGCTTTGAGGTTTTCTTACAGCTTTTTTCTTGTTCTGTCGCATTGTCGTGGTGGCCACGAAAGGTTGCCACTTCAATAATTTCTCGACCAAAAACAATATGCGCTAAACGAAAGCGGCGACCAATCAAGCGACAGTTCCGAAACAATGCTTTGATTTCATCAGGTGTGGCATTTGTGGCAATATCAAAATCTTTTGGTTTCAAACCTAATAAAATATCACGGACACCGCCACCCACTAGGTAAGCATCATAGCCGCCTTTATTTAAGCGATATAGTACTTTTAAAGCGCTTGGACTAAGTAATTGTCTAGAAACAGGATGTTGACTTCGAGATAAAACTATCGGTTGTTCTAGTGTAGATACTACTTCAGTTGCTTTAGCTTTTTTATTGGATTTTTTACTAAAAACCTTTTTACATAAATTGATGACGCGTTTGATAATCGCTGACCTTTTTTAGAGAATAGAGGTGGATGAAAATTTATCTGCTTGATTAGGCGCATGATATAACAATCAAGCAAAAAAGAGAATGAAAAAGCAGCGATTTTTAGACGTTGCAGCATTGATAAAGCTAAGTATTCAATCGGTGATTTTTTACCAAGGTAATATTTCGCCATTAGAATGCTTAAATACGCCTGACTCAGCCATAGTCAATTCAGTCATTAAGGTGAGCAAACGTTTCGCCGCGACATCGCTGCTAATATCACCATTGCTAGTTTGACCTAATGCATTAACCATGTCGGTTTGTACATAACCTGGATGATAAATGCCAACAGCAATTTTATTTTCTGCGAGATCTTTAGCCAGCGAAACAGCGGCAATATTCAACGCTGCCTTTGACATACGATAGCCATAACGACCACCGGAACTATTGTCTGTTATTGAACCCATTCTTGAGGTAATTAAGGCAACTTTACTGTTTTTAGGTAAATGGCTAAGCAATGCTTGTGTTAACGCGATGGGCGCTAAGGCATTGACATTAAACTGTTCAATAATGGTATCTTTATTAAAGTTGCTTAGGCTTTCATCGCGTAAAATCCCCGCGTTATTAATGAGTAAATCAATCGCGACACCAGCAAGTGCTGATTTAGCATGTGTTATGCCAGTATCAGTTGCGATATCAATACCTTCAATAATGTTTATTTTTAGCGCATTAAGTTGCGGAGAACTTTGTCGACATAACGCATACACAGTGTCACCACGTTGCTGGCAAATTTTTGCCATAGCCAAGCCAATACCGCGATTGGCGCCAGTTATTACGATAGTGTTGGACATGAGACTTCCTTATTATTAATTAATGTTATTTAGGTCTAGCAATACTAAAAGGTTTGTTGATTGTGGTGTACTCACCACCGCCTAATCGTGCTAAGGGTTTAACTCTATCGGCATGCACTGTTATTCTTTGTTTTTCGTCTATATCTATAACGTCATCGTTAATATAGATTTGTTTAATCTCGACAAAGATTAAACTTTGTGGCACATCGCCAAGTTCTTTTATTTCATAAAGTTCGCAACCATAAGCAATATCACAGTGGGCGAGTCTTGGTAGTGAAAAATCATCAAACGTAGCCGTTTTTAAAGCGGATTTAGTTAATTCTGACTCTCCATGAGGCAAGCTTGCTGCTGTTTGAGTGACTAATTCGGCATCTTGTTCTGAGGCTATATGTATCACTATTTTCTTATTGTTAACGATATTGATTAAAGTATCTTTTTTATCACCATTGGGCTTGTTTCCAACTGAAATCATTAAGATAGGCGGAGCACTTGATACCGCAGTAAAGTATGAAAAAGGGGCTAAATTAAAGTGACCATTATTTGAGTCGGTTAATGCCCAAGCGATAGGCCTAGGAATGATCGTTTGCGTCATTAAATGATAACGTTGGTTGGCAGAAAATTTAGAAAAATTAAGGTTCATATTAGGCACTTTTATAGTTTGTATGCAGTCGGTTTATTAGTACTAAAATTGCCATTAAAAGTAAAGAAACAAGGAAAGATAAGTATTATCGTATAGATAATTCAAACTTTATTCGATATTAATTTCTTTAACCTTTGTCACCTTATCTCGTGACCAATGATGGATTGCCCAATAAATAATATCATCAACTTTCTCGTTAATTAAATTTTGATCAGGCGCTTGCCCTAAAAATTTTAGTGCTGCGATTAATGCCGGTTGTGGATTATTGTTATCAATAGCAGGGGCTTTATTTTGTTTACTTAGTTTATAGCCTTGAGTTGTTACCGCTAATGGCACATGTCCATATTTTGGACTTGAACTATTTAATGTGGCGAATAATGTTAATTGTCTTGCGGTTGGTTCAAGTAAATCACAGCCGCGAATAACATGATTAATATTTTGATAAATATCGTCAACCACTACCGCAAGTTGATAAGCGAATAAACCATCTTTACGATGAATGATGAAGTCTTCTTTGGCTAATGCCTGTTCATACTCTACGTTTCCTTGCTCTTGTTTTTGGAAAAGATCATCAAATTGATAAATGCCATGTTGGTTGATTAGGCGAGTTGCACTGTTATTTTTAGATTGCTGTAGAGTACGGCAATGACCTTGATAAACGCCGCCAAGCGCTTTTATTTCTGCTCGAGTGCATTGGCAATAATAACTAAGATTGTGTTGGTGTAAATCGCTTAATGTATCTTGATAAAGTTCTGATTGTTGGCTTTGATAAAGTACAGGTTCATCCCAATATAAACCGAAAGCTTCAAGGGTTGTTAGAATCGCAGCGCTAGCACCTACTTGTTCGCGAGGAGGATCAATATCTTCTATGCGTACCAACCATTTTCCTGAATTACCGTTAGGCGTAATAAAAGATTTAGCATCTAAAAAGCTAGCAAGAGCGGCGATTAATGAACCAAAATGGAGTAATCCGGAAGGTGATGGAGCAAAACGACCACGATAACCTTTAATGTTAGGTAACGGTGGTCGTTCAGAGGGCTTTAGTGAAGTTTGCTTAGTCAATGACTTAGCCAGCCATTTGGCGCTCTTTAATTTCTGCTAAGGTTTTACATTCAATACAAAGGTCAGCAGTAGGTCTTGCTTCTAAACGGCGAATGCCAATTTCGATACCACAAGATTTACAAAAACCAAAATCCTCGTCTTCAATTAATTGTAACGTTTTTTCAATTTTTTTGATGAGCTTACGCTCGCGATCTCGAGTACGTAATTCAAGACTAAACTCTTCTTCTTGGGCTGCTCTATCAACCGGATCAGGAAAGTTTGCCGCTTCATCTTGCATATGAGTCACGGTGCGATCGACTTCTTCACGAAGTTGTACACGCCATGCATCTAAAATCTTTTTAAAATGTTCTTGTTGGGGGGTATCCATATATTCTTCGTTAGCTTTTTCTTTATACGGCTCTACGCCAGCTAACGCTAATATACCTAATGTTTTGCTTTTGCTTGTTGGCATGCTGAATCTCCTAATACTACAAAGACCAAGGTTGTTTGATGAAGACATCAGTGAACATTTTTACCTTGGTTGTAATTGCCAATACTATTATATAATAGACCTAAAATATCAGAACTATATGGTATCACTTGTGATAAAAATCAATGCTTTGGATTAATTAAGTTAAAATAAAAAATAATCACTTTAATATCAGTAGGTTACCATTTATAAAAATATTGATTGCTCCGTTTTTATCTTTAACTTTTTAATTGAGCAAGCTTTTTTAGCAATTTTACCTAGGGTTAGTCAATCATTATCTCGTTTTTTGTGCCAATTAATAATTTAAATTCATTTGCTATTGGCTGGAATTCTTTTGGTTAGCTGTATTTCTAGTTGATTTTCTTTTAATTGGAAATGAGCTTTGTAAGCAATCACTTCAACTCCCGCCATTTGCGCTGCTTTTAATAATTCACTGTACTTTTCATCAATATGGCTAGCGGCTGACACTTTATTGATGCCACTGTGCAGTATAGCAAAAAATAATACGGTGCGACTGCCTTGCTGACTTAAGGTGGTTAATTCGCGTAAATGTTTTTGTCCTCGAATTGTTACTGTATCAGGAAAGAAACCTTGGCCATCAGTTTGTTGATTTATTGTTTCCCCCAACAAAGTAACACTTTTAACCTCGACATAAGCGTTTTTTTTTGTTGAGTTTGAAGTGCCCTGACTTAAATAAATATCTACTTTAGAGTTTTCATTTCCATACTTAACTTCACGTTTAAGGTTTTTGTAACCGACTAATTCGCCAATCAATTCTCCCTTAATCGCTTCTTCGACAAGTTGGTTAGCGCGCATAGTGTTAACGCAGATAAAATGATTATCTTTGGTTTGGGTTAACTCCCAGCTAAAGGGGTACTTACGTTTAGGATTGGTTGAAGTGCTATACCAAATAGTATCACCAGGTTCTGCGCATCCGGTCATCGCACCAGTGTTAGCCACATGCAATGTTGTTTCAGTACCATCTTCTAACGTGATATCTGCAAGGAAGCGTTTATAGCGTTTAATTAACGTCGCTTTTTTTAAATTAATTTTCATTGGTTAGAATATTTCATCAGTTTTTTAATTTTAGGTTGTTCAGCATAGAATGCTAAAGATGGTTGCTTTTACATTCTCTAATAAGCTAGCGTTTTTCTCGAAATTAATAACGTAGTTTACCGTATTTAGAATCTAACCCCGCGGGCTGCAGGGTCTCATGTGTATTAGTCAAGCCTAACATAAGTGAATTATAATCATAAATCATTTAAGTTATTTGGCTGTTTTTGGGGAGGTGTAGGATAAAGCCATGAGAGGATAAGGGGGTTAATTAATAAAACTATCTAGCCAATATTTAGCGTGTTTAGTGTCGCTAAAAAAATTAAATTGAACAGAGCTGCTTTGATAAATACGTTGTAGCTGTAGTTGTAACGTATCGGCATAGGTGCTATCAATGATAACAACAGCAATAGCTATCATACCATTTTCCACTCGGTAATGTGTTGTTTCAATTAGGTTTTCTTCAGCGTCAGGGGTGAAAACACCAATGCCTTTTAATGTAATAAGTGATGCCCACGGATTATTACGCATTTTCTGAGTCATAATTTTTATATCTTTATGGTATTGTTCACTGACAACATCATTGAAAGTGCTTTGCTCATCAATATCAATCAATAAAATATTGTTTTGTTGTTCAATACGATAGCTTCCGTGTGTTGAATATTGCATGAGCGAGCTCACTGTTGACTAAATTTTATTGGTTCTTATTAATAGCAACTTTTTAAGCATTTGCCAAGTAAGCTCATTTTATTATATTTGCAAGTTTATTTTTATTTAACTATTCATAAAGTTGCAACTGGTCGGTGTATTCACATTTCTCCTGTAATTAATAGAACGGGTCTATATTCAAGATTAAAACGTTATTATTTTTACTTGGTTAACTATTAAAGAGTAAAAATTGTTATAATGACCACTACTGTTTTTCTATTGTTTAGCCTTTATGTCTGCATCAACTTCTTTGCCTATTGAGGCAATTAAAACTCATTTTTGTCAAACATTAACAGAGCACCCTACGGTTATTTTGTCTGCGCCCCCGGGGGCGGGAAAGTCTACTTGTTTACCTTTATGGCTACTTAATTTTGATAAATTTTCTCAGAAAAAAATATATCTATTGCAGCCGCGCCGCCTTGCCGTTAAAAATATAGCGACTTATCTGGCAAGTCAATTACATGAGCCTGTAGGGAAAACGGTCGGTTATCGTTTACGTAATGAAACCAAAGTATCTAAAAATACCCGTTTAGAAGTAATCACTGAAGGTATTTTAACGCAAATAATTCAACAGGATGCTGAGCTCAGTAATTGTGCTTTAGTGGTATTTGATGAATTTCATGAGCGTAGTTTACAGGGAGATTTAGCGTTTGCTTTAACACGTGATATTCAGCAAGGTTTACGTGATGATTTGAAAATACTATTAATGTCGGCAACTTTAGACACTGATTATTTAAGTAAAGCATTGCCAGATGCGCTTATGCTTGCTAGTGAAGGGCGAAGTTATCCTGTTGAGGTAACTTATAATGCCCCTACTAATGTTCAGCGTTGGCGAGTTCACGCGCTCAATGTTATTAAAAAACAAGCCTATGAACATCAGGGGTCAACGTTAGTGTTTCTCCCCGGTATTGCTGATATTCGCTTTATTGCGCAAGCATTAAGCTCAGATATTATTGATGACTTATTACTTTGCCCTTTGTTTGGTGATTTAACGTTAAAACAACAACAACAAGCAATTGAGCCCTGCCAGTCAGGTAAGCGAAAATTAGTACTAGCGACTAATATTGCCGAAACATCACTGACCATTGAAGGGGTTAGCTTAGTGATTGACTGCGGCTTAGAAAAAGTCGCTAGCTATGACAGTGCGAGTTTGATGAATAAATTAGTGCAAAAGCAAATAGCTAAAGCATCCGCGATACAACGGGCCGGGCGAGCGGGTCGTTTAATGCCAGGTATGTGCATTCGTTTATATGCGAAAGATGATTTTGAACGCCGACCTGAACAAAGTATTAATGACATTCAACAAGCTGACTTATTACCGACTTTAATCGAAGTGGCACGATGGGGAGTGAATACTTTAGCTGATTTACCTTTATTAGAGCTACCCACTACAGTTAAAGAGCAACAAGCATGGCAAGAGCTTAAAAGCTTAGCCATTGTTGACCAACATAACCGCTTAACTAAACACGGTGAACAAGTAGCGCAATTACCTTGCCACCCACGATTTGCTCATATGTTACTTTGTGCAAAAACGATAATAGCGCAAGAATTACCACAAAAAAACACTCAGCAACTTACTTTTCTCTCCTGTATGCTGACGGCATTATTAGAAGAGCGTGATATTTTACCCAATGAACGCAATCGTTTTGATTGTAACCTTGAGCATAGAATCATTCAGCTACTTGCTCAATGGCATAAACCTTATGGTGTGCACGCGAATATAATAAAACAAGTTAAAAATTTGGCGCAAAAAATGAAGCTAACGGCAGTTGATTCTCTGGCTAAAACGAATGTTGAGATAGATCAAGTTGGCTTATTACTCGCTTATGCTTACCCTGAACGAGTCGCTAAAGCCCGTGGGGTGTTAGGTGATTTTATTTGTGCTAATGGCAAAGGGGTCAGCTTAAATGATCAAGATGCTTTAGCTGGAGAACGTTTTTTAGTGATTGCTGATTTAATGCAATTTAAAGGTGTTTTACAAGTCCGTTTGGCTGCTAGGATTGATTTACCCCAAATAGAACAAGTGTTTGTTGAGCAAATAATTAGCCAAGAAGTTGCTGTTTTTGATGATGCTAGCGGTAGAATAGTAGCTCGTTCACAAACGAAATTAGCCGCACTAACCTTGCAAGAGAAAATAACTCAAAATACATTAACAACGGCAAGTATCGCTAAAATGTGGTGTGAATTGGTCAAACAAAAAGGGCTGGGTTTTCTAAATTGGCAAGAGAAAGATCTTGCCTTAAAAACTAGGTGGCAATGGTTGAATCAGTATTTTTCAACATACAATCTACCTGATATTAGTGAAGCTGCATTATTAGCGAGTTTATCTGTTTGGTTTGCGCCTTTTGTTGGTGAAATAAAATCAACGGCCAAGTTAGCTAAGTTAGATTTATCATCGATGTTATTATCTTTACTTGATTATCAACAACAGCAAATATTAAAACAAGCGGCACCTAGTGTTTATATTGGCCCAACGGGACGTCATTGCCCTATTCGTTATTCAACAGAAAAGTCGCCAAAAGTATCACTACCCATGCAAGAACTTTATGGTTCTACACAAACACCCACCATAGGAAGTGCTAATAATAAAGGCGGTATTCCATTATTATTAGAGTTATTATCACCAGCACAACGCCCTATTCAAGTGACACAAAATTTGGCACAATTTTGGGCGGGTAGTTATCAAGCGGTACAAAAAGATATGAAATCAAATTATCCAAGGCATTTCTGGCCAGATGATCCTGCCAACGCTGAACCAACCAATAAAACCAAGCGTCACTTAAAAAACAAAAACTAGGATTGCATGACTTTATGTCTACTAAGAAAAAAACTAAAAAGCCGGTTAGTTCAAATAAAATAGGGTTACGTTGGTTGGCTCTTACCGGAGCAAAATTAGCCTTTACGCTTTCTTTTGCCTTAGCTATTTTTATGATTTATCTCGACGCTAAAGTGCAAAAAACTTTTGAAGGTCAGCGATGGCAAGTACCTGCGCAAATTTATGGTCAAATAGAATCATTTCAACTTGACGATATTATTGATGTAAAACTTATCACAAAGTCACTAAAAATTAATGGTTATAGAAAAGTTACCTCGGTAAATTTACCGGGACAGTTTGCTCAATCTGCCCATAGATTAATTATTTATCGCCGAGCATTTGCTTTTCCTGATGTTGAACTCGATGCTTCTCAATACGCGAGTACTGCAGCCGTACGTGTCACCATTGATTTTAGCGATAATAAAGTGAGTCAGTTATTTGTTGAGGGAAACGCTGTTGAGCAAGTAAAACTAGAACCGATATTATTGGCGAGGTTGGTGCCTGATAATAAGGAAGATCGTATTTTAGTCGCATTAGAACATATACCGACGCTTTTACTTGATACGTTATTATTAATTGAAGATCGTGATTTTTATCATCACCAAGGGGTATCGCCGTCAGGCATTTTACGAGCCCTATATAATAATATTATTGCTGGTCGAACTGTTCAAGGTGGCAGCACATTAACGCAACAGCTTGTTAAAAATATGTTTTTAACAAGAGAAAGAACTTTGGTTCGAAAAATTAAAGAAGCCCTTATGGCGTTAATAATTGAAGTGCGTTACAGCAAGGACCAGTTGCTTGAGGCTTACACTAATGAAGTTTATTTAGGGCAACATTATGCTAATGGTATTTATGGCTTTGGCTTGGCTGCTAAGTTTTATTTTGGTCAGTCATTAGCTGAGTTAAGTAGTGGGCAAATGGCACTGCTTGTTGCCCAGATAAAAGGTCCAAGTTATTACGATCCTTGGCGACATCCAGAAAGGGCAAAGCAGCGTCGTGATTTGATTTTACGTTTAATGTTTGAGCAAAATTTACTTTCGGTAAAAGAGTTTGAGCAAACACTTACTTCGTCATTATCTATACGTAAACATCGACGCTTTAAAACAGAACGATACCCTGCTTTTTTACAATTAGTTAAACGAGAACTTAACCAGCACTTAAGTACCTATCAACAAAAATCTGGTATTCGAGTCTTTACCGGATTTTCTCATACTTCTCAGCAGCTATTAGAAGAAAGTGTTAAGACTCAATTAGATCGATTAGAGCAAAAGCATCATCAAAAAAACTTACAAGCAGCGGTGATTGTGACCGATATTGCGAGTGCTGAAATTCGTGCACTAGTCGGTGATAGACAAAGTGGTTTTGCCGGGTTTAATCGTGCATTAGACGCTAAAAGGCCAGTAGGATCCTTAATTAAACCTGCAATTTATTTGGCGGCATTAGAGCGTTTTGAGCAATTTAATTTTGCTAGTTTACTTGCCGATGAACCCATCACGCTGAGTAGTGATAAGGGCCAAGGCAAAAAATGGCAGCCTAAAAATTATGATGGTAAATATCGTCATCAGGTGCCATTGATTGATGGTTTAGTTAATTCATTAAATATTCCAACGGTAAATTTAGGAATGAACTTAGGCTTGGAAAATGTTGCTAATGCGATTCATTTACTCGGGTTTAAAGAAGATATTGTGACGCGTCCCTCTATATTACTTGGCGCTATTAACATGTCACCAATGCAAATTAATCAAATGTACTTAGCGTTTGCGAAGCAAGGTGAGTTTGAACAAATACATGCGATTAATAACGTTGTGTCATCTTATGGTGAGACTGTGTGGCAATTTGAACCTGTTGCTACAAGAGTTATTTCAACTAATGCTGCGTATCTTATGGATTATGCTTTGATGGAAGTGACGCAAACTGGTACAGCAAAATCGCTTACTTGGCGGTTAAAAAATAGTAAGATTGCAGGGAAAACTGGTACTAGTAATGATCTACGTGATAGCTGGTTTGTCGGCTTTGACGCAAAAAATTTAGTAACGACTTGGTTAGGGAAAGATAATAACAAACCAACAGGATTAACTGGCAGTAGTGGCGCTTTATTGCTTTTTACTGAATTTATTAAAAAGCAGGGCGTAGTCAATAAAAGTACTACTCAACCTGATGCGATAGACATGACAGTATTCGAAATCCAAACGGGTAATGCGGTCACTTCACATTGTGCTAATACAGTAATGTATCCTGCTATTTCAGCAGGAATATCAGTAAGCAAAGGTTGCTTAAAAGAGAGAACTGATGAACGATCGTGGTTAGAAAAATTATTTAGCTTTACCAAAAGTTAGCGCTATTTTATTTAAAACAAAAGCATACTGGTTTTATATACAGTTTTTAGTTTTGTTGTGGTATTGTATCGTGGTAAATTGAAATATTTTTAAGTTCACAAATAAAACTAAGGAATAATAATGGCAGTTGAAAGTCGATTTGTCGTCATTAGACATGGGGTGGAGGCAAAAACATTTATGGATAAAAAATCAGCAGATGATTATGACAAAATGTTGGATATGGCTGATAATTTGGTCGATGTTTTTGCAAAATCACCAGTAGATCTCAGTGATGCCGTCAGTGAAGAATTGAGTATTTATTTAGCTCAGCATCGTGATGAAGTGTTAATTGCTCTACTGGCGAAAAAAATCCCTCAAAAAGCTCCGGTAAAAAAAAGCACTAAACAGTCAGTTGAAAAAAAGCCTGAAAAGGTTGCCACTAAGTGAAGTAGCGCGAGCTAATTTAATATTTTGAATGAAGATTGTTAATAAAAGCGTGATTGAATACCAAGTTGTCCGCAGTCGCCGAAAAACACTATCCTTGCAAGTTAGGCATGGTCAAGTGATCGTTCGAGCACCTTATTGTATTGATGAAAAATTCATTTGTACATTCATTGACAAAAAATCAGCTTGGTTAAAAGCTAAAATTGCCCAGCAAAGTCAAGCTAAGGATTTTTGTTGTGACTTTAGTGAAGGCTCAACGCTGTTTTTATTTGGGCAATTAGTCATTTTACGTATTATTTTTGCCAAACAAGTGCGTACTGAATTAGCCGATGATGATATTAATAATCAGCAAGTATTAACGATAGTACTTGCTGAGCGTAATAAAAATAAATTGCACAATCGCGTCTTATTAGCGGCGGCGGTTAAAAAACAGATTGAAAAATACTTTAAACAGCAAGCAGAAAATATTATTCTCCCGAAAGTTATAACATACTCTCAATTAACGTCATTAACACCGACAAGTATAAAAATAAGACAATATCGTGCTCGATGGGGAAGCTGTAATAATCGTGGCGAATTAAGCTTTAACTATTTACTAATGATGTTACCTATCGATGTTATTAATTATGTTGTTATTCATGAGTTATGCCATTTACAACACTTAAATCATTCGAAAGCATTTTGGCAACTGGTTGCTAAGTTTTTCCCTGACTACATTCAAGCTAAACAATGGATAAAAATCAATCAGTCTGCTTTGTTGTGGCGACTCCCTTCATATTAATTGTTTTCAAGTCTAGCTAGGTCGATTACATTTCTCTACATTTTGTTAACCATTAATTTCAACTTATGTTTCAGTTTTCGTTAATATCTCTGTAGTTTGATTAATACTATTTTGTTCAATCAATCTTTATGCCTAAAAGCACTTATGAACTAACCTCTTGAGGAACCCTGAACCAATTCAAATAGTTTCGGGTCTTTGAAGGGGCTTGGGTATCTGTGAGAAGTGGCATAAAAATAGCTTGTAAGTTGTCAATGAGCAATAATTAGTTATTAATCATTGAAAAGTTACAATTAATTGACGCTATTTATTAAGCACTAAGGAAACGCCTTTATGATGAAAATCAACATTTACAGCATTAAAATGACATTTATCTATATAATCTCAACGTTACTTTCTGTTGCCTGCTTCTATTTAGTTGTCGGCAATTAATCGCCATAGATTAGGTTTAAGATAAAAATATCTTCATACTATGTAAAATAAGCTTTTAAAAAGAACTGTTATGCTTTTTTTATGTATAGTTTATAACTTTTTATATCTTTCATTGGTGTTAATAAAGGTTGACAGACGTTACTAAATCAGGCATTTTAACACCCATGAATATTACAGCTCAGCACATTACCATTACCATTATTACCACCACCCGAATTAATATGGTGGTCGCTGGCTAACGTGTAAAAAAATAATTTTATCGAAGCCCGTGACCTGCAAAGGTGACGGGCTTTTTTATGTTCAAAATAAATAGTAGTTCGCGATCATATTAAGTACATGGAGTAACTTATATAGACAACGTAGGATACGTATGTCTTGATGTGAAAGAGTGAACAATTGTTAACTATAAATAAAGTAGGGAAAATAATGCGTGTACTTAAATTTGGTGGCTCATCATTGGCTTCAGCTGAGCGTTTTCGTCAAGTTGCCGACATCATCAAAGATAAAAGCCAGTCGTCAAAAGTTGCTGTAGTCGTTTCTGCGCCACAAGGTGTGACAAATCATTTAGTGGCAATGGCTGAGAATATCAGTGATGAAGCTAAAATGGTTACCGATCTTAATCATTTTAAGCGCGCTATTACCTCCATAATTGAAGACTTATCTGCAAGTTTAACTAACTTTAACTCACAGCACTGTGAACAAGCACTGACTAATTACGAACGTCAGCTTCAGCGTTATATGCAAGGGATAGCAATGTTATCTTATTGTCCTGATCATATTCGTGCTCGCATTATTAGTACCGGTGAGCGGTTAAGCGTTGCTATTCTTGATTCGGTATTGCAGTCATCAGGCTTACAAGTATCATTATTGTCACCAGAAAAATTCCTATTTACTACTGAATCATCATTGAATGCAGTGGCTGACTTAGTGCTTTCTAAAGAAAAGTTTATTGTGGAATATGAAAAACTTAATCAAGTTTCTTTAATGCCTGGCTTTATTGGCATGAGTGTCAATAAAAGCGGTGGGATAGGACAAATAACTACGTTAGGTCGTAATGGCTCTGATTATTCTGCAGCAGTATTAGCGGTATGTTTAGAAGCGGAGTATTGTGAAATTTGGACTGATGTTGATGGCGTTTATAATGCTGATCCTCGCATGATTAAAGAAGCCAAATTACTTGACTATTTATCTTATCAAGAAGCGATGGAGTTATCTTATTTTGGCGCTAGTGTATTACACCCTAAAACTATTGGTCCAATTGCGCAGTACCATATTCCTTGTCTAATCAAAAACACCAGTAATCCAGCGGCACCGGGTACGCTTATTTCTAACGAAAATGACCAGAAAAAATGTGTTAAAGCTATCTCTAATCTTGATGATTTAACCATGGTTAATGTTTCTGGGCCGGGTATGAAAGGAATGGTAGGCATGGCAAGCAGAGTTTTTGCTACGATGAGCCGTGAAAATATTTCTTTAGTATTAATTAGCCAATCATCAAGTGAATATTGTATTAGCTTTTGTATTTACTCTAGCGATGCGTTCCGGGCAGAGCAAAGTTTAAAAGAAGAATTTGAATTAGAGCTACTTAATGGTTTACTTGAACCCTTGGCCTTAAAAGGCGAACTATCCATTATTTCTTTGGTGGGTGATGGAATGCATCATCAACGTGGTGTGGCGGCTAAATTTTTCAGTTCGTTAGCACAAGCTCGAGTTAACGTAGTAGCCATTGCGCAAGATTCATCAGAGCGTAGTATTTCTGTGGTAATAGAGCAACGAAAATGTACCGATGCCATGAAAATCAGTCATCAAAACTTTTTCTCTCATAAGCCTACAATTGATGTGTTCTTAGTGGGTTGTGGTGTAGTGGGTAGCGAGTTGATTGCTCAAATTTCTCGCCAGCAAGCGAGTCTTAAAAAACAAAATATTGCCTTAACTGTTTACGGTATCGCCAATTCTAAAGGCATGGTTTTTGATAAAACCGGTATCGATTTAGATAATTGGCAAGCAGCGATGGAAAAAGCTGCTGATAATAAACAAGCTCTTGAAGTCAATGTTGAAAATATTAAAGGGTTTGTGCGTGATAATCATTTAGTTAATCCTGTGCTAGTCGATTCAACCTCTAATGAAGCATTAGCAATGAGCTATGTTGATTATTTAGCTGAAGGCTTCCATGTGGTAACACCGAATAAAAAAGCAAATACCGATTCATGGCAGTATTACCAAGAATTACGCAGTACGGCACAAAAAACTAATCGACGTTTTTTATATGAAACGACTGTTGGCGCAGGTTTACCGGTAATTGACACCTTACAAAGTTTAATTAAAGCAGGGGATCAGCTTCTGCGTTTTGAAGGGGTTTTATCGGGCTCTTTATCCTATATATTCGGTAAGTTGGATGAAGGTATGGCGCTGTCTGCAGCAACGGCAATCGCAAAAGAAAACGGTTTTACTGAACCAGATCCTCGTGACGATTTAAGCGGTTTGGATGTGGCGCGAAAATTATTGATTATGGCACGTGAAGCCGGCATGCAATTAGAGCTGTCTGATATTACTATTGAATCAGTATTGCCAAATGATTTTGATGATAGTGGTGATGTAAATGAATTCATGGCTAATTTAACTAAACTAGACAGTGACTTTAGTGCCCGTATTGCTGCAGCGAATGCTGAAGGTAAAGTATTACGTTACATTGGCAATATTGTTGATGGTAAGTGCCAAGTGTCTATTGAAGCGGTTGATAGCGCTCATCCTTTGTACAGTGTTAAAGATGGTGAAAATGCTTTAGCTATTCACAGTCGTTACTATCAACCGTTGCCGTTTGTTTTACGTGGCTATGGTGCCGGTGCCGCTGTTACCGCGGCAGGTGTTTTTGGTGATATTTTAAGAACACTCGCTTGGGAGCAGCAACACTAATGGCAATAGATACCGTTATGAGTAATGAATTAACGAGTAGCGAGGCAAGTAAAGAGCAATGCGTATCAGTGTTTGCTCCGGCCTCTATTGGTAATGTTAGTGTTGGCTTTGATGTATTAGGCCTAGCGATTAAACCTATTGATGGAACATTGTTAGGTGATGTTGTTACTGTAGAAAGAGCCGCTAACTTAGCGGATGAAGACAGTTTAGTGGTTATCGGTGCTTTTGCCGATAAACTACCGAGCAATAAAGAAGACAATATTGTTTGGTCATGCTTGTTGTTATTTAATCAGGCGCTAACTAAAGCTAAACAAAGCATAATTAAAGTTAAGCTGACATTAGATAAAAAAATGCCAGTAGGTAGTGGTTTAGGCTCTAGTGCTTGTTCTGTCGTTGCGGCTTTAGCTGGCTTGAATGCATTTTATGCCAAACAGAAAAACTTTAGCTTTGATGAAAAAACATTATTGAAGATGACCGGTCAAATGGAAGCACAAATTAGTGGTAGTTTACACTATGATAATGTTGCGCCTTGTTATCTAGGTGGTTTACAACTAATGGTACCTGATAGCGAAATTATTAGCCGTGTTTTACCCGGTTTTAACGATTGTTATTATGTGATGGCATACCCAGGTATTGAAGTGTCAACTAAAGCTGCTCGTGATGTTTTACCAACCAGTTATACTCGTGCAGATGTCATAAGTTATGGTCAAAATTTAGCTACTTTTGTTGATGCTTGTCATCGCCAAGATAAAGCACAGGCTTTTTCGGTATTGACGGATGTCGTTGCTGAACCCTATAGAACTAACTTATTACCTAAATACCAGCAAGCACATGATTATTTAACCGCACAAGGTTGTTTAGCTGTTGGTATTTCTGGCTCAGGCCCGACCTTATTTTGTGTTTGTGATAGTGAACAACAAGCGCAAGTTTTTGCAACGTGGTTACAAGATAACTATCTACAAACAGCTTTAGGTTTTGTGCATGTTTGCCAAGTAGATGAAGTGGGTGCGGTAGAGATTTAACAATAAATATTATTAAGTTTGTTGTGTTTGGACAGGCTTTACATGAGCGGCATGTTTCGTTTACCCTGAGCTTGTTGAAGGGTTGACACAAAAATTTAAAATGAGAAATTAACGTGAAATTTTATAACTTAAAAGAGAATGACGAGCAAGTGAGCTTTGCTGGTGCAGTTAAACAAGGCTTAGGTAAAAACCAAGGGTTATTCTTCCCAACGACTATGCCAAAATTTGACAATATTGATGAATTATTAGCAATGCCTTTAGTTGAGCGTAGCGTAAAAATATTACTTCCTTTTGTTGAAGAAGACTTAACTGAAAAAGAATTAACTGACATCGTCACGGATGCTTTTAACTTTCCAGCAGTATTACAGCCTATTCGTAATGATCGAGCCATTTTAGAGCTATTTCATGGCCCAACGTTGGCGTTTAAAGATTTTGGTGCGCGCTTTATGGCTAAATGTTTGCAAGCTTTTGTTGCTAAAGATGCCAAAGCAAGCGGCGAAACGAAGCCATTAACCATTTTAACCGCCACTTCTGGTGATACAGGCGCTGCGGTTGCTCACGCTTTTCATGGTATTGATAATATCCGTGTAGTTATCATGTACCCCAAAGGCAAAATTTCTTTATTACAAGAGAAAATGTTCACCACTTTAGGTGGTAATATTGAAACACTATGTGTTGAAGGTGACTTTGATGATTGCCAAGCACTAGTTAAACAATCATTTAGTGACAGTGAGCTGGCAACAACCATTGGCTTAAATTCAGCTAATTCAATTAATATCAGTCGTTTACTTGCGCAAATTTGTTATTACTTTGAAGCGGTAGCGCAATTGTCTCGTGTGAAGAAGGATTTAGGAGATATCATTTTTTCTATTCCAAGTGGGAATTTTGGTAACTTAACCGCAGGTTTATTTGCTAAAGCGATGGGTTTACCTATTAAGCGTTTTATTGCTGCAACTAACCTTAACGATACTGTTCCACGTTATTTAGAAACAGGTGAGTGGACACCGAACAGTACTGTTGCCACTATCTCTAATGCAATGGATGTTAGCAACCCGAATAACTGGCCGCGTGTTGAGCATATGCTTCAATCGGGCATTGTTGAAAACGGCTGTGTTACCTCAGTATCTATTGATGAAGAGCAAACTCAATCAACGGTTATCCAATTAAGTAAGTTGGGTTATATCAGTGAACCACATGCCGCTGTTGCTTATAAAGCGTTGCAATATAGTGCTGTTGAAGGCGAGTTTGGCGTGTTTTTAGGTACCGCACATCCGGCTAAATTTAAAGATGTAGTCGAAAGTATTTTAGGTCAACCACTTGGCTTACCAAAAGAGTTGGCAGATTGTGCAGGTGAGCCTATTTTGTCAAAAGACATGAGTAATGACTTTGCTGATTTACGTGCTTATTTATTAGCATAGTATTTTTAAAATTTAAGAAAATTTAATGATAAAATCGCACTGGCAGCAGATAATTGAGCAAGCGAAACAGCAAGATTACTATTGCCAGTTACAAGGCGAAATTACGAAACAAAGAGCGCAGGGCATTACTATTTTCCCTGAGGAAAAGAATGTCTTTAATGCGTTTGAGTTTTGCGATTTAGCCGAGGTAAAAGTGGTAGTTTTAGGGCAAGATCCTTACCACGGTGTAGGCAAAGGTGATTATTGTCATCAGCCACAAGCACATGGTTTGGCATTTTCCGTCACCACTAATATTAAAGTCCCCCCTTCTTTAGTCAATATTTATAAAGAGCTCAGTACCGATATTGACGGCTTTATTACGCCAACTCATGGCAACCTGACCTCATGGGCAGAGCAAGGCATACTCTTACTTAATACCGTTCTTACGGTACAACAAGGTCAAGCCCACTCGCACGCTAAATTAGGCTGGGAGCTATTTACCGATGAAATTATTGCACAAATTAATCAGTATAATGACGGTTGTGTTTTTATTTTATGGGGCGCACATGCGCAAAAGAAAGGGCGAAATATAGACGACAGTAAACATCTTATCTTAAATGGTCCACATCCATCACCACTTTCAGCGTACCGTGGCTTTTTTGGCTGCCAGCACTTTTCTAAAGCTAATGCTTGGTTAGTTAATCATGGTAAATCCGCCATAGATTGGCACTTACATCACAGTGAGTGATCAAGATGTTGGTTTTGGCACCAGTGATTATCAAATCGCTGTGTATATCGCTAACAGGCCGCCCATTTATGAATATCAGCAATTAGAACACTTAACCGCGTTAACAACAGGTGAAATTTCTTATATAGGTCAACATTGTGGTAATGGCTGGCGTAAGGTTTTTAATGTTTATGCTAAGTTATTGTATGCTTTAGATAAGCAGCACTTTAACTTTGCTAGTTTTGCCCCTACATGGCAACAATATCGTGATGATTACTTATTACAGACTCATTCAAAAAACTCACTCTTATTTAGTGCGCCACAATTAACACCCGTAAAAAATAACACCAATCAAAAAGCTGTTCATATCATTATGGGTAAAACCCATGCTAAATCATTGCTTAGTACAGGAGCGCTTGATGTTGAGCTTACCTGGCTTAATAATGAGTTTGCCATTAATTATTTACAACGGGTTATTGTTTGCCCTTACTTTGACTATCGACAGTTATCGAATGTAAAAATTGACAGGTTAGCTGAATTAATAAAAGGGCTAAATTAGTATGTCTATTAAATTATTTATAGCGAGTGTTTTATTGTTAGTTTCAGCTTTTTTACAGGCTGACACTTTAAAGGCTTTTACCAGCGATGGCTGTAGTGTTTTTCCTGATGGAACGATGGATCAAAAAAGCTTATGGTTGGCGTGTTGCCAATATCATGATTTTGATTATTGGCAAGGAGGCACATACCAACAACGGCTTGCCTCTGACAAACGACTGAAAGAGTGCGTAATACAGGTCGGTGAACCAACAATAGCAGCATTGATGCTAGCGGGCGTCAGAATTGGAGGGACACCCTATCTACCAACAAGTTTTAGGTGGGGTTATGGTTGGAGTTATCCAAGGTTATACGGTGTTTTGTCTATCGAGGAATTAGCACAAGTTGCCAAGTTTTCAACGCATTTACAATTTAAAGATAAAAATCTTAAAAATAGATAATCATTTCTACGGTTTCACAATAGTAATCATGTCCGCATAAAATACAGCTATAGTCTCGCTTACTTTCTTTAATCCATTTGTTAGGGTGACAGTTTACTAACTCACCACCACAATAGGCAGTCGACTACCCTTGGGGCTTTGTTTTCAACTCCAAGTAGTGCTATGAGGAAAGGTAATCGCTTTTTATCTAAATAGCCATGACCATGCACTTCATTAGCAAGGTCAATAATTTATTGATAGTATTTTAGCGTTAGCTTCTCATCGTTAGCCTCAGACATACTTTCTATAGTAATATTATTTCGCGACTTAAAGTAGTAATCACACCACTTGGAGACGTTATAGTTATAGTAAGAAATGCGGCTTCAGGAGAAGAACCAGCGTCTTGAGCAACAAAAAAGTTCATCTGACTAAAGCCTTCAAGATTATTGTTACTTACAATGAGTGATGTTTTGCCTTTTAATTTACCATCAGAAATAGAAATATTTACAGTTGTGCCAAATGGCATTGTTTGGTTAGGTGTGGCAGTATCAGCAAAGTAAAAGTTAAACTCTTGTCTACCACCATTGGGTACATTAGGAAGTGAAGTACTGTTGCCAGTTAATGAATCTTGATACACAACATTGCCATCTGCATTTGTTAAGGTAAACTCAGCGCTTGAGCTAGCCATCACTAATATAAGGGCTTTTCTTACATGAATACTTTGCATAGCTTCCTCGGCACAATTTTCCCCCTGACATTGTGGGCCATTAAATAAGCTATCAGCAACACTAAAAACTCCGTCACCATCAAAATCAATAAAAACTTCACCATCGTCATAAGTGCTATTTTCATTATCATCTCGCCATGATTCAGACATATCTAGGAAGCCACTTGGTTGTGCTGGGTAATTGCCAAAACCTGAGTCGATAGTGAAAAGATTATCGATCTTGATAATATCAAGGATAGGATCACCATCTATATCATCAAAAATATTATTACCATTGGTATCGAAGAATGTTTCATGACCTAAAGCGGTTGCTAAAATAGTAACACGGTGGTTGGAGACTCTTGGCTCACTACTAGTCCATGTAACTGAACAACTGCCATTAATAGTTGAACAGCTTGGTTCTATATTTCCACCTTCTGTGGTGAAGTTAACCGTTGTGCCATCAGGAACAGGATTATGAAAATTATCGGATAACCACGCAGTAATACTTGATTTTGTACCACTGATTTTGTCTGCTTCAGGGTTTAATACACTAGCAGAAATTGTCATAGAGCGCTGTTCTGGTATGCCTGTATTGATAGACAATAAATCAGATTGACTTTGTACGTCTACCATTTCGCCATTAAAATCCATTTTTGCAGAAGCTGTAACACGTATTGCCGTTGGTACTGTTCCTGCAATAACTTGTGTGGTAACTAATCCTTGGCTGTTGGTAAAGCCAGATACTCGACTTAAGCTGATACCGCCAACAGAAGTGCTTAGTACAAAGTTTACTTCTTGTTGAGCTAAAACGTTGCCTAATTGGCTTTTGACTTTAAATGTTAGAGTGGACGTTTCTTGTTTGCTTTGTCCGCCAGTTCCTTTAAGTACTATTGAGCTCGGTTCAGCAGAGATAAACTCAATTGAGCCTAATTGCTCTCCACTAATAGTGATAGTTTCGCTGGCGGTATTGGTAATGTTATTCACGGCAATACTAGTGATTAAAACATCGTCAGTGCCTGTTGTGCCAGCACAATTTATATCAGCAAAGGTAGAGCTTGCAGTGCCATTTATGCTTAATACCGACTCATCAATGCTTGCACTGCTATTTTGTACACAATTGGAGGTAAAAGTTACGGGAATAGGAGTGACAACTAAATCATCATTTTGATCAACTAAATTAACACTTAACCCTAAAGTGCCACCTGCGCTGATGGTTTTGTTTTCAATTGATAATTCTATCTTTCCTTCAACAAAACTATTGTTTTCGTCAAAATAGCCTAAGCGAATATCACTGTTTATGACGGCGTCAGCAGATAATATTTGATAATTGAATGTGTTGTTTATATTGGTTTCTTCATTAAAGCGGTAGCTGCTACTTAATACTCCAGCGCCAATAGTATTGCTGTTGCTACTTAAAGTAACATTAGCAATACCTTGATTGTTGGTTAAAGCCGTAGTTGTGCTGAAGGTACCAATGTCTGCAGAAAAAGTAATGATTTTGTTAGCAACACCTTGACCGTTGCCATCAGTTAATGTGCTAGTTATTTGTACTGTTTGATTTGTTTTAAATTGGTTTACTGACTCGTTATCTGAAGTCATTACTGTTGTTAAACTTAAGGAAAGTTCGGAAGTACTGGAATCTATAAATTCGTAATCAATGCTTTGGGCGCTAATATCTTCTACATCAGCACTAGCGGTTCCTGCACCTAATGAAAGTGACTCATTAGTTAGGTGAACAATAGCTAAGCCTTCGCTATTCGTTAGTTTTGATGTTATGGCTAGTGAGCCAATTGATGCGGAAAAGCTGATAGCTTTGTTGGATATTAAAGTATTATTTTCGCCAGTCACCTTAGCTTGTAAGGTAATAGTTTCATTTTTTGAAAAGCTTTGTTTAGTATTACCTTCACTGTCTAAAAGTGAAACAAGTACAATGTAAAGCTTTTCCATGCTTTAGTTTCCTAGATAAAGTAATAGATAATTCTTTAGTAAGAATAAAATAAAAGTCTATGAAACTTGTAAAGAAAATGAATAAAATACTCAGCCTGATATTAGAGAATGTACCTGACTATCGAATTTAGTGTTTGAGTATTTATTAAGCAGATATTTCTGCTGTTAATCAAGGGAGTGTCAACTAACAATATCAAGTCTATTTAATCGCTCTTCATTTTTAAAAGCCGCGATGTTTTCACTCAATAAATCAATTAACCTTTGCTGTGCTTCACTACTTGCCCAGGCAATATGAGCGGTAATTTTTAAGTTAATTAGTTTGGCATTTAGTAAGGGATGATCCGCAGGCGGCGGTTCTTGCTCTAATACATCAAGCACCGCGTATGCTATTTGTTTCGTTTTTAATGCAGATAATAAATCAGTGCTATTCACTAATGCACCACGAGCGGTATTGATTAACATTGCTGTCGGCTTCATTTTTGTGAACACCTTGGCACTTATTAAATTTTCAGTGGCAGCTGTTTGCGGACAATGTAAGCTCAGAATGTCCGCTTGTGTTATTACTTGCTCAAAGCTAACCCGTCCTTGACGAATTTCAGCGCTATCAACGCGTTCACTGATCAAAATATTCATGCCAAAAGCATCAGCAAGTTTAGCCACTGCTTGGCCTAAGCTACCATAACCAATAATACCTAAAGTCTTTCCGGCAAGCTCAGTAATGGTCTTACCGTGGTAACAAAAAGCGTCGCTTTGTTGCCAATTACCTTGCTCAGTATTAGCATTATGATGACAAGTTTGTTGATAATATTCTAATATTTGTGCGAACACATATTGAGCAACAGATTGCCCAGCATAACCACTAACATTAGTGATAGCTATATTTAACCTAGTTGCTGCGGCAATATCAACATTATTGTAACCCGTCGCGGCAATGCAAATTAGTGTTAGTTTAGGTAGTTTGGCTAAAAGTTCAGCCGTTAATACTACCTTGTTCGTGATAATAATATCTGCATCTTTACAACGCTCAAACACTTGCTTACGGGCTGTATTTGCATAACATGTTAGTTTACTTACCTGCTGCTCAATAGCAGCAAAGGTTATGTTTGAACTAAAGGTTTGTTTATCTAAAAATACCGCGCGCATAGTCATTTTATCCCGGCCTACCATCTTTTCTAGCACTCATTAACATTGGTGCATAGGTAATAGCAAATATGCCAAAAGCGAATAGCCAAAATGTACCACTAATATCGATAAATAATACTGTTTTTTCTGGTAATATCCAAGGACCAATAGCGCGAATTAATGCAGCTAAAGTTATAAAAATATACGCAGCTGTCATTGCTTTAGGGGGAGATAATGGACGGCCAGTATGGCCTAAAGAAACCCGTGAAATCATTGCTAAAATCAATCCACCCATACCGCCAACAGTTAATAAATGCCATATGTGGTTGCTAGGAATTTCAGGAATTAAGTAGCTAAGGCCTAAAATAATTAAACCATAAGCAATAAATTTAATGGCTAGGTGGAAAGACCACAACAATGGTATAGCTAGCGTTATCCAAGGTCGCCATCTTAACCAACGTATGGTTTGAAATATGCCTGCAATAATTAAAATAATGCCGAAAAACTGGTTAGAAAAGCCAATAATAGGTTCCATTAATAATGAAAACATAACAATGCCTAGGCTACCATTAGTTACTTTATCTAACCAAGGCAATGGGGTTGCTTTGGGCGTTTTCGTACCATTAGCAGTAAACATGGGAGCTACCCGTCCTGACATTACCGACATTAATAATGTTACCAACATCACTCCGGTATATCCTGCAAAGGTAATGGTAAACATTTGTGGGAAATAGATAGCTAAATGCATTTCTAAATTAGCTAAGGTAAATAGCAATAATAGTGGCACAAAGAATAAATTTCGGTATTGCTTAATAGTCATAAGTGGTTTGGCTAATATATAGGCGACTACAGGTAAAAAACTTAAGTCGATTATAGTTGCTAGGGTCTCTGAGAATAGGCTTGGCATCAATAATACTACGCGTCCAGCCAACCAGAGTAAAAATAATAGCAGTAATGTAGTACCTTGTACGCCGCGTACGCCTGTCCAGTTTTGTATTGCTGTGAGTAAGAATCCAGCAATGATGGCGCCACCGAAGCCAAAAATCATTTCATGAATATGCCACCAATAACCACCACCTAAAGGTGATAGGTTAATCGTGCCTTTGTACATTAAGAGCCAAAGGATAATAGCGACAATACTGAAAATTGCACCACTGAGAAAAAAGGGACGAAACCCTAATCGTAATAAGGGAGTAATGTTTTGCTCTTTTTTTAAATCGGTAATTTGCATCATGTGTTTCTTCTTTTTACCTAAAAATATTAACTCGGTTATTGTAATGAATCCTTTGCTAATTTTCTTTAATTAGATCAATAAATACTGACATAATATTTTTGTATACGATTTAATACCCAGTATTACGGTAGTGTCAGATTAAATCATTTTATTATTGGTTAAATCTTATTAACACCATTACAATTATGAGTATTCGAGTTAGAGATGAACTATGAAAAAAATACTATTATCGACATTTTTATTTGCAAGCGTGTTGATGGCTTGTATAAGTGATAACACGGCAGTTGCGAGTGAAACAGCTAAAATAAGTAAAGTAGAGGCAGCAGCGAACATTAACGAAATAGAACAAGCTAAAATATTATTATTGGCCAAGTGGCAAGGCCCTTATCAAGGTATACCTGTTTTTGACAAAGTGTCACTTGTTGGATTAATGCCAGCAATAGAAGCCGGTATAAAAATTAATCTTGCTGAAATTGACGCTATAGCGAATAACATTAATGCGCCAACGTTTGATAATACTATTGTTGCGATAGAAAAAACGGGTAAGGATTTAGGTCGAGTATTCACTTACTGGGGAATTTGGCGCTCAAATCAATCATCGCCAGAATTTCGTAAAATTCAAGCCGAAATGGCACCTAAGCTTTCGGCATTCCATTCTAAAATTAATCAAAACGAAAAGCTATTTACTCGTATACAAACAGTTTATCACAGTGATGATGTTAAAATGCTGACCCCAGAGCAGCAACGTTTAGTGCTATTAACTTATAATGATTTTGCGCGTAATGGCGCGACGTTAAATAACAAAGATAAAAAGCGTTATGCAGATATAAATCAACGCCTAGCTGAGCTGCACACTAGATTTGGCAATAACGTCTTAGCAGATGAAGAAAATTATGTATTGTATTTGGGTAAAGAACAGCTTGGCGGTTTACCCGAATCAATTATTAGTGTTGCTGCTTCCGCGGCGATGATACGCGATCATCAAGGCAAATATGCTATTACTAATACTCGTTCGTCAATGGACCCATTTTTAACCTATTCAACTGAAAGAACACTTAGAAAACGGGTATGGAATACTTATTACAATCGTGGTGATAACGGTGATGAATTTGACAATAATGTCGTTATTGCTGAGATTTTACAACTTCGCCATGAGCGTGTAGGTCTATTAGGCTACAAAAACTATGCTTCATGGCGTCTTGAAGATCGTATGGCAAAAACAGCCGAACATGCTATCGCTTTAATGGAAAAAGTATGGCCCGCGGCAATTGCTCGTGTTGAGGAAGAAGTAGCTGACATGCTTGCTATTGGTAAAGCACAAGATGGTATTAAAAAAATTGAAGCATGGGATTATCGTTTCTATGCTGAGAAAGTTCGTCAAGACAAATACAGCTTCGATTCAGATGAAGTAAAACAATACTTACAGTTAAATAAACTGCGAGAAGCGATGTTTTATGTTGCGGGTCGTTTATTCAACTTTGAATTTATAGCAATAACCGATGGCTCAGTACCTGTGTTTAATGCGGATGTTCGCGTGTGGGAAGTTACGGATAAAACAACTAATGAACATATTGGCTTGTGGTATTTAGACCCATTTTCCCGTAAAGGTAAGCGCTCTGGTGCCTGGGCCACGGCGTATCGTAGTCATACTACTTTTGATGGCAAAGAAAATGTTCTTTCATCGAATAACTCTAACTTTAGTAAAGGGGTTGATGGTCAACCGACCTTAATTTCATGGTCTGATGCGCAAACCTACTTTCATGAGTTTGGACATGCGTTACATTCATTCTCGTCAAAAGTCGCCTATCCAAGACTTAACTCGGGTGTGCGTGATTATACTGAATTTCAATCACAATTATTAGAACGTTGGTTGGCAACAGACGAAGTGATTAACAATTATCTGGTGCATTACCAAACGGGTAAACCTATGCCAAAAGCACTTATTGCTAAAATCAAACAAGCTGCAACTTTTAATCAAGGTTTTAGCACCACCGAATATCTAGCCTCGGCGTTCGTCGACATGAAGTTTCATACGGTTGATCCAACAGGAATTGATGTTGATAAATTTGAACGTGAAACACTTGTGGCTCTTAATATGCCTGAGCAAATAGTGATGCGTCATCGCAGTACACAGTTTAGTCATATTTTCAGTGGAGAAGGATATGCATCAAGTTATTATGGTTATATGTGGGCAGAAGTTCTAACGGCCGATGCTGCAGAAGCTTTTGCTCAAGCACCGGGTAGCTTTTACGACAAAGAGGTTGCGGCTAAATTAGTTGAACATTTATTTAGTGTGCGTAATGCTATTGACCCAAGTGACGCTTATCGCGCCTTTAGAGGGCGTGATGCTAATGTTGAAGCGTTGATGCGTGATAGAGGATTTCCAATAAAACGGTAAGTTAGAAAAATAAATTATTTTTCTCCGTTTTGTTTCTTCTTTAAAGCTCGCTCCGGCGAATTTTATTGCTAGTAATAGTGCAGATAATGCGAATGTTACTTGACCTTAAGACACACAAACTAAATCATAGCTAAAATAATTATTTAGTCAGTAAATAAAGTTTATGAAAAAAGAACCGTTAATTGATAAAATACAACAGTGGTGGCATACCGACTGCCCGTTTTGTAAAAAGGCTAGGTTGCTTTTACTCTGGCTTGTACTAATGTTACTAATAGATTACTTATGGTTTCATTTACTTTTTTAAAGAGGATTATAGTATGGCATCACTGGCTTTAACATGGATTGATTCCTTAGAAATAGCACTTGATTTAATAGATAAATATCCTGATGTTGATCCATTAACTTTACATTTTACCGAACTCAGGCAGTGGGTGCTTGAACTTGAACGTTTTAATGATGATCCTCAGCATTGTGGTGAGCGTGTGCTTGAGGCTATTCAATTAGCGTGGATTAGCGAAATAGACTAAAACCTGCTCTTTGCTGCTTGGAACATTTAATTTATACTCCATCTAATACTAATAATTAAAAACACTAAAAGTAGCCATAAAATGACTCAAAGCAAACGTCCTCTCTACATACCCTATTCAGGCCCAACATTATTAGAAACACCGTTATTAAATAAAGGCAGTGCTTTTGATGAAAACGAACGTGTTTGTTTTAACTTAACTGGATTATTACCACCAAGATTTGAAACCATTGATGAGCAAGTTGCGCGAGCCTATCGTCAGTACAGTTGTTTTAATAACAATATCAATAAACATATCTATCTAAGAGCCATTCACGACAATAACGAGACCTTATTTTTTAAACTCGTACACGAACACTTAGCTGAGATGATGCCAATTATTTATACGCCGACTGTGGGTGATGCTTGTGAACAATTCTCAGATATTTATCGCAGTTCACGCGGTTTTTTTATTGCTTATGAAGATAGACATCAAATAGATGATATTTTACGTAACGCGACTAAAAATAAAATAAAAGTTATTGTAGTAACTGATGGCGAGCGTGTTCTCGGGTTAGGAGATCAAGGTATTGGTGGTATGGGCATTCCTATTGGTAAATTGTCTCTATATACGGCTTGTGGTGGTATTAGTCCAGCCTATACTTTACCCGTGATGTTAGATGTTGGTACTAATAATCAAAAACTATTAGATGATCCTATGTATATGGGCGCACGCCATAAACGTATTGGACAAGCCGAATACGATGAGTTTCTTGATTTATTTGTCAATGCGGTAAAACGTCGTTGGCCTAATGTGATGTTGCAGTTTGAAGATTTTGCTCAACCCAATGCTATGCCGCTGTTAACCAAATATCGCGATGAAATATGTTGCTTTAATGATGATATACAAGGAACTGCTGCCGTTACGGTTGGTAGCTTGTTGGCGGCTAGCCGTAGCCTAGGGGTAAAATTATCACAATTAAAAGTGGCTTTTGTTGGTGCTGGTTCTGCTGGTTGTGGTATCGCCGAGCAAATCATTGCTCAAATGATCTCAGAAGGGCTTACGCCATTACAAGCGCGTAACCAAGTGTTTATGGTAGATCGTTTTGGGTTATTAACCCAAGGGATGGAAGACTTAAGAGACTTTCAACAAAAACTAGTGCAAAACAAAATCGCCTTGCAATCGTGGGACATTGAAGGAGAGTATGCAAGCCTTTTAGAGGTAATGCATGGCGCTAAGCCTGATATTCTTATTGGGGTGTCAGGTCAAGCAGGGATATTTACTGAAGGCGTTATTAAAGCAATGAAACAACACTGTACCAAGCCTATTATATTTCCATTAAGTAATCCTTCAAGACAGGTTGAAGCGACACCAAGTCAAGTTATTAATTGGACTGAAGGTAATGTAATTATTGCCACAGGTAGCCCATTTGAAACAGTGGAATACCAAGGTAAAATGTTTCCTATTGCTCAATGTAATAACAGTTATATTTTTCCTGGTCTTGGTCTGGGTGTTATTTCCGCTAACATTAGTCGTATTACTGATGAAATGCTGAAAGTTGCCAGTGAAATGTTAGCGGCGGCTTCGCCTTTAGCGAATAATGGTAAAGGTGAATTATTGCCACCATTAACAGGCATCGCACAGCTAAGCAAAGGTATTGCTTTTGCTATCGCTAAAGTCGCTTATGAGCAAGGTTTAGCATTAGTCTTAACCGATGATGAATTGCTAGCAAAAATTGAGGATAACTTTTGGCAACCTGAATATCGTCAATACCGTAGAACGAGCTGGTAATGAACTGTTATTGCTTATTTCAAATGCCAGAAAAAGCACTAATGTTTAGTTTGCTAGCAACACCGCTTATTGCCAGGTGACTTCTAAAGTGAAAATATAACCAGCACCGTAAACTGTTTTAATTATTTTAGGATTTTTATGGTCTTGTTCTATTTTCTTTCTTAATCTAGACATTCTAACGTCAATACTTCGATCAAAAGAGGTTGCATCTTCGCTCAGTAAACGCTCTCTTGATAATATTTGCCTAGGAGCATTAAGTAATATCATCAGTATTTCAGTTTCAGCGGCGCTTAGCATAAAGCTATCGCCCTTGTTGTTCTGTAATGTGAGTGTTGATTGTTCAAATGTCCAATCGCCAAAGCTAGCAGTATGAAGTACTGCGGTAGGTGATTCAGTGATCACAAGTCGACGAATAATACTTTTTACCCGAGCAACGAGTTCGCGCGGATCAAAAGGTTTGCTAATATAATCGTCAGCACCTAGCTCTAAGCCTAACACTTTATCGGGTAGGCTATTTCGACCCGATAAAATAATAACGCCAATTTTTTTATCATCAAAAAGCTTTTTCACTAATGACAAACCATCCATATCAGGCAAGCCAAGATCAATAATACAAAGAGAGGGTAACTGTTTTTTTATTGCCAACAAGGCTTGCTTGCCTGTAGTGAATGCTTGTGTGTTAAAGTTATAACGTTCAAGCTCTTGACAAACTAAGTCACATATTTCGGGTTCATCATCGATAACGTAAATTAAGGGTTTAGTGTTCAAAAGTGTGATCACCTCTATTCTTTTTATTGTAATGCTTGAAATAACTTACTTGCAACAAAAGGTTTTTTTAATAAAATAGGCACGTCTTCATTAGGTTTATCATGCTGTTGAAAATAGCCACTCATGAGTACAACTTTACAGTTAGGAGCGCGACTTTTTAACAAAGCCGCAAGCTCAAAACCATCTTTATTACCTGGCATAGTAATATCTGAAACCATACCATATAAGTCATTAATAGTATCAATAAGTTGTTCGGCTTCATTACTGTCATTTGCCTCGATAACATTTAGACCAAATGATATTAACTGTTCTCTAATAATCGCGCGAACATCATGATCATCCTCAACTAATAAAATTAGTTTATTTGAGAAGTCGGTTTCATTGGCTATTTCTTTACCATCTTCACGCGTTGCTTTTGAATTCATCTCTTCTTTTTGATAAGTCAGTAAGGGTAACAATAGCGATATTTTAGCACCGCCATTTTGTCGATTAGCAATGTTAATGTAGCCTTGTGATTGTTTGATAAAACCAAATACCATGCTCAAACCAAGGCCTGAACCTTGGTGAGTAGATTTTGTGGTAAAAAAGGGCTCAAATGCTTTGTTTATTGCTTGCTCTGAAAAGCCGTAACCATTATCTATTATAGTGATCTCAAGATAGTCGCCTAAGATAACTTCTTCATCAAACTGTAAGGTGTTATTCACTATTATTTTATTGATAATTATAGTGATAACGCCACCGTTTGGCATGGCATCTTTTGCATTTAAGACTAAATTAATTATGCAATTCTCTAACTGGTTAGCATCGACATAAACTTGTAATTCTTCACTTGAATAATCAGTGTTAATGGTGATATTACTTGGTAAAGAGCCCTTTAATAACTCGATAGTTTCATCAATTAATACGGAAATATTGACTCTACAAGGGAGTAAATATTGTCGTCGTGAAAAGGCTAATAAACGGTTAGTAATATCACTACCTTTACGGGAGGCTTTTATTGCCGGGAGTAAACGCGATAATAATATTTTGTTATTCTCATTATCTTGCTGAGCAGCGAGTAAGTTTCCTAGAATAATAGTCAGTATATTATTAAAATCGTGTGCTAAACCTCCGGCAAGCTGTCCAACAGCATTGATGTGTTGTACTTGGGCTAATTGTTCTTGTGCTTGCTGGCTTTCAATCATTGCTTGTTGCAGTTGCGCATTTGTTGTGGCTAAAGTTTGTGTTCGTGAAGCCACTTTTAAATCAAGCATTTCAATGTTTTCACGCATTTGAGTTACCATATCGTCAAATGCTTTGCCTAACACGCCTAATTCATCGGGTCGTGATATGCCACTATTTACCGTTAAATCTCCTTGGCTCACCTTTTTTGCAATCAACGCAAGTGTGTTGATTGGTTTGGTTACCCAATAGGAAAAAATTAACGCTAAACAAATCGCGCACATGAAGGTAATAAAGCCCATGGTTAAAATTCGTTGGCTGAGCAGTTTTCCGCTGCTTTGTAATTCGTCTATATAAACAGAAGAACAAATATACCAACCTAGTTCGGGCAAGTGTCGAACTAAAGATAATTTACTGTGACTATAATTATTGGCATCGCTAGGCTTATCCCATTTATATTCAAGTTCTTGCCCAGTATCAGCAACAGCAATGAGCTCTTGTAAAATTAATCCTCCGGTCTCTGGGTCTTTAAGTTTTAAGGCGTTAGACCCATTAATATTAGGATTAGGGTGATGCAGCATATTGCCTTGTTCATCAAAAATGAAAAGATAACCTGTTTTGGCAATAACACTGTTTTTGATGATTTTTCGTAATCGATGAATAACTTCTTCTTTACGAGGTTTTAGGTTTAGCTGCATGCTACTCGCTAATTCAAAAACGTTATTTAACACTAAGCGACTAGCATTTTTTTCAATTTTATATACTTCTTTGTTAATTAATGGCACCGAGTACCAATAGATACCAATAAGTAACACTAACAAAATGGAGATAATGGCAGAAAAGAAAGTGTGGGATAATTTTTGTTGTAAAAACATTAATCACTTGTGTTCAATGAAATGATGATATTAGTATAAAAAAAGGGCTGGCGATAAGCCAGCCCAAAAAAATAGTAGCGCTAGGGAGGGGCTATACTCAAACAACCCTAAGCCGTTTTCATATATCACTACTATTCAGCAAAGACCTTCATATTTACTTATTTGCTTGCGCGCGCAAAATAAACTTTTGTATTTTTCCTGTTGAGGTTTTTGGTAGTTCACCAAATATAATTGTTTTTGGTGCTTTAAAGTGCGCCATGTTATCGCGACAAAAGCTGATCATTTCCTGTTCTGTTATTTCAACATTTGGCATTGGGGTAATAAAGGCGCAAGGAGTCTCCCCCCATTTATCATCTTTTTTTGCTACCACGGCCACTTCTTGAACTTTAGGATGGCGATATAATATATCTTCAACTTCAACGCTTGAAATGTTTTCACCACCTGAAATAATGACATCTTTTGAGCGATCTTTTATTTCAATATAGCCATCATTGTGCCAAACCGCGATATCACCAGAATGAAGCCAACCGCCTTCAAAAGCAGCTTGAGTGGTAGAAGGGTTTTTTAGATAGCCCTTCATCACTAGGTTGCCGCGCATAAATATCTCACCGACTGATTCACCATCTTTTGGCACAGGTTCTAAGGTTTCAGGGTCTGCTACCATCAGTTGATCAAGCATTGGAGAGCGAACGCCTTGACGAGATTTTAATTTAGCTTGTTGCTCTGCACTTTCTTCATTCCATTCGTCATGCCAAGCACAAACAACAGAAGGGCCGTAGGTCTCGGTCAAGCCATAGGTATGAGTCACTTTAAAACCAGAAGCTTCCATGCCTTCAATTACCGAAGCAGGTGGTGGTGCACCGGCAGTCATTACTTTCACTGCATGATTGATATCAGCTTTTAATGAGGCTTCTGCGCCGTTAAGCATATTTAATACAATAGGAGCACCACAAAAGTAGCCTACTTTTTCGGTTCTAATTAAGTTAAAGATAGGTTCGGCGCGCACATGGCGTAAACTAACGCTGGTGCCAGCGGTTGCGGCAATTGACCAAGGAAAACACCAACCATTACAATGAAACATCGGTAGTGTCCATAAATAGACGGGATGTTCACCCATACTCCATGACATAACATTACTGACGGCATTAAGGTAGGCACCACGGTAGTGATAAACTACCCCTTTAGGATCACCTGTTGTACCTGAGGTGTAATTTAGGGTTATCGCATCCCATTCATTGTTAGGGCGTAGCGGTTCAAAATCACTATCACCTTCATCAAGTAATTGATCATAGGTTAACGAACCGATTAATTGACCGTCGCTAAAGTTAGGATCATCAATATCAATAACTAAAGGCTTATGTGGGATCATTCGTAATGCTTTTTTAACGATTGGGCTAAATTCTTTATCGGTAATTAACACTTTGGTTTCGGCATGCACAAGTATGAAAGCAATTGCTTCTGCATCAAGACGTGTATTAATAGAATTGAGTACGGCGCCACTCATCGGTACACCGAAGTGTACTTCAAAGTGTTCGCTAATATTGGGTGCTATCACTGATACCGTGTCACCTCGGCCAATGCCTCGTTTTGCCAAAGCACTAGCAAAGCGTGTACAACGTTGAAAAACTTCTAACCAAGTATGACGAATATCACCATTAACGGTTGCTGTTTTGTCTGGGTAAACAAATGCCGCTCGCTCTAAAAATGAAATGGGCGTTAGCGCCATATAGTTAGCTTCATTTGGCTCTAAATACTGTTCAAAAATATTTATAGAGGTCATTATTATATTCTCCTATTACTGCGTATTATTGCTTGTCGTTACGGTGACTTCTTCCTGCGCTTCATCAGAAAAAATAATATTATCTTTACTGTTATGCTTACCCAATAGTCTAGGTCGCTCAATTAGAAAATAAAGTACTACACCAATACATACAGCATACATGGTAGATTTAGGATCTGGCATCGCTAATGTAACCGCAACAATACCCGCAACGCCTCGTTCAGTTGAATTTTTTAGTTGTTCCATACCAACCATAATACAAATGTAAGCGGTAAGCACTAGTGTAAGAGAAAGTGCTATTGGTAAGACTGGTTTAAATAAAGTCACTAAAGGTAATGCGAATAGAGCAAGTAAACCACTCATCCAAAAAGTACCACCGCCACTATAAATAGATTCCATAGATTTACGACCCATTGCATAACGTTCAGCAACTGTTGCATGGGCTGCGGTCCATAATGGTCCTGCTAGTCCAGGCCATGGCGCGAAAAATGCGTGAAAACCATTACGAATAGCAGTAACTAAATGAACACGATCAACATTTTCTTCTATTTTTTCATCAGTACGAATATGATCAACACGCTTCACTAAGGTAAAACCAACCAGGATATCGCCAAAGGCAATAACATAGGCAATTATTGCTGTTGGGATGGCTAGTAAGAATACCTCTAAATCAGGATAACCAACGGTAAAGGGTAAATAATCCCACATCAACGAAAAATTAGGATTAGTAATGCCCCATTCTATTTCAGGTAACGGATATTCACCGACAGCCCAACCAACAAGCATGGCAATGATCATTCCCGGTACCATGCCAAAGTTAGCAATTTTTCGGGCAAAAGAGTTTTCATTAACGACATTTTTAAAAGAAAGAGAAAATAAGATATAGGCTGAAATAATAGAACCAACAATCAATGAAACTGGCGTTGAATCGATACGACCACCAATTTTTAGTTCTCCCATCATTGCGGCCATACCCGCGCCAATAATTATTCCACACTTTAATGAGTTTGGAATAACATCAACTAACTTGGACCCTAGACGAGTCGCACCCAAAATAAGAAAAATAATAGAAACTTCAATTTGTAAAGCAAACAATGCTCTGATTGCTTCAGGGCCGGGTTCAAAGCCCTTCAAATAAAGTAATACCACGGGAATGGCTGGTGTTATCCAACCGGGAACCAAAGGAACGCCGAGTAACGCGGGTAAAATATAACCTATACCAGCAATAAAAGTAAACGCTAATGCCGCTTCATAGGGCATACCTAAATAGCTTTCAAGCAAAGGAATCATGGCCAAACCAACCACGAACATGAAAAACCCTTGTATCATTTCTGGGAGTTCCCAGCGGTAATGAACAAAAGGTAATCTAATTTTAAATGGCCCTGCTGGCCAGTATGGTTGCTCGTCTCCATGCGCGCGCTTGATAAATTGCATTGATGTTCCTGTAGTTGCTTTTAATATTACCTTGCAGTGAACTATGAAAGCATTGCAGAAATTTTTCGACAATGTGACCAAATGTAACAACCAAATATGATGGTCTAGAGAAAAAATGATGAGGTATTTATTGTTTTTTTAACAAATAAAGGAAAGAAATCATAACCAGCTTGAGTTACAGCGTGATTTATAAAATATATAAATAAGTTTTTTTTCATTTTAAATCAAATAATACCTTATTTTTTTATTTGATGACTAAGACTAAAGGACCAGAAAAAATAGGCAAAAAATAAGTGAAAAATTATGCGCATTATTCAACGGTTAGTATTAGGAGTTTACTCTTATTTCGTTTATAATCGCGCCAAAATTTGTAGATGTCAGTTTGTTTATTTGGTCTCTACTTAATAACACTAAAATTTAAATTTATTAAAAGGGCTTATCATGGCTATCGAACGTACTTTCTCTATCGTAAAACCAGACGCAGTTGCTAAAAACTTCATTGGTCAAATCTACAACCGTTTTGAAACTGCTGGTTTAAAGATTGTTGCTTCTAAAATGATTCACTTAAGCCAAGAAAAAGCTGAAGGTTTCTACGCTGAACATAGCGAACGTCCTTTCTTTGGTGCTTTAGTTGAATTTATGACTTCAGGCCCAGTAATGGTACAAGTATTAGAAGGCGAAAACGCTGTTCTTAAAAACCGTGAAATCATGGGTGCTACTAACCCTGCTGAAGCACTTGCGGGTACTATCCGTGCTGATCTTGCTGATAGCATTGACGAAAATGCGGCTCATGGTTCTGATGCGTTAGAATCTGCAGCACGTGAAATTGCTTATTTTTTCTCTGATGAAGAAATCTGTAGCCGTACACGCTAATTTGTAGGGCGTAATTTATTACGCTACTTTAGCTAGAATAAACTCTGGTCTACAAACAAAAGGATTTTACTGAGTCATTAGTAAAATCCTTTTTGTCTTTTATGTTTATACCAATTGAAATTATGAATTAATCCATTTATTGCTTCAATGCTATTAAGCATAAAATTGCGAAATTCGCTTGAAAAGCGTACAATTCGCGACCTTATATCAATTAAAGTAATGAATGACTCATTCATTACTTTAATTGATATTATTTATTTTTTCCCTATCAGTTTTGAGAACTTGTTGTATGAGCGACCCAATCGTCACAGAAAATGTCAAAGAAGTTGCTAAAGAAAGTAGCAAAATCAATCTATTAAATTTTGATCATCAAGGATTACGAGAGTATTTTTCCTCTATTGGAGAAAAACCTTTTAGAGCGGATCAAATTATGAAATGGATCTATCACTTTGGTTATAGTGATTTTGAGCAAATGACTAATATAAATAGAAAACTTAGGGAAAAACTGCAACGTAACTGTGAAATTAAAGCGCCAGAAATTTCTGAAAAGCAAGTGTCGAAAGATGGCACTATTAAATATGCTTTGGTGTTAGAGGGTGGTCAAGAAGTTGAAACCGTTTGGATCCCTGAAAATGATCGCGCTACATTATGTGTCTCCTCACAGGTAGGTTGTGCGCTTGAATGTACTTTTTGTGCAACGGCTCAACAAGGTTTTAATCGTAATTTGTCCATGGCAGAAATTATTGGCCAAGTATGGCGAGTGGCTAATGACATTGGCGCCACGCGTATTACCGGCAAAAGACCTATTACCAATATCGTTATGATGGGGATGGGTGAGCCGTTACTTAATATGAAAAACCTAATTCCAGCCCTTGATACCATGTTAAATGATTTGGGTTATGGTTTATCTAAGCGCCGAGTTACGGTAAGTACTTCGGGTGTTGTACCAGCACTTGATATGCTGAAAGCTAAAATTGATTGTGCCTTAGCGATTTCAATTCATGCCCCGGATAATGCTCTACGTGATGAATTGGTACCCATTAATAAAAAATATCCATTAGAAGAATTTATTGCGGCGGCGGGTCGTTACATTGATGGCTCTAAAGCGAATAAGCAGGCAACAATCGAATATGTCATGCTAGATCATGTTAATGATTCAACGGATCAAGCGCATGCGTTAGCGCACGTGTTAAAAGGCTTACCCAGTAAAATTAATTTGATCCCTTTTAATCCTTATCCTGGCTCCCCATACTCGCGTCCAAGTAATTCTCGTATTGATCGTTTTGATAAAGTTTTACAAAGTTATGGCTTAACGGTTATTACGCGTCGGCCACGTGGCGAAGATATTGATGCAGCATGCGGTCAGTTAGCTGGTGATGTATTCGATCGTACTAAACGTACCCAAAGACAACAAAAGATACAAACAGAAAAAAAACAGATAAAAGCTGACGAAATTTCGGTAAAAATAGTTTGATCAGGTTACTATCTTAAAAATTTTACATAATAGTATTTCACCATGGTTGATACATTAGGGATAAACCTTTGACTAAAAAACGAATTTCATTACTCATTGTTGCGGTAATATCAGTTGCGTTGTCAGCCTGTGTAACGCAAGAATTTGAAAATGGTGAAACGCCTGTGGTGAAAAATCAAGCCAATAGAGATGACATGGCGGCAACGCGTATTTCACTTGGTTTAGGTTATTTGAGAATGGGTAATATGGCGCAAGCCAAGCAAAATTTAGAAAAAGCGAAAAAATTTGCTCCCGATATGGTGCAAGTATACACAGCGTTTGCCCATTATTATGAAACTGTTGGTGAGAATGAACTCGCGGTAGGGGCATTTGAGCAAGCGCTGTCGTTAAAAAGTGATGATGCTAATACCTTAAATAATTATGGCGTGTATTTATGTCGCCAAGATCAAATTGAGGCGGCAGAAAAACAGTTATTAAAAGCTATTGCGGTACCTAGCTATATATTGGTCGCTAAAAGTTATGAAAATTTATCGTCTTGTTTTTTACAAAAAGATAACTTTATCAAAGCAGAGATGTATTTATACAAAGCGGTTATGCATAGCCCAGGTAATGCATCGACATTATTTCAAATGGTACGTTTACAATATGCCATGGGTGAATTTACCCAAGCTAAAGAATATGAACAACGCTTTGAAAAAGTTACTCGGCGTTTTACGCCACAATCTATCGCGTTAGCTTATAAAGTCTATTTGAAATTAGGACAGCGTCGTACCGCTAAAAATTATGGCGCTATGTTAGTGAAAATGTACCCACAATCATGGGAAGCACAACAATATTTGTTGAATGAACTTGAATTGATTGAGGCTGACAGCTTAGCGAAAAGATATAAATTAACCCAAATTAGTGATACGCCCGTTAAATCCAAAAAACGTGTGGTGAAACTATCACCTAAAAAGGCATTATCAAGTAGTGCAGCGACTAGTGCTAGTGTAGTAAAAGCGGAAGTAGCCAATCAAAAAGTTATGCCAGCAGCAATAGTGCCTGCATTAACGACAACTAAAGCGACAACAAACACTATGGTGAGGCCGTCATCAATACCTACAGCCTCTGCGGCGGCAATTAATGCTGCTTTGACCATGGGAAGTGTTGCCATTGTCAGCCCAATTCCTGAACAAGAACAGAGGGTAGTTAGCAAAACCCCAGCTAGTACGAGTGACCAATATAAACGGGTTGTTGTTCTCGTCGCACCTAAAATGGAAAAAGATAATAAAACAACAACACTCATAACTGAAAATAAAATCAATACGGTAGCGTTAGTTGAAAAAGAGGTACTGCTTGAAGATCAAGAGGTATTTCACATTGCTAAAAAGCCTGTTCTTATTATCGAAGATGAGCCTACAGTGAAAGAGCCGTTAATTATCGACGCTACAGAAGGTCAAAAAAGTGGTGATGTTAGTAATGAATCGCCTGAAATTCATGTGGTAAGCACGGGTGATACTTTGTATGGTATTTCGGTGAAATATAACATTAAGATTAAAGCCTTACGTCGTTGGAATAATCTTACCGGTAATAAAAAAATTCGTATCAATGATACATTGCATTTAATAGATCCTAATACGGTGACTGAATAAATGAATAAAGAAGTGTTAACTGCCGCTAGTAGTAAACAAGTGGATGAGCTTTGTGAAAATATAGAAGTAGTTGGTCCTGGTTTAATGCTGAGTGAAGCACGAAAAAAGTTATCGCTAAGTGCAGAAGATGTAAGTAACAGGTTAAATTTTAGAACAAATTTAGTCAATGAAATAGAACAAGACATTTTTGACCCCGCGTTGCCAGCAACGTTTAATCGTGGCTACTTACGCAATTATGCTAAATTGGTGGCCGTTGATATTGACGAGGTGCTTAGCGCATATGACATGCTTAGTATTGCGGAAGTACAACGCAGTGAAATGCAGAGTTTTTCTAATTTAACCGAAAAACAAGCTGAGCATAGCCGTTTAATGTGGTTTAGTTATTTAATTGCCGCTCTTTTGTTTGGTTTGATGGTGTTATGGTGGTTACAAGAGCCAGAACTGTCTGTTAATTTATTTGATAAATCAACGCAAGAACAGCCAGCCAGTAGTAATGTTACTGACATAGTTGATGTAAATGTCGTCAAAAAAATCGTTGAAGCACCTGAGTTATCCGTGCAACCACCTGTTGTTGAATCTCCGACTATTGAAACGAATATAGATGCGAAACCTGAAAGTCAGATTAAGGGTCAGGTTAACGATCAAATTAAAGTACCGGTTAATACTGAAACTGAACTAGTGCCTGATATCAGCACAGCAGTGTTTACTTTTTCAGGTGATTGTTGGGTTAATATTTATGATGCAACGGGCGATCGTATTGCGTGGGGTGTTAAAAAATCAGGTTATGTTATGACCGTTACCGGTAAAGTACCGTTAACAGTGACGTTAGGTAAACCAGAGTTAGCAACCATTGCTTTTAATGGTAACCCAGTTGATATGTCGTCTTTTAATCTCGGTAATATCACCAAGTTTTCATTACCGTTAATTTTACAATAAATACCCTATGTAGGGTTACAAAAGAATAAATTATGTTTAAAGAATCTCCAATCATTCGTCGTAAATCTCGTCAAATTATGGTGGGTAATGTTCCCGTTGGTGGTGATGCGCCCATTACTGTGCAATCAATGACAAACACGTTAACTACTGATGTTATCGCTACAGTGGCACAAATCAAAGCATTAGAAGCGGTTGGTGCTGATATTGTACGTGTAAGTGTGCCGACTATGGATGCTGCAGAAGCCTTTCGTGAAATCAAAAAG
Organism: Colwellia sp.; assembly: GCA_002733765.1. GTDB lineage: Bacteria > Pseudomonadota > Gammaproteobacteria > Enterobacterales > Alteromonadaceae > Colwellia. The sequence goes on along the minus strand of NVWU01000008.1, from coordinate 150,011 downwards.
CAAGTGAATGTCCCTTTAGTTGCCGATATTCATTTTGATTACCGTATCGCTTTAAAAGTAGCCGAATATGGCGTTGATTGTTTACGTATCAATCCTGGTAATATTGGTAATGAAAATAGAATTCGCAGTGTAGTTGAATGTGCTCGTGACAAAAACATTCCCATTAGAATTGGTGTTAATGGCGGCTCATTGGAAAAAGATATTCAAGAGAAATACACTGAACCGACACCCGAAGCGTTGTTTGAATCAGCCATGCGCCATGTTGATATTCTTGATCGATTGAACTTTGACCAATTTAAAGTAAGCGTTAAAGCTTCTGATGTATTTCTGGCGGTAGAATCCTATAAATTACTCGCTAAACAAATTGATAACCCATTACATTTAGGTATTACTGAAGCGGGCGGTTTACGCGCAGGCTCAGTTAAATCATCTGTTGGTTTAGGGTTATTATTGGCGCAAGGTATTGGTGATACGTTACGTATTTCATTGGCCGCTGATCCAATAGAAGAAATCAAAGTGGGTTTCGATATTTTAAAATCATTGAAACTACGTAGCAGAGGTATTAATTTAATTGCTTGTCCTAGTTGTTCACGCCAAGAATTTGATGTGGTTGCCACGGTAAATGCCCTTGAACAGCGTATTGAAGACATTATGACACCAATGGATGTATCGATTATTGGTTGTATTGTTAATGGTCCCGGTGAAGCAATGATATCTGATTTAGGATTAACGGGCAGTAATAAAAAAAGCGGTTACTATCTTGACGGCGTACGCCAAAAAGAGCGTTTTGATAATACTGATTTGGTTGACCAACTTGAGCAACGCATTCGCGCTAAAGCACATGCGATGGAAGAGCGATTAAATGAAAAAAATCAAATTGATGTAAAATCCGTAGATTAATCCAGTATAGCCAAACCACTTCTAGCTGAATTCCGCATCTGAGATGGCTTGGGTATAAAGCGTTATTATTCTCCCGTTTAAGTATGGGGCGTTATTCGTTATAATGCGCGCTGCATAAAAATTAACACACAGAAAAGCACAACAGAGAGAAATAAATAAGTGGCTAAAAATAAGGCGCTACAAGCAATTCGCGGTATGAATGACTGTTTGCCAAGTGAAACTAATATATGGCAAATGGTAGAGTCAGTATTACGTCGAGTGGCGAGTAATTATGGTTTTGCCGAAATACGCATGCCTATTCTTGAGTCAACAGCCGTCTTTAAGCGTGCTATTGGTGAAGTAACCGATATTGTTGAAAAAGAAATGTACACCTTTGATGACTTGAATGGCGATAGTTTAACTTTGCGTCCAGAAGGCACTGCCAGTTGTGTACGTGCTGGTGTTCAGCATGGTTTATTATATAACCAAGAACAGCGTCTTTGGTACATGGGACCGATGTTTCGTCACGAAAGACCACAAAAAGGTCGTTATCGTCAATTCCATCAATTTGGCTTAGAAGCCTTTGGTATTGCGACGCCAGACATAGATGCTGAAATTATTTTACTCACTTCTCGCTTATGGCGGGAACTTGGCATCAATGAACTTGTCACACTAGAGTTGAATTCGTTAGGTAGCAATGAAGAACGTGCGAATTATCGTTTAGCGCTTATTGACTATTTAACTGAGCGTGAAGAATTACTTGATGAAGATTCTAAACGTCGTATGCATACTAACCCGCTTAGAGTGTTAGACAGCAAAAACCCGCAAGTGCAAGAAGCATTAACGGATGCACCAAAATTATCAGATTACTTTGGTGAAGAAACTCAAGCGCATTTTACTACCCTTTGTGCACGGTTAGATGCCGCGGGCATTAAGTATGTATTAAATGAACGTTTAGTACGTGGCTTAGATTATTACAACCGAACTGTTTTTGAATGGGTGACGGACAGCCTAGGCGCACAAGGTACTATTTGTGCAGGTGGTCGCTACGATGGTTTAGTTGAGCAGCTTGGCGGTAAAGCAACACCAGCTTTTGGTTTTGCTTTAGGTATTGAGCGTTTAGTACTGATGTTAACTGAGTTAGATAAAATAACCAATGTACGTCCACAAGTTGATGCGTATGTGGTAATTTTAGGTGATGATGCGCAAATTGCAGCTAATGCATTAGCTGAACAATGGCGAGATCAAGTACCTGATATTCGATTGCAATGTCACTGTGGCGGCGGCAATATGAAAAAACAATTAAAACGTGCTGATAAGTCAGGTGCACAAATCGCGTTAATATTAGGTGATAACGAAATTGCTGAACAGCAGGTTATGGTTAAATATTTACGTGGACAACAAGAACAACAAAACTTGGCATTTGAGAAAATCCCAAGTTTATTAACGACATTAATTTAAGACGTTTAGTCGAAGGTGAAGAAGTGGATATTTATCAAACAGAAGAACAACAAGTAGAAGCGATTAAAGGTTACTGGCAAGAAAATGGTAATATGATTATTGCGGGTATTGTTTTAGGTTTTGTCGGTTTTATTGGCTTTAACTATTACAAAGATAATAAACTTGCTGATGAAATGGCTATTTCAAATAGTTATCAAGCGCTAATAGAAAATAGTGCTACCGATAAAGAAGCTTTTAGTGAAAATGCAGCAAAATTTATCACTGAAAATTCAACGACTAGTTATGCGTCATTAACCGCATTAGCATTAGCTAAAGAAGCCGCACGCACACAAAACTGGGCTGAAGCACAAACACAATTAATGTCAGCTATTGCCAGTGCACCCACTGATGGTATTAAAGGTATTGCGAGTTTACGTTTAGCGCGTGTTCAAATTCAGTTAGCACAGTATGAACAAGCATTTGCTACTTTAGCTAAACCGTTACCTGAATCATTTACTGCGGCTGTTGAAGAAATAAAAGGTGATACCTATTTATTGCAAGGAAAAAAAGAATTAGCGCGTAACTCCTATCAAGTGGCTATTGCCGCTGATGGTCTTGCGAGTAGTCCAAGTTTGCAAATGAAATTAGATGATTTGGCTACTGCTGTTAAGTTAACTTCTATCGTTCCTGCTGTTAAGTAAATAAGGTTGTTCAATGGTATTTTTTAATAAACAGGCTAGTCAGCGATTTTTAACCAATTACAAAAATATACTAGCCGTGCTTTTATTGTCTAGTACTTTGCTTAGCTGTTCATCAACAGATGAAGAGGAAGACGAAAGCAAATTAGTTGCTGAACTGACTGAAATAAATGAACTGTTTGAGCCAGATGTTTTATGGGAAGAAAGCGTTGGTGATGGTAGTGGAGACTACTTCTCTCGCCTTAAGCCTATTGTTGCCTATGATACCGTCTATAGTGCTAGCCGAGCTGGAGATGTTATTGCCTTTGATGTAAAAACGGGCAAAGAACTTTGGCACGCAGACTTAAGTGATGTTGATAATAAACGTAGCTTTTGGGATAGCCGAGTCTCAGCAATGCTTGCGGGTGGTCCTGTTGCGGGCTTAAATAAAGTTTTTATTGGTAGTGAAAGCGGCAAAATTTATGCGTTAGATGCCAAATCGGGTGAGCTTGTTTGGCAAGCGGATATTAAAGGTGAAATTATCTCTTCACCCGCGGTTGATTCGGGTATTGTCGTGGTAAATAGCGCATCAGGTATTATGAAAGCTTTTAATGCTGACAATGGTGAAGAGTTATGGAAAATAGAGCAAAATGTTCCTGCGTTAACACTACGTGGTATTAGTCAGCCGGTCATTGCCTCGGGTGGTGTGCTTATTGGCACAGGTAAAGGTGGTGTTAATGTTTACTTATTAGATAAAGGCCAGCAAGGTTGGTCAACTGAGATAGGTGAGCCAGCGGGTTCAACTGAACTTGAACGCGTTATTGATGTTGATTCATCACCAGTTGTTTTTGGCGATAAAGTTTATGCTGTTTCTTCACTAGGAAACTTAGCCGCCATCGAATTGAAAAGTGGCCGAGTGGTGTGGAAGCGTCAATATTCATCATATCGTCAAATTTCGATTTATCGTAATACTATTTTCTTAACAAATTTACGTGGTCATGTTTACGCCATTGATAGAGTCAATGGTATTGAGCGTTGGAGTAATTTAGCGCTTGCTAATCGTGGTGTTACGGGCCCTGTTGTGGTTAATAATTATGTGGTAGTTGGTGATTTTGAAGGCTATTTACATTGGTTAAGCCAAGATAATGGTGAGATTGTTGCTCGACATCAAGTGGATAGCAGCGGTATACACTCAACACCAACAGTGGTTGATAACGTTTTGTATAGCCAATCACGAGATGGTGATCTACAGGCTATTGAAACACCAAAATAGTGGTTGTTGAAAAGTAAATTTAATTATTTTCAATTGATTTTTTAGACTAAAATTATATACGGCTCCTATACCCAGTTCCCGCTGAATCATGCAGTTTCAAGTGGAACGGGTATATAAAAGGAGCCGTTGCTTGTTTTTATATTATATAAATAGCCTTATTCTGTTCTATTATTAAAATAGAAATTAGGTTTTTATTTCATTTTTGAGGTTTTCATGCTTCCTGTTGTTGCCCTAGTTGGCCGTCCAAATGTTGGTAAATCAACATTATTTAATCGCTTAACCCGCTCTAGAAATGCCTTAGTTGCTGATTACCCAGGCTTAACGCGCGATCGCCAATATGGTAAGGCAGAGGTTGAAGAACATCCTTTTATTGTTATTGATACCGGTGGTATTAATGGTGATGAAGAAGGCATTGATTTATTAATGGCTGAGCAATCGTTGACGGCTATTGACGAAGCTGATGCCGTTTTGTTTTTAGTTGATGCCCGTGATGGTTTAACGTCTGCTGATTATGGTATTGCTGATTATTTACGTAAACAAGACAAAAAAATATTCCTAGTCGCTAATAAGGTTGATGGTATCGATGCCGATTCAGCTGTCGCCGAATTCTATGCGTTAAGTCTTGGTGAAGAAGTTCATAAAATTGCCGCAGCCCATGGTCGTGGCGTAACGCAATTACTAACCTTAGCGCTTACTCCTCATATTGAAGCGCTTGGTCAACCTAAAGTGTCAGACACCGGAGAAGGTGAGTTTGATGGTGATTATGAGCTTAGCGAAGCGGAACTTGAAAAACAAATCGAAGAAGCACCTAAAGAAAACGATACCATTAAACTGGCTATTATCGGTAAACCTAATGTCGGAAAATCAACCTTAACTAATCGTATTTTGGGCGAAGAACGAGTAGTCGTTTTTGATGCACCAGGCACGACTCGCGATAGTGTTTATATTCCGATGGAGCACAATGGTCGCTCGTATACCTTAATTGATACCGCCGGTATTCGCCGTCGTAAAAATGTTACCGATGTAGTCGAAAAGTTTTCAGTAATCAAAACATTGCGTGCTATTGAAGACTCTAATGTCTGTTTGTTATTAATTGATGCACGTGAAGGCATCAGTGATCAAGATTTAAGCTTACTCGGTTTTATTTTAGAGTCGGGTCGTTCACTGGTATTAGCGGTTAATAAGTGGGATGGATTAGAAGAGCATGCTAAAGATAGAATTAAAACCGAGATGGATAGACGTTTAGGTTTTATTGATTTTGCTAAAGTTCACTTTATTTCAGCGTTACATGGCACCGGTGTTGGTCATTTGTATGCGTCAGTAGAAGAAGCCTTTGTTAGTGCTACCAAGCGTATTTCTACCGCAATGGTGACTAAAATATTGGATATGGCAAAATTTGATCATCAGCCCCCTATGCATAATGGCCGTCGTATTAAGTTAAAGTATGCTCACGCAGGCGGCTATAACCCACCTATTATCGTTATCCATGGTAATTTAGCTAAAAAATTACCGCAGTCGTACAAACGTTATTTAATGAATTATTACCGTAAATCATTAAAAATGATGGGTACGCCTATTCGTATTGAATTTAGAGAAACCGCAAACCCATTTGCAGGCAAGAAAAAACTAACCTATACCGAGCAAAAGAAAATAGCCAGAGCAACTCAAGGGTATAATAAAGAGAATAAGTAAAACGACTACGTATTCATAATACTCTGTCACATATCATTGAGCGGCTATAAGTCGTTTAAATATTACCATTCGTTTGATAATTAGCTCTAAAAATAAGGAAATTGAAATTGAAAAAAATAGTATTAGGGCTAATTTTTATTGTATTAAGTTTAAATGTTTTTGCATCTGTAGAAAGTGAAGTGGACAAAAAAAGATTTAAAAGGATAAATGATGTCTTAGTCGATTTTGCGAGTGAAATGAGTTGGCAAGATAATAAAGATGCAAAAATTATAGAAAAAAATTGGGATAGTGCTGTAAGTTATTGTAAAAATTTAAATTTAAATGATAAAAATGATTGGCGATTACCCACAAGATCTGAACTGGTGTCTACTAAAAACATTAAACATATATTTAACAATATTACTTTGGGGAGTAATGGGCGTTATTGGAGTTCTACAGTTCGTCACTGGAAGCCAAATTATATAGGGTTTGATACCTATAATTCAGATGCTGGTAAAAATTGGGAGCTTCATGTTCGTTGCGTAAGGGGGAAGAGCTTTGATTATGATGGTGTTTTGGAAGATAAAATTAATAAATATATAGAAATAGAAACTTTAATAATAAAAAAAAGGAAAATTAAAGAACAAAAAATTAGAAAAAACAAAATAAAACAAAACAAAATTAAAGAACAAAAGATTAGAAATAAAAAACAAAAAAATGCTTATGTTTTAGTAAAAGAAACAAACACTATTAATTCATATGAAAAATTTATAAAAAAACACCCACGAGCGTTACAAGTTAAAGATGCTACATCTGAAATTTACATTCTAACAAGCAAGCAAAATAACATAGCAGGGTATGAGCAATTTATAAAAAGTCATCCAAAATCTTCATTAATAGAAAACGCCACATCTGAAATTTATAACCTAACAAAAAAAGAAAATAATATAATAGGCTATGAATGGTTCATAAAAAATTACCCAAAAGCTTCTCAAGTTAAAGATGCTATAAAAAATATAAACTTACTTGCTTTTGCAAAAGCAAAAGCAATAAATACACTATCAAGCTATAACACTTTTATAATCTCATACCCTTATGCTTCACAAATAAAAGAAGCGGTAGAAATGTCATCTAACGTTGAAGCAAAAAAATATACCATGATAAAAAAAGATGATGAAAGAAAAGCAAGATTATTAGCCGTTAAAATAAAGAAGATGACCATACGCGCTAGAAAATCATCAAATGACCTAGGTTATCAAATAGTTATCAATAGAATGAGTAATTTATTAACGACAGACTATGAAGAAACTGATGCCTCTTTAAGATATTATGAATCAAAAGAATTTACAGAATTTGCTTCAACGTTTGAAAGTAGTATGAATGAGATAACAAGCGTATTAAATGAAATTAATAGCAATACAAAAAAATTAAGTGAATATGCTAAAGAAATGGTGGAAATTTCACAAGATGGCTTTGCTAGTGCAAATGCAGATAGAGACATGGCAGCATTTCACACAGAACAAAAAACAAAATGGGATAAGTATATGCACCTTAGGGATAAAGGATATAATTAAATAAAGGAAATAGATAATGTCAGAAATCAGTAAATTTTATGGAATAAGAATAACCATATATTTTGATGATAATCTAGCATAATAATGTGTGCAATTTTCTGTCAATAAACGCAGGCTTAATTTATCTTTAGCTAAATGGAATGACCATAAGACTTAAGCCTCGTTCATAGCAAGTTATTTTATTCGATACGCGTTTAACCTCCTTTGCCTATCTTACGGCCAGAAAATAGCTGTAACACAATGACTCGTCACTGATTTCTATTGCATTTAGTGTCTTCTTTGGATAATGTGAATTATCTAATTTTGTTTTTGTTAATCGAGTATATATGGCTAGTAAAGCAACTAATATTGACACTGCAACTCGCTTAAATCGAAATTTGTCTTTGTTACACGGTGGCTCAATGATCACCATTGAGATTAATACTCCTGCCGGTCAACGGGGTAAGTTTAGAACAACTTTTATTGGTTATTTACCTAATAAATATGTACTGATACAGTTTCCCGACATAAAGAAGTTAGGTAATTTTTCTCAACATATAACGCAAGGAATGGGCGTAACAGTACGTGGTTTGATTGAAGGGCATGAGGGTGCAGTACTTGCTTTTATTAGTACGATTAAGCAAACCATACAAATGCCATCCCGTATTATCGTACTAGACTTTCCTCGTACAGTTGGCATACAAAATTTACGTTCATCTATTCGTATCGACACTTATATCCATGCCAAAGCCAAAATAGATCAAGAGTATTGGCAAACCACTATTACCAATTTGTCTATTAGCGGTTGTCAGTTAACGATTGAAAATGGCGAAAAGCTGGTGTTATCAGAAAAGAAAATAATTGAAATTATTATTGAAGATAACGATGGTGGTAATAACCTTAAGCTTAATGGCTCTGTGTGCAATTTAAAGCAGCAAGCAGATGGTTTGTCTTTTGGTATTAAATTCAACGAAAAAAGTGATAGTAAAATAAATCAGCTATTACTTAATACTATGGCTGCACAAGCTAAATAATAGCTAGAGTACTCTAGCGTTAATCGAGCCATCAGTAACTTGTATCGTAATCTCATCGTTTAATGCCACTTGTACAATTGAATTAATCACTTTGTTATTCTTACTTCGGGTAATGCTATAACCACGAGCAATCGTTGCTAATGGACTCACTAATTGTATTTGCTCTATTAAATGCACAAAAGACTCACGCTTATGTTGCAAGCTATTTTGCATCGCATGAATTAACCTTTGTTCTTGCTGATTTATTTGGTTTTGCTGTTTAGTGATTATTTTTACCGGAGATAACTGCATTAACCTTTGTTGTAGTTGGCTTGGCTGGTGTGCTGATTGTGCCATTGACCGTTGTATTGCTTGTGATAAGCGCAAGCTCAATTCATCGTGCTTTTGTTGTTGTACCTGTAGTTGTTGCTCAGGATGAACTTGCTCTAATCTATGTTGAAGATGATTGTGTTGTTGTAGTAAAGCCGTTTTTTTACGGCCAATAGCATGAATTAAACGTTGTTCAAATGTTTTTATTTTATTTAAGAACTCATTACTGTCACTTGCTACCAATTCTGCTGCTGCTGATGGCGTAGCGGCACGTAAATCGGCGACATAATCACTGAGTGTGGTATCTACTTCATGGCCAACGGCACTGATAATGGGCAAGTTACTATCGTAAATTGCTTGTACCACCGACTCTTCATTGAACGGCCAAAGATCTTCTAAAGAACCGCCGCCACGGCCAACAATAAGTACATCACATTCTTGGCGTTTATTCGCTTGAGCAATAGCATGGCAAATATCATTGCTGGCATATTCTCCTTGCACTAGCGCAGGATAAATAATGGCATTAATGTTAGGATTTCGACGTTTTAATACCGATAAAATATCTTTGACAGCAGCGCCGGTTGGAGAGGTAACAATACCTACCGTTTGGATGTGTTCAGGAATGGCTTGCTTGTGTGCTTGGGAAAAAACACCCAGAGCATTGAGTTTGTTTTTTAATTGTTCATATTGTTGACGTAGTAAACCTTCGCCAGCATCTTCCATTTGTTCAATAATTAATTGAAAATCACCTCGGGGCTCATATAAAGATACTTTGGCACGCACTAATACTTGTTGACCATTACGTGGCTGCAACCTAACGCGACGATTATTACCTTTAAACATTGCACAGCGTACTTGAGATTTACTGTCTTTAAGCGATAAATACCAATGACCAGAGCCCGCGGCAACAAAATTAGATATTTCACCGGTTAGCCAAACAGTATTGAGTTCGCTTTCTAAAATAAAACGAACTTTTCTGGTTAACTCACTTACTTGTAAAATGTGCTGTGCTGCCATAATAAAGGATGTTCAATCAGTTAAACCGTGTAGGAACAAGAGTATATACCCAAACCACTTCAATATGCGAGTTTCGGTAGGTTTGGGTAATGCATGATTAAATTGCCCTGATTTCGCTTGACTCGGTGAAAATAATATCATTTAAAGACAAATTTATGTTTACCTAACCAAAGAAAGCGGTTAAAATTCTGCCGCAATATTAAGTACTAACTTATACGACTTTAGTACTGACCTCACATCTAACTCTGGTGATATTGCGATGTTACGAATTGCCCAAGAAGCGTTAACTTTTGACGATGTTCTACTAGTACCTGCTCATTCAACGGTACTACCCCATACAGCCGAACTTAAAACCCATTTAACCCGAAAAATTACTTTAAATGTTCCTATGGTTTCTGCATCGATGGATACAGTCACAGAAGCGCGTTTAGCGATTACCTTAGCGAAAGAAGGCGGTTTAGGTTTTATTCATAAAAATATGACTATCGCTGAACAAGCCAGTAATGTGAAGCAAGTTAAAAAGTATGAAAGCGGCATTGTCTCCGATCCTAAAACGGTTAGAGCGTCTGACTCTGTTGAGCAAATCATGCGTAAAGCCGATGATTTAAGTTTTACCGGCTTCCCAGTGGTTGATGATGATAATAACTTAGTGGGTATTATCACCGGTCGTGATTTACGCTTTGAAACAGACTTAACTCAGCCCGCATCGGCATTGATGACCACTAAAGAAAATTTAGTGACGGTTAAAGAGGGCGCTGCCCGTAAAGAAATTCTTGGTTTAATGCATGAAAACCGTATTGAAAAAATATTGGTTGTTGATGATGCATTTAAGTTAGTGGGTCTTATTACCGCGAAAGATTATCAAAAAGCTGAAAACAAACCAAATGCCTGTAAAGATGATCTAGGCCGCTTACGTGTTGGCGCTGCTGTTGGCGTTGGCGCAGGCACCGACGAACGTATTGACGCTTTGGTTGCTGCTGGGGTTGATGTGTTATTAATTGATACTTCTCATGGCCATTCACAAGGTGTGTTGGACCGTGTAAAAGAAACTCGAAATAAATACCCTGATTTACAAATTGTTGCAGGTAACGTTGCGACAGGTGCAGGTGCTAAAGCAATGGCTGATGCTGGTGTTGATGCCGTTAAAGTAGGTATTGGCCCAGGTTCTATTTGTACAACGCGTATTGTTACGGGTGTTGGTGTTCCGCAATTAACTGCCATATCAAATGCGGTTGAAGCATTGAAAGGTACGGGTATTCCCGTGATTGCTGATGGCGGAATTCGCTTTTCAGGTGATATTGCTAAAGCCTTAGTCGCTGGCGCGCACTGTGTCATGGTTGGCAGCATGTTAGCCGGTACTGAAGAAGCACCGGGTGAAGTTGAACTTTATCAAGGTCGTTACTATAAATCATATCGTGGTATGGGTTCTTTAGGCGCAATGAGCCAAAAAGAAGGCTCAAGTGATCGTTACTTCCAAAAATCTGATGGTGAAGCAGACAAATTAGTACCTGAGGGCATTGAAGGCCGTGTGGCGTATAAAGGCCCCGTATCGGCAATTATTCATCAACAAATGGGTGGTTTACGTTCATCTATGGGCTTAACTGGCTGTAAAGATATTGAAACTATGCGTACTAAACCTGAGTTTATGAAAATAACGTCAGCAGGTATGGGTGAGTCACATGTACATGATGTAACCATCACCAAAGAAGCACCTAACTATCGTACGGGCTAAGCCGAACAGCTTGTTAATACAATAGCGGCATCTGAAGTACTCACTGACTAACGTCAGCTCCGTGCTTCTTCTTTGCTCTTGTGCTAACAAGCTTTGAACTAAACTATTCTTGAACTCTTAATTACAATTAAGAAGATAAAAAATTCAAACACCTTGAGCTCTACTCTTGTTAGAGAAAGACTCAGGGTGTTGTTACTTATAAACCATACCTTTTAGGTAAATAGTAGGAAAATAGCATGAGTAAAGACATTCATGATCACCGCATACTAATATTAGATTTTGGCTCACAATACACCCAGCTTATTGCTCGTCGTGTTCGTGAAATTGGCGTTTACTGTGAACTTTGGTCATGGGACGTGACGGAAGCACAAATTAAAGAATTTAATCCAACTGGAATTATTCTTGCTGGCGGCCCTGAATCAGTTACTGAAACTAATTCACCTCGCGCACCCGAATATGTGTTTACTGCAAATGTACCTGTATTGGGTATTTGTTACGGCATGCAAACCATGGCAGAACAGCTTGGTGGTGGTGTAGAAAGTTCTGATCATAAAGAATTTGGTTATGCTGCGGTAGAAGTAGTGACTAAATCGGCTTTATTTAATGCTATTGAAGACAGTGTTAGTGCTAATGGCAATGCTTTATTAGATGTATGGATGAGCCATGGCGATAAAGTATCAAGTATACCTGAAGGTTTTGTCACGGTTGCTAAAACCGACAACTGTGCCTATGCGGCAATAGCCAATGAAGACAAGCAATTTTATGGCGTACAATTTCACCCAGAAGTCACTCATACTAAACAGGGAATGCGTATTTTAGAGCACTTTGTTGTTGATATTTGTCAATGTGAAAAACTTTGGACTTCAGCGACTATCATTGAAGATGCTATTGCCAAAATGAAAGCGCAAATTGGTGATGACGAAGTTATTTTAGGCCTTTCAGGTGGTGTTGATTCATCAGTTGTGGCGATGCTTTTACAACGCGCCATTGGCGATAAACTTACCTGTGTTTTTGTTGATAACGGTTTACTACGTTTAAACGAAGGCGAGCAAGTGATGGACATGTTTGGCGATCACTTTGGTTTAAACATCATCCATGTGAAAGCGGAAGACCGATTTTTAGATAAAATGAAAGGCGAAGCCGATCCAGAGAAAAAGCGTAAAATTATTGGTGGTGTTTTTATTGATGTTTTTGATGAAGAATCAAAAAAATTAAAAAATGCTAAATGGTTAGCTCAAGGGACAATTTACCCTGATGTTATCGAGTCAGCCGCGTCAGCAACAGGTAAAGCCCATGTGATTAAATCACACCATAATGTTGGTGGCTTGCCAGACGATATGGAATTAGGTTTAGTTGAGCCTTTACGTGAATTATTTAAAGATGAAGTACGTAAAATTGGTTTAGAGTTAGGCTTACCGTACGACATGCTTTATCGCCATCCATTTCCTGGGCCTGGTTTAGGGGTACGTGTTTTAGGTGAAGTGAAAAAAGAATACTGTGATTTACTACGCCGCGCCGATGCTATCTTTATTGAAGAATTACACAAAGCTGACTTATACCATAAAGTTAGCCAAGCCTTTACTGTATTTTTGCCGGTACGCTCTGTGGGTGTAATGGGCGATCAGCGTAAATATGATTGGGTTGTCTCATTGCGTTGTGTTGAAACGATTGATTTTATGACCGCGCGTTGGTCACATTTACCTTATGATTTCTTAGGATTGGTTTCAAACCGTATTATTAATGAAATTGATGGTATTTCTCGTGTAGTTTATGACATATCAGGTAAACCGCCTGCTACTATCGAGTGGGAATAACTTATTAAGTGATGTTTAAACTTGTTGTAATTTACTACTTCATCGTCAAACGTACTCACTGACTAGCGTCAGCTCCGTGCGATTTCCTTGAATTAATAAATTACTCCGTCGTTTAAACAACACTTAATGTTTATGTCTTGAGAAAACCCCAATGTTGAAAAGCCTTGGGGTTTTTTATTAGTGATATGTAAATAAAAATAAATATTTTGCCCGGTTAGCGTAATCCATATACCATAAGCATCAATGTTAGCGCGTTTCACATTAACGACTGACAATAGTGTGATAAGTCAGAGCGCGAGTAACAATTTAAAAGTCATTTAAGGAAAATTTTATGTTTAGTATTAGCCAAAAGCTCATGTCAATCGTGTTTATTATTGCACTATCAGGGTGTTCAAGTGCTTATTATTCCGCGATGGAAAAAGTAGGGATTCACAAACGTGACATCATGGTTGATCGTGTTGTTGACGCCAAAGAATCACAACAAGAAGCTCAAGCGCAATTTAAGTCTGCATTAGAAGAAATGATGGCATTAACCGACGTTGACGGTGGTGATCTTGAAGAACAATATAATATTATTCAAGCGCAATATGAAGACTCTAAAGACGCGGCAGAACATGTCAGCTCTCGTATTGAAAAAATAGAAGATGTTGCGGATGCCTTATTTGATGAATGGCAAGATGAAATAGAGCAAATTTCTAGCGCTAACTTAAAAAGACAAAGCACCACAAAGTTCAGAGAAACGCAACGTCGCTATCAGTCATTAATTAAGTCGATGCACAAAGCTGAAAGTAAAATGGCGCCAGTTTTATCAGCACTAAAAGATAATAGCCTATTTTTAAAACATAACTTGAATGCCAAAGCGGTTGGGGCATTACAAGGTGAAATGGGCTCTATTAAAAGAGATGTTAGCGTGCTAATTAAAGACATGAATTTAGCCATTGAACAATCACAAAAATTTATTGATATGCTGGAGAATTAAGTCATATGCCTATAGAACGATTAGAACAAAAAAAACGCATGAGCCGGATTGTAAAACATAATGGCACTATTTACTTATGCGGCCAAGTAGCGGCAGATGCGACGAAAGATATTACCGAGCAAACGCAAACGATGCTGGATAAAGTGGATGACTTATTAATAGAAGCCGGTAGTGATAGAAAACACATTTTGTCGGCGACCATTTACGTTAAAGATATGAGTTATTTTGCTGATATGAACGCAGTATGGGATGCTTGGGTACCTGAAGGGTATGCACCTGCACGTGCTTGTGTTGCAGCTAAAATGGCGCGTGAAGCCTTGTTAGTTGAAATTTCAGTAGTGGCGGCAGAAATTTAAAAGAGTTGTGTCACGAAAGCGGAACATGTTCATAAAAAATGCCGCTACTAAAGAGTAATTTACAGGAATATAGAACATGAATGGAAAGCCTTCAAATTCACTTCAACAATCGTTAAAAACTACTTTTGGTTTTGAAGCGTTCAGAGAAGGCCAACAACAAACCATCACGCAATTGCTTGCCGGACAGTCAACCTTAGCTATATTTCCTACGGGGTCGGGCAAGTCTTTATGCTACCAATTAACGGCGTTACACTTACCCCATTTAACGTTGGTTGTTTCACCTCTGTTAGCTTTAATGAAAGATCAATTAGCCTTTTTGGCAAGCAAAGGTATTGCGGCGGCGAGTATTGACTCAACCTTAAAAGGGAATCAGTCACAAGAAATCATGGCAGCAGTACGCAGCGGTGAAATTAAAATATTAATGGTATCAGTTGAGCGTTTTAAAAATGAACGTTTCAGGCAGTTTATTGAATCTGTCGCTGTGTCTATGTTGGTGGTTGATGAAGCGCATTGTATCTCTGAATGGGGTCATAACTTTAGACCCGATTATTTAAAGCTACCTAACTATTGCCAAGCGTTAAAAATTCCGTTGGTGTTATTACTTACCGCAACGGCTACGCGTAAAGTTAAACACGATATGGCGGCTAAATTTGCTATTCGAGACGAACATATTGTGCAAACAGGTTTTTATCGAGCAAACCTTGATTTAAGCGTATTACCCGTTGTTGAATCAGATAAAAAAAAGCAGCTTGAACAAGTTATTATGGCGCAACAAGGGGCGGGTATTGTTTACGTTACCTTGCAACATTCAGCTGAAACAGTTGCGCAATATTTAACGCAGCAAGGGGTTAATGCCTGTGCTTATCATGCTGGCTTTGACAATGATACCCGTAGTCAAATTCAGCAAGATTTTATGGCAGGTAAAATACAGGTTATTGTTGCTACCATTGCCTTTGGTATGGGCATAGATAAAAGCGATATACGTTTTGTTATTCATTACGACTTGCCAAAATCCATTGAAAATTATAGCCAAGAAATCGGTCGAGCAGGGCGAGATGGACTGCCTTCTCAGTGTTTTACGTTAGCAAACCTTGATGGTTTAAATACCGTTGAAAACTTTGTTTATGGTGATACGCCTGAGTTTACTGGCATTGAAATGTTATTAAACACGATAAAGTCAGAAGTCATCACAAACTCCTACAACAGTCGCTCTGAAGGCAAATGGGAGCTACAAATATTACCGCTATCCAATGCCGTTAATATTAAACAATTACCACTGAAAACGTTATTGGTACAGCTAGAGCTTGCTGGCGTGATAGAGCCGCTTTATGTTTACTTTGCTGATTTTAAAATTAAACTATTAAAACCCAAAGCTGACATTGTTAACCACTTTAATGAGCAACGTAAAGATTTTTTACAGCGCATTTTCAACGCAACAGAGTTCAAAAAAGTGTGGGGCAGTTTAAATTTTGATACCTTACTACAAGATAAAAGTATTGAGCGTAATCGTGTTATTGCTGCGCTTGAATACCTGCAAGAGCAACAACTCATCATACTTGAAACAAAAGGTATGACTGAGGTTTTTAAGATCAACCTTGATGAATTGGCAGATCCAAGTTTGTGTCAAAATCTCAGTCATTATTTTAAAGCAAATGAAGAGAAAGAAATAAAACGTATCGCTACCTTAGTACGTTTCTTTCAACTCGACACATGTTTAACGGTGAATTTAGCGCGCTACTTTGACGATGCTGCTTTTGTGAATACCAACTCAATTCAACAATGTGGTCACTGTAGTGTTTGTCGCGGCCAAGTCGCGGTGCTTAAACATTCACAAGCACAAATATCATGGCCGAGTGATGAAGCGTTAGCGCAAGGTATGCTGGAATTAGCCGAGCGACTTAGCGGTAAAATAAACCAACCTTTGTCACTTGAGAGCTATTGTCGTTTTTTTGCTGGGATGACAGTACCATTGTTTGGCCGTAATAAAGTAAGACAATTATCGGCTTTTGGCTCTTGTGAAAAACAGCGCTATCAAGCGATTAGAGATAGAGTTACCCCGCTGTTTGCCGACATGCAGTAATATTATTACTGCATGATCAAAAATTTCTCTGTAGTGCTGAAATGCGCATCTTGAGGTGGTATGGGGATTTAGCGTAGAATATCGCCCGTTCACCAAGCTAACTATTCGAGTACACCCGTAAATGTTAATGACCATAAAAAATTCAATGCCAATGAGCGTTTGGTATATGTTGATCTCGGCGTTAGGCTTTGCCTTAATGGCTGCCTGTGTAAAAGAGGTCAGTGGTTTAGGTATTCCGGTACTCGAAATTGTCGCCGTAAGATCTATCGTTTCAGGCATTATCAGTTACGTTGATATTAAGCGCAAAAAAATCCCCCTGTTTGGGCACAATAAAGTGCTGTTAATTGCGCGCGGCACCGTTGGCTCGTTTGCTTTAATGTTCGTTTATTATGCGGTCACAACCTTACCATTGGCAGAAGCGACAGTACTACAATACTTGCATCCCGTGTTTACCGCTATTCTGGCATTGTTTTTTTTGAAAGAAACCATACAACACTCAACTATCGCCTGTATTGTGCTCAGCTTATTCGGTTTATTCATTATTATTCAGCCGAATTTGCAATTAGACAGTGGCGTACATTATCCATGGTTAAGCATTGGCGCTGGTGTACTCGGCGCTTTTACTAGCGCAATTGCTTATGTTATTGTCAAAAAACTGACCAAAACTGATGACAGCTCAGTCATTATTTTTTATTTTCCTTTGATTGCGCTTCCCATTTCAATAATTTTATTAGGCAGTGACTTTGTTGTGCCGAGTTTAGCTGCAATGGGTTTATTAATTTTAGTGGGCATATTCACCCAGGTAGGGCAGGTGGGGCTAACAAAGGCGCTACACTGCGCTGACGCGAACAAGGCAACTGCTTATGCCTACGTGCAAGTATTGTTTTCGGTGCTTATTGGTTGGGTATATTTTAGTGAAGTACCCATGTTCACCACGATTATGGGTGGTGGATTAATCATGGTAGGGGCGTTGATTAACGTGTTTTGGAAGCGATAGCGAGTACTCACTGTATCAGTTTATGTTAATTGGTGATTAACCAATGAGTATTGATAAACCGAGTAAAAATGGCGTTAATATTGTTGCCGCTACATTCGCGGCTAAATATTTTGGAAAGCCACCAATGTTTGATTTATATTTGATAGCGCCAACCAGTGAAAAAACCGATAGCCCGATAGGAATTAACGCAATAACACTTATGGTTGGCAGTATATCAACTAAAACATATAGTAAAATTAATGCATAGGCTGCCACCATAAATAGGGCATAAACCTTATTACTGCGTTTAATGCCAAAGGCTAACGGCAATGTGTTACGGCCAACACTGGCATCAGCTTGCATATCAGGATACTGATTTAACAATAGTAGGTTATTGATAAGAAAAAACGGAATCAGTGATATCAGCCAAACAAATGATGAATATTCCAATGTTAAAACAACATGCGTACCAATAACCATTAACAGTCCAAAGCCCAATCCTGGGGCGATTAAGCACAGTAAAGGCATCCTATTCAACCATTGGGTGTAAGTAACTATGATCACAAGGCCTACAAGGCCAATTGGTAGTATGGCGGTGCCAACAATGGTCATAAAATAAATACCAATAGCGATAGTGATAAATAATGTTAACAACCCGAATAACAATACTAGGTTGGCAATTTTGGGATTATTGGGTAAGGCACCACTGCCACCACTAAAAGGTGTTTTTTTAGTTTTAAAATCTAAGCCGCTTTTAAAGTCATGATATTCGTTCAACATATTGACACTGATATGAGCAGACATAGCACCAATAAAAACAAGTGTAAATAACATGCTGTCAATGGCTGCGCCAGTGGCAAACGATGTGCAAAATCCTAAAAACACACAAACAAGTGTTAATACAAGGAAGGAAGGGCGCATGGTTTTTAATACAGTATTTATCATGGTATTTTACTTGCTGGTTATTAGTTTTGGCATCTAACATTATCGTCTTAGCCAATTATTTGATCATTTAGCCGCGTTTAGTTGTGCGTGTTCAGGGTTAGTTGTTTGCGCTAGGTACTGGATGATTTCTTTGTGTGCTTGGCGAAAGGCCTTATATAAATGAGGTTTCAGTTCTTTCTTTATCAGTTTAATATCAACCCCTTTTATTACGCTAAATAAGGCTAACGCATAAACGGTTTCTAGCTCAGGTAATGCTGGCTGTCGGTTAAGGTTTCGGTTGTTGCACGAACCACAACCGCTTTTAAATTGATAAGCAGTATTGGCAAAAATAACGCCAAAGCCCATAAAACAAGCGACTAAATCAATTGTTTGCGCTAATACTTCGTTACCACCTGGGGCAAGCTGCCCATGTTGGTTGACTAAAATAGCGGCCTGACTTTGTACTAAATAGGCAATTAAATCTTGTGGTTGGTTCAACTGACTCGAATGAAAAGCAATATCTATTGTTGATGTTGCAGGTGGTATGGTCGGTATTAGTTCCTCACCCTCTACTTTATAGCTTACTTCCGTACTAACGTGAGCATTTATACCAGCGCTGGTATTCGAACTTATATTCGCGTTTTCACCGCGAAGCCTTGATGTAAAAGCTAGCTGCGGCATTGGTTTGGGGGTGAAGCTATCACTCGATACTAGCCTTATCGGCCATGAGGTCATGCCCGCATATTTAATAGTATTAGCAAAGATCGTTTCAGCCATTTCTTCTACACTACTTGAACTGCCCGGATAGAAGGTATTGTTAGGTAAAATTAATTCACTGTTATTTTGAAAAAAGTCATCGTCAAGGTTGTCAATACACCAAGCAAAGGTGTCAAAAATCCATTCTTTGCTTTCTTCATCAATGACAGGTTTTGCTTTAAAAAAATTTGAGAACATGAATAGAGTACCTTCTTTTATATTATTTTTTCTGTGCACTGACTCCCATCAGATGCTCTACCTTTACCACGTTCTTGAAACCGGCGGCTTTTAATCGGCGGATGACGCCATCAACAAAGCTGCTGCCCTTCTTTACTACGTGTGGATTGCCAGTGTAATGAAAAAGTCGTCCGTCACGGCGCAGTACTCGAAATATTTCTCGATAGAACTGTTCGCTATAAAGCTCGCCAGCAAGGGAAAAACGTGGTGGATCATGAATAACCGAATCGAAGGAAGTCGCAGGCATTGTCTTTATAAGCTCAAAGCTACTGCCCTGACGTTGCACAATACCGTCATTGCCCAAATCGTTTGACCAAGGGTTCTGCGCACGCAACCCCATAACCTCTCGGCTCAGCTCTATAGTCAGTACTTCGCTTGCGCCGATTCGATGGGCAGCGATGGCCGCATAGCCTAGTCCGCTACAGCAGTCCAATACATTGTCACCTTTACGTACCGCTTGTTTAGCCATATCGGAGGCACTAGTAAAGGGATCTGTTCCCTTGGATATATGCATTTTAACGCCGCTAATTTCTAGCAGCGGAGCACCAGATGTGGGAACTAGCTTGTAGTAGCCCGAGCTGCGATCTTCCAGCGGAACCATCTCGCCATCGTGACAGAGGTAGATTCGCTGTGTTTTTTTGATGATTTTTTTCAATTCGGCAATGGAGAGTTGATTGTCATCGTCGAGGACTAGACCTTGCTTACTTATAGAAAACTCCCGTTCCGAAATATTCAGATCAGTGGAGAGATGGACGCAGGACAGTCCTTTGGCGATAGCCTCCAGCGCTTGTTTGGCATTTGTTGTATGAAGATAGTAGCCGAGCATATCATTTGTCTATTTAGTGAGTATTACTGAGCGCATTATACACGCTTCAGCGTTGGCGGCTTACTTAAATCAGCCATTAGACGGGTGATGAAACATAACGGTATAGTTGACGCAATTAAATGGCTGAATGTACGTTGTGGCCTATTAGCGACCATGCTAGTTGCTATGGTTTAGTTATTGTTGATCGACTACCTATTGACGCTAATAAATAACATTAATTATAGGCTTTACAATTAATGTTAGGAGCCAAATTTTACATTTATGATATTAGAACCGTCTACATAATCAAATTTTGATTGAAATTTCCATTTAGGGTTTTGAAGCCAATCAATACCTGTATTATTTAAAGATAAACCGACACTGCACTTACTCATCATACATCCTTTTATAGTATTAGTAGAAAACGTTGTTTCTAAAGGTGAAAAGTTAATAGAAGTTCCACCAATTGACATATTTATTTCGACAACAGTGATAGGGAAAACAATATCGCTGTGGGAGGCAAATATATTGGAATTATATTTTTCATTCGCTTCTTTAGCTGATTTTATTACAAAAAAGTGTAAATAAAGCTGATCGCCGTTAGCATATTTTACTTCAAGTTCCTTACCTTGAGGTGGACAGCGAAGATCTATTGGGTTACCTATATTTTCCCAAGAATTAGAATCAATAATTAAACGTTCTTCAGGCTGTATACTTAACATATTAATACTTAGCCTCAAGTAGCCTTCCTCATCACGTTTAATAGAAATGACTTCTTGGTTATCAATTAAAACAGGAGTTGGAGTTTCAAAATAAAATACTCCCCCAATTACTGCTAATAAATCTTGCCTAAGCCAATCAAGGTTACCTTTTACGATATCAGCATTTGCTTTATCTTTCTTGAGAGTATGAAGTTGTTCAACTGTATATGCGTCACCATCAGCTTTTTTATGATGTTGTGCACAAAGCGCTATCATTCCTTCAGGTTCATTATGAGACCTGATATTAACTGGAGGGTCAAAGTGGTGATATTCAAGATATGGATTACCACAATTTTTAACAGGACAACCAAAGCCGACCTCTTCTCTTAAAGTTAGCTTAACTTTAGAAGGAATAGATTTTCGTTTACTAGCAGCCAACCCTCAACTCCTTTTACAGGCATAACAATCTACGATACGATCGACTTTGACCTTAATAATTATACTTTACATTACACGCTATGACAGCTTATTGACAAGGGAATGAGATGTAAAATACTAACCTGATTACCCTGTAATATTATATATTACAGGCTTTTAAAATGTATCAATCAGTAAACCCTAATGACTAGTCCCTCGTTCATAGTTAATTTTGTTATAAACATTATATTTACCCGATGGTTTTTTCATTGGTAAACGTTTAATTTCTTCTAGCGTATTAGCGTCATAGACTATAATCGCCCCATCGTTATCCCAAATACTCAGTAATACATATTTACCGTCTTTGGTAAATTCCACATGGGCTGCTGTTTTACCGGGGGCAGGGGCAATGGTTTTAACAATTTCTAAGGTGCTCTTGTCAATAATATGTACTTTGTCTTTATTAGGGCCAAAGAATACATCAGCCCACGCGTAAGGTGATTTACTGTGGCTACGCATGAAAAAACCCGGACCTTCGGTTTTTATTTCTTTGATCACTTGCCAGTTTTCCATTTCAATAACGGTTATTTTACCTTCTTTAATATTGGGTGAAGCAAAGACTTCTTTGCCTTGATAATCCCAAGTAATACCTGAGCCTAAATGCGGCATACCCGTCAGCTGAATAGTGGCAACTTTTTTCTTGGTATCAAGGTTGATTACTTGGCCATTATGGCTATTACGGGCGGTACCTATTAGGTTGATGTAATCAGGATCAAAGAAGAAGTCATCTAAATAATCTTCAGTTTTAATACGACGCACTGGAAATAGGTCTTCGCGTTTCCAACCTTCGGCTTTGGCTTCTACTCTATAGTCGTGCGCCCAGCCTTTATATACTTCAACGCCACCTTCATCACTGTAAGGAATTTCCCACACTTCTTTTACATCTTTTAGGGCAACAATGAAGCTATGGCGCGGTGGTGCATTATAAACGGCACTGACACGAGAGCTAATGCCTTCGCTGCTTTTGGTTTCAATCATTTTGATGGGGGTTAAATCTTTAGTGTCTAATATCACAACATTGTGGGGTAAGTAATTACCGACAATGGCGTATTTACCATCACTTGATACGGCTAAATTACGCGTGTTAATACCTGCGCGTACTTCAGAAACTATTTTCATATTGTAAATGTCATATTTACTTATCCAACCATCACGCGAGGCAAAATAAACAAAACGACCATCGGGTGAATACTTTGGCCCGCCGTGTAAGGCAAAGCGAGTTTTAAAGCGGGTAATAGGCTCGAAGGTATCACCATTAAGTAGAGTTGCACTGTGATCTCCTAATTCCACAACGATAAATAAATTCATTAAATCAGCGTCAAATTGCGGCTTATTAGGTAACTTACTTTGGTCAAAATGCTGAATGTTAGTGGCTTTAATATCCGCCATACTCCACTGGGGTAACTCTTTTGCTGGGGTATAGATGTAATCAATAAGGCTGGCTATTTCTGCTTGATTTAGCGTTTTGTCAAAAGCGGGCATTTGTGTGGCAGCACGACCATTTTTAATTACGTTAATGGCTTTGTTTTTTCTTAACCGAGACAAGTTTTCAGGAAACAGTGCCGGCCCCATTGCTCCTAATCGGCCAACGCCGTGACAGGTTTGACAATGTTGTTGATAAAGTTTGTCAGCATCAAGGTTTTTATCTGCTGCGGTTACTGAAAAAGCACTCAAAGAAAGTAGTAGAAAAAATTCTTTTTTAACGGAGAAACTATTTTTAATGGTCACAATTATTAACCCTTATTACGCTGTTTTTACTTGCTGTTCAATCACGTTAACTGCTTGGTTAGTCTCTTGAGATGTGTAATTTTTAGCATCTAAAAAGCCCGGTGTAGCCAATTGTTCAGTGGTTAGTTGATTAACCACATCGCCAATAATAATTAGGGTTGGTGGCGTAATGTTGTGCTTTTTAACTAGCTCAGCCAAGTTACCAATAGTGCCACGATAGGTTTTTTGTTCAGGTTGTGTGCCTTTGCGAATTAATGCCGCAGGGGTATTAATATCTCGGCCATGCTCTACTAATTTTTCGGTGATTTTTGATAGGGTATTAATGCCCATGTAAAATACGACGGTTTGGGTTGGGCAGCATAAACTCTGCCATGGTAAGTTAAGCATGCCATTGTTTTGAATATGGCCAGTGATGAAGGTACAGCCCTGTGCAACACCGCGATGAGTTAGTGGAATGCCTGCATAAGTAGTACACCCTGAAGCGGCGGTTATGCCGGGACAAATATGACAACTTACCCCATGTTGCAGCATGTATTCTGCTTCTTCGCCACCGCGGCCAAAAATAAAGGGGTCACCACCTTTAAGGCGTAATACTTTTTTACCTGATTTTGCTTCTTCGACTAAAATTTCGTTAATTCGGTCTTGTGGCACGCAATGTTTAGCTTGCTCCTTACCGACATAAAAACGTTCACAATTTTCCGGTAAAAGCGCTAATATTTCAGCGCTGACTAAGCGGTCGTAAATGGCAATTTCAGCTTGCTCAATAAAACGCATAGCACGAATAGTAAGCAATTCTGCATCACCGGGGCCAGAGCCTACTAAAGCGACTTCACCACTATTTAAGACAGACTTCCCTCTAGCTGATATTTTTTTGTTATTCACAGAGGTCAGGCTATTTTCTTGGTTTACTTGGTTTGGTGATGTTGTATTCATGCTCTCGCCTTATTGCAGTTTAGCCAACTTCAGGGTTGGCTCAGTTGCTTAATTAGTTTCTTTAGTTTTTGATTTATTGAATTTTTATTAGGCCTTACTTTGCTAATCGCCGTTAGACTTCAACAAATTGAATCGTGTTTTCTGTGTTTGCTAATTCGTTTGTAAATTTTGACGGTAACGGCACAAAACCAATTTCATCGTCATCTAAGTAACAGCCCGGATCTTCAGCCCAAGCATCACCCGTTTGTGCAAAAGCACGGGTACGGGTATTGCCACCACAAATAGCTAGGTGATCACAATGTGCACAGCGTCCTTTTACTGGGCGAGGGCTTTCTCTAAAACCAAGCATTAGTGGATCTTGAGTGTTTTTCCAAACGTCTGAGAATTTTTCTGTTTTTACGTTACCAATGGCATGGTTCCACCAGTAAGTGTCGGGGTGAATGGTGCCGGTGTTATCAATGTTGGCTACGTTAATACCACTAGAATTACCACCCCAATTGATTAAGCGTTGTTTTAAATTGGCAATGGCTTCTGGATACTCGTTACCAAATTTTTTGGTTACCCATTGTAGTAAAAATGGACCATCAGCATCATTGTTGCCGGTAACAAAGTCGGTTTCTATGCCTTGATTGATATGTGACCAAGCACGTTCATAAAGCATCTCCATTGCGTCTTTAGTCATTTTGAACATGGCATCATTTTCAGCGTTGCGTTTGCCGCGGCCTGAATAATTAAGGTGAGATAAATAAAATTTATCAACACTGTTTTCTTCCATTAAATTCAACATGGCGGGTAAGTCTTTGAAATTTTCACGGGTTAAACATAAGCGCATACCTACTTTAATACCGGCCTCTTTACACAGTTTAATGGCGTGCATTGACGTTTTAAAACTACCTTTTTGACGGCGGAATTCATCGTGAAACTCTTCTAAGCCGTCAATACTGATACCAACATATTGGTATTCTGCGGCTTTAATGGCTTCAATGTTGTCTTCGTTAATTAAAGTGCCGTTAGTTGATAGCGCAAGGTAAAATCCTTTTTGCTTGGCATATTCGGTAATTTCATAAATATCAGGGCGTAATAATGGCTCACCGCCCGATAAAATAAGCACAGGTACATGGGCAACTTTTAAGTCATCAATAGTAGCTTTAACTTGCTCGGTCGATAGTTCATCTTTAAAGTCGATATCAAGTGAGGTGGAATAACAGTGTTTACACTGTAAGTTGCAACGACGAATAAGGTTCCATATAACCACAGGACCCGGCATTTTACGTGATGCTTTAACAGGCTTGAGTTCAAGCATGTCGTCATGAAGTGTTTTTAATAATTGTGAAATTCTAAACATAATATGTCCCTAGGGCGTTGCTGCGTGCGATTAGTTTACCTTTGGTGCTATTTTTTTAATCGCAAACCTGTTTTTTTCAGTATTGCTGTGCTGGTTAACATATCATTACTCATGGTGATAAAGTTTTGACTTGAATCATTGTTGCGCTTAACCAGTATTTCTTTTAACAATTCTTTGATCTGACCCCTGTACTTGGTTATTTCTTCTTGAGTTTTTCCGTGCACCATAGCAAATAAGTTGTAATTCCACTCAGGTAAAAAGCGTGGTCTTAAATAGCAATGGCTAACAAAAGGCAATTGGCCAACTACATCGCCTAATTTTTCAGCGTGCTCATCGTCAATATCCCATACGGTCATGCCGTTATATTGGTAGCCTAATTTATAGTGGTTAGGTACCGCAGCAATGCGCCTGATAATGCCACGTTCTTGCATGCTTTTGGTTAGGGTAAGCACTTGCTCAACACTAAGGTTCATTTGCTTGGCAATAGCGTGATATGGCTCTTCAATAATGGGAAGACCATTTTGGGTTAATAAAATGTATTGTCTTTCTTGCTCGCTGAGTTTGTCTTTTGTTATTTTTTCTTGAGTGGTTACGGACATAATGTTGACTCTTTGGTATGTGAAAGTTTCATGTAGTGATTAACAAGCTGTTGGTGTAAAGGGTGAAACGCATAACTTGTTAAACGGGTAGTTATACCGGTAAATATAAATTCACATAAAATTCTTTTAATTTTGGTACGTTGAGTACTTTTAAATTCGTTTTTATTTCAATTTCTTGTACTATTTGTTCAATTTCTTCAGCCGATTCAGTGGCGATAACAAACCACATATTAAAATCATGATCTCGGCGGTAGTTATGGGCAATTTGTTCAAAGCTATTGACTTGCTCGGTGACAAGGTCAAAATCTTCTTCGGGTACCGCTAAGGCGGCTAGGGTAAAAGCGCCGCCTAAACTTGCTGCATCAAACATGGGGCCAAAGCGGGTAAGTACTTTTTCGCGGCGTAATTTATTAACGCATTCAATGACTGCTTTTTCGGTGCTTGATACAGCTTCAGCGATTTGCGCGAAAGGTCGTTCGCACACAGGTAAGCCATGTTGTAATAAGTTGATTAAACTTTTTTCTAAGGGAGATAGCTCAACGGTTTGGCACTTTCTACTTTTGCTTAGGCTATTAATATTACCAATACTTTGGCTTTTAAATTGGCTGCTATCCATGGGCTTGTCCTTGCTTTTTTATGTCAATGTTGTTCGGTGTACTGTTGGCTTTTATTTTCCCGTAGCGAGCACCGTGTTGTTTATACGCTTTGAAGCTAAACAGGATATCTTTCTCTATCGACTCAAGACCAAGTTGCTCTGTTATTTGACTAATTTGTTGTAAAACTAAGGTTCTATCCGTGCCATGAATCATACAAAATAAATTGTAAGGCCAATCAGGTAAGCGGCGAGGGCGCTGATAACATAACGAAACAGGGGCGCATTTTGCTAGCCTTTGGGCGACGTTATCCATGTCATCATTCGGGATATTCCAAACCACCATGGCATTAGCGTCATACCCTAGTTTTCTATGTTTAATAACCAAACCAAATCGGCGAATTAACCCTTCTTTTTGCCAAAGAGAAATTTGTATTAATACTTGTTGCTCTGTTAACCCGAGTTGCTTGGCAATCACTTGGTAAGGATATAAGTGTGTTGGTAAACCTTTCTCAATGGCGTGACGTAAGGCTGTTTTTTCAATTTTGCTTAAACCAGTTAGCTTGTTACCTGTCTGGTTTTCGACTTGACTGTTTACTTGGTTGGAAGTGGGGCTTTCTACGCCAGTGACATTAATGCTAAACGCTAAATCAATGTGGTATGAAGCTTCCATAGGCAATACTAGAACAGCTAAACCGGTGAGTAATTCAATGTGTGCTATGGTGCTATTAAGTGCCACCATATCGCTGGCTGTTATCACAAACCAAAGATTGAACTTTTGTTTTCCAGAATAGGGCTCGCGACCATAGTTGTGATTAACTTGTTCAAATTGGTTAACAATATCGGCAATTCTATCAAGATCTTCAGCTGGTACAGCAAGTGCCGCTAATGTGCTTGCACCGGCTTTTTTATGATCAAATACTGGCCCAACACGTGAGAGTATTTCTTGGCTATTGAGATCTTCAATGGCTTGAAATACTTCCTGTTCATTAGTGACGATATTAACGTTAGCCAGTTGTTCAGTAATTGTCTGATATGGCTGACTAGTCAGAGGGAAACCCTTCTGGCTATTATTAATAATATCTTGCTGAAGTTGCGAAATAGTCACTTTATCTTTAGCCATGTTTTTAGTCATAATTACAAGCCTATTTGATGCGCACGACTGGTGAAAAAAATACCACTCGGGCTGGATGATTTAAGTGTTTTTTGTAATGTTTGTGTTTTGGTGTCGTATATTTGAATTTCATTGCTGTCGCGTACTGACATCCATACGTGTTCGCCACGGGGGGTAAACTCCATGTGTAAAACAGCAGGTCCTGGCGTTAAGGTGTTTACTAACTCAAAGGTTTCGGTATTAAATATTTGAATGGTGTTGTTGTCAGGATGAGCAAAGTTAACCCATATTTGACGGTTATCAGGTTGTGCCATGACAAATATTGGCTGGCTATGGGCCGGAATTTCGGTTACTTGTTGCCATGTTTTAGTGTTTACCACTAAGACACTATGCTGACCAACTGCGGGCATAAAAGCGTAATCTCCAGCAATTGCCCAACCTTCTAAATGCGGCATTTTATAAACAGGTAGTTTCTGTTGACCTTTACCGTAATTAGGTAAAATGCGTTTAACCCCTTTTTCTATATGCCATAAGTCCAGTAATGACATGCCGTCTTCACCAAATAATCCGGCTATATAGTAGCGACCATCAGGGCTGATTAAGGCATCGTAAGGGAATAAACCGATATCAGTGAACTTAGTTAGCTTAGGCGTTTTATTTTTCTCAATATTGGAGAAGTCGGCGATCCAAATTTCATGGCTATCAAATAAGCTAAAAACAAATTTGTTATTTGGCGCATCAACTAAGCCAACCACTTTAGAGCGGACGGGGCTGCCATCTTTATTTTTAGGTTTAGTGGTCAAAATTGAGCTGTCGATAGTAGCGACTAATTCGAGTGTTTCACTGTTAAATACTTTTACGCCGCCCGGTGTGTAATTTGATACCGCCACTAATTTACCGTCTTGGCTAATAGCGCCGCCAATACTGTTGCCTGATTGCATTACCCGTTTGGCAATTTTATCTTTAAGAATATCTATTTTAGTTAGGCCGCCATCACGGCCAAAAACATAGGCGTAACGTTGGTCACGTGAATAAACAATAGAAGCGTGCGATAAATCACCTAGCCCTTCTATTTCGGCTAATACTACTTGATTAGTATGGTTAACAATTTGCACTTGGCCGGTGGCGCGTTCAATAACAACACCCATATCACCGGTGGCGCGTAATGGTATTTTCGCTGTGTTATTAGTGGTATAACTAGCGCAAGCGGTAATAACACTAGATAGTATTACAACGCTCGCTAGTTTTATTAATTTAGTATTCATCAATATTCCTTTCATGCTGCTTTATCGGTGCTCAGCGTTTTTGTTGTGATGTTTGGTCAATTACTTTTTATTTTTAGTGTTCTATATTGGCTCTTTAAGCTTTACTTCAGAATTTAAGGTTCAGCTATTTTTCCTGCTTTTAATTGTTGAGAAATCCACAATACTTCTTGTTCCGTTAATAGGGGTTTCCATGGCGGCATGGCAGTTCCAGTACGGCCATATAAAATGGTATTTTGTAAAAACAGTATTGGTTTTCCTTCAAGGTTTTCAGGTAATAAAGCTGGTCCTAAACCGCCTTTTAATGTCATACCATGGCACGATCCGCAATCTTGTTTTACTATGTGGATTAGTTGTGCTTTTCGTATATTTGATAAGAATTCTTCACTGGCATAGCTTTGATTGGTCAGTATAAAAAATACGGCCATTATTGCTGTTATACGACAAGTACGTTTAATTATTGATGAATTCATTCTTTACTATCCAAACACTATTTTTTACTTGGTTTGTAGTCTACAGAGAAGGACAATAGTGTTTTTTACCTAAGATCATCTTTTGAGCATAAAGGAATACAAAGAGCAGCATTTATTGATTTAAATCAGAAAAAAGTAAAATGTTGAAATTGGGCGCGATATAGTTTCGGTACTGATATCAGCTAACTTTATTGTGATGAAATTATGATGTAGATCTGTTTTTTTAAATAAATATTAAGTACTTAGATAAAGTAATATATGTTTTTGATATAGGTCACACAGTCGCTTTTCTTTTATTTTATAAATAGCAGTAATTATCTATGAACAAACCTGAGTACAAAGGATCAATATGTTTAAAAAATCGTTATTAGCCGTGGCATTAGCTAGTGTGTTATTACCTAGCACTTATAGTGTCGCCGAAGATGATATTGTTCACCAAGGCATTGATGAAAACATTGAAACCTTGGTTGTTATTGGTAAAACACCACGCAAAGTACAAGATGTTGTCGGTGCGGTATCTGTGATTAATAGCGACTTAATAGATAAACAATTAGTACATGATATTGCCGATTTATTGCGTTATGAAGTGGGTGTTAATGTTGTTAATTCAGGTAGTCGATTTGGTAACTCTAGCATTGCCATCAGGGGTATTTCTGGCAATCGTATCGCGACAGAAATTGATGGTGTACCTGTCGCTGATCAATTTAATATTGGTAGCTATTCCAACTCAGGTCGAAATTATATTGACCCTGACTTGATCAAACAAGTTGAAATTCTTCGTGGCCCAGCATCAAGTACCTATGGTAGTGACGCTATTGGTGGTGTTGTATCATTTATCACTAAAAAGCCAATAGATCTATTAAGACAAACGGATAATGATTTTTATCTAGGTCTTAAGGCTGGTTATTATTCTGTTGACGACAGTAAGTCAGTATCAGTGAATTCTGTTTTTGGTTATGAATCATCAAGCGTACTTATTTCAGCCTCGCTGCGAAAAGGACATGAGTTTGACCGTAATATGTCAAGTGATATAGCAACAGATGTTCAGGACAATGAAACTCAGGCATTTTTAGTTAAATCTTTTTATGAAATATCTGATAACCAAGTACTCAGCTTTAGTTATGATTACTTTAAGCGTTCAGCACAAACAGATTTACAATCGACTTTAGGTTTGGGACGTTTTAAATCAACCTCTTTGTTATTAGGAGATGATGAAACCAAGCGAGAAAACTTTGTAGTGAGTTATGATTTTGTGCTTGATGCCTTTTGGTTAGAAGGAGGCGTTATTCGCTATTATGATCAAAAAACTGAAACCGAACAATTAACTGATGAAAGAAGAACCGCTCAAGGTCAGGAATATCTTTACGATAGAGATTTTTTCTTTGAACAAAAAACACAAGGGTTAAGAGCTAACTTATATACTAATATCAACTCAAAATTTACGACGCAACACATTGGTTATGGTGTCGAGTTTAGCAAAAATAAAATTAAAGAATTACGCCATGGCCTAAAAACGACTATTGCGACAGGCGACTCAACCAATAATATTTTATCAGAAGAATTTCCACTAAGAGACTTTCCTATTTCAGAGGTTGAAGAGTTTGGTGTTTACATTAATGATGAAATTAGCATTGACGGTACAGCCATTACCATTATTCCAGCAATACGCTACGACAAATATAAATTAACTCCCCAACCTGACGCTATTTATTTAGCAGATAACCCAACCACTACCGTGGTAAATATTAGTGAAGATAGTGTGTCACCTAAGTTAGGCGTGGTATATAAAGTAAATAGCGAAAATCAACTTTATGCGCAATATGCGAAAGGTTTTAGAGCGCCGCCTTTTGAAGATGCCAATATTGGTTTAGATGTTCCCTTGTTTAAAGTACGGGCGATACCCAACCCTGATTTAAAATCAGAAAGCACCGATGGTTATGAAATTGGTTACAACTATAGCGGTACTCAGCACAAAATTGATTTAGTGGCTTTCTATAATGATTACCACGATTTTATTCAAACAAAAGTGAATTTAGGTTTTGATCCAACCGTTGGGCGAGTGATCTTCCAATCGCAAAATATAAATAGTGCAGAAATTTATGGGCTTGAGTTAAGCTATCAGGGCCATTTTGATAGCTTACTAACCGATAGCGATAGCATTACTACTTATGTGAATATGTTTTGGAGTAAAGGTGAAAATAAGGAAACTGATCAGCCATTAAATGAAATGGAACCTAATCATGCTTTATTAGGGGTGCAATGGTTAAGCGCCAATGAAAGTGTTTCTGTTGCGTTGAATGCCAATATTGTTGATGCTAAGTCAGATATTGACGATCCAAATGCGGGAGACGCTGAAACCCAGTTGGCCACAACTAAAGGCTATGCCACATTTGATTTGATTGCCAACTATCACTTTAATGAGCAATTAACCTTAGCTGCAGCGGTTAATAACCTTACCGATCGCCAGTATTGGCGTTGGTCTGATGTTAATGGTTTTACAGCAAGTGATCCGCTATTAGCAACCTTAGCTGCGCCAGGTGTTAATGCCTCGCTGCAACTAAAATATGCTTGGTAGTTAATGGAAACGGTTACGTTGATTAATAAACAACGAAAATGACAGCTGCTAGCATACTGTCATTTTTTTTTGATGGTGATGTTAGGGCTGTTGATCTTTCTTGGTTCAATTTTGTTCGAGATTAACGCCTTTTAAACTCGCCTTGCTCTGTAGCCCTGACATTCGCATCTTGAAGTGGCTTGGCGATAAGTTTTATCACTATTTTATGCCACGATCATTCAGGTATTGGCTATATTCTTTATCTGTACCATTAATATGGCTAATTAACCACACAGTTAAAAATTCGCTAATATCTTTTAAGGCATCGTGACCTTTGTCATTATATAAATCGACAAAGCTATTTACCTGGTCAATCATTTCTTTATGCTTGGCTTGATGAGCAATAAAATCAGGGTAATCATTGTCACGCATCATTTTTTCTTCTCGTTTAAAGTGATATTTAGTGTAATCAATTAGCGCATTCAGTGCTTCTTTTTCAAACTCTTCACTCATGGCGTGATCATAGGCAACAGTAAATTTATTTAATAAGTTAATTAGTTTTTTATGATCTTGATCTATATGGGCAATCCCCACACTATACTCATCCTTCCATTGAATTTGATTAGACTGTTCTGACTTTTTATAAAAAATGGGAATAAGAAATAAAGCACCAATTAATAGCCAAGAGACAGGGTTACTGAAACTCGATAAAAAGCCAAGAAATATAATGACAATAATAAGACCTATTGCCATGGCGTAAATAAAAGATTTAGTACGTTTGTTCATTTTACTTCCTTTTGTTTCTCTTTAATAAAGCCCTTAATATTAATAGGGTTAAATTATCACGGCTGATTCTGAACCTAAGGATATTTTAAATTTATTTGTTGTAAAGCACAGTGTTAACTTTCGGTTTATTGACCTTGATCAAATTGTTTTACTATTAGTTATCATTTTTTCAAAAAATTGATCTGAATCAGGTAAATGTAATGCAAATAAAGTGATAGTTACATTTAGAAACATTTAGTGCCTGTATTATTGAAAAGCGCAGGTATTAGCACATAAAGACGAAAATACAATAATATCTGGAGAGTAACCGATGAGAAATATTAAATACAGTCTTTCAGCACTTGGTTTAGCTATTGGCATGGCAGTTAGCGGTTTTAGCATGTCAGTATCAGCGGCAGAACCAACGTTGGCTGAAGCTGATTATGAAAAAGCAAAATTACAATACTTCCAACGCTGTGCTGGTTGTCATGGTACTTTGCGTAAAGGCGCTACAGGCAAAAACTTAGAACCCAAAAGCACAATGAAAAAAGGCCAGAAGCGTTTAGAGAAAATTATTTCTTTAGGTACTGAAGGCGGCATGAACAACTTTGATGACTTGTTTACTAAACAAGAAATTTCAAACATGGCAACGTTCATTCAAATGGAACCACCTATTCCACCAGAAATGTCTTTAGAGCAAATGCGTTCTTACACTAAAGAATATGTTGCACCAAAAGACTACCCAACTAAACCAATGCACGGTTTAAACTGGAAAAACTTCTTCGTTGTTATCGAACGTGACGCAGGTACTGCGGCAATTATCGATGGTGATACTAAAAAAATTGTCACTCATATCGATACAGGTTACGCAGTACATGTAATTAAAGGTACTGAGCACCATAAAGTTGAACATGCAAAAGATGTTGGACGTTTTTGGTACACCATTGGTCGTGACGGTAAAGTTAACAAAATCGATTTATGGCAAACACCTGATAAAATGTTAGTTGCTGAAACTAAAATGGCTTATGACGCACGTGATATTGCAGTTTCTGGTGACGGAAAATACGTAATTGCTGGTGGTTACTGGCCTGCGCATTTCGTTATCATGGATGCGGTAACGTTAAATCCACTTAAAGTTGTCTCTACTCGTGGTTACAATACTAAAGGTGAATTCATCAACGAAGCACGTGTAGCTGCAATTTACACTTCGCCTCTAACATCTTCATTTATCGTTGCTGTTAAAGAAACGGGTCAAATGTTACAAGTTGATTATACCGATTTAGATAACTTAACAATTACGAGCATTGCTTCAGCAGAATTCTTACATGATGGTTTCTTCGACCCTTCAGGTCGTTACTTCCAAATTGCCGCAAATGCGTCAAACAAAATGGTTGTTATCGATACGATAGAACGTAAGTTAGAAGCGATGATCGATGTTGATTCTTTACCACATCCTGGTCCTGGCGCTAACTGGATTGATGAAAAATGTGGTCCTGTTGCGGGTACAACTCACTTAGGTGTTGGTCTAGTGTCTGTTTGGGGTAACGATCCTATGGGTCACCCGGATCAAGCGTGGAAACTTTGTTATGAAGTTGAAACAGATGGTGCAGGTGTTTTTATCCGTACACATGAAACGTCACAATATGTTTGGGCTGATCAACTTAAGCATCCTGAACCTGAAATACAGCAATCTGTGCAAGTATTTGACAAAGTTACTCATGAAATTGTTAAAACGATTCGTGTAACAACTGAGCCAGGTAAAGCTGCTTTACACATGGAATTTAACAACGACGGAACTGAAGTTTGGGTTTCAGTTTGGAACCGTAAAGATGCGAAAAATCCAACGGGTGAAATCGTAGTATATGATGCCAAAACGCTTAAAGAAAAAGCACGTATTAAAGGCTTAACTACACCAACAGGTAAGTTTAACGTGTTTAACCGTTCAAACCATAAAACTTAAGTTAAACGCTTAAGTCTAAAGTTTAATCATTACTGATTAGCTTTATTTACAACTGAGGACATGGCTGATGTCATGTCCTTTTTTTGTTTTAAGGACGTATAGGCAAACCACTTTACTTCGTATTTTTAAAGTTGTTTGGGTATATGTACCGAGATTCTGTTATTAACATTAACAGATAATTTGATCTAATCATTACGAGTCATTCGTTCGTAGGAATCAGCATGACAAATAACACATTTACAAAACCGAGTTTCTGGTCACGTCGACTAATACTGGGTACTACCGTTTCTGGCGCCGTTATTTTCTTTATTATCGGTATTATCTTTTGGGGTGGTTTTAATACGGCAATGGAAGCAACAAACACTACAGAGTTCTGTATTGGTTGTCATGAAATGGAAGACAATGTTTATCAAGAATACAAACCCACAATTCACTTTGCTAATCGTACTGGCGTTCGTGCAGGCTGTCCTGACTGTCATGTACCTAAACCTTGGATACACAAAGTTGTTCGGAAAATTCAAGCGTCAAAAGAAGTTTTTTCTTGGTTAACAGGTAAGCTTGATACCAAAGAAAAATTTAATGAGCACCGATTTGAATTAGCGCAAAGTGTTTGGCATGCAATGAAGTCAACTGATTCAAGAGAATGTCGTAACTGTCACAATTTTGAATCGATGAATCCTGAGTTTCAAAAACCTCGTGCGCGTAAACAACATTTAAATGCTTTTGAAACCGGACAAACCTGTATCGATTGTCATAAAGGTATCGCGCATAATAATGTACGCGACAAACTTTCTGATGAAGCATTAGAAAAGTTAGAAGCACCGAATCCAGATTATATTCGTGAAGTGCCACAAGCTTATCGCGATGGTTTAGCACGTATTGAAGCGAAAGAAGCGGCAGCTGCTGCGAAAGCCAAAGCAGAAAAAATGGCTGAAAAAGAAAAAACTGAACAAAAAATAGCAGCTGCGGTTAAAGAAGCACTGGCTAATGTTGTTGCTAGTAATGCAACGACAAGCAAGCCGGCGAAAGGGCCTTCACCTGCGGCAAGTAATATTAATGTTGATTGGAGTAAAGCAAGTTCAAAAGATATTGGTGTTTTCTATCCTGGTACGGCTTCTATTGAATGGATTTTAGGTCGTAGACATGGTGGTAAACGAGCCTTTACTAAAGGTGATCGTTGTATTGAGTGTCATGGTGAAGAGATAGCGGATATTGGCAACAATATTGTGTCAGGTGAAAGTGATAAGAAGCTTGAACCTAATGTTATCCCTGGAAAACGTGGTTATATCGATGTCACTATTGATTCAACTCACGATGCTGAAAATTTATATTTAAGATTTAGCTGGGCTGATGGTGAACATGCTGCTGTTCCATTTGTTGATGGCGGTAAAATGGACCCAGAAAACCCAATGAAATTAGCCTTTATGCTAGCAACTGATGATGTTGAATACGCAGATAGAGCTGGTTGTTGGGGTACGTGTCATGCAGATGCTAATTCGATGCCATTTGCACCAGATGTTGATACGTTGAAGGGTAGTGATTTGGCTAAACGTCTTAACTTTAATACTGGTTCAGGTACAGGTGTTACTAAGTATCTTAAAGAATCGCGTACTAAGTTAGAGCTTAAAGGTCGTGGTGGTAAAGCGCTAGGTGGTTGGGATAAGCTTAAAGATCAAAGCGAAATTGATGCAGCACAAACGGCGAATCAATTTATGGATGTTGTTCGCTATAAATCAGGTACAGGTGAAGTAGAAGATGGTCAAATTTTGGCAGAACGCGATATGCACAAAGGCGTGGGCGCAACTGTTGAAGCTTCACTTAAAAATGGTACTTGGTCTGTGATTGTTAAGCGTAAACTTAAATCAGATAAAGCAGGCGATGTTAGTATTGAAGCCGGTAAAGTATATAACTTTGGCTTTGCTATCCATGACGATTACTCAAGTGCTCGTTATCACCATGTTTCATTTGGTTACAAGCTAGCGCTTGATAATGATGAAGCTGAAGTGAATGCGGTTAAACAGTAAAAACGGTTGCTCTGATTGTTTTAAGCGACACTAAAACAGTATTGACGCCGTATTAAAGTGATTTACTAAAGCGCCTTGATTTGTTAATTCAGATCAAGGCGCTTTTTATATTCAGTATTATTCTTCTTAATGAAGAGCTTCATTTTAGGTCATACGAGGCAACTAAATCAGCACGACCTGATTCTAATACAGCAGTATATTGCTTTCAGGTTTCTTTGGCTGTACCAACCTCCGTTATTTATTTGCCGTACATACCATCAACTTTGTAAGTTTGTTCAACTAGCTTAGTATCAATTTTTATTAATTTTTCAATTATTGTTGGTAATAATCACTTTATATTGCGTTAAATAATCACACCATCGAATGATTATGCCTAAATTATTTGTCTTACCTAAAGTGTTTTTAATTCCCACTAAAATCCTGCCTTTTGAATGGTGAACATTGTCATGAAAATACAGGGAAATATAGTGAGGAAATAGCGATTAAATTGACGAGGTAAAAAGTATTTAATAACTGCCGTCGGAATGAAACTCTTCGACAACATAGCGCTCTTGATTTATTGCTAATTCAGATTCAGGGGCTAAGGTTCCTAATTTGTATAAAGCAGGTCCTGTTGGCTCAGCCAATAGATAATTAACCCCTTGGTATTCAATACTGATCTCATTAGCCTCTGCGGGAATGGCAATACCAATAAAGGCATGCTGATCAATATATATCATCGCCATATCTATTCTTGGCATTAACGCGCGTAAAATAGTTGCTGTTAATGTCATTTTACTATCACAATCACCTTGATTTTCCCATAATAATTTTGCCGGAGGATTAAAGCCAGCACCTGAAGAAGTAAGGCGAGATTCTAATGTTGAATAAGGAATACTTTGTACAAAGCTGAGGACAAAATCAGTGACTTTACGAACATTTTCAATGGATACTTTATCTAAAATTATCGGCTTAAGTACCTTAAAATCTGCCACGGAATCTAATGCAATATTAACATGAGCTACTTTGATGCCTGTTTGTTGATCAGGGGTGGTAAAACGTTGGTAGTAATTCTTTTTAAAGTACTTTTTAGTAACTTCTTGTTCTACTAATTTTATTTTTTGATACGCAGCAGCAACTTTTTCCTCATCTTGCCCTTCTACTTTAATAACTGTTTTACCCTGTTGTTGTTTAAAAATCACGCGAGCGCCGATTAATGGCTGCTGCCTAAGTTGTTTTTTTATTGCGCGTAAAATTGTTTTTTGGGCAAATTCACTTTGATAAGGCTTAAGTATTCTAAAGCGCTCAAATAAAGCGGGTTTAGTTAAGTTAAAGCGGATTGATTGGCGAACGTTATAATAATCAAGCCATTGATAATTAAGACTATAATTATTATCTTGAGCTTGTTTTGTGAAGCTTAATTGTTTGGCTTGCGCAGTTGTTATTAGCAAGAAAGTTAAAAAAAATAAACTTATGAAGGTTTTCATCGCAGTTTTGTACAAGTTATCTATACTTCGTTTTAGTGTTTTATTAACACTAACGTAAGTTTTGATAAAATATCAAGTTAAACACAGGTTTATTTGGGCTAATACTTTACTTTTACTGTCAATAAGGTATATTCAAACAACTGTTTTAATCGCTTGTTCGTCTCTTGGTTTGTTTACCAATGAAGCAAAATAAGCTAATTACAATTTAACCAATAAATTAGGGGTTGTCGTGGCTGAGTATAAAGTTCCGTTGAAAGATATGAGTTTCTTGCTTTATGAAGTATTTAAAGCGGATGAAATGTGGCAAAAACTTCCAAAATTAGCAGAGCAAGTTGATAAAGATACGGCTCAAGCTATTTTACAAGAGTGTGCCAAAATCGCTGAGCAAGAGATTGATCCTATTGCTCGTCAAGGTGACGAAATTGGTGTGAGCTTTAAAGATGGCGCAGTTACCACAGCCCCTGGTTATAAAGAAGCGTTTAATACCTATGCCGAAGGTGGTTGGACCGCACTTGGTGGTGATGTTGATTATGGTGGCATGGGTATGCCAAAAATGTTAACCGCTATGCATGAAGAGATGCTAAATAGCGCAGATATTTCTTTTGCGCTTTATCCGGTACTTACCGCAGGTGCAGCGTTGTCATTAGCCAAGCATGGTAGTGATGAATTAAAACAACGTTATTTAACACGTATGTATGCTGGTGATTGGACGGCATCGATGTGTTTAACTGAATCACACTCGGGTTCTGATTTAGGTATTATTCGTACAAAAGCAATTCCACAAGATGATGGTAGTTATCGTGTTACAGGCAATAAAATATTTATTACTGGTGGTGAACACGATCTTACGGAAAATATTGTTCATTTAGTTTTAGCTAAATTACCGGATGCGCCAGCAGGACCTCGTGGTATTTCTCTGTTTTTAGTACCTAAATTTAATGTTAATGATGATGAAACACTTGGTGAGCATAACAATGTTAGTTGTGGTTCTATCGAGCATAAAATGGGTATTAATGCTTCAGCAACTTGTGTAATGAATTTTGATGATTCTAAAGGTTTCTTAGTTGGAGAATTAAATAAAGGCTTAGCTTGCATGTTCACTATGATGAATTTTGAACGTATTGGTGTGGGTATCCAAGGATTAAGTGCTGCAGTACGCTCTTATCAAAATGCGCTAGAGTATGCGAAAGACAGAATACAAGGTCGAGCTCTTGATAGTAAAACAAATGGTGTTAAAAACCCTAATCAAGAAGCTGACTCTATCATGGTACATGGTGATGTACGTCGCATGCTATTAAATATGAAAGCATTAAATGAAGGATCGCGCGCACTCTCTAGCTATATTTCTATGCAACTTGATTATGCTACTTATGGTGAAGGCGAAGAACAGGCTAAAGGTGAAACGTTAGCGGCATTGATGACACCTATTGCTAAAGCCTTTTTCACTGACTTAGGTTTTGAAAATACTGTTGCAGGTCAACAAGTTTTTGGTGGCCATGGTTATATTCGTGAATGGGGTCAAGAACAATTAGTTCGTGATGCTCGAATTACTCAAATATATGAAGGCACCAATGGTATTCAAGCCATGGATTTACTGATGCGAAAAGTAGCCAGTTCAAAAGGTGCTATGTTAAAAGTGTTTACTGATGAAGTGAATGCTTTTATCGAAAACAGCACCGATGATGAAGCCATGAATGAGTTTATTGCTCCTCTAGCAGCCGCAGTAACTGATTTAACCGAGTTAACGACTGATTTATTAACGAAGTCACAAAGTGATATAAATGAATTAGGCGCATCGGCAAATGATTATTTACATGTGTTTGGTTATACGGCAATGGCATTTGTTTGGGCGAAAATGGCACAAGTATCTTTAACACAACAAGCGAGTAATGGTGAAAGCGGTGCAGATTTTTATCAAAGTAAACTACATACGGCTCGTT
This sequence comes from Colwellia sp., assembly GCA_002733765.1. Taxonomy (GTDB): domain Bacteria; phylum Pseudomonadota; class Gammaproteobacteria; order Enterobacterales; family Alteromonadaceae; genus Colwellia. The sequence continues at coordinate 109,566 of NVWU01000008.1, read as the reverse complement.
ACTTCTTTACTCGATTATTACCACGTAGACTGTCTTTAATTGCTTCAGCAAAATCTGGTTGTGATTGTTTGTTTGCCATTGATGATGAGTTATTTTAAATAATTAATTTTTCTAATTTTCTAATGAATCCCCGCTAATTATGGCGGGGTTTTATTATTTGGGATAATACTGCTCAATTACTCCACCTTTTGAATATTTCTGTTAACCTAAAAATTATTTTTTACACTTTATTGATACTTTTTTGAGATATAGATCCACAAAAGCCCACAAATTCATTCACTTCCTAAAAATCTTTCTTCAGACCTTAATTTTACTGGGTTTTTTACCAGTACTTCTACTCATTTTTTTAGTGATCTTTGCTTGACATAACTTTGCTTTAGTCACTAAACTGTATCAATGTGGTAAAAAGTGGGTAATTGTGGATCTTGGGGTATATTCAAGTTGATTTTTAACAATTACTGCAAAATATTAAACCAAAACAAAGTTGATATAAGTAAATATTATGTTCAGAGGCGCTAGCGCAATTACGCTTGATAGTAAGAATAGAATCACGGTACCTACTAAGTATCGCGAGGAGCTATTTGCCGATTGCCAAGGAAAGATGATCTGTACGGTTGATATTCAACACCCGTGTTTATTACTTTACCCCTTGCCTGAATGGGAAGAAATTGAATTAAAACTTTGCAGTTTATCAAGTATGAATCCACAAGAACGACTATTACAGCAAGTTCTGCTGGGAAATGCTACTGATTGTGACATGGATAAAAATGGACGCTTATTACTCAATGGTCCATTAAGGCAACACGCGGGATTAGAAAAGTCAGTGATGTTAGTCGGGCAATTGAAAAAATTTGAAATTTGGAGTGAGTCAGCATGGCAAGCCCAAATGCAGCAAGGTATTAGTAAAATACAATCAGGTGAAATTGAATTAACAGACCGTTTACTTGATTTGTCTCTATAAGTATTTGTAGGCGATTTTTAGCCATACATTTTAGCGTTAGAACGTACGACTACATTAAAAAGGTTATAAAAATAACAACATGGAATCAGATAAAACACACATTTCTGTTTTATTAGCTGAGGCGATAGATGGTTTAGACATCGATCCCAATGGCTGCTATATCGATTGTACTTTCGGTCGTGGCGGTCACTCGTCGTTGATCCTTTCTAAATTATCAGCGCAGGGGCGGTTAATCGCTATTGATCGTGATCCTTCAGCGATTACCGCGGCTGAAAAATTCCAAGAAGATAAACGTTTTCTTATTGAACACGAAGGGTTTGCCAATTTAGCTGATATAGCTCAACAACATAATTTAGTTGGTAAAGTTAACGGTATATTATTAGATCTAGGCGTGTCTTCGCCACAATTAGATGAAGCTGAACGTGGTTTTAGTTTTATGAAAGATGGCCCGTTAGATATGCGCATGGATACTAGTCGCGGCCAAACAGCAGCACAGTGGTTAGCCGTTGCTGATGTGGAAGATATCACTTGGGTCTTAAGAACCTTCGGTGAAGAGAAACATGCATGGCGTATTGCCAATGCGATTGTTGATGCGCGCGAAGAAACCCCTTTTACCCGCACTAGCCAGTTAGCTAAATTGATAAAAACTACAGCTCCACAGCGTGAAATCAAAAAACATCCGGCAACGCGAAGTTTTCAAGCCATTCGTATCTATATCAACAGTGAACTTGAGCAAATTGAAAAAGTCTTGGCAGCTTCTTTAACTGTATTAGCTGAAGGTGGCCGTTTAGTGGTGATTAGTTTTCATTCACTTGAAGATCGTTTGGTTAAGCAATTTATGAGAAAGCATTCACAGGGTAAAAAAGTCCCTCGTGGTTTGCCTATTAGTGAAGAAGAATTAAATAAAGGTAAAAAGCTGCAATTGATCGGTCGTAAATTAAAACCGAGTAAAAATGAAGTGGAAGTCAATGTGCGCTCGCGCAGCTCAGTGTTACGTATTGCTAAACGTTTACCGCATATAGATGACTAATTGTGCCAAATCAAAGAGCGGCACAACGTAAGACACTATTAACACTAGATATTTGGGAAGATATTTTACAGCATTTTGTTAGTTACATTTTATTAGCATTGGTAGTGATATCAGCATTTTCAGTTATCTATTACACCCATGTAAATAGACAAACGACCAGTGAATTAGAGCAATTATTTACCCAACGAGATGAGTTAGATATTGAATGGCGTAATTTGTTATTAGAGCAGAGTTCTTTAGCTGAGCACAGCGCAATAGAAAGTAAAGCGAAGAAGTTGTTAAACATGAAGCGGCCAGATACTAAGTCAGAAATAATTATAACGTTAGATTAACTAGTTTCCAAGCAAGTAACGCATAGACAGCATGAGTTAAATGAACAATAAAGTGAGCGTAAGCGTGAGTAAAAAAGCAAGCAATCGCAGCAGTCAACCAACAACTACCGCATGGCGTTATTATGTCGTGCTGGCTATTGTTGCCTTGATTTATGCTGGGCTGCTAGCACGTAGTGCTTATATTCAAATAATTGAACCTGACATGCTGAAAAAGCAAGGAGATATGCGCTCAATGCGGGTTGCTGCCAATACGGTACAGCGAGGCTCTATTATTGATAGAAATGGCGATGAACTCGCTATTAGTGTACCGGTAGAGACCGTGTGGGCTGATCCTAAAATAATTATGGATAATAATGCCCTCACGATGACTGAACATTGGCAAGCACTGGCTGATGTTTTAGGTCAAGATGTTAATAAGTTAACGACTCGTGTCATTCGTCATCCGACAAAACGTTTTGTTTATTTAGAACGAAAAATATCACCTGCCATGGCCAATTATATTCGTGAATTGAAAATTCCTGGCATTCATCTGCGTAAAGAATCGAAACGTTTTTATCCAACCGGAGAAATAAGTGCTCATATTGTTGGCTTTACCAATGTTGATGATAAAGGAATCGAAGGGGTTGAGCGGGTATACGACCAACTACTGACCGGTAAAGGTGGCAGCAAGCGCTTTAGAAAAGATGCGAAAGGCCGTAAAATTGAAATTTTATCGGTTGAAGTAGCACAAGAAGCAAAAAATATTACCCTGACAATTGATCAGCGTATTCAAGCTATTGCTTACAAAGAGCTAAAAGGCGCTGTACAAGCTTTTAAAGCTACTTCTGGTTCGGTAGTTGTGGCCGATATTCATACGGGTGAAATATTAGCGATGGCGAATAGCCCATCTTATAATCCTAATAATCGTCGTAATACGGCTATTCATCGTTTTCGAAATCGTGCCATTACTGATATTTACGAGCCGGGTTCAACCATGAAACCCCTTACAGTGTTAACTGCATTAGAGTTTGGCTCAACTAAAATTAATACGATTATTGATACTAGCCCAGGTTGGATGCGCTTAGGAGGCAGACGGGTTAATGATCCTATTAACCGTGGTAAATTATCTCTTGAAGAAATTTTAGTCACATCATCGAATATAGGTACCACTAAACTTGCCTTGTCAGTGCCAAAAAACTTTTTACTTGATAAGTTTTTTGATGTGGGTTTTGCCGAGACTACAGGTACAGGTTTGGTTGGTGAAAGCTTCGGGATGATGCATGACAGGCAACGCTGGTCAAAGTTTGAATTGGCAACGTTATCATGGGGTTATGGTTTGGCAATAACCCCGATGCAACTTGCTCGTTTTTACGCCACCTTAGCTAATGGTGGCATTAAGCGCGAACTGTCTATTGTTAAAACTGAACAAGTAAATGAAGGTGTACGAATATTTTCTCAAGAAAACGCGAATGCTGTGATAAATATGCTAGAAACCGTCGTTGATGAGCATGTACAAAAAGCGAAAGTGGCGGGCTATCGCGTTGGTGGCAAAACCGGTACTTCTTTTAAAGCGGTGGCTGGTGGTTATGGCAATGATTATGTCGGTTTATTTGCTGGTGTTGCGCCTATTTCAGATCCTAAAGTTGTGGTAGTAGTGGTTATTAACGATCCAGGTGGTGATTTATATCATGGTGGCGAAGTTGCTGCACCGGTGTTTTCTCGTGTTATGAAAGGCGCGCTACGGGTGTTAAATATTGCGCCAGATGCCAATAAAAAGCTAGCACAGACGAGTAAAGTAATAGCAACAAGTGATGAGTTACAAGTAAGTGCACCAGAGGTTAATGATGTCTAAGTCTTTAAACCTATCTATAGCGCAACTGTTACATGATTTTGCTATCAAGTTACCTGATAGTTTTACCCTAGTTAACAACTTAGGTGACTTAACTAATGACAGTCGTCAGCTTAACCGCGGTGATATTTTTTGTGCCATCATTGGTCATGCTTTAGATGGACGAAAATATATTGCGAGTGCCATCAATAAAGGGGCTAGTTTAGTTTTAGCTGAATGCTCAGATGAAAGTGAGCATGGCCGTATTGTTTTTCAACAAGATGTTGCCGTTGTTAGTTTTTACCAGTTAAATAAAGAGTTATTTAACCTTGCTAGTGCTTACTATCAAACCCCGCAAGCAAAAATGACCATGATAGGAATTACCGGCACTAATGGTAAAACAAGTACGAGTCAGTTACTTGGCCAAATACTAACCAGTTGTAAAAAACCTTGCGCAATTATCGGTACTAATGGTGCAGGGTTGGTAGATAATTTACAAACCATCGAAAATACCACGCCAAGTGCTACTGATTTAGTACAGTTATTTGATAAATTTAGTCAACAAAAAGTAACCCACTTAGCCATGGAGGTTTCTTCACATGCGCTTGAGCAAGGTCGTGTTAACGGTAATGCCTTTGATATTGCTATTTTTACTAATTTAAGCCGAGATCACTTAGATTATCACGGTACTATGGCTGATTATGCGGCGGCAAAAAGACAGTTGTTTACTAATAATGATAACCAAGTTGCGGTACTAAATGGTGATGAATCACAAGTTAAAACATGGCTAACCACATGGGCTAATAATCAAAATAATGTCTGGCTTTATGGGCGCAGTGATTATATTAAAAATTCAACGAAATTTGTTAGTTGTCGTAACCTTGAGCACCATAGCCAAGGTGTTAACTTTGTTTTAATGACACACTTAGGTGATATTGATATTCACAGCCCATTACTGGGTGACTTTAATGTAGACAATTTATTAGCTGTGATTGCGGTGTTATTAATTGAAGGGCTTGCTTTAGTTGATATTGCTCAGAAAATTACTGAAGTTAAGGCTATTGCTGGCCGCATGGAAGCTTTTTCGGCAATAGATCAAATGGCGCCAATGGCCGTTGTTGATTATGCCCACACACCAGATGCTTTAGAAAAAGCACTATTGGCTTGTCGCCAACATTGTCGTGGACGTTTATACGTGGTTTTTGGTTGTGGTGGAGATCGAGACAGAGGCAAACGAGAGTTAATGGCACAAGCAGCAGAAAAGCATGCTGATTACTTGGTGATCACTAATGATAATCCACGCTCTGAAGTGCCCATGAGTATCATCAATGATATTTTTCTGGGTTTAACGCCGCATGCACAACACCAGATTATTGTTGATAGAGAACAGGCAGTATTAGCAACCTTAACCAAAGCTAGCACTGGTGATGTGGTGCTGTTAGCTGGCAAGGGACACGAAGATTATATTATTTTAGGTAAAGAAAAAATTGCTTATAACGAGCGACAAGTTGTGATGGACTTCTTTAAGCATGTTATCGCTAATTCAGTACATAAATCAGTAGGTGAACAACTATGATTACACTGAATTTAGCTACATTAGCAACAGTAACTAATGGCCAATTACTTTGTCATGAATCACTGAAAACAATCACTATTGAAAATTTGATTACTGATTCACGTACGTTACAAGTAAGTGATGCTTTTTTAGCGCTAAAAGGCCCCAACTTTGATGGTCATCGCTTTGCGCAACAAGTTGTCGAGAATGGCTGTCAGGTGTTAATTGTTGATCACCACATTGAATGTTTGAACACTGAAGATGTTGCGCAAATTATTGTGGGTGATACCCGTATTGCTTTGGGTCAAATAGCCGCTTATGTGAAACAACAAGTAGCACCTAAAACTATTGGTATTACTGGAAGTAGCGGTAAAACCACAGTCAAAGAAATGTTAGCAGCCATTTTGTCTCGGTTAGGTAAAGTATTAGCGACCAAGGGAAATTTTAATAACGATATAGGCGTGCCCTTAACGTTATTACGTTTAGAGCACGGTGATGATTTTGCCGTAATAGAAATGGGTGCTAATCATATTGGTGAAATTGCTTATACCACGGCGTTAGTAAAACCAGATATTGCGATGATAAATAATATTGCCGCAGCACATCTAGAAGGTTTCGGTGATTTATGTGGTGTTGCTCGTGCTAAAGGGGAAATATTTTCTGGCTTAGCTGCTGATGGTATTGCGCTTTATAACCAAGATACAAAATATACCAGCAAATGGCAGTGGCGTTTAACCGACAAAAAAGTTCGTACTTTTTCCTGTGCTAATGCTAAACACATGGACAAGAAGCACACCAATAACCTTATGAATGCTGATTGTTACAGTAGTCATATTCGCTTAGATGATAACGGCTGTGCAAGTTTTGATTTACAAACACCTATTGGTCAATGTGTAGTAAAACTCACGGTGCCAGGTCAACATAATGTTTGTAATGCCGTTGCGGCTGCTACTGCTGCTATTGAATGTGGCGCAAATCTAGATGATATTCGCTTGGGTTTAGCTGAAATGACGCCGGTAAAAGGGCGTTTGAATATTCACCATTTAACCAGTAAAAATTCAAACCAAGAAATAAAGCTAATTGATGATACTTACAATGCCAATGTAGAGTCGATTAAAGCCGCAATCTCTTTGTTAGCAAATTACTCAGGTCAGCAAATATTAATTTTGGGTGACATGGGGGAACTTGGCAGTGAAGCACGTAGTTACCATCAAGAAGTTGGCGACTTTGCCAAAGAACAAGGGATTAATGTTCTGCTTACCCTTGGGGTATTAAGCCAAAATACGAGTGATGCTTTTGCTCGTAATAATGAATCAATGAGTAAACACTTTAGTGAACGTGCTGAGTTATCAGCATATTTATGTTCACTGCTTACACCAGGCAATAATAATCAGGAATCTAATATCAATATTTTAGTTAAAGGCTCACGTAGCGCTCATATGGAATATGTCGTTGAGGATATATTTAGTTGGCACGCTAATCGTGATGAAAACAGCGTTTGTCGCACTTCTGAGGACAATGCTTAATGTTACACTGGTTAGCTGAATATTTAACCCAATACTATAGTGCGTTTAATGTTTTTTCGTACTTAACGTTTCGTGCCATTGTTAGCACGTTAACCGCGTTATTTATTTCTCTTTATTTTGGTCCTAAGTTAATTCGTTATTTGCAAAAAATGCAAATAGGGCAAACAGTGCGCAGTGATGGCCCTGAAAGTCATTTGTCGAAATCGGGCACACCAACAATGGGTGGTATTTTAATATTAGCTGCAATTGTTTTTAGTGTTTTACTGTGGGCTGATTTAAGTAATGTTTATGTTTGGGTAGTGCTATTTGTGGTAGTGAGCTTTGGCACTATTGGTTTTGTTGATGATTACCGCAAAGTGATTCGAAAAGACGCTAATGGTTTAATTGCTAGGTGGAAATATTTCTGGCAAACCGTAGCAGGTTTAGCCACAGCAATATTTTTATATCAAATATCACATCCTGAGCAAACCTTTTTACTTATTCCCTTTATTAAAGATGTGATGCCTCAACTTGGCATTTTCTATATTGTGATGACCTATTTTGTCATTGTTGGTACCAGTAATGCGGTGAATTTAACCGACGGTTTAGATGGCTTAGCCATAGTGCCAACTATCATGGTTGCCGGGGCTTTCGCATTATTCGCTTACGTTACTGGTCATGTCAATTTTTCTAGTTATCTAAATATTCCTTATATTGCTATGACCTCAGAACTCGTGGTGGTTTGTACCGCTATTGTTGGTGCGGGCCTAGGGTTTTTATGGTTTAACACCTACCCAGCACAAGTTTTTATGGGTGATGTTGGCTCATTAGCGTTAGGCGCTGCATTAGGGGTGATTGCCGTTTTAGTCAGACAAGAACTAGTACTATTTATTATGGGCGGCGTTTTTGTGATGGAAACGGTCTCGGTAATTTTGCAAGTTGGCTCATATAAATTACGAGGTCAACGAATTTTTCGTATGGCGCCCATTCATCATCATTACGAATTAAAAGGTTGGCCTGAACCACGAGTGATTGTGCGTTTTTGGATCATATCATTTATTTTAGTCTTGATTGGCTTAGCAACACTGAAACTTCGCTAGACGAAGTAGGTTTGATTTTTGAATTAATAATCTCGAGTTTATAGCCTTGAGTTAATAGTAACGAGTATGAAAAAAAGGTAGAAATGACTTTATTAGCAGACTTTAAAGATAAACAAATCCTAGTGTTAGGCGCTGGCATCACAGGCATGTCTTGTGTTCGCTTCCTTAGTGCTCAAGGTTTGTTTTTTTCTGTTAATGATTCTCGACCTCAGCCTTTTTCAGATGATTATAGCGAACAACAATTTAGTAATGAATTTCCTAATGCTAGTTTACAGTTAGGGCGATGGCACGGTGAATTGATTGCGACTGCTGACATTATTTTGATAAGCCCAGGTATTGATAGTGCCATTAATGAAATAGCACAACATATTTCAGCTGATTGTCATGTTATGGGCGATGTTGAACTATTTTGTTTACTTAATAATGCGCGTATTAATCCCATTAAAATATTAGCGGTAACGGGCTCAAATGGTAAATCTACCGTGGTTTCTTTACTGGCTCATTTAGCGGATAGTCTAGGGATTATTGCTCAACTTGGCGGAAACATAGGTCAGCCAGTCTTAGATATTTTCACTAAAGAAACAACGGGTGAAAATACCGAGATACCAACAATATTAATTCTAGAGTTATCCAGCTTTCAGCTAGAAACACTAACAAGCATGCAAGCTATTGCGACTAGCGTGCTTAATGTTAGTGATGATCACCTTGATCGCCATCAAAATATGGCAAACTATCAAGGTATTAAACAAAGTATTTATCCACAAGGTCAATTAGCCATCACTAATCGTGATGATAATGCCACTAAAGTCGTTAATAAGTCACAACCAGTACTTTCTTTTGGTAGTGATGTACCGGCTCAAAATCAGTTTGGCATAACATGGGAAAACGGTAAAGCAAGCTTAGCTTTTGCAGCGCAAAACTTAATCGCGTTAGATGAGCTGCCGCTAGCAGGTATGCACAATGCCTTAAATTATTTAGCAGCGTTAGCACTTGGCTACAGTGCAGGTTGGTCGATAGCGGAAATGGTTAACAGCCTAGCGGGATTTAGCGGCTTACCGCACCGTTGTCAAAAAATAGTTAGTAATGATGGTATTACTTGGATCAATGATTCAAAAGCGACCAATGTTGGCGCAACAATCGCTGCAATCAATGGCTTAGCACAAACATTAACATTACAAAATGGCGTAAAACAAAAGTTGATTTTAATTGCCGGTGGCGACGGTAAAGGTGCTGATTTTTCGCCATTAATTAAACCGTTAATAGCGCATGTTAATCAAGTGATTACGCTGGGTAAAGATGGCGATAAAATTGCGAAATTATCATCGAGTGTTAACAAAGTAACGAGCTTGTTTACTGCGGTACAACAAGCGCAAGCAATCGCTAAAACAGGTGATGTGGTTTTGTTATCTCCAGCGTGCGCTAGTTTAGATATGTTTAAGAATTTTAGTGATCGTGGTGAGCAATTTATTGCTGCTGTGGCGAAAGTTACGGAGGCAAGCTAATGACTACGTCAACCACTAGCACTAAAACTGAAAACCAAATACAGCTGCCATTTTTTCAAGAAGTGTTAAGCAGTTTAGTTAATAGGTTTAATCATTTTAGTTCAGCCAATGTAAATCAAGACAAAGCCGTTTTTGATCGTAGCTTAGTCGTTATCGCTTTAGTGATGTATATGGTTGGTTTGATTATGGTGGCAAGCTCTTCTATGCCAGTGGCAGAACGCTTGTTTAACAACCCTTTTCACTTTGTTATTCGTCATGCTATTTACATCGTTTTGAGTTTAGGTATTGCTGGCGTCGCTTTACAAATACCGATGGCTTGGTGGCAAAAAAATAGTGGCTACCTGTTAATGTTTGGCATGTTTTTGCTGGTAACTGTTTTATTTATTGGCCGCTCAGTTAACGGGTCAACTCGTTGGATTGGACTTGGCCCTATTACCATACAAGCGGCAGAGCCGGCGAAGTTATTTTTCTTTTGTTATTTGGCCGCTTATTTAGTGCGTCGTCGCGACCAAGTGATGGAAGATTGGCGAGGCTTTGCTAAACCTTTAGTTGTGTTTGGCATATTGGCTGGCTTGTTATTAAGGCAACCCGATTTAGGCACTATTATTGTGATGTTTGTTACTACGTTTGGTTTACTGTTTTTAGCGGGCGCTAAACTGTGGCAATTTACTAGTTTGGCATCAGTAGGTGTTTTTCTATTGTCTATGTTAGCTGTTTTTGAACCTTATCGCTGGCGTCGAATTACCAGTTTTTTAGATCCATGGCAAGATCCCTTCGGTAGTGGTTACCAGTTAACTCAGTCACTGATGGCCTATGGTCGAGGTGAAGTTTTTGGCCAGGGTTTAGGCAATAGTATTCAAAAATTAGAATATTTACCCGAAGCGCATACCGATTTTGTGATGGCAGTGTTAGCGGAAGAATTTGGTTTTATCGGTGTAGCATTCATTTTATTACTGAGCATGACCTTGGTATTTAAAGCCTTGATGTTAGGAAAAAAAGCCCTTGCTAAAGAGAAGTTTTTTGAAGGTTTTTTTGCTTATGCCATTGGTATTTGGATGTGTTTTCAAGCGGCAGTCAATGTTGGTGCCAGTGCAGGTATGGTACCGACTAAAGGGTTAACTATGCCACTGATCAGTTATGGCGGTAGCTCTATGATTATTATGACGCTTGCCGTGGTGATTTTAATTCGGATCGATCACGAATTACGCATGCAAAGTATTCAAGCAACATCATCTAAACGAAAAGAGAAAAGTGTGGAAGATAAAAATGATTAATAACATTAACCACACTACTAAAGCTCCGACCTTACTGGTGATGGCAGGGGGTACCGGCGGTCATATTTTCCCGGGACTTGCCGTGGCAGATAAATTAAAAAATGAAGGTTGGCATATTCACTGGTTAGGTACGGCTGATCGGATGGAAGCTGATATTGTTCCTGAGCATGGTTATGATATTTCTTTTATAAATATTAGCGGCCTACGTCATAAAAACTTATTAGCTTGGTTGCAGTTACCTTTTAAATTAGTGAATTCGCTATTACAAGCATTCTGTGTGATTAAGAAAATAAAACCGGATGCAGTTTTAGGTATGGGAGGTTATGCCAGTGCTCCCGGTGGTTTAGCCGCATGGCTCATGAGAAAACCCTTAATTGTACATGAGCAAAATGCAGCGGCAGGGTTAACTAATCGATTATTAGCGCGTATTGCCACTAAAGTTTGTTGTGCTTTTCCGCAGGCTTTTAAAAGTAATATTAATGCAGAAGTCGTGGGGAATCCTTTAAGAGCAAGTATTGGTGAGCCAGTAGAGCATAGCATTAGTGAAGATACCGCTAAAACAAGCCATAACATTTTGGTAGTGGGAGGCAGTTTAGGTGCGCAAGTCTTAAATCAAATTGTGCCAATAAGTTTTGCTCAATTGGTAAAAAAATCAAACAAAGCTATGGCGCAATTATCTTTTAAGATATGCCATCAAACGGGCAAAGGGAAACAAAGCGACGTTATTGAAGCGTATAACCAGCAATATTTAGCTAATGAGCAAGTACGTGTTACAGAGTTTATTGATGATATAGCCAGTGCATATCAATGGGCCGATGTTGTTATTTGTCGAGCGGGAGCATTAACAGTCTCTGAACTAGCGATGGCGGCAACGCCTGCTATTTTTATTCCTTTACCTCACGCAGTTGATGATCACCAAGTAAAAAATGCTCAATATTTGGTTGCTCGTGGTGCGGCAACATTGGTTAAGCAAAGTGACTTAACCAGTGAGGGATTAGCTAAATTATTGAGTGAATTATTTAGTGAACCACAAATTTTAAACAATATGGCGCAAGCGGCTTTTTCCGCTGCGGACATTAATGCAACGGATAAAGTTGCCAGTCTTTGTCAGCAACTTGTATGCAGCAATAAGAACTAAATAGAGAAAATGAGTAATAACATGAGCGAAAACACAATGAATCAAAACGCAATAAGCCAAAACGCGATGAAAACGCGTAATGTTAAAATACCAGAAATGCGCCGCGTGAAACGGATCCACTTTGTTGGTATCGGTGGTGCTGGCATGGGCGGTATTGCTGAAGTGTTATTGAATGAAGGTTATCAAATTTCGGGCTCGGATATTGGTGAAAACCAAGTGGTGAAACGCCTAATGAAATTTGGAGCGAATATTACTATTGGTCATGCCAGTGAAAATGTTATTGGCGCGAGTGTTATTGTGGTTTCAACAGCGATAAATCAAGATAACCCTGAATTGATTGCTGCGAAAGCTGCGCGTATTCCAATCGTTCGTCGTGCTGAAATGTTAGCTGAGTTGATGCGTTTTCGTCACGGAATTGCTATTGCAGGTACTCACGGTAAAACCACTACTACGAGTTTAATTGCTAGCATATTCGCACAAGGGCAGCTAGATCCTACTTTTGTTATTGGTGGTTTACTCAATAGTGCAGGTACTAATGCGCGTTTAGGTAATAGCCGATATTTGGTCGCTGAAGCCGATGAGAGTGATGCGTCATTTTTACATTTACAACCAATGGTCTCTGTTATTACTAATATTGATGCGGATCATATGGAAACATATCAAGGTGATTTTGAAAAACTCAAAGACACGTATATTGAGTTTTTACATAATTTACCCTTTTATGGTTTAGCTGTGGTGTGTATTGATAACCCAGTTGTTCGTGAATTATTACCACGCATTAGCCGTCAAGTCATTACTTATGGTTTTTCAGAAGATGCCGATGTACGTGCAGCTAATTATCAACAAGACGGTGGTGTCAGTTATTTTACCGTGGAAGTAGATGGCCAACCACCGCTAGATATGAGTGTTAACTTACCTGGACAGCACAATGTACTTAATGCACTTGCCGGTGTTGCCGTTGCCAAAGACGAGGGTATTAACGATGAAGCAATTTGCCAAGCGTTAGCTGAATTTGCGGGTATAGGACGTCGGTTTGAACAGCTTGGTGACTTAAGTACAGATGCCGGCAATATGGTTTTAGTTGATGATTATGGTCATCATCCAAGTGAAGTTAAAGCCACTATTTTAGCAATGCGTACCGGTTGGCCAGATAAACGATTAGTCATGGTTTTTCAACCACACCGTTATTCTCGTACGCGTGATTTGTACGAAGATTTTGTTGAAGTGTTATCAGAAGTTGACTGTTTATTTTTGTTAGATGTTTATTCTGCAGGTGAAGCGCCAATCGTTTCTGCCGACAGTAAAAGTTTAACCCGTTCAATTCGTCAACGGGGTCAAATTGAACCTATTTATGTGAGTGATGTTGATAAGTTACCCGCATTACTTGCCGCACAGTTACAAGATAACGATATGGTTATTACTCAAGGCGCAGGTAATATTGGTGCAGTAGCACGTGATCTATCCTTGCATTCGTTATTACAAGTAGAGCAGGTGAAAAAATGACGCTAATTGTGCCTGATAAAGCATCAGAACCTAAAACGAACAAGCTATTGACTCAACTTAAACAAGAGAAGTTGGCAGTACTTTATGGTGGTAACTCTGCTGAGCGCGATGTCTCGTTAAACTCAGGAAAAGCTATTGCACAAGGGTTGGAGCAAGCAGGTTTTAACGTACAGCTAGTTGACACTAAAACTGTGCCATTAACAACGTTAGTTAGCCAAAATATAAAGCATGTGTTTATTGCTTTGCATGGGCGTGGTGGTGAAGATGGTTGTTTGCAAGGCGCATTAGAATCGTTAGATATCAGTTATACCGGATCCAATGTTTTAGGCTCGGCTTTATCTATGGATAAGGTGCGTAGTAAACAGATATTTAAAGCCTGTGGTATACCTACAGCGGCCTTTGCAGTGGTAACTAAGGCCGACTTTTGTGAATTAGATATAGAGCAACAACTTAATTCACTCGGCGGTAAAGTCATGGTTAAACCCGCTCATGAAGGCTCTAGTATAGGCATGGCAATGGCAGATTCGCCTGCTAAGTTACATAACGCTTTAGTGGAAGCTTTTGGCTTTGACGGTGATGTTTTATTAGAAGCATGGATTGATGGTCCTGAATACACTGTTGCCATTTTAGGTGATGAAGCTCTGCCGGCAATACATATGGAAACGCCACGAGAATTTTATGATTATGAAGCTAAATATCAGTCAACAAGCACTCAATATCATTGTCCGTGTGGTTTGAGTGAAAAAGAAGAAGCGCATATACAAGCACTTTCACTACAAGCATTTAAAGCGACAGGTGCAAGCGGTTGGGGACGTGTCGATTTAATGCAAAATAGTGAAGGGGATTGGCAACTATTAGAAGTGAATACCGTACCGGGAATGACAGAAACATCATTAGTGCCAAAAGCTGCAAAAGTACAGGGTTTAACTTTTAGCGAACTAGTTGAACGTATTGTTTTACTTAGCCTTAATTAACATGACTTGAATTTTTCGACAAAAACAGATAATAAAACATGAAAGATAAGCAATCAATATCAGTGAATCAGCAAACATTATCGTTTGGCCTTGGCTTGGCATTTTTCGTGTGTGTGCTTATTGGTTTGATCAGTATTGCTTGGTGGTTAACGAATAGATTGGTTGATCAAGAAAATTTACCGGTAAATTCCGTGGTTATTAGCGGTGAAATGTCTTATACAAAACGTGACGATGTATTGGCTGCGATGAACAATATTAACTTAGGTAATTTCTTTCAAGTTGATGTCAATGAAATCCAAAGCCAAGTATCTGCTTTACCTTGGGTTTACTCTGTTGCAGTAAGAAAACAATGGCCTAATGAAGTTAAAATTTATATTGTCGATCAAACGCCTGTGGCTTTATGGAATGGTGATTTCATTTTGAATCAGTTTGGCAAGGCATTTCAAGCGGATACTCAACAACTAACGCAAGCTTTACCGCAGTTTTTTGGCCCTGAAGGTAGCGAGTTATTAGCGTTAGAGAATTTTATTAATTTAAATGACTTACTTGAGTATAGAGATTTAGCGATTGATGAACTTGTACTTAGCGAGCGTTTCTCATGGCAATTGACCTTAAATAATGGCGTTATGTTGAATTTAGGCCGTGAAGAACGGGTAAAACGAGTGCAAAGGTTTATGGATGTATACCCTTTAATCAAAACTCACTTAGAACAGCAAGAAAAACGGAATAATAATCGTAAAAAACAGGTAAAACAAGCGGTGGATTATATTGATTTACGGTATGATACAGGATTGGCTGTTGGCTGGAAGTCGGTGGCCTACATACCCTTAAACATGAAATCTGCAAACCGACAAAAAACCAGCCATATATTTATGCTATTAACAAAAGAGTTCACCTTTAATGTCTAAAATTACAGAAAGAAATTTAGTCGTAGGATTAGATATCGGCACATCAAAAATTTCCGTTGCGGTTGGTGAAATTACCCCGGATAACCAATTGAGTATTGTTGGTGTTGGTAATCAACCGGCACGTGGTATGGACAAAGGTGGTGTTAATGATTTGAACTTAGTTATTCAGTCTGTACAGCGAGCAATTAATGAAGCTGAATTGATGGCTGATTGTCAAATTAGTTCAATTTATTTGGGTATTTCAGGTAAACATATTAGTTGTCAAAATGAAAATGGCATGGTGCCAATTAACGACAAAGAAGTGACTCAGGAAGACGTTGATAACGTTATTCATACTGCTCGCAGCGTACCTATTTCGGCAGAGCGCCGTATGTTACATGTGCTACCACAAGAATTTAGTATTGACTGTCAAGATGGTATTAAAAGCCCTATAGGTATGTCGGGCGTTCGTATGGAAGCCAAAGTACACATTGTTACTTGTGCTAACGACATGGCTAAAAATTTAGTGAAATGTGTTGAACGGTGTCATTTAAGTGCCGATCAATTGATTTTTTCTGCTTTAGCTTCAAGCTACTCGATATTAACCGATGATGAAAAAGAGCTAGGTATTTGTGTGATAGATATGGGTGCAGGGACGATGGATATATCGATATTTATTGGTGGTGCACTTCGTCATACTGCGGTTATTCCTGTTGCTGGCAATCAAGTGACCAGTGACATAGCCAAAATATTTCGCACGCCATTAAGCCATGCTGAAGATATTAAAGTGCAATATGCATGCGCCTTAAGACATTTAGTTAGCATGGAAGAAAGTATTGAAGTACCCAGTGTTGGTGGTCGTCCTGCTCGTACTATGTCGCGCCATACCTTATCTGAAGTGGTTGAACCAAGATATCAGGAATTATTTGAATTAATTCAAGAAGAAGTTCGCGAAGCAGGTTTAGAAGATCAAATTGCGGCTGGTTATGTCTTAACTGGAGGCACCTCAAAAATGGAAGGCGTAGTCGAATTTGCTGAAGAAATTTTTCAAATGCCAGTACGGATAGCCTCGCCGTTAGCGGTAAAAGGTTTAAAAGAATATGTAGATGATCCCTGTTATGCCACAGTTGTTGGCTTATTGCATTACGGGTTGCAAGCGCATCAATCAGGAACTCAAGAAAGTCACAAGTCGGCAGGTGTTACGGGCTTGTGGTCAAGATTACATGCTTGGTTTAAAGGCGAATTTTAAGCTGTTTGACAAGTAAATTTAGGTATAAAGAATTTATATAGGTCAGAATTTATTCTGACAAATTTAATAAAAAACGGAGAGAGAAAAATGTTTGAATTAATGGAAGACCATAACGAAGAAGCGATTATAAAGGTCATTGGTGTTGGTGGCGGCGGCGGCAACGCTGTAGAACACATGGTAAGCCAAACTATTGAAGGTGTAGAGTTTATTACGGCCAATACTGATTCACAGGCGTTGCGTAATTCATCGGCTAATGTCACTTTGCAACTAGGTGCTGATGTAACAAAAGGCTTAGGTGCTGGCGCTAACCCTAATATTGGCCGCCAAGCAGCAGAAGAAGACAGAGAAACCATTATGCAAACGCTTAATGGTGCCGATATGATCTTTATTGCCGCAGGTATGGGCGGTGGTACAGGTACAGGTGCTGCGCCAGTGGTTGCTGAAATAGCGAAAGAAATGGGTATATTAACTGTTGCGGTAGTAACTAAACCTTTTCCATTCGAAGGTAAAAAACGTATGAACTATGCTGATCAAGGTATTGAAGCCTTGTCAAAAAGCGTTGATTCATTAATAACTATTCCTAACGAAAAGTTATTAAAAGTGCTTGGCCCAGGAACCAGTTTATTAGATGCCTTTAAAGCGGCTAATAATGTTTTATTAGGTGCGGTACAAGGTATTGCTGAGTTAATCACTCGTCCAGGTTTAATTAATGTCGATTTTGCCGATGTACGCACAGTAATGTCAGAAATGGGTACCGCTATGATGGGTTCTGGTATCGCATCAGGTCCAGACCGTGCAGAAGAAGCCGCAGAAGCTGCTATTTCTAGCCCATTACTTGAAGATGTTGACTTAGCTGGAGCACGCGGTATTTTAGTTAATATTACTGCTGGTATGGATATTAGCATTGACGAATTTGAAACGGTTGGTAATGCAGTAAAAGCATTTGCCAGTGAAAATGCTACAGTGGTTGTCGGTGCAGTTATTGACCCTGAAATGACAGAAGAACTTCGCGTAACCGTTGTTGCTACCGGTATTGGAGCAGAAAATAAACCAGATATTACGCTGGTTAATCCTGCACCTATGGTTGAATCAAGAGTTGTTGGTGGCGATTATACGCCAGCGGCACCACAAGTTGATATGGCTGCAGAGCCTATTGTAATGATGGATAGTAATGTGCAAAAAGTTGCCCATGCAGATTTGGATAATTATTTAGATATCCCAGCATTTTTGCGTAAGCAAGCTGACTAATAACTCATGCGTAGTTACCAATTACTTGATTAATATTACAAATTGATACTGGTCGGTTATGAGTTGTTAGATGTAAAATAACGGCAGTAATAAAGAGTCATTTTTGATTTTATTGCGTATTTTTGTTATATTACGTCAGCGAAAAAGCATGCCTATCGCATTAGGTAACTTGCATTGGTTATTATTCTATTTTTAAGCCTAACTTTGAAGCGTAATTTTAAATGTAATGGTTAGAAGAAAAAGTAATGATATAAATAAAAAAACGAGGCTAATATGATTAAGCAACGTACACTAAAAACAAGCGTTTCAACCGTAGGTGTTGGATTACATAAAGGTGAAAAGGTACAGGTTACTCTCCGTCCTGCACCAGCAAACACCGGTATTGTCTTTCGTCGTGTTGATCTTAACCCTGTGGTTGATATCAAAGCAACGCCTGAAGCTGTGGGTGAAACAACTTTGTGTACCTGTTTAGTTAACGAACAATCTGTCAAGGTTTCTACCGTTGAACATTTATTATCAGCAGTGTCAGGCTTAGGTATTGATAATTTAATTATTGATGTTGATGCTCCTGAAATACCTATTATGGATGGAAGTGCTTTACCTTTTGTCTATTTAATTCAGTCTGTTGGGATAGAAACGCAAAATGTTGCCAAACGTTTTATTCGTATTAAAAAAGCAATTCGCGTTGAAGAAGATGATAAATGGGCAGAGTTACTGCCTTATGAAGGCTTTAGAGTCAACTTTGCGATAGAATTTGAACACCCGGTTATTGCCAATACTTGTCAAACGATGAGTATGGATTTTTCGAGTCGTTCCTTTATTAAAGAGATCAGTCGGGCTCGTACTTTTGGTTTTATGAAAGATATTGATTTTCTCCGTTCTCATAATCTTGCTTTAGGTGGTAGTTTAGAAAATGCGATAGTATTGGATGAATATCGTATGCTGAATAAAAGTGAATTACGCTATGATGATGAATTTGTTAAGCATAAAATACTTGATGCCATTGGCGATCTCTATATGGGAAGTGCAAGTATATTAGGTGAATTAAATGCTTTTAAATCGGGTCACGGTTTAAACAACATGTTGTTACGAAAAGTATTCAAACAAACAGATTCATGGGAGTGGGTTACCTATGAAGGTGATAAGGCGTCTGCCCCTATAAAATATCAAGAAGTAAATGCTACAGCCTTTTAATTTTTTAAGGCTCTTATAACAATAAGAAACTGAGCACTAGCTCGGTTTTTTTAGTTTATTTATTTGGTTTACCTGCATTTGCTGCCAGTCTTTTCAATTTTTCTTTTAAACCTTTAGGAGCCTTTTCGGCAATATCTAATAAATGTTTAGCTGTTGTAGTTGAAATATTTTGCACTGAACTTTTGTTGTTAACTGACTCAATATACTGATATGTTTTTTGGTTCGGTGTTTGTCGGTGAGCTTGAGGATTCACTTTGATCTCAATTTTAGTAAATTTCCCTTGGGTTTCTTCATTGAGTTGTCGGCATATATTATTACGTTCAAATTGTAACCTCTGCCCCCAAACGGGTGATTTCACTTCAATAATTAAAGTCGATTGAACAAAATTAGCAATATTGAACGCATCCTCTGGTAGGTCAGGGCATATTTGTCGTACAATGTCGGACAATAAATTCAAAGAGTTGGTTTTTTCTTGAATTTGTGCCAAAGTGCCAGTCGTTGAATTGAATAGCGTTGACATATTTTTGGGAGCTTTTGATCTGCGCGCCATAATGATGAACCTAGATTTGAGCTGTTGTGAGCTTTTAAAAAAGTATTAAGAAGTAAGTATGAGTTTAACACTACTATACCGAGGAAAAAATGTAAGATTCTCAATGCGTCTAAATAAGCTGCATTGGCTTTCTATTGTCATTATTTTTGCTTTGGTTTCAGGTGTTATTGTTCATTTAGTGTTATCTACGAATGAACAGCCTATTAATAGTAGTAATTATTTGGTGAGTGATAGCACTGAGCAAAAAACAACTATTGAGGCGGCTGAATTAAAGAGTGTTGAATTTAAAAAGCAGCAATTAACGACATTAACGATGAAGTTGGCTGAATTACAAAGCCATGTACTGCGCCTGAATGCATTAGGTGGTCGTTTAGCGGATAACGCGAATATTCCCCAAAAAGAATTTGATTTTCATAAACTGCCACCAAGTGGCGGTCCTTCTGCCACGAGTGCTGCTATCAGTAAAAAGTCTTTTGCACAATTACTGATTGAAATTACGCAATTAGAAAATTCACTCGATCATAAAGAAAATCAGTTAATTATGCTTGAATCTTTAACATTAGCCCACCATATAGAAAATAGCCGTTATTTATCTGGACGACCTATTACTAAAGGTTGGTTGTCTTCTTATTTTGGGCTACGTAAAGATCCCTTTAATGGTCGACCATCAATGCACAAAGGCATTGATTTTGCTGGCAAGGAAGACGGTGATATTATCGCCACCGCATCAGGTGTTGTTAGTTGGGCTGATGATCGGTATGGCTATGGTTTATTGATCGAAATCAATCATGGTGATGGTTTTAAAACACGCTACGGACATAATAAACAGTTATTAGTTAATATTGGTGACGTAGTCAATAAAGGACAGGTAATAGCTCGTATGGGAAGTACCGGACGTTCAACTGGGCCTCATGTGCATTATGAGATTTTGCGTAATGATAAACAAATAGATCCAATTAAGTTTGTTTATCGTAAAGCAAAATAATTAGTGGAAAGGTAAGTGATTTAGAATAATGAAATTGTAATCTAAGCATATAAATAATAGTTAAAAATTTATAATTAAATTCACATAGTATGCAAAATTGTTTGCCTGCTAAATATCACAAAATGGTTAAATAAGATGTTTGTTAAATTGTTGACAAAAATGTTTGGTAGTCGTAACGATAGATTATTAAAACAAATGGGCAAAGAAGTAAAAAAAATAAATGCATTAGAGCCGATTTTAGAAGCGCTAAATGATGATGAATTAAAAGCAAAAACAACTGAGTTTAAAGAACGTTTAGCCAATAATGAAACATTAGAACAAATACTGCCTGAAGCTTTTGCTGTTGTTCGTGAAGCCAGTAAACGTGTTTTCAAAATGCGCCACTTTGACGTGCAGATGATTGGCGGCATGGTGCTAAATGACGGTAAAATTGCTGAAATGCGCACAGGTGAAGGTAAAACCCTTACCGCAACATTACCTTCTTATTTAAATGCTTTAACGGGTGATGGTGTTCATGTTATTACCGTTAATGATTATCTAGCAACGAGGGATGCTGATTGGAGTCGTCCTTTATTTACTTTTTTAGGAATGACTGTTGGTTGTAATGTAGCCGGTATGACACCGCAAGATAAGCAAGCAGCTTATCAAGCCGATGTTACTTATGGTACTAACAACGAGTTTGGTTTTGACTATTTACGTGACAATATGGTGTTTTCACCTGATGAACGAGCTCAGAAAAAATTAAACTTTGCTATTGTCGATGAAGTTGATTCAATTTTAATTGATGAAGCGCGTACACCACTCATTATTTCAGGGCAAGCCGAAGATAGCTCAGAGCTATATAAAGCCATTGATGTCATTGTGCCAACACTTGAAGTACAAAGTGAAGAAGATAAAGATCAAGAGACAGGTCAATCGGAAGATTTTGTTGAAGGTGATTATACTGTTGATGAAAAAGCCAAACAGGTTTATTTAACTGAGCGTGGCCAAATCCTTATTGAAAATATCATGCGGGAAAAAGGTTTATTACAAGAAGGTGAGACTTTATTCTCTGCAACTAACATTACCTTGTTACACCATGTTATGGCAGCGTTACGCGCTCATAAACTATTTACTAAAGATATAGATTACATAATAAAAGACGATGAAATAGTGATTGTTGATGAGCACACAGGTCGTACGATGGAAGGTCGTCGTTGGTCTGAAGGTTTACATCAAGCAATAGAAGCGAAAGAAGGTGTGAATATTCAAAATGAAAATCAGACCCTTGCTTCAATTACCTTCCAAAACTTTTTTAGAATATATGAAAAATTGTCAGGTATGACAGGTACAGCTGATACTGAAGCATTTGAATTTCAACATATATACGGGTTAGAAACGGTTATTATACCGACTAATCAGCCAATGGTTCGTAAAGACATGTCTGATTTGATTTATCTCACTACAGAAGAAAAATTTGAAGCAATATTAGACGACATTAAAGATTGTGCTGAACGTGGTCAGCCAGTATTAGTGGGTACAATCACTATTGAAACATCAGAGTTTTTATCTGGCTTTTTGAAAAAGGCTAAGATTAAGCATAAAGTACTCAATGCCAAATTTCATGAACAAGAAGCTCAAATTATTGCTGATGCTGGTAAAGAAGGTGCGGTAACCATTGCCACTAATATGGCAGGTCGTGGTACTGATATAGTACTCGGTGGTAATTTAGACGCAGGTATCGCCTCTTTAACTAAAGGGAAAAATGAACCTACAGAAGAACAAATTGAAAAATTCAAAGCACAATGGCAAATTGATCATGACCGTGTACTTGAGTTAGGTGGTTTGAAAATAGTCGCTACAGAACGTCATGAATCTCGTCGTATTGATAATCAGCTTCGTGGTCGTTCAGGTCGTCAAGGTGATGCTGGCGCAACACGTTTTTATCTATCGATGGAAGATTCATTAATGCGTATTTTTGCCTCTGAGCGTATTTCAAATATGATGCGTAAATTAGGTATGGAACACGGTGAAGCGATTGAACATCCTTGGGTGACTCGCAGTATTGAAAATGCTCAACGTAAAGTTGAAGGCCGTAACTTTGATATGCGTAAACAGTTATTAGAATATGATGATGTCGCCAATGATCAACGTGGCGTTATTTATGAACAACGTAATGAATTACTTGATGAAGCTGAAATAGGCGAAGTGGTTAATGCTATCCGTAGTGACGTTATCACGGGTATTATCGAGCAACATATTCCACCGCAATCATTAATTGAAATGTGGGATATTACAGCCCTTGAAGAACAACTTAAAGGTGAATTGAATACGAATTTACCTATAGCGAAGTGGCTTGAAGAAGATAAACAACTTCATGAAGAAAGCTTACGTGAAAAAATTATCGCTGAATTTGAGCAGCTTTATAAAGATAAAGAAGAGATGGTTGGCGCAGAGGTGTTACGCCAATTTGAAAAAGCGGTGATGTTACAAAGCTTGGACTCTCATTGGAAAGAGCATTTAGCGGCTATGGATCATTTACGCCAAGGCATTGGTTTACGTGCTCATGCACAGAAAAATCCTAAACAAGAATTTAAACGTGAATCGTTTGAATTATTTACAGAAATGTTAGATAACTTAAAATATGATGTTGTTGGTATTTTATCTAAAGTTAAAATTCAAGCAGAATCAGATGTAGAAGCAGTAGAAGAGCTACACAGAAAGTCAGAAACACCAAAAGAGTTCCAACATCAAAGTGCTGCTGGTATTGATGAAAAACCTCAAATGCCACGTGTTGGGCGTAATGAACCTTGTCCTTGTGGCTCAGGTAAAAAATACAAACAATGTCATGGTAAGTTGACATAAAAGTAAGTGACTAGTACCTTTTGACAAGCTCAGGCTAAGCGACTATTACGTTTATCCTGAGCTTGAGGTACGAACTTGTTATTACTCGTCGCTGTTCACTCGAAATTTATTATATATGTCTAAATCTGTCCACGTTGCTGTTGGTGTTATCATCTCAACCAACGAGCATCAACAAACACAATATTTCCTAACCAAACGCCTTAATGATGCCCATCAAGGTGGGAAGTGGGAGTTCCCCGGCGGTAAGCTTGAAAAAAATGAAACTATTGCTCAAGCTCTTGCTAGAGAGCTTAAGGAAGAAGTTAATATTGAGGTACTAAGTTGTCAGCCTCTAATGGTTATTCATCATGATTATGGCGATAAAAAAGTATGCTTAGAGGTGTTTGTTGTTGATAATTATATTGGCGAACCAAGCGCTCAAGAGGGGCAGGAACAAAGTTGGTTTACGCTGAAAGAATTTAACAAGTTAGATTTTCCAAAAGCCAATGAAGGTATTATAGCTAAACTCACAACTTGCAATTTGTGAGCTTACTCAGGCTCAACAAAAAATTTATTATTTAATAAAAATTCATCTTCTAATGCATCGAGCATTTCTTCAGTTAGTGGCATATCATTTTGAATTGGTTGTGATATTTTATGGCCTTCATCAGCCCATTCACCGAGATCAATTAACTGGCAACGCTTGCAGCAAAAAGGTCTGAATTCGCTTTCTTTGCACCAAATTACTGGTTTATCACAGTTTGGGCAGGAAACTTGTAGAGTCATATTTTTATCAAAATCAATAAGTCATAATAATTACTATTATAACGTTATAACTGCTTATTGGAAACTCACTAACAACGAGCTAGTTGAAATTTAGTTGCTTGGTTTGAGTAGCATCGACCATTTGTCTCACATGGCAACATAAAACGAATAGAATAACGAAACTTATTACCACTTATACTGGGGTAATACTGAGCAGACTGATCGACTTTAATGCGTAATAACAGTAAACCTTCCCCGCTATCTTGGTAGAAGCCACTTTCAGTTTCTATCGACTTGAATTCTGCTCGTTGACGAATAAATTTAAGCACTAAAGCGAGGGAGTGTTTTATATTGTCTAGCAATGATAACCAGTGCTTGATTTGAGGGGCTATTTGCTGTGTTGGTTGATGAAGCCAGAATTGTAATTGTGGAAGATCAAAACTTGAATTACCCCCTTGAATAGCAAAACGTTGTTTTAAGCTGGCGAGTAATTTATTTTCTTTAAGCTGATACCAAGTTTGATTGTGAGCTTTTAACTGACAGATTAACCCTACTGTTTCACGTAAATTCTTTTCTAGGGCGCTGCTATCAATGTCAGGTGCTTGAGACCATATAACTAAGTTTTGTTGTAACTTTTCCAAATCCTTAATTAATTCGCCTTTAATGTCACTACGCTCTAAGGTATCAATGATGGCAAATAAGGCATTAAAAAATACTTGATGGCTAGACTGTATATCGGCATTGGCACAACTGTAGACTTGAACAAATAATTGCTCAAGTTTTAGATAGTTACGAATACGCTCATTAAGCGGATGTTCATATAATATTGTTGTCATGACAAAAGGTTTGAAAATTTAAATTATTTACTATACTTGCTCCAGCTAAATCATGCATCTTCAAGTGGAATGAGTATATATCAAGGTAACGCTATAGTAACCATAGACAATTAAAATGGCGAATTATTTGTAGATTATTTTCTATACTGTGCTACTTTTAATCGCTTTGGTTGCCAAGATTAAATAATGTTGATGTAGTTTAACTACAGCACTTTTTAGTGCTTCTAATGAATTACTCTCATTGTTTAACAGGTCATCAGCATGTTCTTGCTTAACTTGTCTACTTGTTTGACTTGCTATTATGGCTTGTACTTGCTCTACGCTATTATTATCTCGTGTTGTCGTTCTGCTTACTTGGGTTGTTTCACTGACATCAATAACGAGAACACGGTTAACTAACGTTGTTAAATTATTTTCAATTAATAGCGGAGCAACTAATAAACAGTAAGTACTTTGTGCTGCTTTCATTTGCGTAATTAGCTGTTCTCTAATGAGGGGATGAAGCAGGTTATTTAACCATAATTTATCGGCGTCATTGCTAAATATCTGTTTGCGAAGTAATGCTCGATCAAGTTGGCCATCGGCTTGAATAAACTCTGCACCAAAGTGCTTACTAATCTGCGCAAGGGCAGGGCTGCCTATCGCAACAACGTCACGGGCAACAATATCAGCATCAACAATGGTGATACTATGTTCAGCAAAAATATTGGCAATGGTTGTTTTACCACTACCAATACCACCCGTTAAACCGACAATAAAATCAGACATAATACCCTTTAACAATTGTTAACTAATTTGAATAATATACCATGACCAAATACTTTTACCCCACAGTAGCGTGATCCAACCGGCAATGGCTAAATAAGGGCCAAACGGAATAGCTTGTTCACGTGTATGGTTTTTAAATAGCATTAATGAAATACCAACAATAGCACCAACAACAGAAGCCATTAAAATAAGAATAGGGAGTAATTGCCAACCAAGCCAAGCACCAAATAAAGCAAATAGTTTGAAATCGCCATGTCCCATACCTTCCTTACCTGTTATTAACTTAAATAGCCAAAATACGCTAAATAGGCTTATGTAACCAACAGCTGCGCCAATCACTGCATCATTAAGGGGAACAAAGGTGCCGGTAATATTAACCAATAAACCTAACCACAATAATGGCATAACAATTTGATCTGGCAGTAACATATGATCAAAGTCGATAAGCGTTAAGCTGATTAATCCCCAAGTGAGTACCAGTAACAGCAAGGTTTCAAAAGAAACGCCGTATTCGTTAGCGATGACTAAACTCAGCAGTGCCGTAGTTGCTTCAACTAAAGGATAACGAATAGAAATATTATTTTTACATTGGCCACATTTTCCTCTGAGAAATAACCAACTAATAATAGGAATATTTTCGTAAAAACGAATTTTATGCTGGCACTTAGGACAAGTTGAATCAGGTTTTGATAAGGAGAGTTCAGTCATTTTTTTTGCGGGAATATTATTAACTTCATCAGCTAAAAATTCACGACACTCAAGGTACCAAGCATTGTGCATCATTACAGGTAAACGATAGATCACTACGTTTAAAAAACTACCAATAAGCAGGGAAAAAATTACGATAAAGGTATTAAAAGCAGTAGGTGACTGCTGAAAAAAAATAAGGGTTGGCTCAAACATAAACTACTCAATTAACAAATTATAAATAAAAAAGCTTCTAAACCTATATGACTTAGAAACCTTTTTATGAAATACGGTGCTTATACCAATCTCACTAAATATGTGATCACTTCTACTGGTTAAAGCGAAACTAGAATCTGACTCTGATCTGGTATAATTATACAATCATACCAATTTGGAATATTGGTAAGTACATGGCAATAATTAATCCACCAATCACCACGCCCAATACTGCCATAATCATAGGCTCTAACAGCGCCGTTAAATTATCAACGGCATTATCTACTTCAGCTTCATACACATTAGCCACTTTAGACAGCATATCATCCACCGAGCCTGACTCTTCACCAATGGCCACCATTTGAATGACCATATCAGGAAATATACTGCAATTTCGCATGGCTAAATTCATTTGCATACCTGATGTTACTTCAGCACGTACCTCAAGAATAGCGTCTCTAAATACCGCATTACCTGAAGCACCAGCAGCAGACTCTAAAGCATCAATTAACGGTACGCCAGCAGCGAAAGTTGTCGATAAGGTACGGGCATAACGGGCAACCGCTGCTTTTTCTAATAAACTACCAATAACCGGCAGTTTTAGTATTCGTTTATCAACTTGGTCGCGTAACTTTAGGCTGTTTCTATGGGCACGTTTAAACAAAAAGATAAAAGCAAAAATGGCACCTAAGCCTAAGTGCCAATAAGCAACCATAAACTCAGAAATACCAACAACAAAGAGAGTAAAACCGGGTAATTCAGCGCCAAAACCGGCAAATATTTCCTGAAATACAGGTACAACAAAAATTAATAAGATAGAGGTAACAATACCGGCAATAACTAATACTGCAATAGGGTAAGTCATGGCTTTTTTGATTTTGGCCTTTAGCGCCTCGCCTTTTTCTTTGTAAGTCGCGATTCTATCGTAAATAGTTTCTAACGAACCGGACTGTTCACCAGAAGCCACTAAATCACAATAGAGATCATCAAAGTATCGAGGGTGGTCACGTAAACAGTCTGATAAGGGAATACCGGAAGAAAGTTTATTGCCAATTTCACCTAATAGTTTTTGCATATTACCATTATTGTGTCCTTTACCAATCATTTCTATGGTTTGTACTAAAGGAACCCCTGCTCCCAACATAGTCGCTATTTGTCGTGAGATTATGGCAATATCACCAGGTGTGATAGCTTTGTCGCCACTTAAGCCAAAAAGTGGTTTAGCTTTTTTCTTAACTTTACTTGGCGTAATACCTTGTTTACGCAATTGGGCTTTTAATTCGATGGCATTATTAGCAGAAAGCTCACCATTAATTTTTTTACCCTTACGGTTAACTCCGTGCCAAGTAAAAACGTCTAAAGGCTTTACCTTGGGAGTTCTTTTTTTTGCTATTGCTGTTGCCATAAATATCCTAACTTACTTTATCATGTATTGGTTATGAACTGGTTACGCGATTAATTTCTTTAAGACTGGTCATGCCATTCATCGCTTTTATTAATCCAGATTGACGTAAATTGTTATAACCTTCTTTTTGGCATTGTTTAGCGATGTCGAGCGAGTTTCCGCCTTCCATAATAATAGCCGAGATTGTTGGGCTAATCTTTATTACTTCATAAATACCGACTCGGCCTTTATAACCATCAGTACATTGCTCACAACCAACGGCTTTAAATAACTGTATTTCACTCAGTTTATCATGGGGGAAACCTTGCTCAGCCAATTGTGCCTCGGTTAATATTTCTTCAGATTTACATTTTGGGCATAAACGTCTTGCTAAACGTTGGGCAATAATAATGGTAACAGAGCTGGCAACATTATAGGAAGGAACCCCCATATTCATTAAACGGGTGAGCGTTTCAGCAGCAGAGTTAGTATGTAGGGTAGACAATACCAAATGGCCCGTTTGTGCTGCTTTTATTGCTATTTCGGCAGTTTCTAAATCACGAATTTCACCTACCATAACAATGTCGGGATCTTGTCGTAAAAAAGATCGGAGTGCGCTAGGGAAAGTTAAGCCGGCACGATTGTTAATTTGAACTTGATTAATGCCTTCAAGGTTAATTTCTACCGGATCTTCCGCGGTAGAAATATTACGCTCTGGTGTGTTTAAAATATTTAAACCGGTATATAACGAAACTGTTTTACCTGAGCCAGTAGGGCCGGTTACTAAAATCATGCCTTGAGGCTGTTCTAATGCGGCCATATAGATTGCTTTCTGCTCAGGATCATAGCCAAGCATATCAATACCTAACATGGCGCTAGAGGAATCAAGAATACGCATTACAACTTTCTCACCCCACATGGTAGGTAAGGTGCTAACACGAAAATCAATAGATTTTTTCTTTGATAAGGCGAGTTTTATTCGTCCATCTTGAGGAACACGGCGCTCAGCAATATCAAGCTTTGACATAACTTTTAAGCGAGCGGCCATACGTGATGACAAACTCACCGGTGGGCGGGCAATTTCAGATAATATGCCATCAATTCGAAAGCGAATACGAAAAGTTTTTTCATACGGTTCAAAATGTAAATCTGAAGCGCCTTTTTTAATTGCATCAAGAAGAATTTTATTGATAAATACTACAATAGGGGCATCATCTTCACCGCCCCTAGCATCGTCTTCTTTTTTGTCTTCTTGAACTTCTAAGCCAGACAGCTCTTCTGCATCAATATCGGTAATATCAAGGGCATCACTTTCATCTTCGAGTACTTTTTCTATGCAGCCCTTCAATCCATGTTCATCGGTTAATACTAACTCAGTACTAAACCCAGTATTAAATTGAATTTCTTCCAAGGCATCAATATTGGTAGGATCTGACATAGCGACAAATAATACTTTTCCCCGTAGAAATAACGGTAAAGCATTATGTTTAGTGATCAGCTTTTCATTGCGTACGCCTTCAGGTACTAGGCTAGTATCAAAATTGGCTAATTGAATATAGGGATAACCAAATTTATTGGAGAGGATTTTGGCAATTTTTTTGCCATCAAGCTGTTTATCTTCAACGAGAAAACGAATAAAAGGCTTATTTTTACCAATATAATCGGTACAAATATCATCAATACTGGTAAGGGGAACTAACTGTTCTTTAGATAAAGCGGATAAAACACTCGACTGTTGGTGATGTCCTTTCATAGCTTTTTAGCATAACCTTTTGAATAAAAACAATGAATACGTTAAATTTTAGTGTAACTTACTTTGGGTTAAAAGAACAAAAGATTTGTTTAATCTTTAGCCTTTGATTCATTTTGAAAACAAAAAGTTCCAAAGAGAGCTTTTTTGTTGAAATTTTAAGTTATTCTGAGCTAATTTAACAAAGGTAGAATATAAGTAAGGGAATTAAAAATAAATCAACTTACTCTGAATGTTTTACATTATAAATAACAAAAAAAGCTCCCTAAGGAGCTTTAAAATTAATTAAACAAGAGAGGAAATACTTACTCTATATCAATTCTTATTAAATTAACAAAGGTCTGTATCAGAGCAAGTTTTAGCCCAAGTTATTTTTCCTGAAGCTAAGGTAGGGGCTAAGGTAACTGTTTCACTAGCAAATCCTCCAGTTGCTACAGCTGTAGCAACAATACTACCATTTGTAGTTGCAACAGAAGCAACAAAACCTGAAGCGGTCACAGCAGTGATAGACCAACCATTTCCAGATGCAGCATCAGTACAACCAGTTACGGTCCCTAAGTCTAAAGCACATAATTCAACTTGGGTTTTTATTCCTGAAGTAGCAAGTACAACCTCTGAGAATTTAGCTTTCTGTGTATAAGTCTGATAAGCAGGCAGTGCAACCGCCGCTAAAATACCGATAATCGCCACAACGATCATCAATTCAATTAAAGTAAAACCCTTTTGGGCTTTGTTAGTCATGTTGTTCATTGCGTTTAAGTTTTTCATAGTTGTAATATCCATTAATTACTACGGGGGCTGCGGTTAATATGCGACATAATTTTATAAATGTAAAATAATATTGCGTTTTTTTATGTTTTTATCATTATATAAATAGCACCCTAAATAAATTGCCTGAATAATATACTTTTGTAAAAGAACTCAATATAAAAATTATATAATATAAATATATTCAATTAAACTAAGTAAAACAAAGACATTCACCTAAAGCTTCTATCAATATAAACAAGTTATTACACATGGTAAAGCGTAAACATAAAAAACACGATTATTATTTTTTAAATTAACTCGTTAGTGGTTTTTAGTTAAAATTAAGGCAGCGTTTCATCTTTTGTCATGTTTATTATCTATGCATTGATGCGGAAGATTAGGTCTAAAAATTTTATATTATTGTGGCTTCCTCAAATAAAGACAAATAGATGTATTTTTCTTTGCTTAACTCTCTATTTCTATCTTGATTTCTGCTACATTAGCCTCCTGAAATTTCTCACACTCGCACTCACACACATACTCACACACATACTCACTTTAAGGCTAAGTAAATGGCAGATAAAAAATTCGGTAAATTTGCCAAAGAAAGGCAATTTATCAAAGACAAACAAATTGATGAATTAAAAACACCACCACATTCTCTTGAAGCGGAACAATCCGTGTTAGGTGGTTTATTACTCGATAATGAAACGTGGGATCGAGTTGCTGAAAAAGCGGTAGCGGGAGATTTTTATAGTCGTTCCCATAGGCTGATTTTTGAAACCATTGGCGCCTTAATTGAATTAGGTGAACCGGTTGATTTAATTACCTTGTCTGAAGCATTAGAAAACGATCAAAAGTTAGACGATGCAGGCGGCTTTGTTTATCTCGCTGAGATGATGAAAAACACGCCAAGTGCAGCGAATATAACAGCCTATGCTGATATTGTTCGTGAACGTGCGGTAACACGTGAAATGATTAGCGTGGCGAATGAAATAGCTGAAGCTGGGTACGATACGCAAGGGCGTAGTAGTGCTGAACTACTCGATTTTGCCGAAACTAAAGTATTTGCTATTGCCGAAAAACGGGCTAATAAATCAGAAGGTCCAGAAAGCATTCATACCGTGTTAGAAAAAACGGTGGATAGAATTGAAAAGCTTTGTTCAACCGATACCGGTGGTGTAACAGGTGTACCAAGTGGTTTTGCTGACTTGGATAAAATGACGGCTGGTTTCCAACAATCAGATTTAATCATTGTTGCTGCGCGTCCATCTATGGGTAAAACCACTTTTGCGATGAACTTGGCAGAGCATGCGGCTATGACGCAAGAATATCCGGCATTAATTTTTAGCTTAGAGATGCCAGCGGATCAAATTATGATGCGGATGTTAGCTTCTTTAGGTCGAATTGATCAAACTAAAATTCGTACGGGCCAACTAGACGATGAAGATTGGGCTAGATTATCTTCTACCATGGGTTTGTTAATTGAAAATGGCAAAATGTTTATTGATGATGCCGCCGGTTTAACGCCGACAGAAGTACGTTCAAGAGCAAGGCGTATTCATCGTGATCATGGTGGTATTTCTCTGATCATGATTGATTACTTACAGTTAATGCGAGCACCACAATTTTCGGATAACCGTACCTTAGAAATCTCTGAAATTTCACGTTCATTAAAAGCGTTAGCGAAAGAATTGAAAGTACCGGTAATAGCACTTTCTCAGCTTAACCGTGGTTTGGAGCAACGTTCAGATAAGCGCCCAATCAACTCAGATTTACGTGAGTCAGGTGCTATTGAGCAAGATGCTGATTTAATTATGTTCATCTATCGCGATGAGGTTTATCACGATGATAGTGAATATAAAGGTATGGCTGAAATTATTATTGGTAAGCAACGTAACGGACCTATTGGTCGCATACCATTAACGTTTCAAGGAAAATACTCTCGTTTTGACAATTATGCTGGGCCACACGTGTTAGAAGAAGATTAGGCCTGATGCATTAAGAGTGTAGTTAACAGTGTAACGGAGCCGTCTATTGGGTCGAGTGCCACTATATCTTAAGAGCATTCCAAGGAAAATACTCCCGTTTTGATAATTATGCCGGGCCGCATGTGTTAGAAGAAGATTAGGCTTCATGTGGTTAATAGCGTACTTAACAGTGTAACGGAGTCATCTATTTGACCGTGGGGACATGTTGTTAATTGTTAGGTTGCTAAAAGCCGTTGCAGCTTGTGGTATTAATTGTTCTATCACAGTGGTTAATTTATTATTTTTTTGGTATCGAGCATATAACGTTTTATATATGCCGTATTTACCTATGCGTTTGGTTTGTACTAGTGATTGTTTTGTTAAACTAGTTACTAACCAGTTAGGCAAAGTCGCAATGCCCATGTCAGCCGCCACCATTTGCAAAATCATATGACTATTCGCTACCTGCTTAATTGCTTTAGGTTGGCAACTCCCTTTTGTGACAGTTAACTTATTATCTAGCTCTTTATTCATATCTCTGTTAAGAAAATATTTAAAAATATCGAGTTGCTCTTTTTTTACTGGGTAAGTTAATAGCACTTGCTGACTAAAGTTCGTGGCAGTTAGAAAGTCTTTGTTGGTTAAATTATTTTGTTTAGCTAATACAGCAACCACTTCATATTTACCCAGCGCATGATAGCTGAAACCGTCATCTATTATCTTTTCATCGGTAAATAATATATCAATTTTAGTTTCACTTTTATTATTAAATTGTGCAGGAAAAACTTGCTCAATAAACTCAATTGTTAAGTTAGGATATTGCTGTGAAAAGACTTGTGTAATGGGTAATAACCATTGAAAACACGCATGGCAAGTAATAGCCAAATTAAGCTGCGTTGCTATATTATTACCGTTGTTAAGTTGAGATATCGCCGTTGTTATTTTAGGTAACACCTCTTGAGCTAGTTGTAATAATATTTTTCCTTGGGCGGTAAATTGCACTGGAGAAGTATTACGAATGAATAGTGGGGTATTTAAACGCTGTTCTAACTCTTTTAATTGGTGTGAAAGTGCAGACTGACTAACAAAGAGTATATCGGCTGTTTTTCTTATATTTCCTGCTTTTGCTAGCGTTTCTAGTGTTCTTAAGTGTTTTATTTCAACCATTATGAAAATCCTTCATACCCCTAGTGAATTATTTGCGCTTGTGCCAAAGATGTCTATTTCTTAAAGTATAACCACTTAAACGTCTAGACGTCTATTTGTTTTTTCGTTTAACAAATAAATTAATACAATTGGAGCAGGTTATGCAAATTCACAATTTAGGTTTTCCGCGCATTGGCGCAAAGCGAGAGTTAAAATTTTCATTAGAAAAGTATTGGCGTGGTGATATTAACCAAGCTGAATTTTTAGCACAAAGTCGAGAGCGTCGTGAGTCAAACTGGCAGATTCAGCAAGATGCAGGCATTGATTTGTTGCCCGTTGGTGACTTTGCTCATTATGATCATGTACTAAATACTACGGTATTGTTAGGGCTTATTCCTGAGCGCTTTACTAAGAATAGCCACGCTGAAAATAGCCATGTTCACAATAGCAATATCAATTCAAACGCTCTTGATTTAGAGTTTCGGGTAGCCCGTGGTCAAGCGCCATCAGGGTGTCAATGTGCAGCAAGTGACATGACAAAATGGTTTAATACTAATTATCATTATATTGTGCCTGAGCTTTCTGTTGCATTAGTTAACGATGTTAATAGTAAAGTAAATGTAGAAAGCTTAATTAACCAATATGCTGATGCGAAAAAAGTATCGGCTAAGCGTAAAGTTGTTCTTGTTGGACCTATTACTTATTTGCATTTAAGTGTGGTAGCACAAGAAGATAAGCTTACCTTATTACCCGCATTATTAGCACGTTATCAACAGGTATTAAATCAGCTTGCTAGTGCAGGTGTAGAGTGGTTGCAAATTGATGAGCCTGTATTAGGGTTAGAATTAGATAATCAATGGCAAAAAGCATTTTTTCAGGCATATAAAACCTTAGAAAAAGGCTCATTAAAACTATTACTCACTACCTATTTTGCATCCATTGACCACCATATTGAGTTGATTAAAGACTTACCTTTTGATGGTGTTCACCTTGATACTCTTGCTGAACAAACTCAGGTTAACGATATTATTGCAAGTTTACCTGACAATTGGGTTATTTCACTTGGCGTAATCAATGGGAGAAATATTTGGAAAACTGACTTGCTGTCTGTATATCAGCAGTTAATTCCTATATATCGTCAATTAGGTGCGCGTTTATGGCTTGCTCCTTCCTGCTCATTATTACATAGCCCTGTTGATTTAGATTCAGAGAAAAAACTTGATAGCGAGTTTCAATCTTGGTTGGCATTTGCTAAGCAAAAGTGTCAAGAGTTGAGTTTATTAAAGCAAGCACTTGTTAGTGAAAGTAGTGATGAAATTAGCCTTTATTCAAATTCAGCCATAGCGCGTGGTGCATCAAAACGCATTCATAATAATGAAGTTATAGCACGAGTAAAGCAGCTTACGGCAGAAGATTTTTATCGCGCACAACCTTTTGCTGAACGGAAAGTTATTCAACAAAATAAACTTAACTTACCTTTATTACCAACGACAACTATTGGCTCATTTCCGCAAACAGGTGATATTCGTGAAACACGGGCAAAATGGCGTAGAAAAGAAATTACTGAGGCGCAATATACGTCATTGATTCAAACTGAAATTAAAGCGGCTATTGAGCGTCAAGAAAATATTGGTTTAGATGTTTTAGTGCATGGTGAAGCTGAACGTAACGATATGGTGGAATATTTTGGTGAGTTACTGGAAGGTGTTGCCTTTACCCAATTTGCTTGGGTGCAGAGTTATGGCTCTCGCTGTGTGAAACCGCCGATTATTTTTGGGGATATTAGTCGTAAAAAACCAATGACAGTTGAGTGGACAAGTTATGCACAATCATTAACAAGTAAGCCGGTAAAAGGTATGTTAACAGGGCCTGTAACTATTTTAGCATGGTCATTTGTTCGAGATGATATATCTCGCGAGCAAGTAACGACACAAATTGCGTTGGCAATAAGTGATGAAGTGGTTGATTTAATTGATAGTGGCACTGAAATAATTCAAATTGATGAACCCGCAATTCGAGAGGGAATGCCTGTTAAGCAAAGTCAGTGGCAACACTATTTAGATTGGGCAACCGCTTCATTTTGTTTATCAGCAGCAAAAGCACCGGCTAATATTCAAATACATACTCATATGTGTTATTCAGAATTTAATGATATTTTACCCGCCATCATTGCTTTGGATGCGGATGTATTAACGGTAGAAACATCACGCTCTAATATGGCTTTACTTGATGCGTTTGAGCAACAAGCTTATCCGAATGATTTAGGGCCGGGTGTATATGATATTCATTCTCCGAATGTACCCAATATTGAATGGATGGTGACATTATTAGAAAAAGCACAACGTTATATACCACAGGAAAGATTATGGGTTAATCCAGATTGCGGTTTAAAAACGCGGGCTTGGCCTGAGACTAAGTTGGCCTTAGAAAATATGGTGAATGCGGCGAAGCAATTAAGAGAAAAGTATGCTCAATAAGTTAAATACCTGCGTCCTGTA
Organism: Colwellia sp.; assembly: GCA_002733765.1. Lineage (GTDB taxonomy): Bacteria > Pseudomonadota > Gammaproteobacteria > Enterobacterales > Alteromonadaceae > Colwellia. Next base: position 73,179 of record NVWU01000008.1, on the reverse strand, counting down.
GGCAAAGACACCAGGAGGACAGTCGGTAATAGTTAAAGAAAAAAAGGCGCTATTGGAATAGTGCCTTTCTTGCATGTCTAGTTTGTGGTTTTCTAAATTTGTTACTTTTTATTCGAAATGTTTACTCGAAATATTTATTCGTAACTCAATATTTAATCATCAAAACTGAATTCAATATAAGCTCTACCTGCCTCACCTTTAAGTGAAATTATTACGATAGGACCTTTTGATTTATGGTGAATAGTATGATTTTTTCCTGAAACAACAATAGGCGTTGCCATATCAAATTCAAAGCCTTTTTCACTCAACAAACGTTTAGCACCACCAGTGACCATATTGGTAATTTCACCGACTAAGTCAGTAATTTCTTCATTCACTTCGTCGGGTGCTTCGCCTACCATGCCTTTCATTGTGGCTAATGCTAATGGTGCATCAAAAGTAATTGATAATGATCCTTTTGTTTCAGGACTAACCATGCCGATAAGCCCCGAAACATCACCATGAGCAATGTTATCTTTTTTTAGTTTAGGCTTTTCAGGTATTAATTCCATGTGTGCCATTGTGGACATGACATTTAGCAGTGATGATAAAAATGGATTGATAAACTCTACTTTCATGAAGTTTTCCGAACCTTATTTATTTTGCAACTGTTTGATTTTACATATTTAATATAATAAATGTAAATCAAACTGCGATAATTAATTATTATTAGCTTTATTTATATTCAAATTTCACCTGTGCTAATAACAGTAACACTTGGCGATTGCTCATAAATCAAACTTCCTTGCAACTTACTAGGTGATGTTACGTCTTGATAATTCACCATATTTATTTGCTTGGGGTTAGTATCAACGAGTATCGTGTTTTTTACCACTAAATTAGTTAAAAAGTTTTTATGTGTACTTTTTGGTAACTAAACACTTGCCTTTGTTTAACCTCAAACCACGCCAGTTTGGCCAAAAATTTTTATAGTTGTGTTCAACGATAAAATGTTTTTAACGTGGGCTTGTATGTATTGAGTATATTTTGGATGTTCAGGAAAAAAGTGAATCTGCTTTTAAACGAATAATTGGGTAATCGAGAGGGCCTTTGCGATGAAAGGCAATCATTTTGAGATAAGGGGTTCGTATAATATTAGTTGTCACTAGGTTTATTTGCGACAACTAACCACTACAAGTTCTGCAATGACCGTGTGCTTCAACAATTTGATGGCTAATAGTAAAGCCATTGGCATCAGCCATTGAACGCAGTGCCAAATCAAAATTATTTGATTGGATTTCTTCAACATGACCGCATTGGTCACAAATGAGCAATTGCACAGGGTGGTCACAATCACCAAAATGATGACACATAACAAAGGCATTAATAGATTCTATTTTATGCACAAAACCTTGTTTAGATAAAAAGTCTAATGCGCGATATATTGTTGCCGGTTTAGCTGCGTTATCAATTTCTTTAAGCTGGGCTAGTAAATCATAGGCACCGACAGCCCCTTTATGTTTTGCCAGCAATAAAAATACTTGTTCACGCACTTTGGTAAAGCGAGCGCCTTTCTTTTTGCATACTTGTTGTGCTTGCGCTAATAGTGTTTCAGATGAATAAGCAGTCATTAGAGTACTTTTTAAGTCAGTTATTAGTTATTTTGGTCAGTGTAGCATTATTATTCGCCATCAACTAAGGAGTACTTTATATTATCAAAATGATAGCGCTGTTATTTTAGTGCTTTGTCTTCTTATTTTGATAAAAATCATCTCGCGATATGGAAATTATATGACACGTTATTTAGCGCTTGATGCCTTCAGAGGGGCAACTATCGCCTTGATGATTTTAGTTAATACGCCGGGTTCTTGGTCACATGTCTATGCGCCATTATTACATGCTAATTGGCATGGCTGCACATTAACCGACTTAGTGTTTCCTTTTTTCTTGTTTAGTATTGGCTCAGCCATGTTTTTCTCGTTCACAAAAAATAATTTTGCTGCTACACCTACGCAATTTACCCAAATAATAAAACGTGGATTTATTCTTTTTGTTATTGGCGTTATGTTGAGTGTTATTCCGTTTAATACGCCAATTGAATCATTGCGTATTATGGGCGTATTACAACGCATTGGTATTGCTTATATTGTTGCGGCAAGTTTAGTGTTACTGTTGAATCGTCGTGGTGTATTTATTATTTCAGCCATCATCTTATTAGCTTATTGGGGGCTATTACTCAGTATGGGGGATAATAGTTTAACGCTTGAAGGCAATATTATTCGTCAATTTGATTTAGCTACATTAGGTGCTAATCATATGTATACCATGCGTGGCGTAAGCTTTGATCCGGAAGGTTTATTGAGTACTATTCCTACAGTGGTAAATATGTTGCTCGGCTTTGAATTAACGCGTTATTTAACGAGCATAAAAGATAAAAAATCCAGTGTTATTCAATTGATACTTATTGGTGGTGTTGCTATCGGTTTTGGTGTTTTGTGGAGTTTGTTTTTTCCTATTAATAAAGCTTTATGGACAAGCTCTTACGTTATTTATACAACAGGTTTTGCCTGCTTATTATTAGCTGTTTTTGTTTGGTTAATTGATGTGAAAGGGCAAAAGAAACTGATGTCGCCATTACTGGTTTATGGCACAAACCCTTTGTTTGTTTTTGTTTTATCATTTTTCTTTGTGACTGCTTATTTGAATATAGCGGTTGGAAAAAGTAGTTTGTATGCTTGGTTATATCAACAACTCCTCTTGTTTACTGATCCTACATTAGCCTCATTTCTGTTTGCTTTTAGCCATGTTGTACTATTTTGGTTTATTTCTTTGATATTGTATCAACGTAAAATATTTATTAAAATATAGCAGTCAACCAACGTATTATTTAGTGGTGATACTAGGGTCTGTTGATCTTTCGAGATTGTTTTTACAGCGATTTGTTGGGTATTTATACAAGGCATAGCCTTTGTCATGTGGTTGTTCCACATAGAAAGGCGATAACGCCGTAAAAATACCCAACAGATGCTGTCCGAAGGATTCGGTTAAAAGCACTTTACTCTTTGTTGAGTAGTATTTGCTTAGAGTGACTAGGCTACACACTACCCACGCGATTAAAATGCTTTTATCTCGAACGAAATTTAACCGCGAAAGTTCAACAGACCCTAAGCAAAACGTAACACTGATGAGTAAATAAATAGTATTAACCGGTGGTTTTATTGCTATGCTTAAGTAATTCAATGAATGATATAAGTTAATCTTTTTATAAGGATAATTAACAGGGCGTGAATAAAGTTACCTTGACTCAATATGAGAGTTTATCATTTGAAATTAGCCATCAATTGCTTCCACAAGAGCAGCAACGCATTGATCTGTATTTTTCCCTTCCCGTTGAAATGGGTATCAGTCCAAGTACCCTAAATGCGGAAGATTACTTTTATAGTAATATCAAAAGCCATAGCGCTTATTATTCTGCTAAATTGCACTTACCTCTAGTACGAAGCCGTTTTATTAGTCAACGTTTTGTTGGCGATCAAAAGGAAGAACAAAGAGATTACCGTTTAAACCTTAACCTCTACTCCTATCAGTTAAAAATGGCGCTTGATGCGGATATAAAACAAACATTAAAACTGAAAAGTGCCGAAGAGTTTTATCCTGCAGCGATTGAGTTAGCAGAACAAATCAGTGGTTTAACTAAAAAGTTACGTCGTTATACACCGTCGGATAATAAACTGAGTTCTTTTTTTGAAAATGCTGATAACTATTTGAGTTGGCATGTTGAACAATCTTTTTTAAAACTACTTTCAAAAGGGCCTAAAAGCAGTGATTTTGTAGCAGAACGAGAGTTTTTATTTGTATTATGCCGAGAAGAAAATGCTTACCGTAAAGCATGTAAATATAACTCACAAATAACACTAGATGATCCGAATAGGATCACGAATAAAATGCGTTTATTGCAGCGGCTAATTGAGTATGGCGTGGTCTTTCAGAAAAAAACTCGTTACTTAGATGTAAATTTAAAGCGTTTTGTACGAGGGGGCGTTACGGCTGTAATCATGGCTTTTGTAATGGTTTTAGTACTAAATGCTCGTTCAAGTTTTACTGAGGTAACTTTAGCGTTAATCGCTTTTTTAGGGCTAATATATGGCTTACGAGAAACATTTAAAGAAGATCTTACTAGCCTTATTTGGAGAAAAATTCAAAAAGGTCGGCCAAAGTGGCAAAACTTATTTCGACATAGTGTTAATAAAAATCGCATTATTAGCCAAACTTTATGGTTGGAATATATCGCAACGCAAGATCTTCCAATAATAGTAAATGAGTTATTTCAACAGCGCAGACAACAAAATAAACAAGCCGCGCAATTACTACATTTTCGTTGTGATAATAAGGTGCTCACTAAAAAGTTTTTGCCAGGTTATGATGAAATACAACAACGCTTGTTCTTCAATTTAACACCTTTTGTACGCTTTTTAACAAAAGGTGCGGGCCGTTTATATAGTTTAGATGGACAAAAAGTATCGAGCCAAGCAGTTGAGCGTCGTTATCAAATTAATCTTATTTTACGCAGTGTAGATAAAAAAGGTGAACATTTACAACGTTTTAAAATTACGTTAAATCGCAGTGAAATAGTTAATATTGAAGCAATGGAAGTATAAGGTAATAAGTTAACAAACAAGTAAAAGTTTATTACTCTAAACAGAGTAGTGCTTTGGTTATAATGGTTTAATTTTATATAGTAAAGGTAGTTTATTATGCGTCTATTTATTATGGCTCTTGTGAGTCTTTCTTTAATATCTTGTGGTGACTCTAGTAACGAAAATGAGGTGGCTTCCCCTATTTCTTTGGTTTCTTTTGCTATTGCTGATGCGCCCGCAGATTCAGTTACTTCGGTAAATGTTACTTTTAGCTCTATCACGTTAAAATTAGCATCTGATGACGAAGATGATGAATCGGGTATCAATATTCCTATTCTTGATGATGATGGAAATCCAACAACAATGACCATTGATGTAATGGACTATCAAAATGGTGAAGAGTTAATCATTATTGAAAATTTTGAAGTCGCAGCGGGTAACTATAGTAGCTTAATTTTAAATACTTCAGGTTGCCCACAAAACCCCAATGGTAGTGATGAATTTTGCTGGGTGATTGATAACGACACCAGAAAGCCACTGAAAACCCCGAGTAATAAATTAAAGTTAGGCGCTTTGTCTGTATCAGGTGACGAACAGCAAACTTACACGATAGAATTTAATTTACGATCGTCTCTTACCTCTACCGCAGGTGGCAGTGCTTTCAATTTAAAACCTCACGGTATCCGTATTGTTGATAGTACTGAAGTAGGTACTCTGCAAGGAAGTATTGATGTGAATTTATTATCGGTAGGCGCAGATTGCGCAACCGTTTTTGAAGAGGATACTGATCACGGTAAAGTCGTTTATCTGTATCAAGGCGAAATGGTTGAAGAGGCCGTTTTTGTCGATGAGTTCGATCCTGATGAAGCGATAAATTCTCGTCCTGATAATGCCATTAAACCTTATGCATCAGCTACCTTATCGTTTGATATGGATAATAGTAGTTATGTGTATAACTTCTCTCATCTTCCCGTTGGAAATTATACGGTAGCGTTTTCTTGTAGTGCGGTTGGCGATTCTGCTGATGAGTATGATGCTATCGACATTGCCAATCCTCAATCACAAAAACACAGTATCACTATTGAGACAGATATTGATTTAATACAAAACTTTACCGAGAGTTAAATAGTGATAAATGTATAGCCAAAACCTTGTAAATTGATTAAACACATACGGGGTTGATAAGTGAATGGAGAACGTTATTAATAGACGATAACGTTAAAATTCAAATGTAATCATTTTATTAATTAAGGAGAAGCTTATGCTTGAACAAGAAAATTGCGGTCTAATAGTGGTTGATGTGCAAGGGAGTTTAGCTCGAATTGTTCAACGCAGTGATTTATTTATTGATAATACGAAAAAGCTAATTCAATGTTGTAAATTGTTAGGTATACCTGTGGTATGGCTTGAACAAAACTCTAAAGGCTTAGGTGCTACTGTACCAGAATTATCTGAGTTGATGGGGGAGGCTAGCGTCAATGAAAAATTTCACTTTAATGGTTTATTTGAAGAGTCGATCAAAGAAGTGATTAAAGCAACCGATAAGAAACAGTGGTTAGTAGTAGGAATAGAAGCTCACATCTGTGTGTATCAAACCGTTTTAGGTTTGTTAAATGAAGGTTTTGAGGTAGATGTAGTATCGGACTGTATTTCATCTCGTTTACAATCGAATATAGAGTTAGCGTTACTAAAAATGAAAGAGAGCGGAGCCAGTATAACGAGTTTAGAAATGTGCGTTTTTGAGCTAATGAAAAGTGCTAAAATAGATAGTTTTAGAGACATTCTGTCAGTGATAAAGTAACGCCAAACAGCAAGTGTTAATTTAGTTATTAGTTATTAGTTATTAGTTATCAGTTATCAGTTAATACAATCAGGTGCTTTGAAAGCACCTGATGTGGAAGCTCGGTAATATGTAAATCGGTTAAGCGCTGGCACTTGGGCGAGAAGACACACGTTCATACCAGTCTAATAAATGGGTATGCTTTTCATTAACACGTATTTTTACTACGCGGGCAAAATCGATAGAACACAACAAAGTAATATCGGCAATACTGAAATAGTCATCAACTAAATAGCTAGATTTACTGAAATGTTCATTTAGTTCATCAAAATAGGCCACAGCATTTTGGCCTGAAATATCTCCCCACTCAGCAACAGGTTTCATGCGATCTTTAAAAAATCCGGTAGTGTGTACAAAACACATGCTAATAGGTTGTAACAAATGAAACTCTACTCTACGTTGCCACATTTCAACTTGTGCTTTTTCTAAAGCTGTTCGGCCCATTAATGGGGCTTCTGGTTTTATTTCTTCAAAATACCGGCAAATGGCAACCGTTTCACCAATACAAGTACCGTCATCTAATTCTAAAAAAGGTAATTTAGTAGTTGGATTTTTAGCCTTCATTGTTGGTGTAAGGTTATCTCCAGCAGCAATGTCAACTTCCTGATAGTCCATTTCAATATTTTTCTCAGAAAGAAACATACGAACTCTACGAGGATTTGGTGCTTTATGAGTTTGATAAATTTTCATTTTTTAATCATTCCTTAAATTTTGGTCATTCAATTTATCCTACTGTAGTCTAACCGTAAAGCCAAACAAGTAGCGCTATCGAGAATAAATTACAGTAATAACGCTAAAAATCATATGGTAAGGTGTTTTAGCCAAACGAATGCAGGACTATTATGGGCTACTCATTTGCAGGCTATTCGAGACATACACCTTATTAGCCTTCGATATTGCTTTGATAATTAATTCACATTACGGCCTAATAATTGCTTTGTTTTCAATGTGCCAATTTTTATTAAGCTGAGCTGAGATTAAGTACCTATATGATAAATAATATTAATTCCTATAACGGTAATTATAATCTCAATTCGTCTTCGTCATCATCTTCATCTGAAATAGATGGAATCATTGAAGCGCATAAAAACTCGAATACCACAACAGTCGAGTCCACTTTACATGTTAATAAAACCTTGTATCTGAGCGACAGAGCTACAAAAATACATGCTTTGAGTACAGAGTTTTTCAGTAATGGTGCTATCAGTTTTAATGATGTGAATGCGCTCAAAGAGAGTGCCTACCAGCTAGGCTTAATTTCTAAACAAGAATACGCGTATTTAACTAATACAGAGCCTACTGCTAACGACACACCGCTTAACAAAGAAATGTCTACTCAAACACTGGCAACTTTTGCGGGTGATTTTATCGAGCGTTTAGATGCAACGGATGTTGATGAAAATAATATTGAAACAGAAAGTAATAGTTTATTAGCTTTGACAGAAGCGCTTACCACAGCAAAGACAATTCTGTCAGATGTTGATAGGGCAAAAAGCTCCCCTGATTTTAAAGAATCACTCGCCGCAGCTTTATTTTCCATAAAAGAAATGATAAATGCTGACTCTTTTGAAATCATTCCTTTAGATGACAAGGTAGGGATTAGTAAGGTTTATCAAGCTCTTGAAATTATAGATAAAATATCACCTAAACGCCTAAGTAATGCGAAAGTTAACCAATATATACAAGTATCATTTAATTAAACTAAAATCTGAACGGTAATACGGTTAGTGGTGTAAACCTAGTTATAAATACTCTCTATTAGTCGTTGCTATGCTCCGCTGTGTACGTTGATAATCAAAGTTTTAGGCACCTTATATGCAACGGGTAATCATTTGGAATGACTCTACATTTCATTGCTTATCTATTTATAATTCAAAAAACTTGTTATCTTAATTATATTATTTCTCACAAGCTCTCTGTAGCTCCAATGCTCGATTGGATTGATCTCTTTATTTTTACTGGGTTATAGGTTTAATTGGTGTACTTATGGAGTACTGTCTTTTTATTAATTTACTCATTGTTTATTCAGCCTCATATAGTATTTAACTTCAATTTTTGCAAAATGTAATCTAGTACATACTATTTTTGATAAATATTTGTTTTTAGTAGTTTCTAATTTATTGAAGTTATGGGATATTAATATGAAATAAATGAGATTATGGAACCGTCATTACTGAGGCGTATTCATGATATTTTAGGCGTATATTTAAAAATGGAGTGAAAATGTCGCAATTTATTGGTTACACCGGAGCACAGAAAAATCCAAATGGCACTTGGGTTTGTGGTAGCGCTTATACTGGTGCGCAAAAAAATCCAAATGGTACTTGGGTATGTGGTGGTGCTTATACAGGTGCACAAAAAAATCCAGATGGCACTTGGGTATGTGGTGGTGCTTATACAGGTGCACAAAAAAATCCAGATGGCACTTGGGTATGTGGTGGTGCTTATACAGGTGCACAAAAAAATCCAAATGGTACTTGGGTCTGTGGTGGTGCTTATACGGGCGCACAAAAAAATCCAGATGGCACTTGGGTCTGTGGTTAATGCAGTTCCTTATCTGTTCCTTTATATTCAGAGTATTAAATAGTTAATTGTGGTGAAATTAAAAGCAATTGAGCGTTGTTGGTAGTGATTTGACTTGTTGTTTAGGCAAAATTAGTTATAATTTATTATTATAATAGGTGGATTATTTAGTACTTTATATCTATTTTCTTACCGTACTATTTAATAAAAGGAATTGAATTAATTATGACAATTTTTGCTGTAATAGCGACAGATAAAAATGAACAAAAAATTAATAAATTAAACACTCTTATTTCAAGCAAATACGCTGATAATCACTTGAAGTTGGACGATAAATCTTGGTTAGTTTTTGGAGCTGAGTCAATTCAACCTAAAGGCATTTTTCAAGATTTATTTGGTGATGATACTTCTATTTCGTGCTTAATTGTACCTTTTGATGCTTATTGGGGAGTTCAATCAAAGGCTGTTTGGGATTGGCTAAAAAATAAGGGATTATAATGGCTAAGAATACCAAAAATACACAACCTCCAGTATCATCTCAACCATCAGCTAATGGTGGTGCTTCCGAACATGCTCGTTTGGACTGGGTATTGAAGAGTCAATCAGATCTTGTTGGGCGAATTTCTGCAATCGAAGCTCATGCAGAGCATTCAGAGAAAATGCTTCTTCGTATCGAAAAACTTATTGAAAAAGCATCAGATAATCAGAATGTTGAGATAGGTAAAGCGAATGCTGAAATAATCAAGATCAATAAAAAGTTAGCATACGCTATTGGTGCATTAATTTCTGGCTGTGTTGTTATTGGGTTTATTGTTAATGGGCAGCTGGGAAAAATTTCTAGCTTTATGGAGAAGCAAGAAATACATATAGTGCAGCCTGTCACGACAAAAAAAACGAATTAAGACGCTTTATTACTTTTGGGTTGATCAATGAAAGTCTCTGATGGGGTTTTTTATGCCACTATATTTTTTGACTTGACCACATTACGCGACTTATAAACTCTATATCCGTACCATTCAAATGTTCTTTTCTTACTTGTATCTACATTTATTAAATTATCGCTAATTTATTATCACAATCTGAACAATTAAGCGTATATTTTTCTTTTTTCTTGCTCACTTTCGTGTTTTTACTATGGCATTGGTTGCAAGGCATCTTCATTGGTGTGTTGGTGTTGCATTCATTGCAATTAATGAAATAACCGTAGCGACCATTTTGTGCGGTGTAGTTTGATGCTTCGTTACATTTTTTGCATTTTAAAACAGTATTATTTGTTTTGACTTTTTCTAGTTTTTTAGTTTCATTTTTTATTGTTTTCTTGTATCCATTGTCGATTAAAAAATTAGTTATAGATTGTAATTCTTCATCATTAAAATCAGGTCTGGTATCTGTAATGATGACTTTTTCAAAAAAACTTTTTTCAAGCTTCATTACTTCATTAATTTTGTCTATCAGGAACTCACTTTTAACTACAACGTCAGATATGTTTTTAGGTATTGATTCTCTATTAATAATTGAATTACTTGATATGGCACAAAGATTATTCCAACAGCGCTTTCCAAAAGACTGTTGCTTTATACCAAAGAGTTTATTCAATATTTTTTCTCTATGATGATATAAAAACTCTCTTAGTAGTTTTTGTTGTAGTTCAATCTGTTTAATAGGAGAGGGCATTCCTGACCATTTAGCTTTAGAACTGCGTGACCATTCGCCAAACTCATTGACCGTGACTTCTCCAGTTATACTTTTTGATTCAATAAGAATAAAGCCATATGGATATACAATGAGGTGATCTATTTGTGCAGTTTCATCATTAAATGAAAACTTATAATCATTAATAACGAATACTTTAGGGTGATTTTTAAATTCTCTTCGTAAATAAAAAGCAATATCTTGTTCTTGTTTTTGACCTGCAATAGTATTGGCGGCCTTAACGTTTTGTAGTTCTTTGTCCTTTAGAATCATTTAAGTATTTCCTTATATTTCTATGTAAAACAGTATGGTTTATTAATTTTCTACATTCTTTGACCTGACCACACGACGCGGCCAATTAATTCAATATCAGTACCATTCAAATGTTCTTTGTTTATTTCCCACGGTTCGTACATGTTGTTGTCTGATTTAACTTTGATGATGCCGCCCGGTAACATTTGTAATCTTTTTACTAATAGATTGTGATCGTGTCGCATCACATAAATACCGTCACTTAATCCATTAAAATTTCGATTTACCATAATCATGGCATCGTTCTTTAATGTTGGGTACATGCTGTCACCGTCAACCAACATTAAAAATACATCATTAGGATTTACACCTATTTCTTTATTTAGCCATTCAGGTTCAAAACTAATTAAATGTGTTTGTTCTTCTGCTTCTACCAATGCCCCATCACCAGCTGATGCTTTTACTTCGTAAAAAGGTAAATTTATATTTCGTGTATTAGTTTCAATTTCTGGTTCTACTTTTAGATCTCCATTTCCAGTCATGAACCATAAAACATGTTTTTTAAGTGACTGAGTGGCAATTATTTTATCAATAACTGAAATACCTACATTTGAAAATCCTGCTTCAACTTTCTTTAATGTACTCAATGATATACCTGTAATTTCTGAGAACTCAGGTTGAGTTTTATTTAGCGACTCTCGTAGAATTTTTATTTTTCTACCATAATTCATTTGACATGGTTCCACATTTGGATTTACTATTACCACAAGTTCTACTTATGGAACTAAAAAGCGACTGTAATCGCTTAGAATTGCTTTAACTGTAAATAATTACATAGGTGCTATATGAATACAAATTTTGCATTGCTCGCTAGGTTCCAATCTCCTGTTATTGAACTGAAAAATATTTGTGAAGAGTTCTTTGGCATTAAACCTAAAACAGCAGAGCAAAAAGCAAAAGGGTGCGATTTTCCAATACCAACATTTAAATTACGTGACTCAGAACGCAGCCCAACACTAATAAAAATTGAAGACCTTGCAACCTACATAGACAAACGTTATGCAGAAGCCGAAACAGAATGGAAGCAAGTGCACAACCTATAACTAATTGTTTTAAGTATTACTTATTAATAGAAAAAATAACAGTTCACCTGATTAAGCAACAATCGAATGAACAACAAACCAACCAATTAATGAAAATGGAATAGACAGTGACTAAAGACGTTTATTTTCAAAAAGAAGCATGGGGCGATGTGGCTATACAGCACAAAGGCCAAGTGCATCATTTTTCGAATTTAATATCGTTAATCTCATTCCTGCAACCAATTTACGGACATGACTTTGAACTAGTCGAAGTAACCGAAGATAACTACCAAGCGCTTTATATCTCGGGGGTTTTTGATGACCAGTAACCCCAAAACCATTCAAAGCATCCCTTGCAAAGTCGATGCACTTTCCCTGACTTGGTCACCTACTGAGTTATTGCGCATTAAGCACTTAGCTAAAATTGGTGCATGCCTTAAAGGTGACATTATTGAGACAGCAAAAAGCGATTCTCGCCAACGTCATTTGAATGATGCTAAGTCAAAAATGCATAAAGAATTCTTAGGTCTTAATGCTTTTGATAATACGGGTTATCAAAATGTAATAAGTCGTTATAAAGATGCTTGCTCAACAATCACTAAAGAATATGAAGATAGACGCTTTAAAGATTTAAGCCTTAATTCAATGCACCTTGTTAACAATGAAATTGCTGCCCGTTATGAATTACGTGACATGTTAAAAGGCGATTTAGAAGTAGATACTGCGGTTAAATATGATGACCGATTGAACAATCTTTTAGACAATATTGGTGTTGATTTGGTTGATACCCTTTGTTGTGGTGAAGCTGAACGTTTCGTGTGTCGGTTAAACAATGTTTTCACGTCTGAAACGTATATGTGGACAGTTAAAAATAATCCAATGGGACGTTTTAACTATCAATACTCAGCCACGCTTTATGCTGATGGTGTTAATGCCGGAATAATCGCATGGGGTGGTAAAAACCTTGGTTGTTATGTCTCTTTCATGGGTACTGGCTGTGATGCACTAGATATGGCTCGTTTATACCAAGAAATCAAAAACATTCCTGAAATTAAAATTACTCGAATTGATTTAGCACATGACGATTATGCCGGAACACGCTCAATTAACGTGGCTAGAAAACTCGCTAAAAAGGGCGGTTTTAACTGTGGCGGTCGTCCTTCCTCCTATATGTATATTGAATCGGGTCATTTAAATCAAAAAATACGTAAAGACTTAAAGAAAGAATTTCGTTTTATTCCTGACAAAGGGCGCTCTTTATACGTTGGCTCTCGCGAGTCAGGCAAGCTTTTACGGGTGTATGAAAAAGGTATTCAAATGGGCGACCCTAAAGACAAATGGGTTCGTTGGGAACTTGAACTACATTCGAGCCAACGCATTATTCCACTCGATACCATGATTAAACCTAGCGAATATTTAGCAGGTGCTTACCCAGCATTATCATTTTTAAATGAAGAACAAAGCGTGATTAAAACCATTGTTAAAAAAATGACAATGACGGTGGATAGAATCATTGAAAACCAAGTTATTTCAACTCGCAAAGCTATCAATATGATGCGCGTTCTTTGTGATATGTCAGACAGTGAAATTATAGATAAATTCTTGAAAGGTCTTGTAGATCCATTTAGTAGAGCTTCACTTCCTCAACGGCTAAACATAACAACGACCGAAGAAGAATACTTAAAACAATGTGAACAAGATTTTTCACAACAACTTTCAACAACCTAAACGATAAAAGGGAAAACATAACATGGCTAAACTACAAAATGTAATCGTAATCGGCGCTAAATTTGGTACAGGTACAAGCACTAAATCAGGCTCCCCAAAACCTTATCAATTCGCTAATGTCAGCTACTTAAAAAATGCTGAATCATTTCAAAACGAACAACACAATATTCAAATGGCAGGGTATGACGTACAAGAGCTAAGTACCTTGTTTGATGCGGCCTTATTTGAACGCTTCAAAACACAATGTCCATTCGGTCAAAAAGTACATTTAATGCTTGATGCAGACCCACAAAATCCATCACGTAACATCGTGGTAGATTTCGAACTAGTTAAATAACGAAGCTTAAAGCATGGACGCTATTATTTTTTCGCTTGGCTCTGTGGGTGAGCAAGCACTCTATTTAAGGTTTAGAAAATGAGTTCGTGTGTTGATTTAACTAATTCTATTTATCAGAACAATGGTTCTACGTTAGAGCAATGCACAACATATGTCGTAATGACATCTACAGAATACAACAATATTCAATCAGAAATTTTTAATCTTGATGCGTATAACGTTGGTTTTGAAGGTGTAATTACAATGTTCGTTGCTGGGATTGGAATCGGCGCAGTCATCGGCTTAATAACAAAAATTCGTCGTTAATTTAATAGGTATTTTTATGAGTAAAGTAAAAAAAGTTTTTTCAGGTTTTAAAGCTAAAGTGGTTACGGCCGTTGTCGTTTCATCTGCTGCGGTTAGTACTGCTGCATCTGCTGTTGGTATTGATTTAACTAAAATCAAAACGGGTATTACTGCGGCTGAAACATCAGCGTTAACTACTGGTGAGTACGTTATCGGTACTGTTGTTTCATTAGTTGTTATCACATTAGTTATTGGTATTGTTAAAAAAATCTAATGATTTCACTTATTTTTGGTGCCGTCTGTGCGTTAACGTTTGTTTTTAGCATATGGATAGGCATTTTAATAGTTAGGTAAATTAGGGCGTTAAGCCCTTTTTTTATGCTTATGATTAAATTTCATAATTTACTTTTTACTTCTTTAATTGTCATATTGTTAACGTCATTTGGTGCTTTTGCTGATGATACAAACAATTGTCTACAGGGTAATTCAGCTCTTAATTCAGCACTTCAAATTGCTCAAAAGATAGATTTACCAACATATCAAAGTACTGGTAAGTTTGGTTATAGTGGCTGTTTGTATGATATTTCTTATGTTCAAGACACTTCGCAAGATTGGGAAAATACTTGTTATAATTTTACGTTAACTAGAACAAGTATTGAATCTGATTCTAGTGAAGATTTACCAGATTTAACTCAGTATCAATGTGAAGTTAAACCTGATTGCGGGGTTGATAATCCTAATTCATTGGCTAGCTTTGGCAAAGATAAAATAACGGGCTACCCAAAGGGTTCAAGTGGTTATTTTGAGTTTGCAGGATGCAAATATTCAGCTTTTGGCGTTACTATTAATAGTAATCAATATGAATCTCAATGTTTAAACTATATGTTTTATCGCTTAAACGATCCTGTTGTTCCAGTGATTAATACAATGCCTGATTTCACTCCGTTTGCATGTATTGATAAAACATGTCCAACTGGTAAGTCTTTAGATTCTCAGGGTATTTGTCAAAATAATTCTTGTCCTTTGGGTCAAACGTTAACCGATGGTGTTTGTGTTAATAATGATGGTGAGCGTTATGTTTATGGCTCTATAAATGATTGTAAAAGTTATCACAAAGGTGTTTTTTTTTCGAGTTGCTCTGCTAGTGGAAATTATAGAAGTTTAGATGATTTTCGACAACTTTCTGTAGATGTAGGTGATAGCATTAATTTTGGTTATTATTTAAATAGTGATGGCGAAGATGATTATAATCAACCAATTTGTGATTCTTTTTCTTTGGGTACCGCTAATTATAAGAGTTCTCAATCTAGTAGCGGCCCATCGCATTCAGGTTGCGGTGTTCGGATTACAGCAACAAAAATGCTTCATTGTAAAAGCGGTGATATTCATAATATTCATACCGTTTATAGTGATGCTTTTTCATTATGTTTAAAAACATGTCCTAATGGTGACGAAATTCAAGAGGATATTGATTGTTCTACAACTGTTAAGACTTGCCCTAATGGTTTAGAAATTTCAATAAATGAAAATTGTAATACTAAAATTTGTCCAAATGGTGACGTAATCGAGTTTGATTTGATTTGTGGCGCTAGTGGTACTGGTGGTACGGGTGATGGAACTAGTTCGGGCAATGGGAATGGTGACGTTGTTTCATCAATTAATAATGCTGCTAATGCGTTAGGTCAAAAAATTACTAATCAAACTGATTCACTAGGGAGTAAGTTGGATGATTTAAAAGATGCTTTTAATCAATCTGGTGATAGCTTAGTTGCTGATATATTAACTCAACAAATTGTTACTGCTCAGGGTTCTTTTGATTCCACATCTGATATTCAAGATATCATCGATATTCAATCTGATTTAACTACTCGTATTGATGATATAAAAACTGAAATGCATACAATTATAAAGCCTATTGCCGTTTCTGGCGGCTCTTTTAATCAGTGCTATAAAATCGCTTTTTTTATGGGTGACATTAAAGAGGTTTGTCTTTCTGAATATCAAGATGAAATGTTACTTATATCTAATATTATATTATTTATTTTTACTGTTTTAGCAGCAATTATAATTTTTGGAGGGCTTAAGAATGCTTGATGCTTTACTTGGTATTTATGATTTTTTAACTCTTGGTTTATATTATTTCGCTGTTTACATATGGTCAAATGTTGTAGCTATTTCTATGACGTTCATTTTTTCGGTTTTATCAGCAATTATAATTTTTGGAGAAATTAAGAATGCTTGATGCTTTACTTGGTATTTATGAGTTTTTAACTTCTGGTATTTATGGTTTTGTTGTTGAGTTTTACGCTTGGGTAATAATTAAAATTACCTATTTTAGATATGAAGCCATGCTTTGGTCTTTGAATTTTTCTTGGGATATAGCCCAATCAATATTAATTCAATTAGATATTTCAACTCAAATAAATAATTCACTTTCTAGATTACCTCAAGATACTGTATCTCAGTTAAATTTTTTTAATATTATCACTGGTTTTAATTTATTAATTAATGCATTTGTTACCCGCTTTGTCATGGGTTTTAGGGTTTTCGGATGAGTATAAAAATACATCATGGTCCGGATGGCACTTTCAAAACATCAGGCGCTATCAAAGACGATATTCTTCCGGTTATCAAGTCGGGTAGAACATTAGTCACTAATATTCGTGGGTTCTCTAAGCAACTTGCAATTAAGGTGCTCGGTCGCAAAAACGTACATAAGAATTTTAAGGTTATTTTTGTTGATACTGAATGCCAAGCGGGTCGAGATAAAATGGCTCGATTTTTTCACTGGGCACCTAAAGGCTCTTTTTTTGTTATTGATGAAGTACAACGAATATTCAAACCTAAGTGGACTGCTAAAGATGTCGCACTTTTAAATTACATTGGCGGTACGGCTCAAGCAGAACTAGACGACAGACCCGAAGATATGGACACCGCATGGGATATGCAACGCCATTATAATTGGGATTTTGTTTTTACAACAACATCAATTACAAAGGTTAGAAGTGAGATGAAAGACATGGCAAAAGTTGCCGTGCGTCATATTAACCTTGGTCTTTGGCGATTTTATAAGACGGTGGAACATGCAGCAGATTCAAGAGGTACAACCAAATCAAATCAAGGAACAATCAAGTATTTTAACTATGTTCCGTCGAAAATATTTGCGCTTTATAGCTCGACAAAAACGGGAGCTTTCACAAATTCAGAGCCAAGAACAGCGTTTTATCGTGACCCTAAAGTACTTGGGCTTTTGCTTTGTCTCGGTGTTCTTTGGTCTTATTTATTTAGTAAATCAGATGTTAAAATTCTTGGGGGTGCAGATAATACGGCTACTCAAACTGTTGAAGATGATAATCAAAAACTTTCTAATAAGACCTCTAAAATTTCTACTGACGGTGATAGTGATTCGATTGCTAATGCTGCTGTTGATGATGTATCTGACGAGTTACATAATAAAATGGGTGCTATAGAGCCGTTTATTAAAGCGACTATTATTACTGGCTCTGTTTTTACGGGTAGTACAGCGTTATCAAGGGGCTTTGATTCTACTTATGCATTCTCAGCAAATTATGATAATAAAGAGCTGAGTTTTACTAGTATGGATTTAGTGGATAGAGGTTATCGTGTTGATTGGATAACTAGCTGTAAAGCGGCTATTACATTAGATGAACAAACTGAATATGTTTATTGCTCGTTAGATACGTTAGTGACACCTGATTTACCTGTTAATTTTAAATCTAATAATTCTGATTTTTCATCTTCTTAGTTGTTAATGAAAATAAAAAGCACTAGATTTGCGAGGAGCCACCGCACCGCAGCCAATCAACGTGCTTTTTTTGGGTAGTGGTTAGGGTGGGTTTTAGGCATTCTCCCAAATTTTGATGTTTTTAGTACGTAACTGTTATTACGTACTTTTAGCGTTTTGGTACCAAAAAGTTAACCAAGTCAGGACGAGCTCAAGCGTTTTTGGTACCATTTTATTTCCTTCAGTTGATTGGCCAATCACTCGAGTGAATTTTTTTGGTACCAATCTAATCAATCATAATACTCAAAGCTTGTTCTAAGCTTTTTTGTTGTCGCCTAATATCTTTAATTTCAGCTAAGTTACCTTCCAAGCGATAACGTATTTTTTTATTCTTACGTAAATCTTTAATTACTGAAACATGATTAAGAATTGCTTTCTTAATCGCTCCGGCTGCCGTTGCACTGCCATAGTGCTGCTTTAGTTCTTCAACGAATGCCACGAATTCAGCGTCTGATTCATTAATTTTAATCAGCATTATTAAATTCCTTGATAGCTTTGTTAAAATTGATTTTTGCATCACACAATTCTTTAGTATCAAGCACTGAACATTTAGCAACTTCATTTGTTAGGGTGTCATACCATTCGATGTCCGACATTAAAGCACCACAAAACATACCTACACTAAATATTGATATTTGAAAGCTTATTGCTATTAATATATTCATGAGTTTATTCCTTTCATTCTACCAGTGGTTAAACTTCTTACCGTTGACGGTATGAGGTCTTTATTATCGCAGCAGATACTTGCCATAAGTTTTAAGTCATCAGCGCAATGCTCAGGTATCCAGAGTGTGATTTTCTTTAAGCATTTGTCGCGCATTTTTTGCTCATAGATTGCATTACGAGAAGTCATTTCTATACCTCGTCACTGGTGACGTTGTTAATACTTAAAACAACATAGTTTTTTTTAATGCCATATAGTCCACCATCTAAAACATGAGTAATTATCACTTTATGTTCATTGCCTGTATAATTTCCCAAATGAAATTCTTGTAGATTTAAATAGTCACCCTTTTTAAAGTTTCTATCATTAATTCTTATTTCTGCTTTTTTATTACCTGAAATAACATCAACAAAATGATTGTGGAATGTTTTTAAATTATGTGTTTTTTTATCAAACAATAAATACTCTTTCAAGTGCTTAACGGTAAAAGCAGGTAGGAGAAAAAAAGATTTGAGTATTGGATAATCACTTAAGTATCTTTCTGCTATTTTTAACTTGTTTTTTCTTTTTGCATTAACTCTATGAGTTATGGATGCCCATTCTATTTCTGGATTATCAAAAGCTTCTTCCATGATTTTGATTTCACCAAAATAAGCCTTAATTACTTTTTGTTTTTCTTCGTTTTTTAAGATGTGAACCATTTCGATATCCTTTTAATATTATTAATAATTTGAGTTTTTACTTTTTTAAATAAGCTTCGCTTGGTGCTTACCAAAGTGAACATGAACTTAAATTGATTTGGTTTTGCACCAAAGAAGCGTTTAATAGCTCTAAACTTAAAAGGAATTTTCATTGCATTACACAATGAATAATCTAGCTCTAATAACATCTGAATGGCTGGCATGCTCTAGTTCCCTGTTTAGTGTCAATTTAAATTGCATTCAACGACACGTTTCTTTGTGTCGAGGGGTGCGCGTTTAATTTGATGCTAATCAAACAGAGTGAGAGGGGGATTTTGTCAATGAAAATTTCGGAGTGTCTGGGTTATTTTCGTCTTTTTGAAAATGTTCTAGAAACCGTCATTTTACTTTACTAAATAACACTTGAAGCTCTTTGGAACTGCTCTTGTAAAACGGAGTGAAACGACTTTATTTATTCTTTAGTCCTTTGAGCTTAATCTTTTGAACTTAGTCTTTTTGGGATTTGATGAAATCGACCCCCGTTTAGTAATACGGGGGTAAAGTATTTTTACACTCCTCTGTGTGCGTTGACAGTAAAGGCTTTCAGTAAAACGTATTTTTTATAAAGTTTTTAGTAGATTGAAGCACAATAATTTAATGTGTGCTGTAAATTTGAAATTTATGAGATTTGAGCTAGATTGATATGTAATCAGGTATACATGAAATACTGAGATTCTCACATAATTACCGTAAAGGCAGCAAGCTAGGAGTTAACCAAATGGAAGTAAGGGAATTAGAATTGGTAAAAGAACCGAAGGCTGGTATTGCTCTTGCTGATTTTTCTTTGAAATATGAATTGGATCTCTCGATTGGAGATTTTGAATATGATAAGAGTGTTGTAGAAAAACATTTTACTATTGTTGCTAAGTTAATATCGATAAATCTAACTCGTGAAATAGGAGCAGATTTATTCATAGGTAATATAGAATACAGCGAGGGTTCGGTAAATGTTAATGGTTACGTGTTTGCAGCTCATGCCTTTGTAACTTCTATACTAGCAGGGTATATAGTCAATCAATTACCAGATGTTGAGACAGTTTTTGAGGCTGTTATTTCAGCTCCAGCAGAGTCACAAAAAGAATATGAAGAAATTTGTAAAAAAATTGAATCAGTTACAACTATAACTATTGAAAATTATGAAAAAAATAAGCGTTTAAAGAGCACTGAAACAACAATAACAACAACAACAATAGAAAACGTATGTGAAGAATGGATTGATAGTCATACCTCATAATTTCTTTATTATTGAGCTGACTCATTGATTAAATTTATCATGTAACTTATGCGGAAATAGTTGCGTATATACTTGCCATAATATATTTAAATTTCTATGACCAGTAACTTGAGCTACTTCTTCTATAGAATAACCTTGTTCAAACAACCTGCTTGCTCCCTCGCGTCTTAAGTCATGATAACGTAAATCTTCAATACCTAAATCATTGCGTACACGTTGAAATCCTGCTGAAACACTTCTTGGGTTATAAGGAAAAATTAAGTCTTTATCGCTAGGCTGTTTAATTGCAATATTGAATGACTCACCTAATAACGGGGCTATCATATGATTACCTTCTTTTTTACGTGGATCTTTTCTATCCCGAACAATAATGGTTTTATGTTCTCGGTTTAAGTCTTCCCACCTTAATTTGCAAACTTCACCAATGCGCATACAAGTTAAAATGCTAAATTCTAATATATCCAAGAAAGGTATTCTTACATTCCCATTAGGTTTTTGATTTTGTCTTATCTCTAGGCCTTCTCTTAATTTCTCTAACTCGACTTGAGTAGGGCGTCTAGTTCTTTTATCACTTTTACCTATTAACCCCATATCAATTAACGTTGGTAATGCTTCCTCAAATATTATGGTGTTAGCTTCAATATCAAAAACGGGATGAGCTTTTTTCATGACAGCGCGTAAATATGAAACGTCATGGTAAACGGTAGCTGGCTTTGCTCCAGCCGCTTGCCTAATTTTACAATGTTCTATTAAATCACTGGTTTTAAGTTTGTTGCTTTGTATTTTGGCAATTTCGCAATCTCTGAGCATCTGGATAACATAGCGCTTGGTTCTTCCTGTTTTATCCCATAGATGTTTATCTTCAATATACATATCTAATAATTTACTCAGGGGGATTGTTTTCTTTATGCCTAAGTCATCACTTTCAATTTCTGACACTCTTTTTTTACCAAAAGTTCTAGCTAGCTCTTTTTTGCGGAAAGTTTTAGATTCTCGGTGTATAATCTTGTTGTTTTTTTTAACAACGATTTTACAGCGGTAAGAAAAATCACCGTTTGCCTTAGCTCGTTTTTCAATAGTAAAAGATGCCATCGTTAATCCTACTTTTTATGGGGTACATATGGGGTACCGTATATCGAAATTCAAAGCAATTCAAGGTAATTCCTGTGGATTCATACAGTATTTTGTTTAAGGTGTAAACGTGTCAAAGCCAGTAAAACCAATGAAACCCTTTAATCCTATAGATCACCGACTTTCTGTTGCGCCCATGCTTGATTGGACCGATCGTCATTGCCGTTATTTTTACCGTTTAATGTCAGCGCATACGGTGCTTTATACCGAAATGGTCACCACGGGCGCTATATTACATGGTAAGGGAGATTATCTTTCTTATAACAATGTGGAACATCCGTTAGTTTTACAACTTGGTGGCAGTGATGTAAAAGCGATGACCGAATGCGCTAAAATTGCTGAGCAGTATGGTTATGATGAAATTAACATTAACGTTGGTTGTCCGTCAGATAGAGTACAAAATGGTCGTTTTGGTGCCTGTTTGATGGCTGAACCTAGCTTAGTTGCCGATTGTGTTAATGAGATGCAAGCGGCCACTAAAGTACCTGTTACGGTGAAGTCTCGTATTGGTATTGATGACTTAGATAGTTATGAATTTTTACACACTTTTATTGAACAAGTCGCACAAGCGGGTTGTCAGCATTTTATTATTCATGCGCGTAAAGCTTGGCTTAGTGGTTTAAGTCCTAAGCAAAACCGTGATATTCCACCACTTGATTACGATCGTGTCTATCAAATAAAACAAGATTTTTCTGCGTTAGAAATATCTATTAATGGTGGTATTAAAACGTTCGCAGAGGCCAATAATCACTTACAGCACCTTGATGGTGTAATGATTGGTCGTGAAATTTATAATAGCCCTTATATGTTGGCAGCCGCTGATCAACAAATTTATGGTGTTGAAAAAGACGTTATTTCTCGAACGGAAGTTATTAATTTAATGGCTGATTATGTTGATGCTTATGTTAGTTCAACGCTTGAGCAAGGTAATGCTTACCGTAATCCTAGAGCCTGGCACATATTACGGCATATGTTAGGTCTGTGTAATGGTTTAGCGGGGGCTCGTCAATTTCGTCGGTATTTGAGTGAATCTGCCAGAAAAGGCAATGCCAATGGTAATACGTTAAAACAAGCGTTTGCTAAAGTAACAACGCTTAATGAACTAGTATAGATAAACATAATCTCGATTTAGGGAGTACATATTTCTAAATTGTGAAATCAATTTTTATAATTAATGTTACTAAATGACTACTTTGTTACAAAAATGACTAAAAAATAGTTATTTAAATTAATGTTTTTATTTTTCTTACTCACAAACCTTAATCAAAGACAGGGTAAGGCAAATAAAAACCTACAGTATCAGTAGGTTAGTTAATAACTCAAACTATGGCACAGCCTTTGTAATAGTTATTGCAACTTATCACCAATAGGATATTTCATGTTAGCCTCCGCTTGTTTATTTGCGTTAATGCTACTACCTGCTTTTTCAATGCTTATATTGTCTTTGTTTGTTGGTTATTTTGAAAGTAAAGCGACTTAAAATAACCATATAAATATAGGTGATACTTGATATAGATCAAATAAAACTATTCAAAAAACCTCTTTGCGGCTAGAATGTGCGTGTTAATTATAGCCGTGTAGGAACTCAAAGATGTCACACAATGAAGATTTTAAAGATAGCACTGGTGCAGGTCAGGTTATTTTAGTAATACTAGCGATGGTTTTATTTCCTTTATTCCCCATGTTAATGGGTTGGTTTACCATGCTACGATAATTTTTTAAAATTGTTATTCCCGTTGTTATCGCGCGGGAATAATAGTTTTAATCGTAAGTTATTCGACTTTACCTCCTCAATAACGCATATGTATACTGCTGATTTACTCTCTACAATTATCATTAAGTTGAACAATTAACTTATCGAGTTCTCAAAACTCAACAGGCCGACAACAGTTATCATTTTAACGCCTTTGTTCTTTCATCTATAAAGGTTAAAATAGCTTTAATACCAATAAGATTAATTAATGGTTCAAATTTTAATGAGGGTAAATTTTCCAGAACAAGACGCTTGATTGACCAATAGCTGGCTATTGGAATTGAAAGCAACGATGTTATTGAATATTTAGACCCTTTAAAAAGATCACTTAGTTAGTCTGATTGGTATAATTCATTTCCTCTCGATTATATCCATTATAAAATCAGGCATTACTATGAGTAAAATTTATCATCATCCCGTACAAATCTATTATGAAGATACCGATCATTCTGGTGTGGTTTATCATCCTAACTTTTTAAAGTACTTTGAACGCGCGCGTGAGCATGTTATTGACAGTGATCGCTTAGCCAAGTTGTGGAGTGAAAAAGGTTTAGGCTTTGCTGTTTATAAAGCTAATTTAACTTTTCAAGATGGTGTAGAGTTTGCTGAAATATGTGATATTCGCACTACCTTTAGCCTTGATGGCAAATATAAAACCTTATGGCGACAAGAGGTGTGGCGTCCTAATGCAAGCAAACCTGCAGTGATTGGTGATATTGAAATGGTGTGTTTGGATAAAGAAAAACGCTTGCATCCTATTCCTGATGAGATATTAACTCCGTTAATATCAGGTTAGTTTTAGCGTAAATAACTTTTTAAACAGAGTTGAGCTTAAATAGATTCTTGGTAACCCTGTAAAGGGGTGCTGTTAAAGTAGCGTAATTGATAATTAACCTCTTGATTATTCTCTTTTGCTCTTAAGGCTATCGCAATACGGTGTTGCTCATTACCGTTTGGATATAAAAGCCAATTACGCCATCTATCAGCATTATCTACTCGGTGTTGAGCAAAACTCAAACTAATGGCACTTTTAATAGTGAAAGGTGCCGTTTTTTTAACGGCAGCATCAATAATATTAAAACTAAAATCTTTTAAAGGAATGGCTAATCCTAATCCCCATGCTTTAATATACGACTCTTTTAATGTCCAATAATCAAAAAACCGATGGCGCTGCTGTTCCTTAGGCAGAGAAAATAATTCTGTAGTCTCAATGGCTGAGAAATAACGATTGGCGATGGCAAGCACATCGTTACTGCGCGTGGTATTTTCAACATCGCAGCCAATATCATCTTCTAAAGTAACCACACAAATAATTAACCCTTTTGTGTGGCTTATATTAAACCGTAACGGCAGTGGCGGATTAACAATTTCAGGTTTATCTTTTTCGCCTTTATCAAAGCGCCACTCATTCGGGGCAATATCAGCATAATAAGAAAGTAGGTCTCTGACAAAAGCTCTTGTGATTAAGGCATCGTGTCTATCGTGGACAAATTTATATCTTTGTTGTTTTTTGGTTTCATCATCGCTAAGTAAATCTTTATATTTATTGAGCAACTCAGGCTGTGTGATTTTCTCAGGATTTACTTGCCACAGGTGAATTTCATTTTTCTTAAGCTTAAGTGAATTTTTAGAATTTTTAGCACGATAAAGAAGGGGCATGAAAAGTATCACTAGGTTGCATTGAATGATTTAACAAGCTTTTATAACAAAAACTACCTTTAATTGACGTGACTTTATCATAAAATTTATTATAAATTTAATTTTTTAAACTGTTTTATTAAAAATCCTTGATGCACATCAAAGGTTTTAACTCGCTTTTACTTGATTTTACTAAAATTAAAGTTTATTTAATTTAACTGGTTGTCCATTAAAACCTAAAGCGCGCTAATACTTTGGTCTATTTTTTTATTGAACCTTGTATCGGGTGATTGTCTTGGGTGTGAAACCTGTGTATATTAGCTCACCTTGGAAAAATGCAATTCGTGTATTTTACGATAATTATACGATAACGATGGGTTATAGATGATTAAACAACATGCTAACGCTACCACTACATCAGTTGAATATAAACTGTGGGCGCTTAATTTTGAGTGTTTATTGCTTAATTGTTATGAGGCTTATTAATGCCTAAGCAACACGCTAATGCTACCACCACACCTGAAATGCGTGCGTTTATTCATGAGTCAGATCTACCAACCGCTGTACTTGCACGTTTGCTCAAAATATCTGAGTCAACCGTGCGTAAGTGGCGTCAGCGAGAATCAATGTCTGACGCTTCTCATGTACCAAAGCAATTAAATACTACCTTAAGTGAAGCACAAGAATATGTTGTGGTTGAGTTACGTACTCGGCTCTTACTCTCACTTGATGAGTTACTTGTTGTCTGTAAACAATTTATTAATTCACATGTATCGCGTGCTGGTTTACAGCGCTGTTTAAAACGTCATGGTGTTTCTCGATTAGCAGACATGGAAGATAGTGGTGAGTTTGTTGATGCAGATAACCCTCTTTCATCTCCGGTACAGGTCACGTTAGAAGATACCCTTGAACACCAAGTATTACTCTCTGATATTTCTCCCAAAGCGATGCGTGAAGTATTAAATCGCACTAATCATTTATCTGAAGACGAAGTAGTACAAGTAAAAGTCACGCAGTTACCTGACTTCTCTAATAAAAATACTGAACAAGGGGCCGAAAAAGGCTCAACAAAAGGTTCAACAAAAGATAGCGAACAACAAAACAAACGACGTTTACTCGTCGCTAATGACCCTACCTCTGGTTGGGTCTATGTTGATATTTATGATGGTAACGAAGCAGATGCTGCGAGTCGTTACATGAGCTATGTGCTCACCAAAGCCCCATTCCATATTCGCCGAATTTTGGCGGGTAATTATACTGAATTTCTAAGTCGTTTTCGTTTACTTAACAATGTAGCGAACAATGCTACTAATACCACTGTTGATGAAAAAACTCATCAAGGTGATATTGACAATTGTGAGCGCGAAAATGCAACAAAATCCTAAACTGGAGATACTTTAATGGTTAAGAAATCTATGGCTAACAAGCAAAATACAACAAGCGTTAAAAAAGTCAAAGCTGAAGAAATTATCACTGATGAACAGCAATTTAATTCGCGTTTACAAGAGTGCCCTATTGCGGTTGTTGGTATGGCCTCAATTTTTGCGGATGCTAAAAACCTAGAAGATTACTGGGATAATATTTTTGAATCAGTAGATGCCATTAAAGATGTGCCAAGTGATCGTTGGGCGATTGATGATTATTATTCAAGCAATCCAAAAGATACGGATAAAACTTACTGTAAACGTGGTGGTTTTTTACCTGAGATTGACTTTGACCCAATGGAATTTGGTCTGCCGCCAAATATTTTAGAATTAACGGATATCGCCCAGTTATTATCGCTAGTGGTTGCGCGTGACGTGTTAAATGATGCGGGTATTGGTGATGGCTCAGGTTATGACCGTGACAAAGTTGGTATTACCTTAGGTGTTGGTGGTGGTCAAAAGCAAATTTCACCGTTAACGTCTCGTTTGCAAGGCCCAATATTAGAAAAAGTATTGAAAGCCTCAGGTGTTGACGCTGAAGATCGCGCGATGATCATCGATAAATTCAAGAAAGCCTATATCGGTTGGGAAGAAAATTCATTCCCTGGCATGTTAGGTAATGTTATTTCAGGTCGTATTGCTAACCGCTTCGATTTTGGTGGCACTAACTGTGTGGTTGATGCGGCTTGTGCGGGTTCTTTAGCGGCGATTAAATTAGCAATTTCTGACTTATTAGAGCATCGCTCAGAAGTGATGATTTCAGGTGGTGTTTGTTGTGATAACTCACCATTTATGTACATGTCATTCTCAAAAACGCCAGCGTTTACTACCGGTGAAGATATTCGCCCGTTCGATAACGACTCAAAAGGCATGATGATCGGTGAAGGTATCGGCATGATGGCGTTTAAACGCCTTGAAGATGCTGAACGTGATGGAGATAAAATTTATGCGGTACTTAAAGGTATCGGTACTTCTTCAGATGGTCGCTTTAAATCTATTTACGCACCACGTCCAGACGGACAAGCAAAAGCATTAAAACGCGCTTATGATGATGCTGGGTTTGATCCTCTCACTTGTGGCTTAATAGAAGCGCACGGCACCGGTACTAAAGCGGGTGACGCAGCTGAGTTTGGTGGTTTGGTTAAACACTTTAGTACAGACAACGAACAAAAACAGCATATCGCCTTAGGCTCAGTAAAATCACAAATTGGCCATACTAAAGCTGCCGCAGGCTCAGCGGGTATGATCAAAGCAGTATTAGCACTGCACCATAAAGTATTACCAGCAACAATTCATATTGATCAACCTAATACCGCGCTAGAAATTGAAAATAGCCCAATGTATTTGAACAATGAAACCCGCCCTTGGATGGCAAGAGAAGATGGTGTACCTCGTCGTGCCGGCGTGAGCTCATTTGGTTTTGGCGGCACTAACTACCACATGGTATTAGAAGAGTACCGTCCAACTGCTAGCGGTCAATACCGTTTAAATGCAGTGCCGCAAACACTTTTAGTTACTGCTGTTAATGAAAGTGCTTTGATTGCCAGCTTAACTGATTGGCAAACTAAACTACGTGTTGATAGTGAAGCTCAGCAGTATGTGTTTAACGCCTTAGTGACTGAGAATACTTTACAAACACCCGCGGCTGATTTAGCCCGTTGTGGTTTTGTTGCTAAAAATGCGGTTGAAGCAATCAAGATGATAGCAGCGGCACTTAAGCAGTTTGCTAGCAAAGCTGGTAGTGAACAATGGTCAGTTCCTACAGGGGTTTATTTCCGACAATCTGGTTTGACGGTTGAAGGTAAAGTTGTGGCGCTGTTTTCTGGTCAAGGTTCACAATACGTCAATATGGGACGAGAGCTTGCCTGTAATTTTCCTAGTGTTATGCAAGCCGCGCAAGACATGGACAGTGAGTTTGCCAATGCTGGCTTAGGGCAATTAACCCCGACCACTTATCCTATTCCAGTTTTCAGTGATGACGCTCGTAAGGCACAAGATGAAGCGTTACGGTTAACCCAACACGCTCAACCGGCTATTGGTACCTTAAGTGTAGGCCTATACAAAACCTTCACTAATGCTGGTTTTAAAGCTGATTTTACTGCGGGACACAGCTTTGGTGAGTTAACGGCACTTTGGGCTGCTGGCGTATTAAGCGAGCAAGACTACATGATGTTAGCACGTAGTCGTGGCCAAGCAATGGCTGCGCCTAAAGATACTAGCGTAGATACCGGCACTATGATCGCGGTGGTTGGCTCACCGACAAAAGTGGCTGAGGACATTAAAGACATTAACGATATCTCAATTGCTAACTACAACTCAAATAATCAAGTAGTGGTTGCTGGTGTTACTAGCCAAATTGCCATTGCCATTGATGAATTAAAAGCGAAAGGCTACAAGGTTGTACCATTACCTGTCTCGG
This sequence comes from Colwellia sp., assembly GCA_002733765.1. GTDB lineage: Bacteria > Pseudomonadota > Gammaproteobacteria > Enterobacterales > Alteromonadaceae > Colwellia. Next base: position 44,016 of record NVWU01000008.1, on the reverse strand, counting down.
CAGCATTTCATACGCCATTGGTGGGTCATGCACAAAAACCTTTTGCCGCTGCAATTGATAACGCTAAATTTAATCAACCGAATGTGCCTGTTTATTCAAATGGCACTGCAAAAGCCCATTCAAATAAAGCGGCTGATATTAAAAAGAGCTTAAAGAATCACATTTTAGAATCGGTTCATTTTAATGAAGAAATTGATAATATTTATGCTGACGGTGGTCGTGTCTTTGTCGAATTTGGTCCTAAAAATGTATTAACCAAACTGGTTGAAAATATTTTAAAAGAGAAAGACGATGTCGTTGCGATTGCGGTTAATGCCAATCCGAAAAAGTCTGCTGATATGCAAATGCGTCAAGCGGCGGTACAAATGGCGGTATTAGGCTTAGCGCTTAACGATATTGACCCTTACTGCGCGGTTAAACGTCCATTAACGGCAACTAAAATGTCGCCATTAGCAATGAAGCTAACGGGTGCGTCGTATGTTAGTGCTAAAACCAAAAAAGCCTTTGATGATGCCTTAAATGATGGTTGGACGGTTAAGCAAGCAACCTCGGTGCCTGTTGCCGTACCAGAACAGAAAATAGTAGAAAAAATTGTCGAAGTAGAACGCATCGTTGAAGTAGAGAGAATAGTTTATTTGAATGCCGATGGCACCGTTGCTCAACCAAACCAAGTTAGTGCGCCTATAGCAAGTGATACAACTGGCTTAATAAGCAGCATTGAACGTAGTGTTAGTCAGTTTGTTGATCATCAGCAACAGTTATTAAACGTTCATGAACAATACATGCAAGGACCAAAAGATTACGCTAAAACCTTTGACGCGGTACTTTCTTCTCAAGAAGGAGGTGAGTTACCTGAAAGTTTAGATCGTACTTTAGGCATGTATCATGATTTCCAATCTGAAACGTTACGTGTTCATGAACAATATCTCAATAATCAAACGGATAATATGACTGCAATGTTGTCAACGAGTGATAGCCCTCTTGTTGAAAAAACGGTTGGAAAAGCGGTTGAAAAAATAGTGGCTATTGCCTCACCTAAAATATCGCCTGCCGTGCAAGTTGCTCAGGTTGTTACGCCTACTCAAGTATCAACGCCAGTCGCACCTGTTGTTCCAGTAGTTCATACGCCAGCGGCGCCGGTTAGAACAGTAGCCTCGGCAGTGGCTATGGCTCCTATTGCCGAAACTGCTTCAGCACCATCGATTGATTTATCAACTCTTGCTCTACAAAATATCCAAACAGTGATGATGGAAGTGGTGGCTGATAAAACTGGCTATCCAACTGAAATGTTAGAGTTAGAAATGGACATGGAAGCTGATTTGGGTATCGACTCAATCAAACGTGTTGAAATTCTAGGTTCAGTACAAGAACTTATTCCTGATTTGCCAGAGTTAAACCCTGAAGATCTTGCTGAACTTCGTACGTTAGGCGAAATTGTTAACTATATGAAGTCAAAAGCAGAGTCGGCTGCACCAACCGCCGATAGCGCTCCAGCACTTCATTTAGTTGAAACGTCTGTAGTAACTGCTCCTGCCATTGACTTAGATTACATTCAAAAAGTGATGATGGAAGTGGTGGCTGAGAAAACTGGTTATCCAACAGAAATGCTTGAACTTGAAATGGATATGGAAGCCGATTTAGGTATCGACTCAATTAAACGTGTTGAAATTTTAGGTGCGGTGCAAGAAACCATCCCTGATTTACCTGAGTTAAACCCTGAAGATTTAGCCGAACTACGCACACTAGGTGAAATTGTTAGTTATATGCAATCTAAAGTGTCTGCTGCTCCTGTAGTAGCAAGTGCGCCAATTACTACTACAGTGGTAAACAGCGCTCCTGCGATTGACTTAGATTATATTCAAAAAGTGATGATGGCAGTGGTGGCTGAGAAAACAGGTTATCCAACAGAAATGCTTGAACTTGAAATGGACATGGAAGCGGATTTAGGTATCGATTCAATTAAACGTGTTGAAATTTTAGGTGCGGTACAAGAAACCATCCCTGATTTACCTGAGCTTAACCCAGAAGATTTAGCTGAACTACGCACACTAGGTGAAATTGTTAGTTATATGCAGTCTAAAGTGGCTCCTGCACCTGTAGCAGAGAGTTCGAACAGCGATGCGCTAGCCACTGATAGCAGCGCGCCTGCGATTGACTTAGATTACATTCAAAAAGTGATGATGGCAGTGGTGGCTGAGAAAACTGGTTATCCAACAGAAATGTTAGAGCTGGCTATGGACATGGAAGCAGACTTAGGTATCGACTCAATTAAACGTGTTGAAATTCTAGGAGCCGTGCAAGAAACTATTCCAGATTTACCTGAGCTTAACCCAGAAGATTTAGCCGAACTACGTACGCTAGGTGAAATTGTTAGTTATATGCAATCGAAAGTAGCTCCTGCACCTGTAGCAGAGAGTTCGAACAGCGATGCACTCGCCACTGAGAGCAGTGCACCTGCGATTGACTTAGATTACATTCAAAAAGTAATGATGGCAGTGGTGGCTGATAAAACTGGTTATCCAGCAGAAATGTTAGAGCTGGCCATGGATATGGAAGCGGACTTAGGTATTGATTCAATTAAACGTGTTGAAATTTTAGGTGCTGTGCAAGAAACTATTTCTGATTTACCTGAGCTTAACCCAGAAGATTTAGCCGAACTACGTACCTTAGGTGAAATTGTTAGTTATATGCAAAGTAAGGTTTCACCTACTGAGCCAACACCACCAGGTGCAAAAGCTGCGGTTCCAACATCAGATAAGGCAACTGAAGCTACGGTTAATTTTCAAGGCGCACCCAGTGCGACGGTTGAATTAACCGCGTTATCTTCAATTAATAAAATTGCTCAAGATGTTACTGGCGCTAATGCCTTAATCGTTGATGATGGCACCGGCGCTGCCGTGGCTTTAAGTGCAAAACTGGTGAAAGCCGGTTGGAGTGTTACTGCATTAAAGCCTAACTGGGTGACGGTTAACTCGAAAAAAACGTTTGCCAAGTCAGTCAACGTGATTGAAATTGGCAACAGTGATAAAACTCTTGATGAAGCACAAATTAAAGACATTATCGACAGCAATGAGCAACTTGATGCGGTTATCTATCTACAAAGCTTAGATCTTAAAGGAAATAACCGAGCAAATACTATTGCTTACCCAGAAGCGGCAAAACAAGGCTTAATGTTAGCGTTTGTTTTAGCCAAGTTGTCTAAAGTAAAAGCGGCAACTAAAGCACGCGCTTCCTTTGTTGTGGTGACACGTCAAGGTGGCGCGTTAGGTTTTGCTAATAATGATGATAGCGCAACACAGGTTAAAGCCGATGTTAACGCTGATTTAGTACAAGCAGGTTTAGCGGGTTTGGTTAAAACTATCAATCATGAATGGAATGCGGGTGACAATAGTGTATTTTGTCGTGTTGTTGATTTATCAGCCAAATTAGCGGCAGATAAAGCAGCAACGATTATCAATGATGAATTACTTGATATTGATAGCAGTATTGTTGAAGTGGCTCATGATACCGATAACCTTAGCAACAACATTGGTACACGTTTAACCTTAACAGGCGTTGCTACCGATAGTTATCAGTTAACTGCGGGCAGCAGTATTGATAATAACTCTGTATTTTTAGTCAGTGGTGGCGCCAAAGGCGTAACCGCACATTGTGTGATAGAAATTGCCAAACAATACCAGTCTAAATTTATCTTATTAGGTCGTTCATCGTTTGATGACAACGAACCAAGCTGGGCCAAAGGCATTACTGATGAAGTTGCCTTGAAAAAAGCAGCAATGCAGGCCTTGATTGCCGCTGGTGATAAGCCTACCCCAGTTAAAGTAACGCAATTTGTTCGTCCAATATTAGCAAACCGTGAAATTGCACAAACCTTAAATGCGATTAACGCTGCTGGCGGCCAAGCACAATACGCTGCAGCAGATGTAACTAACAGTACTAATGTTGCTGCTGCGGTAGCACCAATAACCAAAGAGTTTGGTGAAGTGACGGGTATTATTCATGGTGCAGGTGTTTTAGCCGATAAATTTATTGAGCAAAAAACGCTTGAAGAATTTAATGCCGTTTACACCACTAAAATTGACGGTTTACTTTCTTTATTAGCCGCAACAACGGTTGAAAATGTTAAACATTTAGTTTTATTCTCTTCAGCTGCAGGTTTTTATGGAAACCCAGGTCAGTCTGATTACTCAATTGCTAATGATATTTTAAATAAAACTGCTTACCGCTTTAAAGCGTTAAATCCAAATGCGCAAGTACTTAGTTTTAACTGGGGGCCTTGGGATGGCGGCATGGTAACGCCTGAACTTAAGCGTATGTTTAACGACCGTGGTGTTTATATTATTCCACTTGATGCCGGCGCAAAATTATTAGTGAGCGAATTAGCGTCGGTAAATAACCGTTGTGCGCAAATACTAGTGGGTAATGACCTGTCTAAAGATCAAGCAGGTGTTGCTGTAAAAAAGCCACAAGTTAGTCGCTTAAACATAAGTGTTAAGAAAACACTTTTAGCGACTAACAATACTTTTTTAGCTGACCATACCATTGGCGATGACCAAGTTTTCCCAACGGTATGTGCAATTGCTTGGATGCGTGATGCCAGTGAAAAAGCTTATTCGGGTTATCACTACCAAGGTTTAGAAAACTATAAATTGTTCAAAGGTATCATCTTTGAAAGTAATAGCGATGACAACGAAGCGAACGAATATCAAATTGAGTTTAATGCCGAGGTTGTTGATGATGGTGTGCGTTTAGTCGTTGAGACTAAAATCTCAAGTATTAACGCACAAGGAAAAATCGTTTTTCATTATGGTGCTCAACTGACTTTAGTTAGCCAACGTAAAGCTAGCCCTGAAGTTAATTTAGCGATACCAACATCAGTTGAAAGTGCACAAGCACTTTATAGCAATGGGACTTTATTTCACGGGCCAAGCTTGCAAGGTATTAGTGAAATACTTGAATGTAATGAGCAAGGTTTATTATTACGTTGCCAAGTACCCGCAGTAGCCGTTGAAAAACAAGGGGACTTCCCTTTAAGTAATAATGGTGTTCAAAGCAATATTTTTGCTAACGATTTAGCCTATCAAGCGATGTTAGTTTGGGTGAAAAAAGAGTTAGGGCTTGGTAGCTTACCATCAAGTACCCAAAGCTGGACGGTATATCGTGAAGTGACGCTTGATGAGTGTTTTTACTTAAAATTAACCGTTGTTAAAAGTTCAGGTAAAGGTAAACAACGGGGCGCGTTAACAGCAGATATGCAATTAATTAGCGAAAATAATGAAGTGTTGAGCGAGATAAAGTCAGCTAAAGTGACTGCTAGCGCTAATTTAAATGATTTGTTTTTACCTAAGAATAAGAAAGCAATGTAATGGTAACGAATAATTATAGTAGTGCCATTATTGGGCTTGATGCCCAGTTTATTAATCAAGGTGGCTTTCAACCGGATATTGATCGGGTTGAGCGCGCGCTTTACTTAGGCAAAGAACTGGCCAATAAAAGCTCTTCAAAAATCAGCTTAAGTGATTGCCAACAAGCGGTTGCCCGTATGGCATCTGCTAATCAAATAAACAGCTCAGATATCAAAGTAGTCGTTGTGACGCAAAATGCTGATATTGAAAAAGCCGGCTTTGAAGCGACAACTATTGACAATATTTTGGTGGTAAATACGTTAGCGAAAGCACTGGTGCAAATTGATTTACTGCTTGGCCAAAATAATTTAGTCGCGTTAGTTGGCGTTAATTTAGGCGTTAATTTAGCGCAGCAACCAGCAGCCGATAATGAGTTATTAGTACTGGCCACTATTAGCTTTGATCAAAACTTTAACGGCTATCAAGCTTGTGAGGGTATTGCAGCATTATTATTTTCATCAACCAGTTTTGCGCAAACCAATAACAGCTACGTATACTCATGGTTAAAAGGTTTTGCGGTTGGTGATGATATTCACTTAACGACGCAATCTGCTTTGCAAAATGCTGAAGTAAATCCTCTTGATATTGGCTTAATTGAAGTATCAGCGTTAGCGGATAATAAGCTTGCTACTACAGAAACTACTGCGTTAATTTCAAGTTATGGTAATGCACAAAAATCAACCACAGCCATCAGCTGTGCTCGAAGTGTTACTGGGGAAGGTCAAGGTTTTTCCCAAGTATTAGGATTATTGCGTACTGTCATTGCACTGCAGCAGCGTTATATTCCGGCCATCAGTGACTGGCAACAACCACAAGCGAGTGAGTTAGAACAATGGCAAGCTTCAAACTTTTACTTACCTACGGAGTCTCGTCCTTGGTATCCACATGTTGATGGTAGTGCGCATCTTGCTGCCTATAGTTGCTTAGCCGCCGGTTCTTCAGCAGGCCGTTGTTTAACAGGAAATAATGATTATTGTCATGTGGTTTTAGCTGAAAATAAAGCGATTAATTCTACTGAAAAACACCCCGCAGACGATATTCGTGCTAATGGTTTTATTGCCTGTAGTGATTTACAGCTAGTGTTAATTACCGGTAATGATCAGCAAGCCTTATTGACCAAGTTAGCTGCCATTGAAACGGAGCTTGAGCTGGACCTACCTTGTATTAAGGCGATTGCTTTGCGTTGTTTTGATACTTATAAGTCAGTCGAAAGTACTTATACCGTTTCTTTGTTATGTGAATCCCAAGAAGAACTAAGCAAAGAAATACAATCAGCAAAGTTAGGTATTGTCGCTGTTTTTGCGCAAGCTAATGCGCAGAAAGAGTGGCGTACACCGAAAGGCAGTTATTTTAGCCCGACACCAGTGAACGTTACTGAAAATACCAATAATGTCACCTTTTTATATCCGGGTATTGGCGCTACCTACGTTGGTTTAGGTCGTGATTTATTTCACTTGTTTCCTGAAATACATCAAGACGTTGCCGGTTTAGCTGATGATATTGGCGCGAGCTTAAAAGATCGGTTATTAAACCCTCGTACTATTATTCGTCCTGATTTTAAAGCACTTAAACAGCTCGATTTAAACCTACGTGGTAACTTGGCTGATATTGCCGAGGCAGGGGTTGGCTTTGCTTGTGTTTTTACCAAAGTGTTTGAAAATGTTTTTAAAGTCAAAGCGGATTACGCTACTGGTTATTCAATGGGTGAAGTTAGTATGTACGCAGCCCTTGGTGCGTGGCAGCAACCAGGTTTAATGAGTGCGCGTTTGGCCGCTTCTGATACTTTTAATCATCGATTATGTGGCGATTTACTCACCTTACGTGAGCATTGGGGGTTAACCGATGTGCCATTAGATGAAACTATCTGGGAAACCTACACCATCAAAGCAACGCTTGCTGATGTCATGAAAGCCAGTGAAGGTGAAGAACGGGTTTATTGCACTATCATTAATACCCCTGATAGCTTATTACTGGCCGGTTATCCAGCAGATTGTCTACGAGTAATTAAAACATTAGGTGTACGCGCTATGCCACTAAATATGGCCAATGCCATTCATAGTGCACCCGCTAATAAAGAATATGGTGACATGGTTGACTTATATACCATGGAGGTAATGCCACGTTTAACAACAAAAATGTATTCAAGTTCCTGTTATTTACCGGTACCACAACTGAGTAAAGCTATTGCCCATAGCGTAGCAAAATGCCTGTGTGATCGAGTAGATTTTCCCCGTTTAATTAATACGCTGCATAATAAAGGTGCGCGCGTGTTTATTGAAATGGGGCCTGGGCGCTCATTGTGTAGTTGGGTTGATAAAATTTTAGATTCTACTGCAGAATCAGCTATTGATTCTGCTAATGATACGGATAGCAAAAGTGTTAACAAAGCACGGGTTGCTGTGCCAGTTAATGCTAAAGGTACTAGTGACGAATTAACGTATTTAAGAGCTATTGCAAAATTAGCTAGTCATGGGGTAAAGCTTGATCTTCAAACCCTATTTAATGGCTCGATTATTGTGAATAAAAAATAAAATTAGATATCCGATTAAAACACTTCGGGTATGACGAATTTTTTCGAGGAAAGTATGGAAAATATTGCTGTAGTAGGTATTGCTAATTTGTTCCCAGGATCTTCTGCGCCAGAAGATTTTTGGCAACAGTTGCTCAAAAAACAAGATTGTAGAAGCAAAGCAACCAGAGAACAAATGGGCGTTGACCCTGACAAATATACCGGTAAAAAAGGTGATACCGATAAGTTTTATTGTGTACATGGCGGTTATATTCGAGATTTTGATTTTGATGCCAGTGCTTTTGTTGCCGCTGATGCTCAAAATGGCAACGGCTTAACAGCTGAGTATTTAAACCAGTTAGATGATTTAAATCAGTGGGCATTATATGTTACTCAACAAGCATTAACTGATGCTGGTTATTGGGGCAGTGATAAGCTTGCCGATTGTGGCGTAATTTTAGGTAACTTATCGTTTCCGACTAAATCGTCTAATCATTTATTTATGCCGCTCTATCACCAAGTGGTTGATGGTGCATTAAAACAATTACTCAATAAAGATTTTCAATTAAGTCACTTTTCTGACACCGCAATATCGCAAAAAAACATTCATGCAGATAATGCTTTAGTTGCCGGTTACCCTGCGGCATTACTGGCGAAAGCAGCGGGGCTTGGTGGTACACATTTTTCGCTTGATGCCGCTTGTGCATCAAGTTGTTATTCAGTGAAATTGGCCTGTGATTATTTGCATACAGGTAAAGCTGACATGATGTTAGCTGGCGCAGTTTCTGGCGCTGATCCTATGTTTGTTAATATGGGCTTTTCAATTTTCCAAGCCTATCCTGCTAATAATATTCACGCCCCGTTTGATAAAAACTCGCAAGGTTTATTTGCCGGTGAAGGCGCAGGCATGATGGTGCTTAAACGCCATAGTGATGCCGTACGTGATGGCGATAAAATTCACGCGATTATTAAAGGTGGCGCCTTATCTAATGATGGTAAAGGTGAGTTTGTACTGAGTCCAAATACCAAAGGGCAAGTGCTAGTTTACGAACGTGCTTATGATAATGCGGGTGTTGACCCACGTGATGTTGATTACATTGAATGCCATGCTACTGGTACTCCCAAAGGTGATAACGTTGAATTGGCTTCAATGGATACTTTTTTTAGTCGTTTCCCTCGAGAAAAAGGCAATAAACCACTGCTTGGCTCAGTAAAGTCTAACTTAGGCCACTTGCTGACCGCCGCAGGCATGCCGGGTATGACTAAAGCTATTTGGGCACTCAATCAAGCTAAAATTCCAGCAACCATTAATTTGAATGAACCGCTTAATTCTAAAAATGGCTATTTAACTGGCGCGCAAATGCCAACGGAAACTATTGATTGGCCGCAAAAAAATAGTCTTAAACCTAGAACCGCAGGCGTTAGCGTTTTTGGTTTTGGTGGTTCAAATGCTCATTTGGTGTTACAGCAGCCCACACAAACATTGACTCCACGAAGTGGCAAAGAAGCAGTGGCTAGAGCTCGTGAACCACTTGCGATTATTGGCATGGATGCACACTTTGGTGGTGCGAAAGATTTAGCGAGTTTTAAAACGCTTATAGAAAGCAATGGCAATACCTTTAGAGAGTTGCCTACTAAGCGTTGGAAAGGCATTGAAAAAAATAATGAAGTGATGAATGCCTTGAGCTTAAATAAAGCGCCTAAAGGAGGATATGTTGAAGAATTTGATATTGATTTCTTACGCTTTAAAGTACCACCAAACGAGCAAGACTGTTTAATACCTCAACAGCTAATGATGATGAAAGTTGCTGATAATGCCGCGAAAGATGCTGGCCTGAAAGAAGGTAGTAATGTTGCGGTATTAGTGGCGATGGGCATTGAGTTAGAACTTCATCAATACCGTGGCCGAGTAAACTTAAGCACTCAAATAGAAGAGAGCTTATTACAACAAGGCGTGACCTTAAGCGATGAACAACGTGAAACCTTAACCAATATCGCTAAAGACGGTGTTGCTTTCGCTGCTCAGCTTAATCAATATACCAGTTTTATTGGTAATATTATGGCGTCACGTATTTCCGCTTTATGGGATTTTTCTGGCCCAGCAATTACCTTATCGGCAGAAGAAAACTCTGTTTATCGTTGTGTTGAACTAGCCGAAAATTTATTTCAAACCTCAGATATTGATGCGGTAATTATTGCCTCAGTTGATTTAGCTGGCTCAGTAGAAAATATTACCCTTAGGCAACACTATGGCAAGGTATCGGTTGAGGGGAAAGCGACAAGTAATGTGCTTAGCCAAGACCAATGGCTTGTCGGTGAAGGCGCAGCAGCTTTTGTGGTTAAACCAGAGTCTAAAGTAAATGAGCAGCAAATATATGCCAGCATTGACAGTATTAGTTTTGCCAATGGCTGTGACAACGGTGCTATTACCAAAGCGGCTAATAAAGCATTAGCACTTGCCGGAATTAATGCCGCAGAGATTAGTGAAGTGGAAGCACATGCCAGTGGCTTTAGTGGTGAAAACTTAGCCGAAAATCAAGCCTTACCAAAAATCTATGCTGGTAAAGCAATCAGCTCGGTTAAAAGTAATATTGGCCATATGTTTAATGCTTCGGGTATTGCGAGTATTGTTAAAACCGCGCTTATTTTAGATAAGCGCACCACAGTAAAGTCTTCTATTGCAATAAACGGTTTAGGCAAAGATGAAAGTTGTGCTCACTTAATTTTATCATCGAGCAAGCATAACCATCAGTCAGCACCTGCGCCAACAGGAAAACAACGTCCTAAGTTAATCAAAACTATTTTCTTAGGTGGTAATTCAATTTTTGATGCCATCATTACTCAAGGCCAAAGTGCTGAAATGGTGAGTATCAAGCAATCATTTATCGGTAAAGCGTTAGCAAAAGTGAAACAAGGCATTAACTTGAGTAATTTAACTCCTAAGGTAGTTACTCAAGAACCTATTCAAACAAACGCTCAAGCACAAGCTCAAGAGCAGGTTCAAGAACGAACTCAGAGCATAACTCAAGCCAAAGCACGATCAAAAATCGTTACTGGAGCACAAGTGAAAAGTATCTCTCAAGCGACCAATGCAAATAAAGTTGATGTTAAACATCAGGCGAGTAAAGAAATTTATCAAGAATCTGCTACCCATCAAGCGTTTTTAACAACGCGCCAAATAGCAGGACAGCAAATATCGAAGCTGATAGAAATGCAAGCCAATGTCAGCGCAGGCATACCTGCTTATACCGCTGACACTCAATCGATAAATGCTACTTATGCCCCTGAACTATCGGTGGTTAACTCAAACGTACCAACCGCTAGTGTATCTGCGGTTAATGACCATTGGGCGAGCAAATCAGGTTTCCAAATAAAAGGACCTGATGGTTATAATTATCCACCATTACAACTAAAAGAGCAGTTCAATCAGCCAGAAAACATTATTTGGGATACTGCTGATTTAGTTGAATTTGCCGAAGGTGATATTGCCAAGGTGTTTGGTGATGAATTTAAGATTATCGACAGTTATTCACGACGAGTACGTTTACCGACTACGGATTATTTATTGGTATCACGTGTTACTGAGCTTGAAGCCACGGTAAACGAGTATAAAAAATCATACATGTGCACCGAGTATGATATTCCGGTAGATGCACCCTTTTTAATTGATGGGCAAATTCCGTGGTCAGTGTCGGTAGAGTCAGGCCAATGTGATTTATTGTTAATTTCTTATATCGGTATTGATTTTCAAGCGAAAGGTGAGCGTGTTTATCGTTTGCTTGATTGTGAATTAACCTTCTTAGAAGAAATGGCTTTTGGCGGCGAAACGCTACGTTATGAAATTCATATCGACTCATACGCTAGAAATGGTGAGCAATTATTATTCTTCTTCCACTATGATTGTTATGTCGGAGATAAAAAAGTTTTAATTATGCGTAACGGTTGTGCAGGCTTCTTTACTGACGAGGAGTTAAAAGACGGTAAAGGTGTTATTCATAACGATAAAGACAAAGCACAATTTGCCAATGCAGTTAAAAGCACATTCCCAGCATTGTTAACGCGTCCACGTGATCAATACGATTACAACGACATGATGAAGTTAGTCAATGGTGATGTAGCGGGCTGTTTTGGACGCGATTATGATCAAAAAGGTCGTAATCCCTCATTAAAGTTTTCTTCAGAAAAATTCTTAATGATCGAACGTATCATTAATGTTGATGCTAGCGGTGGTCATTGGGGCCTAGGTGTAGTTGAAGGCCAAAAAGATTTAGATCCGAAGCATTGGTATTTCCCTTGTCATTTTAAAGGTGATGAAGTGATGGCTGGCTCATTAATGAGTGAAGGTTGTGGCCAAATGGCAATGTTCTTTATGTTGTCTTTAGGTATGCACGCCAATATGAACAATGCACGCTTCCAACCTATGCCGGGTGAGTCACAAACAGTGCGTTGTCGTGGTCAAGTTCAGCCGCAACATAATACCCTGACTTATCGTATGGAAGTGACGGAAATGGGCATGCAACCGTACCCTTATCTAAAAGCTAATATTGATATTATTTTAGATGGCAAAGTGGTAGTAGATTTTAAAAACTTGGCGATGATGATCACCGAGCAAGATGAAAGTTCTCAGTATCCGGTAACCCTACCTGATAACGTGCAATTGGTCAGTGCTCAGGCTGTTAATGATGTTGAAAGTGCGGCAGCTGTTACTGAACTTGACGAACGTGGTATTAACCCGTTTAAACATATTGAACGCCCGTTAATGAAAGTCATGTCTGACTTTGACGCGCCAAAAGAAAAGGGTGTAACGCCTATTCAGCATTTTGAAGCGCCTATGGTAACAGGTCAAAATCGCGTGCCTAACCAAGCACCATTTACGCCGTGGCATATGTTTGAATTTGCTACTGGTAATATCTCTAAATGTTTTGGCCCGGACTTTGATGTATATAAAGGCAGAATTCCGCCACGCACGCCATGTGGTGACTTACAAGTAGTTACTCAGGTAGTTGAAGTACAAGGTACACGTCTTGATTTGAAAAAACCATCAAGCTGTGTTGCTGAATATTATGTGCCAGAAGATGCTTGGTATTTTACTAAAAACAGTGTCAATAACTGGATGCCTTATTCATTAATCATGGAAATAGCGCTACAACCAAACGGCTTTATTTCAGGTTATATGGGTACTACCTTGGTTTACCCAGAAAAAGATTTATTCTTCCGTAACTTAGATGGCAGTGGTGATTTAATTAAACAAGTTGATTTACGTGGTAAAACCATTGTTAATAAATCAGCCTTATTAAGTACCACCATGGCTGGCGGCATGATCATTCAAAGTTTCACCTTTGAACTTTATGTCAAAGATAATAGCAAAGCAGCTCAAGCGCTAGACAGTCATGATTTATTCTATAAAGGCACGGCTGTATTTGGTTACTTTGGTAGTGATGCCTTAACTAACCAGTTAGGCATCGATAATGGTAAAGTCACTTATTCGTGGTTTGAAGATAACAACACCCCAAAATCTGACATTGAAGTAATTGATTTATCTAATCAAGATTTAGCTTTATATAAAGCACCAACCAATAAGCCGCATTATAAACTTGCTGGTGGCCAAATGAACTTTATTGATACTGTTTCTATTGTTGAAGGTGGCGGTAAAGCGGGTGTTGCTTATGTGCATGGTGAACGCACCATTGATGCAACAGATTGGTTCTTCCGTTATCACTTCCATCAAGATCCAGTAATGCCTGGTTCATTAGGGGTTGAAGCCATTATCGAATTAATGCAAACCTACGCGCTTAATAAAGATTTAGGTAAAGGATTCACTAACCCAAGATTTATTGCGCCAGCAACGTTAGTTAAATGGAAATACCGTGGTCAAATTACGCCATTGAATAAACAAATGTCATTGGATGTACATATCACCGATATCATTAGAGCAGACGGCGAAGTGCGTTTAGTGGGTGATGCCAATTTATCGAAAGATGGCCTGCGCATATATGAAGTGAAAGATATTGTGCTTTCTATCATTGAAGCATAACTAATAGCTAATCTCATTGCCATTTGGCACTGTAGCAGCATCAGAAATACTCATTGGTAGGCACCAATTCCGTGTTTTTTCTTTGCTACAGTACCAACTGACTTCGAGCTTAACTATTAGCAGGTGATTCCCTTTCAGAATAACAAAGTTAAGAAAAGTAAAAGCTGTTGGATTTATATGTTTTACTTTTTTACCCAACAATGCTTATGCCAATACCGAACAAGAACAAACAGGAAGCAAACATGTCGAATTTAAGTTTTACCAATAATAATGCCATCGACTGGGCATGGAAAGTTGATGCGAAAGGCGTTAAAACTAACAATGTTGAAATAAAGTCTGCCTTAATGGATTTAACCAAACCTATCTATTTAGCAAAATCAGCTAATGACTATGGTGTAGCAAATGCTACCTCGACCTCAGGCGCTAGTGACGTATTAGCCTTTGCTCAAAAGCTTAATCCTGAAGATTTAGGTGATGAGGCTTATAAAAAACAGCATGGGGTTAAATACGCTTATCATGGTGGCGCTATGGCCAATGGTATTGCTTCAGTGGAGTTAGTTGTTGCCTTAGGCAAAGCGGGATTTTTATGTTCATTTGGCGCAGCAGGTTTAGTGCCTGATGCGGTTGAAGATGCTATTCGCCGCATTCAAGCCGAACTACCAAATGGCCCTTATGCGGTCAATTTAATTCATGCGCCTGCTGAAGAAGCGTTAGAGCGTGGCGCGGTGGAACGTTTTATTAAACTGGGCGTTAAAACGGTTGAAGCGTCGGCTTATTTAGGCTTAACCGAACATATTGTTTGGTATCGTGTTGCGGGTCTTTCAAAAAATGCTGACGGCAGTGTTCACATTGGTAACAAGGTGATTGCTAAAGTATCTCGTACTGAAGTGGGTCGCCGTTTTATGGAGCCTGCGCCACAAAAGTTCATTGATAAGTTACTGGCCCAAGGTAAGATCACGCCAGAGCAAGCTGAATTGTCAAAGCTTGTGCCAATGGCGGATGACATTACTGCTGAAGCAGATTCGGGTGGTCATACGGATAACCGCCCATTTTTAACCTTATTGCCAACGATTATTGCCCTTCGTGATGAAGTGCAAGCGCAATATAATTTCTCTCCTGTACTTCGCGTAGGCGCTGGTGGTGGTATTGGTACGCCTGATGCCGCATTGGCGGCTTTTAATATGGGCGCAGCATACATTGTACTTGGCTCGGTGAACCAAGCTTGTGTTGAAGCGGGCGCTTCTGAATATACGCGTAAGTTATTGGCAAATGTTGAAATGGCGGATGTCACCATGGCACCTGCCGCAGATATGTTTGAAATGGGCGTTAAATTACAAGTGGTAAAACGTGGTTCAATGTTTGCTATGCGAGCGAAAAAGCTATACGAGTTATATGTTACTTATGATTCGATTGAAGCTATCCCTGCGGCTGAGCGTTTAAAAATTGAGAAACAAATTTTCCGTTCAAACTTAGATGAGGTTTGGGCCGGTACTGAAGCCTTTTTCCAAGAGCGCGATCCAGACATGTTAGCTCGCGCGCAATCAAGCCCTAAACGTAAAATGGCTTTAATTTTTCGTTGGTATTTAGGCTTAAGCTCTCGTTGGTCTAACACTGGCGAAAAAGGCCGTGAAATGGATTATCAAATTTGGGCAGGTCCAAGTTTAGGTGCTTTTAATAGCTGGGTAAAAGGCAGTTATTTAGAAGATTATACCCGTCGTGGTGCGGTGGATGTTGCCTTGCATATGCTAAAAGGTGCCGCGTATTTACAACGTGTTAACCAGCTTAAATTGCAAGGCGTTAGTTTATCTACTGAGCTAGCGAGCTACCGAACGTCTGATTAAAAATTCGCTAGGATTTAGTAAAGCGGAATTATTTAAGCCAATATAATAGGATAAGCTAACGTCAGTTAATTATCCGGTTATGTTGGCTTAGTTATATGGTACTAACAAACTATTTTCACCCCTTGTATTAAATGTTATTTTATTAACCTTATGGCTAAATTGTGGCATTTAAATGGGGTAGTTGTGTTTAAAAAAAGTTTGGTATTACCGGTGTTATGAATATTTTACTTAGATGGAGTAGCGCGTGTTTATTTGTTATTAGTTTTTTTTCTTTAGCCAATGAACCCCGTATTTCTGCAGAATATTTACTGGATGAAATTTCAACCGACTTGCGGAGTAACATAGCGACAGGTGATACAAACGCTATTCGTTTTAAGCTGGCGGGCTCTGCTATTGTTAAAGCTGCGGTGCTTTGGGATAAAGAAGGTAATATACTTTTTCCAATAAAAGGTGAACTATCTCATGTGAATGATGATTTGATTTTACGTGATATATTGCGATTTGACCTACTGTTAGCGACGGCTAATCCGGTTAAATGGGAGCAGCGTGATGCGAGCGCTTTAATTTTTCATTATTGTCGTAAAGATATAGCGTCAAGCTGCCTAATCATTGATGTGATTGAATTGTCTGCACAGCTGGGAGTTAAGCATAAAGAATTATTGAATGCTGTTTTAGTAATACCTACCTTTTCAAGCAAGTACTCTATTTTATTTGTTTTCTTGTTGTTCATTATTTTCTGTTCATTGTTTATATTTTATCAAAGGCGATCCCATACCAAGCCAGCAGTTGTTGATGCTGAATTTTTTACGCTAGGTGACTTAATCGTAAAGCCTAAACAACAAATAGGCATTCGAGATTCATTAACTATATCGTTAACAAGCCGAGATATTAAATTACTCACTTTTATGGCACTACATCCGAGTGAAGTGCTGTCTAAAGATCAGTTGTATTCTGCAGGTTGGGGACGCGAGTTCTTACCTAATAGTCGTGCACTTGAGCAACATATCATGGTATTACGACGTAAGTTAGATCCTGAAAAAAAACGTCAAGTACTTATCGAAACTGTTCACGGGCAAGGATATAAATGCCCTTTACCTCAATAAAACTGCAATTTTGCAAATTTCTTGCAAACTTTTTTTAATCTGCTGACACATTCTTACGCTAAATTTCGTTTAATTAATTACTGCTCAGAGATTTAACCTTGTTGCGTTTTAGCTACATGGTATTTCTCTGAAAATTAATACGATTTTTAGGAGTTTAGTGTGCACTTTATTGGATTATGGTCAGAACATGCAAATAGCTATTTACTGGTTATTACGGTAATTACTTTTTTTACCTTTAGTTTATTACTTTTTTTAAAGCCGTTATTGTGGGCAAAAATGTTTCAATGGAAAATACCTGAGGATACTGATCTCACTGTTTATTTTGCGCGTTGTCTTGGCGCGTTTGCAATAATGACCAATGCGCTTTTTTTACGGGTAATCATTAGCGGTACTGGCGCAGATCTTATGTTGGAATTTTTTACTGGTTTCTGTGTCTTTATGGTTGTAGTACATATTTGGGGAGCTATTGAGGGTAGCCAACCCATGATTGAAACACTAGAAACTGGCTTTTGGGCGCTACTTGTTATTCTTGGTTTGCTGTTCTATCCAGGTGAGTTGATATGAGAATAAATCATTTTTATACGCAATTACTCTTAATGTTATCAGGAGTAACTCATGACTTTATTTAGCAATGTAGCGGCAATCTTTTTCTCTATCATTATTTCAACCTTATCATTCGTTGTGTATGCCGGTGTTCCGCCTACTTCATGTATCGCAACGGCAGAAACAGAAAATGAACTATCCTTGTCGTATTGGGCGAAAAAAGAAGCAAGCATGCTCATGTGTAGTCATGGCTATTGGGCTGAAAAATGCGGTGCCCATAAAACCGCTCATATTATTTTTGATCGCTGTATCGAAGCTGGCTATGTAGGCGCAATGATTTGGAAATCATTGCTTTATGAAAATGGCACAGGGGTACCCCAAGATAGCGCAAAAGCGACTGAGTTGATGCGAAGAGCGGCTTTAAGTGACAATAAAGATTATGCCACCTTAGGTAAGTTACATTATGCCACTTCTTTATACTTAGGGCGAGGGACAGAGCGTAATGTTGATGAAGCAATGAAATGGTTTCGTGAAGCAGCAGATGAGGGCGATGCTGATGCGATGGAATTCTTGCGTACTGGCACTCACGCAGCTGATCGTGACGTAAAAGGGCGTTCAGTGGCGTTGCAATATGAAGCTAAAAAATTAGGCGACGCAAAGATCCCCCTGGCTCAGCACCTTATTCCTGTTGCTAATGATGTTGCAGTAGATAATGAGCCTACAATGGCAAACAAAGGCAGAACATGGTCATTAATTGCCTTGTTATTATTGATCGTTATTGGCGCTTTTTATCAAACAATAAAACCTCGCAAATCGTTAAATAAGGGGGCTTAATATGATGCAATTTCTTGATGCTATTTTGTATGATTTTAGCCAATTGTTACCGTTACCCGTAATAGTGGTTATTGCCATTTTATTGGCCTATGCTTTTTTTTCTTTAGGCGTTTTCATGTTACAAGTTTGGCAACGCCATAATGCTTTACCTAATGGCTTTGAGTTAATATTACTTTGGCATTCGGCTGATTATTTATCTGATAAAGAGCTTGAATTGTTAGCCTACAAGCAGCTTGAATATTTGCGAATTTCTGCCAGAATTGCACCTATGCTTGGCTTAGTTGCCACAATGATACCAATGGGGCCAGCACTTCGGGCATTAGGAGAAGGGAAACTTACTGATGTTTCTATGGCATTGTCTCAGGCATTTTCAGCCGTTATTGTAGCGCTTATTGCCACAATAATTATTCAGGTTATTTATAACGTTAAGCGTCGTTGGTACTTGAGTGAATTGTGTGAAATTCAAAAGCTTCGTGGAGAACGTAATGAATAGTAATTTACTTTTAGAGGATAGTGACGAAGATCCTTTTATCGCGGTAGTTAATTTGATTGATGTTTTACTGGTGATTATTGCCGCATTATTTTTAGTGCTTGCTGACAATCCATTATCACCTTTTACCGCTGAGGATGTAACGGTGATTAGTAACCCAGGAACACCTCAAATGGAAATAGTCATCAAAAAAGGTCAAGAAATTAAACGTTATAAGTCTAAGGGGGCAAGTGATATTGGTGCTGGGGTCAAGGTAGGAACTGCTTATCAGTTGCCCGATGGGTCAATGGTATATATTCCCGAATAAATTACTTGGTTATGTTAAAAGAATAAGTATTAGTCAGGCCGCTGAGCAATGTACATAGATAAATAAAATATATACATTGCAGCTAATAGATATTAGCCTGAGTATTATTGTTTTAAGCGAACACCCTCTTTTTCAATGGTGACTTTGCCATTTTTCATTAAGTTACCCACAGTGGCCTTGTAGGTCTTTTTACTAACGCCCAGTATCCTTTGGATTAACTCTGGTGAGCTTTTATCATGTAGTGGACTGAAGCCATCATTATCTCGTAAGTGTTGTAGAAACTTTTCAGCAAAATCATTCACTTTATTTTTACTGCCACGCGATAAAATTAGATCGAGGCGACCGTCTTCACGTACTTGTTTGATATAACCGTCAATATGCTTACCTATACGCAACGGTTGAAAGATTTCATTGTCGTATAATAATCCCCAATGTAAATCATTCACTATGGCTTTAAAACCTAAATCTGTTTTACCACCAATAATCAACTTTACTTTATCGCCTTGCTGATATTCCGCCGGCCAAATGTCGATAAATTTATCTAATTTACTTGAAGCGGCAACACGATCGGTGACTTGATCAAGGTAAATGCGAACCAGATAATATTTACCTACTTCCATTTCTGAATGCTGCTGGTTATAAGGTACAAGTAAATCTTTCGGTAAACCCCAATCTAAAAAAGCACCCATTTTATTGACTTGAGCAACTTTTAATGAAACAAATTCACCCACTTGGCCATAGGCATTTTCTGTGGTGGCAACTAACCGTTCGGCGCCGTCTAAATAAACAAAAACACGGATGTTCTCTCCTATTTTACAATCGTCAGGTCTAAAACGTTTGGGAAGTAATATTTCCCCTAATTCTCCGCCGTCAAGATAGGTACCACTATCGGTTAACGCAATGACGCGTAAAGTATTGTATTTGCCGATTTCTGCGTTTAAATCTGGAGTTGATTGTGTCATTAAATTGCCAAGTATAGAATATGGTGAGTAGCTGCTAAGGTATATAATAACTGATATTGTTAACTACTTCTTTTCATTTTTAATATGAAACTCCTCAGCAGCAATTTTTGTTGCAATATATTCGTTGTGTCTAAGGTGTAATAGATCAGAAATTTTTCTAATAATGTGCTCTTCAATATTGGCAAGCTCACCATCAGCGAAAGCCACTTTCCACAATAAGGTGACTATTTTTATACGGTCATCAAGTGAATAATGTTGGTTTATTTTTGAGGTAAATTGATAAAAATCACTGGCATTTTCACTTAGTTCGAATGCTTGGTCTAGGATGTCACTAACTTCCAGAGCCGTTAAGTTAAATTGATTGGTTAAAATGATACTGAGCGCATCTTGCTCTGTTTCGGTAAAAACACTATCAGCACGCATTACTTCACACAATAAAACAGCACAGCAAATTTCTAATGACAGTTCAGTATTTTTTTGCTGCTCAGTTGTTTTCTGAAAGTCTTCAACTAACTCAGTAAAGAATGCGCTAATTTTATTTAGCATATGTATTCCTTTTTATAGTGTATGTATACATTATAAGCGATAACTTGTACTTTGACGTGTTGGGCATAATATTATTTTACTTATTAAAACTGGATAAAGAATATAAAAAGTTGTGAAAAAAAACTCAGTTATTTAAACCTTGTTTATTTTAGTTTTTTTTTATAAAAAAAAGCAAAAAATAATGCTTTTAACTTGATGAAATGTAAAGGTTAATGTTTTATACCAATTGAAGTAATGAATAGATCATTCAGCGAGAATTAAAAGGTGTAGAGGCAAGGCATTGATTAAAGAGAATGGTTGTTCCCTTGTCAAAATCAATAACGCAGCTATATACCTTTTAAACTCGCCCTTGGGAGCTTGTCTGGAAAGTGATAACGTCACAAATTTGTTTGATATAGAATGACTATAGTCGCACAAATTTTGCTTGTTCTAACTTCCCTGACACAGCTCTGAATTGACTCATTCATTATTTCATTTGGTATTACTCTACCTGATTGTTAAATGTTTGGGAAAATAGACGCATAGTTTGTAATAGACAGTTACAACTTTGTGATCATTGATAGCACTAATTTAGTTATTATTTATACCATAAAATAGTGTACGGTTTTAACCAGTAGAAATGGTTACATATATAGTGGTGCGGGTATAATACGTTGTTTCAATGTAAGTAAATTTTTTAAAAGGGATTATAGAGTGGCACATAAAAAACAAATAATACTACCTATTGCCATTTTAGCGGTGGGCGTTATTGCTTACTTTGGCTTTGCTAGTTTCAAAACACCACTAGCAGAAAAAGCTGAGGTCGACAGTACGCCGATTGTTGCGGTAGAAAATATTGTTGTAGCGCCAATGATTTTACAGGTAAGTTCTTATGGCATTGTAAAACCCAAATACGAAACATCATTAGTGGCGCAAGTGAATGGTGAAATTGTTGAACTTAATGCTATTTTTGTGCGCGGTGGCTTTGTTAAAAAAGGACAACTGTTAGCACGTATTGACCCTAATGACTATTATGCAGCCTTAATTGAGGCGCAAGCGAATATGGCTTCAGCACGTGCAGCGTTAGAAACAGAAGTTGCTCAAGGTAAGGTTGCAGAGCGAGAGTGGAAACTTATAACCGATACATCACCGACTGAATTAAGTTTACGTAAACCGCAATTAGCGCAAGAACTAGCCCGTGTTAAATCTGCACAAGCGGCAGTTTTACGTGCCGAGCGTAATTTACAACGAACAAAAATTACGGCGCCATACGATGCCATGATTGATAGCCGAATGATTGGTTTAGGTTCTTTTGTTAGTGTAGGTAGTCAAATAGGTAAATTACTTGGTACCGCTATTGCTGAAGTACGCTTACCGGTACCTGATAAGCAATTACAGTTTTTAATTGATCAAGGGCACGATGCTAAAGTGAAATTGATTGGCTCTTATGCAGGAAAAAACGTTGAATGGTTGGCTAATATTGTGCGTAATGAAGGTGTTATTGATAATACAAGTCGCATGACTTACTTGGTTGCTGAAATTCAAAATCCCTATTTATTGCAAGAGAATATAGCGGGTGAAAACAGTGCTAGTAATTTTGATGCTATCAATACGAGTTTTAGTCATATTGTACCATTGCGTTTTGGCGCTTATGTTCAGGCTGAAATATTGGGTATCGAAATTGATAATGCCAGTATATTACCGCGTTATTTAGTCATTGGTGATAAGGTGGCTCTTTTAGATAATGAGTCAAAACTACACTATGCAACGATTAATGTTGTTCGCCAACAAGGGGCCAATGTTGTGGTCTCTAATGGATTGCTTGATGGTGATAAATTAATTGTGTCAGCGTTAGATTACCCTGTTGACGGCATGAAACTTTCTTTGATTTCTGATAAAAAAGAATCGCTAGAGCCCCTTGAGAAAAGTACTGAGGTGCAAGTTGCTAGTACTAAAAATGAAGGGGAATAGTGATGACTACACATTCTCATAATGATGTAACCCAAGTGGCACCCAGTACTGATGAAAGTAGTGATAACAAGCAGGAAATAGACAACAGTATAGATACCCATACCGGTATTATTGCTTGGTTTGCTCGTAATAGTATCGCGGCAAATTTATTAATGTTTTTTATTTTGATTGGTGGTGCTTTAACGGCGTTAACCATCAATAAACAAATGTTCCCACAGGTTGAATTAAATTGGATATCTTATGCTGCGCCATATCCGGGGGCAGCGCCTCAAGAAGTTGAGGAGGGCATTACTATTAAGATTGAAGAAGCCTTGAAGTCGGTGCAAGGAATTAAAAGGGTAATAACCTATTCTAATCGTAACTACTCTAACGGTTGGCTTGAAGTTGAACTGGATTACGACCCTCAAATTGTACTTGAAGAAGTCAAATCAGCCATTGATGCGATTTCTAGTTTCCCTGACGGTATGGAACGCATTAAAGTTGAGCGAGATAAATTTCGTCAGGAAGTGATGTACATTAGTTTGTATGGCGATTTAACTAATGGTGACTTAAAAGAATTAGGCCGAAAAATTCACAGCGAGATTCAGCAACTGCCCGGTGTGAGTATCTCTGAGCTATACAGTGGCTTATCGTATGAAATATCTATTGAAGTGAGCAAAGACAAACTGCGTGAATATAACTTGAGCTTTAGCGATATTGCTAATGCAGTTCGTAATTATTCTCGTAATATGTCAGCGGGACAAATTCGAGCAACCAATGGTTATATTAACTTAAGGGTTGAGAATCAGGCTTATCGCGGTCATGAATTTGAACAAGTACCAGTGATCACGCTTGAAGATGGTACAAAAATTTTGTTGGGCGAAGTGGCAACGATTAATGATGGCTTTGAAGAAGGTTTGCAATATTCTAAATTTAATGGTGAAAACTCTATAACCATATTTATTGGCGCATCAGAAATTCAAAGCATTACTAAAATTGCCGATATTATGGACATTTATGTTGAGAGTAAATCAGCGAGTTTACCTGAAGGTGTTAAATTAGAAACCTGGGTTGATCTGACCTACTACTTAAACGGTCGCTTAAACATGATGTTAGACAACATGAAAAGTGGCGCAGTGCTCGTTTTTTTAATGCTAGCCTTATTTCTCCGCGTACGGTTAGCTTTTTGGGTAATGATGGGCTTACCTGTTTGTTTTCTTGGTACCTTGTTAGTAATGCCGGTAGAATTTATTAACATTACCATTAATGTTATTAGCTTATTTGCCTTTATTTTAGTGCTCGGTATTGTGGTAGATGATGCCATTGTGATGGGAGAGAGCGCTCATGATGAAATAGAAAAATACGGTCATTCAACTGAAAATGTGATACGAGGTGTTAAGCGTGTTGCTATGCCGGCAACCTTTGGTGTATTAACGACTATTGCCGTGTTTGTACCGTTTCTTTTTGGTGAAGGGCCTTCTGCAGCCTTTGGTAAAGCCATTGGTGGTGTCGTTATTTTTTGTTTGATTTTTTCCTTGATAGAATCAAAGCTTATTTTACCTGCGCATTTGGTAAAAATGAAAATCAAAGCATTTAATCCTAAAAACCCGCTTGATAGAGCTCGTCGTTTTATTGATATTAAATTACAGAGCTTTATTCATAATATCTATAAACCTGCGCTTGCACTATTTCTTGAGTATCGTTACGCGGTATTGATGTTTTTTATTAGCCTAATGTTGTTAAGTGCCGGATTATTCAGTGGTGGCTTTGTTCGTTATATTGGTCAACCTAAAATTCCTCATGATTTTCCTCGCATTAGTATCGATATGAATATTAATGCATCTGAAAAATCAACGCTGGACACTTTACTTAATATACAACGTCATGTGTTGAACGTAGATAAAGAGATTGAAAGTAAGTATGGCATATCCATGATTTCTGATATGCAAGTAGAGCTACGTAGCAGAACCAGTGGACAAGTAATGGTGAAGCTTACTGTGCCAGAAGACAGACCTATTAATACCTTTGAACTGGCTGAACTGTGGCGCCAAGCTATTCCTGATTACCCTGGGGTAAAAACACTTGATATTAGTGATAACTTTTTTGGTGCTGGTAGAGAAGATGGTGATGTTGCCTTTAGGCTAGAAAGTCAAAATGATGAGCAATTATTGGCAGCAGCTCAAGCGCTAAAACGAAAATTAGAGACGGTTAAAGGTGTTGGCGATGTGAATGATTCACGCCAAACTAGCGCTAAAGAAGTACAGTTTTCCTTAAAGCCCTTAGCCTATAGTATGGGGTTCTCTTTGGCTGATATTGCTTCACAAGTGAATAATAGCTTTTATGGCTTAGAAGCGCAGCGCATCTTGCGTGACAGTGAAGAAGTTAAAGTGATGGTGCGCTATCCTTTAGCACAACGAAGCAGTGTTGGTCATGTCAGTGATGTGTTGATTCAAGCACCCAATGGGGCAGAGTTACCGTTGTCTGAATTAGCAGAAATAACGTTAACTGACGGTGTTACGCGTATTCGGCGTGAAAATGGTAATCGAACCATTAATGTCTGGGGTAGCGTTGATGCTGAACAGGTTGAGCCATTTGAAGTTGCTAAGGATATTCGTGATAATTTCATTCCTACGTTATTGAAAAAGTACCCTGCGGTTAGCAGTCAGTTATCAGGTAAAATTCAAGAAGAGATGGATGGCGTCGCGGATCAAATACGTGATGGACTTATTTCATTTATGGTGATTTTTTCATTGTTAGCGATCCCGTTAAGATCATATTCACAAGCGGTGATGATCATGACCGTTATTCCTTTTGGAATCATTGGTGCGGTGTTTGGCCACTTTATTTTGGGAATGGACCTTAGTGTTTTATCTGTTTTTGGCATTCTAGCGGCGGCAGGGGTTGCGGTGAATGACTCGTTGGTTATGGTTGATTATGTTAACAAAGCCAGACAACGTGGTGAACAATTAAAAGATGCAGTGATGCATGCGGGTACTAAACGCTTTAGGGCGATAATGCTGACATCGCTTACCACGTTTATTGGCCTAGTGCCTATTATCTATTTTGAAACCAGTGCCCAAGCACAAATCGTTATTCCAATGGCGGTGTCATTATCTTTTGGGGTGTTATTTGCGACAATCGTTACGCTAGTATTTATTCCTAGCCTATACATGATTATTGAAGATATACGTGGTGTGTTTACTCGTAAAAAGCACAAGAAAACGAATACCGATACAGCAATAACACCACAAGAGTTACCGTCTAGTTAAGTCTATTGTTGTCATGTTAGTCATAAAAAAATACCGCTGTTTGTCCTAACACTAATTGGTGTTGGTAACTCCATGCACTAACGGTACGTAAGGCACTTTTTCTGTCTTTTGTTGTAAATGAATGACGTGCTGTTTTTCCATCAATAGTGGTAATATCAGCACCTGTGGTTTCATTCCTTGGAATATCTGCGTTGAAAGCGTTGTATTTTTTAACCAATCAAGTTTTAGGTGCCCAAAGTCTTCAATATCCTCCCATCCTTCTGCGCCAGAGAGTACAGCACTAATGGCTAAAAGAAGAATATCGATAAGTTCATGCTTCTTACACCGTTTAATGCGAGGGTTGGTAATTGAATTAAAGTGTTTCAGAAAAGTAGCGCTTATATTAAGTGATCAAGGTGATTATTATGCCTTGCTCTGATCGCGGCTTGTTCTATAAGTTCAATTTATAATGATCTTGCCGTGTTAACAGTTTATTCAACATATGTTTTTAGGTTGTCTCTAAACTGATTTACGCTTATGCTATTCATAATTAATTTACTACTTATTGTACGGTATGGTCGTACAGTTTAGTTCAAAAAATAGAACAAGGCACCCAAACGGACAAATTACCGTTGCCCGCATAGTAGGCGTGTTAGGTACCGACAAGGAGTATACCGACAATGAAGTTAATCAAATACCCACTTTTATCCATCTTATTATTAAGTGCCACACATTCAACTACCAGTAATTATCAGGTAGCATTAAATTCAAGGGTGCTTTAAAAGCACCATACAAGTTGCTTAAACGGCTAAATCACATCTGATCTCTTGAATGATGTGTAATCAACTCGAAAAAACTAATATAAATGGAACAAATTAAAATGGAAGGAAAAATTAAAATGAAAATATTATTGTTTATTACTTTTATTCTTAGTCTCGCTGCCTGTGGCGGTGGAAGTAGCTCTGGAGATGATGGAAGTAATACACCAACAAATAATTCACCCTCAGCAAATGCAGGAGTAGACAAAACAGTTGAAGAAAACAGCGAAGTTAGCTTGATTGGTATGGGAACTGATTCAGATGGTACTATTGTGAGTTACAGTTGGTATCAGACCGCAGGTACAGTAGTCACTATTTCCAATGCTAATACTGCTAACGCCTCATTTACTACACCTGAAATTAGTGTTGATGAAACCTTAATTTTTCAACTAATAGTCACAGATAATGACGGAGCCACAAACAATGATACTGTCGAAGTTGTTGTAAATAAAACAACTTCGACAGTCACGACACAGCATGTGAACAGCGAATCAAATGTTGTATTGTCAGCACAAAAAATGAACGTAGAACCTATTAATTTACAGAGTGATAATTTAACATTTCTTTGGACGCAGATAGCTGGGCCTACTATTATTATTGAAAATCCTACTGCTATTATTACATCGTTTACTGCACCTAATATTGATACATCGCTCACATTTACGCTGGAAGTCACAGATAGTGAAACAAATAGCTCGAGTGATGATATTACAATTTTAGTTGCGGTAGATACATCCGTATCATGCCCCGAAGGCAGTAATACTAATAATAGTGTGCTAACTGATGGATGGGACAGGCTAGATTTACTTAATGGAACGTGGCAGTTTGATGTGGATTTTGATTTTGGGTGGGATGTGAATGAGTATAAGTATACTTTCTGTAGTGATGGAACTGCCATTCATAATGCACCTGGCACATCTATAAACCATATAGATACTTGGTATATTGATGAGCATGGAGTGTTTTTCATCATTGGAAATACTAATGAAAATGAAGCGGGCGTTTCTTCAAACCTGATAGAAAATGTTTTGTCTTCTACAAGCGCAAAGTTTTGTACAAGTATATTTTTAGATCAAAATGATAGTCCATATTGTATAAAAAATTCTAATGATGAATCTATATATGCTTTTTCTTTTGAGCAAGTGTCAGCTCGAACACAAGGTGCAAATATAATTGATCCAAATTTTTTGAATGGCTACTGGAAAGGTGTTGAGTCTGGACGCATAATTTCATGCGATAAAACTCAAGGAGAGTGCATAAATATTAATGAAAGTAGTAATAGGTTGGGTATTAATAATTTGCCTTCTACTGTGGGGTTAGCAACCATCAGGAGCATATCTCAAGATGGGAATAACCTTAATGGTGAAACGAAATGGATTAAGTATGATATAGACACATTAAATTTTGAAGAATTCATTTGGCCAACAGCATCGGTCACACTTAATGATGAAAACTCTTTTACTACTATTTCTGATTCAAGTGCTGACTCTATTTTATCGTCAGTAAGTATATATGGGAGCACGTCAGCACATTTTATACGCCTCGATAATGGTGGTAAATATAATGTTGAAAAAATTTGGAACAGTGAAAATAAAAATGAACCTATTGGTTTTTATGTAAATGCTGACGGTTCTTTTCAATTGAAACATACTGGCTCAGGAAATATATTTTTAGTTGATATTACGAACAATATAGTTGTTATAGAATTAGCTAGCGGTGCTTCTGACGAAAGTGTTTATTTGGAAAAAGGTCGTTATATCATGTTGCCAGATTTGTCTATAACATTTGAAAACTTTGTAACACAAACAACCATAGTATCAACAGACCAATCTAATCCTGTAGGCTCTATCATAAAATCTAATTTTTTATCTGGAGAATTACAATCTTGCGAATTTGGCTATATTGCTCAATGTTCAATTGGAGCATTTTGTGCTATCGGAACAATTTGTGATATTCCAACGTTGGAAGGTATCTGGCAAAGAAGTGACGGAAGAACCATCGAATGTATTACAGACTTAGGCCCATGTAATTATACGGATTATGGTACTGATTTATCTGAGATACAAAATTTACCCAACATAATTGGTCAGCCGATGCTTCGAAATATTAAATCCACAGGAGAGAATAGCTATTCATCAGAATATCGTAGATATAACTACAATCTAAGCAATAAAGAATTTGAGCATTTCGAATGGCAGAATAAGAATATAAAATTTAATTCTTCCAATTCATTTACTACAGCTGAATCCACTTATAATCGGGTAGAATAAAAGACAAAAGGCGATAAATTCATTAGCTTATTCAAGTTTAAGTAAACTGTAAGTATGATATTTACAGAAAAAGTAGCTAACAAGTGACTATGGTTAGAGATGGTGTCAATTCTTAATTTTAAATTATTTTAGGAAGTGACACCATATATCACCATTGAATTAAGTACGATCACTCACTTTTTTCTACAGGTAATTATTGCGACTTTCTTTGGTTTTCTGGCCGCAACCATGCATTAATAAATCTCCTTGAATTTTTGGTTGCATTTAATGGCTGACATCATGGGCATGCTGTTTTTATTTTCCACTTAGTATGGCGTATTTTCCTCTTATTTGGGGGGAGGCTGTAGGATTTATCCAAAAAGGAATATTTCGCTATTCCTTTTATCATTTCTAAATAAACGGGTATATATCCCCAGTTTATCCAGTCAAAGTAAGTTCATACCCATTGATTTTTCAAAGAAAATAATAGCGTTTGTTTACCAATCAATGCCTTTCTGTGCTTTGACGCCATTATCAAAAGCATGTTTCACTGATTGAACTTCACTCACCGTATCAGCTAACTCAATGATACTTCTGTGGCAACCACGTCCGGTAATAATGACGTGTTGGTTAATAGGTCTGTTTTTTAGGGCATCAAGCACTTCATCTAAATCAATATATTTATAGCTGAGCATATAGGTTAATTCATCAAACAAAATAACATCAATATTATTGTCTTTTAATAGTTCTTTACTGCGTTGCCAAACTTTTTGTGCTGCGGCAATATCTTGTTCTTTATCTTGTGTATTCCAAGTAAAACCAGTTCCCATGACCTCAAAACTAACACCTGCGTTTTCAAGTAAAGTGCGTTCTCCACATGCCCATGTACCTTTAATATATTGTACTACAGCGGCATTTAAACCATGGCCAACGGCACGGGCAATTGTGCCAAATCCTGAGGTGGATTTACCTTTACCATTACCTGTAATAACAATTATCAGGCCGCGCTCTTCTTGGGCATTATCAATACGTTGATCTACTTTTTCTTTGATGCTCTGCATGCGCTTTTTATGCTGTGCACTTTTTTTATCTAAATTTTCATCTGTCATGTTTTGTCCTTTATTCGTGTAAAAATAAGGATTCATTACAAATAAATTGCAGTTAACCCCATTACTTAGCATAAAAACTATTTTACGCTGAGATAATAGTATTAGCAAGGTTTAGCGGTTTAGATGGCTATTTGTTGTCATGTTATCTTAAGACTATAATGGTATTTGTCGACTATAGTTTCGCTTATAGCTATAGTTATCATTTTAAAGTTAAATGGAGAATTAAAATGAAAGGTAATGCCAAAGTTATTGCTAGTCTGAATGGTTTGTTACATAACGAACTTGCTGCTATTGATCAATATTTTATCCACTCTCGTATGTACCAAGATTGGG
The DNA here is from genome assembly GCA_002733765.1 of Colwellia sp. Taxonomy (GTDB): domain Bacteria; phylum Pseudomonadota; class Gammaproteobacteria; order Enterobacterales; family Alteromonadaceae; genus Colwellia. The sequence goes on along the minus strand of NVWU01000008.1, from coordinate 13,756 downwards.
CATTAGATAAATTATTTGACCAATTAGATCATGAGATGCAAGAAGAAATCACCCATGCTGATGCGTTAATTAAGCGAATATTATTTTTGGAAGGCACGCCTAATTTAACTGACCGTCGAGATCTCATTATTGGTAATGATGTACCGTCAATGTTGAAGAATGATTTGTTATTAGAGATGGAGGTTGTTGCGGCGTTAAAAGCTAGTATTACTTTATGCGAGGCTGAAGGCGATTATATGAGCCGAGAGATGTTAAGTAAGTTACTTGAAGATACAGAAGAAGATCATGTTTATTGGCTTGAAAAACAACTTGGTTTAATCGATAGAATTGGCCTGAGTAATTACATACAGTCACACATGGGCAATCATTTAGGCGCTTGAATAAGGGGATAAGTTATGAAAGGCGATAAAAGTATTATATCTTTGTTGAATAAAGCGTTAGCGGTTGAATTAATAGCTATTAATCAATATTTTTTACATGCTCGTATGTATAAAAATTGGGGGTTAGATAAGCTAGATAAAGCTGATTATAAAATTTCAATTGAAAAAATGAAGCAAGCGGACAAGTTAATAGAGCGTATTTTGTTTTTGGAAGGTTTACCTAATTTACAAGATTTAGGTAGGTTACATATAGGTGAAAACACACCTGAAATGTTACAGTCAAATCTTAACTTAGAGCATAATTCACGCGCTGTATTACAAGAGCTAATTGCAACTAGTGAGAAAAAACAAGACTATATCAGTAGAGAATGTGGCGAAAATTTATTAGAGAATGTTGAAGAACAAATAGATTGGATTGAAGCTCAACAACTTTTAATTATTAGTATTGGGTTAGAGAATTATTTACAGTCAATGATGAACTAATATAGGTTAGGCTACTTTAGGCTCGGCCTCGGCAATTTGCATCAATTTATTATTTAGTACACGTTTACTGCACTGACAGCATTTGCCGCACTGTGAGCCTATTTTTAATTCGCTACTAAGTTGTTTCATGGTGTGCGCGCCATTATCTACTGCCGCTTCAATTTGTGTATCGGTTACCCCATGACAAATGCATACGTACATTATTAATACCTATATAAATAAAAGTAATACTGAACTTACAATGTAATGATAACCTTAATAAGAATGATTATCAATAACAACTTTGTTTTGGGTAAATAAAAACAGCCGAAGCTGCTTTTTTAAATCGTAAGTCTCAGTTTAAAAATAAACGATTACCAAATCTTTACGCGCTTCTCTGGGACTATATACATAGCATCACCTTCTTTTACGTTAAAGGCTTGATAGAATTCCTGCATGTTTGATAGTGAACCCAAAGCGCGAAATTCACCTGGAGCATGAGGATCAGTTGCGATACGATTACGTAGTGATTTTTCGACTATTTTGGAACGCCAAATTTGTGCATAACCCATGAAGAAGCGTTGGTCACCCGTTAGTCCGTCAATTACCGGTGATTTTTTACCGTTTAAAGATGTTTTATAGGCTTTATAGGCAATAGTTACCCCTGATAAATCACCAATATTTTCACCTAAGGTTAATTGACCATTCACGTTTAAATCATCAAATACTTGATAATTTGCATATTGCTCAACGAGGGCTTTAGTGCGAATTGAAAACTGTTTTAGATCTTGCTCTGTCCACCAATTATTAAGGTTACCTGTGGCGTCGTATTTACTGCCTTGGTCATCAAAGCCATGTCCCATTTCATGGCCAATTACCGCGCCAATACCACCGTAGTTCACGGCATCGTCAGCTTTCATATTAAAGAAAGGTGGCTGTAATATCGCTGCAGGAAAAACAATTTCGTTTACTGTGGGGTTGTAATAAGCGTTAACGGTTTGTGGCGTCATGGCCCATTCCCATTTTCGTATTGGACCACCAAGTTTTGAAATTTCTTTTTCGCTAGATACTTTACGTGAACGAATAATATTACCGACTATATCATCGGCTTTAATTGAAAGCTTTGAGTAGTCTTCCCATTGATCGGGGTAACCAATTTTAGGAGTAAAGGCGGCTAGTTTAACCTGAGCTGCTTTTTTAGTGTTGTCGGACATCCATTCTAAATCATCAATGCTTGAGCCATAAGCAGATCGCAAATTTTCAACTAAAGTACTCATTCTCGATTTAGCTTGCGGCGTAAAGTGGCGAGTAACATAAATTTTACCAATCACTTCACCCAGATTACCATTAACAACAGCTACACCGCGTTTCCACTGTGGACGCTGTTCTTTGCGGCCATTTAGCTGTTTTGAGAAGAAGTCAAAACTCTCATTATCTAAATCAGCGGTTAAGTAACTAGAAAAAGCATTTAAGGTATTGAATGTTAAATACTGTTTCCATATTTCAAGTGAGGTTCGATCAAATACTTTACCAAAGCCTGCAATAAAATCAGGCTGGTTAATAATAATATCTTTTTGGCTAGCAACCCCTTCGGCCGCTAAAAAAGTTTGCCAGTTAAATTTACTGGTGATGCTGTTTAGATCCTTGGTAGCAAACTTATTATAACGTTTTTCGCTGTCACGGCTTTCTACACGTGTCCAATGAAACTCAGCTAAGCTAGTTTCTAATGCCATAATATTTTTAGCAGCACTTTTGCCATTGCTGATGCCGGCTATGTCATACATATTGTTAATATGTTTGATATAGCCTCTGCGCAAATCAACAAAGCGTTCGGTTTCATTAAAATAATAATCTTTGTCAGGTAAATTTAAGCCATTTTGCCAAATATGAATAGCGTAGCTTGATGATTCTTTAGCATTTACGCTAATGTACAATGCTAATGGGCTGTTAATTCCTGACGAGGAGTATTGACCAAAAAACTCTGCTAGGTCATCTTTATTCTGGAGATTATCGATGGCTGTTAAAATGGATTGAATTGGCGTAATACCAGCGGTATTACGTTGTTCAGAGTTCATAAAAGAGCGAAATAAGTCAGCAACTTTTTGCTCATCTGTACCCATGGCCAAACCTTTCGTTGCAGCAAGCTCTTCAATAATCACTTTGACATCGTCATCGGCCTTGTCGCGTAAATCGTAAAAAGAGCCTATCGCGGTTTTATCATCGGGAATCTCATTACTTTTCATCCAGCCGCCATTAATATAGCGATAAAAATTATCTTGCGGACGAATATTAGTGTCCATATTGGCTTTATCTATACCTGAAACTAAAGCAGTTTTTTGTACAGTATTCAATAAAGAATCTGTGGCGGTGCTATCACTGTTGCTACAACTACTAAGCAATAGCAAAGATGAGCATACAGCGCTTGTTATAATCGCTTTCATTGTTTTACTCTCATTTGTTTTTTAATCATTCGATATTGTTGTACTTATACCCGTTATCATTATGCATGTTTCAGAGTGCTTGAGTTATTTCAACTCACTTTATACGTCGTTAAATAATCAAACCATAGAATTACTATGCTTAAACCATTTGCCTTGTCTAAAGTGACTTTAATTCCCACTGAAATTCTGCACTTTGATTGTTAATGGCTATATATCAATCAGTATAAGTGCTACATAGTGATTCGATACTACGAGGAATTAAGGTTAAATTCTAGTTAGCGAAACATCTATTTATATTTTTTAATGTAACGTTAAGTTTATAGGCTATTTACTTTCTATTGATAATAGAGGGGAGGTGGTTAGTTAATTTTTAAGGATCAAATACCATCGTTATTTTTTGTGGGGACTAAAAACAAGTCAACTGCACATTGGCACATTTCATCAATTTGGCTCGCGTCGGCATATATTCCATCAATCACTAATTGGGCAATACCGTGTAGTGTTGCCCACGTTACTTGGGCTAGGCGTAAGGTGTTTGGTGAAGAGGGTAATATTCCTTTTGCTTGCCAAGCGTTAGTCATTTCAACTTGAAATTGAAAACTAGGGTAAGCGACTTCTTTCAGTTTTGAAGGGCTTTTTTTATCTTTCCATAAAGTGCCTCCGAACATAAGTTGATAGATAGCGGCATTTTCTGTAGCAAACTGTACATAATAACGAACAAATGCTTTATATTTCTCGCGCTCGGTTAAGTTATTATTAAATATTTGTTCAGCCTGACTTTTCCATGAAACAAAGCCTTGAGCTGCTATCGCAATAAGTAAGTCATTTTTATCTTTAAAGTGATGATATGCGGCGGTACGAGAAACACCAATACGCATTGCTAGTTTTCGAAGCGATAAGGCTTCTATACCACTTTCTGAAATCATCGCCGTTGCAGTAGACAATAAGCTACTATATAAGTCGCCATGATGGTAATTTGTTGAGGCTTTGGTTGTGGCTACTGCCGTTGTTGATAGTGTTTCCAGCGTTTTTGTCATTATTATTCTTAATCAGTTAATTGCTAAATTTATAAGGTTTTTCTATGAGGTAAAGCCACATTAGAAAAAATAAGCCCTGCGACAAGTGACATAAAAATTAAAAATGTTTGTGAACCTAAATCATTTACGGCTAACATTTGTTTTCCGGTAACTAAACTGTTTAAACCGATATAAACCTTACTGCCTGGTACTAGTACCACTAAACCGAGTAGCCGAACAATGGAAGAGGGTAAGTTCATTATACGTGAGAATAAATTACTGTATATTCCTAAGGCAAAAGCGCCCACAAATGCGCCTAATGCCACACCTAAATAATTACTGGCCCAAATACTAACGCCAAATGAAATATAGCCGGCTATCATACCCCAAGGCGCGTCTTTTAATCGCACTTTAAAGAGAATAACTAACGAAATTGACAGCGTAGTTACTGCTAACCATGAGGTCCAAACAGGCATAGTATCTGGTGGTATAAAATTTACTTCTCCCCAAATAAGTTTACCCAAAGCCATGCCTAGTATTGCGCCAAAATAAAGCTTAAACAATACCATTATACTATCCATGATACGTGCTGTGCCTGACATTAAATGCCGAGCGGCCAGTTCAGATAAACCTACCGTGAGTGATAGCCCCGGAATAAAAGCAATAATGCTTGATAAAATAACCATGGGGATATTAATGCTAGGATCGAATAATGAAATGAGTGAGGCCAGTATAGAGGTGGTTAATGCTGCTATTGGCTCTAACATTTCCGTGACACGGGATGAACGCTCTGCCCAAATAACAAAAAGAAAAACGACAAAACCAAGCATGGTAGACCAAAATACATCATGCCAACTGGTGTGCATTAACATGGCAAATGCACCGCTAGAAGCACCAAAAGCTATAAAGGTGAATATTACGCCGTAAGGATGTGGTTTACATTCAACTTCTTTTAATCGCTCTATTGCTTGCTCTAATGTGCGTTCGCCATTAATGAGTTCATCCACTAATTCATCAATACGTGCCAATGAGCCTAGATCTATTTCTCCAGGTGTTACGCGAATTATATGGTTATACTGCTGCTCATCTTCGTCACCAGATAGAATAAAAGTTAATGCGGTAGGCATGATCATAAAAGAAGCGCGAATATCTAAAAATCGAGCAATAGAGAGTAAATTATCTTCTAAACGGTATGACGTTGAGCCGAGCTTATGTAATGCTTTGCCAAGTCGAATTATAAATCGACGTTTTTGTAGAAAATTATCTGTTTGAAATGGTGAAACTTGTGGCATATATACCCATGTTACTTCAATATGTCGGATTCAGCTGGAATTAGAAACGCCTTCAGGCAAGGCTTTGATTGAAGAGAATGGTTGTTCCATTGTCGAAATCAATAACGTAGCATAAAGCGTTTCTAAACTAGTCCTATGGGGATCCCTGAGCAAATCATGCTCTTCGTTGCATCTTTTTTTAAGGGAACAACCTTTAATAAAAATATGCGTCTTGATCATGAATCGTTCAGGTGTCCTGAAACGCGCATATTGAAGTATCATGGGTATCCCCCTGTTTCTAGCTAAAATTATGAATAAAAGGTATCTTTGGCAATAATAAATGATTTTGTTAAATCTAGGTAGAAAAACTTAGTTAACGGGAATAGGTGTAGATGACATTATTAATTATATTAGCGAGTGTTTTTGCCGTAGTGGCATTGATGGTTGTGGTGGGTGAACGCTTTGGTAAACCGATGAGTGATGAACAGCAAGCAAAATTTAGTAAAATAACATGGGTTTTAGTCTTTATTCTTCTACTTGCTGCGATTGTAAAAGAAATAAGTTAACGTAATTAACTTTATTCTCATATTGGCACTATCTATAAAATCCAAGCTTATCGCTCTATAGAGAAACTTTGTTTTTTTACACACTCACCTTGCTCGTTATAGCTTTGATCATAAATAGAAATATTTCCTTCATTATCTAGCGTAATGATATTGGTGGTACGGGTGCCGTATTCTGGCGAAACGATAAAAATAGCACTCAGTAATTGTTCCCAATTTAATGGCACCCCTGTTTTGGGTAAGTGTTCCGTTGGTGCTTGCTGACCGTTTTTCATTAATTTGAATAGCTGTTTTATATCTAAAGAATGATCTTTTATTGCCTCGGCAAGTGTTGCTTGCCCCAGTGCCATTTTAGGCCATATGTCATCCAATGCACCGTTACAGAGACTGTGGAAACCTGAATTTAATACTTGTTGCTGTTGCGATACACTGTCAAAACACACTAGCTTATTGAGTTGACCAAAGACTAAGTTAAAGCCGTTATAGTGACTTGATGACTGAGTTAATTGATTTATCATTTCATCATCTTGATATGCTAATGCTTGTAATACCAATTCACCACGAGATTGTTTGTTTTTATCAAAAAGTTGAGGTTGGCGATAATTGGTTAGTGCGCTAAATCGTCCCTGTTTATTCAAGCCAAGCCAAGTGCCACCCGCTTGTAAGTCTTTACCTGCTAATACATCATTAGCTAGTACATTAGCCGTGAGTAAATTGTTTTTAGGCCACCAATGCATTGATTGTGTCGGTCTTTGATGAAATTCATCACGGTTTGCACAAATGATCACTGGATATTTAGGGTGCTGATTTATAGCAAAGAATAATATGCACATCGAAATAACATTTTTTTGATTTGAAATTAGTGCTTATGGTAACTCTTTCTTTATACCAGCGGCTAGCTCAGGTAAAATTTATTTATAGCAACAAAATAGACAAGGCATAAAGATGTTTGAACTCCCTAAGGTAAATGTAAAAGATAAAGTGTCAGCACAAGAATGGCAAATTCGTGTTGATTTAGCTGCCTGTTATCGTTTAATGGTGATGCATGGTTGGGATGATCTTATTCATACGCATATTTCTGCGCGTATTCCCGGAACAGAGCATTTATTGATCAATGCTTTTGGCTTGGCGTTTGAGGAAGTCACCGCGTCAAATTTAGTTAAAATTGATATTGACGGTAATATTATTGATAAAGATTGCCCATTTAAGATTAATCCCGCAGGTTTTACTATTCACAGTGCAGTACATGAAGCACGCCATGATGATATTTGCGCTATGCATGTCCATACCAACGAAACTATTGCTGTTGCTAGCCTTGAAGAAGGCTTGCTGCCATTAAGCCAATACGCTATGTTTGCGCTTGCTTCAATAAGTTATCATGGTTATGAAGGTTTAGCCGTCAATGCGGATGAAAAGTTAAGATTGCAGCAAGATTTAGGCAATAGCAACTTTATGTTACTGCGAAATCATGGCGCACTTACCATGGGTAAAACCATTGGTGATGCGTTTATGCATATGTATGACTTAACCCGAGCATGTCAGGTGCAATTGCAAGTAATGGCTACGGGCATGAAACCCATATATGCGCCGCAGAGTATTATTGATGGTATTAAAACTCAAGCCAATATTGTCCATACAGGCAAAACGGGCGGAGAAACCGCATGGCCAGCCATGGTGCGCAGAGTGGCAAGGGCCTATCCAGATTTCGCTTCGTAACATTCACCTTGTTGTTGTATTGCCCAACTTATGCGTCAAAAGTACTCATTGACTGTCGTCAACTCTGTGCTTTTTTCTTTAACTTAAACCATACAACGTAAAGCTGAACTGTTACTTACAATAGCGATAACTTAAAATAAGTATTGTATTTAATTTATTTGAAATAGAAAAAGAACTTAATTTAAAGAGACAAAAATGAAAGTTACCCATATTGAAGTATTTGATATTCACTGTCCAAAACGTATCGGTTGGAACCCTGTTTTTATTCGCATTCATACTGATGAAGGCATTAGTGGTGTAGGCGAAGCCGGTTTAGCTTACGACTGGGGACACAGTGCTGCTGCTGCCATGATCAAAGAAATTAGCGAAGCGATTTTAATAGGCTTTAACCCATTCAATACTGAATTGTTATGGTCACGTATGCTTAGAGAAAGTTTTTGGGGTTTAGGCGGCGGACCTGTTCTATATTCTGCCATGAGCGCTATTGATACCGCACTTTGGGATATTAAAGCCAAAGCATTAGGTGTACCGGTTTATCAATTATTGGGCGGCAAGGTCAACGACAAATTACGCACTTATGCCAGTCAATTACAATTTGACTGGGATAGTGAAATTAATAAATTGATAGAGCCAGAAGAATACGCACAAGCAGCATTAAAAGCGGTAAGTGAAGGCTATGATGCGGTTAAAGTTGATCCCATTGTGTATAACAAAGATGGTAGCTCATCATTTGATCGAACCAAGCTATTTACTAAACCACAAATGCGCTTATTTGGTAACCGATTACGTGCTATTCGTGACGCGGTTGGTGAAGATGTTGATATTATTTTTGAATCGCACTCGTTAATGGGTGCGGCTTCAGCGATACAAATGGGGAGAATAGTAGAAGAAGTTGGCTGCATGATGTATGAAGAACCGGTTAATTACTTAAACTCAGCGGTACATAAAAAGGTATCGGATAACGTTAATGTACCTATTGCTGGCGGCGAGCGTTTGTATCATCGTTGGGATGTCCGTCCTTATTTTGAAGATCAAAGTATTGATGTACTGCAACCTGATGTTGGCTTATGTGGTGGTTTTACTGAAGCGAAAAAAGTGTGTGATTATGCTGATGTTTACGATATTCGTATTCAAGCGCATGTTTGTGGTGGGCCGGTGGCTACCGCAGCATCACTACATTTAGAAACGGCTATTCCAAACTTTTTAATTCATGAGCATCATACTTATGCGATTAAAGATTGGAATCGCGAATTATGTTTACAAGACCCGCAACCTGTTGATGGCTTTTTTCAAGTAAGTGAAGTGCCAGGATTGGGTATTGAATTAAATGATGCAGTGGTGAAGCGTTCACCACATGTTACCATCAAGTAAATAATTATATTAGTCGTCATCCTCACGGTGTATTAATTGAGGATCCCACGCATACTGTACCAACTAAGCGCATTGTCATAACACAATGCGCTTTTTTCTTTCTCCGTTAATGTTTGAAAAAAATCGCTCGATATTATTGACTGCCAATAGGCTTGATAGTTGTTATGGCTAAACAAGCATAATGGAAAATTACTGGCTAACATCATATTTTTAGCACCAAAAATGGTAAAAATCAGTGATAAATTCTCGTTTAGCCAAGTTGCTTGATAATTTCTATTAGTCATTTCCCAACCAGAGCATTTAATGGCGACATTAGGATAAAACGACAATTTAGTTAAGTTGCTTTGCCAGCGTTGCCATTCAATAGTGTATATGTCAGCAGGTGGAAAACCTGCGTGGTTTATAATGAAACTTATCTCGGGATTATCAAGGATAACATCACATAAATTATTAACTGTTGCATGTTCAATCAAGGCTAGCTGCACTTCAAATATTAAATCATTATCATTGAGTATTTTAATATTATCAAGTACTTGTTGGTTAGTTAATAAGCTCAAGGCTTGGTCATCTAATAGATGGCGAACACCAACGAATGAACGAAATTCAACCAACTTTTCTATTACAGAGTTAACGTGTTGGCTTGATAATGTTAAATCGATATTAGCGATAGCGCGAAACGGTTTATTGCAGTTTTGTTCTAAAGTTGCCAGTTCACGCCAAGGCTGTTCGTTATCAAACCCTGCTTCGATATGAACAAAGCCAGCTAAAGAGTATGGTGCGGTTAACGTTAAATCAGTTTCATCGAAACTCTTATTGATATGCTGCTTATCAGGCCAAAAAGGTGGTTTTTCAGCGCTTAACCAATGATAATAGCCTAATTCAAGATCAAATAAATGTAGGTGAGGATCAATGATTTTCATTTTTATTACTCGTTATTTTAGTGCGCTTTTTATTTGAGTTAATTACTTCGTAATGCTTTGCACAGTGTTATTGAACGGTGTAACCACCGTCAATTACTTGCAAACTACCGGTAATAAATTTAGCTTTATCGGAAGCTAAAAATAACACTAATTCAGCTACTTCTTCTGGTTGACCTAAGCGGTTCAGTGGTTGCAAGCTTTCTTCTTCTCGATGAATTTCGGCTTTGTCGGCACCTGATTTTTGGCAGTAATTGTTGATCGCATCGTGATAAAGAGGGGTTTCTATTGTGCCTGGGCAAACAGCGTTAGCGCGAATATTAAAGGCGGCGTAATCAAGTGCGGTGGTTTTTGCCATTGAAGCAAGTGCGGCTTTACTTAAGTTATAGGCAAAAGAGTTGTGTTTAGCGACTAATGCTTGATCGGAAGACATGATAATAATTGCGCCATTATTATTCGCTTTCATACTGGGTAATACTGCTTTAACGGCAGCATAAGCGCCTTTTACGTTGATATTAAATACCTTGTCAAAGTCATCTTCTGAGGTGTTTTCGATATTGGCAGAAAAGTGAATGCCAGCGTTGGACACCAATACGTCGATAGACTGCTGCTTAGCAATATTATTAATAATGTCAGTTACCAGACTGGCATTAGTGACATCACAATGACAATATTTGCCAAAAGAAGAAGGGGATAAGTCTAAGTTAAAAACCTGATAATTATGTTGTTCAAATAATTTCACTATGCTTAAACCTATACCTGAACTACCACCAGTAACCACACATGTTTTTTTCATTTAATTGAGCCATTAATTTTATCAAATAAATCTTTTCTCAATGATAACGTTAAGTTCAGTTCAGTGCCATTTTCTTATTTTAGTAAATTCGCTATAATGTCCATAATTCTAAAATTTGAGATTTTTCCATGAAAGCATGTGGCGTTGAAATAAAAGGTAATGATGCAATTATTTGTATTATGTCTAAAGAAAATAATTTGTATGATATTCCTCATACGCGAGTACAAAAAATTAGCCTTGATAACGCTGGTGATGCAGAGCAAGTGCAAAAATTCCAGTTTACTTTTGCGAAACTAATGGAAGACTACCATGTAAGCCATGTACTTATTAAAGGACGCGCGTTAAAAGGAAAGTTTTCTGGTGGTCCTATTGGCTTTAAAGTTGAAGCGGCAATTCAATTAATAAAAGAATTACAGGTTGAAATTTTAGCTGCTAGTTTTATTAAAAAAGAATTAACGAAAAGCCAAGTTGACATCGACTTTCGAGATACAGGGTTAAAACAGTATCAAGAGCAGGCTTTTACTACCGTATTTGCTTATTTAGAAACGCAGTAATGATTATTTAAATCACGTACCTCTTAATTAAAAGCGCATCTATTGCGCTTTTTTTATGCTTAAATTTTACCGATGTAATAGACTTTTTATAAAAATCACGACTAATCTTACTTGAGAAAAAGTAAAGAACATGATTTAATCAAACGCCTATCTGAGGTCCGACCACTAGTTGGATTGAGTAGGACTGCTAAAATTAATATTGGAGAAACCCTTATGCCAGAATATAAAGCACCGATTAGAGATATGAAGTTTGTCATGCAAGAGTTACTAGATTGTGACAGCCATTATCAGAAACTAGGTTATGAAGACGCTAGCCTTGATATGGTCGATGCCATAATAACTGAGGCTGCCAAGTTTACTGAACAAGTGGTTGCTCCAATAAACCAAAGTGGTGATGAACAAGGATGTACTTGGAATGATGGTGAGGTAACAACACCTGATGGATTTAAAGAAGCTTATCAACAATATGTTGATGGAGGTTGGCCAACCTTAGCGCAAAATGTTGATTTTGGTGGCCAAGGTTTACCTCATTCATTAAATACAGCAATTACCGAGTTTTTCTCTAGTGCGAATCATAGCTTTGCTATGTATCCAGGATTAAGTCACGGCGCATTAGCAACTATTGAGGCACATGGCAGTGATAAAGATAAAAATATTTTTATACCTAAACTGGTTGAAGGAACATGGACAGGTACTATGTGTTTAACTGAGCCTCATTGTGGTACAGATTTAGGTATGTTACGTACTAAAGCTGAAATAAATGATGATGGCAGTTACTCGATAACAGGTACTAAAATTTTTATCTCAGCCGGTGAGCATGACTTGTCGGATAATATTGTGCATATTGTTATTGCCCGTATTCCCGGTTCTCCAGAAGGCAGTCGCGGTATTTCCTTATTTATTGTGCCTAAATTTAATGTTACTGATGCGGGTGAAGTTAGTGATAGAAATGCCGTCAGCTGTGGTTCAATTGAGCATAAAATGGGTATCAATGCGAATGCAACTTGTGTGATCAATTTTGATGGCGCTAAAGGCTATTTAATTGGCGAAGTTAATCGCGGTTTAAATTGTATGTTTACCTTTATGAATGCTGCCCGTTTAGGTGTTGCTACTGAAGGTGTTGCCGCCGCTGAAGCATCATTTCAAGGAGCCCTCGCTTACGCAAAAGATAGATTACAAATGCGTTCATTGTCAGGGGTTAAAAATCCTGAAGGCCCAGCAGACGCTATTATCGTTCATCCTGACGTACGTCGTATGTTATTAACGCAAAAGTCTATTGCTGAAGGTGGTCGAGCGTTAATCGCGTATTTATCACAGTTAGTTGATGTTGGTCATGCACCGGTAAGTGAAGGCAGGGTAAATGAAGCTGAAAAAGCCTCAGCAGAAGCGAAGCTCGCGTTATTAACGCCAATTGCTAAAGCATTTTTAACTGAACTAGGCTTAGAATGTACTAGTCATGGTGTGCAAGTATTTGGTGGGCATGGCTATATTAAAGAATGGGGCATGGAGCAGTTGATGCGTGATACAAAAATCAGTTGTTTGTATGAAGGCACAACCGGTATTCAAGCACTTGATTTATTAGCGCGTAAAATTTTAGGCTCTAAAGGTGAAATATTAAAACCATTTGGCGCCGAAGTCACTGCATTTTGTGTCGAAAATTCTGGTAATGAAGCCATGCAAGAATTTATTCAACCGATTATGACTTTTGGTGGTGACTGGCAAAAAATGACCGAGAAGTTAGGTTTGAAAGCAATGGATAACCCAGATGAAATAGGCGCTGCTTCAGTTGATTATCTAATGTATTCAGGTTATTTAGTACTTGCTTATTTTTGGGCTAGAATGGCAAAAGTTTCCCAAGATAAGTTAGCCGCAGGTGATGATGATAGTGCCTTTTATCAAGCGAAAATTAAAACAGCACGTTTCTATTTTCAACGTATTTTACCTAGAGCAAGTGGTCACGCTGCTTGTGTGGAAAATGGTAGTGATTCAATGATGGCTCTTGATGCGGATGATTTTGCATTTTAGTTAATTCATTACAAAGAGAACAATAGACTTAATAAAAAAGGGAAGCAATGTGCTTTAATGCCGTTCACTTAAGGTGAGCGGCATTTTTGTTTCTAGCATATCGCTGAGGCCTTGGCTTTACCATTCTAGGGAATGTTCTTTCCCTTCGAGGTGCTAAGATTAAGCTTTCAGCCATGGTATAAAAGTGTTTCATTTGCTGGGGTATTGCGCCTGGTGAACTATACGGTAAACCAACTAGCAACCT
>NVWU01000025.1 GCA_002733765.1 Colwellia sp. | reverse complement strand
AGCTCATGCTTTTTACAGCGTTCAATGCGAGGGTCTGTAATTGAATTAAAATGTTTCAGAAAAGTAGCGCTCATATTAAGTAACCAAGGTGATTATTATACCTTGATCTGATCGCTACTTTTTCTATAAGTTMRMYWWWKRRTRWWSYKSMCGKKGGTTCGAATATCTTTATGCCCTAGAATATGTTGCAATTCGGGTAGTGGCATACCAGCCATTAACTGGTGTGTGGCAAAGGCATGCCGTAAGGCRYGTATACCTCCTTGTTTTAAAACGCCTGCATCAGCTTTAGCCTTGTAATACACTTTTTGAGGAGATGAGATGTTTAATGCTCTATCATCGTAGTTTCGGCAGAATAAATAATKCATAGGACGAAATCTGTGCCAATAAACACGTAAAACGTGTAATAAGGTTTGTGATAACGGAATACGTCTATCTTTACCTCCTTTTGCTAAATGCACATGAATGACTTCTTGCTCACCATCGATATCATTTACCTTAAGGTTGGTGACCTCACTAATACGTAAGCCGCATCCATAACACAAGGTAAGTAAAGTACGGTATTTAACATTGTTGCATACTGCTAAAATGTGCTTTACCTCTTGCGGACTAAGCAACTCAGGTATCTTCTGTTGTCGCTTCATTGGTGGTAACAACTGTACACTGAATGTTCGGCCAAGCACTTGACCATAAAAGAAATTCAGTGCATGGAAAGCCTGTGCACATGTGCTTGATGATAAATGAYGCTCAAGGGTTAACGACCAAAGGTACTTTTTTAACTCACTGTCTTGTAATGTATCAGGGGAGCGGTGGGTATGTTTCGCTAAGTCGTAAACCCAACGAACATAGGCTTGCTGTGTTTTAATTGAAAAGTGTCGTACTTGCATACAGTCAAGTAACTGTTGTCTGAGTGGTGTCATAACTTGCCTCCAAAAAAATGGTGATGTAGCAAGTTAAGTGTGGTTGGAATGCAAAGAAATGTCAGGGAGCGGGCACTCCCCGCGAAGCGGTTTAGTTCAACAGCTTATTAGAGGGGTATAACCAATGTTTAAACACGGGTAAATCCCTTCTTTCATTTTTTGTATAAAATCACAATAACCTATAAAAAACGTTAAATCAATAAGTTACAAAAATCAATTCAACTGGTTGATGTGTAAAATACAGGTATTTGCCTTATTTCACGCAAATAGACGTAAAACACTAGGTACTGTATAAATAAACACATATTTAATGAATGGTATTAGATTTTTATCGAATAAATAAAACTGGTAACTTATAAATTATATAAAACACGCTAATTATCCAAATAACAAAAACATCTTTGTTTGAATATTGCTAAAAACAACCAAGTTATACCTCGTAAGAGCAAAATTCACCTACAACAGGTACACTAAAATACCTATCACAACAGTTATCACGATCATTATTCGTTGTGCGCACGTTGTTATCATTGAATTAGAACGAAGGCAGCCCGCTTTAAATCATCATGGGTTGAAGTTTAAGTCTGACAGAAAACTTGTGCCATAGGCCATTGCTTCCACTTTAAAAAGCTCAGCAAGAGTTTGTCCTAAATCAGCAAAAGTTGTTCGCTGCCCAAGATTTACTGACTGTATGTTTTGGTGATAACACAATAAAGGCACAAATTCACGCGTATGATCATTGCCTGGCCACGTGGGATCACAGCCATGGTCGGCGGTTAAAAATAAAATATCATTTTTATTCATCTGCGCATAAATTTCGGGTAAACGTTGATCAAAACTTTCTAAGGCTTCGGCATAACCAACTGCGTTACGTCTATGGCCGTAATCTTGGTCAAAATTAACTAAATTGGTAAAAATAAGACTATTATCTTCTGACGACTTGAGCTGTTCAATAGTGGCATCAACTAAGGCATCAATGCCCGTTGCTTTTACACTAATACTAATACCTTGGTAAGCAAAAATATCGGCTATTTTACCCACACTAATAACCTGCCCTTTTGCTTGCGTTATTTTATCTAAAACCGTTGGTGCTGGAGGTAACACCGAATAATCTCGTCTATTACCCGTACGAGAAAAATCACTTATATTTTGAGAACTGTTGTCATCACTTTTTTTACCTCCAATGAAGGGTCTGGCAATAACTCTTCCTACATTTAGATCACTACCAGATAACAGCGTTCGTACTTGCTCGCAATAACGATAAAGGTTATCTAAGCCAAAATGCTCTTCATGCGCAGCCACTTGAAACACACTGTCTGCTGAGGTGTAGCAAATTGGTAAACCTGTTTTTATATGCTCGTGGCCTAATGCATTGATAATGTCCACACCCGAGGCATGGCAATTACCTAACAAACCAGCGAAACCAGTTTTGTTATTAATAGCTGTAATTAATTCGTCATTAAAAGAGTTTTGTTTATTTGAAAAATAGTCCCAATCAAACAACACGGGTACCCCTGTCATTTCCCAATGGCCACTCGGTGTATCTTTACCTGTACTAATTTCATTCATATAACCAAAAGCGCCTTTTTGAGGTTTTTTATAAAACTCAGTAAAGTCTCTTCCTGCTTTGGTTATTTCTTGATCAAGTGCTTGCCAAATTTTAGAGTGGCTCGCTTGCCGACTTAATTCATGCAAGCCTAAGTCACCTAAATTAGGTAATTGGATAATGTTATTTTTTTCTTTAAGGTAGTGTCTGGCTATATTGATAAAAGTATTCGCACCAACATCCCCAAAATCTTTTGCATCATTCGAGTAACCTACGCCAAAACTATCTAATACTACAATTATTGCTTTTGCCATTACATTACTCTCAATAAAACTTACGAATACATATGACCAACTAGTCAACTTGTGATAATTTAATGCTTTTATTATAATTAGCCAAGTTATTTTATGCTTATTTACTGATGAACAGTATAGTATAAATAGACTTTTTCCTTTACCAATACCATATCGCCTTTGGACTTATCCATGACTCAGCTTAGTGAAACGACTGTAATAGCAATTACGGGCGCTTCTGCATCAGGAAAATCACTCTTAGCCGAAACTATTTATTATGAGCTGCTGCCCGAACTTGGCTCTGATGGTATTTCTCTCATTAAAGAAGATGCTTATTATCGCGATCAATCTCACTTAACAATGAATGATCGACTTAACACTAATTATGATCACCCAAAAGCCTTTGAACATGAATTGTTAAATACACATTTAACATCGTTAATCGCACAACAGTCTATTGACTGCCCTATATATTGTTATAAAACACATACGCGAACATCAGAAACAATTAAGATTAAACCAACTAAAATAATTTTAGTTGAAGGCATATTATTATTATCAAACTCACAGCTTCGCCATTGTTTTGATATTAAGGTTTATATGGATACTCCGCTTGATATTTGTTTAATCAGACGAATAGAGCGAGATACTAAAGAACGGGAACGTAGCTTAGAGTCTATCACTAATCAATATTTAACCACGGTTCGTCCTATGTATTATCAATTTATTGAACCATCAAAAGTATGGGCCGATATTCTTATTACCCGTGGTGGAAAAAACCGTATGGCAATAGAAATGTTGAAAGCTGAAATTAGACAATTACATCGTTTATAAATATCATCACAACAAAAATAAAAACCACATGAGGTTACAATGGAGTTAGCAACATTTCGGGGGTTATTAGGTATTGGCGTTTTGCTTGCTATTGCCGTGTTGTTTTCTAAAAATAGACAAGCGATTAATTTTCGTACTGTTGGCTGGGCTTTTTTTCTTCAAATCAGTTTGGGCGCATTTGTTCTCTATACTCCTATTGGCAAAGATGTTTTAGCCTCTATTTCTGGCGGTGTTCAGCAGATTATCAACAGTGCTAATGTTGGTATTGCTTTTTTGTTTGGCGGATTAGGGACTGATGCAATGTTTGCTAACGGCGTTGGTTTCGTTTTTGCTATTCGAGTACTGCCCGTTATTATTTTTTTCTCATCATTAATCGCTGTATTATATTACCTTGGCGTAATGCAATGGGTGGTAAAAGTTATTGGCGGCGCTTTGCAAAAGCTGCTTGGCACCAGTAAACCTGAGTCATTATCTGCTACAGCAAATATTTTTGTTGGCCAAACGGAAGCACCTTTAGTAATACGCCCTTATATTGCCAATATGACACAATCTGAATTATTCGCCATTATGGTGGGTGGGCTAGCTTCGGTTGCTGGCTCTATTTTAGCTGGCTATGCGGGCTTAGGCATTGATTTAAAATATTTAATAGCCGCTTCTTTTATGGCCGCTCCGGGCGGCTTGTTGATGGCAAAAATCATACTGCCTGAAACAGAACATGAAAAAATAGCCCAAGAAAACTTAATAACTGAAGATATTGGTGAACAACCTAGTAACGTAATAGATGCCGCAGCTTCTGGAGCGGCTTCAGGTCTAAAACTAGCCGTTAATGTTGGTGCTATGTTATTGGCCTTTATCGCACTTATTGCTTTGCTGAACACCCTTGTGGGTGGCACCGCTAATTTATTTGGCTTTGAAAATGTTACTATCGAAAGAATATTAGGTTATTTATTCGCGCCTATTGCCTATATCATTGGCGTACCGAGTTCAGAAATGCTGCAAGCAGGTAGTTTTATCGGCCAAAAAATTGTGGTAAATGAGTTTTTTGCTTACGTTAACTTTGTTGAAATTAAAGACAGTCTCAGCGCATCAACTCAAGCAATTATTACCTTTGCATTATGTGGCTTTGCTAACTTATCTTCTATTGCTATTTTATTAGGCGGTATTGGCTCTATGGCACCTAATAGACGACATGACATTGCCAAACTAGGGATGAAAGCGATGATTGCTGCTACGCTTGCTAATTTAATGAGCGCGGCTATTGCTGGCGTATTTTTATCTTTATAACTTTTACTTTTATTAGAACAATATTTTATGACTACTCACAAAGAAATTCAAAAAAAAGCTGCTAAATTGGCCATAAACTTAATGGATTTAACCAGTTTAACAGATCAAGAAACACCACAAGACATTGAAAAATTGTGCCAACAAGCTAAATCTCAAGGTGGAAACACTGCGGCAATTTGTATTTTTCCACGCTTTATTCCTTTAGCTAAAAAAATATTATCACAACAAGGTACACCCCAGATAAAAATAGCCACGGTGGCTAATTTTCCTCACGGTAACGATGATATTGCTATTGCTGTGGCCGAAACTAAAGCGGCTGTTGCATACGGTGCTAATGAAGTCGATGTGGTGTTCCCTTATAATGCACTCATTGCTGGTAATATTCATGTTGGTTTAGAGTTAATTGAGGCGTGTAAACAGGCTTGTCCTAAAAAAGTACTACTTAAAGTCATCATTGAAACCGGTGAATTAAAAACCCCTGAATTAATTAAACTTGCCAGTGAGGTTGCTATTCGTGGTGGTGCTGATTTTATTAAAACCTCTACCGGAAAAGTGGAGCTAAATGCTACACCAGACGCCGCTAAAATAATGCTTGCGGTAATCAAGTCAACAAATAATGCGCAGGTAAATACCGGTTTTAAAGTCGCTGGAGGCGTTAAGAATATAGACGATGCCCTAATTTATTTAATGTTAGCCAAAAATATTTTAGGTGACCATTGGACTACACCTGAGCACTTTAGGTTTGGTGCCAGTAGCTTGCTTGGTAACTTACTCTCAACTCTTGGTTTGACTGATGAAGAAGATCATTCATCAGCAGGCTATTAAGTAAACGCGGCTTATTATGGCACAACTTTACTTTTATTATTCTTCAATGAATGCGGGAAAATCTACGCATTTATTACAATCTTCTTATAATTACAATGAGTGCGGCTTACGTACGGTATTGTACACCGCACAAATTGATGATCGGTATACAAAAGGTAAAGTATCTTCCCGATTAGGCATCAATGCAGATGCCCAGTTATTTGACTTAAATACTGATTTACTGAACGAAGTTAAAATATTACAAGCAGAAGAAACTATTGCTTGTGTACTGATAGATGAAGCCCAATTTCTAACTAAAAAACAAGTGAGCCAGCTAACCAATATTGTTGATGAGTTACAAATTCCAGTGTTAGCTTATGGGATCCGTACTGACTTTTTAGGGCAAACTTTTACTGGTAGTGCCGCTTTACTTGCTTGGGCTGATAAGTTAATTGAGCTAAAAACAATTTGTTATTGTGGCCGAAAAGCTAACTTTGTTATTCGTTTAAATAGCGACGGTAACGCCGCTATAGATGGTAAACAAGTGGAGGTTGGAGGGAATGAACGATACCAAGCTTTATGTCGCAAGCATTTCAAAAATAATATTAATTTACAATAAGTTACCACACTCTATTTTAGTAACGCGTGACCTTCTGGTAATTGTTTAACAATCCATAATGCCAGCTTGTGCTTCATATGCGGTTGATCTTCACTTTCTACGGCAAGCGGCTGAATTAATTTATCATTTACTAATAAACGATAAAGACTTTCTATCTTATCTTTAGCCGAATTAGTCGCTGAAAAATTTTTATAACCTCTATTCACTGCATATTTTTCACCAATCACTAAAGCTTTTTTTAGTAATTCTGCTTCATTTTTTAATTTTTTCATTTTGATAACTTCTTAATATTCAAACTAAAGTTAAGATGCGTCAAAACTTGATACAAGTCAATCGTCGATTACCGGTATTTGAATATATATCGATATAAAATAGCATTTGCCTTACTCTATTTTGTACTATCACTAAAACTCATACTCAATCGCCACACGTAAAACATGTCCTTTACTTCTACTATCGACACCCGTAATAAAACCAACCTCCCATTTTAATTGTTTTTGCTTAGCAAAGCGTTGAATTCCCATAAACGCTGGTCCGATCCCTAGATAATTTTCTCCTGAATATAACTCAATTGCTGGCTGTAATTGTTCAAGGTAACGATAACGATATTGTAAACGAAACTCTGTTTCAAATTCACTCACAATAGTATTACCCCACTCATAAATAATAAAGGCATTGAAGGTAAGGCTAGTTCGGCCAAACTCTTTTTCTACTATCACACCGGAAGTGACTTCCCAATTTTTTTGTTTCTGCTCTTTTTCTATTTCAAATAATAAGCCCCAATCAGCCCAATATTCCCCCTGCTCGGTCAACATCCACCGTGCCTCAAGTTCATATGAAGTCAAACTAAAATCGTCATTAATATCACGTTCACCCACTAAATATAGTTCTAACATAACGGTATCTGTTAACGACTGTCCATAAGCAAAACGTTGAGCTAGTTTGTTATTTTTACTTTCTTTATATGAAAACAAACGCCATTCAACTTCTCGTTCATTAGGTAAAACATAAGGATGGTATACTTTATCCACAACAACACCGTCGGCGTATACCGTAGCAGTACAACTAAATAAAAGGCTTAAGCTGGCGAGTATAAACCAGCAAGGCTGCTTAAAAAGCATTAAGGCTTTCATGATTTTTCTCCCTGAGATAACCACACAAAAGATCGGCTTTTGCTAATAAATACGGGAACAATAAAGGCCGTTAAATAGATAATAAGTTGCATCACTGATGGCGTTGTTTCATAACCAAGTAAAACGCGAAGTAATTGGCCAAGTTCAGAGTTTTCAGCGATAAAATTGGTACTATTCCAGAGGCTATCATTCAAAGGTAAAATATCGACTTGTTGTAAAAGCGCAATTGATTGCATTAATTGACCAAGGGCAAAAAACAGTAAAAAATAGCAAGAGGTGTTGATGTAAATATAAGCGTCACAGTAGCGTAATAAAAAATAAAACAAGATAGCAAAACTGATACAAATACCAATGGCTAAAATGATCCCAATGAATAATGATTCAAACGGCAGCGATTGCGCCCAGTAACTAGTTAAATACAAAATAAAGTGCGAACCGTTAAGCGAGCATACTAATAACAATACAATTAAAGCTAAGGTCTTTTTAACCTTGATAAAGCGATTTTTGTTATTCAATAAAAATAAGAGTGCGCTACAAAAATAAATAATAATAAAACCGCATGAAAAAATGAGCTCTGTACCTTTACCATCGAACAGCTGCGATATTTTTTCCATGTGTTGATTCAATAGAAAAACAAAAACAATAGCTAAAGCACTCATAATAAAAATATTTTTATGGGTAACTAGGCTCTCTGATGCCGTAGTAAAACGTAATAACAACAATGAAATGATAATAAATAGGGGTAATGCGCTTTGTAAAAACAGAAGCACGGTATTAATTAACATGCAGTTCCCCTTGTTTTGGATTTAATAGGTGAGGTGAAACTGCTTGATTACGCTTTATTTCGACAACAACAACTTTTCCTCGCGCACTATTAGGATGATATTCACCAAAAAAATGGTATTCACCTACGGGCAGTGGCCCAATAAATATGATGGATTTTTGCAGAGGAAAAATCACTTTTTCTCTATTAAGATCGAAACTATCAAATTCTTCTACGCTATTATCGTGATTATAAATAACCAACTTAACTTTTTTATTCGCTGGAATAATAATTTGTGCAGGATAAAACAGATGATTTTTTAACGCTAGCTGATACTCAGGTCGTTTTGCTTCAACAATAAAACTAAATAAAAAGAGTAAATGAATAAGCAATAATACTGTGTAGCCTTTAGATAAAATTTTAACCACCGCCCTATTCCTGCTCTTCTTTGTTCTCTTTAAAAGACACGTCAACCTTTAACCCTTTGAGTGAGGACGAAGAGGATAATACGACTTTTGCACCATGCAAGTCAGCGATATGCTTAACAATGGTTAAGCCTAAACCACAACCTAAAGCGCTTGATTTATGTTGATCGCCACCGATTCGATAAAAGCGGTCAAAAATCCGTGAGTATTCTTTAGAGTCTATACCTACACCAGAATCTTCAACACTGAGTACTATTGTTTTCTCCGCTTTGTTTTTATTTATTAGTTTAACCGTAACGATAATACGTCCACCGATAGGCGTGTATTTATTCGCATTGGAAATCAAATTAACCGCTAACAAATGAACTGAAAACTCATGGGCGCACAAATAAATTTCATCACTGTTTAACTCGATAGTTTGTTCTTTTCCTAATATATCGCTATACAGTGCAGCAATCACTTGCTGCAATAATGAATTCAAGTTAAAGCGCGTGCTGTCTTGAGAAATTTGTGCGGTGTTAGTACGGTTCAAGTTTAATATTTGATCAATAACATGTCCCATTCTATCAACACTATTAGTTAATTCTTTTACTGAATCAAAGCAACGAATATCACTTTCGGTCACCAGTACATTATTTAGAGATAAACGTGCGGAAAAATCTTGAGTGATATTGTGTACATTTATTTTCAATACACTTAACGGTGTTTTTAACTCATGCGCGGCATCTTCGGCAAAGTGTCGTTCTCGTTGAAATGCGCCGTCTAAACGGGAGAAAAGCTGATTTAATGTAGTAACAACATCAGCCAACTCAGTATTGCTCACTTGTAAGTTAAGTGGGCTAAAATCATTGGTATTTCGTTTCGCAAGCTCGGTTCGCAGTTGATGTAAAGGTTTTAATCCTTGGGTAATTATTATATAAATTAAAAAAGACAATATAACTATGGCAATAATCATCGGTGTTACGGCGGCTAAAATAAGCTCTTGTGCTAAGGCAAATTGCGTTTGCAGTGGTTGCGCCACAATAATGCTAATTGATGGGGTATTTTGTGCTGATAGTTCATTAAACAAAGCCACCACTCGCCAGCGCTTAGCTAAAAAGTTTACTTCAGAGAAATGGCTGTATTGTTTACGGAAAAATTCTTTCGAGTCGTTATTAGAAATTGTCGATGCATTTTTATCAGCCTGATTATAGGGCAACATAGGGATTGAGGTGGTAATAAGATGATCGGGTGCATTATTACTTTTAATCATTAAGTTATCATTTTTCCAAACCTGAAAAGCAAAGCTACCCTGCTGAGCTACATGTGTTGTTTGTACGTTAGTGGTTTGTACAGCCAGCAATGTATAAGCAATATCTAATAACTGTTGATCAAACTGTTTTTCAGCCCGCGACATACTGACTTTATAACCTTGAATAGCAGCAATAAAGGTTATTAACGTTAACACCGAAAATAGTGTTAATACTAAATAACGGCGAATACTCATAACTTAAGGTACATCATTAATAATATACCTAACTTAATGCGGATTATTAATGATGTAACCTACACCACGTACATTTTGAATAAACTTATCAGGTAAGCTTTTTCTTAATTTATGAATGTGAACCTCAACGGCATTACTCAGTACTTCTTCTCCCCAATGATACAGTTTTGACTCGATTTTCTCTCGAGATAATATCCGTCCTGCATTTTCCATTAATGCTTTTAACACCATAAATTCTTTTTTAGAAAAGTGTATTTCAATTTCATTGTTAGTGTATTTATTAGCAGGAGTTATACTCGTATCACGGCCATTTATGCTAACAAAAATTTTATGAGAAAACGTATCTAACGTCACTTGCCCCACGCAAATAAGTGAAGAGTTGGCGGTACCTAATCGTCGCTCAATCACACGTAACCTAGCCATTAACTCTTGTATTTCAAAGGGTTTAACCAGGTAGTCATCGGCACCATAATCAAGGCCTTTCACTTTACTTTCAGTGGAGTCACGCGCGGTTAAAATGATGACAGGCAGTGATGATTTTTTATTACGTAATTGCTTTAACACCTCCAGTCCATCTATATCAGGTAAACCTAAGTCTAGAATAATCATATCTTGATCAGGGGTAGATAAAGCGTTTAACGCGAGTTTTCCTTGGTTTACATGGTTAACAACAAAACCTTCACCCTGCAGTGATTTTTGCAAAGCGTTGGCCAATGGCACATCATCTTCAACTAATAGTATTCTCATTTTATTGTTTATCTTCTAGCCCAAAATTTGATTTCTTGTTCTTCTAAAAATTGTTCGGCATGAATGCCTTGAAGTAAAGCAAGGGTTGCTAGTATACCCGCTTGAATACATTGTGGAGCAACCACAGTAATAGAACGCGGTGCTTCTTTAATCGGCCACCCCGTTTTCGCATTCAAAATATGACTATATCGTTTTCCTTTATGAATAAGAAACCGACGTGCATCACCACTGGTAGCTAATGCTCCTGTTTTTAATGAAATAATCATATCCGCAAGGTTGAGATCATTGTTATCCGTGTCAGGGTGTTCAATGGCGACTTGCCAAGGTTCATTATTTAAACGCGAGCTCGTTACCGCCAAATCGCCACCTAAATTAACTAATACTGGACTGTTGGTTAATTGTTTGGCAAGAATAATAGCGCGATCAACGGCATACTCTTTTCCTATGCCACCAAAATCAATTTCCATTCCTTTCGCTAAGCGAATTAGCTTTTGATCAAAGTAAATTTTTCGCCAGCCAACATGCGTTAAGTTTTGCTTAACTTGCGCTTCGGTCGGGAAATTATCATTATTGCCTTCACTGCTTTGATCCCCTTGAAAAGACCACGTTCTTCGCAACACACCAGAGCTGATATCAAACAAACCATCACTTAATTGATAACATTGCTGTGCAAAGTTTAGTAATAAATAAGTTTCTTCATCAATCGCAATTGAACACCCTGCACTGTTATTGATAACACTACAAACACTGCGTTGATTGTACCGACTATATTTATCTTCAATACGCCAAACCTCAGTAGCAATAATATCAGCCAGCTTGGTTGCTAATTGCTTATCTGTTGATTGTATTATCACTTCACAAGAACTTGCCATGGCATTAAACGTAATACCATAACTGTCTTTGTTTTTTGTTAGCCGTATAGATCTGCCTTTATTCAAACAATTCTCGTTAAAAAGAATAAGTAATTTGCGCAATAATAGCATCAATAGTGGGATAAAGTTCTACCTCTTTAAGCACACCTGGTTCATCAAAACCAGCGTCTGTTGGTGTTTGGCGATAATACTCCAACCTAAAAGATAAATCATGACCATTATTAACTAACAAACCGTATTTTAATCCTACCGTAAAAGTAGTCATTTCACCTATACGATAATCGGCACTGGCATAAGTGGGTAATGTGTCACCATCAATTAAAAACGGTCGATAAAACTCAGCAGCACTTTGTTGATAAAGCCTAAAATGTGGCTGTAAATAGCTTTCTGTACCAAACGTATCGCCTAAGGGTATTCTAAAGCGAGAGTCGAGTGTATGAGAGGTAATTTCCCAGTCATCCCACATGTAACGGTAAGACACATCAAGTACCGTACGGTCAAAGTGGTAAATTGATTGAGCATAAAGGCTTTGTTTAACGCGAGAGTCTGGTCGAGATTCATAAATATAATCTTGGCTAATACCACTGTCAATCTCATTAAAACCACTAACAACAGAGATGATTTTAAAAGGGTCAGTTAAGTAACCCTCTACCATTGAATAAGAATAATTAAATTGTGTGATCATTCTGCGATTAATAACTTGCGTAAAGCCTAGTAAAATATCGGTAGTGATTTTAGTGTCTTCTGAGCCAATACGTGTTTCAGCAAAGTCGTCGTCCCAAGTAGGTGCGCTGCTGTCGCCTATTAACATAGAACTAAAGGGTTTAGGAATGCCACCCTCTGGGGTAAACGTATCTTGAAAATAACTAAAGCCTGTTGAAAAAGTTGAATTTTTTCGATCAAAATCAAACGCTATATTGCCATTAATTCCTAACGATAAATAATCATATTCTTTAGAGATATGCACACCACCACTCGCGGTATAATTAGGTGCTATCAGTTGAGTCCATTGGCCATTAAGTTGAACACGCGTATCATGAAAAGTATCATCAAGCGGCGTATCACCTGCGGCAATGGTATATTGCCCATCACCTGATGGTCGAGTAAATGTTTGTACATTAGGCTGTGCTACGCCACCATTTGCCGACGCGCCCGTTAAGGCATCAATAGTTAATTTTAAATTGAGTATTTCATCGTCGGCAAAGGTTTTTTTTGCATTAAAAATAGCTTCACCTGCACTGACTCTATCCACTTCACTGTAAAATAAAAAAGCACTGTCAAATTCCCATGTGCTTTCTTCTGTACTAACCGTTGATGCTGTATTTGCTTGCACTAAGTGGCTTGTACCGAGCAAAGCAGCTGTAGCGAGCGTTAATGCCGCTTTGATATTAGTTTTTTCAGTTTTATATTTCATCATGTATTGTCTTTTAAAGTGTTGTTTAGGTGGTTCATATTTAGGCTGCTATAAATTAATTACAGCCACAGCCACCACCGCCAAATCCTTTACCACCACTTGACGCTTCTTTACTAAAATAAATATGATCATCAAGCGCCGCATCAACCGGAGAGGCATTTAACGACATTTCATCTTTCGCTAATAAATCACGTTCCCAAGGCTCTACCCCTAAACTCGCACAGCCAGTTGCACCAATAAGCAATGGCACCAATAGAACTAGTTTGATATTTTTTTTCATAATAAACGGCCTTATTTAATAGCGAGTAACTGTTCAATTTCTTGCTGATATAACGAGATTTTTTTTGTAAAAAAACCGGTATGACGAGATTTTATTTTGCCGTCTCTACCTATAAGCATGCTGCTAGGCATACCTTGTATTTTAAAGTGTTTGGCTATTTTTCCTTTTGGATCATAAATCACGGTAAAAGAAGCGGGTATTTCATTAAGAAATTTAGTCGCTAATGCTTTATTCGCATCTAAATTAACGCTAATAACACTAAAACCTTGCTGTTTATACTCTGCTTCTATTTTATTCATCCAAGGGAACGATTTTCGACAAGGCCCGCACCATGAAGCCCAAAAATCTAAATAAATCACCTCACCTTTGTGTTCATCGAGTGCTTGCTCTAGGGCTACTTGACTACTGACTTCTTGCTGGGCATAGGCATAACTTGATGAACTTATTACGATAAAAAGTGAAAAAACAAAAAGTGATAGCTGTGTTAATAAATATTGCAAATTAGTACCTAATATAAAGAGTAATGACTATATATTTAATTAAACCATACATTAACTATACTTTCTTAACGCATACTTAAGAATTATTAAGTATTCATATTTTAGCGGTAATAAACAGTTTAAAGCCTGAATTACCTTTTATTTTAATAAAAATTGATATTATGGTTGATTTTTATAGTAGAACTGGCAGAGTGTCATTTAACAATTAGTGTTGTTACACTAATTTCTAACAAGAAAACTCACAATTTGACTTACTATTAATTAAAGGAGTAGCGCTTCAATGTGTTCGATCTTTGGTATACTAGATATAAAAACAGGTGCGCAAGCACTTCGTCCAACCGCTTTAGAATGTTCTCGCCTATTACGCCACCGTGGACCAGATTGGTCAGGCATATACAGTGGTGACAATGCCATATTAGTGCATGAACGTTTATCTATTGTAGATACTGAGCATGGTGCTCAACCGCTATATAACGAAAATAAAACTCACGTACTTGCCGTTAACGGTGAAATATATAACCATAAAGCTTTAGAAGCTGATCTTACCGTAGATTTCGACTTCAAAACAGCTTCTGATTGTGAAGTTATACTACCGTTATATAAAGAATTTGGTGTTGATTTTGTTGATAAGCTACAAGGCATGTTCGCTTTTATTGTTTACAATGAAACTGATAATTCTTATTTAATTGCCCGTGATCATATGGGTATTATTCCACTTTACACTGGCTATGATAGCGACGGTAACTTTTATGTTGCCTCAGAAATGAAAGCACTTATGCCTATTTGTAAAACGGTAAGTGAATTTCCTCCAGGGCATATTTTAGATAGTCGTGTTGGGGAATTACAACGTTATTACAAACGAAACTGGCAAGATTATGCTGCTATTAAAGATAACACCACTAGTACGACTAAGATTCGTGAAGCATTAGAAGAGTCAGTAAAAAGTCACTTAATGACTGATGTACCTTACGGTGTATTATTGTCAGGTGGTTTAGATTCATCATTAATTTCTGCTATCACGCAAAAATTTGCGGCGCGTCGAATTGAAGAAAACGATTTGTCAGAAGCTTGGTGGCCAAAAGTTCATTCCTTCGCTTGTGGCCTTGAAGGCTCTCCTGATTTAATCGCGGCAAAAACAGTTGCTGACAGTATTGGGACTATTCATCACAGTGTAGTGTTTACCGAGCAAGAAGGTATTGATGCATTAAAAGAAGTTATTTATCATTTAGAAACTTATGATGTAACCACTATTCGTGCTTCTACCCCAATGTATTTAATGGCACGTAAAATTAAAGCCATGGGTATTAAAATGGTACTTTCTGGTGAAGGTGCCGATGAAATATTTGGTGGTTATTTATACTTCCACAAAGCACCTAATGCTAAAGAGTTTCATGAAGAGTTAAACCGTAAGCTAGACCGTTTGCATAAATTTGATTGCTTACGTGCGAACAAATCAATGTCAGCTTGGGGCATTGAAGCACGCGTACCATTTTTAGACAAACACTTTATGGATGTTGCCATGCGCATCAACCCTGAAGATAAGTTATGTGGTAATGGTAAAATGGAAAAAGCTATTTTACGTGAATCTTTTGAAGGTTATTTACCAAAAGAAATATTATGGCGTCAAAAAGAGCAATTTTCAGACGGTGTTGGTTACTCGTGGATTGATGGTTTAAAAGCCCATGTTGAAACACTTGTTACTGATCAACAACTTGAAAATGCGCACATTATATTCCCAGTAAATACCCCTGATACCAAAGAAGGTTATTACTACCGTACGGTTTTTGAAGAGAAATACCCATTAGCCACCGCTGCTGATTGTGTTATGGGTGGTAAGTCAGTTGCTTGTAGTACAGTAGAAGCATTAGCTTGGGATGAAAGCTTCCAAAACAATGCAGATCCATCGGGTCGTGCAGTATTAAGTGTACATAACGAAAGTTATTAACAGTTAATTTTATACTTTTATCGGTTTGATGCGATTATTAGTGTCAAATCGGTAAAAGGAATAGTTTTTGCTTTATTATTAATTCAACAAAATAAGGCGAAAATAAATGGAACTTTTTTTAAAAACTCATCAAAATAATCCTGTAAATTCATTTTTACTAACTCTAAATTCAAAATTCAGCGTAAACACCTACCTTTCAAGAGTGTCAATTTTTTGTGATTTCTTCTTTAAAACACGAAATTTTGAGCGATGCAATTGGTCAAAATTAAGTCACATAGCAATACTTCAATACATGCGTTATGAAACCCATAACGACAAAGCTCACACGACAATAAATTTAACACTTTCAGCATTAAAAAATATTGCTTATGAGTGTTGGCAGTTAAAGTTTATAGATATTGAATGTTACACAAGAATAAGAAAGATAAAAAAGCTAAAAGGAACGCGAGCCGCAGCAGGAAGAGTATTGACAACAAACGAAATAGAAAAAGTAAAAAAATACTTCAAAAATAACGATAATATAAGAAACAAAAGAAATTACGCATTGTTTGCCCTTGCTTGTGGTGCAGGACTTAGACGAAGAGAAATTATGCTCCTTAATATTTCAGACATAAAAGGAAAGACGGTTTTAGTCCACGGTAAAGGTAATAAATCTAGAACTATATACTTATGTAGATTTGTTAATAACGCTATTAACAAATGGATCGAAGCCCTAAAAAGAAAAAGTGGAGCATTATTTTCTAGTATCTATAAAAACGAAAAAATTTCAAATACGAGAATATCATCAATGGGAATAGCATCTATTACAAACCAAATAATTGATAAAGTTAAAATAGAACACTTTACACCACACGACTTAAGAAGAACATTTGCAACAACACTTTTAGAAGTTGGAGCAGATAAAATTGCGGTACAGAAACTAATGGGGCATTCATCAATTAACACGACAATCATTTATGATAGACGCGGAAAACACACGCAAAAAATAGCGATTGAAATGTTACCTTTTTAAACTTTTTAAATAAAAAAGCGCAGAGAGCCTCTTTGAGTTGCGCAAAAATCAAATCATCTTGAACATGAATACCTTAAATGAATCTTATTAAAATCAGTCTTTTTATCAAAATAACGACGACTCCAATAAGCACAAGCATCATCACTTTGCACATTAATATATTTAGAATTATATCCAAATGAAGATCCTGCAGTTTTATGTAGATTAGAGTTTTTATTAATACTTAAAGAATTATCACTTACCTTAAATTTACTATAAGAAGTGTATTTTTTTTGTTGAGGAATAGATGATTCTACATTTAATTGATATTTTTTAAAAATAGGTTCAAAACCATTCTTTAAAACCTGAGCAGACTCTGTAATATACTTTTGTTTATCAAATTCCGGCAAAGAATTATAAGATTTCATCACAGAAGACATAAATAATATTGGCAACAACCACGCCAAAAACAAAGCAACAATAATAATAGAAACCCATTTAATAAAATATAACAAAACAAATCCTTGTCAATAAAAAAAACAATTCTAAACCATAATGATTCTCATTTAAATAAATTTAATAATACGGGAAGTTCAAAAAATAGCACTATTGCATAAAATCAAAGTAATTATTGTTATTACATCAACGTGCCTAAAATACTAAAAAATAGTGAATATGGCGCAAGGCTGCATTGTTTGGTGGAATCTACCCCCGTAATACAGAAACGGGGGTTCTCTCCTTTCGCCTCTTCGTCCTCCTCCTAGGTCGTCGTCGTCCTTATCGTTGGCAGTCGATAAACCAAAAACAAAAGAAGTTTGGCAGGATGGGGAAGTTTTTTAAATTAAGCATAAAAAAAGGCTTTACCTCTATACAGAGATAAAACCTTTCATCCGCCCGTTATAGTCTCCAGTGCTGCAACTGGAGAAACTCCCCTAACATCGCAAGCTAATCGAATTACGATAGAACAAAGAAGTTAACGCTACGCTGCATGGCTACGCCATAAAAAAACCATTATTGTTTCACGTAACAAAAATGGTTACCATATTTGACAATACTTAAAATCAATCAAGACGCATTGATACAGAATAAGCGTAAGCTTTATCAATAATCCAGCTTAAACTATAACCATCTGAAATCATGCGATTATAACGCTCAGAATCAGACTTAGAAAGCGTTGAATTTACAGTTACTAACTTATTAGCTTTCTTTTTATCTCTTGCTCTTTTGGAGCGTTCAGCACCAGATAAGGCGTTTTCAGACTTTGGACGACCAATTTTTTTAGGCATATTAGTTAATTGTAATTGAACTTCATTTGATTTTCCGTTACTCGTAACGATAACACAAGTACTTTCAATTGCTAAACTATCTTGCTCTTTTTGAGATTCAACTAATTGAGCGTTTTCTAATTCTTGATTTTTAATCATTGTTTCAAGAATAGAACGAACATAAATAATATGTTTAGTGGCAACGTCTTTTCTTTTAGTATTTAAAACTATTGAAATAAACTCACCATACTTACTACCAAAGTCAATAACATCAGCAAGAACTAAACCATCAAAGAGCGCTTTAACTTTATATAAAGGCATATCATTCATTAAAGATTTATCAGCATCATTTACTACGCCTAATGTATTTTTTAATATATTTAAGTTATTCATTTAATTCCCCTTAGTTAATAAAACCATTATACGTGTCGCGACACGCAAAGTCAATATTAATGTGTCGCGATACGATAAAGAGTGGTTTTATTTACAGATTAACAGCGCTTTTTATGTACGGTTCAATTTGTTCAGACTCTTGTGGTAACGATTCATAATACGTTGGCTCACAATAAATATAATGAGAATACTCATTATTTCGTAATTCGATTAAACAATCGTTTTTATAAAAAAGCTGATAACCCATATTCAAAAGTTGTTCACTAGATAAAGAAAATGTATGAGTGTCATTTTTAGCATTAAACAAGTAATCCCTAAAAAATATACTTTTACTTGCTGAAGTAAAAACTTTATTGATAGCGCTAATATAAATTTCTTTAGCGCCGTAAGGAAGATTTACAAAATTATTAGGCGCAATAATAATCGAAACGCTACTATCACGAAAATGAAAATTGTTAATCTCAACATTATCTTTGCCGTTAACGTTATTAATTTCACTAATAGCTTTCTGGTCATTCTCAGTATTTTTCGCACCAACAGGAATTTGAACAGCAGCCGCTTGCCTGTTCTCCAAATCAACCGCATCGCTTGAGCTATCGAAGAAAAAGAAAACCATATAAATAAAATAGGCGACAATAGCAAACAACCCACAATAAATACGCCAACTAATCCCTGATGAACCCAACCCCGACTTAGTTGTTTTTCCAGTAGCAGTTGATTTGTATAATTTAAAAACATCGATAGGTACCTTTTTTGAAGTAGTGACTTGACCTTTTTTGGCTGTTAAACCGCTCTCTTTGGCATTATGTTCAAGAACTAAAGGCCGTCTTTTAAAGTAAGGTAATGGTATTTGATCTTTAGAAGTGTGCTGATAAGCTTTTTCACAAACAGAGCGAACAAACGGAGTAACCTCTTTGATATCTGGAGTTGCAAGAATAATATCCCAGTTATAGTGTCTGTGACGCATAAACATTTCGCGTAAAGTTCTGGGATAACGTAAATAATCACGTTCATCAAAAAGCGACTCGCCAAGGTCATCAAGATAATCATCTACATTGACATTATTCTTAATTTTACGTTGTTCTTGATGGTAAAGCTCGACAAGCTCAAGCGGCAACTTATCATCAAAAAAGCCCTCGCCTTGATAATTATAGTTAAGTGCTTTAAAGCTCGAATCGTTAGGATATACGTCTTGTATTTCATCAATAAAAAGCAAGCAGCCGATAGGCGCCCATTGATAAAAATTTCTAATTAATAAAATACCTGTTTCGCTAGAAATAGAAATTCTAAATAATCGAGCTGAGTCAGGGAACACTTCACCCAGAGCACGCTGCATTTGCTCAAGTTCTAAAATACCTTGTAAATTAGTAATAACGACACGGCCAGAACGAAGTGCGGGTAAAACTTCAAACCACATGGCCGTCGACGACTTATAAGAACCAGGAACACCATGGAAAATTTTAGTAGCCATTAGTTAAACATTGCGTAAATAAATTTAGTTATATACGCTTCGATGATAATTGATAAGGCCTGAAAAATACCTATCGAACCCGCAACCGCTTTAACATCATTTGGCAAGTGAGAAACTAACGTATTAAGTAATTCTGTATAAGAAATTAAACCCAAAAAAGTAGTAGCAATAGACATTGATTGATTGATGGCCCACAGCGTCGATTCTAATTTATATTTTAAAAGCCAAGCAAAAACATAAACCTGAAAATTGACAATTGCCAAAGGAATATCATTTAAGAAAAAATCAGCAATTGAATGTAAATAATTCATCACTTGACTAAAAAAACCTGAAATTCCTCCAACCGTCTCAACAGCAGCAAAGGTAGAAAAAGGTAAGAATAAGAAAATAATTAATGTTAAATATCTCATTTAAAAACACCTCCTAAAACAATAAATAAAGCACCTAAACTGGCCATTAATAAAATAGTACTTTTAATTAACGAGAAATGTTCGCTAAAACGGGCAATAGAAACGTCGTGAACACCCCATTGTCCTAGGTCTATATTGTTTTCTGAAAAATTAGCGTCAGTAGATTGAAAAGTGAAATGTTGCATTAAGTCAACTTTAGAAGTAGCAATAAGTTCATCGATTGATTCAGTCAACGCTTGATTTTCTTCATCCAAAGCAACAACCGCGTCATTATCAAAAATAGACGATAAACCAGTAGAGCCAACAGCATCATAATTAACTGCATCACCTAAAGAATCATCATCTATTTTATCGCCTAACTCGTCGAGTTTATTAAGCAGAGAAGTTGAATTTCCATCAATCTTGTTAAGCAAAGAAGTAGAGTTACCATCGAGCTTATCGAGCAAGGAAATAGAATTATCGTCGAGTTTGTTAAGTAAAGAGGTTGAATTATCATCTAATTTTTGACCTAATAAAGTAGATAAATCATCAAATTTTAATCCAATAACTTCAGTATTATCATTTATCGCAGCAATAACACCTGCTGTATCGCCAGTTGTTGAACCATCACCACCTAGACCATCAGCGCCACTAAAAGCAGCGGTAGAGGTAACGTAAACATAAACAGATTTTTTATGGGTAGACATATCATCTATTCTTAATAAATATTGCGTTTTATCAGTTAACGTTTTTGATTCAATTTTTACACTATCACCATTGTAAGATTCAATAGATCGTGCAAAAGCAAGTACAGCATTAAAACCTAAAAATGTATTTCTTAAATCTTTGCAATCAAAAGTTCCTGAAGCTGAATAAACGGTACAAGATTGCATAACAAACAATTCAGTATTTAAAAAAGAACTGGAACCAGAAACATCATCCTGACAAAGACCATTTGAATCTAAAGATTGCCCCGTTGGACACTGAATATCCTGACAAACGCCATTTGAATCTAAAGATTGACCCGTTGGACACTGAATAACATCATACTGACAAACACCGTTTGAATCTAAAGATTGACCCGTTGGACACTGAATAACATCATCCTGACAAACACCATTTGAACCTAAAGATTGACCAGAAGAACAAGTTTTCTCTACACATTTATAGGGTGCAACTCTTGCTTCAGCATTTGTTGAATCCGTATTAGAATCAACAGAAATAGACGTTCTAGTTAACGAAAAATCATAACAAGTATTTTTCCAAAACTTCGAGGTGTTAATAGAGTGTGAAACATTGTAACCGCAACCCTCAAATGCAAAATAATTTGTAGACAAATAAGTAGGTAAATCTTCATATTCAGTTAGAGTGATAGAACTAGGAGAATTCGGATAATTATCATAACAAAGAGCATCGGGTTCGGGTTCGACAACTGATAGTGTTTTAAAAACAACGTACTTAGTAGAATCAGGATAACCAATACAAATATTTCCATAATTATAACCTTGAGCAATTAAGGGTGTTTTAAACTTTAAAGAATAAACAGAAATACTTCTATCAGAAGAATAAGCAAAACCATTAGTACAATAAGATAAAGCTGAATCCAAAGAATTAACCTTATAAAAATTAATACCTTCAATATTTTCTGTTTCAGCAAGCGCATCAGAAGACCAAAAAAAAATATTAAAAAGTAAAATGGCTAAATAAATAAGTGCTTTCCAAAACGGAAAAAGCGGTTTTTTTGGCTCTGATATATATTTATATTCCATAATTTGAACCCAATTTTAAAGAAAAAAAGGAGCTATTAAGCTCCTTGATTAAGATTAATAATAAAAAAATTACTAAACTGCGCGTACACCAGACTCAAAGCCTGAGACAAAAACTAGTGCCAATGCACAAGCAAAGAACATGGAAATAGCCATTTTAATTACCTTTAAACCAAGCTATTAACGATTTAACACTAAAAGATAAAATAGCAATAGCAATTACGGCACCAATAACCGCAGAAACGTTACCTGTACCTTCAGTTTGAGCCGCAGTAATTTGCGTTGTATAATCAGCAGCAAAAGTTGCACCCGAAGACATTAAAGCAGTACCACCAACAGCAATAGCAGTAGAGGCTTTTTTAGCTTTAACAGCTACCCATTGACCGCCAAAATTAACCATTTGAATTACATTTTTCATAATAAAACCCTATAAAATTAAAAATAATATTTAAGACCGAGCGCCTAAATATTTAACCATGCGACCAGTAAAATGACCGCCTAAAAATGCAAGCATCATAGACCCATGCACTATTCCAAAAGTCGCTAAATCAAAACCAAAAAGGCTTTCTAACGTACTTAAGATTTGTGCTACCGACGAAGAATCAAATTCTGATTGAGTCAGTAACAAAAATTCACTACAAATCTGTTCATTAGTTGCTTTTACAAAACCATTAACATCAACAACAGCACAAACAGACATTTATTTTTTACCCTTTTTCAATATGAACGCTGACATCATTACTTTGGCAAATAGGACAACAAACCTGATTGAATTTAATTTTAGTTACTACATCTAGTTCAAGTTCAGTACCAAACCAATCACAAGAAGCGCATAAATAATCGTACTGCTTGTAATCAAATAAAATAACAGCGTCCATGGTCTTAACCTTACTTGGATGAATAGTTGTAAAAACAGCAGCCAAAATTAATTACTGACCCTTTAAACAATCTTTAAAGTGTTGTTTAAGTTGTTGGTCAACTGGAATTATTTCTGAAATTTCATTTTCAAAAGTATCTGTATTAAAGCCAACAACTAGCTCATATTCTTTGTTAGAAACAAAAGCACCAGTGTCGATTAATTGATGAGCATACTTAGCGTTGATAGCTAAAGACTGTTTACCGAAAGGTGTTTCAGTTGATTGACCTACCGATTTACGTCTAAATTTTGGCGCGTCAACAATTTCAATTGGATAAAGCATGAGTAATGATGCCGACTCAGCACTGGGGTTCTTGCTTTCAGGAAAGCTTATGATTTGAATACCACATAAAATAATTCTATTAGACATTTTTAGACCTCTATTACAGTGTTTATTAGTTGTTGATAGGTGGAAGGTATTCCAAGCTTACCTCCGGTTTCTTCTGGTAATATCAAACCCATAGTGTGTTCAATGTCACCCTGAAAAATTTCTAGAATATCGCCAAGTGCTTTACCCGCAGAGCGACGAACGTGACGAACGCGAGCAGCAACATCAAGACAAACTTCTTTTACTTTGCTCATGGCTTTAGTTTTAACGCCTTTATCTAAATCAATAGAGGCAGCAAAAGGACAAAGACCTGCAAAAGTAGCCGCAGGGTTAAGTAAAGCGTCAACATCCCATTTCTTTAATTCTGATTCTGAGCGATACCAAGTTAAATCATCTTGCTTAATACCCTGTTCTAACTTTTTATTATAAATACGCCAATAAACAGCAGATGAACGAGAGCCAACGCAAAACATTTCTTGAGAAAAAACCTTTAATAATTTGTTTAATTTTGCTTCGTAAGTATATTTATTTCTAGGCTCACAAAGAGGAGCTGGTCCACGATTAGATGTTCTGAAAAAGCCATCGATATAAGCTTTTTCTGCATAATCACAATTAAAATTATTGTCAAAATCGTCATAAGCTAAATCTATGCGACTAAGTTTTGATACTGAAAAAACCCTGTGAAGCCAATGATGTATAACAAAGGGCGTTGTATGTTCAAAAAGTGACTTGCAACCTGTACCTGAAATTTGAAAATGAATAGTGTCTCTTTGACCGCCAATACAAACAAAGCCAACGTCTTTGCCTAAAAAACGTAACGTAGCTGAATCTTTATAACCTTGAAAACCTTTACCTCTCATTGGTGAGATATCAAAACCTAAAACTTCACCCGCCCAAATTTTAAGAGTTTCTTCATAAAATTTAAGCATCGTAGCTTTAAATTCAGCATGCATTAATTCATGTTCTTCTAAATTTTTTACTTTACGCCATTTAATTTCTGGTACTTCTGGCCAAATGCCATAATTTTTAAAATTAACAGTATGATGAACATCCTTTTTAGAAAAAAAGTCTTTTTTTATAACTGTCATTTCATGAGGGAAATTAATACGACCAGCTTTTGAACAATGACGAAGAGCTGAAATAGGGAATGTAAATGCTAGAAAATCAATTTTAATATTATCAGATTTTTTATGAGCCATAAGCTCATTAGCTTTATTGCTGTATATGTCTTTCTTTTTGCTTTTTGGAACATATAAACGAGGAAGTTTTAGTTGGTTTTCTTCTAATTTATCAAAAGATTGTTGAGTTGAAAATAATGGAAATTGTTTCATTAAATTAACCCTTTTTGAACTAAAATTGGATAGTTGCTGTCTGTTATTTCGATTAACTCAACATTAAAAAACTCTAATGAAACCCAAGCATTGAATAAATAAAACGAGCTAAAGAAATCATGGTGACGTTCACCATTGAAATCGTAAGTTATGTTAATGCCCAGAATCGGGTCACTCTCGTAATAAATTTTCATAGAAAAACTAAACCTTAATGATTTCTATTAATTCTTTTAAGTCTTCAAGTTCAGTTTCAAGCTCAAAACTAGGAGAAGAAATCATGTTTACTTTAACTATTCGAAGAAAAATGGTGCGATTCAAAACATTGATTTCATGGGGTGTTAAATGGATAGCTATTTTTTCAATTTGAGAATTAGTATTTTCAGCCATAATTAACACCTCATAAAATTAATGAATAATTTGCTTTCAAGCTAGACCTAAACGGCATGAATAAAGTGCGAACTACATCAAGTTAAGGTGTGTCACCTCGAAAGCATTTAAAGGTTATACGCAGGCTGTATACGTTGTCAACAGTCTGCACCATGATTGTAAGGTGTTGACAACTGTCCTATACTTGATTTGCGAACTACAAAACAGGTAAAAACAATGAACTTCTTAGATGTGCTAAATGCAGCTACCACGGACCTTTCAGACAATAAGCTATCAAAGAAACTTGGTATTGGGAGGGCTACGGTATCATCTTGGCGTTGTCGTGGCTCAATACCAGAAGATGAGATTTTAGATAAATTAGCAGAATTAACAAATATACCAGTAGAAAAGGTGTATTTTGCAGCCTATGCAGACAAGATACACAACCCAGTAGTAGCACAGCTTATGAGAGAGTACAGTCATTTAGCCGCATAAAAAAAAAGCTATACAAAACGACTTATTTTCATAATAACTAGATTTTGAGTAAACATGTAAATAGATAAAAATTTACAATAATTCATAAAGAAAAAATCAAATAATAAACAATAACTTAAAGTAGAGTTAGCTTTTCATAACGAAAGTTATTAACAGTTAAAGATAGACACTTTTTACTTAAAATAACCTGTTAATGGTTTTGATGTGTTTTACACATCTAACCGTTAACAGGTTATTTTTTACTTGTTACCTTTTTACAATCAAAATAATAGAAACCATACATCATAACTTAGCATAAGCTAAATTATGAAAATAATACGCCTATAAGAAAATACTAATTATTTAATTCCGGCGCATAAAAATTTTGAAGTGATTTTAACTCCATTGAACTATTCCAAGATAAAAGCAGTTTTTTATATTCTAGGCGTTCGTTTTGAGTCGCAGTATTCTTGAGTGCTTTTCCGGAAAGTGTATTGAAACGATCTAATTCACCTTTACTCATCATAATAATCTTCCTTGATAGTTGCTCATTCAAATATAGTGCATTTTTAAGTTTATACAACTCATAAATAACACAACTTAAAAAAGCCTTTTATATTTTAAAGCATACTGAGGAGAATAAAATCTTCTCCTTGTATTACTAGATGGGATATATTTCTGACATAAAAAAACTGCTCATTGGCAGCTTTTTTAATAGCAGAATAAAAATAGTTAGTTATTCTTCATTGACTGACATAACAAAATTCAATTCATAAATAATTAAACCTTAAAACCATTCACTATCTCTTTCACCAAAGGAGGACCTTGATAAATAAAACCAGTATATATTTGTACCAAACTCGCACCGGCAACAAGCTTTTCATTGGCATCATTACTTGAGGCAATTCCGCCAACACCGATGATGGGCAGCTTATTATCTAACGCTTTAGCCAATAACCTTATCACCGTAGTACTTTTATCTTTCACTGGCGCACCACTTAAACCGCCTTGCTCATTACCAAATTCAAGCCCTTCAACCCCTTCGCGAGACAAGGTTGTATTGGTTGCAATAACACCATCAATATTGTTATCAATTAAACTTATGGCTATCGAGCTAACTTCATCTTCGGTTAGGTCTGGCGCTATTTTTACGGCAATAGGCACATATTTATTATATTGTTTTGCCAATTGGGCTTGTTCTGCTTTTAGTGCTGACAATAATTCATTTAGTGCGTCGCCATATTGTAAAGAGCGTAAACCTGGCGTATTGGGTGATGAAATATTGATTGTGATATAACTGGCAAAATCATACACTTTTTGCATACAGTGAATATAATCATCTTTAGCCTTTTCTTCAGGCGTATCTTTATTTTTTCCGATGTTAATGCCTAGTACACCACTAAATTTTGCTGATCTGACTTGTGATACTAAATAGTCAACACCTTTATTATTAAAACCCATACGGTTAATAACAGCATTCGCTTCAGGTAATCTAAAAATACGCGGCTTTGGGTTTCCCGCTTGTGGACGTGGTGTAACAGTCCCTACTTCAATAAAACCAAATCCCATCGCAGCAAAGGCATTAATACACTCACCATTTTTATCTAAACCTGCCGCTAAGCCTAATGAATTTGGGAAATCAATTCCCATTACTGTTACTGGCTTGTTGGTAACGCTTTGCTTATATAAAGCATTTAACGGCGTTGAACCCGTATTTTTTAACCCTTTGATTGTTAACTCATGAATGGTTTCGGCGTCAAACTGAAACAATACTTTACGAATGGCAGGATAAAACATAAAACCTCTAGTTAGTCATGTATTGAAGCTGGAAATAAAAATCCCCACTTAACTTTAATAAGTTAAGTGGGGATTTTATCAGTTAAGTTAGCTTTTTAAAATTGCTTTTAGCTATTTATATCTGTTAATAAAAACAATGTTAAGTCACCAATATTACTTTATTACCTTATGGCAATTTAGACTTAATAACATTAACTCACGTAAGGCTACTGAAAACATAGCAAACTCATGAGTTTGTCCTATTTTAAAGTCAGATAAAATATGTTGCCAACGTGTAATGGGCTTTTCATTCACTTCTATCCAAGCATCAAGCATCTCATCAAGATCTTCAATTTTTACATTACAGTCACATTGTAATACTACTACGGTTAATGAGCGCTGCTGCCAGTCAAGTTCTTCTCTAAAAGAGGCTCTAGCAAGTGCTTGCCAGTGATTAGATACCGACTGACGAGTTATTTGTTCTAAGAACCAATGTAGCTCTAAGCGGGCGCCTAGTTTAAAGTATAAATGAGCAACAATATCAATATTTTTATCTTCTTGAGCAGCTATATCCGCAATATCTAATGCTGAGAAAATAGTACTTAACTGTGCAATACGCTGAGCAATTATTTTCGGTACAGCTGCCGCAATTAAATCACTTTCAACACGCTCTATCTCGTTTACTTCATCATCAATAATAAAGTCATTAAGTTTTTTAGATAAGATAGTGAATGTTGGTTGGTATAACACTATTGATTGCTCAATAGTGAGTGCTTTATTACGATGACGTAAAAACCAACGAGTGGCTCTTCTGATGGTGCGACGATATTGAAATAACATTTCTGTTTGAATAGCAGTTGAAATTTTATTATTTAATATTTCAATTTTTTGCCAAAATTCTTCTAATTCAAAGACCGCGCAAGCGACAGTGTAACTATTAGCAATTTCAACTACCGTGGCGCCTGTTTCTTCTTGCATGCGATTAACAAAATTAAAGCCCATATCATTACCAATTTTGTTGGCTAATTTAGTCGCAATAATTTCTGCCCGTAAAGGATGTTGCTGCATTTCATCTTGATATTGTTCACGTAATTGCTTAGGAAAGGCGCTAATTAACAAACGGTTATGATAAGGGTTATCCGTTATATCTTTATGAACCAACTCTTCTTTAAGTACCATTTTGCTATAAGCAAGTAAAACCGCAAGCTCAGGACGTGTTAAACCATTGCCTTTAGCGATTCTATCTGAAATTTCTTCATCATCTGGAATAAACTCTAATGCTCTATCAAGTTTACCAGCACGTTCTAAGTCCTGAATAAAGCGCACTTGCTCTTTCATTTGATTTACACCACGCTTGGTGGTGATAGATAATGAATGTGTTTGGCGATAACAATCTTTAATAACTAAGTCGCCGACTTCTTCAGTCATCTCATGAAGTAACTTATTACGTTGTTTAACCGTTAAATCACCATTTTGTACTAAACTATTAAGTAATATTTTTATATTAACTTCGTTGTCTGAGCAATCTACACCACCAGCATTATCAATGGCATCGGTATTAATACGGCCGCCATTAGCAGAAAATTCAATACGACCAAGTTGAGTTAACCCTAAGTTACCGCCTTCACCAACCACTTTCGCTTGTAGTTCACTGCCATTAATTCTCAAGGCATCGTTTGCTCTATCACCTACTTCTAAATGCGTTTCTTTAGTGCTTTTAACATAAGTACCAATACCGCCATTCCATAGCAGGTCAACTTCCATCGTCAAAATAGCTTGGATCAAATCGTTAGGTGACATGCTTTGCTTTTGCGTCCCTAACATTTTTTTAATTTGCGATGTTAGTTTAATCGACTTAACATGACGGCTAAAAATACCACCACCTTTTGAAATTAATTCTTTGTTGTAATCTTCCCAACTACAGCCAGGTAAATTAAATAACCGTTCACGTTCTGGGTAAGTTTTCGCGGAATCTGGATTAGGATCTATAAATATATGCATGTGATTGAATGCGGCTTGTAAACAAATATGTTTTGATAACAACATACCATTACCAAATACATCACCCGCCATGTCACCAATCGCAATACAGGTGAAATCGGTACTTTGGCAATCAATATCCATTTCCCTAAAGTGACGCTTTACCGACTCCCATGCGCCTTTTGCAGTAATGCCCATCGCTTTATGATCATAACCAACACTACCACCAGAAGCGAAAGCATCACCTAACCAGAATTTATATTCATCAGAAATACCATTAGCGATATCTGAGAAGGTTGCGGTTCCTTTATCTGCTGCTACCACAAGGTAAGCATCATCTTCATCAAGGCGTACAACATCTACCGGTGGTACTATTTCACCGTTGATAATATTGTCAGTAATGTCTAATAAAGCCCGAATAAAGGTACGATAACATTCTTTACCTGCTTCAAATATTTCTTGACGGGTTCCTTTTGGTAGCTGTTTGCAAACAAAGCCGCCTTTAGCACCTACGGGCACAATAACTGTATTTTTAACTTGCTGTGCTTTCACTAGGCCTAACACTTCGGTGCGAAAATCTTCACGTCTGTCAGACCAACGCAACCCACCTCTAGCAACTTTACCACCGCGTAAATGTACCCCTTCAACTTGTGGTGAATAAACAAATATTTCAAATTTAGGTACGGGCTGCGGCATTTCACTAATTTTTTCTGGCACCATTTTGAACGATATATAGGATTTTTCGCCCATCAGTTTATCAAGTTGGAAATAGTTAGTACGAATGGTTGCATTGATCATTTCAACAAAACGTCGAATAATGCGAT
Source organism: Colwellia sp. (assembly GCA_002733765.1). Lineage (GTDB taxonomy): Bacteria > Pseudomonadota > Gammaproteobacteria > Enterobacterales > Alteromonadaceae > Colwellia. The sequence continues at coordinate 28,986 of NVWU01000025.1, read as the reverse complement.
CATCGTCTAGGTTGGCAACATTATCCAATGAACTTTCGATTGACTCTAATAATTTACTATGTGCTTTTTCTTTTACGTTCTCAGTTGATTTATTATGGGGATCAAAACGTTGTATAAATAAATTAATTAATAATTGTGCAATGCTAGGATAACGAGCAAACGTGTCTTCGATATAACTTTGACTAAAGCGACCACCAATTTGACGTTCATATTTTGCAAAGGCGCGTAAAATAGAAACTCTCCGCCCTTCAAGCCCTGCACCTAATACTAATCGGTTAAAACCATCATCTTCTAAATCACCCTGCCATACTTTAGCAAAAGCATCTTGGAAGAGTGTGCTGACGGTGTGAATATTAAAGTCACTTTCGCCGTTTATCAGCATAGAAAAATCTAAAATCCAGAAGGTTTCCCCATCCAATGTTTTAATCGCGTAGGGGCTTTCACCGATAACACGTAAACCAAAATTTTCTAATATCGGCAACACATCAGATAGATGAATTGGATCGCCTTTATGAAATAATTTTAATTTGACAAAACGACTACCCTTTTTTTCTTCTAACGGCTGATAAAACAACATTTCTATCCCATTAGCAAAATTAACTCTTTCTAATTTTTCGATATCAACAATCGCAGAGCCCGGTAATACTTCATCTTTATAGGCTTGAGGAAAATGTACATATTTGCGACTTAATGCTTTGGCGGCAACTTCACCTTTATTGGCGACAAGCGCACTCACTAATTTATCATCCCAACTCCGTGCTGCTTCATTCAAATTCTTTTCGATTTCTTTCACGTTAATATCTGCTTTTGTTGACTTAACCTTAACAATATAATGTGTTCTAGCTTGCACTGATTCAGAGAAGTAGGTAGTAAACTCAACTTCTTCATCACTACCAAAGGCTTCTTGTAACAAGCATTGGGTTTCAATACGTAATTCAGTGTTATAGCGTTCACGCGGTACATAAACCATACAGGAATAAAAACGATTAAAAGCATCACGTCGTACGAATAAACCACAGTAATCACGTTCTTGCATTTGCAAAATACCTAATACATTTTGCAATAATTCATTGATATTACTTTGTAATATTTCATCTCTAGGGTATGTTTCAAGAATATTAATTAATGATTTATAAGAGTGTGTTCCTTTGGCAAAACCTGAAGACTCGCATACTTCTTTTACCTTAGATTTAATTAACGGTAAATCTAGGGCGCTATTAGTGTAATAAGCAGAGCCAAATAAACCAATAAAGCGCTCTTCTCCAATAACGTTACCTTTCTCATCAAAACGCTTTATACCGATATAATCAAGTTGCGCCGGTCTATGTACTCTTGAGCGCGAATTGGTTTTGGTGAGTATAAGGTGGTTTTCACCTAAAGCAAGTTCACGTCCAGACTCACTTAAGCTTGAAATGAGGCGGTTTGTCGTTCTACTCGATTTTTTCATTAAACCTAAGCTAGAATCCATGTTTGCTACAAGTTCGATGTCACCTTGTACTGCACGGACACCGTATGAACGATACCCCATTAAGGTAAAATTATTATTCGCCAACCATAACAAAAACTCTACTGAATCTTCTTTTGCTTTTTTACTACCGGGTAACCTTGCTTTTTTTATGTCATCAATAACATTATCAAACTGTTGAAGCATTGGTTGCCAATCATTAACGGTTAACGTGATATCTTCAACAACACTTAATAGCTCATTTTTTATAGTCTCTAATTCTTCTGTAGTAGACTGCCTATCTATTTCAATAAAAAAGATGGTTTCTTCTGATGTCGCTTTAATTTTAGTATCAACGTTAGACGCCAGTTGAATAATACTTTTATCTTTTTCTCGTACTAGTTTTAATGGCAAACTCAACATGAGGTGTGGGGATAGACCCAGTCGATTTAAGGCAATACGGATAGAGTCGACTAAAAAAGGCATGTCTTTGACAATCACTTCAATAATAGTATGACTTGATTTCCAACCATTTTTACTTACCGAAGGGTTAAATACATGGATAATGGGTTTATCATCTGTATGCTCATTAAGTGTACTCCACAAACTTAATGTAGCACCATACATGTCACTGTCATTTCTATTTGATAAATCGAGAGAAGAAATATTTCCATATAATAAAGTCGCAAATTGTTCGACTAAACCGGCTGTATCTTGAGGGACTTTTTTCTTTATTAATTGTGCTACATTTTTTAGTATCACTGAGGGGGAACCGTTCACTAACGCCATACCGTTTTCCTTTTGATATTATTTAACAGAAAGCTTGTAATAATTTGGGTTGTATTCTCTTTTTACTTTATGTTCTTAATAATGAGTAAAATAAGAATTTGATTGTTTTTTATTTCTTCTATTTTGCATTTTTAATCAAACGAAGTAATTAAACTAACTTATTTTATGACTATATAAAACATTTACTTAAAAACGTAAGTGAATTTTTTTATAGCGTAGTACAGACTCTATTCGTTAACTTAATGTATTTCTATAACTTTTTTATTTATTACAAGTTACTTATAGTGCTTTAAACCTGTTTTCATCCGCTATTTATTGATTAAATATGCAGTTATACGTCAGAATTAATGCTAATAACAAAAATCAATGCCGATTAACAATATAAAAAAAGCCCTTAATAAATGATTATTAAAGGCTTTCAGTTTTTAAAATGATATTTTATAACTAGTTTTTTTTGTTTGGCCATAAAAATGCGGCTAATGCAGGTAAAACAATGACCGCAGCGAGCATATTAACTAAAAACATAAAGGTCAATAATACCCCCATATCTACCTGAAACTTCAAATCTGAGAAGAACCATGTTGATACACCAACAGCAAGAGTAACCCCTGTAATCAATACCGCACTACCACGCTCTTTAAGCGCCGCAAGATAAGCATCATGTACATTAGCACCCTCTTTTAATTTTGCGCTCATGGTTGATAAAATATAAATACCATAATCAACACCGATACCAACGCCTAGGGCTATCACTGGTAAGGTAGAGACCGTTAACCCTATATCTAACACCGTCATTAACCATTGAGCTAAGGTTGATACTACATATAAAGGTAATACAACAACGATGGTTGCTCTGATGCTTCTAAAGCTAAGTAAACATAAAATAATTACTGCACCATAGATATAAAGCATCATTGGCAACTGTGCCTCTGCTACGGCTTCATTGGTTGCTGCCATAACCCCAACAGGACCTGATGCGAGTTTGAACTGTAATTGTTTACTATCCAGTTCAGCAGCCGCTAATTTAATTTCTTTAATTACACGGTCAATGGTTTCAGCTTTATGATCTTCTAAAAATAAGATGACGGGCATAACACTACAGTCGCGATTTAATAAACCACTTGAAGAAGGCACACGTGCAATAGATTGTACTAGTGTTTGCTGGTTACGCGGGATAACACGCCATTTGGGATTCCCCTCGTTATAGCCAGCATTAACCAATTTAGAGATAGAAGCTAAACTCACAGCAGATTGAACCCCTACAACATTTTCCATACGCCATTGAAATCTATCAAGGGTATTCATTGTCTCGTAATAAGTACAAGCATCTGGCGTTGATTCAATGATCACTGACATATAATCAACACTAATAGCATAACGATTAGTAATTAAAAACGTATCTTGGTTATAGCGAGATGATTCATGCAGTGCTGGTGCCCCTGCGTGTAATTCACCAATTTGTAAGTTTTTCGAATTAAACCAACCTGCACCATATAAAATAATGGTTAACACTAAGATGATTGTTGCAGGCCCTTTTGTGGCAAAACTTGCCATGAAACGCCAGATAGCACTTTCTTCTCCAATATTACCCGCATGGTTTTTTCTATCTTTAGGGGTAATAGTTAGATAAGAAACCAGTAATGGTAGTAAAACTAAATTAGTTAAAATAATCATGGCTACACCTAAAGATGCAGTGATAGCTAATTCACGAATAATACCAATATCTATTGAAAGTAAAGTTAAAAAGCCAATAGTATCAGAGAGTAAGGCTATACCACCAGGAATCAATAAAGCTCTAAAGCTCACTTGTGCAGCGGCTTGGCTAGACAAACCAAGGCTCACTTGCTTAACCACCGAATTAATCATTTGTACGCCATGGCTAACACCAATAGCAAAGACTAAAAATGGCACTAAAATTGACATGGGATCAAGCCCAAAACCAAGGGTAGAGAGCATACCCATTTGCCAAATAACAGCAACTAAAGAACAAACTATCGGCAGTAATGTCAAACTAATAGAATGACAGAAAAAGAAGACCATTACAGCGGTTATCGCAATAGCAATGGCAAAAAACACGACCACACCTTTTGCCCCTTCGGCAATATCCCCCACCATTTTTGCAAAACCAATGATATGAATGGTAATATTATCTTTTTCAAAAGGTTGTCTTACTTCTTGTTCTAATTGTGCCGCCATAGTCAGCGTATTAAGTTTTTCTCCTGTATTTGGATTAAAATCCATTAGAGAAGCTTTAACCATGGCACAACTATAATCATCAGCAACAATACTACCAACAATGCCTGCTTTTTCAATATTACCTTTTACAATAGCTAAACCACGCTCATCTGCTTGAAAATCTGCAGGAATCACTGGCCCACCAGCAAAGCCATCTTCGACTACTTCAACAAAACGAGTGCTCGGAGAATACAATGACTTAACCTGAATACGATTAATTCCAGGTATAAAAAATAGTTTATCGTGTACTCCTTTCAACGTCTCAAAAAAGTTAGCAGTAAATATATCACCGTCACTATTACAAACAGAGATTAAAATATTATTGGCTCCACCAAAGTTTTCCCTATGCTTTAAATAGGTTTTCATATACTCATGGTTAAGCGGAATGTTTTTAGTAAAAGAAGCATCTAGTTTTATTTGTGTTGCTTGAAATACCAAGAAAACACTCGCAAAAACAAAAAACATTAACACCAAAAACTTATGGCGAAATAGACCGACTTCTAAACGGTTGGCAAGGGAAATTTTCATAGCGTATTACAATCCATTTTCTTATATTATTTATGCCCGCTCCACTTGAAGCTGCTCGTTTCAGGAAGTCTGAGTGATTAATACTCAGACTTCCTCAAGTGGAATGGGTCTATCTGGTTTAACTTTTAACAAATTTCACAAAGAAATGGTTTTAACGCCAACGTCAGAAACAACAATTAGCTGATTATTAAACCAAACTCCTGCAATTAACGCTTTACCATCTTTCTGATTTCTTACACGATAGGTTTGGCCATCGTCATTACTTTCAAGCAAGGTGCCATTATTGGCGAGTAGAAAAATACGTTCGTCGTTTGTTAAGACAATATCATTGATCAATGCAGTCGTATTGGTTTGACGTTGTTGCCAGGGGGAACCATTTTTTAAACTTCTAAAAACATGTCCCCGTAAGCCAACCACAAGTAAGTTACCTTTCATCGTTCTGACAATATCAAAGAAAGAACCTTGATAAATTTCATCGAATAGCTGCCAGTTTTTGCCAAAATCATTGCTTTTGGCAATTAAGCCAATTTCACCCACCATATAAAGTGTACGACCATCAAGTACTAAGCGATTAAAATGAGGTAAAATAGAGGATATTTCATCTAAGTAGGCTTCTTCGTCTTCTTGTTTTAGCTCGGCTAGATATTCAACATCGTCAGGTAATAAGAATTCACTATGAAATTCGTTTTGCCATGTTTTACCGCCATCTAAAGTACGAAATAAAAGTCCATAAGCACCAATAGCCAAACCTTCTAGTGGTGTTTTAAATACTATATTCAGTAATGGCTTTTCTAATGTTGGCTTATACTGCTGAACTTGCCACGTTAGCCCACCATCTTGACTATGTAAAATAGTCGCGTCATGGCCGACGGCCCAGCCAAGGTTCTCATTATAAAAGAACACATTGGTTAAGGTTGTTTGAACAGGCACACTAGATTGTTGCCAGTTCACACCATCAGTGGATAGTATAATATGTCCGTGTTCACCAACCGCCACTAATTTAACTTGGTCAATGGCGATGATGTCTAATAATAATGATTGACTCGCTAAAGGCGCTTTCACTGAAGGACGGTAAGCGGTTAAAGAAGAGTCTGTAGCCAAACTTACAGGGCTGAATGAATAAAGCAAAAGGCTCATCAATAAAGGTAAAACAAAAGGCATAGCAAATTCTCTACATTAGTACAAAAAAATTATTTTTTATTCATTTTACCTGTTGGTCTCTTGCACTGAATCCTGTGTATTAACTTATAAGGTCTTAATTAGGCCTCATAAAGATACATGACGTGAATAGTTACCAAAAACATTAACAATAAATAATCAAAAGTTGGAAAAAAAAACGGCTGACACAAGTCAGCCGTTTAATATTGAAGCCTTTATCTACGGCCTTCACGTCTTAACGCTGATGGTGTAAAACTTTTTTGTTTTAACTTCACTGAGAAATCATACATTTTTTCTTCATTATCTAAACCCATTGCAATATAGCGTCTAGATTGTAAATCATGATATACCTCAAGCGTAGACCATTGTGTTGGTACTTCATAGTAATTTAAACCATGCGCAACAGCAACGCGATATAATTCATCTCTATTATCATAAATATCAGCAATAGCAACTTGCCAGCTATCTTCATCAATAAAGAAAATACGTTTTTTATAGGTATGGCGAGTATTTTCTTTTAAACTCGCTTCAACAACCCACACTCTATGCTTTTCATAACGTACTAACTCAGGATTAATATGGCCTGGTTGAAGAATATCACTATATTTAAGCTTGTTACTATGTAAACGGTAATCATTATAGGGAATTAATAATTCTTGTTTACCTTTCAACGTCCAGTTATATCGATTTGGTGCTCCATTATACATATCGAAATCATCGGTAAGTCTTAAACCGTCAGATGCTGAACCTGGGGCATCATAAGCGACATTAGGCGCACGACGTACACGACGTTGTCCGGTGTTATAAGTCCATGCTTGGCGAGGTGTTTTTATTTGATCCATGGTTTCATGAACTAATAAAGCGGTGCCAGCTAAACGCGCAGGCTCAGTAACCTTTTGTTTAAACTTAAATAAAATATTAGTTTTCTCAAGTTCGCTTGGAGTAGTCCCTTTAACGCCATAAGGAATTAGAAGTTGGTCAACAAAGCCTACATAAGTATAATCTCCAGAAGCTGTTGGCGCTGCTTGCCCACCTTGACGAACCATGCCTTCGCCACGATAACGTAATGTATGGTTCCAAATAGCTTCAAGGCCATTTTCAGGGATAGGAAATGGAATACCAATAGCCGCATTTTTAATACCGTTACCACCTTCAACTAATTCAGCACGCGTTGAGTTAATTTTTACTGCATCATAAACATGTGACGGGTAAGAAGCACTACGGCGCGTTTGATAAACATTCATTTTGAATGTTTCAGGGTAAGTTTCAAATAATTTAATTTGCCCTGGAGTCAATAAGTTTTTGTAATCAGATACATTTTTTGCTGTTATCGAATATTGAACTTTATCATCTGGATAGGGATCTACATGATGTTCGCCAACCTGATAACTCGCGGGAGCCTTGGTAATACCGCCTGACCACGCAGGAATAGAACCATCCTTATTAGCCGCTTGAACTGCCCCCATCGGGGTTAATTCTTTACCTAGTTTTTCAGCATCATCCGTTGATATTTTTGCCGATACACTACTGGAAGCAAGGGCAACCGATATTGCTAATAATAATGACTTATTTTTCATATGAGTTTTCATATTTGTTGCCTTTTCTTAGATTGAATAGTTAATACTAAAAGATACATAGTCGTGGTCTTCCATCTTGTTAGTTGTGCCAACACCACCAAAGAAACCGTTATAGTTTATATCTGCTGACCAACGACTTTGATACCCAAAGGTTACGCCTAACGCCACTGACTTTCTGCCTTCAATAAACATAAACAATGGATCGGGTGTAATACCTTTAACATCATGAGAGAACACTACACGTGGCGCTATGTTGATACCAGCGATAACGTTGGTATATTCAAATTTAGCAATTGCACGATAACCCCAGGCAAATTCCGTTGGAAATGGGTTTGTCTCAACACCATCTTGTAACACTTCATTTAAACCGGGAGCACCATTACTAACACCACCACTACGCGCAGTACCTGGACCATTTAAACGTAATTCACTTTGCTCAGGCATATCATTAATATTAATACCACCGACTTCAATGAGCCCTACTAATTGACTAGCACCAAAAGTTGGTCCAAATAAATGTGTTAATGTCATTTGTGCTTGTACAGTATCAGATAAAATATAGCCTTGTGCAATTTGACCTGGTTGGTATACCGTACCATCAGCTTGAACCATTTGAGATACACCATCTAATCCGGCGTAAGCAGGGTTACCTGTATTAGCAAGTTGCTGAGGTACCGCGGCAAAAAGCAACTCAACATCATCAATTTGTAGAGGTTCATCTTGACGGTAACTGATTTCACCAGAAAATGCTGTCGTTCCTATGGCTGTGTTAAAACTTATCGCGTACATTTTTATGTCTTCTACATAATCAAGCTCAACACGAGAGAAGCTGTTTAATTCTGTATAGTTATTTTCAGTGATTTCGTTCCCTATGAGGTAACCAATATCTCCTGCTACAGAACTAAAGTCTGCTGTCACACCTGAAAATATTGGACGACGACTATGATAATTAACATGATACAAGCTTATTTCTGTATCATTTAGTTCAGGTAAGAACCAAGATAAACGCAAACCATATTGGCCGCCATCATCAGGTTCGTTTTCAGCTTTAGAACCTGGAGCCCTTAACGTAATATTACCAGCATAAGCAGCGTACATTCCTCCAGCTTGTGCTTGTGCTTGAGCGATAACTACAGGATCACCTGTTGCTATAGCGGCACGGACTATATCACCAATTTCATTTAGACCTGCCATTAGGTAATCTAAGTTCATATCAGGGTTGCCACCAAAACCGAGTTGAACATTATTATATTGACCACCGTCACCAGCAAAATCGTTAGTAGAAAAATAACTCCCTGGTGGTGGTAAAATAGTTTTTTCCCAACTGTATTGATAAAAGGCTTCAATGTTGAAGTTATCGGTAACCCCCAATGAACCCCATAAGGACCCAACCGGAATGAAGGCTTCTTTTAATTCAGCACCTGGGGCACGTAAACGGGCAATATCAACAGGATTTATTTCACTAATACCATGAGAAATCAAGGTACTTTCACCCCAACTAATGACTTGATCGCCAAGACGAACTGAGAGAGGCATATCACCTATTTCAAAGTCACCATAAACATAGGCATCGATTAAGCGAACATCCTTACAGACTTGCTTTTTAGCTTCATCATCTCGACACGGATCGAATACATTACCGGTTAGCGCATTCGATGATGCTCTATCATCGTTCATCATGGCATAATCATAAAAATACATACCACGAACAAAAACACCAATATTTTGATAATGAATATCTAATTCATGAACACCTTTAAATATCTTAGAGAAACTTTCGCCTGCATTATAGTTTAAATTACCATTATCTCCATTGGTAGAATAGCCACCTTCACGCATCCAAACATCTTCTTTAATAGGGTTTGGTGCATAGACTTTATAATTTTCGAAATTGATGTTGGTATTGGCATTGTTCGACTTACCTATATTGTCAGCCCAATTACGATTTTCAGTTCGTATGCTCGTTCCTAAACTAAAAGTAGAATCAAAGCTGACTTCGACATCGCCAAATTCCCATCTAGCCGCTTGAACATTATTAAAACTTGCGCCTACTAATGTCATTGAAAGTGCTGCGGCAATACCAACAGTTAAAGGTTTTTTAGAAAACCTGTGTGGGCTATATTTCATTTGTTTTCTCCCCTGTAGCGAATCAAGAAGCCTAAAAAAACGTTTTACTTATATTAAAAGTTTAAGTATTAAAGCAGTATTTCATGGCGTGGCTTAACATCGTTATTTATTTTTTATATCGTTATTTATTTTTATATACTTCAAATGTGATGGTTGGACCACAAGTGATAGTTAAACGATAATTGCATCATTTTAGTTTGGTAGCAAGTGTAAAAAACCACAGTTAACCCGCTGTATTTTAGTCATTAGAAATAAAACAACCCATCAATAATTAATCGGCGTTTAAAACGACTGTTTGAAATATAATAAGAAAACTGAAATTTTATTGAACTAAGTTAATGATATAAGGCTTATTTAATCGATTAATTTTTATTATAGGTATAACTTGATGGTCGGACCACTGTTTAAAGCTATTACTCTATTATCATTAATTAAATTTAATTAGTTTAATTTAATTAATGATAAAAATTTATTATTCTGTGTTTCTAAGCAAAAATCACCCGAAACACCATCACTCGATAGATGGCTTCGAAGGTGCATGGCGGGAAATTGGATGGTTGTTCCAAGATTGCTTTTCACCACAATGGAGTATACTTGGCCTCGGTAATAAGGCAAAAATTCATTTTTTGATAGGTGTAAAGAAAAATAATACTTCATAATCACTGATCGAAAATCGAGTCTCTTTTATTAGGGTTCAGGCAGCTCAAAACCTTGGGTTGTTTACTGAGTGATTTGAAACACGCCCGATAAAAATCATCGAGCGTGATAACTAATTATGTAGCCAAAGCTGCATCTAGTTTCTCTTTTAAATCATTCGATAAATTAGGTAAAGCTTGTAAACGCTTGAGTTGCGCCTGCATCAATAATTTATGCTGCTGCGCAAAGCTATCAAACTGAATCAAGGGAGAAATTAATCTTGAAGCGACTTGTGGGTTGATAGTATTTAGTTCCGCAATTTTGTCAGCTAAAAATTGATAACCTTTCCCTGTTGGGCTATGAAAATATTTAGGGTTGTTCATAGCAAAAGCGCCGATCAACGATCTCGTTCTATTTGGGTTTTTAATACTAAACAAGTCATGCTCGATTAATTTATCTAATTGCTCAAAAATATCATCACTGTGTAAACTAGCGCCTAATGAAAACCATTTATCCATAACTAATGGTGTTGTTTTCCATTTTTGCTCAAACTTTTGCATATAAATAGGAAATTTAACAAGATTATATTTAGCTGAGCAATTTAAAGCCGCAAGTGAGTCGGTCATATTGTCAGACGACTCAAATTGATATTCAACTAAAACAGCATGTTGCTCTAGTGATGCTAAATAATACAAACAAGTATTCTTCAGTGCTTTATTCGAAATTACTTCTGCGTCACATATATCAGTTTGTTTCAAAATTGATTCACAGCCTTTAAACTTAGCCAACAAGGCCTGTTCTAACCCTTGTGCTAAAAATAAAGTAAGGGTGTTAATTGCATTTACTAAAGCAATAGGATCAACTTGCTCAATTAAGTCTGCCGCTTCATCAAAGCTTGGTAAAGCTAATTGTTCTGCGATAAAAGCCGGATCATCATCCGCGTTTAAAATGTTAGTAAAACAAGTTATTAGCTGCTGTGGAATTTCAAATAATGAATCAAGTGTCAGCGCTTTAATTGTAGACATTAACAATTTTTGCCCTGCATCCCAACGACAAAAGCTATTATTAGCTTTCGATATTATAGTGAATAGACTTTCATCATCTTGAGCAAAGTTAACCTTCACAGGCGCACTAAAATCGGCAAATAAGGCTAAGGTTGGTTTAGTACTTATTCCTGAAAAAGTCCATGATTGTTCTTGCTCAGTTAATTCAATTAAATGTTCTTGAATGTTAGCTTCATCATTATGATTTACAATTAACTCAAGCTTTACCGGGATATGTAAAGCATTAGGCGTTGGTTGTTTACTCGTAACAGGAGATTGTTGAGCTAAGGTTAGGTGATACTCACCTTTTTCAGCATTGTAACTTTCACTAACACGAACCGCCGGTGTACCTGATTGGCTATACCATAATTTAAATTGTTTTAAATTTTTATTGGAAGCATCACTCATCGCATCGATAAAGTCATCACAAGTTACTGCCATGCCATCAAAACGCTTAAAGTAAAGATCCATACCTGCTCTAAAGTTATCTTTACCTAATAGGGTATGCAACATACGAATAACTTCAGCGCCTTTTTCATACACAGTTAAAGTATAGAAGTTATTCATCTCTAAAACTTTCTCTGGTCGAATGGGATGTGCCATTGGGCCTGCGTCTTCGGCAAATTGTAGTGAACGTAACACTCGAACATTTTGGATACGCGTTACCGAACTAGAATGCATATCAGCACTAAATTGTTGATCTCTAAAAACGGTTAAGCCTTCTTTTAAACTTAATTGAAACCAATCTCGACAAGTGACTCTATTACCCGTCCAATTATGGAAATATTCATGCGCAATAACCGCTTCAATATTAAAATAATCAGTATCTGTTGCCGATGATTTATCCGCTAAAACATATTTACTATTAAAAACATTTAAGCCTTTGTTTTCCATTGCCCCCATGTTGAAGAAATCAACAGCGACAATCATATAAATATTTAAGTCATATTCTAAGCCAAAAGTTTGTTCATCCCATGCCATTGATTTTTTCAATGACACCATGGCATGTTCAGCTTTATGTAAATTACCTTTATCAACAAAAATTTCTAAAGCAACCTCTTTGCCGGTGCAGGTGATAAACTCATCTGTTAATAAATCAAAGTTGCCTGCAACTAAAGCAAACAAATAGCATGGTTTTGGAAAGGGATCATACCAAGTTGCAAAATGTTTATTGTCGGCTAGCTCTCCCTGATCTATTTTATTACCATTTGATAAAAGAAAAGGATACAAGGTTTTGTCGGCAATCACTTTAGTGGTAAATATAGCCATTACGTCAGGTCTGTCTAAGTAATAGCTAATACGACGGAAACCCTCTGCTTCACATTGACTACAAAAGGCTCCTCCAGATTTAAATAAGCCTTCAAGTGAGCTGTTATCTACAGGATTTATTTCAGTAACAATAATCAGCTTAAAGTTACTTTTGTCGGTGGTAATAATTAGGCTATTATCTAATTGTTGATATTGATCTGTCGATAATTGTTCGTCATCAATGGAAACTGAAACCAAGGTTAATTGCTCACCATCTAAAATAAGCTTCTCTTGGTGTTCGCCTTGCCGATTAAGCACGAGTTCATTAATAACCTGAGTACTGGTATCGTCTAATTCAATTGTTAAATTCACCGTTTCAATAGTGAAGTTTGCCGGGCTGTAAGCAGCTAAAAATCGAGCGGTTGAGCGAGTCATAAATCATCCTGAAAATAACAGCCTGCTATGCAGACTAAAATAAAATTAAGTGTTATACCAATTAAAATAATGGCTTGAGCATTCATTATTTCAGTTGGTATTAGTAGCAAGTTTTTTAATATTGAAGCCAATAAAGCCATAAACAACTGCTAATACTGGATTAATTAAATTAAAGAAACTATAAAATATATAATCAAGTGGATTCACTAATAACACGCTGTACATATATGCGCCACAAGTGTTCCATGGAATAAGTGGAGATGTAATTGTACCCGAATCTTCTAAAGTACGGCTTAATACGAGTGGATGTAAGCCACGTCGTTGATATTCATCTTTATACATACGTCCTGGCATTACAATCGCCATATATTGATCCGCTGTAATCAAGTTTGTACCGATACACGTTGCGACAGTACTCGCAATTAAGCTACCCGTAGATTTGGCTGCAACAAGAATAGCACTAACAAATTTACGAAGCATACCTAAATATTCTAAAACAGCACCAAAACTTAATGCACACATAATTAACCAAATAGTATTAAGCATTTTCGACATACCACCACCACTTAAAAGCTTGTCTAACTCTGCATTCCCAGTTGAAATACTGACACCATCAAAGAAAGCAGTCCACACTACTTTGATATTAGCGCTTAGCACATCGGCATTTTCATTGGCTAAGCGTAAAATCAACTCTTGTTGAAATAAAACGGCCCAGAGGCCTCCCATTAACGCACCAATGGCAACAGCAGGAAATGCAGGTACTTTTTTTATCGCTAGAAATAATAACACCACTAATGGCACTAAATTGAATAAACTAATATTAAATTGTTGTGCTAGTTGATTACTCAAATCAGTAATAGCCGAGGTTGTCGCTGTGGTTGTCTCACTAAAACCTAGAATTAAAAATAAGATAATAGCCGTGGAAATAGAAGGTATGGTTGTCCAAAACATATAACGAATATGAGCAAATAATTCACTCCCCGCTATAGCTGGCGCTAAATTAGTGGTTTCAGATAGCGGTGATATTTTATCACCAAAATAGGCGCCTGATATAACAGCACCTGCCGTTATCGCAGGATCTAATGATAATCCTTGAGCAATACCAATTAACGCGACACCAATGGTTGCTGCTGTGGTCCAAGAACTACCAATGCTTAAGGCAACAATACCACAAATAATACAGGCTGCAGCATAAAACCAACTGGGATCAAGTATTTGTAAACCATAATAAATCATCGTAGGTACTGTACCTGATAGCAACCAGGTGCCGATAAGCGATCCAACGGCAAGTAAAATAAGTACGGCACCAAGTGATAGAGAAATACCGTTAATAATAGCCTTCTCAATATCATGCCAATGATGGCCATTTTTAATGCCGATAACTACAGCTATGCCCATAGCAATCAACAATGCAATTTGGTTAGGACCATAAGATGAATCATTACCAAAATAGACTACAGCTGTAGCAAGCAATATAACTAAAGATATTACAGGAAGACAAGCATCGAACATGCTAGGTTCTTTAGGGGTGATTCGCTCAGGTACCTGCTTTGACATAATTTTATCTTAACCTTTTATTCTTATTTTATATTACTTTGCGCTTTTATATATACTATGGTTTGTACTTAAATTTTTTAATGTGCTTAGGCTCTAGATACAAAAAAGCCGCCTTATAGACGGCTTTCTCACAGGTTTTTTGTTATTTTTTAGCTATTTTTCCTAAACTAACTAAATCAAAAGTAATGCGTGCAGTTTCATCTAAGAATGGATCTAATTTTTCTAATTCATCAGGTAAGTCATCAAGCGTAGTTATTTTATCTTTACCCATACTAATAAGGCGTTCATTAGCACGTATAAGTTGCTTTTCTTTACGCATTTCACGTTTAGCTTTACGCATTTCTAAATTAAGTGAAATAGTTTTGTCGTCTTTTTCAGCTTTATATTTTTCAATATCATTGAGTAAATAATTAAACTCACTATTATTTTTAATACGTTGCTGATATCGCGAAGTTAAATAATTAACATCAGTATTAATATCATTAAGCTTAGTGTATTGCGCTTTATCTATTTGATCCCATGGTAATGCATTTTCTTCTTTACTTTCACCCCAATCTTCAGGGTCAATAGCTGAAGGGAAAGCAATATCAGGTAATACACCTCGATGTTGAGTACTACCGCCGTTGATACGATAAAACTTAGCGATAGTATATTGAATACTACCTAATGGGTTCTCATATAAGTCATATACTCGGCCTAAACCTCGATGTTGTTGCACAGTACCTTTACCGAAAGTATGTTCACCAACAATAATACCTCGTCCATAATCTTGTATCGCGGCAGCAAAAATTTCTGACGCTGAAGCACTATATCGATCAACCATAACGGTTAATGGACCATCATAATAACTAATGCCATCTTTATCACGGAGAACGTCAACTCGATTGGCACCATTTCTAATTTGAACGACAGGGCCTTTATCAATAAACAAACCCGTTAATAGTGTTGCTTCAGGTAACGAGCCCCCACCATTACTCCGTAGGTCAATAATAATCCCCTGCACTTCTTGCGCTTTCAGCTTTTCAATTTCTTTTTTTACATCACGAGATAAATTATTATAAAAGCTTGGAATGGTGATTATCCCCAACTTTTTTCCTTGACTGGTTTTATCACCAATACCAACCCCTTCGAAATAAACTTCCGATTTAGCGGCTTTGTTCTCTAATTTTATTTTATCTCGAACGATGGTTACTATTTTAACATTTGAGATATCTTCAGATTTTCCTGAAATAACTTGTAGTCTTACTGTCGTACCTTTAGGGCCTTTAATTTTGTCAACAACATCATCTAATCGCCAACCAATAATATCTTCAAAATCCTTATCTCCTTGAGCAACCCCGACAATACGGTCTTTGGCTTTTAATTGTTTCGATTGATCAGCCGGTCCACCACTAATGACACTCTGAATCACTGTATAATCTTCTTCTGCACGCAATACCGCCCCAATACCTTCAAGCGATAAATTCATTTCCATTTGAAAACGTTCAGCATTACGAGGAGATAAATAAGAAGTATGTGGTTCCACTACACGAGCAAAGCTGTTCATTACTAATTGAAAAACATCTTCGCTTTCACTTTGTTTTAAACGTTTTATTGCATATTTATAGCGTTTCGTTAGTATTTCTTTAACTTTAGGCCATTCTTTGCCTGCTAACGTTAAATTTAATGCGTCAGACTTTACTTTTATACGCCATAATTCATTTAATTCAGCAATGGACTCTACCCAAGGAGCACCTTCACGATCATAGGAATAAACTTCATTTTGAGTATAATCAAAAGGTGATTTTTGGACGTTTTCATCACTAGAAATATTTTTAGTGTCAAGTAAACTAAGGGCATATTCATAACGTTCTAGACGACGCTGCATATTTAAATTATAAATATCATAAGCTAAGTCGAGTCTACCTCGAGCAAAAACGTCATCAAATTCGACACTATACTTTTCAAAACGAGTAATATCTGCGGCTAAAAAAACATGTCGAGAATAATCTAGCTGTTTAATAAATCGATCAAAGACTTCTTGGGATAAAGCATCACTAATCTTAACTTTTTTATAGTGACCACGCGTAAATCTCGCGGTTATACGCTTACTTGCCGTAGCATGCTGACTTTCAGGAGCTAAAATAGGCAGTACGAGATTTGTACTTTCATCACTAAATGCAAAAACACTTATACTACCTATTGAAAAGCTTACCGATATTGAGACGGCAAGTGCTATACGACAAAGTTTTTGCATGCATATTTCTCCAAACTATTTATTAACACAACTAAGCTTTAACAGGTAAATTTATGAATAGATGTTCTGCATTTGTGTTTTTATAATCATACCAGAGTCTAACTGAACACTAATGTCATTACCTGAAATTTCAGTGATGGTTGCATTCATAGGTGAGTTACCTAGCTGAACTTTAACCACACATCCTACTGTTATTGTAGCTGATTCTACCGGTTTCAATGCTGGCAACTCTTTTTTTACTACTTTACCCTTAGTTGACTTAACTGATTTATACTTGGCAGAATCACGTTTAGTTTCTGTTGGAATTGTCGTTGAAGTGTTACTAGTACTGTCTTTAGACTTATGACCTTTATAAGGTTTTTTCGTTCCACCATCAGCTGATTTTTTAGTAGAAGAATTGTTACCAAATTTTTCTTGGCTTTCTTTTAACGTTTTACTGGCATAATTAGCTTGATCTTCATCAATTTTAGCAACATTTTTTCCGTCAATATCAACACGGAATGTACCTACTTTTATTGCTTTAAGATAACGCCAACTGCTGGTGTAATGTCTTAGTGCTTGACGTAAACGGGTTTTACTAACGGTTTCATCATCAGTAAGTTTTTCAGATAAATCTTGAAAAATCCCTACTTTTAGAGGCTTTACTTGGCCTTTAACTGAAAAGCATTCAGGAAACTTCTCGGTTAAGTAGGAAATAATGTCTTTGGTGCTTATTCGTTTAATTTCAGTTTCCATAAATACAACTTTTATACAATTTTAGTTAAATAGGTTAAATTAATAATCTTCTCGTTGAAGGCGCTGCTCTCTATTATCAAGAACGTGTCTACACCATTCATAAATATCTTCAGACTCTAAATCAGGCAATACTTCTTGCCCAATCCAAGCATCCCAAACTAAAGCTAATAACTGCTCTAATATTTCGGTTTCTATGTCGTCTTCTGCTAAGTCATAAAGTGTATGATATATTTCATTCACACGCTCAGCGACGATTTCTTCTTCACCATCCCAATCACCGACAATAGCCTCGGAAACCAAATAGTCATGTATTACAACAAATTCTTTCATATTAATTGATTCTTTTTCAAATATTACTCACTTGCAGCTGAAATTTTATCAAATATTTGTACAATCAATTCTAAGCCTATTTGAACATCTTGGTCAAAACGTTTAACACGGCTATTGTATCACCCTTCAGTTGTACAGGAATAACAATTTCTCAGTTACTGGATCAGCACAAGTAATATATCCATCAAATTATGAACATCATCAATTTTATGGGTATATTACTGTTTAGATTGCAGTGTAACAAACGCCGGAATACGAATATAAACAAGCTTACCTTGAAATAGATTAAGAGGCTAATACTCGATAAAGTTCAGTTTTTTTTTGACAAATGCAAAAGCCATTAAAAGGTGTTTGCTGAAAACGCATAACATACCTTGAAAGCTACTTAAATTAAAGCTTTTATCTAGGCAAAGCATCAATTTATACATTTTTTTTATTCTTGAATAGAAAATTTCACTAAAACACTGGCGTTAATAACTTGATTACCCACTTGAGAGGTATGATTGGATGTTATTTCAGCAGACATCATTGTTGAACTTAAACGAGAACGATAATAATTACTACTCAGTTCTTTAACATAAAGTAGTTTATCTAACACTACGTTTGAGTGAATTGCTATTTTAGATGCTTTGTTCTTCGCATTTGTGAGCGCTTGAACTAGTGCCTGTTGATAATGCATTTCCGTATTTTCGACTGACATCGCTAAAGGAGAAATACGGCTAACACCTAATTTAATAACCTTACTTAGAAATTTATCATAACCTTCAATACTTGAAAAGTTAATGCTAATCATTCGACTTAATTCAAAATATTGTGGCTTAATATTATTTTGCCTTTGAACACCGTCAGCCCCAATAGTTACTTTATTGTATTGGTTATTTGGCAAAGAACCATTCCCTGCTCTTTGACGAACTTCTATACCTTCGACTATAATTGACGGTTTATCTTTTACTACCGTTAACATAACCCTAGCTGAGTTGATGTCATGACTTTTAATGCCAAGACTTTTCGCAACTTGAACGACTTGATTACTTTTATAATCAACAACTGCTCTTATTTTATCCGTAAGTCGACCACGTTCTATAATAGCAATATTTAACGAAAAGCTGTCAGGCTCGGCTAAAACACTTGCTTGCCCTTTTACTTCAATATAACGAACTTCAATACTAGGAGTTTCTCCATTCAAAGCCATGCTGTTAGCACTAATAGTTAATGTGCTAACAGCAAAAGTACTAACGAATAGAGACATTAAAAACTTAGTCATGGATAACTCCTACATACTTTGTTTATTTAATTTTCCTGAGTAAATTGCTTAAAACGCTGCTTTTCATCATTAGAAGCATTCTGCCACCAGTGTTTTAACATCGTTAAAGCATTAACCTGTATCAACGTATTGGCCGATTTTTGTGTAGCTACTGTAGAGGCTGTTGGTAATACCGAACTTTTTGTTTGAATGATTTGCTTTGAAGCGAGTGCACTGACAGCAAGATCAACTTGCTTAGCTAATTTATAATCCGCAACTTTCTCTAATGTTAAATTAAGTTGATTATCATGCCCATCTTTTAATTTCAATTTAGGTGACTTTTTAAAACTTTCAGCCGCCGCTAAATCCTTTATTTTAATCGTGCTTAATTTAAGCTGTTTTTGATCAGTGATAGTAAATTTAACAACAAAATCTTGTGATTCAACCCGTCTCTCTTCAGCGAATTCTAAGTCCTCAAATACATCTTTATAGCGTACAATTAAAGCATGATTACCCGGGTTAAGTTTGAAAGAAGACTTTTTACCTAAAAAACCATTATCGATGCTTTTATCATTTACTTCACTGACTACTAAATTATCAGATACATTAACGGTGGCGGCAAATACTTGCGGTGAGATCACACTTAATGAGCCAAAAATAAATAGTGCAGTGAGTGATGGTACATTTAAAAACCTAGTCAAAATAAAAATCCTTAAAAACATGTAATACCAATTAAATTAATTAATGGGTCAATTTTTAATGAAGGTAAATGTTCAAGAACAAGGCGCTTGATTGAGCAATAGCTGGCTATTGGGATTGAAAGCAACAATGTTATTGGATATTTAGACCATTTAAAAAGATCACTTAGATAGTTTGATTGGTATAAATTAAAATATAATAGTCTCTTTATAAACTGACTAGGCTATAAATCAAAGTAAAATAATTCAAATATAGCCTAAAGTACTAATATTCTTTGTATCTAAAAGCTAATAACTAGAAGCAATCACCAGGAATTCTCACACAACCTTCCATCAATACTCTAGCACTACGGCTCATACTTACTTTTTTGACTGTCCAGTTACCATTAATACATTCAGCTTGTGCTCCAACTTTTAGTGTACCCGATGGGTGGCCAAAAGTTACCGCGCTTCTTTCTCCTGAACCAGCAGCTAAATTGACCAATGTGCCAGGAATAGCCGCAGCAGTACCAATAGCGACAGCAGCGGTGCCCATCATAGCATGGTGTAACTTACCCATTGATAATGCACGCACGTGTAAATCAATGTCACTGGCAGTAATGTTTTTTCCGCTAGACGAGGTATAAGCTTGTGCTGGTGCAACAAATGCTACTTTAGGGGTATGTTGACGAGATTGCGCTTCAGAAATATCATTAATCAAGCCCATTTTTACTGCGCCATACGCACGAATGGTTTCAAAACGCGTTAATGCTTTTTCATCGCCATTAATGGCTTCTTGCAACTCAGTTCCTGTATACCCTATCTCGTCTGCATTTAAGAAAATAGTCGGGATACCGGCGGTAATCATGGTTACTTTAAAAGTACCAATATCAGGTACAACAAGATCATCTACTAAATTGCCTGTAGGGAACATCGCTTCGCTTGGATCAACGGGTGCAATAAAGTCGACTTGCACTTCAGCCGCGGGGAAAGTCACACCATCCAGTTCAAAATCACCAGTTTCTTGCACTTCACCTTGTGTAATTGGTACATGAGCAATAATTGTTTTACTGATATTTTTCTGCCAAATTCTCACTTCGCAAATACCATTTTCAGGTATTCTATCTGCACTCACTAACCCTGAGCTAATAGCAAAAGAGCCGACAGCTGCAGTAAGGTTGCCGCAGTTACCACTCCAATCAACAAACGCTTTATCAATGGCCACTTGTCCAAAGAGATAATCAACATCATGATCGACTTGTTCTGATTTAGCGAGTATTACCGTTTTACTGGTACTTGATGTGGCTCCGCCCATACCATCGGTTTGTTTACCATAGGGATCCGGGCTACCAATTACACGCAATAACATGTTATCGCGAGCTTCACCTGGAACCTGACAGCGCTCTGGCAGATCAGTTAAATTAAAAAATACACCTTTCGAAGTACCACCACGAATATACGTAGCTGGAATTTTTACTTGAGGAACTTGAGACATTATTCTCTCCTTTTATTTTTCTTACAAAAATGGCACATTATCTTTCATAAGAAAATGTGCCATTTTAAAAATTAATTGAAATAATCACGCTGAATCTATTTTCTTAAAGCAGGATTTTAGTTCTAATTCAAGGCGGAAGCGCGGAATGTACAAGTGTACATGAGCACTTCCAACGCAGAAATCGAGCTAAAAGACCATTTAAGAATTAGATTCCAAGAAATCAGTGGCAAACTTTTGTAATACCCCGCCGCCATCGTAAACAGAAACTTCTTCCGCTGTATCTAAACGACATTTCACTGGAATTTCAACTACTTCGCCGTTTGCACGTGTCATCACAACAGTCATCGCTGCGCCTGGTGATGTAGTACCAACTACATCATAAGTTTCGCTACCATCAATATTGTAAGTGTGGCGTGTTTCACCATTAGTAAATTCAAGTGGTAAAACACCCATGCCGACTAAGTTAGTACGGTGAATACGTTCAAAACCTTGTGAAACGATAACTTCTACACCAGCTAAACGAACACCTTTTGCAGCCCAATCACGTGATGACCCTTGACCGTAATCTGCACCAGCGATGATGATTAATGGCTGCTTGCGCTCCATGTAAATTTCGATAGCTTCCCACATGCGAGACTCAGTTCCTTCAGGCTCGATACGTGTTAGTGAGCCTTGTTTAACTTCGCCATTTTCGTCACGACACATTTCATTAAACAATTTCGGATTAGCGAACGTTGCTCTTTGCGTAGTTTCATGATCGCCACGGTGAGTAGCATATGAATTAAAGTCCTCTACTGGCAAGCCCATTTTTTCAAGGTAAGCACCCGCTGCACTGTCTAATTGAATCGCATTAGATGGTGATAAATGGTCGGTGGTGATGTTGTCACCTAGTACCGCTAAAGGACGCATACCTTTCATGGTACGAACACCTGCTAAGGCACCTTCCCAATAGGGAGGTCGGCGGATATAAGTACTCTTAGGATCCCAGTCGTATAACGGACTTTCAGCAGGTTCAAACGCGCCTAAATCAAACATTGGCGTGTAAATTTTCTTGAATTGCTCAGGCTTAACACATGACGCAACGATTGCATCGATTTCTTCATCAGATGGCCAGATATCTTTCAAAGTAATATCGTTACCGTTTTGATCTTGACCTAAGATGTCTTTTTCAATATCAAAACGCATCGTACCTGCAATTGCATAAGCAACAACTAGTGGTGGTGACGCCAAGAATGCTTGTTTTGCATGTGGATGAATACGACCATCAAAGTTACGGTTACCTGATAGAACCGCTGTTGAGTATAAATCTCGGTCGATAATTTCTTGTTGAATTTTTGGATCTAACGCGCCTGACATGCCGTTACAAGTAGTACAAGCATAACCGACAATACCAAAACCTAACTTTTCCATTTCAGAGAGAAGCCCTGCTTCTTCTAAATAAAGCTTGGCTACTTTTGAACCCGGAGCAAATGATGATTTAACCCAAGGTTTACGTACTAAACCTAATTCATTAGCGCGCTTAGCCACCAGACCTGCAGCAACAACGTTACGTGGGTTAGAGGTGTTAGTACATGAAGTAATAGCAGCAATAATTACCGCGCCATCTGGCATTTCGCCATTAGCTTCTTGTGCTTTACAAGCATCTAAATTTTTAGCAATGTCTTTCGAAGCTAAATCAGCTGTCGCTAAACGACGATGTGGATTAGAAGGACCTGCTAAGTTACGACATACCGTTGATAAATCAAACTCGATAACACGAGGGTATTGCGCTTCAACTAAATCATCAGCCCATAAACCGGTGTGTTTAGCATAAGTTTCAACAAGTTTTACTTGCTCTGGCTCACGACCGGTAATTTTTAAGTAATCAATGGTTTGCTGATCAATGTAGAACATACCTGCTGACGCACCATATTCTGGTGTCATATTTGAGATAGTTGCACGGTCGCCAATGGTTAAATTTTTAGTGCCTTCACCGAAAAACTCTAAATAAGAAGAAACAACTTTCTCATTACGTAAGAATTCAGTGATTGCTAAAACCATATCGGTAGCAGTAATGCCTGGTTCACGTTTACCTGTTAATTTAACACCAATAATATCGGGTAAACGCATCATAGAAGGTCGACCCAGCATAACCGTTTCAGCTTCTAGCCCGCCAACACCAATAGCAATAACCCCGAGGCAATCAATATGTGGAGTATGGCTATCGGTACCAACACAAGTGTCAGGAAAAGCGACACCATCACGCGCTTGAATAACTGGCGACATTTTTTCTAAGTTGATTTGGTGCATAATACCGTTACCGGCAGGAATAACATCAACATTTTTAAACGCAGTTTTAGTCCACTCGATAAAGTGAAAACGTTGTTCATTACGACGGTCTTCAATCGAGCGATTTTTATCAAATGCATCAGGGTCAAAACCGGGTGCTTCTACCGCTAATGAATGGTCAACAATTAATTGTGTCGGTACCACTGGGTTTACTTTTGATGGATCGCCACCTTGCTCAGCGATAGCATCACGAAGACCCGCTAAATCAACTAAGGCGGTTTGACCTAAAATGTCATGACAAACCACTCGAGCAGGATACCAAGGGAAATCGAGATCTTGCTTAACGTCGATAATTTGCTTTAACGAATCCGTTAACATTTCAGGATCACAACGACGTACTAATTGTTCAGCTAATACGCGTGAGGTGTAAGGTAATTTAGCGTAAGCGCCTGGTTTAATAGTATCGATAGCTTCTCGCGTATCAAAAAAATCTATATTCGCACCTGGAAGCGGTTTGCGGTAATCATAGTTCATAATATAATCCACAGAGTGAGGTTAAGGAGTGAAGTAGGCTAAGCGAAAGCTTTCACCTACTTTCCTGTTATTAATCTAAGTTAAAGGTATATCTGTTATTCAATAACCGCTTTAAAGTCAATAAGACCTAACCATAAATTTTTGTTATATTTATTTTCAGCAGGCCCTATTAAATACGAATGTTAATGAAATAACCGTTAGGTTTTAACTTAAACGACGAATTGTTAATGTTTAACCAACAATCCCATACATGTTTTATCTTTCGCTAATAGGTACTACTTTTCTTGGCTCTGAACCAATATAATCAGCACTAGGACGAATAATACGGTTGTTAGAGCGCTGCTCCATTACGTGAGCCGCCCAGCCAGTTAAACGTGAACAAACAAAAATAGGCGTAAACAGTTTAGTTGGAATACCCATATAGTTATAAGTAGATGCATGGAAGAAATCTGCATTACAAAATAATTTTTTGGTATCCCACATAAACTCTTCACAAGCAACGGAAATATCATAAAGTGATGTATCTCCATTTTCAGCCGCTAACTTCTCTGACCATTTTTTAATAATGACATTGCGCGGATCCGAAGTGCGGTATACCGCATGACCAAAACCCATGATTTTTTCTTTGCGCTCAAGCATACCTGCCATTTGTACTTTGGCATCTTGAGGCGATGTGAATTTTTCGATCATATCCATCGCAGCTTCATTTGCACCACCGTGTAATGGACCACGTAAGGTACCGATAGCACCGGTTATACATGAGAACATATCTGATAATGTTGAAGCACATACACGAGCCGTAAAAGTTGACGCGTTAAATTCATGCTCAGCATATAAAATTAACGATACATCCATTACCCGTTCATGTTGTGCTGATGGGCTTTCGCCATTAAGTAAACGTAAGAAATGACCACCCAGTGATGCTTCATCACTTGCACAATCAATTTCTATCGCATCATGTGAAAATTTATACCAATAACACATAATTGCCGGAAACGCGGCTAATAAACGGTTAGCGGCTTTATTTTGCTGAGAAAAATCAACTTCGGGTTCAATATTACCTAAAAATGAACAACCAGTACGCATAACGTCCATCGGGTGTGCATCTTTTGGAATAAGTTTTAACACATTTTTTAATGCTTGTGGAATATCACGCATCGTTAGTAGTTCAGCTTTGTATTCCGCTAGCTCACCACCTGTTGGTAATTCACCATTGAATAATAAATAAGCTACTTCTTCAAAAGTAGCATTATCAGCTAAATCAGAAACATCATAACCGCAGTAAGTTAAACCACTACCTGATTTACCTACAGTACAAATAGCCGTTTCACCTGCGCTTTGGCCACGTAAGCCTGCACCACTAATTTTTTTTTCTGACATAATTACTTTCTCACTCTTTAATATTCTTATAGTTAATTTACTTGTTTTTTCCATCAGCAAATAACGAATCTAATTTTTGTTCATAATCGTGATAACCAAGGTAATCATATAAATCCATACGAGTTTGCATCGTATCGACCACTGCTTTTTGATCACCATCAGCTAAAAGAGTTCTATACACTAATTCAGCTGCTTTATTCATTGCTCTAAAAGCAGATAAAGGATAAAGCACCATGGCACAACCCCACTCACCTAATTCTTTTTTATTCCATAATTCGGTTTGACCAAACTCGGTGATATTAGCAAGAATAGGAACATCTAACGCTGCTGAAAAAGCACGATAATGCTCTTCAGTTTGAATTGCTTCGGCAAAAATACCATCCGCACCAGCGGCAACATAGGCCTTGGCACGTTCAATAGCGGCCTCTAAACCTTCTTGAGCAAACGCATCTGTACGAGCCATAATGAAAAAATCAGGATCAATACGTGCATCAACTGCTGCGCGAATACGATCAACCATTTCTTCAATAGTAACGATTTCTTTATTTGGACGATGACCACAACGTTTTTGAGCGACTTGATCTTCAATATGAACAGCTGCAGCGCCAGCTTTTTCCATATCACGTATTGTTTTAGCAATATTAAACGCCCCACCCCAACCGGTATCAATATCAACGAGTAAAGGTAAGCTAGATGCCGCAGTGATTCGTTGCACATCAGCAACAACATCATTTAATGACGTCATGCCAAGATCTGGTAAACCATAAGAGGCATTAGCAACACCGCCACCTGATAAATAGATAGCTTGATGACCTATTTGTTCAGCCATCATAGCGCTATAAGCATTGATGGTGCCTACAACTTGTAGTGGCTTGTTATTTACTAACGCTTGGCGAAATTTTGCGCCCGCTGATAATTGACTAGTCATGGTATATTTCCTCTTAAGACTTAATGAGTTGAATTTTTGTTTGCTCTTTTTGAATGATTTCTTTTGATATTTTATTTTCTATATTTTTACGTGATGCCGCAATATGACGACGCATTAACATTTCGGCTAATTCTCCGTCTCTATCTGCGATAGCTTGGATTATGTGCGAGTGTTCATCAAAAGCACGACTTGCTCTGGGGCTGTACATACCGAATTGACAACGATACATGCGTACTAAGTGATATAATTGGCCACAAATCAATTCGATTAATTGTTTGTTATGACTACCTAAAATAACTTTATAATGAAAATCAAGGTTTCCTTCTTCTTGATAATAAGCAATTCCATCTTTTAGGTCTTGGGTTTGAGCATGTACTTTAAGCATTGCTTGCATGTGTGCTATTTCTTCATCTGACATGTTTTTCGCTGCTTGCCTGCATGCCATACCCTCAAGTGCCTCTCTAGTAACATAAAGCTCTAATAGTCCTTCAATAGAACATTTAACAACACGAGAACCAACGTTTGCTTTTCTTTCAATAAGGTGGCACTTTTCTAGGCGATTTAATGCTTCACGTAACGTTGAACGGCTTATTTGATAATGCTTAGCTAACTCAGGTTCACTTATTTTACTACCTGATGGAATTTCACCTTCAACAATAGCATGTTGTATTTGTTCAAATACTTTATCTGCGGTAGTGACCGCTGCTCGTTGAGTTGGATTATTTGTTTTCATAAATTTAAGTACATCAGGTTAAAATAATAATTATTTATCTGTGCCTACATTGTCGACACATCATATTTGTAATATGAATAATAACCGAATTATTTAATTAATCAAGTAGACTTAAGTATTATTGTCGACAATTTAAAATGACTGATATGAAGAGATGAATGGATTGAATTTTCTTCAGCAAAGCAAAAAAGCCCACGCAATATTAATATATTGCGTGGGCTTTCTCTAATCACTTTTAGTACACTTTATTTTCAAATAAGCTAAAAATAAAGTGGCATCCCTAAGGGGATTCGAACCCCTGTTACCGCCGTGAAAGGGCGGTGTCCTAGGCCTCTAGACGATAGGGACACTGAATTAACTATTGTTAATACAAACTATCTACCAGATCACTCTGGTGATTTAATTTTACTCAGTCTGATAATAATAGACTGATCGAAAAACTAAAACTCTAAACTCTTATTTAAGATTAAAAATCCATAGCATAAGAAACTACATCACTTTTATGCACCTTACTTTTAATATTTCTATTTAAAAATAAAGTGGCATCCCTAAGGGGATTCGAACCCCTGTTACCGCCGTGAAAGGGCGGTGTCCTAGGCCTCTAGACGATAGGGACACTAAAACYGCTSGTYGAATKTATTCGACGTTTTAGTTAGGGGAATGCTGAGCTTGTGAAGCTGAGCGGCATCATCAAAAATAACTACCTAACATATAGCAAGTTAAAACTATCTACCAGATTACTCTGGTGAATTACTTTTACTAAAATTAATAAAACTACCTTAGTAAACTAAAACTCTAAAATCTTATTTTAATATTCATTACAAATATTACAGTATAAGAAAACTGTTTCACTTATTTATGCACTTTATTCTCATTATGAAAGAGATAAGTGGCATCCCTAAGGGGATTCGAACCCCTGTTACCGCCGTGAAAGGGCGGTGTCCTAGGCCTCTAGACGATAGGGACACTAAAACCAGTATTTACTAAGCATGGTTGTCGCTTATTGATTTGTAAGTATAAGCAAACTTATCATTTTTTGCTCTCTTAAAAAGTACAAACTTTTATAAGAAATAAAAAGTGGCATCCCTAAGGGGATTCGAACCCCTGTTACCGCCGTGAAAGGGCGGTGTCCTAGGCCTCTAGACGATAGGGACACTAAAGCTATCGTTCGGGATATCCCGATATTTGCCTGATATAAACCATACAAACATAATTCTTTATATTTGCTTTTAACCAAGAAGAAGAAACCAGGCTTTCCATTATTTATAATGATAGAAAATGATACTTATTTTTTTCTAAGAAAGTACTCCAATTCCAAATGTAGTTTTCCATAATTCCATCCATTCTTTTTAAGAAAAGGGGGTTAGGAGCATTTAATTGAGCAAAATACTCATCTTGATACTGGCCTAACTTATACTTGAAAAATACTGCTTTAGACATCCCGTATAATGTGTTTTTAGATGGATGGTTGACACGATAGATAAAGTTTTGATAATCAGAAATTATCTTTTTCATTTCGTCGAATTGCATACCAAAAACAGTTGCAAATTTCTGAGTAATTTTAGCTTTTAAGATACTTTCTTCTACAGCAGAAAAATAACGAGATAGGTAATTAAAATTACCAGCAAGAACAATCATTAAAAACTTGTC
>NVWU01000024.1 GCA_002733765.1 Colwellia sp. | reverse complement strand
TTATAGCGATAAAATGAAGGTGAAAATAGACAGTCCAGTGGGGCGACGGCAATACAGTAAACGTCTAGGTGCAATAGAGCCGGTATTTGGCAATATCACGGTGAATAAAGGCATGAATAAATTCACCTTGCGAGGACAAGAAAAAGTGAATACCCAATGGCAACTGTATTGTTTAGTGCATAACATAGAAAAGTTAAGAAATAGCCTACATTAAGGCGGTAACCCCGAATTCTCCCCTCGAAAACAGCCATAATAAGACGAAAACCAGTAAAAACCCCGTCATTAGTTAAGCCTCATAGATGAATAAATAAAAATCGCCAAAAACGTAAACGTTTTTGATTGTTAAAAGAAAATAATCCAGTTAGAGTAATTTCAATTAAAAAACGAGTTATTCTACAAGCTCGTTGCCTTTCTTACTTTGGTGGAAACTTCTGCTTTTGGTGTAAAACTCGCATAATTCGAATCGTACTTCCATCAACCCAATAAGAAATATTCATTGATATTTCTGGAATAATTAATAGTCGCCCTCGAAAAAAATCTCGTTGAACCCCCATCAACGGATGCTCAAGCAAATGTTCAACTTTAGCCTCAATTGTTTGGTCAGTTTTTTCAGCTGCACTAGGATTAAAATCGTAAAGAAAATCAAATATTTTTTCACGATCATTTAGTGACTCTTCTTCCCAAAAAATCACGCTCTGTCCCTATTGCGGATCTTCATCTTACGCGCTTCCATTTGTGTTTTGGCTTCATTATGTTCAATAAAGTTAGCTTTACCGCTATCAAACTTATCAAATGCTGCATTTATTTGTTCGGTTAGCCATAAATCATGAGTCATAGATTTTCGCTGTTCTTCAGCTAATCCAACTGTAAGTTCGCGGCATGCATCGCTCAAAGTACGACCTTGGCTTTCTGTCATCAATTGCGCTAAACGTTTAGTTTCTTCATCGACCCTAAATTGAATACGAGTGTCCATTATATGTTACCTCTAATTTATGTTGTACACACAAATGTTAGCACTAGCATGGAGCAGTGGCAACTAACAAGTCACTTAAAAGGACAAATAACAGTTGGTTTTTGCTCCTTCGTCGCTTATTTTAACCAACTATTATTTACCTCTTAGTGAGGCTACATGGACTCTCCGTTGTCAAGCAACAGCATTCTCTTATAACTAGAAGAATCTGACAGCAGCTCTACATTCGGCGTTTAGTTAGCTTTATTACGCTATCGCCCTGATGATTTGCACTTGAGCAATGCCTCATTCGTTAAACAGTGTTGCGAACACTTCCTTACTAAACAGGCTTTCTTGCTCTCGGTCTGACCGTGTTATCGTCAATTGCTAATGCACAGACTTGGTGGGGTTAATCGTTTAATTAACCTTTTTACTCAAAACTTATTTTACATAATCTACCTGATATTCTTTTTCTGAGTGTAACAGTGCCCAAATTAATCGGCGTTCTTAGCGGCCAATGGTACGGTCGCTCGTTTAAATTCTCGTCGCTCAACAAGGTCTTTTACCCATAAACTGGTTCGGTCTGTTTTGTTTTTACAGTTAGCAATAACGGCTCTTGCGCCATGAATAAGAGAGGTACGAATATGTTTTTCACCTCGTTTGCTAATCCTACCTAACCGAACAACACCACCTGTTGAGTATTGCCTTGGTACTAAACCTATCCAAGCTGCAAAGGAACGACTGGTTTCAAAATGCTTAGCATCATTTACCGTAGCAACAACAGCAGTAGCTGTGATTTCACCAATGCCAGGAATACTCATTAAACGTTTAGTATCTTTCATTTGATTGGCTAAGGCATAGAGCTTTCTGTCATATTTTAGGATTTCTTCGTTCAAGCCTTTAATGCTTTGCCACAGGTCATTAAGTCATTCTCTAGCAAGAAAAGGTAAAGCATTTTCTGCATCTTCGAGAATGCCACTCATTGCGTTTTGTAGTGGGTAGCGACCTTTAGGTATGATGATGCCGAACTCAGACAACAAGCCACCTAATCGATTGATTCGCGCTGTTCTGTCTTTTATTGCGCCTTGCCTGATACGATGCAAACACAATACCGCTTATTGTTCTTCACTTTTTATACTGACAAACCGTGTCTTTGGTCTTGTGGCTGCTTCCCAAATAGCTTCGGCATCATTGGCGTCATTCTTCTCGTTTTGTCGATAAGGAATGACAAACTTAGAGGCCATGATTCGCACGTCATGACCGAGTTTAGTGAACTCTCGTGCCCAGTAATGTGCACCTGGGCTTGCATCATCGCGATGATGCAAGGCGGTAACTTAGCAACCTCTGCTAACAGTTTGTTTCTTTTGATAGTTTTACGTAATTTACACTTGTCATTAACATCAACTCCGTGGATACTAAAAACAGGTTTGGCTAAATTAATGCCAACGGCTTTAATTAAAGACATATGGACTCTCCTCATTTATTCGTCAAGTCAATGATACAAGAAGGCCAATTGTAATTACTCAAAGAGGGAAAAGCGTAGCTGTTGTAGTTGATGTTGCTGAGTATGAATCTATGCAGGAAAAGGTTGAATTACTTGAAGAAGTACAAAAAGCAGAAGCTCAACTTTCAGCTGGATTAGGTGTTTCTAATTCAGATGCCAGAGCACAAATTTTACAGAGTATTAAACGTTGAAAGTAATTTGGTCTCCTTTAGCGCTAGAAAGGTTAGAAGCAGCTGCTAAATATATCGCACTTGATAAGCCATCTGCTGCTGATAAATGGGTAAATGACATTTTTGATCGTACAGACTTACTTAATTGCTTCTCAATCTGAATTAGGTCGTGAAGTACCAGAATTATTAGGTTCAAATTATCGTGAAATAATTTTTGGTAATTATCGTATTATTTATAAAGTCGAAAATGAGATTAAAATATTAACATTACGCAATAGTCGTCAATTACTAAGTTCAGATGACGTTGAGTTATAAGCCAATTCAACGGACAAAAAACAGTTGGCTTTTCTCACTTCGTTCGTTATCGTAGCCAAACTATTTTATTGCCGCTGATTGGGGCGTTGGTTTTGGAGATAAACGTGAAGTTTTTCGAAGTATTTATTATTGGAGTATTACTACTTATTCCAATAAACTCAGTTGCTTCAGATTCGAAAAAGATCGATTTAAGTGAGATTATACCAAAAGACGAATTTACAAAATATAAGGATGTCGGTGATTTCATAGATGGCTCACCTAAGGTCACTATTATCGTTAAATCTGAACCTGAAGATATTGCAGAGTATGGCCCAGATGTTGT
Organism: Colwellia sp.; assembly: GCA_002733765.1. Taxonomy (GTDB): domain Bacteria; phylum Pseudomonadota; class Gammaproteobacteria; order Enterobacterales; family Alteromonadaceae; genus Colwellia. The sequence goes on along the minus strand of NVWU01000024.1, from coordinate 57,701 downwards.
TAAGTCTATTACTGGTTCGGATTGTGATAGAGATGGTGAAATGGATAATAATGTGAAATGTAATGCTGTTTATTATAAGCTTTGGATGAAATATGAACGTTAATATATAGTCCAAACATACAAGGCATTATAGGTTAAACAGATTAAGGAGTTAAGATGCAACCTGCATATGTGATAGGAAATATTACGGTTATAGATCAAGATAAATGGTCTGAATATTGTAGCAAAGTTCCTACAACGTTAAGTCCATGGAAAGGAGAACTAGTTTTTCGTGGAAAACAAGTAGAAGTACTTGGTGGTAAATATCAGCATTCCGACACTGTAGTTATACGCTTTCCAAGTATTAAATCGTTAAATAATTGGTTCAATTCTGATGCGTATCAAGCATTAATCCCAATCCGTGAACAGGCGGCGAATGTCGACTTAATTAGTTATCAATCATAGGGTTATATGTTAACCTATAACAAGTAAATCAAACGGAAAAATAGTAGTGGGCCATCACTTCGCGATTATAGTCAACCATTGTTTTTTGTTTAAGTGGGCGTTATATTTTTCTAGAGTGCGGAGTTTACATCCATACTTTTATGTAATATTCGCACGATTAAAATTTGATTAACTTTATGCTCTTTGTCGTAAGTCACGTGGCTAGCTTGAGGATACTTGTTGTAGCCTTCTCTAATATAACCGCAATTAATACCTAATTTTGGTTCATCGACTAAAAACTTAAACGTATTATCAAGTATTTTTAAATAATCATTTCTTTGCGATTTACCCCAAGTTAATTGGGTATACTTAGCTATTTTAATTAAATCTGACTTTGCTTTTGAAGATAATAAAACTTATTCATTAATGGTTATCTTTATCTAGCTCGGTTAATAAACTTTCATCGTTGTAATCAGCAATGCCGTTTTGTTCACCTTGGATGAGCATATTGCGTAAATTTAATAGCTTGGCTTCTTGATCTTCTAAAGCTCTTAATCCGGCCCTAACAATTTCACTTGCTGAGCCATAACGACTATTCACCCACCGTAAAATGTTATGGCGAACTATAACCTTGTTTTATCTTACCAAAGAAAGTTTATTACTATTGATTTTCACCGCAGATTGTAGCTGGCCATTCGTATATACGTTTGCACATATTGCTGATAGTCACTTCGATTTATCGGATGTTTATGCGTGGTATTAATAATGGTTTCCATGTCAGATAATAATAAAACGTTTTGAAGCGCTGTAATTCTTTGGGTAGTTTGACAATATCAGCCTAGAGTCAAGGACGTTTTAGCAGGTGTATGTATAAAAACTGAATAGAGAAACAGATGCTCTTAACGTGACACCATGACTGATACTCAACGAGGCGTAAGAAGTAAGTTTTAAGTTATTTACCATTAATTCAATCGAATATCGACGAAGCTAACGGTAAACCTATTGAAGAAGCACTCTGAAGCATGCATCTTGATTGTTAATGGGTATATACTAGAGATAATTTACCTGTCATGGCTACATAAAAAGAATAATTCTCATATGAAAATGAATTTACCGACAATATTTTTCTACTTATTATCCCCTTTTACTGTCGTTGCCTCTGAAAATATAGCTTTTTGGCAAAAGCCCAATATTCAATTTAAGCAAGAGTTTGATTGGCTAAAACTTGCTTCTGATGAATGGTTAAAAGGTGACATTGTTTCAATGTACGATGAAGAGCTTGAATTTGATAGTGACGAGCTTGATATGCAAACGATTGACTGGGAAGATGTTGTTGAGTTAAGAAGTAAAGATGTGCTTAGTATTCGACTGGTTGATGGCACTATTGCTGAAGGTTATTTGGTGTTAAAGGATGGTAAATTAACGTTAGTGCAATATGGTCAGGGTACTAACTATAAATTATCAGAACTAATTTCAATCGCCTCTTCAGAAAAAAATGAACGTGATTTGTGGGATGGCTATATTAAACTAGGTGCTAATTTTCGTCGAGGTAATACTGTACAGTTTGACTATAACCTTAATGTGGGTATTCAGCGAAGAAGTTCAAGTAGCCGCTTTAAAGTTGATTACACGGCAAACTATAGTCGTTTTGAAGACACAAATACAAACGTTGAATCCGTTACTGTTGATAGCGCTAGGTTAGCATCTACTTATGATTGGTTCTTTAGTCAGAAAATATTTTTACGAACCATGGATTTTGAGTACTTTAGTGATAAATTTCTTAATGTTGACTATCGGGTGAGCTACGGTGTTGGTATTGGTTACCATCTTATTGATAATAGCCGTATTTTTTGGGATGTTAATGCTGGCCCAAGTTATCAAAAAACACAGTTTAAAAATGTATCGGCAAATGAAAATAGTAGCGAATCATCACCGGGTTTATCTTTGGGGACCGATTTTACCTATGAAATCACCAGTGATATTGACTTTGATACATCGTATCAAGTTCAATTTGTTAGTGAAGAGTCAGGTGAGTATTTACATCATTTTGAAACAGGTTTAGAAATAGAGTTATCTAGTGATTTTGATCTTGATATAACCTTATATCTTGATCGTACTGAAAATCCCCATGCAGATGAGTTTGGTAATACGCCTGAAAAAAATGATTACCGTTTTGTGGTTAGTTTAGGTTATGATTTTTAACTCTATATACTGAGTTTTTTATAATAAAAAATAGTATTAGTAACAGAGTGCTACTGGTTAGCGCTCTTTTTTTGTTCTTAACGGTGTTGTTTTTTGGTTTTATGATTAGGTTTTTATTTTTTCTATTTTTTATTACCCTTGGTTTTAGTCGTCATATTCATGCGCAATCAAACGATATGAGTATTATTACTTGGCAAAAGCCAACACCTGTTTTTAGTCAATCGTTTGATTGGTTGAAATTAACCTCAGATGAATGGTTAAAAGGTGACATTATCTCTATGTATGATGATGAGCTTGAATTTGATAGCGATGAATTTGGTGTTAAGTTTTTCGATTGGGAAGATGTCAGTGAATTACGTAGTCGTTTTGATCAAAAAATTCGATTGGCTGATGACCGGATAGTACAAGGGTTTCTTATTGTTAAAGATGGTCATATTACTTTAATAAGTGGAGGAACAGAGCAGCATTTTCCTTTAACTGATTTACTCTCTATTACATCTGCAGCAGATACCAGAAAAGAACTTTGGGATGCTAAAGTTAGTTTTGGTGCTGATCTTAGCCAAGGTAACTCTAATCAACTCAATTATTTATTTACAGCAGAAGTGCAGCGGAGAACCCCTGTTAATCGCCTAAGAGCTGACTTTATTTTTAATTACAGCGAATCATCAGATAATGACGTAACAAATGTGACGGTGAACACCAGAAGATTTAATGCTTATTTTGATTGGTTTTACAATGCTGAAATATTCTTTCGAGCCGTTGAGTATGAAAATTATAGTGATCTACAGCAAAATATAAAAGTGCGACATAGCATTGGTACTAGCTTGGGCTATCATGTGGTAAATACTAAACGTATCGAATGGGATTTTACTATAGGTCCTAGTTATCAAAGCACTCAGTATCATGCTGTAGCGGCGGCTGAATCAGATGAGAGTGTCGCATTAAGTTTTAGTACTTTATTTGAATATCAAATATCTAGCAAAATAGACTATACCTTAGATTATAAAATGGAGTTTGTTAGTGATAAATCTGGCGCTCGAATTCATCATTTCAAAACAGGTTTTGAGTTTGAGTTTATTAAAGATTTAGATATTGATTTACTCTTTTATTTAGATCGAATTGCCAAACCTGTTGCTGCTATTGAACAAGAAGCACCAGAACCAAATGATTACCGCTTGGTACTTAGTGTTGGTTATCAGTTTTAGTTACTATATGCCTATATGGCTATACTTTATCTATGCTTTATCTATGCTTTATCACTACATCACTTTGCGCAATGCTAGAGCAACATAAAATATACCCTTGTTGTTTTTCTTCTGCTGATAAACCTTCATCAGCTAATTGAGTTACTTCGCCACTAATTAATTTGGCTTTACAGCGCCCACACATACCGCCGCGGCAAGAAGAGGGCATAATTAACCCTGCAGCCTCTCCGTGCTCTAATAATGTTTTTTGGTTATCTGCGGGGTGATCTTTATGCCATGTTTCGAAATGGATGTTGATTTTTTTATTTTTATTCATTATTGCCGTTACTGGTGTTGAGTTAGAGTGAGTGAATGTAGGCGGTTTTTGTTGTGTAACAACGTTAAGTTTATCACCTTGTTTTATACTGCCACTGGTTAATGGTATTAAATTTTGACCAAATAACACTGCGCCATTAGTGGTTTGTCGATAGCTTTTAAGGGTACGTAGTGGTTGCTGTTGAGCATGTTTTATGCCACTTGTTGGATTTACCGTAGTAAATACACAGCGTTCACAAGGCTTACTGACTTTAAAATCAATTTCACCTATACGAATATATTGCCAACCATCTTCAGCAAATGGCAAACAGTTATCAACAACGATATTAGGGCGAAACTGCGCCATTGAAACCGTTTGTTGATTATCAGCTAATAGCCGTTGATTGAGATCGTCTAATGACGCTTGAGAAATTAACAGCAGTGGGTAACCGTCAGCAAAAGCGAGTTTTCGTGCTTTGTCTGTGTTCGCATTTTTCACCCGAGATGATTCCTGGCCAAAATATAATAGCTGACAGGGACGTTGTAAGTACTCACTAAACCATGAGTTAGCTGTCGTTGAGCAACGTTGCCCTGCTATTTCATCGCCCCATACTTCTACATTTTGATACTGATTATTAAAAACTTTATATTCTAAAGTGAGCGTAGGCATAGAGGGAGCAGACAACGTTATTCCATGCTCAGTAAGTATTGTTGTTACCAAACATAATGTTGGCTCAGTGCGGGCGGTGATAAATTGCCCTAAGTTATCGCTAATAACAAAACGTCGGTCAAAGGCTAGACCTAATTCATCAATATCTGCATAGGGTAAACTGATGCCCTTAGTCGATTTAATGGGATAAATGTAAAGATTACTAACGTTTATAATTGTCATAGGGTAGGCATATTTATTTAATAGTTTTTTACTTGTCCTGAGAGTCTAAGGTATATTAAGCATCATAATGTTTCATCCTATTTTAGCTAATTTTTATACATCATGACAAATAAAACTCAACATCTTCATATTCTTGGTATTTGCGGTACTTTTATGGGCGGTATTGCCGCGTTAGCCAAAGAACTTGGTTTTCGCGTTACTGGCTGCGATACACATGTTTATCCACCAATGAGCACGCAACTAGAAGAATTAGGCATTGAATTAAGGCAAGGCTATCAAACAAAACACTTTAACGATGAGCCAGATTTAGTCATTGTTGGCAATGCCATGTCTCGTGGCAATGTGATGGTCGAGTATATGCTTGACCGTAATATCCCTTATATTTCTGGTCCGCAATGGCTATTAGAAAATGTACTTAAAGACCGATGGGTATTAGCGGTATCAGGTACCCATGGTAAAACAACTACCAGTAGTATGCTGACTTGGATTTTAGAATATGCGCATTTGTCACCGGGTTTTCTTATTGGTGGTATACCTCAAAATTTTTCGTGTTCTGCGCGCTTAGGTAATGCACCCTTTTTTGTTATTGAAGCGGATGAATACGATACTGCTTTTTTTGATAAGCGCTCTAAATTTGTACATTACCGGCCAAGAACGTTAGTGATTAATAATTTAGAGTTTGATCACGGCGATATTTTTAATGATTTATCAGATATTCAACGGCAATTTCATCATCTTATTCGTATGGTGCCCAGTAATGGTTTAATTTTATCACCGCAAAATGAAGACGCGATTAATGACACGTTAGCAATGGGTTGTTGGACACCAACAGAGCACAGTGCATGCGCTAATGGTTGGCAAGCGAAAAAATTGATTGCTGATGGCAGTGAATTTATAGTGACTTTTAAAGGCAAAGAGCAGGGACTAGTTAAGTGGCCGCTTATTGGTGACTTTAATATTGATAATGCCTTGATGGCGATTGCCGCTGCTCGTCATGTCGGGGTGCCAAGCCATATAGCCATTGAAGCGTTAGCTCAATTTGTTAATAGTAAACGACGGTTTGAGCTACGTGGTGTGGTAAATGATATCAGTGTTTATGATGATTTTGCTCATCATCCAACCGCTATTGCTAAAACCTTAGCGGGTATACGAGCAAAAGTGGATAATCAGAACAGTAAAAGTACTCAAAAAGGACGCGTATTAGCGGTACTCGAGCCGCGTTCAAATACCATGAAGTCTGGTGTACATAAAGCTGCTTTACCTTTGTCTTTAGTACAAGCTGATCAAGTGTTTATTTTTCAAGATGAACAAATTAAATGGTCAGTGAGTGATTTAATTAATACTTGTCAGCCACCTTGTTTTGTTGAAAAAAACATTGATGATTTAGTGGTGAAAATTGTTGAACAAAGCCAAATGGGCGATACTATTGTGGTGATGAGTAATGGTAGTTTTGATAATATCCATGAAAAAATATTAACGGCAATTAGCCATCATCAATAAAAATGAATTAGAAAGAGGAAATAGACTTTTGGTTGCACTTAATACCGTACAATTTAACGCTAAAAAATTTGATAAAAAAATAACGCTCGCTATCACTGGTGCTTCAGGCTCAGCGTATGCTTTACGCTTACTAGAATGTTTACTAGCGGCTAATTACCAAGTGTATTTATTGTGCTCAAGTGCTGGCAGAATTGTACTTGATACTGAGCTTGATTTTAAATTACCAGCTTCACCTGATGCTGCCAGTGCACTGCTAGTTGAAAAATACCAAGCGAAGGCTGAACAAATTATTGTTTTTGGTAAAGAGCAATGGTTCTCACCAGTGGCTTCTGGCTCGGCTGCGCCTAAGCAAATGGTGGTTTGCCCTTGCTCAACTGGCTCGTTAGCAGCTATTAGCCAAGGGTTGAGTGATAACTTAATTGAACGCGCGGCTGATGTGGTCATTAAAGAGCGTGGCCAATTAATTTTAGTGGTACGAGAAACACCTTTATCAACGATTCACCTTACTAATATGCTGAGTTTATCGCAACAAGGGGTAATAATAATGCCTGCTGCGCCGGGTTTTTACCATCAACCTAAATCTATCAATGACTTAATTGATTTTATGGTAGGCCGGGTATTAGATCACCTTGGCATAGCACAAGAAATCATGCCTCGTTGGGGCTATCAAAACTAATTACCCTGCCTACTTTCTATACTTACCTCTGGCTATTAGTCGGCTTATCTTTCAGACGTTTATTCATTTCAAATGCCAGTGTTATATTTATTTGATTAAATGCCTCGCCAATATGCTCTGTTGAGTAATAGTTTTTTATGCGTTAAATCAAAAAACCTTAAGCTTTTTATTTATTTGTCGATAGAGGACTATATTATGTAAGTATAATGCTTTTTATTTATGTCATTCACTGGGAAACTTTATGTTAAAACAAATGTCTTTAGCGACGAAAATTAATGCGGCTTTGGTTTTAATCGCCTTAACCTTTTTAAGTACTACGATATTTTTTTTCTATGATGATGAAAAAGCATTGGCAGAGCATTTTGTAGAGCGTAATTTGGAAAGTTTGGCATTAAACTATTTTGATTCGGTCAATACCATGATGTTAACGGGCACTATTGGCAATAGACAAATTATTCAAAATAAAATTAATAGTCAGGATGACATTGTTGAGGCACGTATTATTAGAGCACCAGCGTTAACGAAAATTTTTGGTGAAGGCTATGCCGATCAAAGTGCTAGATCAGCCTTTGAGCGAGAAGGCTTAGCGGGCAAAAGAGCATTTAAACAATTTGAGCAAGACGGCAAGCGTATGATGAGCTTCATTATGCCGATTAAAGCCAGTGATGACTACCGTGGCACTAACTGTTTGACTTGTCATCAAGTCAGTAATGGTGAAATCCTTGGTGCAGTAAAAATTACCTATGACTTATCTTCAGTTGACCAAGATATTACCAATTCGATCACTCAAGCAACTATATTACAACTGATAATCACCATCATTAGTTTTGGTTTATTAAGTTACACTTTAAAAAAATTAGTATTCATTCGTTTAAAAAGGTTACTAAATACGATTAAAAGCGTTGAAGAAAACCTTGATTTGAATAAAGAAATCAAAGTGAATTATCATGATGAACTTGGTGATGTGAGTACTGCCTTAAATGGCATGATGGCAACGTTTAAACAAAGCTTTTTATCAATCTCTGATGTCACCAATAAACTGGCTATTTCTGCACAAAATGTTGACGAAATATCATCATTAACTAGAGCTGCGGTATTAGAGCAAAAAAATGGTACTGATTCAGTTGCTGCCGCTATTAATGAACTTGATGCCTCCGCCAATGAAGTACAACAAAACACTCAAAGTGCGGCAGATAAATCGGTATCAGCGAATGAACGAGCATCACAAGGTTTAATCTTAGTTGAACAAGCTCGGGTTGGTATAAATGAATTACGAGATAAAGTGATTGAAAATACTAATATGATTACTGAGTTGAGTAATAAAACCAATGAAGTGAGTAGTGTTTTAGAGGTGATAACCGCAATTGCAGAGCAAACTAATTTATTGGCATTAAATGCTGCTATAGAGGCAGCGAGAGCTGGAGAACAGGGCAGAGGCTTTGCCGTTGTTGCCGATGAAGTGCGCTCACTTGCTACAAGAACACGTGAATCTATCGATCAAATACAGTCAACTATTGGCGCATTACAGCAAGATGCAAAAGGTGCGGTTCTTTCAATGAATGAAGTTAGTCAGCAAGCAAATGACAAAGCTGATGATGTTGCTAATGTTGCTGAGCTTTTAGTTAGTATTTCTACCGAAATAAAAGAACTAGATGAGCTAAATTGTCAAATTTCTGATGCGGCTAGACAGCAAAATTTAGCTGCCGATGAAATTAATATTAATGTCGTTAGTATTAGTGATGTGGCGGAAAAGTCGAGTGAAGATGCTATTCGAGGTAAAGAAATAAGTGAGCACTTATTAACACTATCAAAAGACTTGAATGAGCAATTGGCAAGATTTAAGTTATAGGGTAAGGTAGGTAGCATGATTCTTAAATCAGAGCTAACATGCCCCCGTTGTCATCATAAAGAAATATTTACTATGCCGACAAATTATTGCCAATGGTTTTGGGAGTGCAGTGCTTGTAAAGAGCTAGTGAAACCTCTTCAAGGAGATTGCTGTGTTTTTTGCTCATACGGAACTGTGCCATGCCCACCAATACAAGAAGGTAAGGAATGTTCCTCTGATAATTAGTATTCCTATCTAAGGCAAGGAATACTATCGAGGCTATTTTCAGCTGTAATTTTTAGATTTGCGGCTTTATAGGGAAAACTAAGGTGGTAAGTGTGCGTTTATTTTCTTTGTTTATCTTATCGCTACTGCTTTCAGGCACTTCATATGCCAGCCAGGCTACTCCGTTTTTAACTGAGACTATCTCTGCGTTTTTATTGGGCGTAAGCTTACCGATAATACTCTTTTTTTGTTGGCAATTATTTCGACGTTATACTCGTAAAACGTTACCGTTAGTTCCAGAACCGAAGATCACCAAAGAAGAATTATTTAATTATACTCATGATTTAGCTACCAACCTGCCAACGGCCCAACATGCACTGAAACAGTTTGAACGGGCACTGAAAACCACGAAAAAGGAGAGTATGGCTGCGGTTGTTTTTAAACCCATTAACTTTCAACAAGTGAATACTGTTTTAGGTCACCATAATTCAGATATATTATTGCTGCAATTGGCTTTTTGTTTAAAGAAAAGTGTTGTTAATAACCAAAGCTTACTTAGTTTTGATCAAAATCCTGAGGCGGTAAGGTTAGCTCGATTGCAAGGCTTAGATTTTTTAGTGGTATTTGATCTCTCTTCTACGAAACATGATGCTAAAAGTGTGCTTGATAACTTATGTCAACAACTGGCTAAAGCGGTTCCTGAAGCGATGAGTTTTAAGAGCTTTTCATTAAACTTTGAATTAGCTTTTGGTATCGGTATCAGTGGCGAGCATGGCAATAGTGTTAATGAGATAGTTGCCCATGCAACGGATGCTTTATTACAAGCTGAAACGAATAAGCAAATGATTCAATATTTTGATAATAGTGCTGTGTTGTATACAGAACAGCAATTGTTATTAATGGATCGTTTGCGAGAAGATATTTTAGCGGAAAAACTATGCTGGTATTTACAACCACAAGTTAATATTGATGATAAAAGTATTGTTGGTTTTGAATTAAAAGTTCGCTGGTATTCAGGTGACGAAGAACCTTTAGAATTACCTGATTTTATTGAACTTGCTGAGCATAGTGGTGAAGTTTATTTATTAACGAAACAGATGCTCATTCAGGCTTTTAAGACATTATTTATGTTGAATAAATTGGGTGTTCAACAACAAGTATCGGTTAGCTTATCGAGTAAAAACTTACTTGAACCTGATTTAGTTGACTTTATTGAACAGCAAATGAAAAACTATAATATTGCGGGCAAATACTTAATGATAGAGCTCAGTGAACAAGTAATGTTATCTGCTTGTCAAAGAGCGAAAAAAATTATAGATCAATTAAAATCTTTAGAGGTTACCATTGCCATTGCTAATTTTTCTGGCAGTTATGAATCATTAAGATATTTACGAAAAATGGCTATTCATCAAATAAAAATTAACTGTCAGCAGCTAGTAACTAACGAAGATAATCGCGCTGAAAAAGCGATCATCAATGCGTTAATTACTTTAGCGGGTAGTATGAAATTACCTTTAATTGGTACTAATATTGATAGACACGAAACCGTTATTAGTTATAAGGCAATGGGCGGTAATTTAGTACAAGGAAGTATTATTCACCATGGTTTTGTACTTGATGAAATGGAAATGTGGCTTAAAAAATGGTTTGCTCAGCACCCAGGAACAAAGCCACTAAAATAATTTACATTCCTACCTAATCGTTAACTCGCTTCGCGTTGTGATAAAAATGCTTTTATTTCATCACGAGAATTTAGGATATGTTGTTTTAATTTGGTCACCGCATTGTCGATATCTCTCGCCTGACAAAAAGCTAAAAGCTCTGCATGCTCAGGGCCTGCTTTGGAAATACCACCCGCCCATAATAAGTGCATTCGGATATAACGATCAGCATTTTTATTTAATATGTTAACTAAGTTTGTTGTTTGCGGTCGTTCAGCACCAGAATACAAGCAGTTATGAAAGTCAGAGTTTAATTCACTCCATGTATTGGCTGCATTTTCTTTGCCTAAAGCACTATCAAGGTTTACTAAAATATCAGTTGCTTGTGCTAAAGCATCGTCAGTAATGTGTACTAATGACGCGGCCAATAAATCACCTTCTATCATTGCTCTAAGTTCGAATAGCTCATCGACTTGAGCGGCATTTAATTCAGTCGCACTAGCACCTTTGTGCGGTTCAAAAGCGACTAAACCTTCCGCTTCAAGTTGTAATAATGCTTCCCGAACGGGAATACGACTAACATTTAATTCGTCAGCCAATGCTACTTGACGTAATGGCTGACCAGCGACAATCTCACCACTTAGTATTTTTTCTCTTAATATTTCAACAACTAACTGGGTTCTAGTTTTATATTCAATTGCCATTATTTTATGCCATTATTATTGCGATTAAGAAGTTCTGCTTATTTTATACAATCTATTATAAAGAGTTTATAGTTGAAAAAAAGAGCTAATACCACTTTCATCGATTTGAGAGCAACACGGATAAGGCGTATTTCAATTTACACAAGTGTGAAATAATTTAATAGAATTGATCTAATACCAATTCATTCATTCTTTCATTTGGTATAAGGTTAAATTTTAGCTCTGTTCGGTCAAGATAATATTATAAGCTAAGGAAATAAATTCGTTGTGTACTACTTTAGAGTAGTCATGTTTAATTGTATATTTTGATAAGTATGAGAAGTGGTAATGGATTTATTTGAACAAGACTTAGCAGAGCCTATTAATATTTTACCCCAAGGTGGTGAAGTGAATTATTACGGGGAAATAATGTCGCTAGTTCAGTCAGATTTTTATTTTAACGCATTATTAACTGAGGTTGAATGGCGTTGTGATCAAGCAGTTATATTTGGTAAGCACATTGAAACCAAAAGAAAAGTTGCTTGGTATGCTGATAAGCCTTTTACTTACACTTATTCAAATATCACTAAATGTGCTTTACCTTGGACACAAAACCTACAAATTTTAATGTCCATCGTAGAGAAAAAAACAGGTGAAACGTATAACTCTTGCTTGCTCAATTTATACCATAATGGCAGCGAAGGTATGGCTTGGCATAGTGATGGTGAAAAAGATCTTAAACCAAATGGCGCTATTGCTTCATTAAGTTTTGGCGCAATACGTAAATTTGCTTTTAAACATAAACAAACCAAAGAAGTAATATCACTTGATCTAAAGGCGGGTAGCTTACTAGTGATGAAAGGCGACACTCAGCAACACTGGCTTCATCGCCTTCCACCGACTAAAAAAGTGCAGGATGCACGAATTAATCTAACCTTTAGAACGATTAATTCGTGCAACTAGCCAACAATTATATTGATTAATGTTTAGAAGGTAATTGGCTTAATTGCCTTTGTTCCACTTATTAAATAATTCACTCGCTTTTTCTTTAACCTTATCTTTAGCTTGATCTTTTAATACGTCTTTTTGTGAATTTTTTGCTTCTTTCCAGATGGCCGATAATGCTTTTTTAATCATTACACCACCTAGCTCATTCGCCGGCAAACCGTCTTCACCACCAATGTTAAATAAATTGATATCAGGTAGTATTTTTTTATGGGTAGTATTACCTAGCTCAGTCAAATCTACTCGAAGGGCGACTCCCGCTAAGACAAATTTCTTCACACGTATTTTTGGCGAGTTAATTGGGCCAGTTTCATTGCCCGCGGAAGATTCAGATGCTGAAGATTTTGGTATGTTTCTATCGATGGCATCAAGAATTACTTGAATGTTAGAGCCGCCAGTTTTATTAAACTCAACGAGTGCTTCAGGTTTATTTATAATAATTGCATCTATCAATATAGGTTTACCTTCACGTACCCCTGCTAAACTCTCAATATTAATATCTAAGGTAATTTCATTTAACGCAAACAAAGGTGTTGTTGTGTAGCCGCTAGGATTATTTATTATTAAACCATTGATGGTGCCTGCACCGCTTAACAGTTTCATCTCTACTTTTTTGACTGTAACTAGCTGCTCAGTAAATTTTTCGCCTTGTATTTCTATTTGCTCAGCAATAAGTTCATTCAGTTTGTCACTGGTGATAAACCAAAATGCGCCCCCAGCAATAGCCAAAATTAAAGCGATAAAGATAATTATTTTTTTCATCAGACGTTTTCTCCAATTGAGCGTTTATTGAACTATAGTGTTTGTCTTTTTACGTGCCAACTGCATAATAGTCATTAATGGGAGCTTATTATTTAAAACCGACAAGTAATTGCAATAAAACTTATTAATTGATCACTCAGTAATCGTTAACTTGTTTGTATAAATGCAGTTTAAAATACTAATTCTATTAAATTTATTTCCACTTCAGCGCTATGTCAGCTGTTTCAGAACAAGCTTAATTTGTTGGTTGTGGTTTTACAAGGCTGAAAGTAAGGAATATAGCGATAACTGGACAATAGGGGGTAATGGTCTCGGTTTAGTCGAAGCTAATCGCTAAACATGGTTACTTTGGTGTAGACATTATAACTGAGTGGGCTATATCATTGATGACAATGACAATGACAATGACGGCGCCGGTTGAGCGTTAGGACTAATGCTACAGTTACTGATATTAATAGCCTTAGCTCTGTGGGAAGTTGAAAGTATTAAATTGAGTAGAAACTGCTATGTGGGCAGTAGAGCACAAGGTGAATCATTAGCATTATAAAATGCTGTGTTTATGGAGTAACATCGGATATAAAAGTTATGAAAAAATTATGAAAAAGCACACATTATCATTGTTATCTATTGGCTTTATAGCGCTAGTACCAAATGCGCAGGCTTTAGATGAAGCACTGCAAGTCTGTCTAATAAAAAGCCTAAAAACAGCCGACTCAACGGTAACGGTTGGCGAGTTAAAGAGGACTTGTGAAAACTTATTGTCAGTCGCTAAAGAACCGCAAGAAAATAAAATCGAAATTTTTTTTGAACAAAAATTAAAAATTAAAAATTTTGCTTCAGACCCCTATACGATGACACCTTATGTGATGACACCCCACCGAATGAATTATCTTTTACCGGTCAGTTATAGTGATAATGTTAATAAAGAAGTTTACGAGGTACTTGAAAATTGGGCTGATAGTTTTGAAAATATCGAAATTAAATACCAACTTAGTTTTAGAGTACCTTTACTTACCGCAAGCCTATTGACTGAAGGCGACGGTATTGCTTTTGCTTTTACATTACAGTCGTGGTGGCAGCTTTATGCGCAGAAAATTTCTCGTCCTTTTAGAGAAACTAATTATCAACCAGAACTTTTTTACTATACCCCTTTGAGTTGGCAACCATTAGGAGGCAACACCGCATTGTTGCTTGGTTTTGAACACCAATCAAATGGCCATTCATCGTCACTATCTCGCAGTTGGAATAGGCTTTATGCAAATTTCGTTTTTGCTAAAGATGATTATGCTATCGCCTTTAGACCTTGGTGGCGAATTCCAGAAGGCAGTAAAGTGACTACCGCAACAGAGCCGGGAGATGATAACCCCGATATTATTGATTATATGGGACACTTTGAGCTTTCTATGGTGTATAACTGGGAAGGCTATGATTTTCTTTTAAAAGGCCGAGAAAACTTTAAAGAGCACAAAGGCTATGTGGAGTTAGGCATAACCTTTCTTATTTTTGAACGGTTAAAAGGTTATATTCAATATACCAATGGATATGGTGAAAGTTTGATTGATTACAATCACTCACAACAAACCATTGGTATTGGCTTTGCGTTAACAGATTTTTTTCAAAACTAATCTGTCATAATTCTATTTTAATCGGCTTTCCCAAGGGCTGCTTAGAAATGCTTTATGCGGCGTTATTGGCAGCATGTTTTATCTTGTTTTAAATTCAGCATATGTTTGGCAAAGGGAGTCTAAGTGCGATTTTTAAAAACCATTTCTATTACGGTTGTAGCCTTAGTCACTATTGTTATCATTATTTATAGTGCTCGTGTTTTCGTTATAAACAAGCTGATAAAAGAGCAACTAAGCCTATACCAGATAAAAATCAATTGTCTGGATATTAGCCTTGCGGGCAATATGACTATTATTGTCGATAAATTATGTTTACAAAGCCCTAAGGCTGACATTGAAATAGTTGATATGGTGGTACAATGGCAATATTTTCCACAATTTAAAATAAACACTGTGGATGTTAAGCGAGTCAATGTTAACGGGACTGAACATTTACTTGCTAACGTAGGTCATCTGTCTAAAGAGGATGAACTGCGTAATGCGAGTAACAATAATAATCAAAATATTAGTCAATTATTATCTGCAACATTACTGCCTTATATAAAGAAAATTAAACAATTTCAGTTACCGATAAAAGTCAATGTTACCGAGATTTCCTATTTACCTTTTACGGTTGAAAACACATCCAAAAATAAATATATAAGCAGACAAAAAAGGTCATACATGGCGAGCTTATCAGCAGTTGATAGTGTATTTTCTTTTTCGTTACAAAACGCTGATAAAATAGTGTTTATAAAGGCGGAACTAAACAGGAGTAAAATCAAAAACAAAGTCGATTTTTCTTTTGCTTTATCAAGCAAATTACACTTACTAAAAATGTTCATTAATATGCATCAGCTGCCGATAAGCGCTGAACTACAAAACATATTAAACGCGAACAAAATTTCAGGTCGTATTGATACGTTAATAGAATACCAAGCCGATTTGCTCAGTATGCAAAATAAAATAACTGATTTTACTATCGTTTCAGATAAAGGCATTGGGAAGATCGGAGCTTTTAAGCTGATGGCTGCGCTTAATTTTGACAGTCAATTATCGTTCATGGCTAACCAAACTGGCAAAGATACAAAATCGAATAAAAGCAATCAGGACATAGCATTAACATTTACCGGAAAAAATGCAGTGTCGCTGGAGTATAGTCAACCACACTTTATTGCTATGTTAGCGCGCAATCAGGTATCCCCAGTAATCATTTCCCTATTTGAAGACAATCCATTAGCGCAATTAACTTTCAAGCCAAAAGATAATGCGAGGCTTATTTTAAACAATCAACAAGTAAACCTGAGTGGTATTGAAATAAGTGCTAATGGTAATAAACGTGTTCACCAAGTTAAACTTGAAAATATTATCCTTAATTTTTCCAACAACAGTTTTGCATTTAATGAGGCTGTTGATAGTGCTGAAAAAAGAAAAAGAACGGCCAATCAAGAAGCTAATATATTAACGGTAGAAAGCTTTATTCTTGATAGTGAACTTAAGTTATCAAACATAGCCAAATTTACCACAGAGCCGGTTGCTTTGCATTTAGAAGGCGCATTTAAAAAAACCGAACAACAAACCAATCTTAATTTAAGTGAAAATTCTTTAATCACAGCACAAAGCATAGTGTTTGCTAAACAGCAGAGTGGCTCTGTAGCGGCAACGGTAGCAACAAAAAGTAAAGTATTGTTAAAATTGAAAACATTAACGGCTAAGTTAGAAGGTAATTTAAAGCTAACGGCTGACAAGGCTATTAGCGTGAACGTAAAAGTTCATAGCCAAGCGTCTCAACTTAATATCCCCAAAACATTACAAATTAATTCGTTCGATCTTTTTAGTGAGATTAAAGGTAATCTTGATGATATTGAGATTAATGCCACAGCCAGTGCTGACGGGGTAAACCTTGGTCGTATTATTATTACCGGCCCGACGTTATCTCCCAATATTGAAATAGCGGCAAATAAACTACAACTAACCGATTTATTGTCGTTGAACATTCAATTACCAACCAAAATTGAACTTATTGAGGGTACCTTGGATTACAGTGTCTTTGGACAATTTACAGACTTGCCCAAATTCGAAACAAATATCCTCAATGCTTTTATAGCACTAACGTCAGTCAGCGGTGAAATTGATGGCATTTGGATACAAGATTTTAATTGGCAGCAAAATTTTACTTTATTCGCAGGTAAAATAGCCACTTTACCCAGTGCCACTGAAAACTTAACCGTGGCATTAATTGAAACACCTATTCCCATTTCAAAGCTTTCAATTAAGACCAACTGGACATTCAACAATAGTTTTAAGTTCTCAGCAAACAAACTTAAAGCGGACGTATTAGGCGGCAGCTTTTCTATCCCCAAAATAAAATGGCCTTTTGAACGTGGCCATTCAGTTAACGTTCAGCTTAATAGTATAGACTTAGAACAGTTATTAGCATTAGATAAAAAACAAGGTATTGTGGTCACTGGTAATATCTCAGGACAAATTCCAGTTACCTTTGACGGGGAAAAATATATTATTGAAAAGGGTGAACTGTATAATATTAGCAACGGTCTAATACAGGTAATGGATAATCCGACTGTGGTAGAACTAAAAGCAAATAATACACAGCTACAACTGGCATTTGAGGCGCTACAAAACTTGCATTATCATCAGCTTTCCTCTGCAGTTTCTCTGGCAGACGATGGTTATATGCTGTTAGAAACAGTGATAAAAGGCCGTAACCCCGATATCGACAACGATGTTAATTTGAACTTGAATTTACGTTATGACTTATTAGGTTTGTTTGAATCGATGTCAATAACACAACGTTTTGAAGACAATATTATTAAAGGTTTACAAAAAAATAAGGAGTGAACATGAGTCAAATATTTACCGCTGTGTTAGCTGTTTTTCTCATTAGTGGCTGTACACATAGAGTAGAAGTTAGCGCAAAAGAGCCGATCACGATTAATTTAAATTTAAAAATTGATCATGAGATTAGGGTAAAAGTAGATAAAGAACTAGATGACATCTTTAGTGATGAAAGCGACTTGTTTTAGGGAGATAAAATGAATAACTTAACCAAAAAATTTATAAAAAAATCAACTTGTGCTTTGTTAATTTCAACGATGGCTTTTTCTGCTTGGGCCATTTCACTTGGCGACGCAAAAGAGCAAGGACTAGTTGGTGAAATGCCTAATGGTTACTTAGGTATAGTAGTTAATAGCGCCGAAACGAAAAGCTTAGTAACAAGTGTTAATAAAAAGCGCAAAGATATTTATATGAACTTAGCGCGTAAAAATAAAATTACCATGCAACAGGTTACCGCTTTAGCGGGTAAAAAAGCCTTAGCTAAAACGCAATCAGGTCATTTGACTAAAAATGCGGCGGGACAATGGGTAAAAAAATAATAAATAGTAAGGTAAAGAGGGAAGATAAGCCCTCTTTTATTAATACCTTTAGTTAAGTATAAGTCATTCTATACTTCGATTATTTACCCTGTATAACGTTATTTTAAAGCTGTCGAATAAACGTTTGAGCTATATCAACAAATAATGGTGGCAGATACGAGTACTGATCATTATTTTAGGATGGTGATTGATGGATTTTGTCCTAAACCTTATGCTAAATTGATAGGATCAGGCGCTTACGGTATAACATTTGTACACTATTTTAAGACTGACAACATCATGGTTATTTGAAACACATTAGGAGTTAATTATGAGAATTTGGATGATAATGAGTTTACTGCTTATATCAAATGGTGCTTTTACAACAGAACATGTTGTTGATATTTACAAAAAAAAATTTATCCCAGCTGAAATTACTATTGTTCAAGGTGATACCGTTATTTGGAAAAATATAGAAAAACGTCAATATCATAATGTCTGGTTTAAACAGCTTGAGAAAGAAGAGCCGGATTATTTTTTTCCTGATGAAAGTTATCAACGTAGCTTCGATAAAGCGGGGGATTTCCCTTATGAATGTGGCCCACATCCGCGTATGAAAGGCCGGGTAATAGTTATTAAAAAATAGAGTGGTAATATTTTAGTGACTCGGTCTAGGGAGGTTTGAAAAAGCCTAATTATAATATACCCTTAAAATATGTAAGGGCATATTATAATTAGGCTTTTTGCCAAAACAACCCTGTTGTTTTTGATATGGCGCAACAATTCTTAACTTTTAGATACATTTTTACACAACTCATCGCAAACATTGATTTCTATCAAGCTCTCCATCCTCACTTCTCGCTATTATTTTAGAGCTTTACTCATAGCAGTGATTTTTTGTTCGTAAAATCTAAATAACTTATTGTAAGTTAATACATATAACTAACGCATGAATTTTAATTATTCATTAAGGGATACACCATGTCAGAGAGCTTTACTAAAGGCATGGCAAGGAATATTTATTACGGAGGAAGTGTTTTCTTCTTCTTAATATTCTTAGCTTTGACTTTTCATACTGTAAAAGAGATGCCTAAACGGGATCATCGAGAAAATATTACCGAGGCGGTTGCCAAGGGTAAACATTTATGGGAAAAAAATAACTGTATCGGTTGTCATACATTAATAGGTGAAGGCGCATATTTTGCTCCAGAGCTTGGTAATGTTTATACCCGACGTGGTGGCGAAGCAGGCTTTAAAGCCTTTTTCAATGGTTGGATGAAAGCACAGCCATTAAATATTCCTGGCCGTCGTAGAATGCCGCAATTTAATTTAACTGATCAAGAAATTGATGAGCTTGCGGAATTTTTGAAATGGACGTCAGAGCTTGATACTAATAACTGGCCACCGAACATCGAAGGATAAACTGATGAATACTTTAAAATATCAATCACAAGCGGTAGCAAAGCCTTATTTCATCTTTGCTATGATCTTGTTCGTCGGTCAAATTCTTTTTGGCTTATTAATGGGCTTACAATATGTTGTTGGTGACATCGTTGGTGATTTAATCCCCTTTAATGTTGCTCGTATGGTGCATACCAACTTACTTATTGTTTGGATTTTGTTTGGCTTTATGGGCTCTGCTTATTATTTAGTGCCCGACGAAGCTGAAACTGAACTTTATAGCCCTAAGTTAGCGATGATACTATTTTGGATTTTTGCTGCTGCAGGTGTTGCCACCATTCTAGGTTATTTACTGGTTCCTTATTCAACATTAGCGGACTTAACCTTTAACGAATTATGGCCAACGATGGGGCGTGAGTTCCTTGAAATGCCAACCATCACTAAAATTGGTATTGTTGTTGTTGTCTTAGGTTTTTTATTCAACTTAGGCATGACTATCTTAAAAGGTCGTAAAACTGCCATTAACATGGTGTTAATGACTGGTTTAATTGGTTTAGCGGTATTTTTCTTATTCTCTTTCTATAATCCGGTTAACTTAGCACTAGATAAATTATTCTGGTGGTTTGTTGTTCATTTATGGGTTGAAGGTGTTTGGGAATTAATCATGGGCGCAATTTTGGCTTATATATTAATCAAAGTTACCGGTGTTGACCGTGAAGTAATTGAAAAATGGTTATACGTAATTATCGCTATGGCGCTTATCTCTGGCATATTAGGTACAGGTCATCACTTTTATTGGTTGATGGTACCTGAATACTGGCAGTGGGTAGGTTCTATTTTCTCAGCGCTTGAGCCGTTACCTTTCTTCGCTATGGTTTTATATGCCTTTAATATGGTTAACCGTCGTCGTCGTGAGCATCCTAACAAAGCTGCAACTTTATGGGCGTTAGGTACAGCAGTGATGGCTTTCTTAGGTGCAGGTGTTTGGGGTTTCTTACATACGCTTTCTTTTGTAAACTATTATACTCATGGCACGCAAATTACCGCTGCACATGGTCACATGGCTTTCTATGGCGCTTACGCTATGATTGTTATGACGATTATGTCTTATGCAATGCCTAAGCTTCGTGGTATTGGTGAAGCTAATTGTAATAGAGCACAAGTAGTTGAAATGTGGGGCTTTTGGCTAATGACGGTAGCAATGGTATTTATTACCTTGTTCTTAACAGGTGCAGGTATCTTACAAGTGTGGTTACAACGTATTCCTGAATCAGGTGAAGCATTAGGTTTTATGGCAACTCAAGATAAACTTGCAATATTCTTCTGGGCACGTGAAATTGCTGGTGTGTTCTTCTTACTTGGATTGATTTGTTATATTTCTAGCTTCTTTGTTACAGAAAAGAAAACCGCATAATTTAAGCTACAAATAACGAGTTAATCGTTGCGAAAATAATAAAAACCGCGAGCTTGGCTTCGCGGTTTTTTTTTGCGTGTAGCTTGGTATACTTAACTTATTGTAATAACTTTTGAGATAAACTTATGAAACGTGTAGTACTCTATAGTATGGATAAGTGTCCTCATTGCCAAAGTGCGAAACACTATTTAGAACAACAGAAAATACCTTATCGATTATGTAATGTAAAAACAGCGAAAGGACAAAAAGAGTTTGCAGCCACTCGATTACGTGGTGTACCTGTACTGAAGATAGGCGATCAGCTCTTGAAAGGTTTTTCGGTTACGGAGTTTAATCAGTTGCTTAAATCATAGTCCTATTAACAACAAAATTAATTTTGATAATAACTTTCAGCGCATCATGGCGAATCATTTAATTCAACAATCATTACTGCTGCAGCATTTAGCAATAGATGCCATTACCCTCGTGCAGAACTATTTAGACCAATTGGGCTATAAAGCGCAAATACACTTTGAGCTAGAGGGTTGTTATCGTTTTGATAACAAGGTGAATCAAAAATTAGATTTTCGCCAAATTAATCAGTGTTTACGCCAGTTAAATATTGAGGGTGAAATTGTCAGTGAATATTGGCGTAATCAATGGGAATATGTTTCACTTTTTAATGGTCAAACGCCATTAAAAGAAGCACAAAACTTACAGCAAGTTATCATTAAGTTACCGCAACTCTTTCAACAGTTGTATGGAAAAAACACGGTGATAGAAACCTTGATTCAACCAGTGGTTTGGTCTGGCGATCAAGGCAAGCTTATTGCTGGCTCTAAGCAGATATTTACCAATGATACGCGGGCTGTTCATATTCCTAATGCGGTGCAGCTCAATGTTAGTGTGCTTGACCGTAGCGGCAATAATCTTATTGCAGAAGAAGGTTTTGGTGAATATCTACAAAACTGTTTTTTACGTACCAGTCTAGCCTGTTGTTTATTGTATTTACCTGAAGAAGCGGCTTTTGAACGTTTAGCGTTGAAAACGCGTTATGGTTTAGCGCAAGAGCTTTGTTCGCCTGTAGACATATCAGGTGGTCACCAAGGAAGTATTGCCTTGTATAAAAAACTTGGCAAACATGATCAAAATATGGGTGAAGAACCTTTATTCTATGATAGCCATAACAAGGTATTGTCTGTACAACAAAACTGGCAAAAAACAGCGCGAATAGAGCACAGATTAGGTGCAGCTAGCATTCAATATAACCCTTTTATTAATGTACTTTATGGCTTAATGAATGTGTTAGATGCTGTGCAAGCTTATGAACAAACACCACATTTATTAACCGATAGTTTCACGCCTATTTCGTTACCACGGTCACTTTTTACTAAGACAGAGAATGCTGCTACTTTAGGTGCCTTTGATTTATTTAAAGCCAGTACATGGTTCAGTGATAGTATTAATCTTATAGAAGAAAAAATGACTGCGACGGAAACTGTAGTTGACTGTTCTATGAAGTTAGGCGATAAAATAAAGCAAGCAATACTAAAGCAATATCAGGTAAGTATTTTTACCTAGCGGCGTTAATTAACTAAATAAAATAAGTAATTGATTTATGGATGTCAGTAAAAACAAGCGAGCCAAGCCTCCGCCGCTAAATGGCGCGAGTATCAACGCTAAAAGAGATGAGTTAAAAAATTATTTTAAGCAAACATGGGCTGAATATGACTCTCTTTTTGCACTTATCAATGATGATAGTGCTTATTATTTAAGGCCAGAGCGTTTACGCCATCCGTTGATTTTTTATTTTGGTCACACCGCTAGTTTTTATATCAATAAACTTATATTAGGTAAATTTATTTCACAGCGAATCAATGGCAAATTAGAAGCTATTTGTGCTGTTGGTGTTGATGAAATGAGTTGGGATGATTTAAACAGTGAACATTATGATTGGCCTAGTGTTGATGAGGTTAGGGGTTATAGACAGCAAGTAACTCAGTTCATTGAACATTTAATTGATGATATGCCACTTTCATTACCCATCACTCAAGACTCATTAGCGTGGATTATCCTTATGGGTTGTGAACATGAACGTATTCACCTTGAAACCTCGTCAGTAATTATGCGTATGTTACCTTTGCATTACCTTACGGCGGTTGAGCCTTGGTCTACTTGTCAAAATACTGGTAAAGCGCCTATTAATGCGTTGCTGCCAATGAAAGGGCGATTAGTTAAATTTGGTAAACCTGCTAGTGATGATACCTTTGGTTGGGATAATGAATATGGTGATGATCAGTTAAACGTTAATGATTTTCGTACAGCTAAATATCTGGTTTCTAACCAAGAGTATTTAGCCTTTATTGAGGCTAAAGGTTACCAGCAACGTCAGTATTGGACCGAAGAAGGGCAACAGTGGCTCGACTTTACTAAAGCGACTATGCCTCATTTTTGGTTTAAAAAAGTGGATAACAACAATAAGGAGGTTTATTGGCAGCGTAATTTGTTAAATGAAATACCGTTGCCATTAAACTGGCCTGTTGAAGTTAATTACCTTGAAGCTAAAGCTTTTTGTCAGTGGAAAAACAGCGAGAGTAGGGATAATGAAAAACAATTTATCCGTTTACCAACTGAAGCTGAATGGCTTTGTTTGCGTGACAACGTAGCAGGTGACTTAACTACTTGGCAAACTGCACCAGGTAACATCAATAACGAAGGTTATGCTTCTTCTTGTCCTGTTGATCAATTTGAACACAACGGGATTTTTGATATTGTCGGTAATGTTTGGCAATGGACAGAATCAACCATTGATGGTTTTCATGGTTTTAACGTGCATCCGCTCTATGATGATTTCTCTATCCCTACCTTTGATGGTAAACATAACTTAATTAAAGGGGGGTCATGGATTTCTTCCGGTAATGAAGCAATGAAGCATTCTCGTTATGCCTTTCGACGTCATTTTTTTCAGCATGTGGGTTTTCGTTACGTGCAAAGTCAAGGTGAAATTGTGCCTAATATTACTGCAAATTATTATGAAAAGGACACTATTATTTGTCAGCAACTACATGCTCAATACGGGGAAACTAAATCCGCTATGCCATTAGCGGTAAAGCATTATAGCCAACAAATAACCGATGAGTTATTAACGTGTATTGAAAAATATCAGGTATCAACTAATCGCTGTCTTGATTTAGGTTGTAGTGTGGGTCGAACAAGCTTTATGTTAGCGCAACATTTTAACCAAGTAGATGCCGTTGATTTTTCAGCTCGCTATATTCGTCATGGAGTACACTTACAACAAGGGAAATCAGTCCGTTATACCTTAGAAAACGAAGGAGATATTGTTGATTTTTATGAATTCAACTTAACGGATTTAGATTTGCCTTGTCGCGAGAATATATTTTTTAGCCAAGGTGATGTGAGTAATCTCAAAGATGTTTTTAACGGGTATGACGTTATTCTTGCTCAGCATATACTTGAACAAAGTTATAATCCTCGTGCGTTTTTACAGGATGTTCATTCTCGACTAAATGCCAAAGGTTTGCTTATTGTGATATCTAGTTATGATTTTGATGAGCAAAAAATAAGTAAAGAAAACTGGTTAGGCGGGCTAAAAATTAATGGTGAAAATGTTACAGGCTTTGAGGGCGTCTCACTAGCACTAACGGCACATTTTAATTTATTAGAACAACAGCAATTAACGCGGCCTATCAAAATTAACAGACGAAACTTCACATTAAGTTTTCCTCATTTAAGCGTCTGGCAATTAAAATAATATCATTTGTTTTATTATTTTATTCTATCTAATTTGACTCTTCTTAAGAGCAAAGTAGTAGAAAGATAAGTCGTTTATCTTTCTACTTAAGCTTAATTTCCTTCGAATATCCTGAACTTGCCAAAAAGCGCACCAAATAAAACACCACGCTAACAATACTGTGCTATTTTGGTGCAGTTATATTTCAATTGCAAAACAAAAACCCATAACACCTTGTTTTTACTTTGTTAATTATTTTGGCATGTGAATTGTATTGTAATGTTAAAAGCATTTAATGAAAATAATTAATAGAGGTATGTTATGAAAATAGTTAGCGCAATCATTAAACCGTTCAAACTAGATGATGTTCGCGAAGCCATTTCTGAAATTGGTGTTGAAGGTATCACCGTTAGTGAAGTTAAAGGTTTTGGCCGCCAAAAAGGACATACCGAGCTATATCGTGGCGCCGAATACCAAGTGGATTTTCTCCCGAAAGTGAAATTAGAAATAGCCGTGAACGATGATGTTGTTGAGCGTTTAGTGGAAACTATCACTACAGCTGCTTACACCGGAAAAATTGGTGACGGTAAAATATTTGTTTATAACCTTGAGCAAGTAGTACGTATTCGTACTGGCGAGCAAGATTCAGAAGCCTTATAAGGAGAAGCACAATGGAACAAAATATTTTTCAACTTCAATATGCACTTGATACTTTTTACTTTCTTATTTGTGGTGCGTTAGTCATGTGGATGGCTGCTGGCTTTTCTATGTTAGAAGCCGGTTTAGTAAGAGCTAAAAACACCACTGAAATTTTAACTAAAAACGTCGCCTTATATGCGATTGCTTGCATTATGTATTTAGTTGTTGGCTATGACATTATGTATGGTGGCGGCGTGTTTTTAAATGGTATTGGGCTTGATGGCGCAAGTGATGCTGACGCTTTAGTAGGCGCAGTGTTAGCTGAGTCTGCAGAAGCAGGTTTTGATGGCGGTGCTGTTTATTCAAATGCATCAGACTTCTTCTTTCAAGTAGTATTTGTTGCGACGGCTATGTCAATTGTTTCGGGCGCGGTTGCTGAGCGTATGAAGCTTTGGGCTTTCTTAGCTTTTACCGTAGTATTAACAGGCTTTATCTACCCTATGGAAGGTGCTTGGACTTGGAATGGTGAGTCAGTATTTGGTCTTTATACCTTAGGTGACCTTGGTTTTTCTGATTTTGCGGGCTCTGGTATTGTTCATATGGCCGGTGCTTCTGCTGCATTAGCAGGGGTATTATTATTAGGTGCTCGTAAGGGTAAATATACTAAAGATGGTAAAGTAAATGCCATTCCTGGTGCTAACTTGCCTATGGCGACTTTAGGTACCTTCATTTTATGGATGGGTTGGTTTGGCTTTAATGGTGGTTCAGTATTAAAACTTGCTGATATTAACAGTGCTAACTCTGTTGCTATGGTCTTTTTAAATACGAACGCTGCGGCGGCGGCTGGTGCAATTTCTGCTTTGATTTTTGCTAAAATTTTATTCAAGAAAGCGGATTTAACCATGACATTAAATGGTGCATTAGCAGGTCTTGTGGCTATTACTGCTGAGCCATCAACGCCTTCGCCATTACAAGCGACTATTTTTGGTGCTATCGCCGGTGTTATTGTTGTGTTATCTATTCTTGCCCTTGATAAAATTAGAATTGATGATCCAGTAGGTGCCATTTCAGTTCATGGTGTGGTTGGTTTCTTTGGTTTACTTATTGTGCCAATCACTAATTCAGCTGCTAGCTTTAGTGGTCAGTTAATTGGTGCAGCAACTATCTTTGTTTGGGTATTTGGTACTAGTTTTATTGTATGGTTCGCGTTGAAAAAGGCCATTGGTATTCGTGTAAGTGCAGAAGAAGAGTACGAAGGTGTTGATATTAGTGACTGTGGTATGGAAGCATATCCAGAGTTTACTAGAGGATAATGATACAACATCTCAAAAATAAAGGGATATAAGCCCTTATTAACTATAAAAAGCAGCGATTTCGCTGCTTTTTTATTGATTCGCTTTTAATGGTTAGCCCATTGTTTGCTTGATGAAATTAGTTTAATTCAGCATACTAATAAAATTAATAGTGATTTATGAAAACAAAATTCTCTTATTCACAAGTATTACTTAGTGGTGCCATCGGTTATTTAGCTTATGCATTACTTAGTTTTACTAAAGAAATACCAGAGTTCATTGATGCTGTTGATAGAACCACGCCGCATATTTCAACGATAATAAATGAAATAGAATTAGTGAGAATTGAAGTTGGCAAGGTTAGGGTATTAGTTGATAAACAAATACCCGCTATTCTAATGCAAGTCGATAAGGCTTTACCTATAGCGGAACAAGGTTTAGCGCAAAGTGAGCAATATGCCAAACAGCTACCACAGTTGTGGCAACATTTAGACAAAATTGAAACACAGATACAACTATTGCAAGAGCATTTACCTAGTGTATTACAACGTGTTGACGCCGTTATAGAAACAACCAACGCTACCACGGTCGAAGTGTCTAAGTGGCGCCCACACTCAACACAGTATTTAACAGAGATTAAGCACTCCCGGCAAGATATTCCTCGGTATTTAACCCGAACAGAAGCAATCATTATTGATGCTAAAACGATAGGAAAAGAAGCAAGTAGTGGTTTAGTTTCAGGCTTTGTTAAAGGTGTTATTTCTTTGCCATTTGATGTGGTTTCTGGCTTGACGGATATTGTTGATGTCAAATCTCTATCGGCCAAATACTTAACGGCAAAAGATATAACTATCATGCAAGAGCAGGTGTTGTTCTTACTAACAGATGAGAATAAACAGCAGATTTTTTGGAACAATAATGACAGTGGTAACCGGGGTAAAATAAGTAAAAAATCCAGGTTTATGAAAAATGGGCTTACTTGTCATAAATTAATTTTTGTCAATCACTTTAAAGATCAGTTAGAAACATTAAATGAGTTGATGTGTCAGGATAAACAGGGTTTATGGCAAGTGATGTAACCAGAATGCTTTTTTTTGTGTACAATAAATAAATATATACTCAACCCCTTAACTTCAGGAATTTCAAAATGGCTAGAGAACAGTTTGGTATTTGCGCTGAGCCTAATTTACATGGCAGTTACTTACTTTTTAATGTCTTAGATGATAAAAATGCTTTTATTCGAACCGCATTATCTCGTTTACCTGCATTATTTGAAGATTATGCTGAGCAATATTCAGAAGCCAATTTGACGGGGGTGATTGCCATTGGCGCTAATTATTGGGATGAATTTTATCCGCAAGCACGCCCTGCATTATTAGCACCCTTTCCATCAATGAATAGTGATGATCGAGTCGCACCGAGTAGTAATGTTGATATTTATATTGAGATTCGTAGCGATCGGGGAGATGTTAACCATATTGTTTGTTCTAAAGTTTGTCAGCTATTTGCTGACAGTGTCGAATTGATTGAGCAAATACAAGCATTTCGTTTTTTAGATGGTCGAGATTTAACCGGTTTTGTTGATGGTACTGAAAACCCAAAAGGAATGCATCGCAGAGATGTCGCTTTGGTGAAAGAGTGCGATGATGCTATTTTTTCAAGTGGTAGCTATTTACATACACAACGATATCAACATAACTTAACCCTTTGGAATTCATTAAAAAATAAAGAACAAGAAGATATTTATGGTCGTACCAAGATTGATAATATTGAGTATGAGAGTGAAGATAAGCCTTTAACTGCGCATACTAAGCGCACCAGTTTAAAAGATGAACAAGGCAATAGTCTTGAAATTTTAAGACAAAGCATGCCTTATGGTGATATGAAATGCCAAGGATTATTTTTCGTGTCTTATTGCCATTCGCCGAAACCGTTTGCTTTGATGTTAAAGAGCATGATTCATGGTGATGGGCATGGCAATGTTGATCACCTGCTTAAATACACTCAAGCTGAAACAGGGGCGGCTTTTTTTGCCCCTAGTTTAACTTTTCTGACGGGACTTGAAACGATTACTGACATTAATGAGCTAACAGATTATTCTTAAAAAGGTTTACTCTATATCTAATGGATCAGCAGATAGTATAATTCCGGTATTATCTGCATAAATATGATCGTCAGGTAATATCGTCACTCCACCGAAGTTTATAGCAACATCACTTTCGCCAAATTCATTATCGTTAGCGCCAACTGGAATTGATACCAAACCCTGAATACCTAGTTCTACTTCTTCTATGGTGTCTACATCACGAACGCTACCGTAACAAATAATACCTTCCCAGCCATTATTAGCCGCAGTTTCGGCAATGTTGATGTCTATTAACGCTCGTCGTGTCGAACCGCCACCATCAATAACTAATACTTTACCGATACCGTCAGTAGCGACTACTTGTGCTATTAATCCGGTACCTTCAAAGCATTTAATAGTGACGACTTTACCCCCAAAAGAATGTCGACCACCATAATTACTAAAAATAGGATCAATGACATCAATTAAGTCTGCATATATATCACACAGTTGCGAGGTATTATATTCCATAACAAAGCTCTTTAAATAGATAATAAAACTATCCCAGTATAACTTGTTAAGATGAAATTTAAATAGTTACTTGTATTTTGTAGGAAAACTTTTTAATAAATTTTTTTTACTACAAAATACATTTTATGATATTTTTATCTTGTTATTACTCAAGTGCCTTGGGTATAAATAGGTGAAGAAATTTATAATTGAGTAATATTAATCATTGCTTCACGTGAGTGCCCAGAGGATTTAAGTTCACTTAAATAATGCTGCCAGCGTTGATCATGCTCTTTTATGAGTAGTTCGAGATAATCTGAAGAATAAATAGCACTGTGTTGATCATCAAAATAAAGCCGATAACCGTGTTTGCCGACATTATCTATTGTCGTTAACATTATCGATTTTTTATGACTAACTAATGCTTGTGGTTGCTTTTCTGTTGTTGGCGAGAAAACGCGTAAATACTCAAAACTTAATTGAGAAACCTTACTATTAACGGTATTAATAGTAAGGTTGTTTTCTGTATTGTTGATAATAAAACCGGTAATAATCATAGGATTTATTGGTAACTCAAATAGTCTAAAGTATAAATCGGCTCAAATCTTCGTCTTTTATCACGTCACTTAATATGTCATCGACATAACTTTTGTCGATTAGTATGGTTTCGCCTGAGCGTTGATCGGCATTAAAAGATAGCTCTTCTGTCAATCGCTCCATCATGGTATGAAGCCTACGTGCACCAATGTTTTCAGTGGTTTCGTTTACTTGCCAAGCAGCATTGGCTATCGCTTGAATGCCATCATCACTAAACTCAATATTAACGCCTTCAGTTGCTAACAGTGCAATATATTGCTCAGTTAGTGAAGCAAAAGGTTCAGTTAAAATTCTAACAAAATCATCAGAAGTTAGGGCTTTTAATTCAACACGAATAGGTAAGCGGCCTTGTAATTCAGGAATTAAATCTGAAGGTTTAACCATTTGGAATGCACCAGAAGCGATAAACAAAATGTGATCGGTTTTGATCATGCCATGCTTAGTGCTAACTGTTGAGCCTTCGACTAAGGGGAGTAAATCACGCTGTACCCCTTCACGTGAAACATCGCCACCGCTATTGCTGTCAGCACGTTTACAAATTTTATCAATTTCGTCAATAAAAACAATACCATTTTGCTCTACTGCGTAAATGGCTTTTTGTTTAATGTCGTCGTTATTCACTATTTTAGCTGCTTCTTCTTCTTGTAGCGCCTTCAATGCATCTTTAATTTTCAGTTTACGTTTATTGGTTTTATCGCTCGACATGTTTTGGAACATGCTCTGCAATTGTGAAGTCATGTCTTCCATACCAGGAGGAGCCATAATTTCAACGCCTACTTGCGGTGCGGCTAAATCTAACTCTACTTCTTTATTGTCTAACTTTCCTTCGCGTAATTTTTTACGAAATATTTGACGAGTATTGGTATTTTCACTTTGTTCATCATTACCAAAACCATCGCGAGCTGGAGGTAATAATACATCTAAAATACGCTCTTCTGCAGCTTCTTCAGCTAAATGCTGTACGCGACTCATTTCGTCTTCTTTAACCATTTTGATTGCCATATCGGCAAGATCTCGAATAATGCTTTCTACTTCTTTACCAACATAACCCACTTCAGTGAATTTTGTTGCTTCAACTTTAATAAAAGGTGCACGCGCTAATTTAGCTAAACGGCGAGCAATCTCAGTTTTACCAACCCCCGTTGGGCCAATCATTAAAATATTTTTTGGGGTGACTTCGTTGCGTAAGGCTTCATTCAACTGCATACGGCGCCAACGATTTCTTAACGCGATTGCCACAGCGCGTTTCGCATTACTTTGACCAATAATGTGGCTGTCTAATTCATGAACAATTTCACGTGGTGTCATATCTGACATGTTTTAATCCTCATTTCGTCTTGGTTTAGCGCCAAGGCAATAATTTTTCGTAACTCATAACTATCGTTATAGTTATAACTCGTCTATCGTATGTTCTTGGTTAGTAAATACGCAGATGTTACCCGCAATAGTTAATGATTTTTCGACTATTTCTTTAGCACTTAATTCTGTATTTTCTAATAAGGCGATTGCTGCCGATTGAGCAAAATTCCCACCGCTACCAATGGCAATTAAATCGTGCTCAGGTTGAATAACATCACCATTACCGGTAATAATTAACGAGGCGGTTTCATCGGCCACAGCAAGTAAGGCTTCAAGTTTTCTTAAGGCACGATCGCTACGCCAATCTTTGGCTAATTCTACTGCGGCTTTAGTTAAATGGCCTTGATGTTGTTCAAGCTTACTTTCAAAGCGTTCGAATAAAGTAAAAGCATCGGCAGTACCACCAGCAAAACCAGCAAGCACTTTGTTATTGTATAAACGGCGTACTTTTTTTGCGTTACCTTTCATCACGGTATTACCAAGTGATACTTGTCCATCACCACCAATGGCAACTTTGCCATTGCGTCTAACTGAAACGATAGTAGTCATATTAACTTCCAATTCGAAAAATTATATTTTTAATGTAAATTAAATTGGGATCATTGCTGATTTTTCAAGGAAGGAGTTAAATTATTTCCATAATAGAACTTGGCAACGATTGACGCTATTGTTTCTTAATTTATGCTTATCTTGTTCTGCTAATCGTTTACGAGCGTAAGGGCCTAATATTACTTTATACCAAGTACCGTTGCTGCCAATAGATTTTTTTATAGTGGCTTCAAGTCCTACGAAAGCAATGGTCGCTTTTAATGTTTCAGCGCGTCTGGTGGTTTTAAATGAACCACACTGTAATCGATAAGGACCTTTTTGTGTTACTTCGTATTGACCCACTTCAATTTCTTTGGTTTTTAAGTTTTCTACGTAGGTCCATTTTTCTTTGGGTGGTGCAGGTAAATTTGACTCTTTTGCAGCAGGTGCTGTCGTCACCGCTTGAATAGGTGCTTTAGTTTTTGGACTTGTTTTTAAAAACCATAAACTATAGGCAAAGGCGGCAATTAATACGATAACGATAAGGCCAATAATTTTGGCTTTAACTGTTGATTTAGGGGCAGGTGTGTTTTGTTTATAAGGGTTGTTTTTCTTCTTTTTTGCCGGTGTGCGAGTAATATAATCTTGATTTGACATGAATAGCAGGAGAATCGCGGAAAAGTTTTGTTATTCTAACGACTCACCAATTTAAATCAATAGGGTCAATATCTAAACTCCACCGTACTTTATGTTGCCATTCATTATTTGGTATTACGGTCAATAATTGTAAAATAGCGATATGTAACTCTTTTCTAGATTTTGATTGCAAAATTAGGTGGTAACGAAATTTACCTGCTTTCTTTTCCATCGCGGCAGGCACAGGCCCAGCAAATTCACAGTTTATTATTGTTTGCTCAGTGAGTGTCCGTAAAAATTTTTCAGGGTAACTTGGGTAACTTGCTTCAGCGCGGATTAACGCTTGAAAACTAAACGGGGGTAATCGCGCTTGTTTACGTTCAATTAACGCCTGTTTAGCAAAATGTTGATAGCCATTATGTACTAAATCTTGTAATAAGGGGTGATCTGGATAGCTCGTTTGCACGAGTACTTTTCCAGGTTTGCTCGCACGGCCAGCACGGCCTGCTACTTGAATGAGTAATTGAGCCATGTTCTCGCTGGCGCGAAAATCAAAACTAAATAGTGCGCCATCGCCATCAAGTACAGCGACTAACGTTACCTCAGGAAAATGATGTCCTTTGGCTAGCATTTGTGTACCAATTAATAATTGGTGTTTTTTCTCGGTAATTTCTTGCAATAACTTTGTTAACTCGCCTTTTCTTCGTGTACTGTCTCTATCTATTCTCACTACGCTAACATCAGGAAATAGTTCACTGATCCGTTGTTCTAGTTGTTCGGTTCCTTGGCCAACAGGTGCAATGCGAACACTGCCACAGCTAGGGCATTGTCTTGGTACGCGTTTTTGACTACCACAGTGATGGCATATCAATAATTGCTGTTTTTGATGAAGAGTATAAGGTTTATCACAACGTTGACAATCGCAAAGCCAATGACATTCTTGGCAATTGATAGCTGGCGCATAGCCACGACGATTTAAAAAAATGAGTACTTGTTCACCACGGGCTAATGTTTGTTGAATTTCGTGTTTTAAGCTCCCCGATAGACCAAACTCCATTTGCTGCTTGGCAACATCAATTAGTGCTATTTTCGCTTTACTACTTTTTCCAGCGCGCTTGTGCAATTGGTGGTATTGATACTTCCCTGAAAGGGCATTTTGTAGCGATTCAAAACTGGGTGTCGCGCTACCTAATACAATAGGAATATTTAATTGCCTAGCACGTAAAATGGCAATGTCTCGTCCGTGATAACGAAAACTGTCTTGCTGCTTTAATGAACTGTCGTGTTCTTCATCAACAATAATCATGCCTAATTCATGCAGAGGAGAGAAAATAGCAGAGCGTGTGCCAATGATAATAGCGGCACTACTTTGTTGAGCATTCAGCCAAGTATCTAAACGTTCCGTGTCATTTAAGTTGGAATGATGTAAACAGATAGGCACATTAAAGCGTTGTTCAAAACGCAATAACGTTTGTGGCGTTAAGCCTATTTCAGGTACGATCACTAATACTTGCTGATTATTAGCCAGTACATTTTCCATGGCCTGTAAGTAAACTTCGGTTTTACCTGAGCCAGTAACACCATCGATTAAGTGACAAGTAAACTGTGCAAGTGACTGATTAATTGCCGCAACAATAATCGCTTGCTCGGTCGACAGTACTTGCTTATTTTCTTGCGCTAAGGCTTGCTCTTGCCAAACAAACTGACAAGGTTGCTGCTTAGTTTCGGTTATTAGCGCTTTAGCCGTCAGCGCGTTAAGTTGTGCTTTGTTATAGCCCAAGGTGCGTAATTCTGCCCAGCTTATGCCTTGATGTTTATCTATTAATTGATAAAGTGCATATTGTTTAGGTGCTTTTGTGACTACTTTTTCTAATTGTTTTTGTGTTGTTGCGGTAATGTTTACACTATGCCAAACCGTAGGGGGCTGTAACTCTAGCTTCTTAACTTGGCGCAATAATTTAGGTAACGCTTGTTGGAATACATCGCCGATTGGGTGATGATAATAATTTGCACATAATTTCAGAAAATCGACTAAAGAATTGCTTAAATGAAAACTGTCGTTAAGGCGCTTTGAAAGTGCTTTTATTTTTTTTATATCGATATCACAGTCATTACTAACGGAGATAACAATAGCAATAACCTGTCTTGCACCAAAAGATACCGCAACGCGTTCACCAATATGTATTGGTGGTTGTTGCATATCCTTAGGGATCTTATAGGTAAATAACTGTCGTATAGGGACAGGCACCGCAACTTGTACATAACTTTCAGGTACTAGTTCTGCAGATGTTGCTTGAGAGGGAATGGTTAGTTCAGACACGTGATAAATAAGAGTGATTAATGTTTTAGTGCCTACTATCTTATCGCAAATACTTTATTTTATTAATAAGTCTTTTTAATCAATTTTGTCCTGCTTTTGCTTGCAGTCACTGTTGTGATCATTTATTATTCGCCCCCATTAATTTTACACCGTATGGTGCTTGGCGTTTTTATTGATTACTTTTTATTAGTTAAAAGTAATAAAACGGCTAAGTGGCGATACGCCCAATTTCTCGAAAGAGATATAGAGGTTCCCATGAAAGAAGGCATTCATCCTAACTATGTTGCATTTAAAGCAACTTGTTCTTGTGGCAATGTTATTGAAACACGCTCAACAGCTAAAAAAGACATTCATTTAGACGTATGTTCTGCATGTCACCCGTTTTACACTGGCAAGCAAAAAGCTGCTGAGACTGGTGGTCGTGTTGATAAATTCAACAAACGTTTTGGCGCACTTAGTAAGAAGTAACTTTTACTTTTTATCTAATTTGCTATTAAATAGCAAAGCATCAAACGAAAAAAAGCGCCTTATTGGCGCTTTTTTTGTGGATGAAATTTAGAAAAAATAAAATAGTAGCCTTTTTTATGGTTTTTATCTAAAAGATTACATATTAGGCGTGATCTTCTCAGTTATGTTCTGTATAATGCGCGCTCCCTACGTTACAAACTGTCTTTTTATTACTTTTAAGGCGACTTAATAGTAGTGGAGAAGACGTTAGGCTCGATACTCGAAGGGGTAATTGCGTGGTCTATTATTAACGGACAAGCTAAGCCTTAGCTTAACTTGTTATTTAAGTAACATATTTAATATTGGGTTTTTTAATGAAAACTTTTGTAGCTAAACCAGCAAGCGTACAACGCGAATGGTTCTTAGTGGACGCCGAAAATAAAACTTTAGGTCGTATCGCTACTGAAATTGCAAGCCGTTTACGCGGTAAGCATAAAGCAGAATATACTCCTCATGTAGATACTGGCGATTATATCGTTGTTATCAATGCTGAAAAAGTACGTGTAACGGGTAACAAAGCGAAAGGTAAAATTTACTATTCGCATACTGAATTCCCTGGTGGTCTTAAACAAATTAGTTTTGAAAAGCTAATTGAAAAAGCACCAACTCGTGTACTAGAATTTGCTGTTAAAGGCATGTTACCTAAAGGTCCTTTAGGTCGCGAGATGTTCCGCAAATTAAAAGTATATGCAGGCCCTGAGCATGCACATACTGCACAACAACCACAACTTTTGGAGCTTTAAGCAATGGCTGATAATCAATATTACGGTACTGGTCGTCGCAAGAGCTCAACTGCTCGTGTGTTTATGAAAGCTGGTAACGGTGCAATCACAATTAATAAACGTGATGTCGCGGAATACTTTCCTCGTGAAACGGCTGTTATGGTTGTTCGTCAACCATTAGAGTTAGTTGAAATGGGAGAAAAGTTTGACTTTAACATCACTGTAGTTGGTGGTGGTATTTCTGGTCAAGCTGGCGCGATTCGTCACGGTATTACTCGTGCATTAATGGAGTTTGATGAAACTTTACGTGGCGCTTTACGCGCGGCTGGTTTCGTTACTCGTGATGCTCGTAAAGTTGAACGTAAGAAAGTTGGTTTACATAAAGCACGTAAGAAACCTCAGTTTTCTAAACGTTAAAATCAATACTTCGTACATTTTACGATTTCAAAAAACCGACTTTTTGTCGGTTTTTTTATACCTTTAAGTTATGAATTGTAGTTTTTTATATCATTAACTTATATATTTGATTTATAGCTAGTATTTAGTTGAAAAATTTTATTTACTACTATTTAGCTCACATTGTTATATTTTTTGATTTTTTTCGATTTTTCCCGTGCTTAAGTTCCTTTTTACCTTGAAAACCCCCCCCTATTTCTTTATGATCGTAAAAATTTTTTGTCGATATGCCATTTGGTATAAATTTGATCAAACAAAAACAGTAGCTACGCTAATTTTAAAACGTTTTTATCGGTTTTGTTAGTGAGTCTTGTAGTGAATTATTTGTTTGGTAATCAATGTAAATTGGAGAGTGTGAATGAGCAATGTGCCTGTAAATAACGGCCGCCGTCGCTTCTTAACTGCGGCTACTGTCGTTGTTGGTGGTGTTGGTGTAGCTGGTGTTGCTGTGCCTTTCATTGGTTCCTGGAATCCTAGTGCTCGCGCGAAAGCTGCGGGTGCTCCAGTTGAAGTCAATGTAAGTAAGATAGAGCCTGGTCAATTAATCCGTGCTGAATGGCGTGGTAAACCTGTTTATGTCGTTCGTCGAACGGAAAAAACCGTTAGCGATTTAGCTAAGCATGATGATCAATTGCGCGATCCTAACTCAGAGAAAGCACAGCAACCAGCCTATGCAACTAATGCTTATCGCTCAATTAAGCCTGAATTCTTGGTAGCGTTAGGTGTTTGTACTCATTTAGGTTGTGCTCCTACTTATCATGGTGATGACTTTGATCAATTCGTCGAAGGCGTGAGTGAAGGCTTTTTCTGTCCATGTCACGGTAGTAAATTTGATTTAGCTGGTCGTGTATTTCAAGGTGTTCCTGCACCATTGAACTTAGTAGTTCCTGAACATTCATTTACCAGTGAAGACACTTTATTAATTGGTGTTGGCGCTGATACAAGTAATGGAGATGCGTAATGTTAGCTAATTTTATGGCTTGGATGGACAAGCGCTTGCCTTTAACAGATGCTTGGAATAAGCATCTGGCACAATATCCGGCACCAAAAAACTTTAACTTTTGGTACTTTTTTGGCTCATTAGCCATGTTAGTACTAGTAAACCAAATTTTAACAGGCATATGGTTAACCATGAGCTATGAGCCATCAGGCGATGGTGCATTTGCCTCTGTTGAATATATTATGCGTGATGTTGATTACGGTTGGTTGTTGCGTTATATGCACTCAACAGGTGCTTCTGCATTCTTTATCGTGGTTTATATGCACATGATGCGTGGCCTTATGTATGGTTCGTATCAAAAACCACGTGAATTATTATGGATCTTCGGTATGTTGATCTTCTTGGTATTAATGGCCGAAGCATTTATGGGCTATTTATTACCTTGGGGTAATATGTCGTACTGGGGCGCACAAGTAATTATTTCACTCTTTGGCGCAATCCCTATTATTGGTGATGATTTAACGCTATGGATTCGTGGCGATTATGTTATTTCGGGTGCTACTTTAAACCGCTTTTTTGCTTTACATGTTATTGCCATGCCACTGGTACTAGTTATTTTAGTATTCTTGCATATCTTAGCTTTACATGAAGTAGGTTCAAACAACCCTGAAGGTATTGAAGTTAAGAAGAAAAAAGGCAGTATTAAACCTGAAGAACTAAGTAAGTTTACTTTCCATAAACAATATAGCGATAAATACGATATTGTTGATGCTATCCCGTTCCACCCTTATTATTCGGTAAAAGATATTATGGGCGTTGCAGGTTTCCTTATTATATTCTGTTGGGTTATGTTCTTCGCACCAGAAGGTGGTGGCTACTTTATGGAAGCGCCAAACTTTGAACCCGCTAACGGTCTAAAAACGCCTGAGCATATTGCACCAGTGTGGTATTTTGGTCCTTTCTACACTATTTTACGTGTTATTCCAGACAAGTTATTAGGTGCTATTGGTATGTTCTCAGCCATTATTGTACTTTTCCTTGTACCATGGTTTGACCGAGGTGTGGTTAAATCTATTAAATATCGCTCTAAATTGCATTTATTCAACCTAATTCAATTTTCAATTTGTTTTGTAGTATTAGGTGCATTAGGTACATTACCAGCAACACCGCTTTATAATATGATTGGTATTATTGCTACTTTTGGTTATTTCGGATTCTTCGTAGCACTTTGGTTTTATAGTAAAAATGAAAAGTGTAAGCCAGTACCAGAGAGGATTTCACACTAATGAAAAATTTATTTAAAGCAATAGCTTTCGGTTTAGTTACCTTAGTGTCTGTGTCTGCACTTGCTTCATCAGGTGGTATTCACTTAGACAAAGCAAATAATGATTTAACTGATAAAGAGTCATTAAAAAATGGCTTTAAAACCTATATCAATTATTGTTTAGGTTGTCATCAGTTACAATACCAACGTTATAACCGTACTTTTAAAGATCTAGGTATAGATAACGCCGATGGTATTGAAAACTATATGTATACAGGTGAAAAACCAGGTGATCATATTACTAACACCATGCCGAAGAAAGAAGCGGCTAAATGGTTTGGTACTGCGCCACCAGATTTAACGCTTGAAGCTCGTTTACGTAGCCCTGATTGGATCTATACTTACTTACGTTCATTTTATATGGATAGTGAACGTCCGTTTGGTGTGAACAATACAGTATTTAAAGATGTTGGTATGCCACATGTATTGCAAGATTTGCAAGGTGTCAGCTCAATTGACGAACATGGTAATGTATCACCAGCAATGGGCGGCAATTTAAGTGCTGAGGAGTACGATGTTGTTGTACGTGATCTGACTAACTTCTTAGAGTATGTTGGTGAGCCAAGCAAACTTGAACGAAAAAGTATGGGTGTTAAGGTCTTAATCTTTTTGTTCATCTTCTTTATTGTTGCTTACTTCCTTAAGAAAGAATATTGGAAAGATATACACTAAAGAGTTAAAAATTGTAGGTCGTACTTCGGTTCGACAAGATAATTGATTGGGGGCTTTGTGCCCCCATTATCCGTTTTATAGAATAAGTAGTTTTAATAATTAGGAGGCCCTATGGCCGTAGCAGCAAATAAGCGTTCAGTAATGACGTTATTCTCGCATGCTGATGATATGTATAGTCATCAAACACGTATAGTCTTAGCAGAAAAGGGCGTTGGTGTTGATATCAACTTTGTTGATTTAGCCAATTTGCCAGATGATTTAATGGACTTAAATCCTTACGGTACAGTGCCTACTTTAATTGATCGTGAATTAGCACTATATGAAGCCAAAATTATTATTGAATATTTAGATGAGCGTTTTCCTCATCCACCATTGATGCCAGTTTATCCTGTGTCTCGTGGTCGTAGTCGTTTAATGATGCACCGTGTTGAACATGATTGGTATAGCCTAGCTAAAATTATATTATCTGGCCCTGCTGATAAAGCACAAAAAGCGCGTGTAGAGTTAAAAGAAAGCTTGTTAAGTATTGCTCCTATTTTAAATGAAGCACCTTACTTTATGAGTGAAGAATACAGCTTAGTTGATTGCTATATTGCTCCATTATTATGGCGTTTACCTGTTTTTGGTATCGAGCTTGATGGACAAGGTTCAAAGGAACTTAAAACGTATATGTTACGTTTGTTTGAACGTGAGTCATTCCAAGCATCATTAACTGAAGAAGAACGTGAATTACGCTTTGGTCACCCTACTTAATGACCGATTCTCCTCAGATGAAAATGAGTTCTAATAAGCCCTATTTAGTTAGGGCCTTTTATGACTGGATTTCAGATAATGATTTAACACCTTATATTGTGGTTGACGTAAGTGTTTATGGTGTTTTAGTGCCAATGACATACGTGAATGATGGTCAAATAGTGTTGAATGTTGCAGCATCGGCAGTAGGAACTATTGCCTTAGGTGTTGAGGCTATTGAATTTAGCGCTAGATTTGGCGGTAAGCTTGAGCATATTACCGTGCCTTATGGTGCTGTTGCTAGC
This sequence comes from Colwellia sp., assembly GCA_002733765.1. GTDB lineage: Bacteria > Pseudomonadota > Gammaproteobacteria > Enterobacterales > Alteromonadaceae > Colwellia. The sequence continues at coordinate 17,215 of NVWU01000024.1, read as the reverse complement.
ATTTATGCGAAAGAAAATGGTGCGGGTACTTCTTTACCGATAGAGCATCCAGCGGAACAAAGTATCAGTGCTAAAGATGATGCCAAGAGCAAGGTTAAACCTAAAGCAAGTTTGAGTAGTGTTTCATCTACCGCTAAAACGGTTGAATCGAAGAAACCAACAAAAAGTAAAGCGAGTTTAAAAATTATTAAATAACCTTCTTTATTTAATTGCGATCATCCTCATGATATTTTAATTGAGGATGATACTGAGAGACCGACAGACTGGCGGTCTCTTTTGATATGAATAGGATGTTATTGCTTACAAATATTCAAATGCTTTAAACACACGATTAACACCACTAATATTACGGGTGATATTAACCGCAATATCTGCTTCCTTTTTTGTTACTAATCCCATTAAAAATACTTCAGCATTTTCAGTAATGACTTTAATGGTGTCGCCATTTACTTTGTCACTAGAAAAAAGTGCGCTTTTAACTTTAGAGGTTAACCAAACATCATTTGTTTTTGTGGTGATTGAGGTAAGATTACCAAGTCGAATTTGGTTATGAATACGCACAACTCCATCGATATTGTTAATTATCTTTATTGCTTGATCTCTAAGGTATGTATTCGGTGCTTGACCAATAAGTAGCACAGAGCCATTAACACTAATAATATGTAAGTTGGTATTGTCGTTTAATGACTCATTTTTTGTTATTTCATTATAAGCTTCAAGTTCAATACTTTGATCATCTATTTGATTACCAATACTTCGTCTATCTGTGGCTATAGAAGCGCCAGTAGTGATGGCAACTACTGCAACAGCAGCGCAACCTTGTAGTAGAGAAATAATGAGTAAAGCCGCACCAAGTTTACAGGATTTATTTTTAATAGATGTGGAAAAAGTAAACATAAAAATTAAGACTCCGATTGCGGAAATAAAGTGGTATCAATGATTTCGCATAAGCAATGTAATACAATTAAATGTACCTCATTGATACGTGCTGTGCGTGCAGAAGGTACCCTAATTTCGACATCTCCTTCACCTAACAAACCAGCAATATCTCCACCATCATTACCAGTTAGCGCGATAATAGGAATATCACGAGATACTGCACTTTCAACCGCTTTCACAATACTTCGTGAGTTACCGCTAGGTGATATCGCCAATAAAATATCGCCGTTATTACCCAAAGCACGAATTTGCTTAGAGAATACTTCATCGTATTGTGAGTCGTTCGCAATTGATGTCATGGTGGCGCTGCCAGCGATAAGGCTGATAGCAGGTAAGCTCGGACGCTCAGTTTCAAAGCGGTTTAGTAATTGCGAGCAAAAGTGTTGAGCATGGCCGGCAGAGCCACCGTTGCCGCACGCAAGCATTTTATTTCCCGCCAATAAACTTTGTACCATCATCATACCGGCTTGTTCTATAGCACTAGAAATAGCTTCAGTAGCTGCTATTTGTGTTTGAATACTTTCAGTGAAATTATTTTGGATCTGTTCTAGCATGGGGTAAAGCAACTCCGGTGAAGTATTGTTGGAACTCAAAAAGCATTTTTGAGCCAAGTTACCTGTGGTTTGTTAATATTACCTTCTAAGGCGATAACATCAAAACGGCAAGGGGTATTATATTCATTTAAGTTGGCTTTATGGAAAAAAAATGCAACACAATGTCTAATTTTATTTTGTTTGGCTAGAGATACCGTTTCTACGGCACTACCAAAATGATTATTTTTTCGATATTTCACTTCAACAAAAACAAAAATATCGCCATCACGCATAACAAGATCAATTTCACCTTGTCGGCAATGTACATTTTTATCAATAGGCGTTAAACCATGTTGTATTAAGTATTGCTCAGCAAATGCTTCGGTTGTTCTACCGCGAGCATGACTTGTATCTGCGTTAATCCATGGCAATTTGTATCACCTTATCATTTTGGTATCGTCCCCATATTAGGCTACGAGTTAAGATATTGCTGTCATTAAGTTTTAATATGCCCGTTTGGCCAAAATGTCGAATATAGGGAGCTTGTTGCATTAACGATGCTTTATCAAGTAGGTTGTAACTATCATATCCCATGGCGAAGATGCGCGATAAACTGTCAGTACGCTTGGGCCATAACTGATAACTTAACTGTGCTAAATTTTTATTTTGTTGCTTGGATGCTAGCAACCAAGGTATTTGCGTAAAGGTTAAGCCTTGTAAATCATTGGTGCTACCATTGTTATTGTTGTAATCAAAGTTACTATGACTGCGTGAACTGGCAAAAATAGGGATGATTGATGCAAAAGGGCTTATATTGACATCGATATAAGGTTTACTCAATCGGGTTTGTGATGCGGAGCCGATCAAATAAATCATATCAATATCGCGGCGATTTCTTGATTCAGCTTTTATATTATTTTTAAGTCGGCTTTGTAATTGCTTTATACGCATTTGACTTGAGTTTACATCAAGGGCTGCTTTTAGACTGACTTGCATTTGTTTACCTTGATTGAAGTAAACAATATCAACTTTATTGCCAGTTAAGGTCTGCCATTGTTGGCTAAAGGCAATCGCTAAGCGTTTTGATATTCTATCTTGGTGGCTCAAAATAATGGGATTGTTATAGTGCTTCTGGCTAAGTGTTGCCGCCGCCTGTATCGCTTCATCCTCAGGGCGCATAGATAATACTGTTTGATAGCTAGCGAGATTTTTAGTGCTAGGTAAATTAAGCAGTATGGTCGGGATTTTCAGTGTTATTTGTTCCTTACTTAGCTTTAAATAAGTCTCTACGTTAGACTTTAATAGTGGGCCAATAACATGATCTATGTTCGACTCACTAAATTGAGTTGCCAGTATTGTCCAATCTACTGTATTGGTATCAATAAAATGAATTTTGTTGGCCGTATCATTTTTATAAGCGGATAAAATACCTTGTTGCGCCGCTAAACCTGCCCCTTGCTGACTACCGCTCAAAGGCAATAACACCGCAATATTTTCAATTTTACTGACAGATAGCGTTGACGTTAGTAACTGTTCAACAATAAGCGTGGCGGGATGAGTTGGATAGTGCTGTTCCCACAAACGTAAATAGCGAGTAAATTGTTCTGTATTAGCACCAAACTTGTGGCTATAACTAAGTAACTGTTGCCAACCTTGAATAAAAGGGGGATCAGCTTTAATTAATTGTGCTAATTGCCACTGATTTAATGATTCAAGTGTATGCCACAGTGAAAAAACATCTTGTGCAGTGGAATCATCATTGAGTGAAAATGCTATTAATCCGGCCGTGAGCGCTTTTACCGGTTGTTGCTTTACGGTTAGTATCTCCTGTAAATATAGGTAGTATTCGCGTGATAACTCTAACGGTGTTGCAGAGCTTTTAGCATTTACATAAATCACTAATTCACGGGCAAATTGAAGTTGTTTATATGCTGACTGATGATAGTTTAGCGCGTGTAAACTTTTTGCCTTAACCAGTAGTAATCGATATGTATAGGAGTGATTTTGTTTAACTAAATTAGTGACGTTATTCGCTAACCAAAGGGCTTTTAAAAAATCTTGTTGCTGCAAGAATAACTCACTGGACTCAACTAATAATAGATTGATTTCTGCTGTTACTAAAGGCGTTAGTGTTAAGTCGTTTAGTGTTTCAGCTAAGGCAAGTTTATCTTCTGCTGTTTGTGCTACGGTGATTTCATCAGCTTCGTTACTCTGTATTTTTACTGGTAATTTCGCCACAGGAGTTGGCGCACTACAACCGTTTAATAAAAAGGTAATGAGTAATACTGTACCAAATAAAATATTGCTATGTTTGTACTTAAGTGGCCTAGTCAAAGCAGTTCCTTGTAAATAAAGACTAAAAATAAACTTGGTTAAAATTAGAAAAGTTTGTGCGTTTTAATCTTAGTGTGAGATCATAATACGATGAACTCAATTAATGATTCAATTTCATTTCAACATAAGTAATTAAGCTAAATTTTCAAGAAAAAGGCGTTTGATTGAGCAATAGTTAGCTATTGGAATCGAAAGCAACGATGTCATTAGAGATTTAGAGCATTTAAAAAGATTACTTAGTTAGTTTGATTGGTATAATAAACGCCATTGCAGTGAGTCTCAACTAAATTCAAATGAGAGAAGTCAGTTTACATGAGCGAATTTAACATAACCCCCGGTACTTTATATATTGTAGCCACTCCCATTGGGAATTTAGGTGACATCAGCTCAAGAGCTTTAGCCGTGTTAGAGCAGGTTGATATTATCGCTTGTGAAGATACACGTCATACGCAAAAATTATTATCAGCTTCGGCAATTAAAAATAAAACGTTGTCTCTGCACGATCATAATGAACGTCAAAGACAAGATTATATTGCACAATTATTGCGAGAAGGTAAAAGTATTGCACTCGTTTCAGATGCAGGTACGCCGTTGATTAGCGATCCTGGCTTTCATCTAGTACGCCATTGTCGCAGTCTTGACTTACCTGTTTCTCCTATCCCAGGAGCATGTGCGGCCATTGCTGCATTGAGCGTTGCGGGCCTACCTACCGATAGATTTTCTTTTGAAGGTTTTTTACCGTCAAAATCAGGTGCTAGACAAAGCATATTATTAGCATTAGCAAACGAGCCAAGAACGATGGTGTTTTATGATGCGCCAAGGCGTGCCATTGATACGATAAAAGATGTCGTTAGCACGTTGGGGGGCAATCGCTACGTTGTTATTGCTCGAGAGTTGACCAAAACCTTTGAAACTATTCATTCAGATAGAGCTGAGAATTTACTTGCTTGGTTAGAACAAGATCCCAATCAGCTTAAAGGTGAAATGGTGCTGATTATTGAAGGTCATAAAGTTGATGCGAATGCGATATCTAACGATGTCATCAAAACATTAAAATTATTGCTAGGCGAAATGAAACCCAAAACAGCCTGTGCTATTACTGCAGAAATTCATGGTGTGAAAAAAAATGCTTTATATGATATTGCATTAAGCCTTAAAGCATAATATTCCTGAATTGAATTACTTGCTCACTGTCTAGCTAACAGGTAGAATGCGCGTCGAGTTGACTAGACAATCGCTGCCTAATTTACATCAGTATTTTTAGGGGGAGGAAAGTCCGGGCTCCAATGAGCAGGGTGCCAGGTAACGCCTGGGCGGCGCAAGCCGACGACAAGTGCAGCAGAGAGAAGACCGCCGATGGTTATTTCTTCGGAAATTTCACAGGTAAGGCTGAAAGGGTGCGGTAAGAGCGCACCGGATTGCTGGTAACAGTAATTGCAGGGTAAACTCCACCCGGAGCAAGACCAAATAGGGTTTCATGACTATTTAGGCGTAAGTGTAAATAGTATAAGCGTGGCTCGCGTGGAAACCGGGTAGGTTGCTTGAGCTTTAAAGCGATTTAAAGCCTAGACGAATGATTGTCACTTTTCTTCGGAAAAGATACAAAACCCGGCTTATGTGTCAGCTCATAAATTTTAGTAACCGCTTGGATTTGCAAGCGGTTTGCTAAAATCCTTTCATATCAATCCGTTGCAATAAAAAAGTGGTACACGGTACTGATTTCTGCATTAAAAAATCTACTCTAAAATTTACACTTCATATTTCACTACGGAATACATTTAGGCTCAGCTTCTTGCCTGATAAACTTTTCAGCTCACTATCTATTTCAATTATTTAAAATCTCAAATTATTAGTACACGGAAAGATACATGGTTTTAAAAAATTGACCAACTTGAGTAAGTAAAGTGCAGGCAGTAAAAGCTTTTAAGTATTTATACCTCAGGAAAGCTACTTTCTATGTGAGGATTAAGGTGGCAAAGCGACTTGGCGCAAGGGAAGTAAGACTTTGTATAAGGACCAATAAATTAAAGCGTTTATAAATTGGCTCTCCAATCACCAAATGACTTTGGCAACATCCCGCTAAGGCCTCCCTGTTCGCATTCGATATAAAGCACCTTCCTTAGCCTTTCTGTTTTTGGCGAAATAATTATACGAAATAGCTTTTATAGCTCAAAATCTAATCACGAAAGATCAACAGACCTTATTTATATCCTTGCTCTATATCAGTGTAAGGATCCTTTACACTTTTTTCTGAAAAAAATAACAATATATAATATGACTCTCTATGTTATTGATTATGTGATTTTTTAATGTTCTGGTGTGCGATTTGCATGCTGTTACTGGATTAATATTTTCATATTCACTCACCAGACAATCACTTTGGCAACACATTTTAAATCGTTCAGAGAAAATAGGAATAAAATTACTATTAAAATGATTCTCTACCAAATATACGGTAGGTATACAAATTAAGCTAAAATTTTTAAAAGCGAATGTGATTGATTTAATTTTGTCTATTACTTATTTAGCTAACGATGAAATTATCAAAAATATCGTCACCGACTTAGCAGTGCTAACTTTAGTGGATTGAGTTTATAAATACTTCTGGTCTTAGTAATATCGAAGTAGCATCAAATGTAAATAATTCTTTTGATGGATGCGGTTGGCGGTATGCAACGACTATTTAAGCTTATTATTTAATTAAAAGTCTAGCGAAAGTGTTAACCCTGCCAACGCTGTTAGTTGCTTTTAGACCCCAAACCATAAAAATAATAATAAAAAGGAAAGGAGAATGAACGAAATCACAGCAGACGTTGTTAAGTCTGTCATAAGAGGACGTCTTAGTTTAAATGTAATTAAAATTGTATTTTTTATTACTGTATTGAATTTCATTGTTATAAAAAATACTCATGCTCAAGCATACTTTGGCGGAGTTCAAAAAGGCGATAAAGAAAAATTTGAAAAAATAGAACGTCAACAAAAAATTAAGTCATTAAAAAAAGATCCTCTATTAGAAAAAACAGTTGATACCTCCGCTATAGAGAGTGATAAAACTATGGCATTACCTCTTAGTTCCAGTAATGCACGTATACAAATAGATAAAATTCTATTCTCTGATTCAAATTTTCTTTCAAAGGAGGAGTTAAGTAGCGTTACTACCACTTATGAAAATAAGCGTTTAACTTTTACTGACCTATCTGAATTAATCAATAAAATTAATAAACTCTACCAAAGTAAAGGCGTTATTACTGCTCGTGCTGTTTTACCTCCCCAAAAAATATCTAATGGTCAAATTAATATTCAACTAGTAGAAGCTAAGCTCGCTAATATCGAAATAACAAAAAATGAGTTTACAGATAGTGATTATATCCTAGACAGAATAAACGCTCAAACGGGTGAATTTATTGATATTAAAACATTAGAACAAAACCTGATTTCATTTAATGCCATTAACGATATTAAATTAAGAGCAAACCTCCAATCGGGACCTACACCGGGCACGAGTGATTACTTATTTGAGGTATTCGAGCCTAAAAATAGTGTTTTATCTTTATATATTGATAATTTTGGTCGAGACACAACAGGAAAAGAAAGAGCTAGCCTTGCTTACAACAACCAAAGTTTATTTGGTCAACGAGATCAGTTTTATATTGTGGGCGTTTACGCTCAAGGAACAGAGTCGGTTTACACCTCATATAATTATCCCATAAATGTATACGGTACTCGCTTAGGAGGAAGTATAGATTATTCGACCTTTTCAATAGTGGATGGTGAATTAGAAAAATTTAATATAGCAGGTGGTTCGACCGTTTTAAACTTGTATGTTAGTCACCCTTTATACTCCGTTGGTAATAGCGGTTGGACAACTCAATTAGGTGTTAGCGCTAAAACTTCTGAAACTGAATTTGATGGCGTAGATAGTTTTAAAAACGACCATAAAACAATGATCTGGGGGAATGACTTACATTACATTTCAGAGGACTGGATGATTTTTGCAAGTCCTGCAGTAGTGGTCGGTGTACCTAGTTTTGGCAGTGAAGACAGTTTTGGTATCTTTAACGTGGAACTAAACTTTATTTGGACGCCAGACGATAAGAACAAACTACTCCTCAAAGCAGGTGGTCAGGTTAGTGACACAGATCAGCTTCCTTCATCAGAACAGTTTTTATTAGGGGGCTCCAATTCAGTTCGAGGTTTTACTGAAGGCTATATTGTGGCGGATAATGGGTATGTTTTGAATGCAGAATATCAGACTTACAGTGACTATTTTTCAGATTTACGAATAAGTATTTTCGTAGATCATGGTCGAGGAAAAACTTCTGCACCTATTGGTGCCATTGACGTAAACAAGAAAATAACATCTATGGGTTTTGGCGCAAACTATCACTGGGGCCAGACCATATCATTAGATTTTATCGCTGCAGCCCCTATTTTTAATAAGCCTTTAGAAGCAGATGATTTTCAAATTCATGCCATGTTTGTGTATGACATATTTTAAGCGAGAGAACATGAAAACTCGATCAACAAGAATAATATCCGCTATTACTTTAACGAGTTTTTTGTTTACACAAACAGCAGCGGTAGCCTATGGCTATCCTCAAATTATAATTGATGGTAAAACAGCCACTACACTAAGTATTGATGGTACAAAAACAGGTGTAACCACTACAAGCATTAAAGGCGACAATGCCTATAATTCATTTTCAGTTTTTGATGTAAATGGAGGTAATACCGTAAATCTTTACTTGCCTGATGGTACCAATAATTTATTGAACTTAGTGCATGATAAAGCCTCAGCAATTGATGGTATTTTAAATGCTTACAAAGGTGGAAATATAGGTGGTAACGTTTATTTTGCCAATCAACATGGCTTTGTCATTGGCGCTAATGGTGTCATTAATACGGGATCACTTTCTTTATCAACGCCAACAAAGCAGTTTATGGATGGTTTTTTTGATGGCGAAGGAAATCCTACCGATCAAGCAACGAATGATTTTAAAAACTTAAATATCCCTATCAGTGATACGGGCTTAATTACAATCAAAGGTCAAATTAATACAATTAACGGCCTTCGCCTTAGTGCTAACGAAATTAATAATACTGGGGTTATCCAATCAGGGGCAAAATTTTCTGTAGATGTTGACCTTAACAGTATTGTTAATACTACTGATATTGAAACAGGTACTGATTTTTCTATTGTTAATGGTGATATTTACATAGTTGCCAACACCAACATTCAAAATAGCGGCATCATTGCTAGCAATGGTGGAGACAATTTAAATGCGGGAACTATTACCTTAAGAGCTGGGAATAATATTGAACTTACCCAAGGTACAGTGCTTTCGGCTAACGGCTTAGGTGTTAACTCAAATGGTGGAACAATTGATATTTATGCAAATAATCAATCTAATTTTTCTGCCGGTGAAATAAACGCAAATGCTGGTCAATCGGGTGATGCAGGTTTTATTGAACTTAGTGCTACTAAAGCGGTAGATATTGCAGGTACGTTTAATGCGGTCGCCACCGAGGGTAAAGCGGGTACTATTTATATTGACCCTGAACATTTAACTATATTGGTAGATCAGTATACAAATGGTGCCAACCTAATTATTGAGGCAACAGAAAGCTTAACCGTAAATGAAAATGTCACACTATCAACACGGCAAGTAACAAATGGCGACAGTGGTGATCACTTAAACGGTGCCTCAACGGGAGACTCAGGTAATTTAAATATTGAAGCGCCTGAAATTAATATTGAAAATAATGCTAATTTATTCACTCACGCTATAAACATCAATAACACAAGTTATCAAAGCGGTGATATCTCTCTACTCGCAATTGATACTGAATCAGTTGTCGCTACAATAGCTTCTGGACTCTTAGGCCCTTTATTCGAAGCTTTTTTGAATGGCTACGAAACAGATTTAACCTCGTTACTTGAGGGCAATACCAGTCCATCTAAAGTAGAAATAAATATTGGCTCTGCAAACATCAAAGGTGGCGATGTAAATATTGAAGCTATACAAGACAATCGCATCGGATTTACCAAAAAGGCGATAGCAGAGATAAATATTGATGGTGCAAAAATTATTGGTGATAACATTAATATATTAGCTCGCGCTGATACCTCATTTTTGGCTGAAGACGACTCTATAATACCTGGGATAGATGATGAAACTATTACTGATTTGTTTTCTACAATGGACGCAACACCATTTGTATCGTATTCAGATGCACAAGCAATCATTAATATTTCCGGTGATACTGAAATAAATGCCACTAATGATGTCAATATTTCAGCAAAAAGTGATTCTAAATCGAAATTATCTTCTCCAAGTTTAGTCTTAGGCAGTGTAGGTTTTTCTGAATCTAACGCAGAAGCAATGGTTGTAATCACAGATAACACTAAAATAACAGCGGTTAAAAATGTCAACATTACAGCTGAAACAAGTAATGTTGTTAATGCTAATGTAATAACTACGGGGACGAATAAACCGTTAGCCGTTTCATACTTGGAAGCAAATACAGCATCAACGACTACTGCAATAACAACTGAGAATGTAACAATTTCAGCGACAGACGTTAATCTTAGTGCAACAGGCAGTATTGATGTTGCCGTTACCGCAAGTGCAACTGAAATTGGGGCAAGCTCAGCGGCTATTTCACTTGTTTTAAGCGATATAGAAACAACGACCTCGGCAAGTTTAGGGGGAAATACTTCGGCAAAGGGTGATATCAATGTTAACGCTGAATTAGACGTCGAAAATAACATAACCCGCGCAGACGCTTCTGCACTAGGTAGTACCAGTGCTTTCAGTACAAAAATAACAAACATGATGGCAAGTTTTCAACGCTCTGCTGCGACCTCTTTATTAGGTATTAACCCGACCTTAGCTAACTTTTTATTTCCGGGTATAAAGTCAGGAAAATTAAATATCTCAGGCGCCATTGCCATTAATAATACCTCTCATACGGTAAATGCCTCGATTAATCATAAGGTAGCATCACAAGGCAATATAAATATTAAAACGCTAGTCGAAGACAGTTTAAATGTCGGTGCTGTTTCACAAAGTACTTCCGATAGCGTAGGAATAGGCGGGGCTGTAGCTTTAGGTTATTACACTATTGACGCAGGAGCCAACATTGGCGCTGGGTCGACAGTGGATACCAAAGGGAATATCAATATTGCTTCTGACGTTATAAAAAAATTACCTATGGATATTGATTTTGATGATCCTGAGGATCTACTAAGTCATATAACTGACAATCCACAAAATTTATTGTTCGATAACTATGCCTTTAATAACAGTAAAGGAAAAACAGCCAGCTTATCTGGGGCTGTTAGTGTTATTGATTATGATGTCGACAATACAGTATCAGTTGGCCAAGGCAGTCAAATAAACCAAATTACTACCGATTATGGAAGTGTATTCCTAAATGCTTCAAATAATATTAATTTTGTGCAAATGTCGGGTTCTGGCGTACCCTTTGGCTTTATTAAAAAATTATTAGGTAAAGAGCCTTCTAAAGCGGGTGCAGGCGGTTCAGTTGTTCTTATTGATTTAATAAGTAATGCAACGGCTATTGTTGAAGATAATGTTCTTATCAATGCTGACAATATTGATGTTAAAGCCAACTCTAAACAACAATTATTTCAATTAGCAAAGTCAGGAACAACAACCGGCAAACTTGGTATTTCTGGTAGCTTCTCATTTAATGTTATGGAAGGCGAAACTTATGCTGGTATAGAATCAAGTGCAACCATCAATGCTGATGATATTGCCATAGATGCAGATTCAATTATTGACAACATTTTGATCGCTGGGGATTACTCCAAATCGGGTACTGCAGGTATTGGCGCTTCAATTTCAATGAGCACAATTGATGTGGATACGATTGCCGAAATTGGCGATAAAAATGCAGGAAATGAGGCTCAAGGACAAATTACGAGTGATCAATTGCTCGTCACAGCAGATTCTGACTTTGACTTGGGGGCTTATAGTGTCGCCATAGACGTTAATAGCGCTGCCAGCGGAGGAGGAGGTAAAGATACTAAAGCAGGAAAAGGGGGCTTAGGTGTTTCGGGTAATGTGTCTATCAATGAAATTTCAGGCCAAACGTTAGCACAAGCTGACGGGGCTAACTTATCAATTAAAAATATATTAGTTGTTAATGCACATACCAATAACGATCTAAATGCAATCTCTGGTGCCATTGTCGTTTCAACAAACTCTAGTTCAGGGGTAATCGCAGGTGCTTATTCTGAAAACACCATTAATTCAGTTGTTCAGGGCCTCATTGAAAATTCAACGATAAGTGGTTCGCTAACTAACAAGCTTGAGATGAATGTTGCGGCTAACTCTTCAGGGACTATTAAAGCACTCGCTGCTGGTGGTGCTGTTGGTGGCACTGCATCACTTGCGGGCTCGATGACTATTAACAATATTGGCGTTGATAATACACAAAGCACCCAAGCTTACATTAAAAATAGTAACTTAGACAATGCTACGATAAACCTGTTAGCAGAAGATGAAAGAACTATCAGCTCTTTAGCTGGCGCAGTATCAGTTAGTAAAAATATCGGCGTCGGTGCAGCCGCTTCTATAAATAATATCAATAATGGTACTGAAGCCTTATTTGATGGGGTAACCGTTACGGGTGCCAATATCGTCAGTGTCGCAGCCAATAATAAAAATAAAATTGAGACTATATCTGGGGCAATTGCCGTAGCGACATCAGGCTTAGGACTTGCGGGAGCATATAGCGCAAATACTATTACAGCAAACGTTAAGGCCTCTGCTCAAAACTCTTCGGTTAACGCCAGTAGCGATATAAGCTTATTGGCTAAAGATACCTCAACAATGACTATAATTGCGGTTGGTGCTGGTGCAGGCGGTAAGTTAGGGTTTGGAGCTTCTTTAGTTGATAACTATATAGCTAATACGGTTAACAGCTCAGTAAATAACACCACATTAATCACTGATGGTGATATTAACGTTGAAGCTTATTCATCAGTTACGTTAAATAACTATATTGCAGGTGTTGCTGTAGGTGGAACGGGAGCTGTAGGTGGCTCTGTCGCGTTAAATAATATAACCAACACGGTTAACAGCACCGTAAATGACGCCATTTTAACCGCTAATAGAAACATTAACATTGAGTCTTATTCATTCGTTGATTTTGTTAGCGCTATTGCAGGTGTTGCTGTAGGTGGAACAGGAGCTGTAGGTGGCTCTATGGCATTGAATAACATTATGACATATGTTGATTCATCGATAACATCAAACGCTAAAGTTAATGCGGGTAATGCTATTGAAGTAACCGCTAAAAGTGAAAAAGATATAACCTCAACTACCCTAGGAGCTTCTGCGGCGGGTACCGTGGCTTTAAATGGCAATTACGATAATACGACGATTATTGCAAATACTAAAGCGGATATTAATAATGCCAATTTAGTCGCGAGTGCAGGCATTAATATAGAAGCTTCTAATGTAAGTGAAGTAGATCAGATTGTTGGTGGTATCGCTGTAAGTGGTTCAGCCGCTTTAGGTGGCTCATATGGCGAAATTAACAATACGACGACTACTCAAGCAGCAGTGCAAGGTAATGCAACATTAACCACTCAACAAAATGTAAGTGTTAAATCAACGGATGATAATGATATTAAAAGCACTATTGTTGCCGGCGGTATTAGTGGGGGGCTTGCTGCTAGTGGCGCTGTTGGAGTAATAAATAATGACAGTAACAATAATGTTAGTGTGAATAGCACGGTTATTACAGCAGCCGAAAATATTATCATTCGTGCTACAAATAACTCGAATTTAGCTATCGACACAGGCGCGGTAAGTGTCGCTATTTCTGGCGCTGCAGGCGCCGCTGTAGCTTCTATTAACAATACAATAAACAATGAAATAACTACATCAGATACGGCGACTTTAACGGCTCAACAAGAAATTGATATTTTGTCTAAAAACCATAATGTTACAAACATTAGGGCATTAGGTTTGAGTGCTTCTGGGGTTGTTGCATTAGGCGCATCTGTAGGTACGGTAACCAACAACGTTAATAATAATGCCAACATAGGCGGAAATTTATTCGCTGAATCAATCCTGAAAATAATCTCCGAAACGGATGATGAATTAGACGTTTTTTCCGGTAACCTTTCCGGTAGTTTAGTAGCCGCTGTGGGTGGTTCAGGCATTAAAATTACTAATAATGTGTCTAATATCGCTAAAGTTTCTGATAACGCAACACTCAACAGTAATCGCAATATTAATATCGAAGCAAATTCAACAAACAATATTAAGGCTAATGCTATTGGGGGGGCTGCTGGTATTTATGGGGCACTTGGCGGAGCTTACAGTGAAATTTGGGATACAACGAATACCACAGCACTACTGGGTAATTACGTTGTAATAGATCAAGCAAATAATATTAACATCAAAGCCAATACTCGATTAGCCTCAAATGCCAAAGGCTTCGGCGGTGCAGTCGGAGCGGTGGCTGTTGGTGCTTCGATAGCTAAAACCAATATCATCACTACTACCACCAGCGGTATTGGTAATTTGGTTGAAATTGGTCAAGAACCTTCAAAATCAGTGAACTACCTTAATATTAACGCTTATTCTGACATTATAAGTAATAGTAGCACCTTAGCGGGTTCGGGAGGTATAGCAGCGGGTAATGGCTCTGATGCCAAGACCAACATTAACGCTAACACGAAAGCTAATGTAGGTAACGCTAACCAAATAATCACAAGCCAAGATATAAATATACTTGCAGATGCTCGCACAAGAAGTAAAGCAAAAGCACAAGGTGTTAGCATTGGTGGACTGGCCGTTGGTCTGTCAATTGCTAAAGCAAATGCAACAGCTAAAGTAAGCGCCGTGATTGGTTCAGGTAATACAATTAATACTGGCAATGATATTGATATTAAAGCTACGCATAATGTTAATGGAGCAAGCGACTTAACGAGTTACCTTGTTGAGTCTGCAGCATTCTCTGCTGCGGGTGCATTAGTTGGTGGTGTAGGCTCAACTGCCACCTCGGATATGACAACGTCAGTGTCTACTGAAATTGGCAATGACACCTCACTTGTTGCAACGAACAATATTGATATTTTAGCGCGTAGTGTTGCAAAAGTAAAAGCCGAAGCTGATGGTCAATCTTATGGTGTTGTTGCGGGAGGAATAACTAGCACTGAAGCTGAATTGACTAACACAACAAACTCTACCATCGGTAATAATGTAATAATTGATGGGGAAAATATTAAGGTTATTTCATCAGCTAATTTATATGCTGATGCAAATACAACAGGTGGCTCTGGTGGGTTAGTAGCAGGAAGTATTACTAATGCAAAAGCTAAAATTGATAATACTGTCAATACTGAAGTTAAAGATGGCGCTGCTCTTATTGCGGTTAATGATATTTCTATTCAGTCACTTTCGGCATTAAGTGCAGTAAGTGAGGCTAGGCTAACGTTGGGTGGACTGTTGACTGATGCAGACGTTACTGCGGATACAGATTTAGTTAATACCAATAAAGTCATCATTGGTGAAGCTAATATGAAAGCAGATACTATTACCATTGCAGCATTAACAACCAAAGTTAAAGCCTATGCTAAAGCTGAATCAAATACCTATGCCGCTGACACAACATCATCGGCGAAATCTTATGTTGATGTTACAACAGATAATAGTATTGATATTTCAAATGGTGCAAAGTTATTAGGTTATAAAGAAGTCAATATACTTTCTAAAACCACAGGGTTTAATGTTGGCAGTATATCTAAATCTTACATAACTGGTTTTACAGGCGTAGTTATTGCTGAATCACATGGTAAATTAACGGCCGATTCAACTATTGCTATTGGTCAAGATAGTACTATTACATCAACACAGATAGTTATCGAAAGTGAAACGATATCTGCTGCGAATGGTTTTATTAGAGATGCAAATGCAACGGCTGATACCATAATAAATTGGGTGTTAAAACCCTTTGAAGTAGTCAGAGAAGTAACCAAATGGTTACCTTGGCCTCTTGATAAAATTGTGGAATTTGTAGTTGATACTATTTATAAATTAGTTGAAGAAGTTTTACATAGCGATGTCTCAGATAAAACGACAGGAGGCGATCCTGTTTTTACAAATTCAATAAATTTAAATGGCACATTAGCACAGTTAAGTGCTTTAAACCCTGAATTAACCATTAATGCTGATGGCACAATTACAACTGATGGAAATATTTCTGCCACCAATAACAATGGTGAAATAGTCATTAATGGAATTAAAAACAACCGTATTGGCAGCATAAACATTGATGCATCAAGCGGTACTGTAAATATTGGTGATAATGCTTCTATTTTATTGAATAAAACCTTTGAAAAAGTAACTATCACCAATAATTCTACACAAGATTTACGTATAAGTAATATTGATGTAACTAATAATGAGCAAGGCACCGCAGACTTAGAGGTTAGAGGTATTATACAGGGTGATTTTAAGGTTACCTCTGAAGTTGAGGTGAGTGACATTATTATTTCAGGAACAACGGATGCCGATGTTATTTTAGCAGGTCACATCTTTAACCCTGGAGGCAGTACGAGCATCAATAATCTAAATGGTGACATATATACTAAAGGCTCTGGTGTAATTGAGTCAACTCAGATTAGTCTTTTAGCTGACAATGGAAATATTGGTCAAACAGGAAATATGATTGGGCTATTATTAGTGGTAAATAATAATAGCAGCGATCTAAAAATTAATGCCGGTAATAATGTAAGTGTTAACCTTCAAGCGATTGAACATATTGTTAGCACCTCTGCAGAGGGGAATCCAGTTTCTTATGTTGCAAACCTTCAAAATCTTGTTTCAAATTTAGCACTTAATGTTAGTGAGTTTACTGCTGGGGGTTCTCTCAATATGAACTTAGAAGCGGGTGCCTTTCATGATTATTCATTTGGCACTGAAGTCGCTCCTAAAGTTACTGATACTACTATTGCTTATCAAATGGATCAAATCCAATCAGTGGGTAACACTGATATAACGGTTCAAGAAAGCTCTCTGTTTACCTATAACAATATAATATCAAATCAAGGCGATATAGCTTTAACTTATCAAGAAGGTGATGCTGAATTAAGCATGCTTGAGGCAATTAATGGAACTGTTAGCGTGATAGCTCCAGGTTCAATTTTGACTGCGTTAATAAGCCAATCGGTACATATTAAGGCGCTAAATGTTAAGTTGATTACGCAGTCAGGCATCGTAGGGACTGCTAACAACGCGATTGAAATAGAACAAATAGTGGGAGGCCAAGTTAATATTCAATCAACAGGCGATGTGCATATTGCTAACCATAATGGCTCTCTTGCCATAGGCGTTGTTTCTGCCGTCAATCAAAATGTTGATATA
>NVWU01000023.1 GCA_002733765.1 Colwellia sp. | reverse complement strand
CCTTGGTCATGGTGATATTGCGAAAGGCTACATCAGCGAAGATACTTACGCTACATATAAAATTCACGCGAAAGGAAATACAGCCTATCGCCTCACAAGTAAAAAGCAGAGTAAATCTGTTCGCGTTGAAATTGACTTTATCTCTCCTTCAGGAAAAGTAATTAAAGATGATGATTTTTATACTGGTAAAGATAATTATACCTTCGGTTACGGCGCAACAGATGAAGGTGAATATGAAATAAGGATTACTGGTATTAAAGGTGATATTGGTACGTACCATTTCACCTTAGAAGAAAACAAAAGTTAATTAATTTATTTAAACCTTCACTATAATAAAAAATAATCACCAAAAATCAGCACTTTAACTAAACCCATAGGTGTATTGATAAATATTATTCATATGATAACCAGGAATAATGGCAGGGAAAATATCTCGCAACATTATCGCTTCATCAGGATCACACTTTAAATTCATCCACCAATCTTGCTTATTACCATCACCTTTGCCCATTTTACCCAATGCTAACGTGGCAAACATTTTATTTTTTACCCTAAAAACTTTTACTTCATCACCAAACGGATAATACAAAGAAGCTTCTGGTTTAGAGAGTAAGTATTGCTCTGCTTGTTCAACGATTAAGCTATTAGTCATGTTTAATCTCACTTTTTATAGACAAGATCATTTGTCTAATTTTTAGATGAAATAGATAATATCTAAATTGGCGATGAAATAACAATCAAGTTTAACCGCTCTACTCTTTATAATAGCTATTCAATTAACATTATTTATAAAGCAGAAGGTTACCGCTATGTGTAGCACGCCAAGATCTAAACGTAGAGTTAACGCTAAAAAAGCTAACGGGAGTGTTGGCATTTTGTCTTCGATGAGTAGTGAAAAAAGACGCAGTTTTGCTAAACGTGCTAATCAAGCCAACGATCGACGCATTGAAGCTAAACAGTTAACACGCGAAGCACAACATCACCTCAATAAATTAACCCTTAACAATAATCATCCTCAGCATATAAAAACCAAAACTAAGACAAATCAGTTTTGGTTTTATTGGTTATTAAAGACACCTTTTAGTGAATTGATGCGAAAACTAGTTTCTTAATTAACAAGCCATTGCGTTAAAAGAGATTGATTCACTAAACCACTTTTCCCATGAGATTTACCGCTACTTTCAATAAAATAACTTCGGGGTAATTCACCATACCAAGTAGGATCGATAAAAAATCGACTTTGATCGCCTTGACCATCAACAAAATGAAAATTTCTAAAGTCAGTTAATTCAAACTTTTCGATAATGTCTTTACGTTCATTTTCTATTTCATCATTCGCATCAGTATTAATAATCACTACTGCTAGATCGCTATGTTGACGTTGTAACTTTTGAATAATGGCTAGTTCTTTAAAACAAGGAGGACAATCAACTGACCACAATAACATCAACCATTGTTTACCCATATTTTGTGTTTTAAGCGTAGCCAATTGCGCTTTATTAAAGGCAATTGATTCTGCGTAAGATGAACTTGTGCCAACTAAAACACAAATAAAAATACCACAACTTAGCTTTTTGAAAAAACTCATAGTACTTGCACCAAGTGCTCTTGCTTAGGTCGATGCCATGACACATAACTTTTGCTGTCTTTATTTATAATAAAGGGACGATCAGAGCCGTTAAGTGCTGTTGCTATCAATATTGCCTTGGTAAATGATTTACCATTATCTGTTGAACGTTGGTGCCATAGCTCATGCTCAGTGCCAGTAAACTGCGTCCAAACGATGTCTATATTATTGCCATTAGTATTCATATGAGGGTGAGCAGCCTGAGCTGATTGCACGCCTACAGAAATGGGTTTGGTTAACGATTTTCCCTGATCATTACTTGAGGCGTAGAAAATCCCCTTCCCGACATCACCCTGATTAAACCACACCATGTGATAGTGATTATTGTCATTAATACTAATTGCCCCCCCTTGATGAGGGCAGCCATTTATTTTCCAGTGATCATAACTTATTTGGTAAGGCGTCGGTTGCGTACTTTCACCTTGGGCAAGTGTCAATAAAGCAAACTCACGAATATTATCGCCATAAATATGTCGCCAAAATATAGCGAGTTCACCATGATTATTATAATTTATCGCGATACGACAACAGACACAGGTATTATTCGCTAGCTGCTCATTTGAAAAGTTTATTTTATTGGTTCGGTAGTTAGCTTTACCAAGATACAAGGCAGAACCGTTGGTTTTTTTACCTTGTAACCTGAGCTGATAGGCTAAACGTGAATCAAGCCAAACAATACTAATATCGCCTTCATCGGTTACTAACATTTCATTAAAGCTATGTCCTGTTAGTAAGTTGTCATCATTAACGGTTATGGGCTTAGTAAACGTGTTACCGTAATCGCTAGAGTAGGAGAACCGTACATCAGCGGTATATTTTTTCTCTTTAGGTGTCACCCATGATAAGTAAACACCCTGGTATTTATCAAACGCTATTTTCGGTCGATTTTCATTACGGGCTGATATTTTTTCTTTATCAATAGCAACCCGAGTAATCACTGAAAATGTTGCACCATTATTCGTTGATATCTGAAAATAAAGACTAGAATGCAAAGCCCACAAGCGCCATAAATCACCATTAGGCGCAAACACTGAAGTAACTGTTTTAGCGCAAATTATTTCTACGCCTTTACAAGGTGATATTTGCTCTTTTTCTGATTGCATTGCTTGGTGACTAGGTTGATGGTTATGCGCTGCAGCTTTACTAATATTTGCCATAAGGCTTAACGAAGCACAGGCAAGCATAACCAAGACTAGTCGAGTTAATATTGACATCTATTTTCTCCTTACCACTGATAACTTAAGCCAATATAGGCTGTGCGTGGAGCGCCGGGGGAATAAGTAGTTTTACTGTATCGATACGATGCTTCTTGAACATATTCTTCATTAGTAACGTTGAGTACCCTTGCATGAAATGCGAGTTGCTCTGATACTTGATAACGCGCTTTCAAATTACCGATAGTGTAACCATCTTCAATACGATCATTACCTTGATCATCTTGACTGTTAGCATCATCTAACCAATATTCACCAATTGATTGAATTTCTAACATGGCGGTAAAACCTTGTAGAAAAGAAGGCATATAGCGCACACGCACATTAGCAATATAATCAGGCGCTGCTGACATTTCATTGCCAGCAAAGTCATCATGTTGATCAAATTCATGCTTAGATTGGCTATAAGCAGCACTTATGTTTAGTTTTTCATTAATTTGCCATAGAATTGAAGCTTCAATGCCTTTATGAGTAACGCGAGCGGCATTAGTTAAATAGCGATAACCCGTATCTTGGTTATAGGCGTGAACAATACCGTCATCAACATCCATATAGTAAATAGCGGTATCAAAAGTAACGGTTTTCCAGTTGGCTTTATAACCTAGCTCGTAAGTATCTGATGTTTCAGGATCGACGGCTTTTGCATCGCCGTCATCTTTTGTCGTTAAATGATATATGCTACCTGCGGTAGGTAAACGGAAACTATTGGCGTAACGAAGATAAATACTGCTGTCTTCAGTTAAATGATAATTTAAACTGGCTTTAGGACTAAAATGATTAAAATTATCACTTCGGTTTTCTACACTAATTTTACCATGACCAATATCGCCATAAACCCCTAAGTGATTATCAAAATCATATTGTGCATAGTCGTAACGAGCACCTAAGGTTAAATCAAGGTGCTCTGTTAAACTACGTTTATGTTGGATATACGGTGAAAAACTAATGTATTGAGTAGTATCATCGTAGAACTTTTCGCCTTCTACAAAGGTGTCAGCTCCCCAACCTGCTGTCGTAAAATCAAGCGGTTGATACGAAAGCATGTCTCCTTCTGTCAATTCAATATCTATCCCAACCGTTGTTTCACTATCGCTACTGTGTTCAAAATTTGCTAATGCTAATAAACCTAAGGTTTGCACTTTAGATTCAACTTTTGGCATGTTTTGATTCCACGTCGCTGTGTAGTCATTAGTGCGATAGCGATAATAAGGAATAAGCGAGTAGAAGTTATTGCCGTCAACTTTATCCCATTGGGTTGAAAGGCGCATATATTGGCTTTTACGTAATGGGTCGCTAGCTAACACCTCATCAGAAAGGCCTGAGTTAGTTTTATCATTTTGATATAACTCTTCAGTTAAGCTTGCTGCCATTTCCTGTTCAAGATCGGAGGCAATAAAAGAAGTAATTAAACGCTCGTTGTCCCCTAAATCAAGCTCATGGCGAAGGGTTACTTCTGCACGTTCAGAGCCAGTATGATCACGCCAACCGTCATTCTTTAAATAAGAGCCTGAAAGTCGAAAGCTTTGCGTATTTGATATTTTATTGCTATGACTGGCTTGTACTTTAGTGTACTCATCTTCACCTAGCATTAAATCAATACTGGTTTGTGGTGATTCTGCAATATCCGCAGATAAAATATTCACCGTCGCTGCTACTGCGCCTGAGCCATAAAGTGCGGTGCCCGCCCCTTTTAATACTTCCATACGGGCTACATTTGAATTAAAGCTAGACCACCACAAAGCATTATGATTAAAAAAAGCAGCCGATTGCAGTGGAATATTATCTTGTAAATACAAATAGTAACCACCGGTGTTCATTGGCATTCTGATAGCGGCTTTATGACCTTGACCACCCGAAAGCTGATCAATTAACACCCCTGAAATACTATTCAATGATTCAGCAACATGCTGACCATTATCCAGTGCTAATTCTTCTTTACCCACGCCTTTTACCGACATAGCCAAATCAGTATCTAAAGATGCTTGACGTGTTGCTGTTACGGTCATACGTTCAAACTCATAAGCCTCTTTGTCCATCGCAGGTGTGTCTGCAAAAACAGTTCCGCAATATTGGCTAACAAGCAGAGATAGTAACGATATTCTTATTTTCTTATTCATGTTGATTGCTATTATTTGAATTATTTAACTTGGCGCTATAGTAGAAGGTTTTTGAATTTTTGCAGTGTGACATAATGTCGCAAATAGGAAGTTATCTAGAGATTAAGATATAAACTTTGATCTGGCGCATAAAAAAAAGCCCTGATATTACAGGGCCTTGTTTAAGTTATAAAATGAAGTTTAACGCTATCACTTAAAAGCTATAGGTGACTTCAGCCCAGGCACTAACACCTTCACTAGGTAATCTAGACATAACAGGTGTTTCTGTTCCTTTAACACGGTTATATCCCCCTAAATGATTTTGATAATTTTTATCTAAAATATTATCAACACCTAGTCGTATCGCAAGGTCGGTATTGACAAAGTATTGCGCATCTATATTAACAACACCATAACCTGATGTTTTCTGTTCACCATTAGTACTCGATACATCATTTTGTTTCGCCGCCAGAACAAGACTTGTTTTAACCATCCAATCATCGGCATTATACTGTAAATTAATCTGACCATTAAGTGGCGCAATACGATATAAGTTATCATCAATATCACGACGTTCACCTTGTACGTAGCTAATAATCGTTGATAACTCTACCTGCTCACTAATATGATAATAGCCGTTAAGATCAAAGCCATAAAGTTCTGCGTCAACATTAGAGAATTTTAATGGATTGGTGTCACCCGACATCATATTTGCTAGCATTTTAGCCGACATATCAGCCATGCCTACTGGCGTGCCTTGAATATAATCATCAATAGCTTGATAGAAAATATGCGGTGCTAACATAAGCTTGTCATCTTGATACGTTAAGCCTAAATCTACTTGGTAGGCCGTTTCAGATTTAAGGTTTATATCACCAATATAAGTGTGCCCATCCGCTAAGCCGCCTGTTGATTCCATAGGCGTCCACAAGTAACGCTCTTGATAAGAAGGTGCTCGGCTTTTCAGACCAATGCCGGCAGAGAAAGAGACGTTAGTTGATAATTTAGTTTGGCTATTTAACGCGATATCAACATTATTGTCTGATACTTTACGATTAGCATTATTAAAATCATCTTGTAAATCACCAGCAAGGGTTCCCATCATATTAGACATCATCGCCATTGATGAGCTAACCTCGCCAGCATCGGCTTCTGCGCGTTTAAACCTAACACCAAGTTGTACATTAGTTTGATCAAACTGATTTTGCCATTGGGTAAAAATACCATAGCGATTATCTTCAACTTCATTAAAATTGACCACTGTAAACATCATGTTATTTGGGTTTGTGATAATTGAATCATGGCTAGCAAAGTAACCATCAACCCCAAAAGCCAGTTCACCAAAATCAAAATCTTTGGTTAATTTAATTTTAAAATCAGAGGTTTCTGCCGTTGCATTATTACGACGATACTTAGTTGGATCATTATTTTCACGCATCAAAAAATTTGTCATACCATGATCAGCATCGATATAGCCTACTTGCCATTCACCCTGCCACTCACTTAAACTAAAAGCGCCATCTACCGTTATTCTATAGCTTTCAATATATTCAATATCCATTGGTAAAGCAGGTGTGCCTGAGTCTTTAGTATCGGTATAGTGGTAACCTAAACCTATTTCATTGTTGTCTTTGCTATAACGAATATCACCACCAAACTGTACTTTGTCAAAATCGGTTGGGCTAATAACAACACCATCACCACTTTCTATGCTATCGCCTGTTTGGCTATTGCCATATAACAATACGGCAATATCACCTTTGCTGATGTTAGTAACTGCAGATAGCGTTTTAGCGCTATTGTTACTACGATAACCCGCTTGCACATCACCCGATAACGCTTTCGCGTCGTTATTCATGGTTTCTGCTTTACGCATTTTTACTTCAATAGCACCACCTAACGTATTAATACCGGCTGATACTGGCGCAATACCACGATATACCGTCATAGAATCAACAATTAACGGCGTTGAGTAACTTAGTGGAGTATCCATCGCATTAGGACCGGCACCAATAACAGGGTGACCATCAAGAGAAGCTGCAACTCTGTCACCATATAAACCCCTATATTGAGCAATTCCTGTAATTGGGCCATTGCTATTAATATTGGCGCCCGGCACAGATGTGAGCCAATCAGCTAAATCAGGTGCACTGGTGTACCCTTGCGCATACCCTTTTATGCCTTCCAAACCATGATGGCGTTGATTGGTAATGGTGATAACTTCTAATTCATCAATAGTATCAGGTGCGTTATCAGCTAACGTTTGCCCAGAAAACATTACGCTTGAAGAGGTAATGGTTGATAACAAAAATATTTTTACAGCAATTGCTGATGGGGTAAGAAAAGTGCGCATAGTGTTTCACTTCATTTTATCGGGATAATTTTAAATTAAGCGTATTCTCACTGCTTAATTTAGTTAAAACAAAAGGAAATGTGCAATGCGCGACAATTTGTCACAGGAAAAAATCACCTTATTTGCACTAGATCAATAAAGCCGATTTATATCGTCATACATTGAAGAAGTTATCTAAGAATACCTGAGTTTTTAAGGAGGGTTCACGCCAGTTTCATTAGAATACCAAGAACATCACTTATCGTCTTATTTACAGAACACTTTCCTGCTGATTATGAGCACTCAGTGACGATAACCACCGAGCAGAACTGTCATCGGTAGTTATATGATTACTTTAATAAATCATCCAATTTACTTATTGAATACCGACAAAATAAGGGAGAAATAATAATAGTCAAAATATTAAGTGACTAATACGTAAACAATGGCACAATAGGATAGTTATTTTTTAGTAGGAATATAGATGAAATTTTTTTTTACCTTAGTATTTATGGTGCTAAGCAGTAGTAGTTTTGCCACAGAACAAGCAGAGCAGCTATTTAACCAATTAAAACCCTCCCTTTATCAAATAAAATTAATCGATAAAGCCAGTGGTGAAAAGTCATCTATCGGCTCAGGTTTCCAAATCAGCAAGGATGGCATTATAGCAACTAATTATCATGTTATTTCAAGCTATGCTCTGCATCCCAAAAAGTACCGTATTGAATATTTAGATAGTGATGGAAATACTGGCTTATTAACCCTACAAAGTGTTGATGTAATTAATGATCTCGCTTTAGTAAAACGTAAAATTGACTCTATAAATAATGAGGATATACATTTTTTCCAACTTTCTAATAGCGCACCACACAAAGGAGAAAAGTTATTTTCCTTAGGTAATCCTCATGATTTAGGCATGATAGTAGTACCTGGTACTTATAATGGTTTAAAAAAAGAGTCTTTTAATGAGCGCATTCATTTTACCGGTTCTATCAATTCAGGTATGAGTGGTGGCCCTGTGGTAAACAAACAAGCAAAAGTTGTTGGTATTAATGTCGCAACCTCAGGTAATTCAATTGGATTTTTAGTCCCTCACGACAAACTGGATAATTTATATCAGACCTTTTTACAAGCACCACCTGAATCGATTGAGCACCAAATGACTGAGCAATTAACGGCTAATCAAAATAAATTGATGAGCGCAATATTAAATAGTCCATGGCAAACAAAACCTTTGGGGAGGCATGGAATGATTCCGATTATTGATGTGCCCTTTATTCGTTGTTGGGGTGATTCAAATGCGGACAAAGCAGATGCATTAATTTTAACCGCCGTAGCAAATTGCTCATTAGATGAAAATACTTACCTTTCATCACAGTTTTTTACTGGTGCAATGGAAATAGAATTTCGCTATATGCAAGCAAAAAATATAGGAGCAAATAAATTTTATCATTTATACCAACAACAAATTTCCCATGCTGGTGCAGGTAATAGAGCAGGAAAAGACAATGTTACCCAATACCAATGTCATCATGATTTAGTAATGCCTGACAACAAAATGATAAATAACAAAAGCATTTTTTGTACTCGCGCTTATAAAAAATTTCCAGACTTATTCGATGTATTGTATTTAAGTGCCTCAATAGACGAAAACAAACAAGCATTAGTAAGCCACTTTACTATTGCAGGTATTGATAAAAAAAATGCATTAGCATTCACTCGTAAATTTATGGAGGCCGTGTCATGGAATTAATTAAAGAAGAGTTTGTGACAACGGAAACAGGTATAAAAGAATTAGTGATTGAAGAAATTAGCCGTAACCATAAACTTTTACATAGACATAAACTCGATAAACCGAGTATTCATATAGGGAGAGATTATCATAATGATATTATTTTAGCTGATCCCCATGTTTGTCCAAGTCATATCAGTATTGATTTTATTGATAAACAATGGAAAATAACGGATAACCAAACCGTTAATGGTACCTTTGTCGAGAATCTCAAAGAAAAAAAGTATCAAGCAAATCAACATGTTGTATGTGATGGTGACATAATCAGTTTAGGTAAAAGCCAATTACGTCTACTATTTAGCGATCATACCGTTGAGCCAACCGTAGCTTTTAGCCCGTTTGAAAGCTTTATCAATCTTATGCGACACCCTATAGCCTTATTTATCAGCATCACTTTATTCACGCTAATAGCCGGTAGCATTATTTACTTTAATAGACCGATAGAAGTCAACTTCAGTCAATTACTTGTGCCTGCTATTGGTATGACATTGGGCTTTGCGTTATGGCCTGCAGGGGTTTCTTTAGTCTCGCACTTAACCAAGCATGACAACCGTCTTATGGCGCAGCTCGCCGTTAGTTTTGCGTTATTTAACTTGATGTGGTTTAGCGACATTTTAGAAACTATCGTGACTTTTAATAGTTCAAATAACAATATATTACCAATATTTATGACTTTCATTTCAGTCATACTGGCTTTTAGCTTGTTCTGGTTAAATAGCTACATAGGTTTTCATATGAGTAGTAAACGACGAATAGTGGTTTCGGCAAGTCTTACACTACTATTATTTGGCGGCAGCTATTTAATACAATACAGTAAAAAACCAGAATTCAATCCTAGGCCTAACTATAACGCAACTATTATGATGCCTAGCTTTTTATTAACAACAAGTAGCAACGTTGATCAGTTTATTGAAGATAGTAGTAAGCTTTTTGACAAAACCAGTAAAGACGCTCAGGAAGAATAGCTATTCAATAAACTCAGGATAAATAAGCTACTCGTTTATTCTGAGTTTATTGAAGAAAGTTGCGTTTATGGACGCGGAATAAAACCCACAGCATCATAAACTGATGTTAATATTTTGTTCGCTCGCAGCGACGCTTTTTCAGCCCCCGTTTTCATCACTTGCTCAAGAAAAGCATGATCTTCACGATATTGATGAAATTTGGTTTGAATAGGCTCTAACATAGTCACAACAGCGTCAGCGACATCACCTTTTAAATGACCATACATTTTATCTTCATAATCTGGTATTAAGCTATCAATTGACTTACCACTGGCACATGAGAGCAAAGAAAGTAAATTTGATACACCCGGTTTCTCTTCCAAATTATAATAAATACGCGCTTGCTCATCTGAGTCAGTCACTGCGCGTTTAATTTTTTTCGCTATTTTTTTCGGATCTTCTAATAAACCAATAAAATTGCCGGGGTTAGTATCTGATTTCGACATTTTCTTCGTTGGCTCAAGTAAACTCATTACGCGTGCGCCATGCTGAGGAATGAACGGATCTGGCACGGTAAAAATATCACCATAAAGATTATTAAAGCGGGTGGCAATATCACGGGCTAACTCTAAATGCTGTTTTTGATCATCACCAACAGGCACACTATCGGCACCATATAACAAAATATCAGCCGCCATTAATACTGGATACGTAAACAAACCTGCATTCATATTTGCTTCAGATTTTTGCGACTTATCTTTGTATTGTGTCATACGGTTGAGCTCACCCATTTGCGTATAACAATTTAATACCCAACTCAACTGTGCATGCTCTGGCACATGAGACTGAATAAAAATGGTACTTTGCGCAGGATCTACGCCACAAGCAAGATAAAGGGCTAATCCATCGAGTGTTGCTTTACGTAAATCTTCCGCTTTAGGACGAACGGTAATAGCATGCTGATCCACCAACATGTAATAACACTCATGGCTAGATTGCATATCGACCCATTGCTTTAATGCGCCTAAATAATTGCCAATAGTCAATTCACCTGATGGCTGACAGCCACTTAATACAATAGGTTTACTCATTACTTTCCTTTAAACGGTATTTTACCTTAAAAATTTTTATCTATAATTATACCAATGGTATTATTTTGATACTGTTGCTAATTCTGCACGCATTTGATCAATGGCAATTTTATAATCTGTTTGAGAAAATATGGCGCTGCCTGCAACAAACATATCAGCACCTGCCGCAGCAATTTCAGCAATATTATTAGCCTTAACACCACCATCAACTTGTAAACGAATATCTCGACCACTTTGCGTAATTTTTTCTTTAACTAATCGTAACTTATCTAAGGTAGTTGGAATAAACGATTGCCCACCAAAGCCAGGGTTTACTGACATCAATAAAATGACATCAAGTTTGTCCATAACAAAGTCTAAACATTGTAAAGGGGTCGCTGGGTTTAAGACTAAGCCCGCTTTACAGCCATGAGCTTTGATTAGCTGTAAGGTGCGATCTACATGGTCACTACTTTCTGGATGAAAAGTAATGATATCAGCACCGGCTTTAGCAAATTGAGGAATTAAACTATCAACAGGTTTCACCATTAAATGTACATCTATTGGCGCTGTTATACCGTAGTCTCGTAACGACTGGCAAATCATAGGACCAAAAGTTAAATTAGGAACAAAATGATTATCCATAACATCAAAGTGTACAACATCTGCGCCTGCCGCTAAAACCTTGGCGACATCATCACCCAAACGAGCAAAATCAGCAGATAAAATAGAAGGTGCAATTAAAAAAGAAGACATAACAAAAAAGCCCTAAAAAAATATATCGCCATTATACCTAAACAAACATACCCAAGCTAACGTTAAATACGGGTTTCACCACAGTATATAAATAGCGCACCTAATTTGCCCAAGACGAATCAACTTGCACCATTTGAATGCAACGCATAAAGGTTTATCAAAAATAGTTTAAATCTAACAATTAAAAATAACACTTAACTCTTTGTTTAATTATAACAATTATCACTATTTAATAAATATTGACCATTCAGGCACTATCTTTGCTAAACAGTAGATAGATTCATAATTTTATAATAATAGAGAGGGATTAACATGAAAAAATCACTATTAAACATTGCACTAACTTCAGTACTCGCTACATCGGCATTCGTTTCAACTCAAGCTTCTGCTGTCGAAGGACTTTCAGCCAATGTTGCTGCTACCAGTAACTACTTATGGCGTGGTCTTGAGCAAACTGGTGGTGATGCTGCCATTTCTGGTGGTATTGATTATGCTAATGACTCAGGCTTCTAT
The DNA here is from genome assembly GCA_002733765.1 of Colwellia sp. Lineage (GTDB taxonomy): Bacteria > Pseudomonadota > Gammaproteobacteria > Enterobacterales > Alteromonadaceae > Colwellia. Next base: position 56,932 of record NVWU01000023.1, on the reverse strand, counting down.
GCTGGTACTTGGGCGTCTAACGCTTCTTGGGGCGACATGAGCACTGAATTAGATTTATACTTCGGCTTTGGTAACGACATCAGCGAAGACATATCTTATGACGTGGGTTATATTTACTATGCATACCCTGATAGTATTGCTGATGAAAATGATTTCTCTGAAATTTATGTTAGCCTTTCAACTGCTGGTTTTACATTTGGCGTAGCGGTATTAGCTGATTCAGAAGTTGGCGGTGACGGCGCTGAATTTGGTGATTCTATTTACGCAAACATTGATTACGCCTTTGCTTTAGAAAGCGGTGCTGAGATTGCCTTACACATTGGTGATTACAGTGGTGACTTTTCTGCTGAGTCTACAGACTTTGGCGCTTCAATCAGCAAAGATGGTTTTACTTTTGGTGTGTCTAAAGTAAGTTTTGATGATAGCGTTTCTGCTGGTGAAGATGACCTGAAATTCTATGTTTCTTACTCTGTTGATATTGACTTATAGGTTACTCGTTCACTAAGTAACTAAATAACTGGCAAAAAATATTAATTGGTTACACTCTAATCAATTAATATTTTCTTAACGGTTAATAAAGATAAATAGACATGTCAAAATAAATCATAACAAGACTTACTATCTTTACCTTACATTAACAATTAGCTCCATATAGTAAAACTATATATAACAGCTAAACATAATAACCTTCCAATCAATCACAGTAATTATCCTTATATCCCTGTTTACCTATAAACCTAGCAGCCTTCGCTTTCTACAGTTAAGTTATGCGCTAACTATTTGAGTCCAAGTTATCTAGATTTAGTTAAGTTATTGCATTATAGTTTTCACTAATCTATCACTTATTGGTAACAGTAAAATGCTTGATAAAAGCTCATCATTAATTAACACCATTAAAAGTGTTGCCGCCGCGTTTTTTGGTGTGCAAAGCAATAAGAACAGAGAAAGAGATTTTAGCCAAGGAAAATTGAGTCACTTCATTATTGTAGGAGTCATCGGGGTGTTCATTTTTATTGCAGTACTTATTGTAATCGTTTCTCTAGTAATACCCAGCACTTAACTGATTGATTCAAATATAACGATTATACTTTTGATTAATCTATGTTTTATTTATATAGAGCCAGTATTTCTTTTACCTTTTTCCGCCCTTTGCCTTTTTGACTTATTGAACGTTGTACCTGAAATAACTTCTTCTTATTTGCGCCTTTGTATAACTCATGAGTAAAGTCTACGTAATGGTTTGATATCAACGTAGGAATATTTTTACTTCTTGCTAACTCTGCACAATTAACAAGTCTCAATTGGTCTTCATCCGTAAATGAGCTACCTGTATAAGCCGTGAAGTTTGATGTTCGATTTATTGGTGAATAAGGAGGATCACAATAAACCACATCATCAGCGCGCAGTTGAGAGAATGCTGTTTCAAAGTCACCTTGCATAAAAGTTGCTTTTTGTGACTTTTCTGAAAAATATTCTAATTCATTTTTGGGAAAGTATGGGTGCTTATACCGTCCAAAAGGTACGTTATAACCACCACTTTTATTATATCGGCATAATCCATTATAACCGTGTCTATTTAAATATAAGAACAATAAAGAGCGTTCGTAAGGATCAGTAGAAGCATTAAATTGACGTCTAAATTCGTAATAGTTTTCAGGCTGATTATTCTCGCTATTAAAAAATTTAGCCGCATCTGAAATAAATTGAGTAGGTTGGCTTTTAATTAGATTGAATAAAGAAATAAGATCTTGATTCATATCAATCAAAAGATATTCGTCAAAATCTAAATTAAGAAAAACAGAGCCACCACCGACGAAGGGTTCCACTAACCGTCTTTTGCCCTTTGTAGGCAAAAGATTAGCGATATCATCAATTACTTTTTTTTTCCCTCCAGCCCATTTCAAAGCAGATCGCATTCTAACTAGTGATTTAACTTGAGTCACAAAAAAACCTATAAATTATTCATAGCTAAAGCTAACATGATTATTTGGCAATAAATAGATGAACTATCCATTTTCATATTTTTGAAAAATATAAAAGTGTGGGAGTATCTAAGCTGTATAAAAAACACATAAGCCCTACAGTACCGTAATACTAGTTACTCGATATCCCAGTAGTTTTCACTATTTAAAGTTGCTTGAGTATATCTTTATTCTCAGGGGCGGATTGTAACTTGAATTACTGACTAACGGTATTTATTTCACGCTTAATTGCTGAAACCGGCTTTAAAAATGAGCCTAGATCTCTTATAGCTTGCGGTAGTTTGTTCATTGCTTCTCTTGCTTGCATTTTATCACTAAAAACTTTCGAGGTAAGTACAAAGAAATTTTGACTATTTAAGCTTTTCTGATAACTAAAATAGTCTTGATCTTTATGTAACGTAATGAATGCTGCTAATCTTGATAAATTAGAAAAACCAGTGATTTGTACCACATAACCTTTTTCTGAATTCAAATAATATTCTTCATTCAATGTTACCGGTAAAACAGTCAAATTATTTAGTTTTTCTCGGTTCACATCATTGGCGTTAACTTGCGTTTTCGTTACTTGAATACTTGTTGAACTTGGGACTGATTTTTCAACATCAGCCCCTATCTGCTTATCGTTTATTACTGCATCAGTAAGCATTAAGGCTTGTAATATATCACTATTTTTTGCGGTTTCGACAAGAAAATTTTGGCTACTGTCTTCAGACAACAAGGCAAGGTGAATATCAGAAGCACTAGCCAATTTATTTTGCGTTACGCTTGTATTTATTTTTTTCAGCGCTATAGCCGACTTTTCAATTACTGATGTTTCAATGATTGATTGTTTAACAGGTAAAGTCGCAAAATTAACGCTTTCATGCTCACTAAATAGATACAAGAAAACTACTACTATCAATAAACTAACTAGAGAAGCAAAACCTATTTTTAACCATATCGCATTATTAAACACTGTTGATTTGCTTTTAAATCTGGCATGTTCTAAAGCAATAACTTGCCCATTACATGCATCTATAATACTGGTTTTTTTATCAAAAATAGCTTTGTTTTGCCCTATTTCTATTGCAGCTTGTTCTAGGCCAAATATAACAACATTAATATTTTTTTTTGTTTTCTTAGCCGTATCAACAAGCTGACAAAGCTCATACTTAATTTGTAATGATAATGCTTGGGCATGTTCAACAATAACAGTAATTATGCCATTATTTTGTTTAGCTAAACGCAAAATGCTTACGGCTAGAGATTGTTCTGGATCGAATAGCGTATTAGCAAATAACTGCTCAATTAAACGGCAGCGCATTTGAATATCGTTTATTTTGCTTGATGCTGCAACAAAGGCAACATTCATTTCTGGATTACTAGATTCTTGGCTTATATTAGCTAAGTATTGACGTGCAACTTTTGAGTAAACTGCTGAGTCTTTATCAATAACAACAGTCATCTGTTTAGAAAACCGCTGTATATAATCAATACGAGCGATGACACTAATTGCTGTAGTTGATATTTCTACCGTATTATTTTCAACACGGTTATCAGCCTGTTCATTGGTTTTGCTCTGATTTACTCGCGTGTTCGCTAACACTGACATACCTAACCCTTTCTATAATATTTACTTCCTCTTACCTTTAAGAAAGCACAAAATAGTTATAGAATTTGCTGAAGTATTTCCAGTGTTACATCATCGCGAATTTCTGATTGTCCAATATCGGTAGGGACAATAAAACGCAATTTTCCACCGATGTTCTTTTTATCGCGGCGCATATGGCGAATAAAGTCATCAAGTTCCATCGTTTTTGGAGCTACCAAAGGTAAATCAAACACGTTAATAAGAGATTCTATTCGACAAAAATCTGACACTTCAAGCAAATTCATTGCTACTGCTAATTTAGCAGCAAGTACCATGCCAGTAGCAACAGCTTCGCCATGAAGCCAGCTTCCGTATCCTTGCTCTGCTTCAATTGCATGGCCAAAGGTATGACCTAAATTAAGCAGTGCTCGCACACCAGCTTCCGTTTCATCACTCGCCACAATATCCGCTTTACATTGACAGCATTTCTCAATCATTAATGAGAGCGTATCTTTATCGCCAGCCTTAATTGAGTCAATATTATTTTCTAGCCAAACAAAAAAATCATAATCACCTAAAATACCATACTTAATAACTTCAGCCATGCCAGCATTAAATTCTCGCACGGGTAAGGTAGCTAGGCTGTCTATATCAATAATTACCGCTTTAGGTTGATAAAAAGCACCAATCATATTTTTTCCAAGCGGATGGTTTACTGCAGTTTTACCACCGACAGAAGAATCTACTTGTGATAAAAGAGTTGTAGGGATTTGAATAAAGTCGATGCCACGTTGATAGCTAGCAGCAGCAAAACCAGTTATATCACCAATAACCCCACCGCCCAAAGCGATTAACGTGCTATCACGACCATGCTCATTCGCTAATAGGTGCGACATAATACGTTCAAAATTAGCTAAATTTTTCTCAGCTTCACCATCAGGTAAAATTATTTCATCAAGCTCAAAGCCAATTAATTGATCTTTGATTTTAGCAAGATAAAGAGGCGCGACAATAGTATTGGTGACAATACAAATACGCTTATTTCTAATATGAGAAGAAAACAGATCTGAATTATTAAACAGACCTGAATCTATATAAATTGGATAACTACGGGCGCCTAAATCAAGCTGAAGTGTGGGCATTTTTTGTGTCTACTACTAGTAAGTACTATAAATGAAATTAAAAGTCTAAACGCTCAATAATTTTATGCGCGACAACTTTAGCACTTTGATCATCCGTTTTAATGATCACATCGGCAATTTCTTCATAAAGAGGATTACGTTCAACTGCTAAGTTCTCTAATACTGTACGAGGTTTTTCCGATGTTTGTAACAATGGGCGGCGACGATCTCTTTGAGTACGAGCCACTTGTTTATCTATTGTGGTTTCAAGATAGACCACAATGCCACGCGCAGATAAGCGGTTACGAACTTGGCTGCTAATTACCGAACCACCACCTGTTGCTAAAACAATGCCTTGTTTTTCACTTAAGTCTTCAATGACTCCCTCTTCTCTCTTGCGAAAACCTTCTTCGCCTTCAAGATCGAAAACCCAAGCAATGTCTGCCCCAGTACGACGTTCAATTTCTTGATCCGAATCAAAAAACTCAAGATGTAGCCTTTCAGCAAGCTCTCTACCTATAGTGCTTTTTCCTGCGCCCATTGGCCCAATCAGGAAGATATTACGTTTTTCTGCCATTAGATTTACTTAATACTCGTTTGTTTCAGATCATATCAAAAGGAAGTGAGCAATATCTGCCTAAGTACCTTTGACGTTATAGAGGTCTCCCTCGTAAATTTCAAGGGCGTAATTATCGCAATTGTTAGGGTAAGATTGCAAGTAACATTGTCGTTAAGTAAGATAAAAATTTTACTTAACGACAATTAAATTACAAATAGGTACTAAAAATGCTCGGTTACGATGCGTGGAGTTACAAAAATTAATAATTCTTTTTTCTCATTGAACTGGCTAGTATTTCTAAATAACCAACCAAAATAAGGAATATCTCCTAATACCGGTACCTTAGATACTGTACTGATAATAGCTTGTTGATAAATACCACCCAGTACAATAGTCTCGCCATTATTCACCAGTACTTGAGTACCTATACGTTGGGTATCAATTGCAGGAGCTTGTCCACTTTGAACATCCGAAACTGTATCTTGAGTTACCACTAAATCCAAGATGATTTTGTTGTCAGGGGTAATATGTGGTGTTACCGTCAAACTAAGCACCGCTTTTTTAAATTGCGTTGCCGTTGCCCCACTTGACGCTGCTTCTTGATATGGAATTTCAACACCTTGTTCAATGTAAGCTTCTTTCTGATTTGCCGTGGTAATACGAGGACTAGCAATAATTTCACCCTTGTTTTCTTTTTCCATGGCACTTAACTCAAGATCTAAAATAGTTCCATCAGCTAAGCGGGCTACTTGGAATGCCAGAGCCCCAGCAGGACTTGCTACCGGTAAATTAACATTCAATCGATCCGCTAAGGCAGGAACAAGGCCAGCATTAGCTGAATTTGCACCGGCTAAAGAACCAGAGGTTGCATACTGGCCATCAGTATCAGTAATTCCCCAACGAATGCCTAACTCTTCATTTATATTGTCTTTAACAGTTACCATGCGCGCTTCAATGATAACTTGACGCACTGGAATATCTAAAATATTAACCATTCGTTTAATATCTTCGATAATTTTCGTTGTATCACGAATTAATAAAGTATTTGTGCGTTCATCTACTGAGACACTACCACGAGGTGATAAAATACTGGTATCTTCATTTTTGATTAAATCAGCAAGCTCACTGGCTTTAGCATAATTGATTTGTACATACTCAGAATACAGTGGCGCTAACTCTTCGACCTGTTGTTGGGCTTGTAAGTTTTTGGCTTCTCGAGCAGCCAGCTCATCGCTTGGCGCAACCATTAAAATATTACCTTGCATACGCTTATCAAGGCCTTTTACTTTCAGAATAATATCAAGTGCTTGATCCCAAGGCACGCCATCTAAGCGTAAAGTAATATTTCCTGTGACTGTATCACTAGTGATTAAGTTGAATTCATTATAATCAGCAATTATTTGCAACACTGTACGCACAGGAATGTCTTGGAAGTTTAATGATATAGTACGACCGGTAAAGTCTTCACTATCGCCTAAATACCCAGGTGCTTTCTTTTCTTTTTCTTCAATTGTTAATATAAATAAATTATCCGTTTGGTGATGTGAAAAAGTAAAGTGCGTATCAACATCAATCACTAGGCGAGCATTACGACCTTCTTTAAATGTTTCAATACCTGAAACAATTGTACCAAAATCGGTTACATCAAGCTTATAGAGTAAATCTTCAATTATTTGCGTATTATGAAATTCTACATTCACTTTTCCTAATTTATCATTTACATCAACAGCAACCATACTGTCTTTTAAATACACGAGTATTTCAGCAGAGTTATTTTCACCTAAACGAAAGTCTAGTGATTCCACATGATTAATGAATTGCTCACCTGCTGGGCTCAATGCTTCAACAATTTCAGCTGATTGACCATAATTAAAGACAATAGAGAACTCTTTACCATTTAAAGCCACATCAAACACAGATAGCTTATCTAAATTAATCAAGGCAACAACTTTGCCTGAGCTATTATCTAAAACGACATTGGTGATACCCGCATGATTAATGAGCGTATCTTTAATTTTATCATCATACACATTAGCCGCAAAACTCACTTCAACATAGGCAGCATCCATGGAAGTTTTTACTGCCGGTAGAGAAGAAATTTCTGTTGAAAACTCAAAAACTAATTCGATCTGATCATCTTGAATTGTATTATAGGAAAGACCTAATAATTTACTATCACTTGCTTGCTCTGCACTGAGATTAAAAGAAGTTGTAATTATGGTAAGCATTGTTAAGAAAACTAGGCAAACTTGTCTCATTTTAATCACTCTAGTAAAGATTTTATAATTTTTCATTTTATTAAATAGCATTATTATTTCCCTTTACCCTTCGGACTCTGATAGAGTAATTTTTATCACTGTTTCACGTTCTACCCAGCAACCGGCACCATCTGGTGTTAGTTCAATTAATTTAATGCTTTTAGCATTAACGTCCATTATATGTCCATTAAATAAACCCATGTAACTACCTATAGCTACCCTGTGCAGCGTGAAGTCAGAAGCCTCGACCAAAGCCCAAAGTATACCATCATCTCCCATGGTACCTCGCATTGTTATATCACCAAGTGCAAATTTTTCTAATGGTTGCTTTCTGCGACGAGGATCTGGGCTTAAACAACCTGACATTTGTTGAATTTTTTGTTGAATAACTTCTGGTTTTGGTAAAGAGAACGGGCTTCTTAAATCAAATGCAGAATAATCATAATGGTTAAATGGATGTACTTCTGGCATCGGCTCAATTTGGTTGACTGTTGTTGCTTTAACCTGTTGAAGGTAACCACTAAGATCATTTGTATCGTCATAACAACCACTAATTAATACAGATACTAATGTGATTAAAGCTAATTTTTTCATTGTATTTTAGCCTCTTGGTAGCGGTATGTTTTAGCTTCAAGCTTTAAGCTCAAATTTAACGTATCTTTATTTGTAGGCATAATATCTATTTTAAAGTCATGTAAAGTAACAATACGCGGCAACCCCGCTATTTTACTGACAAAACTACCAAAAGAATGGTAAGAGCCATTTACTACGATATCAATAGGTAACTCTATATATATCTCTTTACTTATTTCAGGTTGCCACTCTAATTTAACAAAATCTAAGCCACTTATAGTGCCAATAAAGGTAATATCATCTAATAGACCAGGCGTTTCATGGCTGTTAGGTAAACGTCTTAATTGGTTGGCAAAAATATCTTCTGCTTCTAGCATTTGTGCTCTAAATAACTCTAAATTAGCCGCAACATGGTATTTAGCTTTATAAGACTGCTTTAATATGGCTTCTTCAGCAATAACCCGATCAAGTTGTTTAATTTTGTCACTGATTAAACCAACATACCCTAAACCGATAACAACAACTGATAAAAAAATAGTCAGTACCAATTTCGCTGCTGCTGGCCATTGGCCAATATTATCAAGTTCTAAGTTTTCAAATTGTGATGAATCAAACTTCAAAATACACCCCCAATAAGCATTAAAGCTTTACTTAGCAATGAGGCTTTAAATGTGGCATGTATCACTTACCACCTCCATTTACTGCATTAGCAAGTTCAGTATTTGAATCATTCACTAGACCTTTAATCCTCACTCGCATCTTAAAGCTACTGAGAAGCTTAGGTGATCCATCATCAGCGGTAATTGATTCTGGCGTAGCGTCAGTGAATAAATCTGATAATTCAATAGCCCTGATCATATTAGCTAAATGATTATTTGATTCACTTTTTCCCGTGATTTGAATGGTATTGCCTTTTTTATCAAGTTGAGTGATATAAATTCCATTAGGAATTATCGTGGCTATTTCATCAAGGACTTGCGTTCCAACATTACGGCTACGCTGTAATTGCTCGACAACATCAATACGTTCTTGTAACGCTGCTTTTTTAGCATTTAAGGTTTTTATTTCTGCTATTTGTATATCTAATAGTTGAATTTCATTTTTCAAAAAGGCATTACGCGTCAGCTGTCCATCTACACGGGCTTGAAAATAAAAGTTAACAGATAAAACTAAAGCAAAAGCACACACCCCCGCACCAGCTAAAACAGTAAAAAATTCTTTTTTCTTAGCTTTGAGCGCTTCTTCACGCCAAGGGAGAAGATTTATATATGCCATGGCGTAAAACTCCTTAAAGCTAATCCTGTTGCTACCATAAACTGTGGTGCGATTTTAGTTAACTCATCTACATTTATTGTTTTTGCCATTTCTATATTATGAAAAGGATTAGCTATGACGGTATGAATACCCAATTCATCTGTTAATAATTTTTCTAACCCTTCAATTGAAGCTGTACCACCAGAAACAAGTATGTAATCAACTTTATCCGCACCACTTGACGTCAAAAACATTTGAATAGCACGACGTATTTGCTGCATTAAAATAGTATGAAAAGGAGCTAACACTTCAAAAGTATAATTAGGGGGTAAATCGTGGGTTATTTTTGCGTCTTCAGCCTCTTCAAACGATTTGTTATAATATGAAACAATAGAGCGAGTATATTGTTCACCACCAAATATTTGATCGCGGCTATAAAGATGCTTTCCTGCTTTAGTTACAGAGAAAAGAGTCATGGTAGCGCCAATATCTACAATTGCTACTGTTTTATTTACCGCATCTTCAGGTAATTGTGACAAACATAAGTCATGTGAACGGCTTACGGCATACGATTCTACATCAATAACTTTCGCATGAAAACCACCTGACTCTAAGGCCGCAACCCGCGCCTCAACAGATTCGGTTCGTGCGGCACTAAGCAAGACATTAACTTTGCTAGGATCTGATTCATTAACATCTAACGATTCAAAGTCTAAGCTTACTTCATCTAAAGGATAAGGAATTAAACTATCTGCTTCTATTTCAATCTGACTCGCTAATTCATCTTCACTCAGGGCAACATCCATATAAATGATTTTAGTGATCACCGTTTGGCCGGATACAGCAGCAGCGGCTTCTTTAGCCTTCATCGATATTTTTTGGCGAATTTTAGCGATAACATTACCAACCGCCTCAATATCTTGAATTTCACGATCAACAACTGCGCCACGTATCATGGGCTCAATTGCGAAGTCTTCTATAATATAGCCTTCATTTCCCTGGCTGAGTAAAACCGCTTTGGCTGCATGAGAACCTATATCGATCCCTACCATCATGGTCGTCTTTTTTTTCCATAGCTTATCTAGCATAACAGCCCACTAAATTATATTGTTGTAATTATTTAAGACATGTTTTTCACATAAATACATTTATTACATGGTTTTACAAGATATACTAGTCTTATCTGAAAATTTTATCCACAAATAGAGTAAATGTAGTGTTTTCTGTCAAAAATTGTTTCAAGCTTATTGTTACCTTAGTATTTATGGTTGTTTTTGGCACATTTGTTCTATATTTGACTTTGCGCGATGAGTTACCCGACATTAAGTCGTTAACAGATGTTCAATGGCAAACTCCCATGAAAATCTACAGTATTGACGGGGCGTTAATTTCTCAATTTGGTGAAAAAAAACGAAAGCCATTAACCTTTGAAGAGATTCCTCAACAATTAATCGATGCCTTATTAGCCACCGAAGATGACCGTTTTTATTTTCATTTTGGTGTTGACCCTATCGGTATGGCACGCGCTGTTTTTGGTCAAATAACAGGGAATAGTCGAGGCGGTGCTAGTACCATCACTATGCAAGTTGCTAGAAATTTTTTTTTAACTCGCGAACAAACTTATATTAGAAAAATTAGAGAAATATTTTTATCTTTTCATATTGAAAGCTTATTAACCAAAAATGAAATACTAACGCTGTATGTTAATAAAATATCCTTAGGACACAGATCTTTTGGTTTCGGTGCCGCTGCACAAGTTTATTATGGCAAAGAAATTGATCAACTTAGTTTAGCGCAAATAGCCGTGTTGGCAGGCTTACCAAAAGCGCCTTCTACCTACAATCCTATCCGCTCAATTGAAAGAGCCAAGTTACGTAGAGCAACCGTATTACAGCGTATGTTAGTGACTGGTTATATTACAGATCAAGAATACCAACAAGCAAAATCAGCCCCTATTACCGGCAAACGTCATGGTGCTAAAATAGAATTAAATGCACCTTATATTGCTGAAATGGCTCATCACGAAATGCTCACCCGCTATGGTAAAGAGCAAGTTTATGCTGGTGGTTATAAGGTGTATACGACTGTCACTAATAAATTACAACAAGCTGCACACTCTGCTGTCACGACAAATTTATTACGCTATGACCAACGCCATGGCTATCGCGGTGCTATTAACTCTCTTCGCCCTAGTAAAGAACTAACCGACATCACAGCTTCACAAAAAAAGGACAATGCTCAATTAATAATCGATGATTCACCGTTAACAACCGAAGAGATTTCAACAGCACTGAGTGATGTTGATTATTATCAAATGTTAGCGCCTGCTGTCGTTACTCAAGTAAATGAAAGATCAGTCAATATCACCTTACAAAATAATGAAGAAGCGATGATACCTTGGGCTGGTATGGCTTGGGCGCGTCCTTATATAAATGATCAACAGCAAGGTCAAGTTCCCAAAGTGGCAAGTGAGATATTCCGTTATGGAGATGTGATACTCGTCAATAAGTTATCTGTAGGCGAATACCGTTTAAGTCAACTTCCTATCGCCAGCGCAGCCATCGTTTCTATATCAGCAGATAATGGTGCGATTAAAGCTGCAGTCGGTGGTTTTAGTTTCAAACAAAGCCAATTTAACCGAGTCACCCAAGCTAAGCGTCAAGTAGGCTCAAATATTAAACCATTTATTTACTCTGCCGCATTAGAAAATAACTATACTCTCGCCTCTTTAATTAATGATGCACCTATTAATCAATGGGATAAAAGTAGTGGTGTGGTATGGAGACCAAAAAACTCACCAGAAACATATGTTGGGCCAATCAGAATGCGCTTAGCTCTAGCGCAATCAAAAAATGTTGTTGCAGTAAGGTTATTAAAAAGTATTGGCATAAGTAAAACTATTGATCACCTATCATCTTTTGGTTTTTCACCTGATGAATTACCCCGCAATGAATCGTTAGCCTTAGGCTCTGCTTCGTTAACACCATTAGCACTTGTTACTGGTTTTGCAACCTTTGCTAATGGCGGCTTTTTAATCGAACCCTACTTAATTGAACGTATTGAAAATGCACAAGGAGAGGTTATCTATCAAGCGAATCCTAAATTGGCTTGTACCCCCTGTATTACAGCTACTGAATATGACGAAAATAAGGGGGGAATTAGCGCATATGATGATGGATACTCAACAAATAAACTAGTAAAGGAAAAACTAATTAATACACCATTAATTTCAGCTCCGAGAGTTATTTCAGCTCAAAATGCATTTTTAATTACTCAAGCGCTTAATAGTGCTATTTGGGGAGCTGATTGGTCTGTAGACAATGGTTGGCAAGGTACTGGTTGGCGCGCTAGAGCATTAAAACGTCGAGATATGGGCGGTAAAACAGGTACCACGAATGAATCCAAAGATGCGTGGTTTTCTGGCTTTACGCGTCGTTTAGTGACTACCTCATGGATTGGTTTTGATGATCCTAGTCGTAACTTAGGTAAATCCGTATACAACAATAACCTCGGTAAAAATCAAATTACCGGCAAAGAGTTTGGTGCTAAATCAGCCCAACCTGCATGGATAAGCTTTATGAAAGTTGCGTTAACTGATATTGCCAACGAGGCTTTTGAGCCACCAGCTGAAATCGTTTCTGTGCGTATTGATAAAGCGACAGGTAAGTTAACCACTAAAACCAATAAAAGTAGTTTATTTGAGTACTTTGAAGTGGGCACTGTACCTACCGAATACATAAGAACCGATAATAGTGCTGATATATTTCAAAGCGGGGATAGTGTTAACAACGAAGAAGAGCTGTTTTAAATTCCATTTTAATGAGTATTGCCAAGGCTACTCAATTGCTTTGGCAAATTTGTGCGTTTTGAGGCACACATGGGAGATATACCCGTTCCACTTGAAGATGCAATGATTTAACTGGAATTCGAAACGTCTTAAAGCAAAATATTGATTAAAGATAATGTAGGAAAATGTGCTCCTGCATTATCTAATAGCACAATCCATGTAGCCCCCTTATCGAAATATGCAAAATAAACAAAGCAGCATAATGTGTTTCTCAACCAGCCCTTGAGAAAGGCTAAGAAAATCATGCTCTGCGTTACATTTTTAAGGAAATAACCCTTAATAATAGACAACAAACTAACTGCACCAAGGTTTTTTGTTGAAATCAAATCCTAGAAAGCAAAAAGCTCACCGAAGTGAGCTTTTAGTACAATAAGCAAATTTAATGCTTTATACATAGAGTCAATTGTTTAGTTCAAAGCGCCTTATAGTAACGTTTAGTTTTCTTAAACAAACTATAAAGCAACAAAGAAGTTAGCAATTTAGACAAGCATAAATTACATCATGCCGCCCATATAGAGGTTATCTTATTGATTTTGCTTTGATTTATACGATGGGCGAAACAGTGAACCCCCACTTTGTACCCCTAAAGTTCAGATACTTGAGTTAAACCTTTGAAAAGTAATGAAACTTCGTTGTTTCATGTTTGTAAAAATCATTTTTAATAATTGACTTTAAAATCAAAATTCTAACATTTTCTGTTCATTAAATTTATACCCTAACGCTTTATAGCCTTTTTCCCGTTTCTTCCACATACGCTGTAATGTTGGGAAATCATCAATAAAATCGTAAACTTGAATAACAGTTTTACTATTCCATTCTCGCTGAATTCGTCCAGCGTATTGCGCTAAAATTCCTTTCCAAGCTATCGGTAGTGTTATAAATAAAGTATCTAAATGTGGTAAATCAAAACCTTCACCGACGTATTTTCCTGTAGCTAAGATAACAACAGCTTCATCATTGCTTGGTTTACTGGATAAGAAAGTTATTCGTTCTTGTCTTTGCTTTGTTGAAATACCACCATGCAGTTCAACAACCTTTATCCCCTTATCAGCCATTAATTTAGCAAGTAATTCAATATGTTCTTTTCTTTCGGTAAGCACCATGACAGATCTGTCATTGTTTACGGACTGCTTGATGCTGTTAACAATCATTTCATTTCTAGCTTGATCACAAACTAAGTGTTTATAAACTTGATATATATGTGGTTTAGTCTCAGGAATTAACCATTCTGAAGGAAAACTAGTATTGCTCTTAACCACCTTCACATGTTGTTCAAAGCTACTGGTGGAGCTTGCTGCCTTATAAACAACAGAGCCTATTTGGAAGTGCATTAATTTTTCTAAACCATCTTGACGTTTAGGTGTCGCTGTAAATCCGTGGATATATTTAGCATTTACTGACTTTATCAAACACTCATAGTTTGATGCAGGCAAGTGGTGGCATTCATCTATTAATATTTGCCCATATTTTTCAATGGCAGGTTTAATGTCTATTCCATTACGGCTAACTAGGCTTTGATAAGTAGCAACATCAACTTCATAAGTCAGCTTATCTTTACCACCTAATAATGAACCTACTTCCACGTTCGCTAGGAATACTTTTATCCGTTCAAGCCATTGTTCCGCTAATTGGCGGTTATGAACCAAAATTAAGGTATTCACCTTCCTTTTTGCGATAAGAGCTAATCCTGTAACGGTTTTACCAAAGCCCGTCGATGCAACAAAAATACCATGTGTTTGTGCAAATAAAACATCAACAGCTTTTTTCTGTTGGCTTTTAAGTTTACCCGTGAACTTGATTTTTTCTAATTGGCTACCAGAAAATCGTTTATCGCTGTATTCAATCTCTATTTTTTGGTCTGAGATGATACGAGTAACTTCGGCTAAACAACCTCTAGGTAAGATTAAATAACCATTTTCAATATGTGCGGAACAAATATATCGACTTGTCCCAATCGTTGATAAGCGTAAGGCTTGTCGTTTGTAGAACTCTGGATTAGAAAATACTGCACAATGTTTTAACTTAGAGGTCAGTTTTCCGGGTAAGTTAGCGATTGGAACATATAACTGATTAGCTAGCGTTAATGTAAGCTTCTGTGGGCAATCGTTGATCTTAATGTTGTCATTACCGTTAAGTTTCTTCCATGGCTCATTCTTTTCAATATCATCTGACGCTCTTTCAATATAAGCATTTAACTGATTAAGCGTTGATTGAAGCTGCGGTTTAGTCACTTTTCGAGTAGCTGCCAATATTGACCACTGATCATTATAAGGGACGCCTTCATTATTAATGAAAACACTATTGTTATATTTTCTTGGCTCTAGTGGTAAAGCAATCAGGTTACCAAAGCCACCCTCTGGCATAATATCTTGATTAGGAAATAGTCTATCGAAGCAATCAAATGATAGTAACGGATAGAGTTCCATTGTTTTACGAAGTAAACCATTGCCTAATCGCCGAGCATCACTAGCAGCTACAGCTTCCGAGAAAAAGATCCATATATGGCCACCGTTACCACTTCTTGAACGTTCTAATAGATAGGGGATATTTAATGATTCGCAAGTCGTTGCAAATGCAGATGTAGCCTCAAACCAGTCCTCTTTATCAAAATCTGCTGCAAGTAAATACGTTGAATTATCACTTAATAGAGGGTAGATGCCGATGGTTTTAATACCTTTTAAATGTCCGTAGACAGCTTGATGGTCAGGTACTTTAAAGTTCTGATTTTTACATTCAGTGCAACTAATTTTTGGTTTGTTGCAAATTTTTGGCTTCCATTCATTCCAACAAGCAGGTGAATAGCCACTTCTACCATTTTTCGATTCCCATCTAAATGGGTAAACATCGTTACGGCCTTTAAAATATGAAAGAAAAAGGTCAATTTTAGATTCAGGAGAGGCGTGTAGATCGAAATTTTGGGCTAATTCAGCTTCATGTTGCGTTATTAACGCTTGGCGATCATTAAGCAAAACAAGCCGCTCTTCATTTAATAATTGAAGACGAGCATCTATTTTGGCAAGTTTATTAATATGGCTTTCAGGCATGATTATAATATTACCAAAATACGATTAGAAATGTTTTGAGAGATCCATGCGTTGATGAAGAATACGAGCAACATCAATACCATTATCACTGACTTGATAAAATACAATATGTTTTTCTACAGGAAAGCTTCTTGCACCATTATAAATATCATGCCTTTCTCTACCAAAGTCAGGGTATTGAGCGAGTTTCAATAATGCTGCATCTATGGTTTGAGCATACACCCTTGCCTGAGTGTTTCCCCAAGATTCAATTGTTGTTGAAATTATTTTGAATAAATCCTCTTCCGCTAAAGGAGATAACCTATAGTTCGACATTGGCAGCCTTACTTGTAGACTTACTATCTACTGCAAGGGAGGCTTGTTCAAATATATCCATTACGCTGTGCTTTGATGATTCGCCAGCAGCTAACTGTTCAAAACCTTTTGCTACTTCTTCTCGTAATATCTCAAGTTGCTTATTTTTAGCAACGTCTTTCTCAAATAACATTCTTAATCCATCACGGATGACTTCACTTGCTGAGGTATATAAACCATCAGACACTTTTTCAGTAATTCTTCGTTCGAACTCTTTACCTAAAGTAATATTCATAATCAACACTCCAACTATTGCCTTTTCATATTATGCGCATGATATGCGCATAGCTCAAGTTTTATGATTAGAAAAATACAAAAAAACCCGAATATTTCTATTCGGGCTTTATTTTAAATGATTAGAACTGTGTAAAAAATAGAGTTTAAACTCTATTTTTACATCATGCCGCCCATTCCACCCATGCCGCCCATGTCAGGCATGGCAGGAGCTGAATCTTGTGGAGCATCAGTGATCATAGCTTCGGTAGTTAGCATTAAACCTGCAATTGAAGCAGCAAATTGTAATGCACTACGTGTTACTTTAGTTGGGTCTAAAATACCCATTTCTAACATATCACCGTAAGTACCATTACCAGCATTGTAACCAAAGTTGCCTTTACCATTACGTACTTCATTTAGTACAACTGACGGCTCATCACCTGAGTTAGCAACGATTTGACGAAGTGGCGCTTCCATCGCTCGAATAGCAACATTAACACCATGGGTTTGATCTTCGTTAATACCTTCCAAATCTTTAATGGCTTCAGCGACACGAACAAGTGCAACACCACCACCAGCAACTACACCTTCTTCTACCGCTGCACGAGTTGCATGTAATGCATCTTCAACACGGGCTTTTTTCTCTTTCATTTCCATTTCAGTAGCAGCACCAATTTTAATTACTGCAACACCGCCAGCTAACTTAGCTAAACGCTCTTGTAGCTTCTCTTTGTCGTAATCAGAAGATGACTCTTCAATTTGACCACGAATTTGACTAACACGGGCTTTAATATCAGCCTCTTCACCAACACCATCAATAATGATAGTGGTGTCTTTAGAAATAACGACACGCTTAGCTTGACCTAAATCTTCTAAGGTTGCTTTTTCAAGCTCTAATCCGATTTCTTCAGAAATAACAGTACCAGCAGTCAATGTAGCAACATCTTGTAGCATGGCTTTACGACGGTCACCAAAACCAGGCGCTTTAACCGCGGCAACTTTAACAATACCGCGCATGTTATTAACTACTAATGTAGCAAGGGCTTCGCCTTCAACATCTTCAGCAATAATTAATAATGGTTTACCTGCTTTAGCAACACCTTCAAGAGTGGTTAACAATTCACGAATGTTAGAGACTTTTTTATCAACTAAAAGAATAAAAGGATTTTCTAACTCAACACTACCGTTTTCTTGGTTGTTGATGAAATATGGGGATAAGTAACCACGATCGAATTGCATACCTTCAACAACATCTAATTCATCCGTTAATGCTTGACCTTCTTCAACAGTAATAACGCCTTCAGCGCCTACTTTATCCATAGCTGTCGCAATTATTTGACCAACAGTTTCGTCTGAGTTAGCTGAAATAGTACCTACTTGCTCAATGGCTTTGTTATCTGTACAGGCTTGAGAAAGGTTTTTTAACTCGGCAACTGCAGCAATAACCGCTTTGTCGATACCGCGCTTAAGATCCATTGGATTCATACCTGCAGCGATAGATTTTAAGCCTTCATTCACAATGGCTTGTGCTAAAACTGTTGCGGTAGTTGTTCCGTCACCGGCTTCATCATTGGCTTTAGAAGCAACTTCTTTCACCATTTGTGCGCCCATGTTTTCAAATTTATCTTCTAATTCAATTTCTTTAGCAACGGTAACACCGTCTTTAGTGATTGTTGGGCCACCAAAAGATTTATCAATTACTACATTACGACCTTTAGGGCCTAAAGTTACTTTTACCGCGTCAGCTAATACATTTACACCACGTAGCATTTTTGCACGTGCATCATTACCAAATAATACGTCTTTTGAAGCCATGTTATTTATTCCTATAATTTTTATTTGTTTATCAAAATAATTAATTTAAAACCTATGCATCCAAGCAGCATTTTAATTATGCTAATTCGCTCAAGAGCAAAGAAGAAGTACGGAGCTGACGCTAGCCAGTGAATACTTCTAATGCCGCTATTGTGGGAACTAGCGACATAAAAATTCTGGCGACTATTCTACGATTGCAAGAATGTCAGACTCACTTAAAATAAGTACTTCTTCACCATCAATCTTTTCAGTTTTTAAGCCATAGCCTTCTGAAAATATAACTTGGTCACCCACTTTAACGTCTAAAGCACGTACTTCACCGTTTTCTAATACACGGCCATTACCCACAGCAATAACTTCACCGCGAGTAGACTTTTCAGCAGCACTACCCGTTAAAACAATGCCACCAGCTGATTTTGATTCTACTTCTTTACGTTTTATAATTACACGGTCATGTAATGGACGAATGCTCATTTATTCTCTCCTGAAGGTATTCAATTAGTAATTAACATAGTTAATTTGTTGTAACTAGAAGTGGGGATGAAATTAGTATTCACAAGCCCACTGATTATTTTTTTATTCTTTACGAGTATACTCGCCATCAATAGTTTCACTATGATGTTGAGATATAGCTTTACTCTCTGGTTTTGATGTTTGAGAGAAATCCTCATGGTCATAAGTATTTCCACTATGAAAGCCACTCGTATTGGTGCTGCTTCCTGCCATATAAGAATTCACTTTAATATGCTTTTGTACGCTAGTTGCAATCATTTGGCGCACGCTAGGCACTAATAATGATAAGCCAAAAATATCGGTAACAAAGCCTGGGGTAATTAACAATACTCCAGCAACTAACAACATTAGCCCGGTAACAATTTCACCTGATGGCATTTCACCTTGTGCCATTTTAACTTGTACCGATTGCAGTGTTGCTAAACCTTGCTGACGAACATATTTTGCGCCAATCCAAGCACTCAAAATAACAATACCTATAGTTGGCCACATTCCGAGCAGCTCGCCTACTTGCATTAACACGCTAATTTCAATAATAGGGATAATAATAAAAAGTACAAATAACACACGAAACATAATAATTCCTCATTTCTATGAAACTTATATTGGGCTTAACGGGTCTTTTTCAAGGTGTGTATGACCCTGAGAAAAAATGTACTTAACAAGACTAGTATTGTTAAGTTTTTTTTAAGAGAATACTAGTAAATTACACTCCCATTAGGAATGATAATTTTCAATTAATACTATCGACTTGTCTAAATAAAAATATGATCCATAATATCGCTCAGCATTTAGTAACAGAAAGATTAACTGCGTGTATCAATATTAAACCTAATGTGGCTTCAGTGTATATTCAGTCGACAGAGCGACAGTATAACCAAGAAATACAATTGTGAATTAAAACGGATAGCGCTAAATTTAAGCCATTAACTGCACGAATAAATGAATTACATCCTTACCGATGTAATAAAAGTGATTACCTTGAACATCCAGCAAGGTGATACGCATTATTTAAACTGGATAACTGAATCGTTGAAGTAAAATAAATGAAAAAATCCTCTTTGTTTCTTAACTTGATTGTTAGTCTACTTTTGACATTGGTAACCTTCTTACCAACAATCAGCCATGCCCAAAAATCTATTTTTGATACCTCAAGTACCTCTTTATTTAGTAATGATGATGAGTTTTTGAAAGTAGATCAGGCTTTTTCTTTTAATTTTGATCAACAAAACGATCAATTGCATATCATCTTCGATATTAGCGAAGGGTATTATCTCTATCGCCACCAATTCAGGTTTACCGCTAACAATGCGAGTTATTCAACTATAGATTTACCTATCGGGTTAGATCATGAAGATGAGTTTTTTGGTATTCAACAAGTTTACAGAGAGCAGCTAAAGTTTACCTTAAATATTGAACAAGCAAATGAAAATTCCAGTATCACTATTCGTTATCAAGGCTGTGCTGATAAAGGCCTATGTTACCCACCAACCAATAAAGTGATCGCATTAGATAGTCTATTAGCTCACAGCACATCAAATGATGCTACTGCTATATTTTCAGCTCTTATTAAAGCGGATGATAGCGCCTCATTGGTTGAACAGAAAACTAAAAAAATTGACAAAACAACACCAACTAGTAAGCAACATCAACTGGCAGATATGTTAAAACAAGACAGCTTAATCGTAACGTTAATCGCTTTTTTTGTTGGTGGCTTATTATTATCGTTTACGCCCTGTGTTTTCCCTATGTACCCGATTTTAACGGGAATTATTGTTGGTCAAGGTAAAGCGCTGACAACCAAGAAGGCCTTCACTTTATCTTTCTTCTATGTACAGGGCATGGCTGTCACTTATACCTTACTCGGTATTGTCGTTGCGTTAGCAGGTGCACAATTTCAAGCCGTTTTTCAACATCCCTTTATATTAATTGCACTAAGCGTGTTGTTTATCTTTTTAGCGCTTTCTATGTTTGGTATTTTTAATTTAGCATTACCTGCTAGCTGGCAAAACAAATTGAACAACATAAGTAATAAACAAAAAGGTGGATCTATTGCAGGTGTAGTCATGATGGGCGTTATATCTGGCTTAGTGGCTTCTCCTTGTACAACGGCACCACTCACTGGAGCTTTATTATATATATCCCAAACTGGAGATGTCGTGTTAGGCGCATCGGCGTTGTATTCATTAAGTTTAGGTATGGGATTACCGCTACTAATATTGGGTAGTTCTGGTGGAAAATTATTGCCAAAAGCCGGAGCTTGGATGAATATTATCAAAAATATTTTTGGTTTACTGTTATTGGCTGTACCGATATTTTTACTTGAACGTTTTATTCCTGAAGTTGCCAGTCAAGCATTGTGGGCTCTACTTATACTAAGTTCCGCAAGTTATTTTTATGTGACCAATATTAACGATGACAGTAGAAATTTCTGGTTTGGTGCTCGTTCATTAGTCATCTTCTTAATGTTATTTGTTGGCGCGAATATGGCGTATCAACTTGTTGCACCTAATCAAAATTTACCTGTTGTGGAATCGAACACCGTTCAAAAGGTACAGCACTTTACACAAGTGAACACATTGAAAGAATTACAAACAGCCATTAATCAAGCTAATGAGCAGGGAAAAACAGTGATGCTAGATTTATATGCTGACTGGTGTATCGCCTGTAAAGAATTTGAAAAATATACATTTTCTGATAGTAAGGTACAAAAAGCCTTAGCTAACTCGGTGTTATTACAAATAGATTTAACTGATACTGGCACTAATAAAAATATTGAACTAATGGAGCATTTCAATGTTTTCGGTTTACCTTCTATTTTATTCTTTAATTTACAAGGTGAAGAATTAAGCCAGCAACGTATTACTGGCTTTATGGAGGCTAATGAATTCAGTCTTCATGTTAACGCAATATTTTAACTGACTACTTATTGGTTCGTACTCTTGTTTATTTTAAGTTATTCTTTAAGCAGTATTAATGGCTGCTTTTCAACTTGGGTTTTCCAGTAGCCTCCTTGAATATGGTTTTCAATAAAATCAAAGAGGTCCACTTCTGGAATCGGTTTTGAAAAGTAATAACCCTGGATAATATCGCAATCATTTTCAGATAAACTACGTAATTGTGCTGCTGTTTCAACCCCTTCGGCAATAACCGTTAACCCTAAGTTCTTTACCATGGCAATAGTCGACATAATAATTTGGTAATCAGCATGATTTTCTAACATACCAAAAACAAAACTTTGATCAATTTTAATCACATCTATTGGCATTTTCTTTATATAAGCTAGCGAAGAATAGCCTGTACCAAAATCATCAATAGCGAAAGAAAAACCCATACTCTTTAATTCATCCATCATAGCAATGGTATGATCAATATCTTTAACTAGCGTTTGCTCTGTTAACTCTAACTCAAACATTTGCGCCGGTAGTGAATACTGTATAAGTAAACTATGCAGATATATTGGTAGATTAGCATCAATAAACTGTCCTGCCGATAAGTTTATTGATATTTTAGTGTCGGTTAGCCCCTGCTTTCTAATCGCTACAGCTAATTCAAAGCAACGATTGATAATCCAATAACCTAACTCAATCATATACTGAGAATTTTCTAAAATTGGAATGAAATCATCTGGTGAAATCATTCCTCGTTCAGGATGCTTCCAACGAAGTAGCGCTTCAAAACCATAGACTTTTTTATCTTTTGTACGTAACTGAGGCTGTAAACTTAAACTAAATTGTTTTTTAGCAAGTGCTTGGCGCACTTCAGCTTCAAGCATAACTCTACGCGCAACCCGCTGATACATTTCTTGATGATAAACGTAATATTGGCCACCACCATTATCTTTAGCTTCATACATAGCAATGTCCGCATGAGAAATTATGTATTCTGCTTTCTCATCAGCCCTCTCGGTATAAGCAATACCAATACTGGTTGATACATAAAAAATACTCGAATCTAGCCTAATTGGTTCTTTAAACTGCTCAAGTAATATATCAGCAATCGTTACCGCTTCATTCACCGACGTTAAATTTCCAAGCACAACAACAAACTCATCGCCGCCAAAACGACAGGCCAAATCAATTCGTCCAACACTCAAGCGAATTCGTTCAGCTGCTTGAATTAAGAGTTTATCTCCTTCACTGTGGCCATTACTATCATTCACTTTTTTAAAATCATCTAAATCTAAAAATAACACCGCCACGCCGCCGCCATAACGACTAATATTAGCGATGGATTTACGTAATTGATAATTCAGCATGTTTCGATTAGGTAAGCCTGTCAATAAATCGTACATAGCTATATTTTCTAATTCTTTAGTTTTTTGCTCAACCTCTATATTTAACTGCTCTAATTCATAACTTAACTCTAATGCAGAGTCAGTTAATATATCTAACTCATCAGCAAATAAAATAGGCCTTTTCAACTTTATCAGCCTAAATTTATCAAATTTTTTGTTCGATAAAAGCGGTAGTGCGCCAGACAAGCGTAACAAGCGTTTGGTGAAGGGTCGAGCAATAAAATAGACAAAAAAACCTAAAACAATAAATATGCCCGTAAGAGAAATTAAAAACTGCTGTCGATATTTAGCATTTTTATTTTTAAACGTTGTAACATCATCTATTAAGGTTAAATAAAATGCTCGTTGATTGTTTTTTGCTAAAGGCAATAAGTTAACTAGGTAATTATGCTCAGTTAAATCACTTTCCAGACCTTGTTCAAGCATAGTATGTAAACTAGCTTGCTGATGCATATCCAGAAGTTTTTGAGTTAGCGCTATATTAGATGCTGAAAGAATTTTCACATCTCCACTCGTGCCATCATTTTTCTCAGCAACACTAATTATCGCTACATCACTATTTAATGAAGTTTTAATCGCATATAGCATATCAATAAGCGAAGCACTCATGGTAATAACAACCTCATCTCCTTGGTTATTGAGTAGCGGTAAGCTCAATAATAATTGACAACTATTTTGACAATAAATTTGATGACTTGGCTGTTGTAGCTTAAAGACTTGCGCAATATTGTCCTGCACTATGGTAGGAACTTCAGAGGTTGAAAAAAGCACTTGATCAAGATCATCTACCAGCCAGACATCTTCAACATTTAAATTAAAATTTAAACCATCAACTTGTCTAGCTAGCTGTTGTGCAAAAGTGGTGAAGTCATTTTGCTGAGAAAGTTGTGTCATCTCAGAAAAAGACTCCAACCAAACATTTAATTTAGAACGTAAAATATCGCTATGCAAAGCGAACTGAGCTTGGCCTTGATCTAAAGTACTCTGCTGAAACTGCTGAAAATCATCTTGCAGTCGCGATAATGATAAGGTGGTGAAGCCTATAGCTAAAAACAATAAGGCAGATACAATTAATATCAACAACTTGGTTGGCACACTAATAAAGGTTTTTGCCATTAGTTAACTTCCTTATTTAAAACCAATACATTAGTTGTACAGCCCACAATTGCCAGTTTTCACTATTATTGATTTTTGGGTTAGGTAAAACAACAGGGGTAAGCCGAGCTGTTCCTTTAATATAATGATACTCAAATTGCATACGAAAATTTTCTGCTAAGTCACAAGAAAAGCCGACGGTTGCATCATATTGATAAGCAAAATAACTCGGTACTAAACCTTGAGTGCTATCTTCTAAATCATGACCCTTTTTATCATCTTTATTCACATATATTCGTTCATATCGAAGCAATAAAGTTAAGTCCTGATTAACTTTATATTGTGATTGCACAAACATACCTTGGCCAATAGTGTCTCGATGTGCCCCTTCATAGTAAAAACCGTCAAAAACAAAACGTTCTTGAAGTATTTCACCACTAAACTCCCAGCGTTCACCTTCATATAAAATATTGGCCATATAACGCTGTAAGGTGATATTAGCATTGATAAATACATCTCCTGTCTCTGCAGCATTATATTCAAAATCACTGTCTAACAATGCTATACCAAATCGCCAAGGAGAAAGTAAAGGCTGCCAATAAAGACTCGCTTGTAAATCGTAGGTATGCTTCATTTTACCAAAAGCAAAGTCACTTAAAATAATTTTTGTTTGCTCGTCTGAAATGGAAGAAGCGCCTGTACTCATATTAAAATCAAAATAACCTAAATCATCTGAGCTATGACTAATTTTAACGGCAACGCCATCAGCACCTACCGCAATATCTCGAAAACCATCGAAATATACTGATTGCGGCAAAATAATACTGGGGCGGGTAAAAGGCACATCTCTAGTGCTAGAATACAGCCAATGGTAATTCTTATAACGACCTACATACAAATTCACTTGCCAATATTCATTGCTATATGCTGACCAATCTAGCAATGCATAATCCACTCTGACACCATCGTTATAACGATTGCCTCCATCTAAATGCACCACCTGCCCAGCTAACCTAAATGAGGAGCTTAATTGATAAGAAGCATTTAAGCCAATTTCAGTTAACTCAGTAGACAATGAACCATCATCATTAACAAAATTACTACCATTAACATTAATAAGACCTTGAGCAGCAAAACCATGTAGTTGGAAGTTTTGATCTGATGCTATAACCGCAGTAGTAAAAAAATAAAATATAACGGTCAACAAAAGTCGTTTTTTTATGAGCACATTTGCCACCTTAGCCTTTAACTTTAATAATATAAAAATCTTTCTCATCTTTAAGTTTTCTAACATAGCCTATTGCCCCTGGCGTTTTTCTAACCGCCTCAACAAGTTTTTCTGGAGAAGTAATAGTAATTGGTGCTACTCCAAGGCCCGAGTATGTTAATTTGTTCCATATACGGTCAAGCTGATAAGGGTACATTTCTAAACGTTCCTTACTGAATTGTAAATGTAGCACATGATGTCGAGGCAACACAAAAACAGTAATGCGTTGACCATCCGACCACTGCGTTTGACGCATTGTATAGATACGACGCAATTGAGATGTCGTTAAAATAGGTTCACTTACAGATGGATGTGTAATAACGTCAACAGCATAAACTGACACGCTAATGCAGCCTAGAAATATAATTAAGCATAAAGAGTAAAAAGTTTTGATCATACTGTCCTTGCTATACCAATTATTATTTGGGGGGATTTAATAGGATTGGTATTAGCTACAAGAAAAATTATAACAATTAAAAACACTTTATTATTGAAAGGTAAATAAAGAATAATATTTTCAATAAGGTATCAGAAGTTACCTATCCGTTTCAACTATTAGTTGCTAAAAACAAACAACAAAAGTCATTTGTCATACCTTCCTGGTTGATTATTTATTAGATAACCATTTGAACTTTAAATGAATTAAAAATTAGTATCTAGTTCATTTGAAAATTCAATCCATTTAAAAACAACATCTTAAAAAATACCGACGCGCTATAACTATAAGTATAATCAACAATCTAAAAAAAACCAACAATTCATCATAACAAACAGATAAGACCAGTATTTTGCTGCTATATTCTTCGAAAACACGATAATAAGCGTCTAAATAAGAAAAATAGCTTTTTTTAGTTCACTCTCGCATTATTTTATGTAATCATTCTTAATGAATTAATTTTATCGGTGTTTTTGACGAAGATGACTACAAAGTTCAAAATTTTAGTGTTAAATGGCCCAAATTTAAATATGTTAGGTAAGCGTGAACCTGAAATCTATGGTGCGCAAACATTAAATGAGATTATTAGCCAATTAACACAACAAGCACAAACATATGAAATTGAACTATCTCATATGCAATCAAATGCTGAACATGTATTAATTAATACCATTCATCAAGCATTTCAAAAAATCGATTTCATTATTATAAACCCTGCGGCTTTTACTCACACTAGTGTAGCAATTCGAGATGCATTGTTAGCTGTAGATATTCCTTTTATTGAAGTGCATTTATCTAATGTGCATGCTAGGGAAAAATTTAGACAACATTCCTATTTATCCGATGTTGCTAACGGTGTTATATGTGGGTTAGGTGCTAAAGGCTATGGCTATGCACTTGAATCAGCAAAAGAGTATTTAGAAAAAACAGATAACAAGTTATGAGTAAGTCACCAACAACTATGTTAGTGAAGCTCGAAATATATTTAACTTAAATTAAGGTATTACAATGGATATTCGTAAGATAAAAAAACTTATCGAGTTAGTAGAAGAATCAGGAATAAACGAATTAGAAATTTCTGAAGGTGAAGAATCTGTACGAATTTGTCGTGGCGCTCCTATGGTTGCAGCACCAATAATGCAAGCAGCGCCAATTGCTTCTCCAGTAGCTGCACCGCTTGCTTCTCCAGTAGCTGCTGAAGCTGTTGCACCAGTACAAACAGGTCACATAGTTCGTTCTCCAATGGTAGGTACCTTCTACGCTTCAACTTCTCCTGATGCACCATCATTTACTGAAGTTGGCAAGCATGTAAATGCGGGCGATACTTTATGTATTATTGAAGCCATGAAAATGATGAACCAAATTGAAGCAGATAAATCCGGTGTTATCAAAGAAATCTTAGCACAAAATGAAGATGCTATTGAATTTGATCAACCGCTATTCATCATTGAATAAGCCCAACCTAAAAGGGTCATTCCATGTTAGATAAAGTTGTTATCGCCAACCGTGGCGAAATTGCCTTAAGAATATTACGCGCTTGTAAAGAGCTTGGTATCAAAACCGTTGCTGTACATTCAACCGCCGATAAAAACTTAAAGCATGTACTATTAGCTGATGAAACCATTTGTATTGGTAAAGCATCCGCACTTGATAGTTATTTAAATGCACCAGCAATAATCACAGCAGCAGAAGTCACTAATGCTGTCGCTATTCATCCTGGTTATGGCTTTTTAGCCGAAAATGCTGATTTTGCTGAACAAGTAGAAAAATCAGGTTTTGCTTTTATTGGCCCAAAAGCCGAAAGCATCCGCATAATGGGTGACAAAGTTGCCGCTATTCGAGCAATGAAAGTAGCTGGCGTACCTTGTGTACCAGGTTCAGACGGTCCATTAACTGATGATGAAGTAGAAAATAAAGCCCATGCCAAGCGCATTGGTTACCCTATTATCGTTAAAGCTGCTGGTGGTGGTGGTGGTCGTGGTATGCGCGTTGTGCGTACTGAAGAAGAATTGGTAGAGTCTATTGCGTTAACCAAGAAAGAAGCGGGCACTATTTTCAAAAATGACATGGTTTACATGGAGAAATTCCTTGAAAACCCACGTCATGTTGAAATTCAAATAATGGCTGATGGGCAAGGTGCTGCAATTCACTTAGGTGAACGTGATTGCTCAATGCAACGTCGTCATCAAAAAGTAGTAGAAGAAGCTCCTGCACCAGGTATTACACCTGAAATGCGCGCTAAAATTGGTGAACGTTGTTGTAAAGCTTGTATTGACATTAACTACCGCGGCGCTGGTACTTTTGAATTCTTGTATGAAAATGGTGAATTCTACTTCATTGAAATGAATACTCGTATTCAAGTTGAGCATCCCGTAACAGAGATGATCACGGGTGTAGATTTAATCAAAGAACAACTACGTGTAGCGGCAGGCCAACCTTTATCTTACACCCAAGATGATATTAAAATTGCAGGCCACTCAATTGAGTGTCGTATTAATGCTGAAGATCCACGCACTTTTATTCCTTCGCCAGGTAAAATAACGCGCTTCCACCCACCAGGTGGATTAGGAGTTCGTTGGGATTCGCACATCTATGCTGATTATTCTGTACCACCACATTATGATTCAATGATTGGTAAATTAATTACTTGGGGTGATAACCGTGACGTAGCAATTGCCCGTATGCGCAATGCGTTATCTGAATTAGTTATTGATGGCATCAAAACCAATATTACTTTGCATCAGAGTATTTTGAATGATCAAGGTTTCGTTAATGGTGGTGCGAACATTCACTACCTAGAAAAAAAATTGGCTGAATCTGAGTAAGCTAAATAACAGCATCAAAGCTCTGCATTTGCAGAGCTTTTTTTTCTATAATTTATTGTACAATAGCATCAGTAATCAGAATGAGATAAACCATGACTGTATTAGTAGAAAAACCTATTCCTCCTGCCGATGATGACTGCTGTGGCGGTGGCGCTTGTAACCCTTGCGTTTGGGATCATTATTATACAGAACTGCAAACATGGCGAATAAAAGAAGCGAAATTAAAAGAACAACAGGAGCATTTAATCGTAAAATAACCTAGCTTATAAGTAGCACACACGGCATTGACAATGCAAAGTTATATAAACTACTTTGTCATGAATTCAAAGTAACACAGTTCTTGATGCTTACAGCCTTTAGCAAGCCTATCCAACCTATTTTTCTTAACTATTCGCCCTAAAAACGTCATACTTTTCTTTAGTGTAGTGTAACCAAAAGAAAAGACTAAACAGCCACAGCCTAAAGACGGTAGGTAAAAAAGCAGCGGACGGAAAGTCCAACATTTCGGCTAAAGCCGATTACTCAACGTCAAGTTCTCATTTGATTTCGTTCAAAGTGATATTCCAAGTATTTTTTGATCATCTCTTTCGTTAATTCTCCTACTGTTACACAAAGTAACCTCTAGCCTAAAAGCGCGACCCAATACCTTTTCTTCAATTGAGGAAACTCTTGAAACAACTTTGTCGATGTATGCCCTTTAATTTGACGCATTATTTCTGACAGTGATAGATTAAGTGGAGCAGAAACCAACAAGCACACATTATCTTGACTGACTACATCTCGTAGTATTTCAATTTTATTTATCAAATAAAAATGTAAAAAATAAAAAACCCAACAGTTACGTTGGGTTTGATTGAGTTCTAGTGTTTATATTAACACTTTTGAATTAAACGTGATCTAGAACGGTATATCATCATCAAAATCAATTGATGGCTCTTGAGGATTTACTTTCGGTGCTGGCTGTTGAGGTTTTTGCTGTCCTTGTTGAGAGAAGCCACCTTGTTGTTGTGGAGCTTGTTGCTGCTGCCCAAAACCACCTTGTTGTTGTGGAGCTTGTTGCTGCTGCCCAAAACCACCTTGCTGTTGCGGAGCTTGTTGCTGCTGCCCTTGTTGAGAGAAACCACCTTGTTGCTGTGCCGGTTTATTATATTGTTGTTGAGCTTGATTTTGGAAACCGCCACTTTGCTGCTGCCCTTGTTGCTGGAAGCCACCTTGTTGACCTGATGGTTTTCCATCTAACATTTGCATTACACCATTAAACCCTTGTAATACAATTTCAGTAGTATATTGATCTTGGCCTTGTTGGTTAGTCCATTTACGTGTTTGTAATGAACCTTCAAGATACACCTTTGAGCCTTTTTTCAAATATTCGCCCGCAATTTCGGCTAGTTTACCGAACATCACCACACGATGCCATTCAGTTTTTTCTTTTTGCTCACCTGTTTGCTTATCTTTCCATGTATCAGATGTTGCCACAGTAAGGTTTGCTACTGCGCCACCATTTGGCATAAAACGTACCTCAGGATCTTTACCTAAATTACCTAAAATTATTACTTTATTTACACCTGCCATGAAAAATCCTATTAATTGTGCACTTCTAAGACAAGATGAATACCAAATAAACAACTTATACTAGAGTTAGAAAAATTTAATTAAGAGAGCAATTCTATAGGGAGAATCGATCAAATTCGAGTGCTTTTTACATTTAAAAGCCTTTTATTTTTAGCTAATTGATTTTACTAAGTTTAGATTACGCTAGCTTGATATAAATGTTCTGTTAACTCGGTATTAATATCGCTCAGTATTTTCTGTAATTTTTAAGTTTGCTGATAAGAATGTATTATAACAGCAGCGCCCAACACACCGTTTTCGCTCTATTACCAGAGCTATTGATATCGTTTCCATTTACATTAGTAAAAATGCTGATGTAGTGATAGTGGTGGAAAATCTATTATGTAATTTAAAAACACTTTACGTCACCAGACATTTCTGTTTAAGTAAATAGCATCAACTCACACCTGTAGTTGCTATTCACTATACAATAAAAGGCCGCATTATTTATGTGCTAAAGCATTACTGGCCAATATTAAAAAAGTGCTTACATCGGCCAAACAACAGGAATAAATAGATAAAAATATCTTAAATTTTCAGTAACGGCTATAATCAAATTATAGCCGTTGTTACCTTTGCAGTTACTTAAGGATTCACTATATTTATAAGCAATAAAAGTGATCACACATCTATAAAATGGATTTTGATCTCTGTATTAATCATCGGTTTCACTACATCAAGTGTTCACGGAAAAGAAGAAACGTGCTATCAAGGCCTACAAAACGTTATTTTCAAACCACAAACTATTTTTGATAAAAATGAGCCGGGCTTTTCTGTCCTACATCGTTGGGCTAATGCCATTCATATAGATACCAAAAAATTTACACTTGAAAATGAAGCCGCTTTTTTCATTGAGAAATGTGATAAAAATTTTGCTGATATGGCTGAATTAGAAAGACATTTACGTAGTCGAAAATATTTACGTGATGCGAAAGTAACCAGTGATGAAATGGTAGAGAATATCACCGTTACTACATGGGACAATTGGTCGCTAATGCCAACTATCAGTTTTGGTCGCCAAGGGGGTGAGAGTACTTATAGCTTCGGTATAAAAGAACGTAATTTATTGGGTTTAGGGATTGATGCAGAAGTTCAAACGTATAAGAATTCACAACGTAAAGGTTACAAAATAAAGAGTACTCTGCCTTTATTTCGAAAAAAAAATATTGATTTAAAATTACGCTTTGCCGACAACGATGACGGTACTCAACAATCCTTATTTTTACAAAAACATTTCGCCAGCTTTTATACAAATCACGCCTATAAGATTGGTTTTAATGAAGAGTCACGTAACGATACTATTTATCAAAATGATAGTGAGCTAGCGATATTTGCGCATGATATTAGCTTTAAAAATGCAGAATATGCTTGGCTTGATTTTAATAACAGCAGTGCATTATTAAGATACCGTATCGGGATGACTCAAGATCAACATACATTTTCTAGTGTCGATGATATTGATAATAATATTAGTTCAGCATTGCTACCGCAAGATAGAGACTTTATCTATCCTTGGTTAGGTATTGACTACATAGAAAAAAACTTTAGAAAACTAACCAATATCCATTTAATCACTCAAATAGAAGACTTTAATCATGGCTGGCAATTTAGCTCTCGTTTAGGGCTTAGTGATGGCTCAAAAGAAAACAATGCTTGGGCTTTATTTCAAGCAAATATAGACAAGGGCTTTGAAATTCATGACAAGGCATTATTACTGATAAATATAGCTCTTAATGGTGACCTCTATGAGCAACAAGATCACCGTTTATTACTTAGTTTCAATACTGAATATTTTTACAATATCGACCCAAACTGGGGGTTTTATTTAAGCAATACCAATATAATCAGTAAAAATCAATATCTTGATCAACCTGTCACTATAGGTGGAGATACTGGCTTACGCGGATTTCCGCTACAATATCAACATGGTGAGCATAGTGTAAGGTTCACTAGCGAAATACGCTATTACCCACATATCAATTTATTTAAATTATTTGATTTAGCCGGTACTGCCTTCTTAGATACCGGCAAAGCTTTTGGTGATTCAGTCACGGAAAATAATGAAGATACTTGGTTATACTCTGTCGGTATCGGTGCTAGACTTTATTCGCCTCATTCTGCAGGAAATCATCAAGTGATCCACATTGACTTTGCCTTCCCACAAAGCGATAACCAAGATATTAATGGTTTTGAAATTAGAGTTGAAGCAAAAAAATCCTTTTAATTCTTTAAATATAGTCAAAAAATAAAGGTATTATAGAAAGCGCTTTAAAATACGGTCTATTTGGGTAAGACGTATCTTTTTAAGTAGTTTTCTTGGTTTATCCGGGTAATCACTAACACTTTCTATTTCACTGTAATGATTAATCGGCTTAGCATATTCCATAATATTGATAAGTTCAGCAGAGACTTTAGGCATCAATCCTTGTGACGGATCATCAAGCAACAACCCATTCTCTAAATCTAATGACCAAGCACGCGGGTTCAAGTTACTTCCGGTTAGCAAATGATAACGCTCATCACTGATAACACCTTTCAAATGAAAACTATTCTTTTCATTTTGCCATACGTTTATATTTAGTAGCCCATTATCAATAAAATGCTGATATCGTTTTACAAAGCGTTTCAATAGCACTTCATAAACATAAGGTACTATACCGATAGCACTAAATTCGTTTTCATCCTCAATATAAAAGTCATTCGCGGTTTTATCTCCCACAATGATCGTTATTTTTACGCCACGCTTTAACGCTTTAATCACATCACGTGCCAGCACTGGCGGTAAATTAAAATAAGGGGTTAAAATTAATAGCTTTTCTTTCGTATTTTTGATGGTTTGGCGAATAACTTTATTTAACTTGTTTTTTCTCCGCCCATAACCAATTAAAGGCATAATTGATATTGGGTGAGTAATAACACCAGATTCTTTTTTGTTATCAGTAAACTCGACTTGATAAGCTGATTTTTTTAATAAGGATTTTAACGCAATAATATTACGTCTCTGCTGAGCTTGGTTAGGTAACTGAGGCTCATTCAATAAAGGAGCTAAATTTGATTTTACAAAAGTGCTGGTTAAGTATTGACAAAAAGTATTCGCTAGTGGCGCACAATTAATTCGATAATAGCGATCTAAACGATACCGCGTTCCCTGCTGCATATAAATATCATTGATACTTGCGCCAGTATAAAAAAGCACATCATCAAAAACCATACCTTTTAAGTGTAAGACACCAAACAATTCTTTAGGTTTAACAGCAATACCATAAATAGCAATTTTTTGTTGATATTGTTCTGCAAGAGCAAGATATAAAGCCCTATTCCCCAAACTTCCTTTTTCACCAATGAGGCCACGCTGACCCCGGTGATAATCAACAAAAACCTTTATGTCGAGCGCTGAGGTTTGCGCCTTAGCTTGGTATAATGCATGCAGTACTTCTCTGCCTGCATCATCATCTTGTACATAAAGTGCTGAGATATAAATACGTTGACGAGCACTAGCAATAAGTGACAACAGCTGCTCTTTATACTCCTTTGGCGTAGAATAAATATCTATATCACCACTACTAACCAATAAGTTTTTCATTTCAAAAGTCAAAGGTAAAATCTTACTTTCTTCATAATAAATACGTTAGCCGCAGTATAGCCTTGTTTCATACTGATTTACCAACATTTAAATCACCATCGCTAATTCAGCTGCTTGGCGAATAGCACGTTTTGCATCAAGTTCTGCAGCAACATTAGCACCACCAATAAGGTGTACACTCATGCCGCCATTTTCAAGCGCCTGCTGCAATTCTCGATTTGATTCTTGCCCTGCACATATAATGACATGATCTACTGATATTAATTGTTCTTTACCCTCAATTTCAATGAGCAAACCAGCATCTGTGATTGATTTATAACTAACGCCCGGTAGCATTTTAACACCATGCTTCATTAAATTAGCGCGATGTACCCAGCCAGAGGTTTTACCTAAACCTTTGCCTACCTTGGTGGTTTTCCGTTGTAATAAGGTTATTTCTCGTTCAGGTATATGAGGCATCATTGATTTTTTTTCTAGCAAAGCACCTGATTGTTGATAATCTTTATCTACGCCCCAGTTTTTTAACCATGCATTTAGATCTGTCGTCAACGACTTTCCTTTTTCCGCAAGGTAGGTAGCAACATCAAATCCTATTCCACCAGCGCCAATTATCGCCACTTTTTCACCGACAACAACTTTATCTCGTAACACTTGTAGATAACTCAATACTTTAGGGTGATCTATTCCTTCAATATCTAATTTTCTTGGCTTAATACCTGTCGCTAAAATCACCTCATCAAAGCCCGCAGCTAACAATTTATCACTACTTTGTTCACTATTTAAATGTACCTGAACATTAAGTAAAACAAGCTGTTTGTTAAAATAGCGTATCGTTTCATAAAACTCTTCTTTACCCGGTATTTGCTTAGCCACATTAAACTGCCCTCCTATTTCACTTAATTTGTCAAACAATTCAACTTGATGACCACGCTGAGCGGCATAAACACTGAAGGCTAAACCCGCAGGGCCAGCACCTATTACGGCTAATTTTTTGGCTTTCTTGTTTTTATCAAGCTTATTAAACGTAAGCTCAGTTTCATAACAAGCAACAGGATTTACTAAACAAGAAGCGCGTTTTTGTTGAAATACATGATCCAAACACGCCTGATTACAACCAATACAAGTGTTAATTTCATCTGATTTATTCGCTGCGGCTTTATTAACAAAATCAGCATCCGCTAGAAATGGCCTTGCCATCGACACCATGTCAGCCTGCCCCGTCGCTAAAATATTCTCAGCAACCTCTGGCGTATTAATACGGTTAGTCGTTATTAGAGGCAAAGACACTTCTTTTTTCATTTTCTCGGTAACCCAAGCAAATGCTGCTCTTGGCACAGAGGTTACAATAGTGGGCACCCGTGCTTCATGCCAGCCAATACCGGTATTAATCAAAGTAGCGCCAGCTTTTTCTACTGCTTTTGCCATGGTAACTACTTCATCCCAAGTATTACCGCCTTCGACTAAATCAATCATGGATAAACGGAAAATTATAATAAAATTTATCCCTACCTTTGCCCGAACTGCTTTGATAGTTTCAATAGCCAAACGCATACGGTTTTCAATACTTCCACCCCACTCGTCACTACGCCTATTCGTTCGTATACAAGCAAATTGATTAATTAAATAGCCTTCACTACCCATAATTTCCACACCATCGTAACCCGCTTTGGCAGCTAAACTTGCTGAATGAGCATAATCGTTAATAGTGCCGTTAATCTGTCTTACTGACATAGCTTTTGGGCTAAAAGGGGTAATAGGCGATTTAACTTTGCTCGGTGCAACACTGAACGGGTGAAAGGCATAACGACCGGTATGTAATAACTGTAAACATATTTTTGTTGGATATTTATGTACAGCCGCTGTCACTTGTTTATGTTTATTCACATGCCAAAAATGACTGAGTTCGCTGCCAAAAGGAGCAATTCTGCCACGCATATTTGGGCTAACACCACCAGTCACAATCAAACCAACACCACCTTTAGCTCGTGCTTCATAAAAAGCAGCTAACTTGGCAAAGCCCCCTTTTTCTTCTTCAAGCCCAGTATGCATCGACCCCATTAAAATACGGTTCGCTAATTGGGTAAAGCCTAGATCTAACGGGGCTAATAAATGTGAAAATGGACTTTTATTTAATACTGTTGATGTCATGCTACTTTCCTGTTGGTCATACCAGATAAAGTTAATTTACTCATATTTGTTCAATATTACAAGTTAATTTTGACACCTGTCAGATTGATTCTAAATTAGATCTATTTTACCGTAAAAATAATTATCGATAATCCATTAATAATAGTAGAATTATCGATAGATGATTAATAATTGAATAACTGCATGACTTCCAATAAAGTAAATAAAAATACACTTGTTACCCTAATAATTAAAAGCTTAAAGCAAGAATTATCACAAGCGATTAATGCGGCAAACGAAGCCCATGCAGCAGCGGTAGACGATCAAAGTGTTGCTGAAACGCAATACGATACCTTAGCCATTGAAGCCAGTTATTTAGCTGAAGGACAATCAAGACGAGTACAAGAGCTGCAAAAAGCTCTCTGCAATTATCAGGCATTAACTCTAGTAGAGTTTGATGAAAACCAGCCAATAGCGTTATCGGCTTTAGTGCAACTTTACGCTGATAGCA
Source organism: Colwellia sp. (assembly GCA_002733765.1). Lineage (GTDB taxonomy): Bacteria > Pseudomonadota > Gammaproteobacteria > Enterobacterales > Alteromonadaceae > Colwellia. Next base: position 20,074 of record NVWU01000023.1, on the reverse strand, counting down.
AAAAGCAACACTGGTTTTTCATCGGTCCTGCCGCGGGTGGTTTTCGTTGTCAATTAAATGAACAACACATAACCGTGATCACGCCAAAATCCCCGATGGGTTTAGTCTTAATGCGGGAATTTGAAGGTGATAATATCAGCGTGATGTTAGGTAATGGCAAACTGACAGATTACATTGCTAGCGTATATTAATTTTTATAGTTAACCTGAATATTGTTTAAGAAATTTTTACCCAATTGAAATATATAAACAGCTATGAAAGCTGTTGGATCTGATTAGTTAAATAAATAATTCTAGTCGCCATGCCTTCAATAATAGCGTCTTTGCATTTATCTTTAAGCAGTACCGGTAAATCACGTAGTGCATCTTGATCAATACATAATATAATTGAATCTTCCACCGCTTTTGCTGATGCGCTTTTACGATGTTTATTGATGAAACTACTTTCACCAATAAATTCACCCACCGAAATATAACCAACAACTTTATCTATGGTTTTGTCATCTGAGCTTCTCTTAGTAATAGCGACCTGACCTGATAAGACAATATAAAAATTGCAATTAAGATCGTTTTCTTTTTGTATATATTTATCTTTGTAGCATTTATAACAGGTAGATGAATTCAATAATAATTCACGCTGCGCAACACTGAGCGATTTAAAAAAATTAATCCGAGCAACAATTTCTAATAACTTTAAGTGGGGAATATTTTTTAATGGAAACATTTATTTATACTTCTTGTTGTAATAAAACTTTAATAGCCAACAAATCAACAACTTTGTCATCTACTTTTAAGTAGGCAACCACAACACTTTCTTCTGAGTTATTTCCAACATCGTCATGCACTAACGTTGCTTCAATAACGCCAGGCATATTTATTAGTAATCCAGCTATTTCACCTGCTTTGTCTTCACAACGTATATTAGTGACAAAACTGAAACTTTTAGATTTTTTCAGTTTTTGCATACCAAAGCTAAGCACTAACCAAAATAAACTCGCTATTGCCATTACTAAAAAGATAGTATTCTCACCATAACGACTCGCCACAAAGCCACCAACAATACCACCAACAAAAGCACCTAAAAATTGACTACTAGAATAAATGCCCATTACGCTACCTTTAACACCAGCAGGAGCAATACGAGATAAAATAGAGGGCATGGTCGCCTCTAAATAATTAAAAGCGGTGAAGAACAACACGACAGATAACACTAAACTCCATAAACCTGTTGGTAATAACCACAACAAAAACAAGGCTAAACTAAGTAGTGCGACCGCAGCACTAAACATAGGTTTCTCTTGCTGTTTTTTCATTGCAAAAATCATAAAAGGCACCATTAAAAAGAAAGAGCCTAATAACGTGGGCAAATATATTTGCCAATGACTTTCTAATGCTAAGCCACTTGCCACAAATTGTTTTGGCAAAGTAACAAAACAAGCGGTAAGCGCCATATGTAAAATAAACACGCCCCAATTCAAACGGGATAATTGTGGATGACGGATCAATTTAGCTATTTGTTTAGGCAAAGCGACACTGTCACCACGGGGCGCTTTATTAATTGAATAAGGCACCATAAATTGAATCATTAACATCGCTAAAATAGTTAAAAATCCAGTAAACCAAAATAAGCCACTTAAGCCAAAAGCATCAGCGACTATCGGTCCTAAAATCATCGCAAAGGTAAATGATAAACCAATAAACATACCAATAGTCGCCATGACCTTTGGACGTTGCTCTTCTCTGGTTAAATCAGCAGCTAAGGCTAAAATGGCACTGGCAATGGCACCCATACCTTGAATAGCTCGACCAAGCACTACACCGTATATCGTTGTCGACATAGCAGCAACAACACTACCGATTAAAAAAACCACTAAGCCCGCTAATATCACTGGCTTTCGACCATATTTATCAGACAAAATCCCCATCGGTATTTGTAATAATGCCTGTGTTAAGCCATACGCACCAATAGCAAGCCCCAACCATATAGGGCTGTAACCCGCTAACTGTTCGCCGTAAATAGCAAACACGGGCAATATCATAAAAAGCCCAAGCATACGTACACCAAAAACGCTGGCTAGCGAGAATGCGGCTTTTTTCTCAATACTGTTTAAACCTGAAATACTCATGAAAATACATTACCTAAAGATACGGAGAATTAAAAAGACGGAGAATTAAAAAATCGCCGTAGTTTACCACGCAATGCGTAACAAAAAAATGATCTAACCCCATGATACGTCAAGATGCTGATTTAAGGATATTAAAGTTTCAGGGTATAAATTAGAACAAGAAAAAAGCAACGGTGGCAATCACTAATGCAATAACCAAATTAAGCACGAAACCCGCACGCATCATTTGCCCTTGTGGCACCCTGCCAGATGAAAACACAATCGCATTAGGTGGTGTCGCCACGGGTAACATAAAAGCGCATGAAGCACATAAAGCAATAACAACCGCAATACCCGCAGGCGGCAGATGTAGCTCTATTGCTACTGTCATAAACAAAGGTACTAGTAAGGCCGCACTGGCTGTATTACTAACAAGCTCAGTTAAAAAAATAACAAAAATACAAATAATAACTAAAACAAACCAAATATTATCCGCAGGTAAATTACTACTGATAGCATTTGCCAACCACAAACTTGCACCTGATGTTTTTAATAAAGCACTCAAGGTTAAACCACCACCGAACAATATTAATATTCCCCAGTTAGTTTTTTTTACAAACTCATCAAACGATAAACATTTTGATCCCGTTAAGAGCACAATAGCAGTAACCGCTAACATGGCATCAAAACCACGGCTAACACCTATAAGACTTGCTAATGGTGTACTAAAAATCCAACCAAAAGCCGTTAATACGAAAGTAGCAATAACGAAGTTACGTTGCCAACTCGATTCAATCACTGGTAACGCTAATTCGAGGTGATTAACAAACTTAGGCCTGAAAATAATAAACAACACAAGTATCATCAAAGGAAATAACAGAGAAAACATAGGGATGCCCCACTTGAGCCAATCCGAAAAACTTAAACCCGCAGCAGAAGCCGCTATTGCGTTAGGAGGGCTACCAATTAATGTCGCCATACCACCAAGATTTCCTGAGTATGCAAGCCCTAGTAAAACAAAAACATACACGTTTGATTGGTTTTTATCATTCGGATTATTTTCTTGCTGAGCGGATAACAACCCCAAAGCGATAGGTAGCATTAAAGCAAGCGTCGCCGTATTACTTATCCACATAGAAAGTAACGCCGTAGTCAAAAATAATAATAATACCGCGTATAAGGGTTTTCCATTTGATAAAGAAAGCATTTTCACAACAAACAATTTATCTAACGAATATTTTTGCAATGCCGCCGCTAAGGCAAAGCCGCCCATAAAGAGAAAAATAACGGGGTTAGCAAAATTAGTAAATGCTTGTGTTACCGGCAATATACCGCTAATCATAGCTAAAACAGGAATTAATAACGCGGTAGCACTAATAGGTAAAGCCTGTGTTATCCATAGCCAAGCAATAGCGACAAAAATCGCCAAACCCTGCTGAACTTGCGACGATGCTTCAGCAGTATTGATGATGATAAAAGCAAACACGAACGACAACAGCATATTGACTTTTTTCTTCGTCTCCAACGTGTTTACCTTTTTATGTTTATTTCCCTTAATTCTATTACATCGTTATACCCGATCCAATTAAAAATACTCGTTCCAAGAAAAGTGGGCAATTTATAATCAAGGCGAATTTTTTTATTAAGGTGTATTTCCTTAAAAATAAATGTAACACAGAGTATGATTTGCTCAGTATTCCCCAAGAGGCTGGTTTATGGCATAATATTCGGCTGCTATTTTACGCATGGATTAATAGATAAAAATGAGAAACATTGAAGTCAGAGGGGCTCGCACCCACAACCTAAAAAATATTAGTTTAACAATTCCTCGAGATAAATTAGTAGTGATCACGGGACTTTCTGGCTCAGGTAAATCATCACTAGCTTTTGATACGCTATATGCAGAAGGGCAACGCCGTTATGTAGAATCGTTGTCTGCTTATGCACGTCAATTTTTATCACTGATGGAGAAACCAGACGTTGATCACATTGAAGGCTTATCACCCGCTATTTCTATTGAACAAAAATCAACCTCGCATAACCCTCGCTCAACCGTGGGTACTATTACTGAAATTTATGATTATTTAAGGCTGCTTTACGCCCGCGTTGGCGAACCGCGTTGTCCTGAACATAAACAACCACTCGCCGCACAAACGGTTTCACAAATGGTTGACAAAGTTTTAGCGCTTGAAGAAGGTACTAAGGTAATGCTGCTGGCACCAGTATTACAAAATCGCAAAGGTGAGCATGTGAAATTACTTGATAACCTTGCCGCACAAGGTTTTATTCGTGCTCGTATTGATGGAGAAGTATGTGATTTATCAGATCCACCCACGTTAGAACTTCATAAAAAACATACCATTGAAGTAGTGGTAGATCGCCTTAAAGTGCGTCCTGATATCCAGTTACGTTTATCAGAGTCTTTTGAGACCACGCTAGCATTAACGGCTGGCACAGCAAAAGTTGCTTTTATGGATGAGCCAAAAAGAGAACAACTACTCTTTTCTGCTAATTTTGCTTGTTCTCACTGTGGCTATAGCATGCAAGAATTAGAGCCACGATTATTCTCATTCAACAGCCCTGCTGGCGCGTGTAAAACTTGCGATGGCTTAGGCATTGAACAATTTTTTGATATTAAACGCGTTATCACCAATGACCAATTAAGTCTTGCTGGCGGTGCAATACGTGGATGGGATAAACGTAATTTTTACTATTTTCAAATGCTAAAGGCGTTATCTGAACACTATAAATTTTCCTTAGATAAGTCTTTTAGCAAACTAAGCGATGAGGCAATAAATGTCGTGCTTTATGGTAGCGACAAACAAGAAATTGAATTTAAGTACATGAACGACCGCGGTGATGTGGTACTGCGCAAGCACCCATTTGAAGGCATAATTAATAATATGCAACGCCGCTATAAAGAAACAGAGTCAAATGCGGTACGTGAAGAATTATCAAAATATTTGAATAGTCAGCATTGCCCCGACTGTAATGGTAGTCGTTTACGTTTAGAAGCACGTAATGTATTTATTGGTGATACACCATTACCCGTGGTTGCAGAATTTGCCATCAGCGACGCGTTAGCTTTCTTTGAGGGCTTAACGTTAACAGGACAAAAAGGTCAAGTGGCTGAAAAAATTCTAAAAGAAATAAATGAACGTTTAGGTTTTTTAGTTAATGTAGGTTTGAACTATTTGAATTTATCTCGCGGAGCCAATACTTTATCAGGCGGAGAAGCGCAACGTATTCGTTTGGCCAGTCAAATTGGTGCTGGCTTGGTAGGCGTTATGTATGTTTTAGATGAACCTTCAATTGGTTTACATCAGCGAGATAACGAACGCCTGTTGAGTACCCTTATTCATTTACGTGATTTAGGCAATACTGTTATTGTGGTTGAACATGATGAAGACGCCATTCGTGCCGCTGACTTTGTTATTGACATAGGCCCTGGCGCGGGGGTTCATGGTGGTGAAATTATCGCCCAAGGAACAATCGACGATATTTTACAGTGTAAAAATTCACTTACCGGTAAATACCTGTCTGGCGTAAAAAGTATTGAAATTCCAAAAAAACGCCACCCCTTTAATAAGAAAAATGTTATTAAATTAAAAGGTGCTAGCGGCAATAACTTAAAAAACGTTGATTTAGTCATTCCCAACGGTTTGATGACTTGTATTACTGGTGTTTCTGGCTCGGGTAAATCAACCTTAATTAATGATACCTTATACAAGTTAGCGCACATTGAACTGAACGGGGCAACGCTTGACGAGCCATCGCCTTATAAAAGCATTGCTGGCTTAGAACACTTAGATAAAGTTATTGATATTGACCAAAGTCCTATCGGTAGAACGCCACGCTCAAATCCGGCCACTTACACAGGTATATTTACTGCTATTCGTGATATTTTTGCCGCAACTCAAGAATCACGTTCACGTGGTTATAAACCAGGTCGCTTTAGTTTTAATGTAAAGGGCGGCCGCTGTGAAGCGTGCCAAGGTGACGGACTAATTAAGGTAGAAATGCACTTTTTACCGGATGTTTATGTGCCTTGTGATGTCTGTAAAAGTAAGCGATACAATCGCGAAACATTAGAAGTACTATATAAAGGTAAAAATATTCATCAGGTCTTGGATATGACTATTGAAGATGCCTTTGAATTTTTCAACGCTATTCCTGCAATAAAACGTAAGTTGCAAACACTGGTGGATGTTGGCTTAACTTATGTAAAACTAGGACAATCAGCAACAACCCTCTCTGGTGGTGAAGCACAACGAGTTAAGTTATCAAAAGAATTATCAAAACGTGATACCGGTAAAACCCTATACATTTTAGATGAACCAACCACAGGTTTACATTTTCATGATATTAAACAGCTACTACAGGTAATTCACCGTTTACGTGATCATGGTAATACCATTGTGGTAATTGAGCATAACTTAGATGTAATAAAAACAGCTGATTGGGTTATTGATCTTGGCCTAGAAGGAGGTTCAGGTGGGGGTGAAATTTTAGTAGCCGGAACACCAGAGCAAGTTGCAAAGCATAAAACTTCTCACACAGCACGTTTTTTGAAAACCTTACTGGATAATAATAAATTGGCATGATGACGAAAATGGGCATACATTTTATTGAAAAGTATGCCCATACAGGTCCCGTTATTGACTTTATAACCGCACACTATCAAATATCAGTAACATAGCTTAGTCTCGTTTATACCTCTTTAAGCCCTTATTTCATAAGAAAGAAGAAATAAACTACTGAAAAAAACCACTCAAGAACAGGTATGGTTCATTACTAGCATTAATGGCATTGTTTTTAATTCCTACCGTTATTTAGCTATGCTCTCACCCTACTCTGTACATACATTGATTGAGCGTGCCAATAAATCTGAGCAAGTTGCCGAAAAATTTTACTTTTCATATTTATTGTACCATCAAGCAACTTAACACAAAGTTACACCCAATCGTGTCGACATTTATTCACTTTATAACCGCATTGATTTTACCGGAACAGAACAAAACTGACCAAAAAACACACGCTTACTTACTGATCAGTTTTCCCCTATTAACTTACTAAACACCCAGTAACGGTTATACTCAAATAACCTAATAAGACTAGTTCAAGCTAGTTCGAGTATATATATTAGCCAAAGGTCTAATTGTTCAATTTTGTCGACACTTCTATAGTAGCAGGCATAAAACACAACACATAAGGGCAACTCATGAGCTTCAAAGAACAGCAAGCAAAAGCGAAGAATTCAGCAGAGTCATACTGGTTAGAGCAATCAGAACTTGTTTCTTGGTATAAAGCACCAAAAAACATATTGTCGACAAATAAGAACGAATGGACAGATTGGTTTGCTGATGGTGAACTCAATACTAGCTATTTGGCATTGGATTATCATGTTGAGCAAGGCCGTGGGGAGCAAACTGCACTCATTTATGATTCGCCCGTGACTGGCTCAAAGGAAAAATTCACTTTTCTTGAATTAACTGAGTTAGTGGCAAAATTTGCTAACGTTTTGCAAAAACAGCAAGTCGTAAAAGGTGATCGTGTACTTATTTATATGCCGATGATCCCGCAAGCAGTTATCGCTATGCTAGCTTGTGCTAGAATTGGTGCTGTTCATTCGGTGGTTTTTGGTGGTTTTGCAGCTAAAGAGCTTGCTATACGTATTGACGATGCCGAGCCTAAAGTTATTATCAGTGCTAGTTGTGGTATTGAAATTGCGAAAGTTATCCCTTATAAGCCATTGCTAGATAACGCCATTAAACTATCACACCATAAACCAAGTAGTTGCATTGTTTATCAACGGGAACAATTAACGGCAGAGATGATTAGTGGCCGAGACCATAATTGGGAAACGCTAATGAACAGCGCAAAAGGCATTGCGGCTGTTAGCTTGAAAAGTACAGATCCCCTTTATATTTTATACACTTCAGGTACCACAGGAAAACCAAAAGGTGTCGTTAGAGATCACGGTGGCCATGCCGTTGCTATGCTCTATAGCATGAAAAACATTTACGGTATGAAAGCAGGCGATAGTTTCTGGGCTGCTTCAGACGTTGGTTGGGTTGTTGGCCATTCTTTCATTGTGTACGGTCCTCTAATGGCGGGTTGTAGCACGATTATATATGAAGGAAAACCAGTTAGAACGCCTGATGCAGGTGCTTTTTGGCGTGTTTGTGAAGAATATAAAGTGAACGCATTATTTAGTGCACCAACGGCATTTCGTGCTATCGCAAAAGAAGACCCTGATGCGGCACTAATGGAAAATTATGATCTATCCCATTTAAAACGATTATACCTTGCTGGTGAACGCTTAGATCCCGCCACATACCATTGGCTTAAAGAGAAAACACAAATACCTGTTATTGACCATTGGTGGCAAACAGAAACTGGCTGGTCTATTGCAAGCACTCCCTTTGTTGATGAAAGCAATGAAGAATTAATGTTAACCAAAGCCGGTTCTTCAGGTTTTCCTGTGCCAGGTTATAATGTTGAAATTTTAGATGCCTATGGCGAGGCTTTACCTGCTAATCAACAAGGTACTGTCGCCATAAAGCTCCCTATGCCTCCTGGTTGCTTGACCACCGTTTATAAAGATGAAGAACGCTTTAAAGCTAGCTACTTATCAACTCATCCCGGTTATTATGTTACTGGCGATGGTGGTTATTTTGATGAGGATGGCTACTTATTTATCATGGGACGTACGGATGATGTTATCAATGTTGCCGGTCATCGATTATCAACAGGAGAGATGGAAGAATCAATTTCTGGCCATGCTGCGGTAGCCGAATGTGCAGTAGTCGGTATTCACGATTCATTAAAAGGCCAAGTACCTTTTGGTTTAGTCGTTATTAAAAATGGTGTAACGTTGAGTGATGATGAACTAGTTGCAGCTTTGAAAACTAAAGTCCGCAGTGATATCGGGGCTATTGCTTCATTAAAAGCGTTAATTATCGTTGAACGTTTACCTAAAACTCGCTCAGGTAAAATATTACGTAAAACATTAAGACAAATGATAGACGGTCAAGATATAGAGATTCCTTCGACTATTGAGGATCCACAAGTACTAGAGGAATTATCACCTAGACTAGCTAATATAATCAGCTAATATGAAGTCATAATTCAAAGACCTTTGCTGCTAGTTAAAATTATTTAGCTAGCAGAATTTTATTCATTAATATTTGATCACTAACTTACTGCTATTGGTATGACTTCAACTTTTTATCCAAGGATTACTTGGTAGGTTTTTCTGACTAATTAGGTTTTTATCTGCAGTTTTACTTGAACTCGCAACTGCTTGATTGATCTCACTCATTTCAGCTGTAGTCAAATCTCGCCACTGCCCTGGCCTTAGTTGACCAAGCTCAACACTCATAATACGAGAACGTTTTAATTTTTTAACTTCATAATCTAAATATTCACACATACGGCGAATTTGTCGATTCAAACCCTGCGTTAGAATAATAGTAAAGACAAAACGGCTCTCTACTCTAACAATACAAGGCTTAGTAATAGTACCTAGAATAGGAACTCCACGAGACATTCGCTCAATAAATCGCTCACTAATCGGCTTATCTACGGTAACGATATATTCTTTGTCATGGGCATTTTCAGCACGTAAAATTTTATTAACAATATCACCGTCACTGGTTAGAAAAATTAAGCCTTCAGACGGCTTATCTAATCGACCAATAGGGAAAATACGTGTCCGGTGACCAATAGCATCAATAATATTACCCCGTACATGACTTTCAGTTGTACAAGTAATACCAATGGGTTTGTTATAAACAATATAAATACGATCCGATTTGTTTTTGGCACTCGCGGCGATAGCATTACCATCAACTTTGACCACATCACCCAATTGAACTTTAGTACCTAGCTCGGGTATTTCACCATTAATGGTAACGCGATTAGCCTCAATTAATTTGTCAGCACCACGACGCGAACAGAAACCTGATTCACTAATATATTTATTGAGGCGTTTTTCGTTTGCATTATCATCAGTCATTGTCTTCATATCAGTGCATTAAATATTATTGCTATTATACTCAAAACAAAAGCTAATGTGTGATCACTATGTTAATTTTTACTCATCATAGCGCTAGTGGTATCGCCTATGAAAGCATTGGACGCGCAATTAAAGCGACATTATATGAGGTATTTACTTATGACAGCGAAAAGTGTTTTTATACCGTAGATGAATTAGCAGAGGAAACTATGACGCAGTTGACAAGGTTAAATATCATCCCTGGACAATTGACTCTAGCGCAACTGCGTGCAGTGAACCGTTTTGAGGGCATACAATATTGCCTAGATAAAAGTGCTTTTAACGACATTAATAAGAGTGCCGATGCTGTGCAACAAGTAATCAAAAACGACCATGCTGTGTATGGCATCAATACCGGTTTTGGCAGGCTTGCTAATACGCGTATTAAAAATGATGAGTTAGAACTATTACAACGCTCTATTGTGCTTTCACATTCTGCTGGTTTTGGCGAGTATATGGCGGATGCTACCGTACGTTTAATGATGGTACTAAAAATCAACTCATTATCCCGAGGTTTTTCTGGTATCAGGCTACCCGTTATTCAAGCGTTAATTATCTTGCTTAACGCACAAATGTATCCTTGTGTACCGAAAAAAGGTTCGGTGGGCGCTTCGGGTGATTTGGCTCCATTAGCACACATGGTATTACCTTTGCTTGGTGAAGGTAAAATCTCTTACCAAAATAAAATCATCTCAGCTATTGATGGTTTAAAAATTGCGAAACTTAAACCGCTAACATTAGCAGCTAAAGAGGGGTTAGCTTTATTAAATGGCACCCAAGCTTCAACAGCCTTTTCATTAGAAGGTTTATTTCATGCTGAAGATTTATACGCTGCTGGCATCACAATGGGCTCATTAACGATAGAAGCAGCTTTGGGAAGTCGTGTACCATTTGATGATAGAGTGCACCAAGTTCGTGGGCAAATAGGTCAAATAGATACCGCCTACGCTTATCGCCACATCTTAACTGATGATTCAGAAATATCCCAATCGCATGTCGATTGTAATAAAGTACAAGATCCCTATTCTTTACGCTGCCAACCACAAGTAATGGGGGCATGTTTAACACAAATTCGTCAAGCAGCAAGCGTACTGCACATCGAAGCAAATGGCGTTACTGATAATCCATTAGTTTTTGCCAATGAAGGGGATTTTATTTCCGCCGGTAACTTCCATGCCGAGCCAGTTGCGATGGCCGCTGACAACTTAGCGTTAGCTATTGCCGAAATAGGTTCGTTATCTGAGCGTCGTATGGCGCTGCTCATTGATGCTAGTTTAAGTAAATTACCGCCATTTTTAGTCGAAAACAGCGGTGTTAACTCTGGCTTTATGATTGCCCAAGTCACCGCGGCTGCACTTGCTTCAGAAAACAAAACCTTAGCACACCCGGCTTCAGTAGATAGTTTACCCACGTCCGCAAATCAAGAAGATCATGTTTCTATGGCTACTTTTGCTGGTCGTCGTTTAAGCGATATGGCTGAGAATACTAGCGGTGTGCTGGCAATAGAATATTTAGCCGCAGCACAAGGTTTAGATTTTAGAGCGCCACTAAAAGGTTCACCGATAATTGAACAAGCAAAAGCAATATTACGTGCAACAGTGAGCTTTTATGGCAAAGATAGGTACTTCGCTCCTGATATTGTTGCAGCCTCAATAATAATCAATGGTGGTGAACTAAATCAATTCATGCCAAAAAAATTACTGCCAAGCTTATAACTATATCATTGTGATTAATTAAGTAAGCAACATTTAATGAGAATAAACCCTGTAATTAAAGTAATTCTCTTATCGCTTCAGCTGTTTTAAGGGTGCGAACCTCTTGAAATAGCGCATCCGCTTCAACGTACTGTAACTTTAAATATTTAAGCCATTGCTTTATACGATTAGGGTAATATTTACTTTTATCACCATAGGTTTCACACTCGGTATAGGTGAGCAGTAATGCTTGTACTTCATGCCAAGGAATAGCCGGTGCTTGTTGCTTAATGACCTGTGCTAAATTAGGTAACATCAATGCGCCTCTTCCGACCATAATATCGTTGCACCCAGAAATTTCTCGACATTTTGTTGCATCATTCAAAGTAAAAATATCACCGTTGGCGATAACAGGAATATTTATATTTTGTTTTATTTTAGCGATCCAGTGCCAGTGAGCAGGCGGTCTGTAACCTTCTACTTTAGTTCTTGCGTGAACGGTAAGTTCACTGGCGCCAGCCGCCTCTATCGCTTGCGCATTTTCTATCGCTAGCGTTTTATCTTCATAACCTAAACGAATTTTGGCACTGACAATTGCATCATGAGGAACCGCAGCTTTTACCGCCTTAACAATACGGTAAAGGTTTTCAGGATCTTTAAGTAAGACTGCACCACCACAGTTTTTATTCACCATTTTGGCCGGACAGCCAAAATTAATATCAACACCATGGGAGCCAAGTTCTAGCACTTTAGCAGCATTATCAGCCATGCACTGCGGATGTTGTCCAAGTAATTGTACTCGTACTGGCGTACCTGCTGCAGTGGTACATCCATAAGCAGTCGCTTTTTTTAACTCAGGACATGAACGAAAATAAGCACGATCAGATATTAATTGATCAACAACACGAACAAACTCAGTCACACAAAGATCATAACCACCAATCTTTGTTAGCAAATCACGCATTAAATGATCGAGTACACCTTCCATCGGTGCCAATACAACTCTCATTATTATAGCTCACTCAATTCTTGAGACTTATTTACTCGGGCTTTAAACATTATTTTATATAAAGCCGTGGTAGCAAGAGCAATTAAAAAATGTACCACTAATGTCAGTAGCTGAGCGTTATCATGCCATAAAAATACCGGGCCATTATAGGTAATATAAAACAGATCAAGTACTGAAACATGCAACCAAATAATCACAAATAACAATTTAAATTGATGGTGTTCAAGAAAGGCAATCGAGAATAAATGCAAAATAAGTCCAGTAAGCTTTCAACATATATTATTATAACCAAGCAAGCAGGTCAGGGTAAATAAATGAATAATCTAATTGTTGTTTAGCTTTGTCACCACTGACAATACGAGTAGAATCTAACACATTGTTGGCACTAAAAGTTGGTAATTCCAGTCCAAGTGATTTAGCCGCCGCTTGATAGTAAACCGATTTAGTCACGTGAGTGTCACTAACACCGTTAAAAATAGCGTGCGGCAACGCTGACGTTAATAAAGACAATATCAAACCCACTGCATCTTGTTGATGAATTAAGTTAACAGGTGCCATCGCATTTTTTAGCGCTCTTTTAACCAGTAAAAACTTACCCGGATGTCGCTCAGGCCCAACCAAACCTGCTAGTCTTAAAACACTTCCTTGGTGATGAAAATTCAATACCATTTGTTCTGCGGTATTTAGTATCTGTGCTTTTGTCAATGCGCTTGATTCAGCTAAATTTAGAGAAGTATTTTCATCAACTAAACCCTCTAAGTCCTGATAAATAGCAGTACTCGATAATAAAACAATACGCTGTACTACATTGCGTTGTTTAGCTGCATCAACAAGTTGCGCAATTTTTTCCGCATAGTCAGTACGACCTTGCTTAAATTTGGGGGTAATGGCAATAACTAAGCACTGCTGTGTAAAAACATCATGCTGGCTAAGTTTTTTTATATTTGATGGCAAGCGTAATTGCTGTGCCTTTATTCCTTGCTCATGCAGCTGCTCAACATTACATTGCTGACTACTTGTCGCAAGTACTAAAGCTTTCTGCTCTAATAACCTAGCAGCTAACGCCTTACCAAGCCAACCACAGCCAATAATACCAACAGATAAAGTCTTCGCCTGCATATTTTTATCACTAGCCATTACTTGTATAGCCTATAAGCACCAACCGCTTTACCGATCTTTTCTGCGCCTAACATAAAGCTCACGAGTACCGATATAAATGCATTATGTTTTTTCATATTGTCACTATCTCTTATTTTTTATTAGTTATTAGTTATTAGTTATTAGTTATTAGTTATTAATTATTAGTTATTAGTTATTAGGCAATACTACATAGCTAGCTTGAAAGGTTGCCGCAATTTTTTCACCACAGTACACGTGCGCGACCAATTTAATACGCACTTTTTTACCTTGTAGTAAGTTATCAAATTGTCCTGAAACATCATCTTGAACAACTTGTCCATAAGTAAGTCCTTTAATTGGTGCATGGTATTTTATATTCGCCTCTGCCAACACAATATCACCACGCAGATTCTCCTGTTCTTTTTGCTTTGCTTGAAGGGCAAGATAAACCCAACCCCAACCCGTTAATGTTGCTAAGGTATAAATGCTGCCAGCAAACATAGTGTGATGTAAATTTTGATTAAAATCGGCATCACAATAGGTCATTAACTTTTGACCATCATAATAACTGATCTGTAATTCCATCGCTTTGCTCAAAGGAATTGTTTTATGCCAAATATTTTGTAACGTTTGAGCAAGTTCCGTTTTATGTAAGGGGTGAACGCTCAATTTTTTTACCATGGTGTAATGTTTAATTTCATCAAAAAGTGTATGAGAAAACTTTACGGTTTTATAACCAAGCTTTTGATAAAAGCCTATTGCATTTTCACGGGCGTTTAGTGTGATTTCGCTAAAACCCAATTGACTAGCTTGCTGCTCTAAAGCATTAATGATTTGTTGACCTAATCCTTGCCCTTGCGCGGTTTCACTTACCGCCATAAAACGGACTTTTCCCTGATGTTTAGCGACTTTTTCTAAACGGCCAACCGCTAATACTTCGCCTTGTTCATTAATAACCATTTTATGAATTGCTTGTTGTTCATACTCATCTTGTTCACTACCTTGCTGTTGTTTCCAAGGTTTTCTTAGTATTTGCCAACGAAGCTGATAATATTGTGCCAATTCATCAGCAGTTATAGGTGAACATAGGGTATTCATTATTTATCCTTATTCGTATTAGCTCAAATTATTAGGCGTTTAAATAATTATGCAATTATCCAAACACATAGCACAAGGAAAATTACTCTATTTAAGTCAAGGAGAAGAAAGCGTATCGGTTAGCGAAAATAAATACTTTCGCTGGTTAGCGTTTAACAATGATAAAGGTGAGCAGGTTATTCAAAGTGTTATGCATAAACGTAAACCGTGGCAATTAACACTGCCACATCAAACGGCATTATTATTACCCCTATTATTCTTCAAACCTCAAAACGTTGTTGAACTGGGTTTAGGTGGGGGCAACCTTGATCGTTTTTTAGCACATACTTGTACTAATATATCGATAAAAAGTATCGAGTATAGTTCAATAGTCATCGAAATTTTTGCTCGTTATTTTAACCCCGAACAAGAAAAAATAGAGATCATTCATCGTAACAGCCATGACTGGTTAGCACAGACAGAAAAAACAGCTCCCGATTGGTTAATTTGTGACGTATACCAACATAAAGAGCAATACTTTGATAAAACAATTAAACAGCTTGAGTACTTGCTCAATAATATTGATAGTAATGGTTGCCTTTCCATCAACTTACCCGATGCAACAGACAATGAAGTCAATTTATGTTTAACCGTGTTGCAACAGCTATCTCGCGAACATAATATTATTTACTTTCATATTCCAAACTATCTCAACATTGTTATTCACTTAATACCTAAACATTGGCAAACATTTAGGTTACTAAAACGAAACAAGAGCGGCTATTTACCCCGTCGATTATTTTTACAATGGCGAAAATTTTGGCAACATGGTAACGAAATAGGCCATAAAATTAACTTTTAGATCGTCAAAGTAAAAGTCACCGGACCATCATTTAGCAATTTTACTTGCATATCAGCAGCAAACTCACCTGTTGGCACTTTAAAGCCTTGTTCTCGTAATTGTTGACAAAAGTACTCATACAATTTTTTGCTAAAGTCAGGTTTTGCTGCGGTGGTAAAACTGGGACGTAAACCGCTATTAGTGTCTGCCGCAAGCGTAAATTGTGAGACCACTAAAATATCACCATCAACTTGTTTTACATTCAAGTTCATTTTACCATTATCATCATTAAACAGTCGATAACTAGCAACTCGCTCGGCAAGACGTTTTGCTTTAGCGTTAGTATCTTCTGGCTGAACCGCTAAAAACACTAATAACCCTTTATCTATTTCACCAATTACTTGGTTATTAACGGTAACACTTGCACCACTCACACGTTGTAGTAACGCTATCATTAACCTACCCCTTTAGTTTCTAACTCATACTCTTGTAAAGACACGGTAATTAAAGCGCCACCCAAAACGATAAGCCAAGACAAATAAACCCATAAAAATAAAATTGGTATGATGGCCAAAGCACCATAAATAGCTTGATAAGAAGGAAATGCCGTTAAATATATGGCAAAAATTTTCTTCGCAAACTCAAAACAAAGTGCCGCAACAAAAGCACCTGATAATGCATACTTAAAAGGCACCGTAGTATTAGGGACTAGCATATACAACAACATAAAAGCTGCCAACGAAGACAACAAGGGTAACAGCCTGAAAAACAAGTTGGTTATACCAAAACTATCATCAATACCTAAGGAAACTAAAGAGACAATATATGAGGTAATAGCGATACTTGCCCCAACAAGAAGCGGTCCTAAGGTCAATATCATCCAATACATTGAAAAAGAGGTAATCATTCTTCGTTTTTTAGTTACTTGCCAAATATTATTAAATGTTTTATCGATAACAGAAATAAGCAATAAAGCGGCAACAAATAGAAATGAAATAGCAACCGCTGACATTTTTGACGCATTATCAACAAATGAAGATAAATACTGTTGCACTACATCACTGGCTGTTGGCACAAAATTATCATAAACAAATTGCTCAACACTATGATGAATTTCAGCAAAAAGGGGAAAAGCGGTTGCAACAGAGAGCGCAACAACCATCAGAGGTACTAGCGACATTAAAGTAACGTAAGATAAGTAGCCAGCAACCACTTGTAGTTGCTCTTGCTTAACGCGTCTTAACAGATAATGAAAAAACGACAGATAATGTCGCCAAGTTATCGAATGCTGTAAATCCTTTAATAAACTCATATTTGCTAACAATTAACTTATTTTTTAGAGAATAATATTATATTATGATAGCAGTTAAAAGTTTACTAGTTGATTCAAATTTTTAGGAGATATAATGGCGGGTCAAGGTTCAGCAGGCAATGTAATTGCTGCAATTTGCAATATTTTTTTTCCCGGCTTAGGACAACTTGTACAAGGACGCATACTCCCCGCAATAATATTTGCTATAATTTGTGTTGGTGGTTATGCATTATGGTGGCTAATAGTACCCGCAGTAATCGCTGGTGCATGTCATATTTTTTCCATCATAGATGCCGCAACATACAAAAATAACAATTAAATGTAGAGTTAAGGCTTTAACTTAGCCCTATGTTCGATAATAAATATTACTCTAACTGCTATTTCACCAATATATACACTAGTCGTTCAACCTGATGGTCTGTTTATTGCTTAATTATCGTCAATTTATTGTGTTGAAAATACAGAAGTTACTATTTAAATTTTAAAAATGATAAGCTGACACCCCGCAGCCTTTAATATATATGCCTAGGAGACTAAAATGAGTGGAAACCAAACCCGCCTTCAAGCGATTGATCAAATCACTAACCGTGCACCATTATCGTGCAAAATGACTGACCCGTTGAAGCAAATTTGGGCAACCGATGTTTTTAACTTACAAAAAATGGAAGACGCGTTATCTAAAAAAGCGTTTAAAGCCATTAAAAAAACCATTGAGTCAGGCGAAGCATTAAACGCTGCTAATGCCGATATTGTCGCTGCTGCGATGAAAGATTGGGCTTTATCTAAAGGCGCTAAATTTTTCTCCCACGTTTTCTACCCAATGACTAACATTACCGCAGAAAAACATGATGCATTTATTCTGACTAACTCTGAAGGTAATGCGATAAATGAATTTACTGGTACCCTGTTAATTAAAGGCGAACCTGATGGTTCTTCTTTTCCTAACGGTAGTTTACGTATGACTAACGCTGCGCGTGGTTATACCGCATGGGATCCAACAAGCCCTGCTTACATTCAGCATACCTCGAATGGCGCTACGTTAATGATTCCAAGTGTTTTCATGTCTTGGACTGGAGAAGCACTAGATAAGAAAATTCCTTTATTGCGCTCAAATAAAGCAATGAATGAAGCAGCACAAAAAGTACTTAAGTTAATGGGCGAAACTAATATCGCTAACGTAGACTCAAGTGCGGGTCCAGAGCAAGAATATTTCTTAATCGATGAAAATTTTGCCAATAGCCGCCCTGATTTATTATTAACTGGACGTACGTTATTCGGTGCTGCTCCGGCAAAAGGTCAACAATTTGATGACCATTACTTCGGTGCTATCCCTGCACGTGTTCAAGTTTTCATGCAAGACTTCGAAGACAAACTATACCGTGTCGGTATTCCAGCGAAAACTCACCATAACGAAGTTGCTCCGGGACAATTTGAACTTGCTCCTTATTATGGTGCTGCTAATGTTGGCGCTGATCAGCAACAACTTCTGATGACTCTTATGAAGCAAACAGCTAAAGAACACGGTTTCTTATGCTTGTTACATGAGAAGCCATTTGCTGGCATTAACGGTTCAGGTAAACACGTTAACTGGTCTGTTGGTAACAGCACGCAAGGTAACTTATTAGATCCAGGGAAAACACCACACGACAACTTACAGTTCTTATTATTTTGTGGTGCGGTAATTCGTGGTGTACATAAGTATGGTCCATTATTACGTGCTGTTATTGCTTCAGCGGGTAACGATCATCGTTTAGGTGCTAACGAAGCTCCACCTGCTATTCTTTCTGTTTACTTAGGTGACCAATTAGAAAAAGTATTTGAAGACATCAAAGTGGGCAAGCTTACAGGTTCTACCGATGGCGGAGAGATGGATCTTGGTCTTGATCAAATCCTTAATTTTGAACGTGATCCAGGTGATCGTAATCGTACTTCTCCTTTCGCTTTCACTGGCAACCGTTTTG
Source organism: Colwellia sp. (assembly GCA_002733765.1). Lineage (GTDB taxonomy): Bacteria > Pseudomonadota > Gammaproteobacteria > Enterobacterales > Alteromonadaceae > Colwellia. Next base: position 898 of record NVWU01000023.1, on the reverse strand, counting down.
AGTTCCGTGCTGTTGGTTCAGAGCAATCAATATCTGGTCCATTAGTCGCAATGAACACTATGCTTGCCGATTCATTAAACTGGATTGCTGAGAAGTTAGAAGTTGCACTTTCTACTCAAGACCAAACTGCTGCTGTTATCTCTGTATTAAAAGAATTAATGGAAGAACACGGTAACGTAATATTTGGCGGTGACGGTTATTCTGAAGAGTGGCATAAAGCAGCAGTTGAAGAACGTGGTTTGAAAAATATTCCAACCACTGCTGATGCATTACCTGCATTTAAATCAAAAGAAGTCATTGAGTTATTCGAAAACACCGGTGTTTTATCGGCCGTTGAATTAGAAAGTCGTTACGAAGTATATGCAGAACAATATAATTTAGCGATTGAAGTTGAAGCCAAATTAGTAAGTGATATAGCTAAAACTAAGATTTATCCAGCGGCCATCGCTTATTTATCTGAATTAACGCATGCAGCGTCTTCTGTATTAGATTTAGGTATTGAATTTGATACTACAATCACTAAAGAAGTTGCAAAACACGCTAATAGCTTAATGTCTGTAGTCGCTAAAATTGACAGTGAAGTTAGAAAACATGACTTTACCGATACTGAAGCACATATGCACTTTAGTGCTGACGTACTTTGCCCATTAATGGCAGAAGCTCGTGTTCACGGTGATGCACTTGAATTATTAGTTGCTGATGAATTATGGCCATTACCTAAGTACGCTGAAATGTTATTCATCAAATAATAACTTTATTGCAAAGTAATTAAATGAAGACTAAAAAGAGCCTATATGGCTAATGCCGATCAGTTAAGCAGAAATGTCTTGCTAAATTGATAAATAAGATCAAAATCCGATGAACAATTTTCATCGGATTTTTTTATGCAAGTTTCTCA
>NVWU01000001.1 GCA_002733765.1 Colwellia sp. | reverse complement strand
TGAAAAAAATGACGGTATGATGTCAGGGATAGTTATGTCTTGCTCACTGAGAAGGCGCTAGCACATCAACAAAAGTGGGAGTATTTATGAAGAAAAATCATAAGGTTGTGACTTACAGCGGTCAATCTAGGCAAGTTAAGAGAAAAATCACCCTGCAACCAACACCCACAGAGATAGATTCCCCATAGGCGCTTGCTTCCCGCGGTTTCTTCATTGAGGGCTTTGTCGACATCAGTTCCCATTAGAACATCATCATCACGGCGTAGATCATGACACTGATGATCTACAAACCTACACAAAGTATACCTTAGCTTTTGATTTACTAACGGCAACGTTGAGCGAAAAAATTGCCATTCATGAGAGCATTCATAAAGCTGGCTAGCAGACATTGAGAGGTCGTCAACCAGTTAGAAGCCTCTAGTTATGGGGGCAACTAATTAGAGAAGATATACAGTTTCACTTGTTTAAAAAAATAAACTTAACCTGATAAATACGATAGAAATTTAAATACGAATAAACCACCTATCCCACATAAGTTTATTATAATCGTTTCGAAGATAACGGATATATCGTCTATTTCGAAGGGAATTTGTATGGGGCAGAGATTTAAGATGTTTGAAGACAAGGCCATCCTTGCCACTGGAAGCATGGAGCGGGAATACTATACTAGCCGCTAATTTTAATCGGCTCTAGGTAATTGCACTATAGCCACTGGTTTTGATCAGGTTAATGACATGCCGATATTTGTCTATACTTACAGACAAGAAAAATAACCAGAGCAATGGCATGTTTGAAGAATCTCTCCATCTGGCCCGACGTGCGCAATTTTTTGTGTTACTCAGCGCTGTTGTTTTCAGTTTATTTGCGTTATCTGTGCGACCCACAAATAATCTGTATAGCCTAGCGCTAAAACAGGTGGAAACGGCGATCAATATTAGCTGGGAAGATTACCCGCTCTGGCTAGATGAAAAGCTGAGAAAATCCGAAGTCAAAACCCTGAACGAGACCAACCCATACTTGGAGTTTGGTACGATCAATACACCGATTGAAAATGCCTGGGAAAACCTGATCCCCTATATCAAACGTCATCACAAGAAAGTCAGCAATCCTGAATTGTTAATCAGTATCTATGGTGAGGTTTATTACAATCCGCATCAGGCCTATTTTGCTGAAGAAGTTCCGACAAATATGCTGGATCTGAAAGTTCTAACACCACTTGATATAGTACGATTCACACAATCCCAACTAGCACAGACCCCTGCCACTTTATACGCCATTAGCCCAGAAAATACCCATGAGGCACTATGGCAACATGTTTATTTGGCAGCATTTTTTAATAATAGGTATAATCACGTATTATTGGCCTCAAGATTAGAGGTAACAGCTTCCACTTCACTTAGCACAGGCGGCAGTCTAAAGCCCAAACGRTCATCACAGCTGGTGACGGCACATATGGTAGTAAGAGTGCGAGGTGATTGGGGAGATGCACGTTCTAGCGACGTACATACCTTGATTGAGTCTGGACAAGATACTGTATTTGAAGACATCAGTGTTACCCCTTACTCAAGTAAAATACCCGGCACTAGCATCCTGATCTGGTTACAAGAAAGGTATCCTGCGCTTGGGGCTAGCCCTGACGGTTTCCATCCATTTTTCGGCATTGAGCACGTATGGCGAGAGATCGCCAACCGCCCCTTGACGGATAGTGAGCTATATGTTCAAGCACTAGCCGCAGAAGAATTAAGTCGAAGTCAGCAGGTTACCCTGTTTGGCGTTTCAATACCTGCGCAATTGGTTCCCATCGTCGCCCCGCTGATCATCCTTACCTTGATGATTTACTTGTCTCGTATGATATCCCATATCCAAGTACACGCTGAAAAATATTGCGAAAAAATTAACGAGTTTGCCTGGATCGTGCTGCATACTAAGCAACTGTGGTGGTTGGATCCTGTGTTCAGCCTGATGCTGTTACCCATAGCAACGCAAAGTGCCATTACGCTCAAAATGCAGGACATCGGCATCTGGATAACCTTTGGCTGGATAGCAACATCGATATCACTGCTTATCAGCATCAAGATATTGAAGCAACTAGGAGTTTTGAGACATATTATTCATAAACATACACCATAAATATCAGCATTGTATATAAGGGGAATAGACTCAACGACAGCGAATGGTACTTTGAAGTAATGCCAATGCCACATTGTAACTGGCGGCAATTGTGGCTAATTTTCCAGTCGAGGGGATAATCAATCTAACTTGGTGGTTCGGTGCCTACTGCAAGCTCGTTGTTTCCGGTTGCTTTCAATTTTGGAAGTTAACTTTGCCAGATTATAGACTTTAGCGATTTCGCCCTCATGGTGTGTTAGAAAATACATATTAGTGGCCAGAATTACTTAACCACAACACTATCTTTTTCATCAATCTCAATGACTGAAATAGGCTATAAACTTGAATTTAAAGATCCTGCATACTTCATTCTGTTTTTTCGTAAAAATACAGTTTTTACGGTAAATAATAACAATTCATTATCATTTCCACTTTATCTTTGGCAACAATCTATCTATGAAAAGTACCATTAAAGCAATGGAAATTATCTTTCCAAAAAATTAATGCTCTCTATACTTGGTTAACGCGTTAAGTTTATCCAGTGTAAAATTAAAAAGATAAAATTAATTCACCTGGAAACGATACTTATACCAAATGAAATAATGAATGATCTATTCCTTACTTCAATTGGTATTAATGTCTAACACCGAATGTAATGGTAAAAATTTCTATCGTGCCTTATCGGAATTGACAACRCGCCTAAAGGTCATAATTACGACTTTGAATTTACAGTAAGCAGTTTCAGTTATTACCAATGAATTAACAAGTAGTCATAACTAAACAAGGTGAAAAATCATTAATAACATAGCCTTGTATAATTAAAATACAATATTTGTAAAATTAGGAGAACTATAAAATGCAGTACCACTTAAATGGTTTTAAACCCGGTAATTATCAAATTCCAGATTCAGTTCGGGAACCAGCCCCCACTCTACCTATTGTAGACCTTCCAAAAGAAGTTGATGTATTAATTGTAGGTTGTGGCCCCGCAGGGCTAGCGATGGCAAGGCAGCTATCGGAGTTCACTGACATTACAACGTGTATCGTTGATTTAGAAAAAGGTCCTTTGATTTTTGGACGCGCAGATGGCATATCTTGTCGCACAATTGAAATTATGGAAGGCTTTAACAGCAGTGAAATGATTGTCAAAGAATCTTACAAGCTAAACCAGAATACATTCTGGGAGCCTGATAACATAAAACCTGAGAACATAAAGCGTACCCACAAAATTGCTGACGCGAGAATTGGCCTGTCTGAATTTGCCCATGGCATTGTTAACCAGGCACGACTTCATGAATTATTACTAGAAGGCATGAAGAACTCAGTAACAAACCTTGTTCCCCATTACAGTCGTCGGTTACTTGAATTAGCTGTTGATTCTAACCTAACGCAGGATTTAAACGCACACCCTATTACGGCAAAATTTGAGTTAATTGATGACCCTCAATCAGCCAAAATTGAAACGGTTCGAGCCCGATACGTTGTCGGTTGTGATGGCGCAAGAAGTGCTGTTCGTAAAGGCCTATCAATACCTTTAGAAGGTGATTCAGCAAACAAAGCTTGGGGTGTGATGGATCTTTTGTTAGTAACAGACTTTCCTGATATTAGAGTTAAGAGCTTTATCCAATCAAAAGAACACGGTGCTGTCATGACTATTCCGCGAGAAGGCGGTTATTTAGTCAGGTTTTATGTAGAGCTTGCTCTATTGGGTGAAGATCAACGCGCGTCAGACCTTAACCTTAAAGCCGAAGATGTCATAGCAAAAGCACAGCAAATTATGCACCCTTATAAATTAGACGTTAAGGAAGTTGCCTGGTGGTCAATCTATGAGGTTGGACAACGAGTAGCAGAGAGATTTGATGACACACCCGTTGATAATCCAGAAAACCTTATACCTCGTGCATTTGTTGCTGGCGATGCCTGCCATACCCATAGCCCTAAAGGAGGTTGGGGGTTAAACACATCACTGCCAGACACCTTTAATCTGGGCTGGAAAGTTGCTGCTGTTTTACAAGGTAAATGTAAGCCAGAATTACTACAGACGTATTCCTCAGAGCGACGTAAAGTTGCATTTCAGTTAATAGAGGCAGATAGAGAGTTGTCAAAATTAGTAGCTACTCGCCCTTCATCAGACAATRATGCACCTGAAGCTAAAACCAATACGGCTGATATTGAGAAATTCATGGCTAGACAAAATGGCTTTGTTGCTGGCACAGCTATCGAGTATTACCCGTCGTATATATCTACTGGTCAAGTGAATCAACATTTAGCTAGTGGCTTTAAGATTGGTCAACGATTCCATTCCGCTGAGGCTATTCGAGTAGCCGATGGTTACCGACAGCATTTAGGGCATCTGAATAAAGCGGATGGTCGCTGGCGTATTTTCATTTTTGGCAACAAACAAAACCCGGTAGAAAGCTCTTCTGAGTCATATAAGCTTGTACAATTTATTACGAACTCTGAGTCTTCACCCGTACGAAAGTATACCCCTGAAGGCACCGATATAGACTCAGTATTTGATGTTTATGCTGTATTTCAGCAACAAGACCTATCAATTGAAGACATGCCTAACTTTCTCTGGCCAGCCAAAGGAAAATATGGGCTGAGAGACTACGAAAAAGTGTTTCATGCTGAAGAAGGTAACGATATTTTTGAGTTAAGAAACATAGATCGCTCAATGGGTTGCATGGTTATAGTACGACCTGATCAACACATTGCTAATATATTACCACTCACGGCTCACAAGGAATTAACTGAATTTTTTGATGAATTTATGATTGCCCAAAATAATACCAATTGAATTAATGAATGCACCACTTAGCGAGAATGAAAAGGCTTAGAGGCAAGACATTGATTGAATATAATGGTTATTCCCTTGTCAAAATCAATAAGGCAGCTTGTAAGCCTTTACCTTTTATTAGGTACTCGCCCTTCGGGAGTTTTGTGGTAATACTGAACAAGGAAGTTCAACTAGTTATGATTAATATTAGCGGTTCTTAAATATAGTAAAGCGTAAACAGCATTAAATTTTCGCCAATATGTAATGGTATAGTAATTATGGCCAGTTATTAGAGGTACTATCATATATTTCTAATAGCTGACTACTACTCTCTCGTTATGTGCCTAAAAGCGCCATAGTAAACTAAATTTAACCGTAAAAACCTACCATTTATCCCCTAATATTGATAAAAGATCAGGCCGTACTTTGAGGTTTTTTTTGTAGTTTTCTTTGTAACGTTCTTCTGTGCATAGACAGTTGTCGAGCGGTGGCCGATATATTACCGTCATTGGCTTTTAATACTTGTTGGATATGCTGCCACTGTACTTGTTCTGCTGATAGTGTTTCGCCATCTAGTTCGGTATTGATGGGAATGTCACAAGCTTTACTTTCATTAAGTGCCGCTAATAAGGTTTGTGTATCAAGCGGCTTAGTTAAATAATCATCTGCGCCTAATTTAATCGCATCRACGGCAGTAGCAATACTAGCAAAGCCCGTCAGTAGAATAATACGACTTTKGGGGCGCAATTGACGGATAGGTGTAATAATATTTAACGTKGTTTCTTGCGACAACTTCATATCCAATAAAACATAATCAGGTTTGTGTCGATGACAAGCTAACAAGGCTTCAGAGTTAGTTTCAACATGAACACAATCAAAGTCATGCTTGGTTAAACGCCGTTTTAAGGTATTAGCAAAAATAATATCATCTTCAACTATCAATAATTTTTTCATCTTTTTATCTACTTACCGGTAAACTTAAAGTGACTAAAGCGCCACCTTGATGATGATTGGTCAAGGCTAATTTACCACCTAAACGCTCTAAACTCGCATGACTTAAAAACACCGCCATACCTAAACCTTGCTCGCTATTAACAGGGTTTACACCTAGCTGTTTAAGCTTTTCTAGAGTAAAGCCTACACCATAATCTCGAATAATAAATTGCCAATTTTCAGCATCAACTTGGCTTATTAAGGTAATTTCATTACTGCTATTTGCTTTCGTTGCCCGCACAGCATTATTAATTAAATTCAAAATAGCAGGCAATAAAGCCGCATCTGCCATTATTTCGGTATTCGTTGGTTGTTGCTCAACTAATTCAACATTTATTTCAGGGTGATTAACACGCAAATTATCTAATAAATTATTAAGTAAATCTCCAACATTTGTCGCCACAATAGTTTGCTCTTTAATATCGAACACCATGGCACGAAAAGCATCAAGGCTATCACCGCAACGTGCTAACTGGCTTTGCATATCGTTAATAATATCATTATCAGGAAAGTCTTCGCTAAGTTCATCAGCCAGTAATTGCACCGTTGCAATTGGTGTGGCAAGTTGGTGAGTGACTTGTGCAGAAGCAACCCCTAAAGAAGTAACTTGCTCTTGTTTTAATAAGTTTTCTCGATAAGCAGCAATGGCTAATTCTCTTTGATTAATGCTACGCGCCATTTTTCCTACCACAATAGCAACGACTAACGCAGAAAATAAAAAGTTAATCCCCATGCCAATAAAGTGCCCTTGCATATTACCGTGCATAACACTCATGGGTAAATACCATAATAAAACGCTATAAGACAGTATCGCTAAAAAGGCGACTAGCGCTAGCAAAGTAGACGTTAAGGTAACTGCCGCAATCGCAATAGGAATTAACAACAACGACACAAAAGAATTGGTTGCTCCACCACTAAAAAACAGTAAAAGCGATAAAAACAGAATGTCAGCACAAATTTGCATCAACAGCGCCCGCTGACTTATTTGTGTTTTGTTACGATAAAATATAAAGCTGATAAAAGTGAAGCCAAGCTCTAAACCAATAACACTAAATAATGGCATCCAAGGCAATTCATATGCTAAACCGAAATTCACAAACAATATCAAGAATAATTGAATAACAATAGCCGCACTACGCAAGACAAGTACTAGGTGAATTTGATGGTTCACTTTAGGGTTTATTTGCGTATTATTTATTTTGAAAAATGGTGACATAAATTCTTTATTTGATAGGTCTATATAGTTTAAGCGTATTATACTTGAGCCATATCAAGATGCGGGTTTCAAGACGTCTGAGGTAGCTTGAGTATATACTATCTTTAATTTTAACGAATGTAATGAGCGAAATCATAAAAATGACAAATATAACCCACAAACACAACCTACAACGCGCCACTGTAGCGGGCGGTTGCTTTTGGTGTATAGAAGCGGCATTTTCCCAAGTTAAAGGCATTCACTCTGCAATTTCAGGGTATATGGGCGGCCATATTGAAAACCCTACTTATGAAGATATTTGCACTGGCAACAGTGGTCATGCTGAAGTTGTGCAGCTAAATTTTGATGCGCGGGAAATTACGTACCAAGAAATTATTGAGATTTTTTTCACCTTGCACAATCCAACCCAATTAAATAGACAAGGTAACGATATTGGTAGCCAGTATCGTTCTACTATTTTTTATCATAATGAATCTCAACAGGCTATCGCTGAACAAAATATTAGAAAAATGAGATCAGCAAAGATATTCGAGCAAGAAATAGTCACACAAGTATGCCCTGCCGAACATTTTTATATTGGTGAAGAATATCATCAAGGCTATGCTAGTAATAATCCACAAAACCAATACTGTCAGGTAATTGTTTCACCTAAACTCGCTAAGTTTAGACAAACCTTTATTGATAAATTGAAATAATTTATCAATAAATCACAGTCACTTACCTCTAATTAGTAAACTGGTTTTAACATAACTCTATTGCCTTTATAAAGCCTTTATATGCCCACGACACTTCAATACGTAAGATTTAGCATCTTGAAGTGGCATGGATATAAAGCAAGCATCCCAATAACTTCAAACATCAGAAAATAACAGAACACTTGTTGATCGCCGTAAATAATGAGATTTACGACAGAAAATGAGATTTAGATGTTCTACACAATATTCACTTATGCCACTAAGCCGACCTTAGCTCTAACCGACTAGAATTGAATTCGCATTAGTTTTTGTATCGATAACGCCAGCGAGTAAATTGTCCTTCTTAAACAGCTTATAAGTCATTTACGAATTTGTGATTTTCTCTCGCTTCAACAATACTTATTTGAAATATATTCTTATCAAATTCATCAAGTGGAAGCTTTTCAAGCATTTCCTCTATCTTATCAAGATGCTTTACATCATTTTCAACGAATTGTTGAACAATTTTTAGAGCCTGTTCTGATTTTTCATTTTTAAGTGATAGCAACAATGCCGAATTTAGTACCATTTGATCGACTGCTTTCATTCCGAGCTGAAGGGTAAGGACATCTGTGGCTGCTTTAGCACCACGATGGACCCCATAATAATGAGAAGCTAACGCAATTAAAATAAGAGAAACTAACATTAATAGATTTTTTTTCATCTGCTTCCTGCAATATATCGATGACTTATAACGCCCAAATAATGGGCAAAAAATAGTTGGTTAAAATAAGCGACACAGGAGCAAAAACCAACTATTTTTTGTCCTGTTAATTTGCTTATAGCTATACTTTACGCCGACGGTTTCCATTTAGCTTGAACATGAAACCTCTTAATTAAACCTTGAATTTTAGGGCTGTTACAACTTTCTGTTTCAATAACTTTATATACGGCAGCCGTGACTTTACTACTTCCCATTTTTATAGCTTTCTTTGCCTGCTCTTCGGTAAAGTCAGGTTTTCTTTTTTTTATTTCCTGATACATTAGAGTTGTAACCATTTGGTAGTTGGCTAGAAAGGCAGTTAATTCATCTTTTTGCGGAGTCATGCATTTACCAGAAGCAGCACTAACAGCAGTAAATTGGTTATACATTTTCAAGATATTGATATTCTCAGCATTACTATTAAAGCAAATAAATAAAACTAAGATTGATACTGTTCGAGTGATATTCAGCATAGTGACATCCTTGTATAGCTAACAATTAAGCATTTATCTCTTGTCGAAGCATGAGAGATAAATGTCCAACAATTTATTATGGATACGTCTTAGAGACCTTCGCACCATAAGTAACATTTAATTTATATCAATATCCCATAGTATCAACATATTAGAAACCGTAAACAGTAACTTTTTTATAAATAGTAGGAAATTACTAAGAGGTCTTAGTAACACACCTTAATAATTCATTAGAAAATATATGGCAAAATTTTTACCTGTAATGTCAGGAATGCGCACAAAGAACTAAACCGCTCCGCGGTAATGGTGTCCTTGGCAAGCACCGCATATCCCTATAACACATTCACTTTTTCCTACACTAAGTTTTGAGGCATGTCGCCTCATCTTAGATTGGAGAATATCCTATGAACATCAGCCCATACTTTTCAGCACAACTACGCAAACGGTTTAACGAAGACATGATTATGCGTAAACTCGCCACTAAAACACAAATTGCGTATATCCGTGGTGTTAATAAACTCTGTGACTATTTACAACGCTCACCTAAAACAATCACCCAAGAGGAGTTACGTGAGTTTCAACTTTTCATGGTCAATCACGGTGTCTCTGGACTCACCGTTAATGCCACGCTCACGGCTCTTAAGTTCTTCTTCCAGATAACCTTAGACAAACCAGAGGTGGTTGCACGGGTTTGTCCTGTGACGGTTGCACGTAAATTACCCGTGGTATTGAGTTTAGAAGAAGCTAAACGCTTTATGGCTTTTGCAACACACCCTAAATTCAAAGCGACTTTAGCTGTCGCTTATGGTGCAGGCCTGCGTGTTAGCGAAGTCGTTTCCTTAAAGGTCAGTGATATTGATAGTGAACGTATGACATTACGTGTGGAGCAAGGTAAAGGTAGCCGTGATAGATACGCCTTGTTATCACCTGTACTGCTTGAGCATCTGAGAGATTGGTGGCGTTTTGCTAATCAACAGGGACAAATGTTTGTGGGCGGTTGGTTATTTCCAGGATTGAACCCTATCAATCATATGACCTCGCGTCATCTTAGTCGAGTATGTAAGCAAACCGCTAATGCCGCTAATATTGACAAGAATGTATCGATGCACACGTTACGTCACAGCTTTGCGACTCATCTACTCGAAGCTAAAGTCGATATTCGACTTATTCAAGTATTGTTGGGTCATGCTCAGCTTAATACCACCGCGCGTTATACACAGGTGGCAACAGATTTACTCAAAGAAGTTATCAGTCCGTTAGATACGATTACACCTAAAAAAAAGAAAGTAAAGGGCGTGAAGTGAGCCGTTCATGCCTCACTCAACACTGGAAATGGCCGATGTCTTTCGAGCACACGGCCAACATTGGCGTAAGTCGCATGCAGGTCATGTCAGTTTAGAGCAACTCAAAGTGATGTCGGGTATTGAACATTGCCGTAGTGAAGTGCTCGGTGGTCATGTTTTGCATTGTCCAGCCTGTGAGCATACTCAAATTGCCTATAACTCGTGTCGCAATCGACATTGTCCGAAGTGCCAAGCTAGCGCAGCGAAACGCTGGTTAGCCGCACGGCAAACCGAATTACTGCCTGTTGATTACTATCATGTTGTCTTCACTTTGCCACAACCTATCAGTGAATTGGCTTATTACAACAAGTCAGTGATGTATGGTTTGTTACTTAAAGCCGCGGCAAAATCACTGCTAACTATCGGCGCTGATACCAGGCACTTAGGTGCTCGTCTGGGTGTTACCTTTGTCTTGCATACATGGGGCAGCGCGATGACACATCATCCCCATGTGCATGGGATTATACCGGGTGGCGGCTTATCACTTGATGGGGAGAAATGGGTGTCGTGTAAAGCGGGATTCTTCTTACCTGTGCGTGTGTTATCACGTTTGTTTCGACGGCTATATCTTGAGGGATTACGTGAAGCGTACGAGCAGAGTAAATTACTGTTCTTTGGTGATTATTTACCTATTAAGGAGGAAAGACCCTTTTTGGCGTGGCTCAATAATCAACGCAAAATGGATTGGGTCGTTTATGCCAAACGACCCTTTGCAGGGCCACAAGCGGTATTGTCTTATCTATCGAGATACACACATCGGGTTGCCATCGCGAATTCTCGACTGGTTGCTATGGATAAGGAAACGGTGAGTTTTAAGTGGAAGAACTATCGCGTTAAGGAGCAGAATAGGCAGCGCACCATGACGCTGTCACACGATGAGTTTATTCGACGTTTTTTACTGCATGTCTTACCAAGTGGGTTTCACCGTATTCGTCATTACGGCTTGACCGCGAACACAGGTCGTAAGAAGAACTTGAATAAAGCACGGCAGTTATTGAACGTTAACGCACCGATAATACCATTGGATAAAGCGTTATCGAGTGAAGCACAAGCGCATGAGCCAACACCAACCTTTGTTTGTCCTTGTTGTGGTGCAGGGATGATTGTGACAGACGTATTGCTTCATTTATATTTACCACGTGCACCGCCTTTACTGCCTGAATTAGTGGTGGTAGATAGGCAAGATTAAATTATCGGCAATGGTTGATAAGGGCTAGTATTGTTCGATTTGCTCAAACTGTTCGAAACTAGGCTAAACTAAAGCAGTATAAGAGGAAAGTATCACAGTGAAAAATACATTAACGCAACGTAAAGTAGTTCCGAGAAACAATTTTACCCACCAATAGCAAAGTACAATCAAGCAATCCCCATAGCACCGAGTTCAATTCCCGCGGTTTCCTCATTGTGAGCCTTTTAGACATCAGCCTTTCTATGATGGGCTGTTGATAGGTTTTGTGTACTGGCTGATATCTAAAAACCTTAACAAACAAGACCTTTTCTAACACCCTAAATCAGCACCAAAATGGTCTTCTCTGATACGATAGCGGACGTTAGCCTTTGCATACTTAACTGAGGTTAGTAGTGTTATAAATTAAGTTAAAGTGTCTGAAGAGTTTTGAGCATATGGCATAACAAAGGATACTTAATCCTATTGTGGTAGTTTACTGGTGAAACAACCTAAATTACCAATCAGTAGATAAAAAAACACCAATAATTACAATTGATGTTTTAATAAATGCTTAACTTTTAAATTATTAAGATTGTTTCTTAAATCGACGTGATGCTAAACCAATCATTCCTAATGCAAAAATAGCAAGGGTTGTTGGCTCGGGTACGTCAACAGGCCCAACCACACTAAAGGTCGCGGTACCTTGGCCAAACGCTTCATTGTCATTGCTTGTATATGGGTTGTAGCCAAAAAACTCTGTGCCAACGTTTGTGTCGACTGAAAGATCATTAAACACTCTAATTCCGAATCCTAACTTAGCATTATGTGCTGTGAAAGCTCCCTCGTTCCAACTAATGGCACTTTTACTTAAAGCTGAAGTAAATCCCCAGTTTGTGCCTATTACTCCGTTCCATGCGTCTGTTATGTTATAAGATACTAAATTAGATTGGTTGGTCCCACCCTGGAGTTGGACGGCGTCAAAAATAATTGCGTTGGTTGGTGTCCAGAATGCGTTCCCACCTACGTTGTCCGATAGAGCACTGATAGTCAATCTATTGAGTGTTGTATCAACCTGACCCACCCAACTAACGGTTTGTGACTCTGTCCAAGTTACATTTATTAAAGTGGCATTAACAATACCGCTAACACTAAGTAACAAACAAAGTAATTGTGTTTTCAGTAATTTGTATCTCATACTATTTCCTTAATTTTCATATATTCACATTTGGTGTGACATGGCAGAAGCATAAATCACGCCAAAAAATAAAAATCATTATACATTAAGTGCTTAACGATTTACTAAAAATAACAGATCTTAAATTGTAAAAAGTTCTGACACTCAATATTTATTTTTGAGTATACTCAATTATTTGAACAAGGCGACTAATGAGCTTAAACCCGTCTCACAGCCCATGATAAACTCTTGGCTAAAATACGTCTAAAAATGATCAAGTATGCACATAAGCTAATGTCGGCTAGAAGCCGAAGTATTAATTTAGTAACTTGAAGCTTCCGCTTAGCGCACATTGAACTAAACCGCTCCGCGGTAATGGTGTTCTTTTCTATTTCCGCACTACCTACTAACTTCTGTATTCTTTTCTACTCTTAGCATTGAGGTATTGTGCCTCAATTTACTAGGAGTATTACTATGAAAATTTCAACACACTTTCCCCCAGATCTTCGTCAACGCATTAACGAAGATATGAATCTGCGTAAGTTTGCCGTAAAAACCCAAATATCTTACATCCGAGCCATTAATCGCTTATGTGAGTATTTACAACATTCGCCTGAGAATACTACGCGTGAAGAATTGCGTGAATTTCAATTGTTCTTGGTGAATGCAGGAGCCACAGGAACAACCATTAATGGCATCATTTCTGGCTTGAAATTCTTGTATCAAATCACGTTAGACAACTCACAACTCGTCACAAAGTTAAGCACAATTCCTGTTGCACGTAACTTACCTATCGTGTTGAACCTTGATGAGATGAAATGCTTTCTTGCCACGGCTGCTCACCCTAAATATCATGCTGCATTCTCCGTAGCCTATGGTGCAGGGCTTCGCGTTAGCGAAGTAGTATCACTGAGAGTCAGTGATATAGATAGCGAACGGATGGTGCTTCGTGTTGAGCAAGGCAAAGGAAGCAAAGATAGATATGCTAAGTTATCTCCCGCCTTGCTTGAGCATTTGAGACATTGGTGGTGCTTTGCCAATAAACATGGACAAATGTATCGTGAGGGTTGGTTATTTCCAGGGCTTGATCCCATGAACCCTATGTCTGCTCGACAATTAAGTCGAATATGTGTAAAAACGGCTAAACTAGCGGGGATTAATAAAAAAGTATCTATGCATACCTTACGACATAGCTTTGCTACACACCTACTTGAAGCACATGTTGATATTCGCGTCATTCAAGTCTTACTCGGTCACTCTAGATTAAGCACCACCGCCTTATACGCGCAAGTTGCTACTAATTTATTGCGCGAAGTTATCAGCCCACTAGATGCCTTAGAAAACAAGAACAAGAATAAAGACAAGGATGAAGATAAGGATAAGTCGTGAGTGTTTCCCATGACTCGCCCTCAATTAGAGATAGCCGATATATTTCGACATCACGGACAGCAATGGCGTGACACCCACCAAGGGCATATGGGCTTAAGTCAATTGAAAGTCATGTCAGCGATTGAAAACTGTCGAACGCAAGTGCTAGGTGGGCATATATTACGTTGCCAAGTATGTGAGCACATTCACATCTCTTACAACTCCTGCCGTAATCGTCATTGTCCTAAATGCCAAGCAAACTCGGCAAAAAGATGGCTTGAAGCTAGACAAGCACAACTATTGCCTGTGGATTATTATCACTTGGTGTTCACTTTGCCCAAAGAGGTTGCCAACTTAGCGTATTACAACAAGTCGGTGATGTATGGTTTATTGTTGAAAGTAGCAGCAGAGACATTACTGACGATTGGTGCTGATGTAAAACGTCTTGGAGCCAAACTTGGTGTGACATTTGTGCTGCATACATGGGGTTCTACGATGACTCATCACCCGCATGCTCATGGTATTGTACCTGGAGGTGGATTATCTGCTGACTCAGAGCAATGGGTATCATGTAAATCAGGATTTTTTCTTCCTGTTCGCGTGCTATCGAGATTGTTTAGGCGTTTGTATTTAGAGAAACTATCTCAGGCATATCAAAGTAATTCACTGATGTTTTTCGGTAACGATGTCGAGCTTGAAGATGAGGCGTTGTTTGCTAAATGGCTTACGCCATTACGCAAAAAAGAATGGGTTGTTTATGCTAAACGCCCCTTTGCTGACCCCAAAGCAGTATTCGCCTACTTGTCGCGCTATACCCATCGAGTCGCAATATCTAATAGTCGTTTAGTTAAGTGCGATAACAATAACGTGACCTTCCGCTGTAAAAATTACCGCGCTAAAGCATCCGTGCGCTATCGTACCATGACGCTAAGTAATGATGAGTTTATCCGCAGATTTTTGCTGCACACTTTACCGTCAGGATTTCATCGTATTCGTCACTATGGTTTGATCGCCAATACGGGCTGTAAAAAGAACTTGGTTAAGGCTCGCCAATTGCTCAACGTGGTTGAAGTTGTTCCTGAAGCTAAGGACTTAGTTGAAGATAAACCTATCAAGCAAGAGCTGGTCTTCGTCTGTCCAGAATGTGGTGGGCCGATGATCATCAAAGAAATTTTAATCAGTCAGTTAAAACCTCGCGCACCACCGATTAAGTTCATGAATTAATAGGCGTGACAAGGCATTAAAAATTATCGAATACTTGATAAGGGATCACTTTGTCTAAAGCCCATAAATCGACAGAAACCAGCTATACTCTAGCTAAGGTAAAGTACATAAAGGTGATTTATGTTCAATGAAATAGTTTATCAACCTTCAATGATTTCAGTATTTTATCACTTAATAACAAACCACGGTATAACAATCCCCATAGTAAGCATCTAGTTCTCGCGGTTTCCACAATGGAGCTTTGTTCGACACCAGCCTGACTAGGATGGTGGGTGATTCTTTGCTTGAGATTAGCGGCTGGTAACTAACAAACCTAAACTTTCCAGCCTTTACGTGTATATCGAAACTCAAGGATACAATGAAGCTAAAATATACTTTATTGATTTTAACAAAGGAAACACCATTATCTTCAATCAATGTCCTGCCTACATGGATAATTATATAAACTTAGGCTCAGTCTGAAGCTATGAACCTGTGCCTCTACACCTTTTAATTCTCGCTGAATGATCAATTAATTACTTCAATTGATATTATTTACCGTTCAACAGTTGACAATTCAGTCGCTTTCTAAGATCATATAGACATCTAAACGTCCATAACMAACYAAATTAACAAGAAGAACTATTTTGAATAAGCAATCAGAGCTTCGAGCTAGATATAACGATATTAATCGCGGTGTCTATTTTATTGGCACAACACCACCAAAAAATGATACCCCATTAGAGGCGATTGAAACGATTGCTGAAAAATTATTGGAACGTGTTAGCGATATCGACTTTGATGGTCTTATTGTTTATGACATTCAAGATGAAAATTCTCGCATCAAAAAACCGAGACCCTTTCCATTTAAGTTGACTCACGACACTCGGCTATATTCATCTTTGCTTAATAAAAAATCAGGTCGTCCTGTTATTACTTATAAAAGCGTCGTTCACTCTAATGGTAGCGATTTCGATCAATGGGCAAATGAAGCTTGGCAAAAATATGGCGTTAGAGATATTGTACTGGTCGGTAGCCCTTCAAAAAATAACAATATCTCATTACCTTTAGCTGATGCCTATAAAACCCTTGTCGATAATGAACATGATTTTTTTATTGGCGGTGTCACCATTGCAGAGCGTCATGCAAGTAAAAAAAATGAGCAYGAACGCTTAATMGAAAAACATAAACARGGATGTAATTTCTTTATTTCTCAAGCGATATATAACCCACAAGCAACAATAGACATGTTGACTCGCTATGCTATTGAGTGTAAAAAACAAGGCTTAAAACCTCAACGATTAATCTTAACTTTTTCRCCTTGTGGCAGTAARAAAACYTTAGARTTTATTGAGTGGTTAGGGGTRAATGTYCCYGAAGCRACCAGTYTACGTATYCTSCATKCAGAAAGCCCACTCTATGAGTCTATTCGTATTTGCACTAATAGCTTACAACAAATTTTAGACGCGGTTGTTCCTTACGATTTACCATTAGGTTTGAATATTGAAAGCTTAACTAATCGTAAGGAAGAAATAGACGGTTCTATTTTGCTTTATAAACTATTACGCTCAACGATGGAAAATTATTTAGCAAAGAAAGAATTGAATCAGTTAAATAAGAAATAAACCAGTTCAGCTATGATTAAAGCCTATTGATTTATTTAAATCGCATTGATAAATCAATAGCTTGAACATGTTTAGTTAATGCGCCTGAAGAGATAAAGTCTACCCCTGCTTTCGAGTATTCTCGCAACGTTTCTATGGTCATATTACCTGACACTTCTAATTTCGCTTTATTGCGTGTTGCTATCACCGCTTCTTCAATCATTGTAGGAGTAAAGTTATCTAACATAATGATATCTGCCCCGGCCTCAAGCGCTTGTTGCAACTCATCCATTGATTCAACTTCAACTTCAACCGTTTTATCCGCATGATTTTTCTTTGCCGTAGCAACCGCTTGCGCTATGCCGCCACACGCTGCAATATGATTCTCTTTAATTAAAAAAGCATCGAACAAGCCAATTCTGTGGTTAACGCCACCACCACAAAGTACCGAATATTTCTGTGCACTACGTAAACCGGGTAAGGTTTTACGGGTATCTAATAATTTGGTGTTACTGCCTTGTAATTCTTTCACATATTTACTAGTTAAAGTGGCCGTACCTGACAGCGTTTGTAAAAAGTTAAGTGCTACACGCTCACCCGTTAGTAAAGTTCTCGCATTGCCTTCTAATTCAAATAAGGTGGTATTCGCTTTTACCATTTCCCCATCATTAACAAACCAGGTAATTTTGGTCGCTTGTTCATCTGTACAACCAAGTGATGCATCTAACTGCTTAAATACTTCATTTACCCAAGAAACACCGCAAATAATACAATCTTCACGAGTAATAACTGTCGCAACCGCTTGTTCATTTTCAGGGATTAACATCGCTGTAATATCTTGTTCTGCACAGGCATATTCACCTTCAAACGCACCTAAATCTTCCTTTAGTGCCCAAGTTATTGTGGCTTTTATATCTTGTTGTAGCTTAGCTAATTGAGAAGTGAGCATTTACTTTTATTCCTGTTAAAGAGGTTCTCGCAAAATTAATTGTTTGCCTGTTTGTTGAAAATCTAACTGCTTTAAAGCACTCATGCCTAGCAATATTTCATCGTTTTTCATCGCAGGGTTTATGTGTGCGGCAACATTATATAGGAAAATATTGCCAATGCTAAGCTGATCTATTTTAGTTTTATAAACAGTGACTTTGCCATTGGCTGTTTGCACAGGATAACTGCCATAGCTTTCAAGCTGTAATTTATCGGCAATATGGGCAGGAATAGAGACTTGAGTAGCACCAGTATCGAGTAAAAAAGTCACTGACGTCTCGTTAATACTCCCTTGAGTAACATAATGCCCTTGCCTATTTTGCTTTAATATTACTTCAGCTTGCCCTGAACTATTCAAGCTAACTTGTGGTTGGCTATTGGGATTATATTGCTTTTCAAGTTCATCTTCAAAAAAGAACATTAATAAAGCAATTGCCATAATCCATGCAAGCCAAACAAAAATCTTACCAATTTTGTTTGTCGGGTCATCTTCAGTCATAATGGGATACGATTTTATTAAAAAAGTTATTGTATGTCGTTAACCGACAAGAGCAAAGCATCAAATAGTAATAATTTGCGACCAAGTTCTGATCCAGAAACATCACAACGTTTACTCATTAAAGATGGTTGGCTCCAAAATACTGAACAACAATTGTCTAATTTTTTTAGCCTTAGAGAACCACAAGAGCCTATTAGCTTACTTGTTATCCATAATATATCTTTACCTGCTGGCAGCTTTGGCGGTAATCATATAACCGATTTGTTTTTAGGGAAATTAGCGGCTGATGCACATCCAAGTTTTGCTGATATTGCCCAGTTGGAAGTCTCTGCCCATTGCTTAATAAGGCGTGATGGCAGTATCATTCAATATRTCTCTTTTAATAACAAAGCTTGGCATGCGGGTGTTTCTTGTTTTAATGACAAAGAGAAATGCAATGATTTTTCTATCGGCATAGAGCTTGAAGGTACCGATAATATTCCTTATGAAGAAGCCCAATACCAGCAGTTATCAATATTAACGTTAAGTTTGCAACAACATTATCCACTAATCACCAATGAACACATAGTTGGCCATTGTGATATAGCACCAAAAAGAAAAACAGATCCTGGAGAAGTATTTGACTGGTCTCATTTTCGTCAATTGTTACAAGAATACAATATAATCACCAACGAAGAATAGAACATCATATCTGTATACCCGTTACACTTGAAGGTGCTCAGCTTAACGCGGTATGGTTCTAGTGAAAAAAATGCACAGAGTTGACGTAAGTCAATGAATACAATTGACGCATCAATTTAGTCCTACAGCAAAAAGATGCTAATCTATATAAATAATAAGGTTATACATGAGCTTACTGAGTTTACTAATTGCCCTAGCAGCAGAAAAATCACTTTCTTCTGCTTTCTGGCGTTTTGATTATTACTATCAAAAGTATGCTAGTTTATTTCAACATAATGCCACTTTACCCACCGATAAAGGTAGCACGCTTCGCTATACCATTTTTTTATTATTACCTGTTGCTTTAATTTATGGCATCTTAGCGCTAGTTGGTGATGGCTTATTACATTTAATAATATCTACTTTAGTGCTCATTGTTTGTTTTGGTTGTTTTACTACTCGGCACAGCTACAAACAATACTTACATGCGGCTTTTCGTGGTGATGAAACGACCTCAGAGCTATTTCATCAGCAACTATTACAAGATAAAAACTTACCTCCGATGAGCTTTGGACAAGCACTAATTTGGCTAAATTACCGATATTACATTGCCATTATGTTATTTTTTGTATTTTTTGGTGCCGCAGGTGTCGTGTTTTATCGTTTGTTAACAACGGTAATAGAGCAGCAAAATGGCTGTTCTTTAGATAAAAAGGGAAATATTCCCAGTAATGACAATCCCGATATAACTCAGCAACAATCACAACATGAAGAAAATACTACCAATGAAGGCGACTCTCTAAATAAAGAGAACAAATACAGCATCCCTAACGTTTCATCTGGCTGTAAAAACTATCACGATATTTTATTTTATCTAGATTGGTTACCGGTGCGCATTACTTCATTTGGCTATATGTTTGTCGGTCATTTTTCTAAAGCACTACCTATGTGGTTAGAAAGTTTTTTTGATGCAAAAAAGCCAACTCACAAAATTTTAACCGATGTAGCACAAAAATCTGAAGATATCATGGTAGACAAAGGTGACTGCACAGCAGAGCCTTGCTTATTAGTGCGCCTATCTAAACGAAACGTCTTACTAGTACTTGCCTCAATAGCCATTTTAACTCTGTTTGATGCTATTCGCTAACGTCTGAAATTACAATACACTCAAACCACCTTAAGGTGCTAGGTATCGCACCTAGCACCCACTTTATCATCAAGAATCAAATTGACTTCCCTTAATAATTATTCCAATTTTTATAGCAAGTGTAATGTTTTCATTACTGCAAGATAAATACAATCTCAAGCAATTAATTGCAGATGCAACAATCTACTTGTAATCTTATCTTTAATAACATTCTTGTTTGCAATTAATACATCAATAATAAAATTAACAAGAATTCACAACAAGTATTTAGGAAGGTTATATTGTGAGTACAGTTTCTAGTCAAATGCACACCAAAGAAAAAACAGCCAAGCAGAATATTGCATCATCAATAGACTGGCAAAAAATTAGCTATTTGTTACTGCTTTCAAGAGCAATGGATGAGATTGAAGAGCAAGAGTTAGTACCAGCAAAATTAGTCTTCAATCAATTTTCTGCCCGTGGTCATGATTTTGCTCAAATTTTATTAGGTACACAATTAACACATCCCCATGATGGTGCTACCGGTTACTATCGCTCTCGCCCTTTTGTTTTATCCCTCGGTTTAGACATTGATGAGGCTGTTGCTTCACCGATGGCAAAATCTGGTGGCTACAGCGATGGCCGTGATATTGGCGTGGTATGCAACTACCCTAATGTTGAGCGAAAAGGAGCAATGTTATTGCCCATGTGTGGCGGTGTTGGCGCACAATATTCCCCTATTTCTGGTTGGGCACAATCAATTATTTATCATCGAGATGAGTTAAAAGATGAATCATACCGCGGTGCGTTAGGRTTATCGATGGGTGGCGATTCATCTATGTCTACCAGTGGCTTTTGGGCGTCATTAAATATATCAACAACCAACAACTTACCGCATTTATTTTATATTGAAGACAATGGCTACGGTATTTCAGTACCACAAACCGTGCAAACGCCAGGCGGCGATCAAGTCGCTAAYCTTAGTGCATATAAAAAYTTAAAGATCATTGATGGTGACGGTACCGACCCTATACTTACCCCACAATTAGTWCAAGAAGCGGTTGATTATGTACGTGCYGGTAAAGGTACTTGTTTATTACGCTTAAAAGTACCTCGCTTGTGTGGTCATACTTTTCAAGATACGCAAACCTACAAACCTAAAGCGATGATCGCAGAAGAGCAAAAAAATGATCCTTTACCAAAACTTAAAAACTATTTAGCACAACAAAACATCATTAGTACTAGTGAATGGCAAGCATTAGAAGACAAAGCTTATAGCGAAATTCGCGCCAGTGTTGAACGCGCTAAACAACGCCCAGAGCCTGATATCAATAAATTAACCCGTTATGTCTATGCCGAACAAGATGAGTATGGTCAAGCTGATGTGCAGCTTCGTGGTGGTTTACATGGTGATAATCATCAATTTCCCACCGTAACTGAAATTGCTCAACCTGAAGGTCAGCGTTTAAATATGCAAACAGCAATTCGTAAAGTATTAGCGCATGAACTTGAAACCAACCCCAAAATATTAGTTTTTGGTGAGGATGTTGGGCCTAAAGGTGGCGTTCATGGGGCAACTTTAGGCTTAAATGAAAAATATGGTGATCATCGTGTTTTTGATACCTCTCTTTCTGAAGAAGGCATTATTGGTCGTGCTGTCGGTATGGCTTTATCTGGCTTAATGCCTGTGCCTGAAATTCAATTTAGAAAATATGCCGAGCCTGCCGCTGAGCAAATTACCGATACCGGCATTATGCGCTGGCGCACTAATAATCAATTCGCTGCACCTATGGTTATTCGCATTCCTGGAGGATTTGCTGGGCGAGGTGACCCATGGCATTCCATGAGTGATGAAGTTGAATGGGCACACAAAACTGGCTGGCAAGTCGTTATGCCTTCCAATGCCGAAGATGCCGCAGGTTTATTACGTTATGCTCTACGTGATAATAATCCAACCATTTTCTTTGAGCATAGAAGCTTACTTGATAACCGCTGGGCTCGTCGACTATATCCAGGTGACAACTTCGTCATTCCTTTTGGTAAAGCTAATGTATTAACAAAAGGTGACAAATTAACATTAGTTACTTGGGGAGCGATGGTMGAGCGTTGCGATGCGGCTATTGAAGAGCTTAAAAAAGAACATACTCCTGACAGTATTGAACTGATAGATTTACGAACTATTCAGCCATGGGATAAAGAAGCGGTATTAGTAAGTATTGCAAAAACGGGCCGTTGTTTAATTGTTCATGAAGATAATATGACTGCTGGCTTTGGTGCTGAAATCGCTGCAGTAATAGCAAAAGATGGCTTTTTTAATTTAGACGCGCCTATTGAGCGTTTAACCATGCCAGATACGCCAAGTCCACACAATATTCATTTGTTAAATGCTGCGGTTCCGACCGTTGAACGCATAGTACAAACAATTATCGACATTGTAGAATTTTAACTAAATAGCGAGTA
>NVWU01000003.1 GCA_002733765.1 Colwellia sp. | reverse complement strand
GATCGCCTGTGTTGGTGTTCGTTTGGATTGGTGGGCTATAGGGACAGTACGGTGGCTAGTAGTGGTTTAATCGAGTGGTAAATTTAAAATTATTTGAAAGCAAGCTAACAGTGTAGATTTGTTGTAAGTTTAACAACATAAATGGGCTTGAAAGGCCCATGAAATCTATGTGTAATATTTTTGATTGATTTAATTAATACATCAAAACTAGTGAAGATATACCCCAAATAATTTATCCATACAACAGAGTAATAAGCCCCTTAAGTGTACTAGTTATGAAGGAAGTCTTATGGATACTATTAGCTTCAAGTAAAGGAAACATACCAACAACATAAACTTAAATTATTAATAGATAGTTCTTATTGATATATATGAGTGATTAACAGTATCCCCCTAATTTAACCAGTAGCTTCAACAATTCATTCATTATTTACCCTTCTTTCATAATATTGTGAATATTCATCAAAGTGTGTTTCAAAATTTAATTCTTGAGTAGGGTATAATTCTGGTTCTGGTACATTTACATTTCCATCTGTTATAGCACGAAAGCAGTCAATCATTGTTTGTTTTAAAAGGTTTTCATGTTGAGATTGAATAATAAAGCCATCATGAATAGGTAACGAAACTATATTCATTTGAGCTAACCGTAACATTAATAAGTTAGCTATTCGGGATTCTTGAAACATCAATCGGTTTCCCGAGCCACTATGAAATGCATGGTTTATTGGGGTATGTCTTTCTTCAATAGCATCAAGTAGATTGTTAATTTGCTCATTAGTTGTAACTGTAAAATCATCTTCATTTAATAAGGTTATAACAGCACCAGCTCTAGTATTTGTGTTAACCATAATGTGAAATGCTATTTTGCAATCACTTCGTCTGAACTCACCAACTTGATACAAATCCCCGCTTGGTAATGGGATACTTCTCTCAGAATATAGCAACGCGACATTCATACTCGTGTAGTCTAATTCAGTTGTTTGTTGACCATCAATAGTTATTAATGGCCTATAGCCTTTAGGTATCTCTAGCCACCAACCATAATAAAACCTACCGTGTTGTTCGAATGAAGAATTGCTAAATATTCGACAAAGTTTAGTTCTTGTCAGATTTAGCTTTTGATTACATAACTCAACATAAGTGGCATTATCAATGAATAAGTCTATCCATGAATTTTCAATTACACTATTAATAGTAACTAAATCTTGTCTCCAGAAGCTAATGGCAGAGTCAATATCATCATAGTATTCCTCATCCTGTTTATTGCTGTCTCTTAAAATGATGGATTCTTGATATTGATTCGATTGAAACTCAAACAGATGAACACTATTGAATCTTGCGAACAACTCATTATTTGCGCGCATCCTCGTAAACCTAGAATTTCCTGTTGCTCGATCTTGGTATCCAGTGTGAACTTCAATATACTCTCTAGCAAGCAGGAACCTACGAACATTTACAGCACAATTATGGCCACCAAAAAGAGGCTGATATCTAGTATTATCAGAGTAAAATGGACGGTTGTATGGTATTGAAATATACTTGGCAGGGCTAAGATAATAGTTGAAAATTAAATTAACAACAATTCTCTTTAGCATATTAAAGTTTTCAGTTTCTCTAAATCGAGAGCCACCTGTTTCTATATGCCATTGTCTCATTTCTTGAAGCAATACTTCTAACGTTGAATTAAATTCCGAGTTACTACAAGTCATATAAGGATTAAATTCTCGTGAATTGTTTAACCTCTGGGATACTGCAAAGTTGACTACGTCCTGACTTTCAGGGACATTTTCTGTGGTCAAAAGGTTTATATCTTCAATTTCTGATGGCATATTATAAGGCACACTTTAAATGGGGTAATACAAGGCTGATTTCTTTTAAAATATAAGCATTGGCTATGCTTACTTGTATTTAATATACCCCGTTTATCACAAAGATAATAGAAGCCTTGGGATACTTCATACCTAGTACACTTAAGGTACGGACTAACTTATTACATTTATGAAAATTATAAATGATTCTGTTGTTTCTGAAGTAGTTATCAAGTAGGTTTTGTTGATTTAAGCTGCTCTCTAATTGATATCAAAAATATAGCAGTCAAAATATCAATAACTCCCCAAACAATACTTGATAAGTGAACTTTGATAAAGGGGTTGAATAGCAATACCACACCAACACACACCCAAGTCAGAAGAGCATTATTCTTTTCATTAACGATCACTGCCGCCCATATGAAAACACCAGTAACAATTATGCGTAAAAGCATGTAATAGTCATATGGTAAAGGAAATGCGCCAATAACTAATATTAGTGCTGTAATGTAAATCAAGGTTATAGGCACTATGCGGTGCCTCTATCTTTAGACATTAACCATAATACAATGAAAATACTAGTAAACCTTAAGCTCATAGTACCCCATGTTATAAAGGTGGCAATTGTAAGCGGAGCAAGCTCTGTAGCATAAAAGCTATATAGGTCTACCATTGCCCAAATAATCAGAATAACTAAAGCGATTAATCTAACTTTAGGAAAATCTTTGTTGAGTTCTTCATCTAAGCCAAGATATACACAAATACACATTACTAACATAGCAACAGCAAATACCCAGACAAGGAAATTACCTGAAAATATATCGCTAATTACACTTCCGCTATTATTGAAAATCATCAAAGCCAACATAACAATGCCTAATGCACCTATGTTGAATTGACATAATCTTCTTAAAATATTTAAAACCATTGTCATTGCCTTTATCATGAGTTTTACAGTTAAACTGTTTCTAAATTTGAGTTAGAATTCTTCTACATTATCATCAATTAAGCTTGAATAATTTTGGGCTAAATACCCATTTAACTTTTTAAAAGGTTTAAAGGAAGGTTCTACATTTCCTTTCATTTTCATAGCTATATTGATGTAGTCATAATATTCAGTTAAGGCTATTTCTTGACCTTGTTTAAATAAGTCATTCTTATCTAAATTCAATGAACTAGTATTGCTAGTAATTTCTTGGCAATTTTCATTAAATAAATGTTCGTGCACTTGTGTAACTACGGAAATTTGATGTTTTGGCTTATTTAAATTAAATGCATGAGATGCAACGTTACATGTTCCAAATATATAACCAAGAATAAATTTATCATCTTTAAATAGTAAAAATAATTCACCACCATTCCTTCGCTTAATCTTAAAAAAGCAAGTATTTAAACTTGTTGCTACATTGGCTGATATTTGAGCTACTTTGCGTTTCTTACTGAAGAGGTTCAGAATGAAATTAAACATTGAATTTCCTTATAAATGTAACGGACACATTAAGATATTATATGTCCTTTCTTTAAGCCGATAAGTTATCTTTACTTGATGACATTTAATCTCATTGATTACTTATTTCTTTCTTGTTCTGCTATTTGATGGAGTTTAATTTTAGCTTCTTTAATCATAGCGTTAAAACGTACACGTTTAATAGCTTCATCAGAAGTATCTTCGTTTTCAGGCCCCAACGAATATAAGCCAGCTTCGCCAGCAGCAATATTTCCTTTATGTACGCCTACCATACCAGCCGCACAGCCAGTAGTTAAAGTAATAGCTAATATCAATAATAATTTGTTCATTTTATCTATCTCCTTGTTGGTAATTATAGTCCGTGTAACTATAAGCCGTGTAATTATACACCGTGGAACTATAGACGTTAAAGTTTGATAATTCTAGCTTTTAAAGACGTATCTATTGTGAAAGATGAAATATTAGTTCGATTTGGAAACAAAATTCGTGAGATCCGAAAGGATAAAGGTATATCGCAAGAAAGACTTGCCGAGCTATCAGAAATTGATAGATCTTATATGGGTCGGATTGAACGAGGAGAGATGAACGTCACCATCACAAAAGTATATCAAATAAGTATTGCCCTTAATATTGATCCCTCTGAATTAATCACCTGACTTTAAAAGCATACATTATTTATTATCTAATATTTTCCAAAGCCCAAAGACATCAGCAAATCAACTACCCTCTGTAGACACCATTTCAAATAATTTTAAATTTACCACTCGATTAAACCACTACTAGCCACCGTACTGTCCCTATAGCCCACCAATCCAAACGAACACCAACACAGGCGATCAAAGCGATCATTTGACGTGCTTTGAGAGCTTTAGGCTAGCAAATGGCATAGCTAATTATTACGACGATCTTATTTGATCGTACAGGAGCTCTGAGGCTATTGGTCTTTAGGGCGGTTTAATTATTCTGATTGCTGGCTTTCACGCTAATGACTGCTTGAACTGTGATACCAGAGTGTGATACTAATTGGGTGAACCGAGATGAATTGATTGTTAATTATGGCTTGTAGAGCCTATGGAAGAGTTGGGTGGCAGCCTAACCAGCCACACCTCGGCACATGAGTCGTCTGCTACGGTTGCTTCCTTCCAGACCTGGCCGAGTTTACAGAGTATCATTGCGAGGGGACCGAAAAGGCCACCATAATGAGTCTAACCAAAATATTTAAAATTTCTTAATTGGCTAGCGGCGCGAATTATCGCTAATCAAACGCTAGGATGCAAGCACTAGTTCACCATTATTAAGTAACACTATACTGCTTGAATGTTTTTTACACAAATAGAGTGAGGTTTTCGTCAATCTGACTTACCTGTATAAATTAGGCTCTGTTGTAGCTAATTGTTGTCTATACTTGTAAATAAGACCTAACTGATTGAAGGTACTAGCAATGAAGACTAAATCATTTGTAAGTAAGCTTAATCTAATCACTAAAGCACTTTTCTCTATGACACCAGCCCAAAGAGAGGTAGTTCACCAGTCAATTCAAGCATTAGGCACTGAAATTAGCACGGATGAGTTAATCCAGCCACTTTTCGATGCGCTATCCCAATGCCCACACTGTCATTCTAACCGTTTAAAAAAATGGGGGAAGTCTGGTTCAATACAACGCTATCGTTGTAAGGGGTGCTTTAAAACCTTTAATAATAAGACCAATACACCACTCGCTAAACTACATAAGAGTCACTTATGGGAAGAATATGCACGCTGTATGATGTTAAGACTAACCCTAAGAGAAGCCGCCGATATTTGTAATATTAACCTTAGAACTGCTTTTCTATGGCGTCATCGTTTCTTGAAGGCTCAATCGGGTAACAATCACGATAAATTATCTGGCATTATTGAAGTTGATGAGTTTTTCCTTGCCTACTCAGAAAAAGGATCGAACACATTAACAAAGCAAACTAAACCCAGAAAACGGGGTGGCAATATTGATAAAAGAACTAAAGGTGGACAGGTCAGCGTACTTTTATCTATTGATCGTAGTAACCATATGATTAACCCTATATTATCGGCTGATACTACAGCAGAAATAGCGGCAAACCTTACGGATAATATAACGGAAAACTCAGTATTATGTAGTGATGTGTCATGGTCATATGTGACGATTGCGAAAGAAAAAAACTGTGATCATAAACGACTAATAAACGGTAAATTGAGGGTGATAGATAAGGTTTATCATATCCAAACAGTGAACGGAGCAATAGCTCACTTTAAGGGATGGGTTAACGGAAAGATGAAAGGAGTGGCCACAAAGTATTTATCAAATTATCTCGCTTGGTTTAGGGAAAGTAACGCAAAGCTCAATAAACAGGAAATATTAGTGGCGGCCTATGGGTGACAACAGTGTTCTACAACAGAGCCAAATAATAATATTAGACTAAAAATTGAACTATGATTACTTTAATGACTTAGACATGGATGTTATGGATGAAATTATTCATTATTGCTTTGCTTATACTCTTCTCAGTAAACTCTCAAAGCACACCTCAACCAAAACCAGCTATTCAACATGCGACAGTTTATAAAGCGGTTACTGATATTAGCCAATATTGGCTGTCTGAGAAGCTTGATGGTATGCGTGGCTACTGGAATGGCACACAACTATTAACACGCCAAGGTAACCTTATACATAGCCCTAAATGGTTCACCMAAAATTGGCCTAACAACGTAATGGATGGCGAATTATGGGTTAAAAGAGATCATTTTCAACAAACACTTTCTTGTGTCAGAAAAAAGCATATCGATGAAACTTGTTGGCAAGTAGTTCGCTTTATGCTGTTTGATCTTCCTGAACATGGCGGTTTTTTTTCCGAGCGAGTAGCAGCCATGCAACAATTAACAGAGCAAGTAAACTCGCCCTATTTATCAATGATCGAGCAATTTAGACTCACCACGGTTGAGCAACTACATCAAACCCTTAATAGCGTAATGAACAATAACGGTGAAGGGCTAATGTTACACCATGGTGGTGCTTATTATCATGTTGGTAGAACCGTTAATATAATGAAGCTAAAAAAACACCAAGACGCCGAGGCAGTAGTGATAGCACACATTGGAGGTAAAGATAAATATCAAGGCGTGCTAGGTGCGCTT
>NVWU01000002.1 GCA_002733765.1 Colwellia sp. | reverse complement strand
AAGGGTTTTAAAATCAATGTGCTCAAAGGGGCTCATAGTACTGATATTGAATGATATAAGATAAACGCTATTAGATCACAAACTTAATGGAATTGGTATTACACGAAATCAACAAACCATATCTTTTTAAACAATAAAAAAGGGCATATTATACCAATCGATATAATATGCCCTTTCATTCTAGATTTATTACATTTTTACAATAAAGAAATATCCGCTATAGCAAAGAAGCTATTACGTATTTCATTGAGTAATGTTAAACGGTTTATTTTAATGGCTTCATCATCGCTCATTACCATCACGTTATCAAAAAAAGTATCTATCGGTGTTTTTAACTGAGCAAGTTCAGATAAAGCGGCTTGATAATTCTTCTCTGTCATTAATGGTACGACTTTCAAACTGATACTTTGGAAAACATCAGCAAGATCTTTTTCTGCTTGTTCACTAGCTAACTCAACTTTAAAGCCATCATAAAGTTGCCCATCAAACTTAGCGAGAATATTACCAACACGCTTGTTTGCTGCTGCTAATGTTGTTGCTTCAGCAAGCTCGCCAAAGAAACTAACCGCTTTAATACGCTTGTCAAAATCTAATGGCGCACTTGGTTTCTTCGCGAGTACCGCTTGAATAACATCAAGCGCAACACCTTGTTCTTGATAAAAAGCACGGAAACGACCCATAATAAAATCAAAGACGTTCTCAGCGGTGTTTTCATTTGATAGTTTGTCACCAAATAAATTAATACTTGCGTTAATAAGCGTAGTTAGGTCTAGATCGAGCTGTTTTTCAATGATGATACGTATCACACCGATTGCTGCTCTTCGCAGCGCAAATGGGTCTTTATCGCCCTTAGGTGCTTGATTAATACCAAAGATGCCAACTAGAGTGTCAATTTTATCACTAATGGCAACTGCACAGCCAATATTTGCCTCAGGTAAACTATCTCCTGCAAAACGTGGGCGATATTGATCTTCTAGCGCTTGAGCTATTGACGCACTTTCACCATCATTTAATGCATAGTACTTGCCCATAGTGCCTTGTACTTGTGGAAACTCTAAAACCATGTCTGACATTAAGTCTGTTTTACTCAATAGACCTGCGCGATATGCATCTTTGCTATTTTCACCTAACTGTTCTGCAATAACTTTACTTAAATCAGCGATTCGTTCAGATTTTGCTTTTAATGTCCCAAGTTGCTTTTGAAACAACACTGACTCAAGCGTTGCCAATCTTGACTCAAGCGTTTGTTTTTTATCTGTTTTAAAGAAAAACTCTGCATCAGCTAAGCGAGGACGAATAACTTTCTCATTACCAAAAATCACTTGTTGTGGATCTTTCGATTCTATATTACAAACAAAAATAAATTTATTTACCAATTTTCCATCGTTATTGGTAACGGGGAAATATTTTTGATGATCTTTCATTGAATAGATTAAAGGTTCAGCGGGCACATTAAGAAAATCTTTATCAAAAGTTCCGACTAACGTTACTGGCCATTCAACCAATGACGTAACCTCTTCCAACAAGTCTTCATCAATTAACGCAACAGCAGAAATGTCGAGTGCTATTTGTTTAATTTGTGCAATAATTTTATCTTGACGTGCTTGGTAATCAACTTCCACATAGGCTTTTAATAACTCAGCTTGGTAATCATTTGCATGTTTAAGCGTGACTAAACCTTGATGATGGAATCGATGACCTTGTACTTGATTACTTGAATTAACACCTAGCGCACTACCAGAAATGACTTGCTCGCCATACATCAACGTTAACGTATGAACAGGTCGAATAAACTGAATACGCTCTGCCCCCCAACGCATAGGTTTGGCAATAGGTAATTTATTTAATGCGCTAACAACCATATCTGGTACTAATTCATGAATAGTTTTACCAAAAACAGTTGCTTTATGTAGTAACCATTCACCTTTAGGTGTAATTAATCGCTCTGCTTGCTCAACAGTAATACCGTTAGAGCGTGCCCAGCCCATAGCAGCTCTACTCGGCTGCCCTTGTTCATCAAAAGCAACATTCACTGCAGGCCCACGTTTTTCTACTACTTTATCAACTTGCTTAGCATTCAAGCCTATTACTTGTACCGCTAAACGGCGTGGCGTAGCAAACCATTTAATTTTAGCATAGGATAAATCGTTACTATCAAGCTGACTTTTAATATTGTCATGAAATGCTATCGCTAACATTTTTAACGACTTTGGTGGTAATTCTTCTGTGCCTAATTCAATCAGGAGAGTTTCGTTAGTCATTATTTGTCTCCTTTAGCTGAATTGTCTGTCTTGTTTTTATGCTCTTTTTCTTTAGCCTTTTGTTCTTTACATAGGGGAAAGCCTAACTCTTCACGTTTTGCATAATAAGCTTGTGCAACGGCTTTTGACAAAGTACGCACACGTAAAATATAACGTTGACGTTCAGTCACTGAGATAGCATGGCGAGCATCAAGTAAATTAAAAGCATGCGAGGCTTTCATTACTTGCTCATAAGCGGGCAATGGTAAATTTGCTTCAATCAACTTTTGACTATCTTTTTCACATTGGTCAAATTGTTTAAAAAGCGCATCAACATCAGCATGTTCAAAATTATAAGTTGATTGCTCTACTTCATTTTGATGAAAAACATCGCCGTAATATACTGTGCCCATAGGACCATCAGCCCAGACTAGATCATAAATACTGTCTACATTTTGAATATACATGGCTAGACGTTCTAAACCATAAGTAATCTCGCCCGTTACTGGTGTACATTCTAAACCGCCAACCTGTTGAAAATAGGTGAACTGAGAAATTTCCATACCATTAAGCCATATTTCCCARCCYAAWCCCCATGCRCCTAATGTTGGTGATTCCCAATTATCTTCGACAAAACGAACATCATGAACAAGGGGATCAATTCCTAATTCTTTTAGTGAGTTGAGATAAAGCTCTTGAATATTTTTTGGTGACGGTTTCAACATTACTTGAAATTGATAGTAATGTTGCAGGCGATTTGGATTTTCACCGTACCGGCCATCAGTTGGTCGTCGACAAGGTTGTACATAAGCACTACTGATTGGCTCAGGSCCTATTGAACGCAAAAAAGTCATTGGGTGGAATGTTCCTGCCCCAACCTCTAAATCTAATGGTTGTACAATAACGCAACCTTGACGTGACCAATAATCTTGCAATTGAAAGATTAGGCCCTGAAACGTTTTACAATTGAAACTAGTCATGGATGWTCAAATTCACTTTNTRTTTAAATKTAATTACAAGYTTTTGATTTAACTGTAAYKCNTAAAAAKANAAARCCCAGYAATGAAGACCGGGYATATTATTTGTATTTTAACTGCACAATTACTTTGCGCAGTAACTTGATTAAAAGTCTAAATTAGAGACATTTAATGCATTTTCTTCAATAAACTTACGACGCGGTTCAACATGGTCACCCATTAAGGTAGTAAATAATTGATCTGCTGCAATGGCATCTTCAATCGTTACTTGTAACATACGGCGTGTATTAGGATCCATAGTAGTCTCCCATAGTTGTTCTGGGTTCATTTCACCTAGCCCTTTGTAACGTTGTATGTACTGACCACGTTTCGACTCTGCCATTAACCAGTTTAACGCTTCTTCAAAACTTTCTACCGGTTTAGTTTTCTCGCCGCGTTTGGCATAAGCACCTTCTTCCATTAAACCATTGATCGCATCGTTTAATAAAATAATTGTAGCAAATTCATTCGACTGAATAAAATCATAACTACAGTTATAAACTTTATCGATACCATGTTGACGAACATTAAATCGAGGATAGTAAATATTACGCTCAATATCGTGCTCAACACTCACGGTATAAATAGAACCATTGCCATCTTGATTATCAAGTTGAGTAATTAAATCTTTTGCCCAAGCTTCTACAGTAGTTTTATCAGAAAAATCTTCTGTAGTAATRTTTTTGCTGTAAATCATTTTMTCTAAAATATCACTTGGAATTTGTCTTGAAATTCTTTTAATAATATCCATCGTTGTACGGTATTGCTTTACTAAYTGTTCAAGCGCTAAACCAGCAATAGCAGGTGCACCTTCATTTACATGAATAGTCGCATTCTCTAATGCTAATGTCGTTAAGTACTCGGTTAATCCTTCATCATCTTTAATGTAACGCTCTTGCTTACCTTTTTTCACTTTATAYAGAGGAGGTTGAGCAATAAATATATGGCCTCGCTCCATTATTTCTGGCATTTGACGATAGAAAAAAGTCAGTAATAATGTACGGATATGTGAACCATCGACATCAGCATCAGTCATGATGATAATACTGTGATAACGCAACTTCTCAGGGTTATATTCATCGCGACCAATACCACAACCCAATGCAGTAATTAAAGTACCTACTTCTTGTGATGAAATCATTTTATCAAAACGTGCTTTTTCTACATTAAGAATTTTACCCTTCAATGGCAGTATGGCTTGGTTTTTACGATTACGTCCCTGCTTGGCTGAACCGCCAGCAGAGTCCCCTTCCACAATATAAATTTCAGAAAGTGCCGGATCTTTTTCCTGACAATCAGCTAACTTACCTGGTAAACCGGCAATATCTAACACGCCTTTACGGCGAGTCATTTCACGTGCTTTACGTGCGGCTTCACGTGCTCTTGAGGCATCAACTATTTTCATAATAATAGTGCGAGCAATAGTTGGGTTTTCTAATAAATATTCACCTAATTTTTCACCCATCGCTTGTTCAACAGCGGTTTTAACTTCAGAAGAAACTAGCTTATCTTTAGTTTGAGAAGAAAACTTAGGATCAGGTACTTTCACTGAAATTACTGCAGTTAGCCCTTCACGAGCATCATCACCGGTAGCACTAGTTTCGGTATTACCTTTCTTCGCCTTATTTAAACCTTCTTTGTTCATATAAGTATTTAGCGTTCTGGTTAATGCCGTTCTAAAACCACTTAAATGAGTACCACCATCACGTTGAGGAATATTATTGGTAAAACAATGAATACTCTCTTGGAAGCCATCATTCCACTGCATTGCTACTTCAACAACAATGCCATCTTCTCTTTCTAAATCGAAGTAAAAAATTTCTTGGTTTACTGCTGTTTTATTGGTATTTAAATAATCTACAAACGCTTGAATACCACCTTCATAACAAAACAACTCTTCTCTGCCACCATCTCGTTCATCAATTAATCGAATAGAGACACCTGAGTTAAGAAATGATAATTCTCTAATACGCTTCATTAAAAGATCAAAGTGAAACAATACGTCAGTAAAGGTTTCTGTGCTTGGCCAAAAACGAACTTCAGTCCCTGTTTGGTCACTTTCACCAACTTCAGCTAGTGGCGCATCAGGTTCACCTCCGGTATAAAACTGTTCATACAGTTTACCTTGACGGCGAATGGTTAATTTTAATTTTTGACTTAAGGCGTTAACAACAGAAATACCAACACCATGAAGACCACCAGAAACTTTATAACCAGAGTCTTCACCACCAAACTTACCACCAGCATGCAATACTGTCATAATAACTTCTGCAGCTGATATTCCCTCTTCAGGATGAATTTCTGTTGGTATACCACGACCATCATCTTTTACAGAAACAGAGCCATCAAGATGTATTTTTACAGTAATATCTTTACAATGACCCGCCAAAGCTTCATCTATTGAGTTATCTAAAACTTCAAAAACCATGTGATGTAAACCTGAGCCATCATCAGTGTCACCAATATACATACCGGGTCTTTTACGTACTGCATCAAGTCCTTTTAGTACTTTAATACTGGACGAGCCATATTCATTTTCTACTGTCATAGTTTTAGCCTATTCACTCTACATTCATTGCTTTTTCTGATTTATTGCACTCAGAATCGTCTGGATATATCTCTGATACTTTACCATGTTTCACGTGAAACATGCTGTGTTTTCTATCGTCACATACACCTAAAAAAGGTTGTAACACACTGGATTCAATTGCCGTAATAATAACTTGGCAATCCAGTTTTTCAATTGCTTTAGACAATGCGGTACGTGAATTAATATCTAATTCTGCACCTATATCGTCTATCAATAAAATTGGTTTT
Organism: Colwellia sp.; assembly: GCA_002733765.1. Classification (GTDB taxonomy): domain Bacteria; phylum Pseudomonadota; class Gammaproteobacteria; order Enterobacterales; family Alteromonadaceae; genus Colwellia. The sequence goes on along the minus strand of NVWU01000002.1, from coordinate 3,837 downwards.
ACTAATTTAACTCTCGCAATAAAGTTTGCTTGTGCAAAAGTTAACGCTAGTAAAAACAACTTTTGTTGCCCTCTTGATAATTGTGTCTCGATGGTTTTATTATCAAGAAGAAATTTCACATCAAATTTATGGGCACCATAAAGGCTATAACCAAAGCTCGCTTCTCTTTCTTGATTACTGATTAGCACATCAATAAGCGATTTTTTCTGTGGCCAACCTTGTAAATATTGAACGGTTACTCTTTCATCTAAGCTTGGTAACAAAATAGCTAGCCAGCAATTCAACTCCAAAATAATTTCTGAAACATAGGCTGCTCTCAACGCCGACACTTCAATTGATAGCTGACAAAACTGTTCCGTCCAATAAGACAACATTGAATTATTATTTACATTACTGGTTATATTATCTAAACGAATACAGGCATTACGTTGTTTAAGTACTCTATTAAAACTCTTCCACAGCGTGGAAAAATCATGTTTCACGTGAAACATACCTAAATCGATAAAACGTCTTCGTTCTTTTGGGCCACCAAAAAAAAGTTTAAAGCTTTCAGGTGTGACAATCTGTATAGCAATATTTTTAGCTAAAACAGATAATCGACTATAGCGTTGGCCATCAATTTTTATAGTCGTTAAACCTGAATTTATATTCCTACTCAAACCTAACTGACGTTCATTACTGTCTTTTACACTGACTACAAAGCTCTCAGTCTCGTGACAAGCAAGTGAATCTACTTTACTGGTTCTAAAAGATTTACCATGACCAAGAAAAAATAGAGCTTCAAGTAAACTACTTTTACCACTACCATTATCACCAACAATAAAATTTAATTGAGGATGAAAATCTATTGATAATCCATCTAAATTACGAAAGTTTTTAGTGATTAATTTAGCAACACTCATTTCATTTTATCAATTTGTTATCAGAGAAAATAAACTAGATAAACCTTGTCTACAAGCGCATTGGCATAACAACATAAAGGGCTTCACCAGAATCAACCCCCTCAATTACCACACTAGAATTGGCATCCGCTAACGTAAACTTTACTTCTTCATCTTTTATTGCACTAAGCACATCGAGTACATAACTTACATTAAAACCAACTTCTAAGCTTTCATAAGGAAAATCAATTTCTAACTCTTCTTCTGCTTGTTCTTGTTCAGGGTTGTTTGCTGTTATTTTTAGTAGAGAATTAGAGAAGTTTAATCTTACACCTTTAAACTTCTCATTAGAAAGAATAGAAGCACGTGATAATACTTGGCGTAGCTGCTCTTTATTGGTAACGAAAATTTTATCGCCATTACGAGGTAATACTCGACGATAATCAGGGAAACGACCATCAACTAATTTACTGGTAAATGAGAATTCAGTATCAATTATACGAATATGATTCGAGCCTAAATAAATATTAACCTCTTCGTCAACAGGTGATAATAATCGAATTATTTCTAAAATTCCTTTTCTAGGAACGATTACTTGTCTCGCAGGTAATGCTAATGAATCATTGGTTATTTTACAAATAGCCAAGCGATGACCATCGGTTGCTACTGAGCGAATTTCATTCCCCTCACTTTCAATCGACATACCATTAAGGTAATAACGTACATCTTGGTTCGCCATAGAAAAATGGGTACTTTCAATTAAACGTAATAATTCAGATTTTAATAGCTTAAATTCAACATCACCTTTCCACTCTTCAATATTGGGAAAATCACTAGCGGGTAATGTTGAAAGTGAATATCGACTACGACCTGAACACAACTTAACTGTATCGTCTTTAGCAGTAAAAGTGATCAATGAGTTTTCAGGTAAGCTTTTACATATATCGAGCAATTTTCTTGCCGGTATAGTTAATTTTCCATCATCACCTTGGTTGTCTATTTCAGTATAAGCAACCATTTCCAGCTCTAAATCTGTAGCAGTCAAGGTAAGTGATTGCTCACTTACATCAAAAAGGATATTTCCTAAAATAGGTAATGTACTTTTACGTTCAACCGCACCAGAAACTAACAATAGCGGTTTTAGTAATAATTCTCTATTAATTGAAAACTTCATTTATATTCCTGCTTATATTCATATTTATTATTTTAAAAAACGTTAGATGACAAATGTAAATATTTTAACACTTAACTTATATATATCAAGACGATAAGGTTCTGATCAAATTAGAATAATCTTCTTTAATATCGTGAAGCTCTTCTCTTAATGATTTCACCTTACGACAGGCATGAAGCACAGTAGTATGATCTCTTCCACCAAAAGCATCACCAATTTCAGGTAAACTATGATTCGTTAATTCTTTAGATAATGCCATTGCTAACTGTCTAGGTCTAGCAACAGATCTATTTCTTCGTTTAGACAATAAGTCAGCGATTTTAATTTTATAATATTCGGCAACCGTGCGTTGAATATTATCGATGGTGACCAACTTATCTTGTAATGCTAATAAATCTCTTAATGCTTCACGTACAAAATCTATCGTAATGGCACGACCAGTAAAATTAGCATTGGCAATAACGCGATTGAGTGCGCCTTCTAATTCACGCACATTAGATCGTAAACGTTTAGCAATAAAAAAAGCGACTTCATCAGCGAGATTAATATTACTCTCTTGTGCTTTTTTCTTCAAAATTGCCACACGAGTTTCTAATTCTGGTGGTTCAATAGCAATAGTTAACCCCCAGCCAAAACGGGATTTTAATCTATCTTCAACAGCAACCTCTTTTGGATAACGATCACTCGTTAAAATAATTTGCTGATTACCCTCTAATAAAGCATTAAAGGTATGGAAAAATTCTTCTTGGGTTCTATCTTTACCTGCAAAAAATTGGATATCATCGATTAATAGCGCATCAACACTTCGATAATAATGTTTAAATTTCTCCATCTCATTATTTTGCAGCGCTTTTACCATGTCTTGAACAAATCGTTCAGAATGCATGTAAGCTATTTTTGCGTTCGGATTGTTTTCTAGTATTGCATTACCAACGGCGTGTAATAAATGTGTCTTACCAAGGCCCGTTCCTCCATAGATAAATAAAGGGTTATATGCCGTACCTGGGTTATCAGCTACCTGTGATGCAGCAGCGCGTGCTAATTGATTAGATTTACCTTCAACAAAATTATCAAATGTATATTTTATTCTAACATTCGCCTTTTTAGGCAAACCGGTACTAACTTCATTAACTGTTGCTACCTTGCTACTTTTACTAAAATTAGCACTTGAGGGTGATGATAAAGAGTTTTTTTTCACTGTTGATGTTAATGGTTTACTACCAACATCAAACCTTAACAGATAAGCATCTTCTCCATCGGTCATCGTAATTAATTCATTAATACGATTAACATATTTATCACGCACCCAGTCCAAAACAAACCGGTTGGGGGCATAAAGTGTTAAAACATTATCGGTTACGACACATTGTAATGGACGAATCCACATACTAAATTGCTGAGCAGGCAATTCTTCTTGAAGAACAGAAAGGCAACGTTGCCAAAGTGAATGTTCCAACCAAAACTCCAAAGGAAAGTGATCTAATCAGCTTGCAAACTATATTCACTATTTATAATAAATGAATGCAGTATAAGAATAATATTTAATGTAAAAATAAACAAAAAATAGTGAATTTGAAAAACCAGCGCAAGTGAAAATTTTTATTATGTACTGCCATTATCTCTATACTTATCCACAAGTGCAATAATGACAGACAAGTATTATAGATTATATTTATCGATATAACCTAACACATTGTAATACTTTAGTATTATTCAATTAAAAAATATGATGTTAATACTCAAAAATATGAAAAACACACTAACTAATTAATAAAAAAATTA